>CAADHD010000022.1 GCA_900696575.1 uncultured Bacteroidota bacterium
GTAAAAGAACTCAAAAGACCCGAATACTCGACCCTCCCGATAAAAATCGGGATGCACTACCAAGTGAGCTACGGAGTCAACATGCAGTAAAAGAACTCAAAAGACCCGAATACTCGACCCTCCCGATTAAAATCGGGATGCTCTACCAACTGAGCTACGGAGTCAGGAAGCAGTAAAAGAACTAAAAAGATCCGGACTCACTCATGGTCCTCCCGATAAAAATCGGGATGCACTACCAAGTGAGCTACGGAGTCAACATGCAGTAAAAGAACTAAAAAGATCCGGACTCACTCATGGTCCTCCCGATAAAAATCGGGATGCACTACCAAGTGAGCTACGGAGTCAATAATTCTATTCTCTCACCTTATTTAACAGAATCAATCACGGCTTTAAAAGCATCGGGATTGTTCATGGCGAGGTCAGCCAGGGCTTTACGGTTAAGACCTACATTGGATTTGTGAATCCGGCCCATCAGTTCGGAATAAGACATTCCGTTTTCGCGGGCGGCTGCGTTAATACGCTGAATCCAGAGAGAGCGGAAATTGCGCTTCTTGGTTTTGCGATCGCGGTAGGCATACCCTAACCCTTTTTCAACGGTATTTTTAGCAACAGTCCAAACGTTGCTTCTGCGGCCCCAGTTGCCTTTGGCCAGTTTGAGAATTTTTTTACGCCTTGCTCTTGAGGCGACACTGTTTTTTGAACGTGGCATTGTGTTTTAAATTGCGGCTGGAGCGTTCTCTGCGAGAAACTTGCTGCTCTTCGCCTGGTTTATATGATGTGAAGATTGATTACTCAGAGATTGAGCATTTGTTTGACACGCGGCATATCGGTTTCGTGAACTATAGCCGGATTTGTTAATGCACGCTTGCGTTTGGTTTCCTTCTTGGTTAGGATGTGGCTTTTGTATGCCTTTTTCCTTTTTACTTTTCCGGTACCGGTTATTTTCAAGCGTTTTTTTGCTCCTGAATGTGTTTTTACTTTGGGCATGATATCAAGTGGTTAATTTGAAAATATAATAATTCTATAATTTTTTTAAGATGTATAGGTAGTTTCTTAAGGCTTACTTCTTTGCAAGGGGAACCATAAACAAGAACATTCTGTTCCCTTCCAGTTTCGGCAGCATTTCTACTTTTCCATATTCTTCAAGCGCTTGTGCGAATTTTAAAAGAATTAATTCGCCTTGTTCTTTGTAAGCCATTTGTCTTCCTCTGAATTGAACGTATGCTTTAATTTTGGCTCCTTCTTTCAGGAAATTAATGCCATGTTTCACTTTAAAGTTGAAATCATGTTCATTGGTATTAGGCCCGAAACGAATTTCCTTTACAACCTGTTTTACTGTTCTGGCTTTGATTTCTTTTTCCTTCTTTTTCTTTTCGTAGAGAAACTTCTGGTAGTCCATTATTTTGCCTACCGGGGGGTCACTGGTGGGAACAAGTTCTACCAGATCAAGTCCCAGTTCATCAGCCATTTTTAAAGCTTCGGCTAAAGAAAATATTCCCTGTTCAACATTATCACCAACCAACCTCAGTCTTGGGGCGTTGATGTATTGATTAATGCGATGTTCAGCTTCTTTTTTTACCGGGCCTCTTGGCCTGAAAGGTTGTCCGGGTTTTCTACCGCCAAAGGTTGGCCGGTTGGGCTTAAAGGTTGCGATATTATCCTCCTTTTTTAAATGGTTAAACTTTGATTTATTTATTTAACTGATCTTCAATTTCTGATTTTATCATTTTCAGGAAATCACTTTTGCTCATGTTGCCTTTATCGCCTTCACCGTGTTTCCTTACTGCGACTGAGCCGGTTTCCTTTTCTTTCTCACCTACAATAAGCATGTAGGAGATTTTCCGGGTTTCGGCATCGCGTATTTTTCGTCCTATTTTTTCATCCCTTTCGTCAATATGGGCGCGAATATCGTAATTATTTAATTCTTGTGAAACAAGCCTTGCATAGTCATTAAATTTATCACTGATTGGCAAAACGATCACCTGTTTGGGGGATAACCAAAGCGGGAAGTTGCCTGCATAATGTTCAATGAGGAAACCAATGAACCGTTCATGGGTTCCGAGCGGGGCGCGGTGAATACAAATGGGGGTTTCAAGCTCGTTTTGAGCATTTCTGAAGGTTAATCCAAAACGGGCGGGAACAGCAAAATCAACCTGGTTGGTAGCCAGTGTAAATTCACGACCAATCGCACTCCATACCTGAACATCAATCTTTGGCCCGTAAAAAGCGGCTTCATCTGCTACTTCTATGTATGGAATTTTTGATTCTATTAATACCCGCCTTACCATGTCCTCTGTTTTTATCCATAATGGCTCATTGTCAACATACTTTTTGCCCAGCTTTTCTTTTGAATGTGTGGAGAAGCGCATTACGTATTTCTCAATATTGAAAATCCTGAAGTATTTCAGATACATTTCGTTTACGGCCTTAAACTCATCGGCAAATTGTTCTTCGGTACAATAGATATGCGCATCGTTCATTTGAAGCGAACGAACGCGCATCAACCCGAATAACTCGCCCGATTGCTCATAGCGGTAGCAGGTGCCGTACTCTGCCAGGCGGATGGGAAGATCGCGGTAACTGGCATTCATGCTTCCGAATATTTTATGATGATGCGGGCAATTCATAGGTTTGAGATAATACTTCTCTCCTTCAATCTGCATGGCCGGAAACATGCTTTCTTCGTAATAAGGCAGATGTCCGCTGGTGAGGTACATGCTGCTCTTGGCCAAATGCGGTGTACGCACACGTTTATAGCCTGCCGCCTGCTCGGTACGTTTGGCCAACCTTTCCAGCTCTTCAATAAGCACAGCACCATTAGGCAGCCAGAGCGGTAAACCGGGACCAACTTCTTCATCGAAAGTAAAAATCTCGAGTTCCTTGCCCAGCTTGCGGTGATCGCGCTTCTTTGCTTCTTCAAGCATGGCTAAGTACTCATCCAGCTCTTTCTGCTTTGGGAAGGTAATTCCGTAAATGCGGGTTAACTGTTTGTTCTTTTCATCGCCTTTCCAATAAGCACCGGCAATGTTCATCAACCTGATGGCTTTGATAGAACCGGTGGAAGGGATATGTGGCCCGCGGCATAAATCGGTAAAGTCGCCCTGAGTGTAAAAAGTTATGCTGCCGTCTTCAAGGTTGGAAAGCAGGTCTAATTTGTATTCATCGTTTTTTTCGGTGAAGTATTTGATGGCTTCTTCTTTGTTGATTTCTTTTCGCTGATAAGCATTGTTCTTCTTAGCAAGCTCTTTCATCTTTTCCTCAATGCGGGGTAAATCTTCCTGACTGAGGGTGTGATTTCCTGGGTCAACATCGTAATAAAAGCCATTTTCAACAGGCGGGCCAACCCAAAATTTTATACCGGGAAATAATGCTTCCAGTGCTTCGGCCATCAGGTGTGCCGAAGAATGCCAGAAGGTTGACTTGCCTTCGGCATCATTCCATGTCAATAATTCAAGCGATGCATCTTCGTTAATGGGGCGCATCAGGTCGCGCACTTCGCCATTCACTTTAGCAGCCAAAACATTTCTTGCCAATCCTTCGCTTAAGCTTTTGGCAATCTCAAGCGAGGTAGTTCCATCAGGATACTCTCTTACGTTTTTATCGGGAAAAGTAATTTTCATTCTTCAGAAAAATAGGGCAGCAAAGATAGAAGGCAAACAGCGATTGCGCATTACATCTGCGGATTATTAAATCGTTGAATAGCATCAGCCGTTTTGTTCAGAACAAAGACAGTAATGAAAATGGCCAGGCCAGGGAATAAAGCAAGCCACCATGCCCGAAAATTTTCTTTCGATTGTGCAAGCAGGCTGCCCCAGGAAACGGTTTCGGGCGGAAGGCCTATGCCCAAAAAAGTAAGTGATGATTCTGCCATGATGGTTGCAGAAATTCCGAAGGTCATGGCTACCATCATCGGGGTAATGGCATTGGGAAGAATGTGTTTTCTGATTATGTAGAAAGCGGAGAAACCCATTACTCTTGCCCCTTCAACATATCCTTTTTCTTTTTCACTCATAATGGATGCCCGCAATAGCCTTGACATTTCCGTCCATGACGTTAATCCGATTATTAATGCTAAGGAAAGCAACGATGGTTTGAACAATGCTCCCAATGTCAATATCAAAATTAAACGCGGCATGGCGGTAATCAATTCGGTAATTCTGGTGATAAGACTATCTGCCGGAAAAGAGATCTTCTTTTTTAAAAAAGGAATAAGCTTCAGCGCTTTGATCATCATCCATGCAAAAAAAACAATAAGCGCTATGATAAAAATGGTTTTCAATGCCTGAATAAATAAACTTCCTTCCCAATTAAAGCGTTGCAATTCATAAGCATAAAAATACAAGGCAGGAATGGCAGGGAGGGAAGTGATGGCTGCAGCCCGCGAAATTTTTAATCCGTTATTTCTGAAGTATCCGCTTATTGAACCTGTAATAACAGCAATGATTCCGGCAATGAACATGGCAAGCAGTCCGGTTAATATGGAGGAGCGTGTACCATGAATGATTCCCGATAACACATCTCTACCCAGCTTATCCGTTCCGAGATGATGTCTCTGAAAAAACGGCAAAGGCTTTTCTTTTCCATTAACCATAAATACCTGTTGATCGAAAGGAGAAACATAATCGGCATTCGGGTAATCTAAGTAGGATGGTGACCAGGCAACGGGAGGAAAAATTTTAAAAGCATTTTCTTCCTGCTTCCAGCTTACATCTTCATAAAAAACTTTTTTTCCTTCTACTGTTGCAAATCCATCTTTATTGAAGGCGGGGAAGCAATGCTGCCCTTTATACTTTGCATACAGCGGAAGATTATTTGCTATGAAAGGAGCAAACAATGCTGTGAACAGAAAAACACAAAGTATAACGGTAAAGGATCTGTGTGTTTTGAAGAAAGCTATTACAGAAATCAAACTGTTCATTTTGATGGACGGCTAAATTCCGTTGCTCTTTCTCTCGGTAGTTTCAATAACGGTGGCAACCATGGCATCGCCTGTTACGTTTACTACGGTACGGCACATGTCGAGAATCCTGTCAACCGGAAAAATAATAGCTATCCATGCAGGATTTAACCCGACCGACTGCAGAACGATTATCAGCATGATTAAGCCTGCACTTGGAATAGCGGCTGAACCGATGGAGGCCAGCGTTGCAGTAAGCACAATGGTTAATTGCTGTGCAAGGGTTAAATCAACCATGTGAAACTGTGCAAGAAAAATTACGGCAATGGCCTGATATAAACTCGTTCCATCCATATTCACTGTAGCGCCAATGGGCAGAACAAAACTGGTTACTTCTTTCGAAACCTTCAGATTGTCGCGCACACACTCCATGGTTACCGGAAGCGTAGCGGCACTGCTGCTGGTGCTGAATGCCAGAAACTGAGCCGGACTCATGGAGCGAAAAAACCAACGATATGCCTGCATGGGATTCATACCAAGTTTTTTTCCTGTCAGTAAAATCATGATGAGAGGGTACACAACAAATAAAACAAGAGCAAGCCCAATGACAACCGTAAGCGAATAACGCAGCAGGTTACTGAACAAATGTCCGAGGGCACTCAGTCCATCAGGAGAATCGCCAATCATTTCTGCTGTTTTGCCGGCCATCAGGGCAAAGACAAAAAACGGGGCACCTTTCATTACCACATCCACCATTTTAAGAAACACATCATTAATGGCTTCAATAACGGTAATTAAGGTAAGCGACTTTGATTGCGGAATCTGAAGCAGCACCATTCCGAAAAACAGGGCAAAGAAAATTACCTGTAGCATTAACCCATTATTTGATAAGGTGAAAAAAAGATTTTCGGGGATGATGTCTTCCAAAAACTTCAGCGGGCCGCTTTGCCGGCTTTGTTCTGCCTGCTTCATACGCTCCTGCAGTTTGTTGTCGGGTTGTATTTGCGCCATGCTGCGCGCTCTCTCGGCAAGGGCTGCATATTGCGGATCATGCAGAAAAGAGTGGCCGTCAAGATGGTTTACTCCTTCGGTTGCTTCGACCCACAGTTCGTAGCTCATGCGGTTAAGTATTCGCTGCTCACTCATTTCGCTGCCGCCCGGTTTAAGAAGGTTGGCAAGCGTAAGCCCTATGGTTACGGCAAGTATGGTTGTACTTAAATAAATAAGCAGCGTTTTCATTCCCAGCCGCCCCAGGCGCGAAACATCTTTCAAATCAACAATGCCTTTAATGATGGAAAATAAAACCAGGGGCACGGCTATGAGCTTAAGTAGAGAGATGAAAATTTTTCCGAACGGAAGAACCCAATCGAGGGTAAAGCGGTTCCATCCCATCATGGTTGAAATAACAGCCCATGTTATTCCCAAACCAAGGCCGATCAGGATTTTGATATGCAGCGGAAGTTTCGGTTTGCTCATACAGGGCAACAAACGTAGTGTATTTGAACGAAGTGAAACAGGAGGAGAAAATTAAGCGCAGAGTAACAAATGCATTGATTGATGGCATTAGAAAATCTCACTACAAGTAGGTGTTTAGCAGGGTTTGTTGGTATGATGAATTTTGAGCCTGTACTATTGAATTTGCAACTTGGTTAAAGCACCTTAACCCGGCTGTTTGAGACCGGAGCTAAAAGGAAATTCAGAGGTGACAAATGTCATCTCATGATCGCCTTGCAGAATAATTACTTTTGTTTTTAGATTTCATAAGTAAACCTAATTTATCATTTTGTGAAAATCAGAATCTTTGCAGCATATATTTTCTGTTGGATATGCTTCTTATCCGCGCAACGGGCGCATTCGCAAGCGCTCATTGAAAAAACTTTCAGCAGCAATTTTAAGGTTCAACCTTATAAGTCACTAAGGCTGGCGACAGGTGATTTTATTTTTACTTCTGCTGCTTATCCGGCTACATTTGATTCATCCATGGCCATACTCATTAAAACCGATTCATTACTGCAGGTGAAATGGATTAAACGGTATAAAGTTTTTCATAAAGATTTATTGCGAACTATACATCCATCTCTTGATGGCAATTTGTTCATTGCCGGAAATGCAAGGGAGAACTTCAATCAGCAAAGCGGAGGAAGTGTTCTGAAAATAGATACTGCAGGTAATGTTATTTGGCATAAAGTATATTCCGATTCTTATGATGACGGAATTATCCATATTGCCCAGCAAGCAGACAGTTCACTTGTTTTCTTTAACAGGCAAGGAGTAAGCGGTTATCCTATTAAAGTAATTCATACTGATAAAAACGGAAACATTCTTACCTGGCGAACTTTTTATAAAGGCAACATAGCCCTTAATGGCGCTGTTACCGGGCCGGCCAATAATGTTTTTTATATGGCAGGAGTTTATCAATCGCCCGGAAGTACTTACAATTCATTGTTTGTTTGTGCATTTACTGCGTCTTCATTTAAATGGCTTAAGGAATATCAGTTCGGCAGAAATGTAAATACAGAATCCGTTGCATTACTCACTGACGGAAATATAGGAGTAGCAGGAAATATAGCTGACTCCATTTTTCCGAATACTCAAAATGCATGGGCAATGAAATTAGATACTTCAGGTAATGTAATTTTTGCTAATGAATACGGCCAGCAGCAGGCATACAATGAAGGTGTCTGGGAAGTCATACCTGCTGAAAACGGAAGCATGGTACTTGCAGGGCAGGCAAATACTGCATTGGGCGCACAGGCACTGGCATTTAAGGTCAGTAATAATGGAACGGTACAATTCTGTAAATCGTATGGCAATTTGGCGTATCAGTATTTTTATGATGGCTTCATGTTAAATGATGGACGATTACTGTTAAACGGCAGCGACCTTAATTTGACATACTCCGCCATTGTATCATCAGATGGCACAAGTGCATGCAGCAGCAGTAACCGCACTTTTTTAACGGCAACCATGCAACCGGTAATGGTCAATCCTGCCGTTACGGTTAATTCATTGCTCAAAACACCTGTTTCGCCTGCATTAAATATAACTTCCTTTAATGTTAACGAAAATCTTTTATGCAGCGGAACTGTGGGTTTGCCGGAGATGAATGATTTTAAAAACGGAATAACAATTTTCCCGAATCCTGTTTCACAAATACTGAATATAAAAGCAACCTCAGCAGAACCAGTGGTTTTTGAAATTTATGACAATTCCGGAAGAATGGTTATGACTACTGAAAAGGTATCTATTGATGTCAGCGGCATTACAGAAGGATTTTATTTGCTGAAGGTAAAAACACGAAACCAATCAGCATTGAAAAAATTTCAGATTATCCGATAGGCATTATAAACATTCCTTACCGTGCTGTATTTATAAAATCAAAATGGCAGTGCCTGAATCATAATCTGATAAAAAAGAAAAAGGATTTGCACTTTTCTGCTTTCCAAATCCGCATCTTCGCCCTATGCTTATCTACCTCATCGGTTTTATGGGCTGCGGAAAGAGTACGCATGGAAAGGCATTGGCTAAACATTTGGGATTTGATTTTATTGATATGGATGAAGCCTTGCAGCAATCAGCTTCAAAACCGATGGCTGATTTATTCAATGAGCCGGATGGAGAAGCAGCGTTCAGAAAATCGGAAAGCGAGTGGATTAACAAAAATTCAATGCTTTTAACTAACACCGTCATTGCCACCGGTGGTGGCGCCCCCTGCTTTTCTGATAATTTGCAAGTGATGAATAAAACCGGAATTACGGTTTATCTCCAATTGCATCCAGGCAGTTTGTTTCACCGGCTTGCTTCGGTAAAAGAGAAACGACCGCTTATTGCAAAGTTGACAGACACTGAACTTATGGATTTCATTCATACAAAACTTTTAGAGCGCGAACATTTTTACCGGCAGGCTCACCTCATTATTAAAGGCGAAAGCCTTAACGTAAAATCTCTGGCTGATGAAATTAAATCGCATCCGTTATTTACGGATAAGAAGTAATCCGGTAAACGTGAGCAGCCCGTTAACGATCAATAATTCAAAACCGAATTTATATCCGCCAAACAATTCAGTTGAATACATATTCAGCAGGTAACAGATTACCGGAGAGAGCAAACAAACCAATGGCGCCCACCGGTCTTTAATTCTCCACTGCGTAAATAATCCAAAAGAATACAAACCCAGCAGCGGCCCGTAAGTATATCCCGCCACTGTAAACACAGAGCTGATTACGCTGTCATTATTTATTTCTTTAAACAGAATTATCACTCCGGCCATGACCAGCGTAATGCCGATATGAACCAGCTTACGGATTTTGGTTTTTTTCTTTTCACCGTAACGGTTTATGTTCAGTATGTCAATAGAAAAACTGGTGGTCAAGGCAGTTAAAGCAGAATCAGCGCTGCTGTATGCCGCTGCTATTAATCCGATAATAAAAAGAATTCCGATAACGGGATGAAAATAATTACCCAGCGCCAGCATAGGGTAGAGGTCATCGCCTTTTGCAGGGCGCACAATCTGCATGGCATCGGTGTATATAAATAGGAGTGCACCCAGTGTCATAAACATCAGGTTTACAAACACCAGCACAGCGCTGAACCAGAACATGTTCTTCTGCGCTTCGGTAATGTTGCGGCATGAAAGATTTTTCTGCATCATATCCTGGTCCAGTCCCGTCATCACAATGGCTATAAAAGCTCCGGCAAAAAACTGCTTGAAGAAAAACCGTTTATCGTGCCAGTCATCAAAAAAGAAAATGCGCGAATAATCTGACGATGCCACCGCATTCACCATACCGCTGAATCCAAGTTTTAAATCGCCTTCAATATGAATAATGGTGAAAGCAACAGCCAGCAGCATGAAAGTTGTCTGCAACGTATCTGTCCAGATAATGGTTTTTATTCCTCCTTTAAAAGTATAAAGCAAAATGAGCAGCAGCGTTACCAGCACCGAAACCTGAAACGGAATGTTGAAATGATTAAATACGGCAATCTGCAGCACATTGGCCACGATGTATAACCGGAATGCAGAACCTAAGGTGCGTGATAAAAGAAAAAACGAAGCGCCTGTTTTGTATGTCGCTTTTCCGAAACGCTGATTCAGATAAGTGTAAATCGAGGTCAGATTAAGCCGGTAATAAAGCGGCATTAATATCAAAGCAATTACTGTATAGCCGGCTAAGTAGCCAATAACCATCTGCATATAACTGAACTGCGATATGCCTACCCATCCCGGCACCGATATAAACGTAACCCCGCTAAGCGATGCGCCAATCATTCCATACGCTACAATATACCAGGGCGATTTTTTATTCGCCAGGAAAAAACTCTGATTATCTGCCCCGCGAGAGGTAAAGAATGAAACTACTATCAGCAAACCAAAATAGCCTGCTATCAGGGCTATGACCAATAACGGACTCATGCCCGTAAAAGTCTTTAATGTTTCTTTACGCTGTTCCTTCCGGCTTTATTTTTATTCACATACCATACCTGGTTGTTCCACTACTTTTACGCCTTCAAATTTTTAAGCATGTCAGTTAAAGTAAACAACGTAACCAAACTATATGGTAAGCAAAAAGCTCTGGATGAAGTAAGTTTTGAAATAAGTTCAGGCCAGGTGGTTGGATTGCTCGGCCCCAACGGTGCAGGCAAATCAACCATGATGAAAATAATTACTTGTTTTCTGCCGGCTTCCTCTGGCAGTGTTACGGTAAATGGCTTTGATGTAATCCAAAATTCTGTTGAAGTGCGCAGGCTGGTAGGTTACCTGCCCGAACACAACCCGCTTTATTACGACATGTATGTTAAAGAATACCTCGCTTTTGTAGCCGGCATCTATATGCCGTTCTCAAAAATAAAAAACAGGGTAGGGGAGATGATAGAACTTACCGGGCTTCAGATTGAACAGCACAAAAAAATCGGAGCCTTAAGCAAAGGCTATAAACAGCGGGTTGGTTTGGCCCAGGCCCTTATTCACGACCCTAAGGTGTTGATTCTTGATGAACCCACTTCCGGCTTAGACCCTAATCAACTCATTGAAATCCGGCAGTTGATTAGCAATGCCGGTAAAGAAAAAACCGTTATCCTTTCTACTCACATCATGCAGGAAGTTGAAGCTATCTGCAATCGCGTTATCATCATCAATAAAGGTAAAATTGTAGCCGATGATCCGGTCCGGATGCTCACACGCCACTTCCGGCCCGAAAAAGTTTTTCTCATCGAATTTAATAAAGAAGTAGATATTGAAGCGCTCATAAAACTTCCGTTCATTAAAACTGCCGAACCATTTGAAAAATGTAAATGGCGCATTACCTCCATTGATAATGCCGACATACGTCCGCAACTTTCGCGCTTCGCTCAGCAGAATAATTTTCTTATCCTTTCACTCAGCATGGAAGAAACTAAACTCGAAGAAGTTTTTCAACAGCTCACCGGCTGCTGATTGTTACTGCGTTTTCTATTTTCGCACCCGTTTTTAAAAAAATTATATTTCATCATGCCTTATTTATTTACATCAGAATCTGTTTCAGAAGGACATCCCGACAAAGTAGCCGATCAGATAAGCGATGCGCTTATCGATCATTTTCTTGCTTACGATGCTCAATCAAAAGTAGCCTGCGAAACGCTCGTTACCACCGGCCAGGTTGTTCTTGCCGGTGAAGTAAAATCAAATGCCTACCTCGATGTTCAGGACATTGCCCGCGAAGTAATACGCAAAATCGGTTACACCAAAAGCGAATACATGTTCGAAGCCAATTCATGCGGTATCTTCTCCGCCATTCACGAACAATCGCCCGATATTAATCAGGGCGTTGAACGCAAAAAACCCGAAGACCAGGGCGCTGGCGACCAGGGTATGATGTTCGGCTATGCCTGTCGCGAAACTGATAATTTCATGCCGCTTCCGCTCGAACTTGCACATCTCTTACTTCGCGAGCTGGCGGCCATCCGCAAAGAAGGCAAGGTGATGAAATACCTCCGTCCCGATTCCAAATCGCAGGTTACCATCGAATACAACGACCATAACCAACCCGTCAGGATTGATGCCATCGTTATTTCAACCCAGCATGACGACTTTGATAAAGATGCGGCCATGCTAAAAAGAATAAAAGACGATGTCATCAATATCCTCATCCCGCGTATTAAAAAGCAACTGCCTAAGCGCGTACAGGCCCTCTTTAACGATAAAATCAAATACCACGTAAACCCGACAGGCAAATTCGTAATCGGTGGCCCCCATGGCGATACGGGCTTAACAGGCCGTAAAATCATTGTTGATACCTATGGCGGTAAAGGCGCCCATGGCGGTGGTGCTTTCTCCGGTAAAGACCCCAGCAAAGTTGACCGCTCTGCCGCTTATGCTACCCGTCATATTGCCAAACACCTTGTGGCTGCCGGTGTGTGCGATGAAGCCCTCGTTCAGGTGGCTTATGCCATTGGCGTAGCTCAGCCGGTGGGTCTTTATGTAAATACCTTCGGCACTGCAAAAGTCAACATGACCGATGGCGAAATAGCACACCAACTGCTCTCTATAAAAGCCTTTGACATGCGCCCTTATTTTATCGAAAAACGCTTCAACCTGCGTACGCCCATCTATTCCGAAACCGCCAGCTATGGCCACATGGGCCGAAAACCGGTCGAAGTGGTCAAGGTTTTTAACAAAGGCCGAAGAGACGAAAAACAAGTTAAAGTTAAACTCTTCCCTTGGGAAGAACTCAATGCCCTGAACGAAGTAAAACGCGTTTTCGGGGTATAAACCCTTCTGTATATTAACTCCTTTTGCCTGTGAATTACCGGTTTTTACCGGCCGTTGACTATTAATCGTTTTTTTGTATCATTGCCACTCATACAGTCAATCCTTATTTTATAATCTGAAAAACAATGATCATGAAAAAAAAACTTTCACTCAGCGCTCTCTTTACGTGTATTATAACTATTGCATCTGCCCAGTTTAATACAGTTTGGGAGTCTCCTTACCAACACACATCCGCCAATAACTATTCTAACGAGGGCCGCAAAATTGCTCTCGACCCTTCCGGCAACATCTTCGTTCTGGCCGATGTTACCAGCAACATCAATCCTAACGGAGCCGTTGTTTCCAACACCCAATACTATGTTGTTCTGTTAAAATACAATACCCAGGGCCAGCTTATTGGCCAGCGCGCCTTCTCTACCCGGGGTCATTTTGTAAACGGCTTTGATCAGGTCAATTCTTTCGGCCTGGTGGTTGATGCCTCCGGCAATGCTTATGTTGGGCATTCGCGTTTCGATGCAGCCAACAAACACGATGTTTACATTTCAAAAGTTAACGGATCTACCATGAACGTTATGTGGAACCACTTCTTTACTGCCCCCAGCAACGACCGCGGTATTCAGCTTCGCGTTATGTCCGGTACAGCTTATGCCCTCTTTAGCTCTCTTGATGCCGGTTCGTCTGCCGCTGGTTACAAAATTTTCAAAGCCTCTGCTGCCGGCAGTTCCTCCCTTCCGCTTTACACCTTTGCTTTGAACGATGTAATTAATGACTTTGTGCTCGATGCTTCTCAAAACATCTTTTGTACCGGCTATCGCAATGCTGGCGGCATTAAGCAGGTCTATTCTGCCCGTATCTCTTCTGCCGGGGTTCTTAACTGGTCGCGAACCAGTACGGCAGGCAATCCGGCTGCCGATGCCTTCGGTACTGCATGCCACCTAAGCAGCGACAATTTTTTCTACATCATCGGTACTACCAACCGTTCTAATACCGGTGCCGATGCCGTTATTATCAAATACAACATCTCAACCGGTAATGAACTTTACACCGCCTATCAGCATCGCAACAACCAGGATGCCGGTTTATTCATCACTACTATTCAGAGCGGCTCTGTTCTTATGACCGGCTGCACCTCCGGAAATGCCGTTTTCCTTGAAAGAGGAAATGCCGTTAACGGCAAACTCATCAGCCGCTGTGTTTACCTCCCCCAGCCTGTTTCGCCTTTTAACAGCATTGTTTCCGTTTCGCTCAACGATATGAAAAATTCTGCTGCCGATAATTTTTATATCTGCGGTACCTTACGCGCCAACCTTACCGGACAAGGTAATTTTACTACCGGTTTCATTGCTAAAATGTCATGGAATGTTTCGCAAGGTCAGTTAAAACTTGCTTTTGATGATGTTCCTTATGCCGATCCCTCAGCCAATTTCGCTTACAAAGGCCTGGCCCTTGATGTTACGCGCACCGATGCAATCCTGCTGCGCGATGATTATTTTACCTTCAGCAATCATCAGCAGGAAATAATTTCAGTTGTTGATTATGATGTGCCTTCTCCGCTCCGTAATCTTGAAACCTTATTGCCTGCCGGTGATTTGTCGGTTTTATTCTTACCCGGTGATAATCTTATTTCTGTTCAGGCTCGGGATGTGGTTCAGGCTGCCACTCTCTGCGATATTACCGGCCGTGCTGTTTTAACTGCCACCCCGCAATCAGACTATTTTGAGATTAACACCGCCTCCCTTCCGCGCGGCATCTACATTATCCGCACCCGGTCAGGCAACAACTTTATTACCCGTAAAGTTAACGTTTACTAACGGCTTGCTTTAAACCGAATTTGAGTTTCCGCCTGCCGGAGTACCCCTTAACAGGGAGGCCGGCAGGCGGTTTTTTTTCGGCATGGGGTTTCACCATGCGCATCGGTTGCAGCCGCTCAGGCTGTTTGCTTACCCGTTCAGCTCTCCCGCGGGTATGCTTGCCGGTTGTTCGGCCGGCTCTTCGGTTATCGTAGCTGTTGGTTGCGGGCCGGGCGTAAGCGCTCCGGTAAACAGCGGGGCTAATTGTATATGTATATGCTTTGCAGTACCGGTGGTAAGCGTTACTGTCTCTTCCAGCGGCAGGTAGCCGTCTGCTTCAACACTTATATCAGCCGGGCCGGCACTCAGTTGATGCTTCTCCATCCGCCCCTGGGCATTCGTGGTATATTCAACTCCGCGTACCGTTACCGTGCTCATCGGCAGCGGTTCGTTGTTTACGGCACTCGTAACCGTTACTATTACGCTGCTTGCCCCGGGTGGCGTTACCATCTCGCTCAGGCGGTTAAACGAAAACTGCTGCTGCAAGGCAGGGTCATGGCTGAAGAGCTGATACCCGTCTTCGCATATCGAAATGGCTTTGCGGTATAGGGCATTGTTTGCCTCTGCCTTGGCCTGCGTACCTGCGGCTGATTGCTGCATGCGCTGTTTAAATAAATCATACGATACATTAAACGATGCCGATGATGCCAGATACTCGGCCGGAAAACCCGCTGGCATATTCTCATTTGCTGTAAGCTCGGCCAGATGCGTTTGCATAAACTGGTATCCGGCATTCATCAATGCCGACACATGCTCCCAGTTTTGAGAAGCCGCCTTTTCATAATCAGGCCATCCTGCTGCATTCCACATCGTTTTATGCATGGCTTCGGGATAGGCATCAGCAATATATCGCTTCAGAAATTGCCATTTCTTAAGACATGCTTTGGCTTTATCTGTCATTTCTATTCGTACACCTTCATGCATCGCTGTGCGTGCATCCTGACCGGGCAGTGCGCGCGCAGTATCTATCTCCGTGCGGAATGTTTCCACAAACTCCGGTGTGTACTTTGGCTTAAATGCACCCATCGGTTCTATATTATTAAGAAGGTTCTCGGCAAGCGTGCCGCAAATGCTGTACAGCGATGGCTGCGAGCAGTTAAACAATGGTAAAATGGTGTTTTTCATTTTCTTTTTTTTGTCGGTTTACGAAAAACATATCACAGGGTTATCTTTAAAAACACCCTTGAATTTCGTTTCAGAGAGGGCCTGTCAGTAAAAACACGTACGTTTTTCCGTAAAATTACGGATTTAACCCGCCTCCCGTTTTGGGCATAATTTATGTCTTAACCGAGGCTTATTACTGTTCTTTTTTTTACTGCAAATAGCAACATCTGCTTAACTTCTCATGCCGAGCCATCCTATACCGTTTCTGTTATACCGAGCCATCTCACCGTACCTGCCATACCGTAGGTACAAGGCATATCTCAAAAACATTATTCGGTAAATTCATACAGGGTGATGACTCATTATTCGGCATGACAAATTCAGAGTAACATGTATATTTTTCAAGTAAAATTTTTACCGGGCTACCTTACCTTTTCTTTCATACCCGGGGTACATGGCATATCGCTAATCAACATTCTGACATTCGCCTCATCATCAATTACTTACATTTTTTCAAACCCTCATTCCGTTAAAAACCAGTCATTAAGAAAGCCCCAAATCATCATCTAACAAACCAAAACCGATTTCGGTAAGCCCCCAAGCGGCATCGGTATTGCCCCTAATACGATTCTGCCAATCAATAATTTGATTCTATAAGCCCTGAAGGTATTCAGGCAAGTTAATATATAAGGTCTTGATCCATCAAATGGATCTTATGTTTTAATAAAATTACTACCGAAAAAGCCGAAATCAAGGTTATTAACAACCATAAAAAGGTTGCACGGCTTCCTGAAATAAGTTATCAACAAAATTAACTTTTATTTTAGGTTTGGCATAGCGCTGAATTACATTCAATCAATAAAAATTAGCGTTCACCCAGAAAATTAAGCAACTAATACTAAAGTATTACAAATTATTTTTTTTTAAACACTTGACATGAATTTAAAATTAACTTTAAATTTGATGCGCAATAAATTTATTCTTTCATACTAACCCTCAAAATAAATCATTCATTAATCTTAAAGAAACCGATAAAAATCAACTCTATAAAACTACGCATAAACAACAAAACAATTCTCAAAAGTTAAACTCAACGCTTATGAAAAACAGACATCTTCAAAGTTTCCGGCTCACGGTAATGACGTGCATTCTATTACTTTCAGTAACGTCTTTATTGGGGCAAACAACCATTACCACAACACTGGTAAACAACAACGGCTCATCAGTAGTTGTTTTCAGTTTTCAGAACAACAATGCTTTCGATGTTATTATAACAGATATAGGCAGTGTGGCAGGCGTAACAAACACCTACTCATGCTACCTGTATGCCAAACCTGCAACTTATAATGTTGCCCCCGGAGCTGCTGGCGCCATTACAGCCGGTAACGGCTGGTCTGTTGTAGGCTCTAATACCAGTTTGTCTTTAACAGGCAATACGAGCGGATCGGGAAATACGGCTACTACCTTTATAAGCGGTATGAATTATACCGTACCGGCATTAACACATGTAAGGCTTGCCCTGCAGCTTGCCACCGGGGCCGGTCTTCCTGCCTTTACCACTACTGCCGGCAGTTTGAGATATTCAACCGTAGGCGTTCAAACTTGCTTATTTCAGGGAGGAGGAGTTGATGTAAATACTTGTACTAATTACGGCTATGGCGGTACTATGGCATCGCCAAGCTTTTCTCCCCGCGGTTTTATCGGTTTTATTACCTTCCAGCCTGCAACCCCCTGCTCCGGAACTCCTAATCCGGGTAATACCACTGTTAGTGCTAACCCTGTTTGTCCGGGAGTTAATACTATTATGGGAATTCAGAATTCTCAAGGAACCGGCACCAGCTATCAATGGCAATCATCTCCTGATGGCTCAACATGGTCCAACGTGGGCACCAATGCTTCTACCTATTCAACCACGTTATCTTCGGATACTTACTTTCAATGCATAGTAACCTGTACCAACAGCGGATTGAGCGCAACAAGTACACCCGTTTTGGTTACTGTTAATCCGTTTTATAACTGCTACTGTAGCTCCGCAGCCACCTCCAGTGCCGATGAAGAAATATTCGGGGTAACCATAGGTAGCTGGTCTAATACTTCAACCTGCGCAACAATAGCATGTGGAACGGGCTCGCTCAACGCCATGTATTCAAATTATAAAGGATGCCTTACAGGCCCAACCTTAAGCCAGGGTCAACTGGTTCCATTCTCATTAGATCTTGGATACTGCGGTTCCTTTGCATACAGCAACATGGCAGCAATTTATATTGACTATAACCAAAACGGCCTGTTTACAGATATTGGAGAAAACGTTTATACCAAACCATACGGAGCAGGTACTTTACCCAGCTTTACTGTTTCGGGTAGTTTTACCGTACCCTTAACAGCCGCAACAGGCACTACCGGCTTACGCATTGTTTATGTAGAAAACAGCGTAGTAAACCCCTGCGGCACCTACACATGGGGCGAAACCGAAGACTATGATTTAACCATAGTTGCTTCTAACAACTGTTCAGGTACACCGGCTGCCAGCAACACGCAATCCAGCGTTAGTTCTGTTTGCCCCTCAGCAAACTTCAACCTTTCCCTCAGCACCAATTATACAGAACAAGGCATAAGTTTCCAATGGCAATCATCGCCTGATGGTTTCACATGGACCAACTTTGGAAGCGATAGCCCGGTTCAAACAACATCACAAACCTCTGCTACTTACTACCAGTGCATTATTACCTGCACCTTCAGCGGCCAAAGCGTTACAAGCACTCCCCTGCAAGTAACTATGAACCTTTCGTATAACTGTGCTTGTTCATCCAGCGCTTCCTCAGCCATTGATGAAGAAATTTACAGCTTTACATTAAACAGTAGCAGCACTCCACCTGCCTATGCAGGCACTAACGGCTGCAGCAACCCCGCCCCCGGCCCGGGTTCCATCCTTGGCCGCTACAGCAATTTCAAAACACTCGGGGCATTAACAACCGTTTCTCAAGGCCAGTTAGTTAGTTTTACTGTTGAAGAAAACGAATGTGACGGCCCTACCTATTATTCATTCGGTACCGCCATCTGGGTTGACTTTAATCAGGATGGTATTTTAGATGATATAACCGAAAAAGTATTTGTAGAAAACAGCACCCTTGTAGGTCCCCGCAATGTAGTGGGTTCATTCACAGTACCCCTTACAGCCGCAACAGGCCTTACCTTAGTAAGAGTTACAGCAGCCGAAAGCTATTCCGGTGCCAGCCTAACCTCTTGCCTGAGTTATGGCTATGGCGAAACTGAAGATTGGTTAATTGATATAGTTGCTTCTAACAACTGTTCAGGTACACCGGCTGCCAGCAATACGCAGTCCAGCGTTAGTTCTGTTTGCCCTGGCGTAAACTTTAACCTTTCGCTCAGCACCAATTATACTGATCAAGGCCTTAGTTTCCAATGGCAATCATCGCCTGATGGTTTCACATGGACCAACTTTGGAAGCAATAGCCCGATTCAAACAACATCACAAACCTCAGCTACTTACTACCAGTGCATTATTACCTGCACCTTCAGCGGGCTAAGTACCACATCAACCCCTGTTCTTGTTAATATCTATAATTTCCTTTACTGCTACTGTAACCCCATTATGTTCCCCTCAAACCCCTGCAATTACATAAACAGTGTTTCATCGGCAGGCGGTGTTACAAACTTTAATAACGTAACCGGAGCTTACAATGGTACAGGCGTAACCTTTTTCCCTTCTCAAATAGTATCTCAGGCACAAGGAGCTTCATTCAATCTTACAGCAACTGCAGCAGGAAACTGCAATATAGCCTATTACTTCGTTTGGATTGACTTTAACCAAAGCGGAGTTTTCGAAATGAGCGAATTGGTCTATGATGGATCAAACATAAACAGTGGTAATACACCAACTACCTTTAACATCTATATACCTGTAACTGCAGTAACCGGCCAAACACGCATAAGAATTTTAGCCCGCGGCATAGGTCAGCCCCCTCCAATTTCTGCCTGCGATGATGAAAGCGCCTACTATGGTGAAGTAGAAGATTACGTACTTGATGTATTGCCGGGTAATAACTGCTCAGGCACACCTGCATCAAGTATTACAGTATCAAGCGTTTCATCTATTTGTCCATCGGTTTCCTTTAATCTCAGTCTTACCCCTGCTTATTCAGAAATAGGATTAACCTTCCAATGGCAATCCTCCCCCGATGGCTCAACATGGACCAACTTCGGAGCAAATAATCCTACACAAAGCACCTCACAAACATCAGCTACTTATTACCAGTGTATAATCACCTGCACCAATAGTGGACTTTCAACAACCAGCACACCGGTATTAGTTAATATGGGTAGCGCTTGTTTGTGCGGCACCTATTGTGTTGTTACCAATGCCGGCTCAGCATGTATTACAAATGTTACCATTAATACATTAAACAATACCACTCCGGGCTGTCAAGGCGTTAATAACTATAATTTCCAAAGCGCAACTACAACCCTTATCGAAGGCCAGAGCTATACTTTCTCAGTAAGCTGTGATGCATCTGCCATTACCTCCGTTTGGTTCGACTGGAATAATGACGGCACATTTTCACCATCAGAATGGTATCAGCCATACACGGCAGCAACCACAGGCTCAGTAACCGTAACCGTACCTTCCGGTGCTTTTATCGGTGAAATTCGTATGCGCGTTCGCAGCCGTTTAAGCAGTAACCAAAATGGTTCAGGCGATGCCTGCCTTGCTATGGGCTCTGGCGAAACAGAAGACTATTGTATTACCATTAATCCTCCGCCTTTATGTACAGGTACTCCCAATCCGGGCAATACTATTTCTTCAGAATCTCAGCCCTGCCCCAATGTTTCATTCCAGCTCTCGTTACAAAATCCGCAAGGTACCGGCTCAACCTATCAATGGCAATCCTCTCCTGATGGTTCAACATGGACTAACGTAGGTCCCAATGCTTCTACTTTTACAACCAGTCTGACTTCTGACACATGGTATCAATGTATCGTAACTTGCACAAACAGCGGTTTAAGCGCTACTTCAACACCTGTTCAGGTTCTGGTTCAATCAAATTTATGCTTGTGTTCTTCTTATTGTACTCCTGTAACCAGTTGTACATTCCCAGACCAGATTTCAAACGTTACCTTCGGTACAATTAATAATACTTCAGGATGTAATAACGTATCTACTGGATACACTTTATTTGCTTCGCCCAACCCTCTTTTCCTCCAAGGAAACACTTATGCCCTTTCTGTAACAACATCAGGCGATGTAGAAGGTGTTGCTGTCTGGATTGACTATAATCAAAATCAGATCTTCGAAGCTTCTGAACTTGTATTAAATGGTTATCTTGGTACCAATCCGGCTACTTATTCAAACAATGTTACTATTCCTCCTACTGCTTTAGGTGGAGGTACCAGAATGAGGGTACGATGTGTTTATTCAGGTGATCCTACGCTTCTCTTAAGTAATCCCCCCTGCGATAATACAACCTATGGCGAAACAGAAGATTATTGTATTACCCTTGGCGATCCCAATTGCATTGCAGCACCAACCTTCCCTCTCAATGCTGGTTCCATCTGTCCTGATCAGGCAGGTATTACGCTGTCATGGCCAACCAAAGCAGGAGCTATAGGCTATGACGTTTATTTTGATGCTGTTAACGGTACTACTTTAGTTTCCGCAAATCAACCAGGCACTACTTACAATGTTGGATTACTTACTTCCGGTACTTACTATTGGAAAGTTATTCCTCTTTATGGTTCAGGTTCTTGTGCTACCCCTTCAACATGGTCATTCAACGTTAATCCTGCACCAACCCCAACAGCCGGCACCAATGCCCCTGTATGTGAAGGCGACCTGCTTAACCTCAATGTTGACCCTTACAGCAGTTATGTATGGAGCGGTCCGGGGTTCAGCAGTATTTTACAAAACCCGACTGTAACCGGATCAGCTTCTTCCGGTAACGCGGGTACATACACTGTAACTGTTACCAATGCCTTCGGATGTACCGCCAGTTCATCTACCAATGTAGTTGTCTATCCCCGCCCTGTCCCCTACATCATCAGCCAGACAAACGTAAGCTGTAATGGTTTGAGTGATGGCGAAGTAGAGATTGGCAGCAGCGGAGCAGCGCCTTTCTTCTTCGACTGGGGCTTTAACAACGACTTCGGAGTAACCACCACCATCAGTAACCTAACGGCACAAACCTTATATGTACAGGTAACAGATGACAATGGCTGTATCAGCAACCCTGATTTGCAGGTTGACATAACCGAGCCGGCTGTATTAACAGCAGGCCCAACAAGCAACAGCCCGCTGTGTACAACAGGTACGCTGAATCTGAACAGCAACGCTGCAGGCGGAACAAGTCCTTACAGTTATGTATGGAGCGGCCCTAACGGTTTTAACTCAACAGATCAGAATCCGTCTATTGTCAATCCGCCAGTAGCTTACAGCGGAACCTATACAGTAACCGTAACAGATGATAACGGCTGCGTAACATCAGCCAGTACATCGGTAACCGTCATAACAGCGCCTACAGCGGCTGTAACAGGCGGTGGTAGTTTGTGCTTAACCCAATCAGGCACAGTAACGATAAACTTTACAGGTACAGGCCCATGGAGCGGCACAGTAAGCGATGGGGCAAACTCCGTAAACTTCGGCCCGACCAATAACAATCCTGAAAATGTTGCAGTAACACCAACGTTAACAGGGGTAAGGACCTATACCGTAACAGCATTGA
>CAADHD010000023.1 GCA_900696575.1 uncultured Bacteroidota bacterium
CTGAAGAGCTGGAAGCCATAACAAACGACTTTATTACCCAATCGCTATCACAGCAATGGAACCTTGGAACGTATGAGTATGAAGATGTGGTATTAATGCTCGAAGGAGCTTTGAACTACCGTACCTGTACACCGCAAGAGTATTATGATGAGATAGCTATAGACAGCGCTGTGTTTCAGTTAGATATTTTTAAACAAGCAGATGACCATTGGTATGTGGAATCCGAACGTGTTATAGAATTTTGGAACACACTAATGCAACATGCGGCAAGCGCACCGGAGCGGCTACAGTTAACAAATGGCTTCAACATTGTAGCCGACCTTGAAGTAGCCGGTGTTGATTATGAAACGGAGAAAATAAACGTGAGTGTGGTTATTTGGGCGGGGAATGGAAGTGAAGAAACAATTTGTGATTTTACAAGCAATGATTATTGGTTAGCGTGTGCCCCTGTAGGTGGATGCTATACAAACTCAAATAATCTTACATCAGATTCAAGAATTGAGATTCAGAAAAGATTGAATAATAGAACTTGCAATCAGTTTCTATTGACTGGTTGTGATTATTATATGTATATCAGCTTGCAAGGATTTTCGGCCTTGAATTTTCCATCAATATCTTGTCAGAATTATTGTTTTGCTATTTTAAATTATGGTGGTACCATGTTTATTGGATATGGTATGAATGATTGTATTTCACCTCAAGAGTTAGAGTGCAGTGTAACGGAAACAGCAAAAATGGCTAGTTGTAATGCACCAAATGTTCCTGGTTCGTTTTCTAATAAGGATGTAATTTCACATAACATTCAATACGCACAAGATAATAATCAGCCACCATATCTTTGGTATCATTTTGTAACTGTTAGCAATGGAAAGTGTAATACATACACACCTGATTAAAATATCTATTTTTCTAGTGATGATTCAAATGACTGAGCATTTAAATGCTCAGTCATTTGAATTCATTTATTCAACTTCACAAGATGAATCTATTTATGAAGTAATTCAGGATGAAAAGGATAGTTACTATTTAATTCTCAATCAAGGAACATTTCCAAGTTTATATAACCCATTATTGATAAAAATTGATTCACTTGGAAATTTTGTTAAATCACAGAGTGTAAATTCATTGTTGAATAATGTATTTGTAGGAAAGAATTGTTTAAAGTGGAATGACAGTTTATTTGTAACAACTGGAATTGCTACAGATTCTATAACCGGACTTCAGGGATTATATTTCTTGTCATTTGATTCGTCATTCAATTATTTAAATGAAAAACTGATAAGTTTTTCAACACAAAATCTATATGCTACAAGAATACGATTATTATCAGATTACAGTTTACTTGTTGGTGGCAGCATGATTGACAATGCAAGCTTTGACTATCAATTTTACATGTTGAAATTACACAACTTGGATAGTATTAAAAACATTTATATTTATGGACAACCCAACCAAAATGAAACGCTGACTGACTTTCTTATTTTTCCGGATAATTCTGGATATTTACTATTCACCTGAGGCTTAAGTCCAGGAATCAATCAAAGCGAAATGATAAGGGTGGATACAATTGGAAATATAGATTCAATTTTTGTTCTGCCTTTTGCTTCACTTCCTGTAGCTACATCTGCAAAATGGATTTCCCATGACAGATTTCTGGTTTTATCTTCTGCATTTGATCAGTTCAGCATATCTTTTGAATGGGGAATTACATCTTTATTATACAGTAACGATGTTGAATTATTGAAAGATACTTTTTTTATATATCAAGACACATTAACAAGAGAAGTTCATCAAGGTATTGACTTCACCTATAATAACAGAATATATCTTGCAGGAACAAAAAATCATCATTTATCTTTTTTTCAAAACGAACCAGCATATTATCTTTTGATGTGTGTTGATTCAAATCTGAATTTTAAGTGGATAAAAAGTATTGAATATAATCAAGAGTATCTTCAATTAAAAAAGTCCTCGCTACCAATGATGGCGGAGTGCTGCTTACCGGCACTAAATACAATGCAGCCACAACCAACGGGCAGGAGCGTGATATTTATGTCATCAAACTCGATTCGCTGGGCAACTATGTAACCGGCACAGGCAGCAGCCCCGTTGCACTGGTTCATGATTTCATTGTTTATCCCAACCCTGCTGCTTCACAGCTTACGCTTCAATACACACCGCCCCAAACCACCGGCTATGCAACCATTTACAACACCTTTGGCGAAGCAGTACAGCAACTCACTTTACCGCCCGGCATCACACGCCAGCAAGTAAACATTGCTCACTTACCCGCAGGGCTTTACTTAATAAAAGTAGAGGCCGATGGGAAAAGCGGAGTAAAGCGGTTTGTGAAGCTTGCCTATCCTTAGGTTGGGAGTAGAAACGATTCACAATTGCGGAATTGTTAATCGTGAATGATTAATCGTAAATCATCCCGGTTACCCATGCACCGTTTCTTTCTTTCCAAAACGGCTGATGACTTCTCCTTCGTAATCTAAGTACTGCTGCCAGCGGGCATCTACATCCTCAGCCGCACAATACTTTTTAGCAAATCCAATAAAAGTGGAGTAATGATTCGCCTCGCTGATCATCAGTTCATGATAAAACTTTTTCAGTTCCTCATCTTTTATGTTTTCAGAAAGCAAACGGAAGCGTTCGCAACTGCGGGCTTCAATCATGGCGGCAAACAATAGATGATCAAGCAACTGCTGTGTGCGTGAACCGCCTTTTCGTCTGAAATTGTAAAGCAGATTTACGTATTCATCCTTTCTTTCGGGTCCTAATATGAAACCGCGTTCTTTTATTTTTTCAGTTACCATTTTGAAATGCGCAAGTTCTTCCTGAGCAATATCAAGCATTACGGAAACAAGTTCTTCAAATTCAGGATAACGTACAATGATGGAAATAGCATTAGAAGCGGCTTTCTGCTCGCACCAGGCATGATCGGTTAAAATCTCGGGAATGTTTTTCTCGACAATGTTAACCCATCGAGGGTCTGTTGGCAGGCGTAACTTAAACATGACAGATTCAATTAGATGCAAAAGTATTTTACATCAGCATTTATTTTGAATAGCTGGTTAAAAATAAGTTCTGTTGATTTCTCTTCTGTGCGCAGGAACCCTTCAGAGGCACGGGTGCGGGCTAGATGGATAAAAGTTTTATTAATGAATCTGGTATCAGAAATAAAGTTCGATTGTTTTCTCATTTTCGCCCCATGATTCCATTTGATCAATTTAATCTTGAAAACGGACTTCGCGTTTTTGTGAATACCGACCGTTCCACACCCATGGTCAGTTTAAACATCATGTACAACGTAGGAGCCAAAGACGAAGATGAAAACCGTACAGGCTTTGCCCATCTGTTCGAACACCTCATGTTTGGCGGAAGCAAAAACATACCCAGCTACGACCAGCCTTTAGAAAGGGCAGGAGGGGAGAACAATGCATGGACTAACAATGACCTTACGGATTATTACTTAACGCTTCCTGCACAAAATATTGAAACCGGTTTCTGGCTCGAAAGCGACCGCATGCTTGAACTTGCTTTCAGTCCTGAGAGTCTGGAAGTGCAGCGGCAGGTAGTAATTGAAGAATTCAAGCAGCGCTACCTCAATCAGCCTTATGGAGACTTGTGGTTGCTTATGCGTCCATTGGCATACAAGATACATCCTTATAAATGGAACACCATAGGAAAGGAAATTTCTCATATTGAAAATGCCAGGCTTGAAGATGTAAAAAATTTCTTTTTCAGTTATTATGCTCCAGATAATGCCGTGATGTCAGTATCAGGAAATATCAGTACCGGTGAAGTGAAAGCGTTAACAGAGAAGTGGTTTGCTGAAATTCCTTCGCGGAATGTTAAGAAAAAAACATTGCCTAAGGAGCCGAAGCAAACCGAAAAGAGAACCTTGACTGTTGAGCGTAATGTTCCGGCTGATGTAATCTGTAAGGTCTGGCATACCTGCGCACGCATGGATGAAAATTTTTATGCCAATGATTTAATGACGGATGTATTAAGTAAAGGCAAGTCGGCAAGGCTTTATCAGCGCCTTGTTAAAGAAAGAAAGCTATTCTCAAGTATTGATTGCTATCTTACAGGTGATGTGGAAGAAAACCTGATTGCTGTGAAAGGACGATTAATGAAAGATATAACTATGGAACAAGCCGAAACGGCTATTGATGAGGAAATGGAAAAACTGAAACAGGAAAGCGTTACCGCTGACGAAATGAAAAAAGTAAAACAGATGGCCGAAGCAGCCGTTGTGTTTTCTGAGATAAGCGTAGCTGATAAGGCGTTGAATATCTCATACTACGCCACACTCGGAAATGCAACCTTGATTAACAAACAGGTCGAATTATACCATGCTGTTTCACCTGAGCAAATTAAACTGGAAGCACAGAAAGTTTTCAGAGAGGAAAACAGCAGTGTACTTTATTACAGGAGGGAAAAGAAATGATAGACCGTACTCGGGAGCCTGCGCTTAAAAAGCCTTCAACCATCGAACTAAAAGATCCGGTTAAGATTCAGGGAACTTCCGGATGGCCGTTGTATGCTTTTCATCAGCCCGGCTATGAGATTACCAGAATAGAAATTGTATTTCCTGCTGGAATGAGCAGCCACAGTAACTTTCTGATGGGCCCTGCCGTGAATCAACTGATGGATGACGGAACGAAAACCAAAACCTCATTTGAAATCTCCAATTTTTTTGAAAGTTACGGAGCGGCTTTTTACGGAGAAGGAAGTTACAATTATGCATCACTTACACTGGTAGCATTAAGCAAACACATTGATCAGTTGCTGCCGGTAGTGAATGAGATTATTTCGGAGCCTGTTTTTCCGGAAAAGGAATTGCAGCATTACAGAGATGAAAACCAGCAGCGGTTGTTAGTTGAACAGAAGAAAGTAAGTTATCAGGCAAGGAAAAAATTTTTCAATTTGCTTTTCGGCAGCACTTCAGTTTATGGATTTGAAGAGAAGCCGGATGATTTTTCCTCTGTAAGCAGAGAAGAACTCATCCAATTTCATAAGGTAAATTATGTGGGCAAAGGGGTTTGTGTGATTATTTCTGGTAATGCTGATGAGGCCATGATTTCGATGGTTGATTCGATGTTGCCCAGACTGAATAGTCCGGTTTTAAAATTGAAGGTACCGGATTATGAAACTTCAAAAGAGAGAAATATACACATTGAAAAAGATGATGCGCTTCAGACTGCCATACGCATCGGCCGTACTTTTCCGGATCGTCAGCATCCCGATTTTATTCCCTTCAGCATACTGCAAACCATTCTTGGCGGCTATTTCGGTTCGCGGCTGATGGCCAATATCAGAGAAGAAAAGGGTTACACCTATGGCATCAATACCATCATGCAATCCTTGCCGGGAGTAACCGCTTTTTACATAGCTACCGAAGTCGGGAAAAAAGTAAAAGATGCTGCCATTGAGGAAATTTATAAAGAGATGAATGCTTTGAATGAGCCTGTGGGAGAAGATGAACTGAATCTGGTAAAAAATTATCTGTTCGGCCATTTTCAAAGGGCGGTAGATGGTCCATTACAACTGTCAAAAATTTTTAAAACCATGCATTTGCAAGGCGCTGACTTTGGTTATTTCAGGAATTATTTGAACGCTTTGAATTTCATTACTCCTGAAGTTCTCTCCGAGATGGCTAATAAATACCTAAATAGGGTTGATTATCATGAGGTAACAGTTGGTTAAATAATATATTTGTATTATTTGATTCATCATGAAAGTTTGCTTTCTTCGCAAAGTAAAAATGAGGATTAAATTACCTCAATTGTAAGTATGATATGCGTTGATAACCTTAAAATAAATTTACACATGAAACACCTTCGGATAGCCTTATTGTTTTTTTGGAGTTTGACATGCAATAACTTATTTGCTTCTCATGGAATGGGAGGGGAGTTGACATGGACATGTCAGGGCAACGCCTATGTTTTCACCATGAAATTTTACCGCGATTGCAATGGAATTCCGGGTCCTGTTAATCCATCATTAACTACTAATGTTCCGGGTGTTCCTAATATCCCGCTTACACAAATTTCATTGACTGACATAAGTCCTACCGGCTCCAATACTTCAGGTGTTACTCCTTGCCCTGCTTGTCCGGCTTCGGGTTCAGGAGGAGGTAATGGAGCTGTCCATGAGTATGTTTATCGTTCAAATCCTGTTATTCTTCCCGGTACTCCGCCTGCTGCAGGTTGGGTATTTTCATGGGGTGAGTGTTGCAGGAGTAATTCATTAACCAATATGGTAGGTGCGGGTGGCTTAAGTATGGGAATAAGAGCGGTTATGTATCCTTATGCAGGTTTTATTGCCGGTCAATGCCGCGATAACTCTCCCTTTTTTGCTGAAAAACCTAATGTAATTATTTGTACGGGGTATCCGTTTACATACAATCACAACGCGATAGATTATGAGCTTGACTCATTGGTTTATTCATGGGATTCTCCTGTTTCTTCTCCACCCATAACACCTCAGGCTTACTCAGCAGGATATTCAGTGAATAGCCCCCTTCCCGGTCCGATACAAAATCCTTTAAATGTACCTGCTGCGTTGAATTCACAGAATGGTGAGATTACGTTTACATCATTTACCCAAGGGTATTTCGTTACGGTTGTTAAAGTAACCGCTTATAAATGCAACACAAAAGCTGCAGAAATTTTCAGAGAAATTAATGTGGTATTGATAGCCGGATGTGTACTTCCCTGTTCAAGCCCGGTTGTTCAGAATCTACCACCACAAGTAACAATTATCAATCGAAAAACCGGACTACCCATCAGTCAAAACAAGGATACTGTATGTGTAGGGGATACGTTAAAGTTAAGAATTATTGCTTCTGATCCCGATTGCCATCCTACCATGGGAGTGCAAAGTGTTACGTTCACTATAACAGGAAGTGAATTGAGTTCTCCGGCCAATAATCCAAACGGAACATGCCTAATTCAGCCATGTGCATACACCAGTGCCAACTTACCGCTTACAGCACTGTTTGGAACACAAATGGATTTTGACTGGCCGGTTAAATGTGAGCATCTCGGTTTTGATACCTTATGTACCCGGATAAGCAGCACTTTTAATTTTGTTATTAAGGTAAAAGACAATTATTGTCCGGCACCGGGCATAAATACCAATACGCTTTCCATCACCGTTAAACGTTGCCGCGAAATCGGTCCTCCGGAATTAAGATGCGCTTCGGTTGAAACGCCAAGCGGTGATGTCCGCTTGAACTGGAAACCCGAATCACCCAGAGACACATTTGGACTATTTCATAAGTATGAAATTGTTGGCAGTTTAAACCGGCTTGGACCTTATGTAGTTGTTGACAGTGTTTACAATCCGGTCAATAATTATCTTACCAATCAGATTTTAATTCCTGCCTGGAAATTGGTGAGCAATCTTGGGTATCATGGACAGGATACCTCCCTCTATTTCAAAATGATTACCTATTCAGGTTGCAGATGGGATAGTATATCTGATAGTTCGAACATTATCCGAACAATGAAGCTTCATGCCGATACCGGTCAGATGAATGCAGCTATTTTAACATGGAACTCTGTTCATGTGCCATTGTTACCTACCAGCAATCCGTGGTATTATATCTACCGGGAATATCCTGCCGGAACATGGACCATGATAGATTCGCTGCTGCATCCTCCGGGAATCTTTTATGATACCATACTTACCTATGTAGATACTTTCCCGCGGCAATTGTGTGATGATATTGTTGTTTACCGGATAAGAACATCAGACAGTTTGTATTGTGACAGCTGGTCATCGTTTGATACTATAGATGTATCTAACAATACACCCTTAGCCGCCATTACCCCGCCTGCGCCTGCAATCTGTACTGGTGGCAATGTAAATCTTACGGCTTCGGCCGGAGGGTCGGTATATTTATGGTCAACCGGAGCAAATACTCAAACAATCAATGTATCATCAGCCGGGACTTATACAGTTACCATTACTTATAATCCGGGAGGTTGTACAGCTACGGCAACAGCCACAGTACAACAGGTAACGCCCTGTACACCTGCGTGGTCGGCATCGCCAACCAGTTATTGTGCAGGCGGATCATCTACATTGACAATAAATTGTGCCGGAGGAACGGGGCCTCCTCCTGCAAGTTATACCTACTCATATACCAATGTAACTACGGGACAGGTGTTCGGTCCTTTCACTGTTGCCACTTTGCCAATCAATATCCCGGTAAGTCCTGCAGCTACCTCTACCTATCAATTAACAAGTTTTATAGCCAATTATCCCACATTTAGTTTAACCTGTCCGGGTTCTCCACTACCTGCCAATGTTACAATAACAGTGAACCCAATACCGACAGCCGCAATTTCAGTTTCGGGAGCATCTTCTATTTGCGAAGGACAATCGGCCAATATACAGTTCAACTTTACAGGCTCCGGTCCCTGGACATATTCCTACAATACCCCTTCAGGTGTATTAGGTCCGTTAGTTACAGCTACTTCTCCGGTAACTGTTTCTGTAAGTCCGACTGCTACTTTTAGTTATACGTTAGTGAGTACCAGCAATGCTTTATGTAACGGAACGGTATCCGGCAGTGCATTGATTACGGTTAATACACTTCCTCAGGCTACCATTTCAGGCACAACTGCCATTTGTGAAAATCAGAATGCAACTATCACTGTAAATTTTGCTAATGCTCCGGGACCCTATTCAATTACTTATAATCCGGGCAATGTGGTAGTAAATAATGTGAATAATCCATACACGTTTAATGTTTCGCCTTCTTCCACTACTAATTACACCTTAGTAGCTGTAAGCAATGCGAATTGTACAGGATCAGTTTCAGGCAATGCAAACATTACTGTAAATCAGTTGCCCACAGCAAACATTGCAGGCAATCCAACTATTTGTAATGGACAGCAAACAAACCTTACTGTTAATTTCGGTGGAGGACCGGGGCCTTACAACTTTGTTTACAATCCGGGTAATGTTGCAGTTAATGGAGCAACCAATCCGGCTGTCATCACCGTAAATCCAACTTCAACAACAAACTATAGTCTTGTTTCGGTAAGCAATGCCAATTGTACAGGAACGGTTTCAGGTGCTGCTACAGTAACCGTAAATCCGCTTCCTACTGCTCAAATAACAGGTAATCAAACCATCTGTAACGGCCAGCCGGCCAATCTGACCATAAGTTTTACCGGTACCGGTCCATGGACTTACAGTTATCTGGCAAATGGTAATCCGGTAGGTCCGTTTGTTGCAAACTCTTCTCCGGCAACTATCACCGTTACGCCAACAGCCAGCACAACTTATACATTACCCCTCACTGTAACTGATGCCAACTGTACAGGAACCAGTACATCGGGCTCGGCTTTGGTTACTGTTACGCCATTGCCATCGGCTCAGATAAGCGGAACTACAGCTATTTGTAACGGCCAGCAAACGGCACTTACTTTTGATTTTACCGGGCAGGCGCCTTTTGTTTACTCATATTCTGATGGCACGAACACCTTCGGGCCATTTAATACCAACCTGAATCAGGTAACCATAAATGTTGCGCCAACATCCACCACAACCTATTCGCTGGTAAATAACTTAACCGGTAATGGTTGTAGCGGCAGCGTTTCAGGTTCTGCTACTGTAACGGTGCATCAGTTGCCTGATGCTGCCCTTACAGGAACAGCAACCATTTGTGATGGCGATAATGCAACCCTTACTGTAACATTCTCCAATGCTCCCGGCCCATACTCATTCACTTACAATCCGGGTAATGTTACTGTGAATAATGCCGGCAATCCGGCAACCATTACTGTGAATCCGGGCGCTAATACCACTTACACTCTGGTAACTGTAAGTAATGCGAATTGCCCAGGCACTATTTCATCACCCTCAGCCACTGTTACCGTAACTCCATTGCCTGCAGCAACTCTCTCGGGAACAACAACCATCTGCAACGGTAATTCAGCCAATCTTACAGTCAATCTCACCGGCCAGCCTCCTTACAGCTTCAGTTATACAGACGGAACTAACATTTTTGGACCCATTAACACCAGCAACAGCAGTTATACCATCAGTGTAAACCCCAGCACAAATACCAATTATACGCTGCTTCCTGTAGTTACCGGTAATAATTGCAATGGTACTACCAGCGGCAGCGCTTCTATAACGGTTAATCAATTGCCAAGTGCCGTCATGTCAGGTACACCGGAAATCTGCAACGGAGATCAGACAACTATTGAAGTGAACTTTACGGGCGTGGCGCCTTTTACTTACCGCTATTCTGATGGCACTAACACCTACGGCCCGTTTATAGCTGCATCCAGTCCGGCTTCTATCAATGTATCTCCTGCTGTAACTACCAATTATACCTTGATTTCGGTGGATGATGCCAATTGTACAGGTACGGTTAGCGGAAGTGCATTAGTAACGGTTCATCAATTGCCGGCAGCTCAGATTACCGGCAGCACTACAATATGTGACGGAGACCAAACTAATCTTGATTTTACTTTTACCGGAGTGGCTCCTTTCACATACTCTTATTCTGATGGCGCCAATACTTATGGTCCGTTTATAGCCAACAGTAATAATATCTCAATTCAGGTTTCACCTAATGCTACTACTACCTACACACTGATTACCATTGAAGATGCTCATTGTACCGGAACCGTTACAGGAAATGCAACCATTACCGTAACTCCATTACCAACAGCTGCTCTTTCGGGATCGCCTGTTATCTGCAACGGCCAAAGTGCCAGCCTCACTGTAAATTTTACGGGTGTCGCTCCTTTTGAATACAGCTATACTGACGGAGCAAACGTGTATGGACCATTTACCACTTCGTCCAATCCTGTAAATATTTCGGTTTCACCAACTGTAACCACCACTTATACCTTGACTTCATCTGTAATAGGTGCCGGCTGTAACGGCACTACCTCAGGAAATGCCACGGTTACCGTTAATCAGCTGCCTGATGCCGTTGTGTCGGGCAACAGCACAATCTGCAATGGTGATCCGACTTCCTTTAATATTACCTTTAACGGTGTTCCTCCGTTTACTTATTCTTATTCGGATGGATCAGCTACTTACGGCCCGTTTGTTTCCGCTTCTTCAACAGTAAATATCCCTGTCAGCCCTTCAAATACCACTACTTATTCTGTTGTTTACATTGCTGATGATAATTGTACAGGCACGGCTTCAGGAAATGCAACAGTAACGGTAAATCAGCTTCCACAGGCGCAACTGAGCGGAACAACTTCAATTTGTGACGGTAACCCGACATCATTAATTGTCAATTTCACCGGTACAGCCCCGTTTACTTATTCTTACAGTGATGGCTCTTCCACGTTCGGCCCCTTTACTACAACTAATAATCCCGAAACAATTTTAATACAGCCTGGTGCAACTACATCCTATTCATTATTATCAGTTACCGATGCCAACTGCACCGGCTCTGTGTCAGGAAATGTTACTGTAACAGTTAACGAATTGCCTACTGCGGTTATCAGTTTAAATAGTGTGATTTGTGTTGGCCAGCAAACAAATTTTCAGGTGGCATTTACCGGAACCGCACCTTTCACTTTCTATTACACTAATGGTCAGCAAACCTTTGGTCCTGTTACCACTTCCGGCAATCCTGCATTGATTCAGGTTTCACCCGGTGTTACTCAAACATATTCGCTGGTTAGTGTAACCGATGCTAATTGCCCGGGAAGTGTTTCAGGTTCGGCCAACGTAATTGTTCATCCGCTGCCTACACCGGTTATCACCGGAATAAATACAATTTGCGATGGTGATGAAACTACCTTTGATGCCGGTACTGGTTATACTGCTTATTTATGGAGTAACGGTCAGTCCACGCAAACCATTAACATCAATGCAGCAGGTACTTACACTGTTACCGTTACCGATAACAATGGGTGTCAGAACAGTGATGATCAGGTACTCACAGTTAATCAAACTCCTGTTGTCAGTTTCACAAACGACACGAGCCTAACCTGTTCTGATCCGGTAATCAATTTTATCAACCTGTCAACCTATCCACCAGGTTCCACTTTTAACTGGACTTTCGGAAATGCCGGTACTTCTACCTTGGCAAATCCTTCACAGCTATTTACTCAGCCCGGAACGTATCCTGTTACCTTGATAATTACCTCGCAGGCCGGTTGCCGTGACTCACTTACCCGGGATGTTGAAATAATGTTCTACCCTTTGCCGGTAGCTGAGTTTATTGCCAATCCGAAAGAAGCCGGAATTTTCAATTCGAAGATTAAGTTTACCGACCTTTCTCAATATGCTGTTTCCTGGTGGTGGGATTTCGGAGACGGACAAAATTCTGCTCTGCAGCATCCGGAACATTACTACGATGAAATGGGCAAATTCATAGTAACTCTTACCATTAAGAGTATTGCCGGTTGCAAAGCAACATTTCGAGAAACGGTTTATATCACCCCGTTTTTTGTTCCCAATGCATTTACCCCTAACAATGATGGATTGAATGAGAACTTCTTTGAAGCTGGTTACCTTCTTGATGTCTCGAAATACAATATGAGCATCTTTAACCGATGGGGTCAAAAGGTATTTGAAAATGATTCTCATTACAAACCATGGAATGGTTTGGATAAAAATGGTAAACCGGCCCCGGAAGGCGTTTATGTGTATGCCATTAAAGTGAAAACTATATCAGGCAAAGACTATTATTATTCAGGACATGTTACCCTGTTAAGGTAATGCATAAAAGTATTTTACAAAAGCCTCCCCTAGGGAGGCTTTTATTTTTTTAAGCAAATACAGGCTGACCGATAACCGATATTGTTCAAAAAAGACTCATTCACATTTCACACTCAGGTAATCTCTTTAATTACATTTGCGCAAAAGATAAGGTTTATGAAAAATTTATTTATGATTTTATTACTTACCGTAGGTTTTCATGTTTCTGCACAGGAAGCAAAGTACTTCGGAAAAAAAATTGATGAAAACGGAGCTATTTCCATGGCTGAATTGCTTGAGAAAACTGCCGATGGGAAAGAAATGCATGTTAAAGTAACAGGTAAGGTAGAAGAGGTTTGTCAGACAAAAGGCTGCTGGATGCTGATTGATAAAGGTGACGGAACCACCATGCGCGTTAAATTTAAAGATTATGGATTTTTTGTTCCAAAAGATTGTTCAGGCAAAACTGCTGTGATGGAAGGTCGTGCCTTCTTCCGAACTGTTTCAGTGGATGAGTTAAAGCATTATGCCGAAGATGCCGGTAAGTCAAAAGAAGAAATCGAAACTATTAAAGAACCACAGAAGGCATTGTCCTTTGAAGCCGAAGGAGTAATTCTGAAGGACTAATTATTGAAGTGAGTTCAGTTCCGGAAAAAATAAAAATAATTGAATGCCCTCGTGATGCCATGCAGGGCATTCATGATTTTATACCCACCGTTAAAAAAGCGGAGTACATCAATCGTTTGCTGCAGTGCGGATTTTCGGCTATTGATTTCGGAAGTTTTGTTTCGCCTAAAACCATTCCGCAGATGCGCGATACTGCCGAAGTGCTTTATCTTCTTGAACTTAATTCATCAACTCCTCCGTTGCTTGTCATAGTTGCCAATCTCAGAGGAGCAGAAGAGGCATGCAGGCATAAGGCAATTTCATTTCTGGGTTTTCCGTTTTCAGTATCTCAAACTTTTCAATTGAAAAACACCAATTCTACCATTGAAAAATCTTTAGACACGGTTAAGGCCATACATCAGTTGTGTGTAAATCATAACAAACAATTAGTCATTTACATCAGCATGGCTTTCGGAAATCCTTATGGCGATGTATGGAGTACTGATTTAGTTTTGAATTGGATGAGCAGAATTGTTGACTCCGGGGTGAAAACAATTTCACTTGCCGATACCGTTGGGTTGGCTTCCCCCGAAAACATCAGTAGTATTTTCAATTCGGTGTCGGCTGCATTTCCCGGTATCGAAACGGGCGTTCACCTCCACTGCCGTCCGGATAACTGGAAAGAGAAAGTGGAGGCAGCTTACCATCAAGGTTGCAGAAGATTTGATACGGCTATTAAAGGATTCGGAGGATGCCCGATGGCCAATGATGAGTTGGTGGGTAATCTGGCTACTGAAAACCTGATTCACTTCTGCGAATCCAACAAAATTGAAACCGACATTCATAAAATTCGTTTCAAAGATACCTTACAGGTTGCCAATGACTTTTTTCATTCTGTTAGGTCTGTTAAATTACCATGATAACTACCATGAAAATACTCAATAGGCCCTTTTTTACTCTTTTCTTCTTTCTGTTTTCATTCTCTGTATTGGCACAGAATAGCGGCTACCTCGAAATGGTTGGCCGGGTTCAACAAGACGGAAAAGGATTTGAAGGGGTTTCTATCCGCATTCTGAAAGGCAACGAACCCATTGATGAAATCATCACCTCTTCCGGTGGACGGTTTATTTTTAATCTTGATTTTGATAATTCCTACACGCTCATTTTTTCAAAGAAAGGAGCAGTAACCAAAAAAGTTTTTGTTGATACAAAAGTGCCTGCTGAAAATAAGCCGGTTATTTTTTCGTATGAGTTCAAGATTGATCTGTTCAGACTGGCAGAAGATGAGGTTCAGGAAGCTTTGCCTGATAAAGCGGTTGCTAAAATTTCTTATGACCCGCGGTATGATGACTTCAACCATGATGTGAAATATGCAGAAGCCCGTAAAGAAGAATTTCAGCAGGTAAAGAAAGATCAGGCTGCTGCTTTAGCTAAACAAAAACAAGATTCAATAGCTGTAGCCAAGTTGCAGGCACAAGCGTTGGCTGCGGCTGCTGCTGCCGAAAAAGCAAAGCAGGACAGTATTAAGAAAGCGGAATCTGCCGAAAAAGCACGCCTTGCTGCATTAGAAAAAGCATATCAGGATAGTTTGGCGAAGGCTAATGCTGCCGAAAAAGCAAGGTTGGCAGCGCTTGAAAAATCCCGCCAGGACAGTATAGCCAAAGCACAGGCAGAAGAGAAGGCAAGACTAGCGGCATTAGAGAAAGCCAGACAAGATTCGCTGGCAACAGCGCGGGCAGAACAGGCACGCTTAGAGAAGATAAAACAAGACAGCATAGCCAAAGCACAGGCAGAAGAGAAGGCAAGACTAGCGGCATTAGAGAAAGCCAGACAAGATTCGCTGGCAACAGCGCGGGCAGAGCAGGCACGCTTAGAGAAGATAAAACAGGACAGCATAGCCAAAGCACAGGCAGAAGAGAAGGCAAGATTAGCGGCATTAGAGAAAGCCAGACAAGATTCGCTGGCAACAGCACGGGCAGAGCAGGCACGCTTAGAGAAGATAAAACAAGACAGCATAGCCAAAGCACAGGCTGAAGAGAAGGCAAAATTAGCGGCATTAGAGAAAGCCAGACAAGATTCGCTTGCAACAGCACGGGCAGAGCAGGCACGCTTGGAGAAGATAAAACAAGACAGCATAGCCAAAGCACAGGCAGAAGAAAAAGCAAGGCTGGCAGCATTAGAAAAAGCGCGTCAGGATTCTATAGCAGAAGCTAAACGACAAGCTGAATTACGAGCGAAATTTGTTGCCGATTCCATTGCCAAAGCACAGGCAGAAGAAAAAGCAAGGCTGGCAGCATTAGAAAAAGCGCGTCAGGATTCTATAGTTGAAGCCAAACGACAAGCTGAATTACGAGCGAAATTTGTTGCCGATTCCATTGCCAAAGCACAGGAAGAAGAAAAGATAAGATTAGCTGCTCTTGAGAAGGCCCGGCAGGATTCAATCGCCAAAGCCAAAGCCGAAGAAGATCTCCGAGCACGCTTTGTTGCCGATAGTTTAAAGAAAGCTGAGGAAGCTTCCCGCATTGCGGCTTTGGAAGAAGCCAAACAAAAGGCTTTAGCCGAAGCTGAAGAGAAACGCAGAAAAGAAGTTGAAGCTCAGAAAGAAGCGCTCTCAAAAGCCAATCAGCAACAGATTAAGCAACAACAGAAAATTGACCTTCCGGAATTAAAGAAAAATTATCCTGAAGGTTTATCTGAAGAAACCATTAAAGAAAATAACCGTGTATTGTATCGAACTGTCATTAAGAAGTCAATTACGCAGGATGTTTTCTATAAAATTGTTTACAACTGGGGCGGGGTGTTCTATTTCAAAAATGGCCAAAGCATGTCTGAATCTAATTACAACACCGAGTTGAAAAATATTAAAGCCACTCTTAATGAGTGAGTTTGTGGATTTTTCTTAATTCTGCATCCTGTTACAAAAATTCTGTTATGGTCCGTAAATTATTTATCAGCACAATGCTTTGTGCTTTCTATTTATCATCTTCTGCCGAAGAAAAGATAATCCGTAATTCTGATGTTAAAGACGTTTGCATTTATCTGAACATGGCCAGGGTTACACGAACCGGCAGCATTCAGCTTAATGCCGGAAAACAATTGATTGTTTTTCCTTCACTTTCACCTTATGCCGATGCTCAATCTTTGCAAGTTTCGGGAAAAGGTGATTTCAGTATTCTTTCCACACGTTACGAATTGAATTACCTGGCCGGCATGACAGAGATACCTGAACTGAAAAAACTGGAAGACTCTCTTGAATTGCTGCAAAACCAGCTGGAAGTATTACTGAACAGAAAATTTGTTCTTAACGAAGAACAGTCATTATTGCTGGCCAACAAAACCATTGGCGGAACCAATACCGGCTTAAACAGCAGAGAACTTGAATTAGTGGCAGATATTTTCAATCGCAGACTTACCCGATTGAAGAACGATTTACTGGAAGTGAATCAAAAAGAAAAGAAGCAAAAAGAGAAAATTCAGAAAGTGCAGAGCCAGATCAGCACATATCGTCAGAAGAAAGATCAGCCTTCAGGATCGGTAATTATTGAAACCGATGCCCGCGCTGCTGTTAATGCTTTTTTCGAAATATCCTACCTCGTTTCCAATGCAAGCTGGTCGCCTGTTTATGAAATACGTGCTGCTGAGTCTGATAACGACATAACGTTAGTTTTCAAAGCTGCTGTTCGGCAAACCACAGGCGAAGACTGGAAGAAAGCCAAGGTTAAACTCACATCATACAACCCTTCGTCCGGTAATTATAAACCGGAATTGTTTCCGTGGTATCTCCGGTTTCAGGAGCCGAAATATAAAATGATTCTGCAGCACTCTGAAACCGCTAATGTTCCCATGATGGATGGAGCCATAAAAACGGAAAACAGGGCAGCCGGAAATATGAACGAGTTAATTGAAGTTACCCAATCCAACATCTTCAGCAATTATGAAATTTCCATTCCTTATGATGTTAATGCGGATGGCAAGGAAGTAATGATGCTTATTCAAAAGAATAAACTGGCATCTGCAGTAATGCACTATGCGGTTCCTAAATTGGAGAATGATGTATATGTGCTGGCTTCCATTACCGGCTGGCAGGATTTAAATCTGCTTCCCGGCAAAGCCGGCATTTATTACGATGGAGCTTATACAGGAGAAACTTATCTGAACCCTGCCGAGTCATCCGATACTTTGCAAATTCCGCTTGGACGCGACCGCAGTATCGTTATTAAGCGCGAACTGATGAAAGATTTTTCTTCCAATCAGTTAATCGGCAGCAACCGCACCCGTACCTTCACCTATGAGTTTACTATAAAAAGTCTGAAGCCAAAGCCGGTTGATTTATGGATGGAAGATCAGTTGCCTGTTTCGCAGGAAAAAGACATTGAAGTAAAAATTTCGGAACTTTCGGGAGGCGATCTGGAAAAAGAAACCGGAAAAGTTTTGTGGAAACTGGACTTAAAAGCCGGTGAACAGATTAAAAAGCGATTGACTTATTCGGTTAAACATCCCAAAGACAAACATGTATCCGGATTGTGAGCCTGTTTTATGACCGAAAAAAGATTTCAGTTTTGCTAAGATCAAATCTGAAAGATGAGCTTCCGGGTATCCGGGCACATGATACCATGATGCCTGTTGGAAGAAAACGACTTATAGATGATGATTCATCCTACAGCAAAAGCGCTGTAATGCTGCTCCTGTACAAGAGCAACGGAAAAATATGCTTTCCCGTTATTGAACGCGCTGATGAAGGGCCTCATGCCGGCCAGTTAGCATTGCCGGGAGGAAAAAATGAGAGTACAGAGTCGCTGTGGCAAACAGCCTTACGCGAATCATTCGAAGAGATTAATGCCGTCCCCGAAAAAATTGAATGCCTTGGCAAGCTATCAGAATTATCAATCCCTGTAAGCCACTACCGGGTTCATCCGTTTGTAGGGTTAGCTAAAGGAAAGATGGATTTTGTGGCCCAGGCCGATGAAGTGAAAAGGATTATCGAAATAGATCTGGAAGATTTCATTAACCGGTATGAAAGAAAACTTCTTCCCTTTAATACTTCTTATGGTCTGTTAAAAGCTCCCTGTTTTGTATATCAGGATCTGAAAATATGGGGCGCCACAAGTATGATTCTTAATGAGTTCATTTGCATTCTTCAAACAAAACAATAAGCCCCATCCATGAAAATGCATTTCATAGTAATAAGTGCAGTGTTTGCCCTGCTCTTCTCATCCTGTTATACCATTGAACCGGTTACAGTGAAGAGGTTAGATGATTTTCAGGTAAAAACACTTAGTACCCGACCGGCCATCAATTTCAATGCTGTGCTTTATAATCCTAATGCATTCGGAATAACCTTACGGTCATTTGCCTGTGATGTGAAAATGGGAGGAAAGCAGGTTTCTCGCATAGAAACTTCACACAAAGTCCGCATCAGTTCAAATGCTGATATTTCCATTCCGCTTGAAGCATCTCCTGATTTGAAAGACATATCAGGAATGATTCTTGGCGGAACAAGCTTTACCGATTGGAAAGCAGAAGGAAATCTGGTAGTCAGCAAGTTTATTTTCAGAAAAAAAATTCCATTTTCTATAAAAGGGAAGCTGTAAATGAATCAATTCACTTTTCATTGTTGATATTTCATTTCAACCTGCAAGGCAATTTCCTTTCAGCGAAATCTGCATTTCTATTTTAGCGGACAATGAAATGGTACTGCCATACTTCTTCCGGAGTTGCTTTACGGATACAGTTAATAGCTTTTATTCTTTTACCGGTTAGAGCTTTTTCGTTTAATGCTGATGAAAAGATTACTCCTGACTCAACATTGCAGCAGTTAAAAAGGGAAGCAGAAGAAAATTATACGTCCTTTAAAAACGGACCCGCGTTTGATGCGCTTGTGAACTTTGCAAACCTGAAGTATAAATTGCTGAATGATTCTGCTCAAAAAGCTTTGGCGGAACATACCGTGAGGTATAGCGATTCGCTCATTAAACAGCAGGACGCATACATGAAATCAGTTTCTGAAGTTCATTTGCTTAAGCAGCAGAACGAAGAACTGCATGCCGAAAGAAACCGCCTTCTGCGCAATGCAGGCATTTACATTTTAATCATTGCAGGAGCGGGGATACTTATATTGGTTAACCGAAAGAAGAAATTGAAAAAGCAAACCATGCTTGCATCAGAAACTGCCGATAAGCTCCGTTTTGTAGAAGAATACAATCAGAAGGCCGATGATCTGCAAAAAGCTACGGCTAACCTAAGGTTCTCTTTTGCTTCCGTTTCGCAGGTAACTTCCAACATGCAGGAAAAGGCCGAAAAAATACGCTCGTTGTGTGTTACGCTTAATATGCAGGTAACAGAATTTGATTCAGTAACAGAAAATCTTTCCCGAATAAATTCTTCAGCATCAACTGCAGTGGAAAGCATTGACCATTTCAATTCTTTTTTCAGTGAACAGTCAAAAGTGAAATCGGTTCAAAACCTTAATCCGCTGCTTGACGATATGGCTCACCTGGCATTACTGTGGGTGCAATCTGAGTTTCCGGTGTTTCAATGTAAACTTACTAAAGACCTTGAAAAAATTCTTCCGGATATGGAATTTCAACCGCATGCTCTGCGAATTGCGTTCTTTCATTTGCTGAGTAATGCCTTTCAGTCAGTAGCAGAAAAGGCCATGGATTCACCTAAAGGCTATCAGCCGCTGGTTACTGTTTCCTCTCGTAAACTTCCAAGATTCATTCAGGTAAGAATTCGTGATAACGGAAGAGGACTTAATCTTCAGGATCCTTATAAGATATTCGAACCATACTTCACCGTCAGAAATAAACCTTTCAATGCCGGACTTGGTCTGCACGAAGCCTCAGTTATTCTAAAAGAAATGCATAAAGCTGAAATTATCATTGAATCGGATGCGAGTACGGGAACCGATTTTCTGATTCGTTTTCCATTTAACAGATAGCTCATGAAGAATCAATTCCTCATCATCCTTTTGCTTTTTTTAGTTCCGCATTATGCTATTGCACAGAATCCGACTGATGCAACAGCAGAGGAACTTACCCAACTTGTTCAAAAGGCTAAGACTACTTATGAGCTTGAAAAGTTGAATGACATCCGCATACGCCTGCGTAACATTGAGTTTGCCCGTCTTACCGATCGTAACCGGCAGGAATTATATGCCGAAGCATACAGGCAATTAGCCATTGCGCACCGAAACAATAAGTACATAAGGCCCGGATATGAAATTTATCAAAAGTATATTTCGCTGAAAGATTCTCTGGCAGAAAGAGAGCATAAACATAGGCGCGATTCGGTTGTTCAATTCTTCGAAAACAAAATTGCAGAAGCTAATCAAAGAGTTGACAGCATTAATCTGGTTAAATCCAAACTGAATGTTGAGTATAACTCCATGGAGAATCTGCGTACCAATTACATGTCATACTGTACCATGATAACTATTGTATTGGCTGCCGTTTTCTTCTTTTTCTATTCATCGCTTACAAAAAAAATAAAATACCGGTTGCAGGTAACAGAAGATAACCGAAGCAAACTGCAATCAGTTTATGATGACCATACCCGTTGCCGCATGTTTGCCGGATTGGTTAAACAAATGATTGTATTAAACAACCGCATGAAAGAGAATCATGCAGCATTGCTGCAGTCATTTGATTCAGTACAGGAAAGCCTCAAAGACCTTAAAGAAACATCATCACTGCTGAAACAGTTCAAAGATGATGACGGACGGCTTGAAAAGCTGATTGAAATTAACAACAATACATTACATCCTTTTATTACCTCTTAATTACATTGTACACAGATTACCTGCTCATCCTGTTTTCGCTGCTTTTCTGTTTTGCAGGATTGGCCGGTTGCATCATACCCGGATTGCCCGGTCCGCCTTTAAATTATGTGGCTTTGATTTTACTCCAATGGGCATTCAGCCCGTTTTCAGTTACATTTTTAATTGTATGGGCTGTTATTGTTTTTGTGATTGCCGTACTTGATTACATGCTTCCGGTGTGGACTGCCAAGAAGTTTGGCGCTACCCGCCAGGGAATCATAGGCAGCATTGCAGGAATGATTCTCGGAGTATTTTTTACGCCTATCGGAATGATAACCGGACTGATTGCCGGTGCAATTATTGGTGACCTTATTGCCGGCCGGCAATTACACAAAGCGGTTGGTTCTGGTGCAGCAACAGCTTTCGGTACTTTACTCACCATCGGTATCAAACTTATTGTTTCCGGCATCCTGGCATTCTATACAGTCTTTGAGGCCGGAACTTATTTATGGGTGAGCTGGAGTTAAGGTTTACTGCCATTTTCATTCTGCTGATTTTCTTTCAATGAGCACATCTTAACCCGTTTAAAGAATAAACTCCATTCTCTCTTGCAGGGGTATAAAAATTAAAGTCGGGGTAGCCGGATACGAACCAGTGCTGAATGCCACGAACTTTAATAAATTTTTTCGAGAGCCAATGCATCAGCCCGGGATTTTGCAAAGAATCGAGTGGAAAAGATTCCGGGAGAAAGCATGTTAATTGCTATTAACAAGACCGGAATTATATTTATCAATACTGAAAGATAAATTATTGGTATGCCCACAATAAAACTTTCCGGTTACACTGCTTTTTAAAATATAAACGTTAAAACTCATAGTAATTCAATTAAAAAAAAGCCCTGCGAAAACAGGGCTTTCAGAAGTCGGGGTGACTGGATTCGAACCAGCGACCACTTGCACCCCATGCAAGTGCGCTACCGGGCTGCGCTACACCCCGAACCCGGGTGTGTGATTAAGTGTAGTGGGGCTGCAACCGCTGTTACAACCTCACCAGCCGGTATTACTGCATGTGTGGTCTGCGTTCACCTCCGAAATCAGGGCGGCAAATGTATGTATTCTTAAAAGTCTGTTAGCTTGAATGGCCTTAAAACTTTCTTTACTTAAAAAGGTTTATTCACATTGATGCTTCCGGTTTCTGTTATATCTAAATTTGCCGGTTCGCCCGCTTTTATGAATTACGAGCCTGAACAGATAGAAATTTACGGTGCCAGGGTTCACAATCTTCAAAACATAGACCTTATTATTCCGCGCAATAAGCTGGTAGTTATTACCGGCCTGAGCGGAAGCGGTAAATCTTCTCTGGCTTTCGATACAATTTATGCCGAAGGGCAACGCAGGTACATGGAAACATTTTCTGCCTATGCCCGCCAGTTTTTAGGAAGCATGGAACGCCCGGATGTTGACAAAATTACCGGCCTGAGCCCTGTTATTGCCATTCAGCAGAAAACAACGCATGCCAATCCCCGCAGCACCGTTGGTACCGTAACGGAGATTTATGATTTTCTCCGCCTGTTGTTTGCCCGTGCTGCTGTACCCTATAGTTATGCAACCGGTGAAAAAATGATTCGCCTGAACGATGATGAAATCATCAGCATGGTTAAAGAAAAGTTCACTGACATACCGGTAGCTATTCTCGCTCCGGTAGTAAAAGGCCGTAAAGGCCATTACCGCGAATTGTTTGAAAGCCTGGCACACATGGGTTTTTTGAAAGTGAGAATTGACGGGGCAGAGGTGCAGCTTCGCAATGGCATGAAACTCGACCGTTACAAAACACATGACATTGAACTGGTCATTGACCGGCTTACGGTTAAGGAGGATATGGCAGACCGTATCAAACACAGTATTGCCACGGCCTTAAAACATGGCAAAGGGTCAGTGATGATTTTGAATGAAAACACGGGCAAAACACAGTTGCTGAGCCGCCATTTGATGTGCCCTACCAGCGGAATTAGTTATGATGAGCCGGCTCCTAATAATTTTTCGTTTAACTCGCCTTATGGCGCCTGCCAGCATTGCAATGGATTAGGAACCGTAGCGGAAATAGACATCAGCACGGTTATTCCCGACAGGAAAAAATCAATTAAAGCCGGAGGCATTCTTCCGCTTAAGGATTTGAAAAATGTTTCTGTAACGGAACAAATAACAGCCATCGGGAAAAAGTATGGATTCACATTAGATACTCCTGTCAAAGACATTCCTGAAATTGCATTGAATACCATCCTCTACGGATCGGATGAAATGTTTAACATAAACCGAAAATTCATTACCGGCAATGTGCTCAATTACAACATAGCCTTCGAAGGAATTGCAACTTTCATTGCCAATCAGAGCGATGATGAAAAGGCTTCGGCAGGAATAAAAAAGTGGGCTGCCGGGTTTATGAAGAAAGTAGAGTGCCCCGATTGTAAAGGCGCACGGCTTAAAAAGGAATCATTGCATTTTAAGCTTGGCGGGAAAAACATTTCTGAGTTGGCCATGATGGATATTTCTGATTTGTCAGATTGGTTTAAAAATCTGGAACCTCAGCTAAGCGGAAAACAAAAAGCCATTGCAACGGAGGTAGTGAAAGAGATTGACAAGCGCATCGGTTTTCTGTTAGATGTAGGCCTTGAGTACCTGACTTTAAACCGTCCGTCAGCATCACTTTCAGGAGGGGAATCGCAGCGCATCAGGTTAGCTACGCAGATTGGTTCACAGTTGGTGAGTGTACTTTATATTCTGGATGAACCGAGCATAGGGCTTCATCAGCGTGATAATGTTCGCCTGATTAACTCACTGAAATCATTGCGCGATTTAGGCAATTCCATTCTGGTAGTTGAACATGATAAGGAAACTATCCTCTCTGCCGATCATATAATTGACCTTGGCCCTGCAGCCGGGTTGCATGGCGGAAAAGTAATGGCAGAAGGAAATCCGCAACAATTCATGAATCAGCCGTCACTCACTGCCAGGTATCTGTCCGGTGAAATGAGGATTGAAGGTTCACGTCATCGCAAAGGCAACGGAAAAAAAATTACGCTCATCAATGCCTCAGGACATAACCTTAAAAATCTGGATATAGATTTTCCTCTCGGAAAACTGATTTGCGTAACCGGAGTATCAGGCAGCGGAAAATCATCACTCATCAATAAAACGCTTTATCCGTTAATGAGCCGCTATTTTTATAAATCAGATTTAAAACCATTGCCATATAAAACCATTACCGGCCTTAGTCATATTGACAAAGTAATTGAGGTAGATCAATCACCCATCGGAAGAACTCCACGTTCCAATGCGGCTACTTATACAGGTGTGTTTACCGACATTCGGTCTTTATTCGCCAGTTTGAAAGAATCAAAAATCAGAGGCTTTACGCAAGGTGCATTTTCTTTTAATGTAAGAGGCGGACGCTGCGAAACATGTCTTGGAGCCGGTGTGAAAACCATTGAAATGAATTTTCTGCCCGATGTTTATGTAACCTGCGATTCTTGTCGCGGGCAACGTTACAAACACGATGTGCTTGACATCCGTTACCGCGGTAAATCCATCAATGATGTACTGAACATGAGCATTGAGCATGCCGTTCAGTTTTTTGAAAATATACCATCCATCACTCAAAAAATTTCAACCATTGCCGAGGTTGGATTGGGATACATTACGCTTGGTCAACCTTCCACTACGTTATCAGGGGGCGAAGCGCAGCGGATTAAACTGGCCGCTGAACTTACCAAACGCGATACCGGAAACACCTTTTACATTCTTGATGAACCCACCACCGGTTTGCATTTTGAAGATGTGAGAATTCTGCTGGAAGTCATTCACAAGCTTGTTGACAAGGGAAATACCTGTGTCATCATTGAACATAACATGGATGTAATTAAATCGGCAGATTACATAATTGACTTAGGCCCTGAAGGAGGAAGTAAAGGAGGCCATTTGATTTTTGAAGGACCCTTAAAAGATTTTATCCATAACCCGAAAAGCATTACTGCCGAATACCTGAGGCGCGAAATGGAAGTGACGGCCTGAAAACCAAATGTAATCTGTAATCGTTAAAACAGTAAATTAAATCAAATTATGACCGCTGACGAAGCAAAAATCCGCAAAGCATTTACCGAACGCGACTGGCAGCAGATTAAAACCGAAGACTCTTGGCAGATTTTCAAAATCATGGCTGAGTTTGTTGAAGGTTTTGAAAAGATGGGAAGGATTGGCCCCTGCGTTTCTATTTTCGGGTCGGCAAGAACAAAACAGGAAACCCGCTATTTCGAATTAGCCGAGCAGATTGCTTACAAGCTGACCAAGGAAGGCTTCGGAATTATAACCGGGGGCGGTCCCGGCATTATGGAAGCCGCTAATAAGGGCGCTTTCGAAGCCGGTGGAAAATCGGTAGGATTAAATATTGAATTGCCTTTTGAACAATCCTCCAATCCATACATTGACCGTGATAAGCTCATCATGTTCAACTACTTTTTTGTGCGTAAGCTTATGTTCATCAAATACGCTCAGGGTTTTATCACATTGCCCGGTGGTTTCGGCACCATGGATGAACTGTTTGAAGCTTTAACTTTGATTCAAACCGGAAAAATTGCACGTTTCCCGATTGTAATGGTAGGACGTGATTATTATGCAGGGTTGTATGAATGGATAAAGAATAAGCTCTTGACCGAACGGAATATCAATGAAGAAGACCTGCAGCTTTTTTCCATTGTTGATGAAGCAGATGAAGCTGTTGCCGTAATCAATGCCTTCTATTCAAAATACCTGCTCAAACCTAATTTTTAAAATTTCTTTTTAACAGCAAACCCCGTTTTGAACGGCACTAATTACCTTTGCCGAACAATCAACTCCTAATGATCTTCAGAGTATTATTGAGCGCTGCTGCGCTCTCCTTTTTTCTGCAGGGATGCAAATCTTATAAAGAAGAATTTGAGCAGGTAAGCCGCGAACGCGATTCGATGATTTATGCTTCTGATTTAAAGGATTCTTCCATCAATGCGTTGCTGGCTGACTTTAACGCGGTAGAAGAAAATCTTGACAGCATTGCCAACCGGCAGGAGGCACTCGAAATTACTTCGTTGCACAACAGTGAGGTAAAAGCCACACAGCGCGACCGTATCAACGAAAACATCAGGGTTATCAATGAACTGCTGGAGCGTAACCGTAAGCTTATTGCCGATTTGCAGGCTAAACTCCGTTCTTCGCAGAGCCGTGTGGCCGAACTGAATTTACTGGTTGAAAAACTTCAACTTGCTGTTGCCGAAAAAGAAAAAGAACTTGGAGTAACAAAAGCAAGACTGAATGAACTTGATCTTAATCTTGAAAACCTTAATGTAATGCTCGATACCATTACTGCCCAGAAAGCCGAAACCGACAAAGCATTACAAGATAAAATCAAACAACTGAATACGGCTTATTTTGTAGTGGGAACTTTTAAAGAACTGCGGCAGAAAAATGTAGTGGATAAAGAAGGCGGTTTTCTTGGTATCGGCAAAAACCAATTGCTGAAACAGGATTTTAATAATGATGCTTTTACCCGTATTGATATTACCGAAACCACCAGTATTGATTTTGGAGGAAAGGAAGGCAGAGTGATTACCAACCATCCCAGCGGCTCATATTCGTTAGTCAGAAATTCCGGCAAGTTTACTTCGCTCAGTATTTCCGACCCTGAAAAATTCTGGGGAGCATCCAAGTACCTTGTTGTTATTACTCAGTAAAACATGAAAGAAGTAAAAGGCGGATTTGTAGTGCCGGTAAACGGGGTAATCCGCAACCTGCTTATCTCCGCTCTAAGTACCTGTCGCTTTACCATTCTGCACCACGATAATCCTTTTGCCGAAATCATAAACAGCAACAACCTGGCGGATGAGGATGAGTTGCTCAGACTCATTACCCGGATTAAGGAGGTTGAAGATAATCAGAATATCCTGCTTAGCATTGATGATGAAATTCTCATCTATACAGCACTTGACATCACCTGCAAATTTTACCTGACCAACCTTTCTGATGAACTGCAGCGCAATGTTCATGACTATATACAAGCAACCGACAGCACTTTTCAGGAAGTAAGAAGTACCTTGCTTAAAAGCGCTGAATTTGTGCGTGAGAACATGCGCAAAACTTTTGCAGAGAATGATAAGTTTATGGACCGGGTTGAACTGCTCGACATGATTCTGACGGTTGATTAGCGGTTAATACACTTCAAAAAATTTATTTGCGGCCTACAGGTTGAATTCCGTATCTTCAACCTCGAATTCGTTCTTCGTTTAACAATTTAAAAAAGGAGGCCTCATGAACTTCTTAAAAAAAATTGAAACATGGGGTGAACATCATCATCCCAAATGGTTTGACGTGCTCCGCATGGCGCTGGGCATTGCCTTATTCATTAAAGGCTACTACTTTGTAAGAAACACCGATTCTCTGTTACACATTATGGAGAACAGCCGCTTTCCGTGGGTATCGCTTTCGCTGGCGCATTATGTAGCGTTTGCTCACCTGGTAGGCGGCTTTATGATATGCATTGGGCTTTTAACACGCATCGCCATCCTTTTTCAACTGCCGGTTTTGCTCGGAGCGGTACTCTTTGTAAACAGTGAGCGCGGCTTCTTTTCCGAAAGCTCTGAACTGATGTATTCCGTCATTATTCTTATTCTGCTTTTGGTTTTCCTGGTGATAGGCTCAGGACCATGGTCGGTAGATGAATCGTGGAACCGCAGCGGTGAGAAATGGAATGAAAACCGGACATAAGTAAATCTGCTATATTAGCATCGCTTTTACAGACTGACCCATTATGAAACTGTTTGTTAAAAGCAGCACCGTCAGGCATGGGGAGATTTCTCTCCATGTTCTGATGATGCGTAATTCAATATGCAGCGTTTTCGAAAAGCATTCCTTCCTTTAAAGAATAAGCCGACCAGCGTATTTGCTTAATTTCCATATTGCGAATGATAAAATTTGTAAGCACAGATGCCGGAACAATCATATCCACCCTGAATTCAGGCAGGCCTTTCATTTTTAAACGTTGTTCACGAGTAGAATGGAGCAGGGCTGCGTAAACCGAATAAAATGCTTCTGAACTGATAACGCCATGCGTATCATTTATATCCGGAGGTTTTAATCCTTGCTGATGGCAGGTCAGCGCGGCCAGTGTTTCAAACGAACCTGCTGAACCGTTGAGTACATTGATTTTTCCTTTCCATTCAGATAAAAAGGAACTGAAAATTTCTTCAAACCATTTTTCCATGGCTTCAAGGTTTGCGGCACTTATCGGGTCAGAAGGTTTGAATTTTTCACGAAGCAGCGATGCGCCTGCAGGATAGCTTTGCAGCCAGTGTATCTTGTTTTCATCAGCCACAATTAACTCGGTACTGCCACCGCCTATGTCTATTATCAATTCCGGTCCATTCAACTTCAGGGCTTTTTTAACTCCGGCATAAACAAGTTCTGCTTCCCGGTTTCCGTCAATTATCTGCAAGTCAATTCCTGTTTCAGTTTTTATGGAATCAATGAACAGATTGCTATTGCTTGCATTACGCAAGGCAGCGGTACCATACGCCATCACCTTATCAGGGTTTACTTTCTTAATGATGGCATTAAAATTATTTATGCAGTTAATACCGCGTTGAAATGCTGATGCTGAAATTTCTTTTTTGGTAAGACCTCCTTCTCCAAGCATTACAGGCACCTGTTCTTTTACCAGAAACTGTATATCGTTAGCAGCTTTCACCTCCGCTATGAGCAGGTGAAAGGTATTGGTGCCACAATCTATCAAAGCAATCTTCATGAATTAACTTTTATAGAATATCCATTTGCCGAGTTCTTTCCACGTTATCTTTTTTCCATACATCAGAATACCGGTACGGTAAATTCTGCCGGCAATCCATGTAGTAAAGATAAAGCCTGCCACCAGAGCAATCATGGAAATAATCAAATCAATCCATGGAGGATCAAAAGGCATGCGCACCATCATTACTACAGGCGATGTAAACGGAATTATACTGAACCAGTAGCCAAGCGAACTATCGGGATTTGCCATTACGCTGGCCCCAACAATGTAAGCTAATATCAAAGGAATGGTAATGGGCAGCATGAACTGCTGCGTGTCGGTCTCGTTGTCAACAGCACCGCCTATGGCGGCAAATAATGCAGAGTAGAGGAGGTAGCCACCGAGAAAATAGAATACAAATGCAAAAAGAATTTTGCCGATGTTGAGCGAACCAAGTGCTTTAAAAATTTCTGTCTGGCCTATGGCAGGTGGCGGATGGTGCATAGCATCATTCGGTATCATATTTTCCTTCTGCATTTGCTCCATCTTTTCCATCACCTGCTCACTTTTCCCTGTCATGGCTGAACTTACGGCTGTGGTTACAATCATGGTAAGCACTACCCACAATAGAAACTGCGTGAGGCCAACCAGTGCAAGCCCGATGATTTTTCCCATCATCAGTTCAAAAGGTTTTACTGATGAAATCATTACTTCAATAATACGGCTGCTTTTTTCTTCCATCACTCCGCGCATGACCTGTACACCGTAAAGGAAAATAAAAAGGTAAATCAGCAAGCCGCCAACAAACCCGACACCGGCTGTAACCCCGGCACTGAATTCTTTTTCGGCAGCATCGGCAGCTACAGAGCGCTGAAGAACAGCAACACTGGCTTTCAAGGAATCGAGCATGGATTTACTTAAGCCGGCATTGCTGAAATTTTTTTCTTCTATTACCTGTTCAAGATTTTTTTCGATAATGGTTACTACACTCGGGCTGGGTTGTTTGGATGTAAACAGCGTAATGCTGTCAGGTTTAGCGGCTGCATGCTGAGGAATATAAAGAATACCGTAGTATTGGTCAGAATTAAAAATCTCGCGTGCTATGGCTATGGGCATGGTATCTTTTTCATAAACCACCATTTTTGATTCGGGAAGTTTATCGAATATCATTCCTGTTTCATCAATCACTTTTACTACCGATACAGAATCCTGAGACTGCATGGCGAGGTAAATGGATAGAGCGACCAATCCGCCCATCAGCAGCGGACCGAGAATGGTCATAATGATGAACGATTTTTTGCGGATGCGCGTTAAGTATTCACGTTTGATGATGAGTGCTGTTTTTCCCATGTGATTTTTCAGTTTTCAGATTCCACGATTTCGCCTTTTTCCTTTACAGCATTTATAAAAATGTCGTTCATGGCAGGAATGAGTTCATTAAAGGAAAGGACCTGCACTTCACTGATTAAAGACTGAATCAATGTATTGGTTTGCTCAGGGTCGGATAGTTTTATCTGTGCATAATGATGATCGCCTTCATCGTGATTTTTCAGCAACTCATAAGGACCCCATAAACCGGCAACCAGGCTTACCGGGTGGCCTTTGTAACGGACTTCAAAAACTCCGGAACGGTATTGCTTGCGGATTTCTTTTACACTTCCGTGAAGCACATTTTTCGCTTTATTTATCAGAACGATGTGACTGCACAACTCTTCCACCGATTCCATGCGGTGTGTTGATAACAAAATGGTGATTCCTTTTTTGTTTAAACGCAGTAACTCATCTTTTATAAGGTTGGTGTTTACAGGGTCAAAACCGGTGAAAGGCTCGTCAAGAATCAGTAAATCCGGTTTGTGAACAACAGTAACAATAAACTGAACTTTCTGCGCCATGCCTTTGCTAAGTTCTTCCACTTTCTTTTTCCACCACGGCCGTATTTCAAATTTGTCAAACCAGTACCGAAGTTCCTTCACCGCATCGCTGCGGCTCATGCCTTTCAATTGTGCAAAGTAGATAGCCTGTTCGCCTACTTCCATTTTTTTATAAAGGCCGCGTTCTTCGGGCATGTAGCCTATCTGGTATATATGATCAGGCCGGCTGGGTTCGTTGCCGAAATAAATGGTGCCGCTGTCAGGGCCGGTTATTCTTGTAATTATTCTGATAAGCGAAGTTTTTCCTGCTCCGTTCGGACCAAGCAAACCGAATACACTTTGATCGGGAACTTCAAAACTTACATCATCAAGGGCAGTATGGTTGGAATACCGCTTTTCAATATGTTCGACACGTATGTTCATACAGTGCGCTAAAGTAATAGGAGCAGCGCATTAACACAGAAATGCAAGTGTTAACTGCTTCTTAATATGGATATTTGCACCGGATGTCAGCCATAAACAATAAAAAACTTCCCCTTAAAACCCGATTCTTCAATCTTTTCCGATTGATTTTTCTGCTTTATCCCTTTGAGCGGCTACTCCGTTTTTTTATAGTAAACGGTAAAATGGAGTTCCTCCGAAAACTTATTCCGCTTCCGCTTCAGTACAGACCCGAAACGTTCAGAATAAGCGAAAAAGGAGGAGTTCAATTCAGGCTTGATTTGCATCAGTCGGTTGATCATTTTATTTACTGGTTATATCCCGAATCATCAGCCGAAAGACTTCTTGAACTGGCTGCCAATTCAAAGGTTATTCTTGATGTGGGAGCCAACATCGGAAGCACTGCTTTGTTTATGGCAAACATAAATCCGGAAGCGGTTATTCATGCGTTTGAACCCCACGAAGGTAATTTTACCAAAGCACAGAAAAACCTTTCCCTCAATAAGTTTAACAAGGTAACATTTCATCGTTTCGGATTAGGAAATAAAAACGAATCGAGAAAGCTTTATGAAGTAGCCACCGAGAATTCCGGAATGAACCGGATATTGCAGGAAGATTCACCCTTGCCTTTTACCGAAATAAGTATCAGAACTATGGATGACTTTACACGCGGGCATGGAGTGGAAAAGGTTGATTTAATTAAAGTGGATGTGGAAGGCTTTGAAATGAATGTACTTGGCGGAGCAGAACAGACACTGAAATCGTTTCCGGTATTGTTTATTGAATTGGACGATAACAATCTTCGAATGAATAATTTTAATGCAGCCATGCTGGTGAATCATTTACGAAATGCCGGATACAACAGTTTTCACCGCGCTGATACCATGACACCAATTTCTGAAACCACTGATTTTACCGATTGTCACTTTGATTTGATAGCAGAAAAAATTTGCTGAAAGCATGAGATTTCATTTTTCAAAATACCACGGCACAGGGAATGACTTTATCATTATTGATAACCGCACTTTCTTTTTTGAAAAGGCAAATCATGAGTTGATAGCTCACCTGTGCCACCGCAGGTTCGGAATAGGGGCTGACGGTGTTTTGCTTTTAGAACCTGATGATGAAACCGGTTTCAGAATGATTTACTTCAATGCCGATGGCAGACCGGGGACTATGTGTGGCAACGGAGCGCGCTGCCTTGTTGCCTTTGCCCATCGCCTGCTTAATACAGGCAATAAAGTTGTTTTTTCCGCTTCTGACGGAAGGCATGAAGCCGAAATAATTTCTATTGATGAAAATCTCAGAAATTACACAGTAAAACTCAGAATGAATGATGTTTCGGTAATTGAATCTTTTGACGGAGGTTTTGTGCTTAACACAGGCTCACCACATTTTGTAACGGCTGAACATGATCCGTATAAAACAGATGTGGTATCTGAAGGCAGAAGAATCAGAAACAGCGAACGCTTTAGGCAGGAAGGCATTAATGTAAATTTTATTAAAGTTGAAGACGGAAAGGTTCATTTGAGAACTTATGAAAGGGGAGTGGAAGATGAAACATGGTCGTGCGGTACAGGTTCAGTAGCCGCGGCATTAACAGCGCTTCATGCCGGACTAACAGATAAATCACCGGTGCAAATCATTGCCAAAGGAGGCAGCTTAAAAGTGTTTGCTGAAAGTAAAGATAAAATCTTCAAGAACATTTACCTGGAAGGGATAGCTCAGTTAGTTTATGAGGGCAGTTTCTGTATTTCAGATATCCGGTTTTAACTTTACCAAGAATTACATTACCATGTGGAAATTCAGATTTGCATGGTTTACATTCGCTGCTTCAAATAAAATTCCACCATATTCATGAAAAAACAACTCCAACTTTTAACAGGCGTTTTACTTCTTTGTCAGCTTGCCATTTCCCAAAACAGAATGGCCGGCACAAACACCTTCCGGTTAGCGCCCGGTGTTACTCAGGAAGATTATGTTCCTGCCACCATCATTCTTAAAGTGAAACCTGAATTCAGGCAGGCATGTTCTGTAAACGGAATTGCCGATGCACGGATGCAGAATGTATTTCAGCGTTTGGGCGCCACCTCACTTCACAAAATTTTTCCGAATCATCAGCCTCCTGCAGCCGGAAGAAATAAAGCAGGGCAGAAAACAGCCGACCTTTCTTTGGTTTACAAAATGGAAATAAGTCCAAATGCTGACCTTATTAAATCCATCAATGCGGTATTAGCCACAGGTATGGTTGAGTTTGCAGAACCTAAGTATCGCTACAAACCTTTTTTTAATCCTAATGACCCCAGTATTGGTCAGCAGCAGAATTTTCTAAACCGTATAAAAGCCTATCAGGCATGGGATACGCAGATGGGCGATTCGAATGTCGTGATTGGAATAGTTGATACCGGAACGGATTGGGATCATCCTGATTTGATTAACCAGATTAAATACAACAACAACGATCCGATTAACGGAGTTGATGATGATGGCGATGGTTATATTGATAACTACCGCGGATGGGATATGTCTGATAACGACAACAACCCAATGGTACCCGGTGGCGGAACAGCAGCTCATGGTTCGCATGTTTCAGGATGCGCGGCTGCGCAAACCAATAATGGAGTAGGAGTAGCCAGCCCCGGATTCAATTGTAAATTCCTCCCGGTAAAAACTACTAAGAACAGCGACCCTAATTCATATCTCACCGAAGGGTACGAGGGCATTGTTTATGCTGCCGATCATGGCTGCCATATCATTAACAACTCATGGGGCGGTGCCGGTGGTGGTTCATTTGGTCAGTTAGCTATTGATTATGCCACCATAAACAAAGATGCTTTGGTGATCTGTGCTGCAGGTAATGATGGCAATGAAACAGTCTTTTATCCGGCTTCTTACAAGTATGTAATTTCTGTGGCTTCTACAGGCTCAAACAGCGATGCAAAATCAAGTTTTTCCAATTACGGAATGTACATTGATGTCTGCGCTCCCGGATCAAACATTTACAGCACGTACTATAACAATACCTACAATTTCTCAAGCGGTACTTCCATGGCCTCACCGGTTGCTGCAGGTGCTGCAGGCATTATAAAATCCGAATTTCCGGGTTACACGGGGCTACAGGTTGGAGAACAGTTAAGGGTTTCCTGCGATAACATTTACGGAAGCAATGCCCTTTATTTGGATAAACTTGGCAAAGGCCGGATCAATATGCAGAATGCTTTGATCTTTAATACCCCTTCGGTACGGTACGAAGATGTGAATTTTGACGATAACAACGACAATGCTTTTGTAATTGGAGATACTGTAAATATGAGCGGTCTTTTTATGAATTACTTAGCTCCGACTACCAGTAATTGTTCAGCTACCCTGTCAACCAGTTCTCCTTATGTAACCCTGCTGAACAATACATTTACCATTGGCTCATTAGCTACCATGGGCTCAACGGATAATTTAAATGCACCTTTTCAGATTAAAATAAACAACAACGCTCCGCTGAATGCTAAAATAGTTTTGAAAGTAACCGTTACAGACGGGCTTTACACCGACTTCCAGATTTTTGATTTGCTTGTGAATGTGGACTACATCAACATTACCATAAACGATGTTCACACAACGATTACCAGCAAAGGCCGTTTGTTCTGGAATGGCGACAGCCCGGGCGAAGGACTTGGTTTCAATTACAACGGTAATCAACTGAATTACGAAGGTACCTTGATGATTGGCTCAAGCAGCACTAAGGTATCGGATATGGCACGTGCATCCGGAGCAACGCCTGATAACGATTTCACCTCGCTTGATAAAGTTGCCCGCGTTACTCCTGATGTCTTTTCTGAATTTGATTTGACAGGTCGTTTCCGCGATAATGCCGCTTCTTCTCCGTTGCCGGTTACCGTTCGTCATAATGCCTATGCATGGAGCACTCCTGGCGACCGTAAATATGTAATTGTGGAATACATAATTACCAATACAGGTGCTTCTGCACTTTCAGGCCTGTATGCAGGTATTTTTACTGACTGGGACATTATGGATTATGGAAAAAACCGCGGAGCTGAAGACCAGACTTTGAAAATGGGTTATGATTTCAGCACTGAAGCCAACGGGCTATATGCCGGAGTTAAAGTGCTCACACCCGGTCCGTTTATGCACTATGCCATTGATAACATTTCTGGCGGAGGCGGAGGAATTGATATAACAACCGACTATACAACAGCAGAAAAATATCAGGCATTAAGTACTAACCGCCCTCAGGCCGGCACAGCCGGCCAGGGCAATGATGTGTGTGATGTAACCGGAACCGGGCCTTTTGCTATTGCACCGGGCGACTCTGTTAAAGTGGCTTTCGCCATTCTTGCCGGTGATGATTTGCAGGACCTGACAACCAGCGCCATCAATGCACAGATTAAATACGATAACCTGCTGGGTATTGATAACCTTCCGTCTGTATTGACCAGTATAGCCCTTTATCCTAATCCTGCTGTTGACTTTGTAAACGTTGAAGTGATTACAGCACGCCAAACTGATATTTCGGTTAAAATAACCAACCTGCCTGGTGAGACGGTTTATATTTCAGAGAAAAATTATGCTGCAGGTTTAAATACGATTACCATTCCATGCCGCAACTTTTCTAACGGTATTTATTTCTATGAAGTAAAAGCCGGTGCAAAAGTTTCAGCAGGAAAGTTTGTTATAAGCGAATAAAAATTTACTTTTTCTAGTGTTTGTCAAGGCTGTTCCGGGGGGGACAGCCTTCTTTTTTTTTGACTGATACCGGTACTTATGATGATATCTTTTTAAAACCTGCACCATATTTCTTCCACCAATGCTGAAAAACAATCAATGCCCAGATGCGGGCAGCCGATTCACCGGGATGAGAAGAGTAAAGCTGCTGTTTTAGTTTTCTGATTTCATCCGCATTAAAAATTCCCTGTTCGCGGATAAAATTTATATTAAGCCAATCATTTTCAATTTTTGACTTTAATCCTGTGCGGAACCATTTAAGCAACGGCACTTCAAATCCTTTTTTTCCGCGTTTTCTTATTTTTTCGGGAAGCAGATGAGCAAAGGTTTCTTTCAGGATTTTTTTCTGCGATGATTTATCAATCTTGAAACGGGAGGGAAGGCCAAAAACATAATTGACCAACTCCACATCAAGAAAAGGGTTTCGCACTTCAAGGCTGTTGGCCATGCTCATCATATCTACCTTAACGAGCATATCACCGGTAAGTACAAGATTAAAATCAGCACGGAAAATATCGTTCATGTCTTTACCTCCTTTTATTAAACCGGTAACTGATTTTTTTCTTGATTCAGCATGCTCGATAGCTTCTGCTGATAAACCGGATATCAGCAGTCGGGAATCTTGCTCAGAAGACAGGCTGCACCAGCGCCAGTAACGCTCCTGTGAAGCCATTTTTGAACCTTCGGCAAAACGGTGAACCTGCCGTAAAAGATTTCCGGATTTTGATTGGCGAGAGCCTGCAAAAGCGGAAGCAATCGGAGAAATTAAATTCAATGTTGAAGTCCATATTTTATGGTTGCGGATGATCCATTCAGCACGGTGTTTATTATATCCACCGAACAGTTCATCAGCGCCATCGCCCGAAAGGGCAATGGTAACTTCTTTACGGGTGTGTTTGCTCAGCAGATAAATATTCAAAGCAGAGCTGTCGGCAAAAGGCTCGTCTAAGTAATCCAAAGCATCAAAAAGAATCTCGTAGAGATCATCATTGGTAAGGCTGAACACGGTGTGGTCAGTACGATGCATCTGTGCCACAGCCTGTGCATACGCTGTTTCATCAAAATGCGGTTCATCACGAAAGCCGATGGAAAATGTTTTAAGGTGTTTGGTATGCCGCGCTGCCAGCGCTGTGGTAATGCTTGAATCAATGCCCCCGCTCAGAAAGCAACCGAGCGGTACATCGCTGATCATTCTTCTTTGAACGGCATCATCCGTCAGCTTTTCAATTTGCTTTTTGGCCGATTCGTAATCGGGGAAAGTTATTGGTTGTTCCGGAATGGAATACCAGCAGGTTTCTTCAACTGCAAACTGTTTTTTTGCTTTGAGTTTGATGAAATGGCCGGGCTTGAGTTTTTTTACTTCTTTAAAAATACTGAAAGGCGGCTGTATGTAATTAAGCTGCAGATAGGAAAAGAGCGAAGCATAATCAATCGATAAGGATAAACCATATTGCAGCATTGATTTCATTTCAGAAGCAAAAACAAAACAATCTGCATCATGATAATAGAGCAGGGGCTTTACTCCGTACCGGTCACGGGCAAGAAAGAGCTCATGCTGCTCGTTATCATAGACCGCCAGCGAAAAGAAACCATTGATGCGTTGCAGGCAATTTTCTTTTTCGATAAGGTAGAGATACAACAACACTTCCGTATCGCTGTTTGACTTTAATGGGAAGCCTTTTGATTTTACAAACTCACGGTGTTCTTTAAAATTGAAGAACTCACCGTTAAAAATGATGGTAAACCTCCCGGAGGCATCAGTCATAGGCTGGGCACCGGCTTCGGAAAGGTCAATGATGGAAAGCCTGCGATGGCCCAGAAAAACATTTTCATGCTGAGCAGATCCGCCTGCATCAGGTCCGCGGAATTTAAGATATGAAACCGCTTGTTCAGCTTTAGAAAAAAGTTGGTTGCCTTTATCAGAATAGGAAACAAGCCCGGTAATACCGCACATGGATGAAAGAGGAGTTGGGCAAAAGTAGGAGAAGGGAAATTGTAGTTTAGGCCTGCAGTTGGTGAGGCTGCACCAGCCACAGGCAAAAAGTAGTTAATCACAGTGAGCCACAGAGAAAAAACTTTTCGCGTTTTGCGAATTCTTTTCGATTCTTTGCGTGAAAATCGGTTAATGTATTTCGGGTTGTAGCCGGAGAGAAAACAGCAAGGATAGTTTTTTAATAATGAATCACTTCGCCATAGGCAGCGGCCACGGCTTCCATGATGGCTTCGCTTTTGATAGGATACGGTTGAGATAACGCTGATGCCGGAGCAAAAAATCCGCCCATTCAGCCGCCAATCAATGTAGTGGTCTCCGGTCTGAGCGCATCCAACAGCGAGATGACGAAGTCTGAGGCAGGAGACCGCAAGTCCACTCTCCGGTAGTCGAAGTCATCGCTAAGGCCGAAACCGGTACGATCAACTGCATACAGGTGCAGATCTGATGGCAGCGATGCCAGCAGTGTCGTCCAGTTCACCGCTTCACCATCTCCGCCATGCAAGATGACGATCCGTTCACCACTGCCAATGTCAAGGAAGGATGTCTGCATAGCCGGTTTCTTGAGGGCTACGAATCGTGATGTCGCTTTGACAAAAGAATAACTCAATAATTGAGTTTGCAACTGTTCGAATTTAGGATTACTTATTATACAACAGAGGAGTGTGGTCTAAGATTAATCTACAGTTTTGAGCTTTACCCAATCATTACCGGCATAACCAGCATGAGGATATCACGCCCGTTGGCTTTTTCATCAACTGGTGTTATAAGTCCTGCACGGTTAGGCAATGACATTTCGAGGTTTACCATTTCCTCATCAAGATTGCTAAGCATGTCAATAAGAAAGCGTGCATTAAAAGCAATTTCAATATCATCACCGTTGTATTCGCAGCTTAAGCGCTCGGCAGCTTCGTTGCTCAAATCGGGGTCTTCGGCAAGCACATTCAGTTCGCTGCCTGCAATTTTAAAACGTACCTGATGCGATGATTTGTTTGAGAAGATAGAAACCCTTCGTATGGAGTTCAGAAAAGTTACACGGTCAATGGTCATTTTATTAGGGTTATCTGCCGGTATTACGGCTTCGTAATTGGGGTACTTGCCTTCAATAAGGCGGCAAATAAGTCTGAAGTTATCAAAAGAGAAAACGGCATTCGTTTCGTTAAAGTGAATGTTTACTTTAACATCTTCATTGGGCAAGGTGCTTTTAATAAGGTTAAGCGGCTTTTTAGGAATAATCATTACTGATTCTTTTTTAGACTTCACATCGCTTCTGCGGTAACGCACCAAGCGGTGAGCATCGGTAGCAACAAACGTAAGGTTATCGTTGCCAAGGTGGCAGTAAACGCCAGACATTACGGGGCGCATATCGTCATTGCCCGTTGCAAAGATGGTTTTGTTAATGGCTTCAGCCAGCACTTTAGAAGGAAGGTCAATGCTGCTGCCTTTTTCAATGGTAGGGAATCGCGGAAATTCATCACCGTCAAAACCGGCAAGGCGGTATTTACCAAAGTCGCTGTTAATTTCAATACTTTGCTTTTTTAGGTCAACACTGAAGGTGATAGGCTGTTCGGGCAATGTCTTAAGCGTATCGAGAAGCAGGCGGGCAGGTATGGCTACTTTACAGGGTTCCTTGGCTTCTACTTCGAGCGAAGTGGTAAGTGTGGTTTCAAGGTCGCTGGCAGAGAGTGTAAGCTGTGTACCTTTTACTTCAAATAAGAAATTGTCAAGAATGGGAAGGGGATTGTTGCCTGTAAGCACACCGCCTACCGATTGCAAATGTTTTAATAAAGCTGAACTGGAAACAATAAATTTCATTGCACTAAACGGTTAATCAGGTTATAGATTTTTCAGATGTGGGCAAATATATGGTAAAGCAAAGTTGACAGATTGCGCTTGTTAACTACTTCTTAAAAATAAGGAAGTCGTCTGGTGTGCGCATCAGTTTTCCGAATACAAAATACTGTGCAAGGAAGGTTTGCGGTAGCGAATCTATTTCAAGGTAAAAGCGGTCGGGGTCATAGGGAGTCCGGGAGGGGTCTTGCTTTATCCAGTCGTCATCATCCGATTCCGGACGCGGTTTTCTGAACAACCTGGCGGTTCGCTGTTCTCCGTTTTTGTTTTTCAGAGTCATGATCATCATGAGCCCTGCCTGTTTTGCCGAATCAATCTGATGATTGGTTGATTGAAGCTCGCGCTCGTAATTAATATCGCGGAAGTTGTTTACATAATTCAGCAGTTTTTCTTCCGAAACATTCTCGATTTTTTTTCCTGAAGGATAAGTATGCAGTTCAAAGGAGTTATTATGATGAACAATCACAAAAGACTTTTCGGGAATTAAAAGATTTTCAACCGTAATGGAAGCAATCTCTTCAGGAAGATAGCTGAAGATGTTTTTCTTCAACCATGATTTAATATCGGTGTTATACCTGATGTTCAGAAAACCGTTAAAACCAGGTATATGCATGGCAAAGGCAGTGGAAGAGTTTTCGAGGTACATGTAAGTGCCCATCTGATCCTGCGTTTCATGGCCCACATAGTAGGTTTTGAGTTTTTTGTCTTTCGCATAAAGTTCCACTTTAATGCCGGTAGCAGCCATTTGTTTCATAATGTTATTGTAAGCTGCTTTGGCCACCGGATGACGCACTTCAATGTTCTTTATGGCATCAAGCAGAAACACTACATTAGGCTGAAGGGCGGGTTTACCGTTGGCAGTCCATCCGTTGTTTGTACGCTCAAGTAGCACAGATCTACCGAATTTATCAGCAAGGAATATTCTGGTGATGGAAGCGGTATCGGCAACGGCAAAATCGCTGAGTTCGCTTCTTAAAGTTGAGGAAGGTGAGTTTCTGAAAAACCAGGCTGTTACCGCAATCAAAGCAACAAGGATGATGAGAAGGAATACGTTTCGTTTCAATGGCTTCTGTTTTTATGGATTGCAAGTTTAGCGAACAGGAGAGAGTCTGTTTCGTAAATCGAAGTTAAAATCTACTGCCTCTCATAAGCACCAAGGTCAGGAATGGAGCGCGGGTTACCTTTAATGTCGGTTGAAGTGAACGGAGTGATAAAAGTGGCATTGCCTTTATCAATACAGAACGAAGTGGGGGTAAGTTCGTAATTGTTGTCTGATGTTTTCTCAAAACCCGGATCCTGGTTTTTAAATATGTTGTCGAAATGGTTTGGGTCTGAAGTGGAGGTATTGTTATCAACTTTGAGCAGGGTATATGTAAAAAGATGGTTGGATGCAGCACCTGCTTTGAAATCAAGCTCCAGTTCATTACTTACAAGGCCGTAAATAATACAGTTCTTAAAATCAGCTTTTACTAAATCAACGGCTACAGAGCCCGATGTTGCATTGAAATAATTGTTTAAGTAAACAGCCGGGGCATTGCGTTGCGAGCGGGTCCAGTAATTGGCCATGGTGCATTGATTGAATTCATAACTGCCGCCCATAGTTAAAGCCAGCAGGTAATTAGCGCTGTTGGCCACTATGGTGTTTGATGCTTCAATAGTATAATCTCTTGCTAAGATGCCAATGCCTGAGGTGTTTCTGATAAAGGTATTGTTCACAATCAGTTTACGCTGATTGCTGCCGATGGGCGAAAAAAGATTTTCTGCCTGAATGCCTATAAAAGAGTTTTTAATGACGGCATAATTTATTTCATTTTGAATAGATTGATCGCCTTCATTGATCCAGATTCTGTCCCATTGGCCGGGCAATTCGGCATAACCGGCTTCGCGTCTTGTTCCTTGAAACACTACCGGTTTATCAACCGTGCCATTCACCTTTATCTGTCCGTAACGATAAACCCATAAGCCGGAATTCTGATAAAAATGAACCTGTGTTCCTTCTTCAATAAGTAAGGAGCAGGCCGAATCAACAACAGCATAACCGTAAACCACATAGGGCAGTGTGTTAGTCCATACCGAATTGCAGGGAAGAATGCTGTATTGCAGCCCGAAGATAGTATTGGTTGGAGTAATAAAGTTGGCATTCTGCCCGAAGGCGACCAAATCAACATCCTGAATATTTCCATTAGTCTCGAAAAGAATGGAATCTGTTACCAGAAAAGGCGTGAGTGTGTTGTTCGGGTCAATAGTAACTTCAATAAAAATCCAGAGGCTGTCTTTCTTTCCGATTTCTACATCAGTAAAATTCCGGCCGGGCACACCGTCAACATTCAAACGGTAAGGCGAATTACTTCCCTGACCTAAGCGAATGGAAGAAATTTTAATGGGTTTGCTTTCGTTGTTATAAACAAGCAGGAATTCTGTTGTTGACCCCAGAGTTGTAAAGATGGTATCAAACATGATGGTGTCAGAAGAGAATTCAAGTCTGAAGGATTTATCAGAATTAAAGTCATCTTCTTTTTTACAGGCAAACAGAAGGGCCGTCAACAGAAACAAAAACGGAGTAAATCTCATGTGCGGGCAAATATAAAGGGAAGGAGATGCGTGTTGAGATTAAACGGAAATTTCAAATGGTTAGCATATTTTCAATCTCCGATAATGCTGTAAAATTTAATTGTATCGAGGTCGGCTCCCTTTAAGGACAGAGTGTGCGTGAAGGAAAGCAACTTGTAGAGTTTAAATTTTTACAAGAGAACTTTCAATAACTTACTAACCTGAATTCTCCGTTGGTAACCGTGTAAACGGTTCCTGTAGAAGAATCAGTGCAAGTAAAACTGAAAGTACCTTCCACAATTTTCTGAAGCGGGTTAACGGAAGTAAGCCTGATAGTTCCGCTGTTGAGTACCACAAAAGAACTAATGTCGCTTACATAGCCTGATGAAGGGTCAAGCGCATATTCGCCAACGGCAAGCGGGCCGGTATAAACAAGCTGAACGGAAGGATAGAAGGATGATTTGCGAATTCCTCTCAAATTAAATATCTGGCTTCCTGTGTTGTAAGAAGCAGTGGTAGTATCAGCTTCCCATGTTGTACCATTAACGGTTGCTTTCATAACAGGCTGACATTTAAATGGACAAATACCTCCGCAATCAACACCAGCTTCGTTTTGATTCTGGATTTTGTCAAAACAGCTTTCACGAACCGGTTGTTCGTCTTTGCATGCTGCAAAGGCAAGAATGAATAAAAAACTTACAAATCGTCTCATCATTATTGTCATTATTGTACCTGCAGGATAATCTCTTTTATACCGGTATTGCCGTCAGCATCGGTAACGGTGAATTTATATTTTTCCCTTCCGCTTTCTGTGCGTGTGGTAAACTGATAATCGCGGCTGAAGTTCTCGCCTTCATTGCTCAACAGTGTATAAATGTAAACCTGCTGATACTCGAAGTTGTCATAAGCCTGATATACGGTGAATGTTTTAAGAGTGGCTTTATTTTTCTTTGCTGTTACGCCTATGGTAATCTGATTGCTTTTGCCTACCGTAGTATTTGATGAAACATACCCCATACCTTCTTTAAAAGAAACTTCGGGCAGTTCGGGGTCTTTTTCTTTTTTGCACGATACTGTTAGCGATATCATCAATAACAGCAACAGAGAAGAAATTATTTTTTTCATGGCAGAATGAATAAGAACTCAAAATTAGCAAACCATCATCAATTACAGTATTAACTTAGGCGCATGAAATTTTTCTACTGCGAGCAAATTACGGATTCACCGGCTTTTCTGAGCAGGGATGAATCCTATCACTGCTTTAAAGTTTTGCGCATGAGAAAAGGAGCCAGTATTTTGGTTACCGATGGAAAAGGTAATGCAGCCGAAGCCATCATTCTTAACTGCCATCCTGAAAAAACAGAATTACAGATTTCAAGACACATTCAGTTAAACAGCGATCCTTTTTACCGCTTACACATTGCCATTTCACCTCTGAAAAACACCGACAGGTTTGAATGGTTTGCAGAAAAAGCTACCGAGTTAGGAGTAAATGAAATTACACCGCTTATTTGCAGCCGTACCGAAAAGAAATCAGTCAATACAGAAAGGCTTAAGAAAAACGTTCTTGCAGCCTTAAAACAATCTATGCGTTGTATTTTACCGGAGGTGCATCCGCCAACTGAGTTTAAAGATTTTATCAATCAACAGTCAATTGGCGGAGTAAAATTCATGTGTACTCAAGGTGCTGATTCTTCAATACAATCTATTTTAAAAAATCAAAACAAAATTACCGTTCTAATCGGCCCTGAAGGCGATTTTACTGATGAAGAACTGGCAATGGCCATGAAATCAGGATTCAGAGCCGCTAATCTTGGAACGACCCGGTTACGTACCGAAACAGCAGGCATTTATATTTGCGCTGCTGCGAAAACACTTTTGTCTGCGCCATGATTCGGTTTCTCTTTATTTTCCTTTTGATTAATTCATTTGCATTTGCCCAGCCGCGCATAGCCGTTATGAAATACAACGGTGGAGGCGATTGGTATGCCAATCTGGCCACCTCTCTTCCCAATCTTATCAGGTTCTGCAATCAACATCTTGGAACAAACCTAAATCCCGAACAAGGCATTGTTGAAGCCGGAAGCCCTGAGTTGTTTAACTATCCATTTGTTCATCTTACAGGACATGGAAACATCGTTTTCAGCAACGAAGAAGCGCGTAACATCAGAAAGTATTTAATGGGCGGAGGTTTTCTTCACATCTCCGACAATTATGGCATGGATAAATTCATCCGTCCTCAGATGAAATTAGTTTTTCCTGAGCTTGACTTTGTGGAGTTGCCTTTCAATCATCCGGTTTATCATCAGAAGTATTCTTTTCCTAACGGACTGCCGAAGATTCATGAACATGACGGAAAATCTCCGCAGGGTTTCGGGCTATTCTGGAACGGAAGATTGGTTTGCTTTTATGATTTTGAATGCGATCTGGGCGATGGTTGGGAAGATCCGGATGTGCATAAAGACTCACCCGAAACAAGGCAAAAGGCCCTGCGGATGGGAGCCAACCTTATTCAATTTGCCTTTACTCAATAACGGTTTTGCTGCGGGCATGAAGATTATGCCTACTTTTGACCGCCAATAAACAGTTACTGCCCAATGAGTACAACCGAAAAGTTTATTGGTGAAAGCCTTACCTACGATGATGTTCTGCTGATTCCGGCTTATTCGGAAGTGCTTCCGCGCGAAGTGGACATTAAATCAAAGTTTACAAGCAGTATTCCATTGAATGTGCCTTTTGTATCAGCAGCCATGGATACCGTTACCGAGTCGGCATTAGCCATTGGTATGGCTCAGGAGGGAGGGATAGGCGTACTGCATAAAAACATGACCATTGAAAAGCAGGCAGCCGAAGTAAGAAAAGTAAAACGCTCCGAAAGCGGAATGATACAGGACCCGGTTACGCTCCGCGAAAATGCAACCATTGGCGAAGCGCTGGCCATAATGCGAGAGAATAAAATTGGCGGCATTCCTATTATCAATCATAAAAGAAAATTAGTAGGCATACTTACCAACCGCGACCTGAGATTCGAAAAGAACAATAATAAGCTGGTAAATGAAGTAATGACCAAAGACAACCTCATTACTGCCAAAGGACCTACTACACTGCAAAAAGCTGAAATTATTCTTCAGCAACATAAGATTGAAAAACTTCCGGTGGTTGATAAAGATGGCTTGCTCATCGGGTTGATTACTTACAAGGATATTCTGAAATTCAAATCACGACCTAATTCCTGTAAAGATTCGCTTGGCAGGTTGCGTGTAGCGGCTGCTGTTGGTATTACTGCCGATATGATTGACCGCATTACAGCGCTGGTAAATGCCGGTGTTGACGCTATCGTTATTGATACTGCCCATGCCCATTCTAAAGGAGTGATGGATGCCCTGAAACGCGCAAGAAAAAATTTCAGCTCTCTTCAAATTGTTGTGGGAAATATAGGTACCGGTGAAGCAGCGAAAATGTTAGTAAAAAATGGAGCCGATGCGGTGAAAGTGGGTATAGGCCCGGGGTCCATCTGTACCACACGTGTGGTTGCCGGTGTAGGTATTCCGCAGCTTACGGCCGTATATAATGTGGCACAGGCAATCAAAAACTCAGGAATACCGGTAATTGCAGATGGAGGCATACGGTTTACAGGCGACATACCCAAAGCTATTGCGGCAGGCGCTGATTGCATCATGGCCGGTTCGCTGTTTGCCGGAGTAGAAGAGGCACCCGGTGAAACAATGATTTACGAAGGAAGAAAATTCAAAATTATCCGTGGTATGGGTTCTATCGAAGCCATGAAAGAAGGCTCTAAAGACCGATACTTTCAGGATGCAGAAGATGATATTAAAAAACTTGTTCCTGAAGGTATTGTTGGCCGTGTGCCGCATAAAGGAAGTTTATCGGAAGAGATTTATCAGCTTATTGGCGGATTGCGCGCCAGCATGGGTTATTGCGGTGCACGAACTATTGCCGAGTTAAAAAATGCAAAATTTGTTCGCATTACTCAAAGCGGTGTGCGCGAATCTCATCCTCATGGTGTTACCATTGTGCGTGAAGCACCTAATTACCACCGATGATAATTTTTTTGAGAATCAACTAATATCCATTTACCTTGAGAATAAAGTTAAAGTCGCTCATCAGTTGCCCTAATTGCAGGAAGTCGGAATTTTTATTTTTTGCCTATGAACTAATACGTAAGCAACAATCGCTTTTTCATGTGAGCGATGGTTTCCAGGAAGATGATGATGACATCAAATACGGAGTAGCTGTTTGTAATGAATGTAAAAGCGCTTTTCCTGTTGAAGAATTTATCGGAGTATTTCTGAGTGATGCCGATGCCGATAAAGGTGTTCACCGTAAAATGCTTGAACAACGGGCTTCACATGCGCCAGCCGACATTCAGGAATTTATAAATCAGACGCTTGCCAGAATTTATACCGAATACGAAACCGAAGATGGAAAATGGAACAGGGAAGAGATGAGGTATTATGATGCGGAAGTGGATACGGAAAAACAACGCATCCGAATGCTCGATTCCATGAAAAGCATTCCTGTTTGGCGAATTTTTATTCCACGCCAGAAATGGATCATCAACAGGATTTTACCTGATATCAAAGGCAGGCAGGTGCTGGAGATTGGCGGAGGTGTATGCCGTACGGTTTATAAACTTTTTAATCCCGATGAGTTTCAGTTTCAATATACCGGAACTGATATTTCGTTTAAACGACTGATGGTTGCAAAAATGGCAATGCCTTCCTCCGATTTTATACAAGCAAGCGCCCTTAACCTTCCCTTTAAAGATAATGCTTTTGACGGGGTGTTGAGTTTCGGAATGCTGCATCATTTGCCCCGACCCGAAGAAGCACTCAATCATGTAAACACCAAACTGGCAGCCGGTGGATTTATCGGATTTCATGAGCCGGTTATACGGCCTGAAATCTCGCCTTTTATCACCGGCATTTCGCGAAAAATTTTCAGACAGTATCAACACAGCGAACATGACGGGAAAATAAATCTGAAAAACAGTTTGAAGGTACTGGAAAATCAGCATCATGAAATCATTTCCTATCGTGAACAAATAAGTATTGTCAGGGCATTTACCGAATCGCTGCTCGGAAAGTTTTTTAAAAAGCAGATGAATACCCGCACAGCCATTCAGATACTTGAATCGGTTGACAGGTTTTTTATCAATACCATTTGCCGTTTATCAAAAAAATTCGGGCCAAATGCTGTATTGGTAGTTACACGAAAAAAGAAACAATGACGGTCTATGGCCGGATAACCATTAAAGGAATATGCCGGATTTCGCCTGAGGTGATCATACAGAGATAATAAACTCCGGAAGATATACCTTCAACCGAGAAGCTAAATTCATAGCCGCAGGGAGTTTGATTCTTTTTACTCAGCATTATTTCTTTTCCGGCAGGGTCAATTAACCGGATTGATTGCAGACATAGTTCAGCGTCCGATTTAAGTGAAAAGCTGGATGCAGCAGGATTTGGAAATACCAGCAAACCATCTGCGCTTTCCATGCCCGTCTTCAGCACAGTGGAATAACAATAGTTATTTAAGTGTATATGGTTAGATGCAATTGAACAGCCCTCAGCCGAATAAGCGATTACAGAATAGGTTCCGTTTGTTTTTGTTTTAAATACAGGATCAGTAGCATACGTAATGGCTGTTCCGTTACGCATCCATTGATATGCGATGGAGGTGGTTGATTCTGCAACAAGTGTTACGGAGTCAATACAATTATTTTCATTTCCATCAATGAAAATTTCAGCACTGATGTATTTTTCAAAAACAGTTTTAGCGTCTGAGGTACGGGAACAGCCATTGGAACGTGATACAACGACACTGTATTCGCCTCCTTCGGTTGCTGTATAAACGGATTGACCGGCAAAGGGAATGATGTTGCCATTACGTAACCATTGATATGTTAAATTAAATCCGGTTGAAGCCGATAAAATAATGCTTTGACCGGTGCAGATGCTGTCGGTTCCCGATGAAGTGATCTGTGCTATGGGCTTCGACTTTACATCAATGTATGCCGTTTTAATTAACGTATCACGCCCTCCGCCATTTTCAGTAATCAGCATCACATCATACAGCCCCGGGGTGGAATACAGAACAATTGGATTTTTAAGATTGGAAAGCGAGGGATTACCGCCCGGAAAATGCCATTCATACGAATCGGCTAAACCGGTTGTTAAATCGGTAAAAGCTATAGTTTCATTCGTACAAATACCGGTTTGACTGGCGGTAAACAAGCTTGTTGGCTTATTACAGGCCGGATATAAATTTACTTCATCAAATCCTGAAAGGCCTTCTTCATCGGTAACGGTAAGTCTTACCTTATAAAAGTATGTTTCGAAAGGATTGCAATCAGTAGGCGTAATAACTGCCTGAGAGATTTTATTGGAATCAGCGCTTTCGGGGTGCGAATGCTGATTATGGTGAAGCGTTACCTGCCAGCTATAATGTAAATTAGCCGAATCATGCTCTGCATCATGAACTGCTGCTTCTAACGGGATGAGGCCCGGAAATGAAACAGAATAAAGTTGCCCATCGGCAATACTGGTAATATCCACAACGGGCGGAGTGTTGTTCAGAAAAATTTTTATCGTGGTTGAATCGGAAAGGCCGGTTGTGTCCGTTACCGTAAGTTTTACCTTATAAGTATGAGGAGCATTAAGTGAATTCGTAAACTCGTGCATAGGGTTCATGTCATTGCTGAATGTTCCATTACCGAAATCCCAATGAAACATCAGCGAATCGTTATCAGGGTCTGCGGAGTATTGACCAACGAATTTTACTTTCAAAGGCGAAGAACCGTAAAGTTTATTGGCTGTTGCCTTGGCCGTTGGCGGATTATGAACCAGCCCGTTGTATCTGATCTTATAAATGCTGTTAGGATACATTACATAATAAATCAATTCATCATTTGGGTTGTATTCAAGATGCACGGTAGGACCTAAGTCTTCGGCAAAACTTTCAATGGCATTTACTCTTTCGGTACTGTCAACCCTGAAAACTTTCAACCATCCGCCTACATAATCGGAATGAAAGTAAGATTGCTGAAAAGCAGAGGGATATTTGAATCCGGTATAAAATACTCCCCCAACCGAAGCGAAACCCTGAAAATGCGAACCCTGCACAGGAGAGCCGGGATGAGTTATGCTGACAACAGCAGGATTGTTATTGACAAAAATTCCGGTACGTACATAAGCAGAATCGTGCGACCAGTCAAGTTGCGGACGGGAGTGCATAAATGAATGGTGGGTAAGTGGAATTTGAACCGAAGCGGAACAAGGATTTGGCCATACAGGAGTATTTAATGTTTCATTGATTAACAGATGTTTGAAACGAAAATGACTTTCACACCCCGGAACAATTCCATAAAGAGGATTAGGAGCGCTTAAATTCATGGGAGCGGCATTAAAGTAGGCCGAGACAAACCTCAGGCCTTCATAAACAGGCCAGCCAAAATTCTGACCCGGTGATTTACATATGTTGAATTCTTCCCAGTTATTCCATCCCACATCGCCAAAGTAAATATAGCCTGGCTTTCCTTCAGTAATATCCGTACTTCCCGAATTGGGTTTTACCACCATACGATAAGGATTTCGCAATCCTAACGCCCATACTCTGCTGGCTGCCGAACGCGGGTTGGCTGAGTCATAAAACGGATTGGTTGGCAGTCCGTTTCCCGAAGTAGGATCTATCCTTAAAATTTTACCGTTCAAGCTGTTAATGTATTGGCTCCGGAATGAACCTATGTTTTCATCTTCACGAATAATAGAATCATTCAATGCCATTTGCCAGTAAGCCTGATGATGAATACCGGTATCCAGACCATTGTAGCTGGCGCCATCACCGGTTGCAACCAACAATGAACCATCGGTGCCAAATTGCAATTGACCGACAGAATGGGAGAGATGTAACACAGGAATGCCATTCTTTTTATCTTCCCCTATCAGGATCAGCCTGCTTCCGGGCACCAGTGTGCTGAAATTGGAAGCGGCATCTGCTTTATAGCGAACTACACGGGCAATCGTTGCCTTGAAGTAGTCATTCGTGTTGGGATCATAGGAAGGTGTGCCATAGTTTAGCAAATGATGCCTGTCAACTGCATAAGACACATAAAAAAAACCATTTGCCAGGAAGTTAGGGTCAAGCGCAAATCCAAGCAATCCATGATCGCGCCAGTTTCCTACTTCATCCGAAATATCAAGCAACGGATTTGTGTAAACCGAGCCATTGGTATCAACAACCCATATTTTACCTCCTTTCTCACAAACATACATTTGGCCATTGGCATCAAACCGAAGGCCGACAACTTCATTCCAGCTATCGCTGACCAATACATTCTGAAAATTACCGGTTAGCCATGCCTGCTGAGCAAAAACAGGTATTGCAAGCATTATAATAAAGGCCACGATAGCAGCCCGCATGGATTTCATTGTGGATAGATTTAATGTGGCTTTTACATTCATGATTACCATATTGTTACATTTATTGACTTTTAGCGTGTTTTAGCAGTCAGCATTAAGCTGAAACGATACAAAAATAGATTTTTTAACAATATGTTGATAAATAAATTTTGAAATTTAAAATCCATTATTTTTATCAATATAAATAGCATACACATTTCGTAAAAATCAATGTTCAAAATGTGTTAATATGTTGAAATGTCACTTATTATGTTAAATCATAGGGTTGAAATTTCATGGCTATGTTCGCGCCTTTCCCATGCACCCTCTGAAAGGTTTTCTCAAGACATTGTTCGGTTTGTATGCCCTTGTATTTTTCTGCATTGCACTTATTACTGCATTTCTGAGTTATGTTATCGTGTTTGCTATCCTGACGGAAAAACGGGCACCCGGTGCCGCACATCAGGTTTCCAGAATATGGGCTGCTGTATTATTTATTTTTTACTTTATCCGCCCTGAAACCGAAAACAAACAATTCATTGATAAAAAAAGCACCTATGTGTTTGTATCCAATCATAAATCGCTGCTCGATATTCCGCTGTTTGCTCTTTCATGCAAAAACACTTTCCGGTTTTTAGCTAAAGAAGAACTGGTAAAAATTCCCTTAATGGGCTATGTAATTAAAAAATTATACATCACCGTAAACCGCAGCGACCGTAAAGACCGCCACCGCAGCATGGAAATAATGAACCAAAGTTTGCAGGAAGGCATTTCGGTTTTTATCTGCCCTGAAGGAACCCGGAACCGTAATGATGAACCTATGTTGCTCGATTTTAAAGACGGAGCCTTCCGCCTGGCCATTCACTCAGGAAAACCACTTGCAGTGTTCACCGTTCTGAATTCGGGCGAATTGCTTTCGCCTGTTAAATGGATGCAGTTAAAACCCGGTATTTTGAGGGGAGTTTGGGATAAGCCTATTGACACTACCGGGATGACAGAAGATGATTTACCTGCATTGAAGGAGAAAGTGCGCCAGATGATGATCACTCATCTGACCGAATACCGGAAAAGCAGGTCTGCCTGAGTTTATTTACGTTTGCATTGCAAAAAAATAACACGATGAAACCTTACCTCAAATTCGGATTACTTTCTGCCGTTATCGGTATTTTTATTACACTGCTTGTTTACATTTTGGGACTTGACAAGTCGCCAACCGGACAGTACTTAGGCTGGATAAATATACCGGTTACCATCATTCTGATGGTCATGTGTGTAAAAGAAAGCCGAGAATCATTGTACAATGGATTTATATCTTTTGGTCAGGCATTCAAAAATCTGTTTTTGATGCTTGTAGTAAGTACCGGAATTTCAGGTGTGTTTATGTACTTCTATTCTTCAGTAATCAACCCTTCACTGATTGATTATATAAAAGAACAGCAGGCGCTTGAAATGGAGAAAAAAGGAATGGATCAGGCTGCCATTGATCAGGCCATGGCTATGTCAGAAAAATTCGTATCGCCTGTAATGATGACAGTTTGGACCATAATAGGCGGATTATTTCTGGGGGTGGTTATTGCCCTTATCATTTCTGCCATTATGAAAAAGAATGACCCTAATGCAATAGCCTGATAAAATTTCGGAAGTATCAAAATTTGATTGCCTGCCAAACGGTTCACTTATAAAAATTAAATACTGCTGCAGCTTATTATAAAATTAATACCCTTGCTGATTCGCCTTTTTTTTCTTGGATTGATATTTCCAATTTCTGCCGCAGCCCGGATAGAACTGGTGAAGGAGGATTTATTCAAGATCAACATCAGCCGGATTATCGGTGAAGGCCATTTCAATTTTAAAATAGCCGTTGATGCCGATGAAAACATTGCCATTGCCTCCTGCAATAAAAACATTGTTTACTACCTGTCAAAAACAGGTACCATTATAGACTCACTCGTTGTTCCCTTTGAATCATGTATTCGAAACATGGAGTTTGATGAATATGACCACCTGCTCATCATGGATAATGATGAAAGATTTATTTACCGCCATCACCGGAAAAAAAATAAAGTGGAGAAAATAAACTATACCAAACCTGAAGACTGGTACAAAGAACTGAACCATTACTACAAACATTTTGAAATCAGTTCTATTCCTACGTTTTATGTGAATAAGGAATATCTGCAGGACGCTTATTACACCCGTTTTAATTACAGTTACAATCTCTGGCTTAATTACAATGACGGATTCATATACCAGAGCGCTTACAACTTTATCCGCAAAATCGGGAATCACAAAACCTATGTTGCTCTTAAAAAAACAGATCTTTGGTTTTCGGAAAGACTGAGCAACAAATGCAAACTGTTATTTATTGATCGTGATAAGGAAGTGGCAGTTTATTTTAACCGTTCGCTATCCCTTTTTTATGAAGACTTCAAAAGCAATATCGTTAAAGAATATCCCTGCCCGTCAAGAAACAACGAAGGCATTCAATTTGATTTTTCTACCAACATTCAGCAGAAAAAGATTTGGGGAATCTCTGCCATTGACGATTATACATTTACGCTGGCTATCTGGCAGATTCGCTGATGAACCTATTGATAAAAGCGGCTTTTTTGAAATCTGTTTTGAATAAAAACACCTTAAGTTTGCGTGCAGAAAATTTTTCACTATGCAAGATCAGATTAAATTCGGAACCGATGGCTGGCGTGCCATCATAGCCAAAGATTTTACCGTTGAAAATGTAACCCGTGTGGCAGAAGCCACAGCACACTGGCTGCTTGAGAGAAAAAAGAATCCTCACGTTGTGGTAGGCCATGACTGCCGTTTTGCAGGAAAACTCTTTGCTGATACAGTAGCGGCTGTGATGTGCTCCAAAGGAATTAAAACTACTCTGGCTACCACTTTTGTTTCCACGCCAATGATTTCGCTGGCAGCCGTTAAACTGACTTGCGACCTTGGCATTATTATCACGGCAAGTCACAATCCACCGGAATACAATGGGTATAAATTGAAGGGCCCGTATGGCGGTCCGTTAGTTCCTGCCGATGTAAGCAAGATTGAATCAATGATCAAACCTGCTGCAACCATTGACACTTCTTCTGTATCATTTGACGATTTCAGAAAAAGCGGATTGTTAACCGATGTTGATCTGGAAAACATGTATGTTGAACAGGTAGAAAAGAATTTTAACCTTGACCTTATCCGCAAATCAACAATGCGCTGGGGATATGATGCTATGTATGGAGCGGGGCAAAATGTAATGCGAAGATTGTTTCCCGATATTACCCTGGTTCATTGCGATTACAATCCCTCATTTAAAGGGCAGGCACCGGAGCCTATCCATAAAAACCTGGCAGAGTTTTCCGAATTGATAAGAACTTCCGGAAAAATTGACTGCGGATTAGTTACTGATGGCGATGCCGACCGTCTCGGCATGTATGATGCTCAGGGTAATTTTGTTGACTCTCATCATATCATCCTTTTACTCATTCATTACTTAGTGAAGTATAAAGGTATGAAAGGAAAAGTGTGTACAGCATTCTCTACAACACCACGCGTTGAAAAAATCTGTAAGCACTACGGGCTTCCGCTTGATGTTGTGAAAATCGGGTTTAAATGGATTTGCGAAATCATGATTAAACCGGGCGAGGATGTGCTGCTGGGCGGAGAAGAATCAGGCGGCATTGCCATCAAAGGACATATTCCCGAGCGCGATGGTATATGGATCGGTTTGACTATCTGGGAATACATGGCCCGCAGCGGAAAATCTTTGCAGGAACTGATTAACGAAGTTTACGAAATAGTAGGAAAGTTTTCTTTTGAACGTATTGACCTTCACATTCCCGAAGAAATCAAACAACGCGTACTTACCAACTGCAAAGCCGGCAACTACAAAACATTCGGAAATTATAAAGTGGCTAAAACAGATGATCTTGACGGTTACAAATACTTTTTCGAAAATGGCGACTGGCTGATGATTCGCGCTTCGGGAACGGAGCCTGTACTGCGTACGTATGCCGAATCTGACACACGCGAAAAAGCTTTTGATATTCTCAAAGCCGGACAGCAGACCCTGCTTAATTAATCCGTTGTGAAAAGCAATCTGCAAACCGTTTTTCTATGGCTTTCGGTTTTGTTCTGCTGCTGCAATTACTCTTTTGCCCAATCTTCTTTTTTTAACCCTTCCGACACCTGTAATACTCAACGAGTAAAACTGGTAGCCTACAGCACGGCCGGTATTTACATAGCAGGTATGACCGGCCTTTATCAGATTTGGTATAAGGATTATGACCTTATTCATTTTCATTTTTTTGATGATTATAATGAATGGTATCAGTATGATAAACTGGGCCATGTGGGCTCCTCTTATTATCTCAGCCGGTGGGGGATGGGCCTCTACCGGTGGACAGGCATTAAACGCAAAAAAGCCATCTGGATTGGCGGTACTGTCGGTCTTGGATTTATGACCACGATTGAAATTTTTGACGGCTTCAGTGCAGAATGGGGATTTTCAATTTCAGATATTGCCGCCAATACGCTGGGTACTGCCATGGCCATTTCACAGCAATTGATGTGGGACGAGCAGCGCATTTCTTTTAAATACAGTTTTCTGCCTTCGGATTATGCCCGGTACCGTCCGGATCTTTTCGGTAAAACTTTTCCCGAAAAACTGGTGAAAGATTACAACGGGCAAACCGTATGGCTTTCGGCCAATATCAAATCATTCATTCAGAAAAAAGATACACGCTTTCCTGCCTGGCTGAATGTTGCTGCCGGTTATGGTATTGAAGGATTAACAGGAGCACGTTTCAATCCTGAATCCTTTAATGGTAAACCCATTCCGCCATTTGAGCGATACCGTCAGTTTTACCTGGCTCCTGATATTGATTTTTCAAAAATCAGAACAGAAAAAAAAGGATTGAAATTCCTTTTTTCCATACTCGGATTTATCAAAATACCGGCTCCGGCCATTGAGTTCAACCGTGTGAATAAAATTAAATTTCATGCACTGCACTTTTAAAGTTTATTCGAATTGAAATTTTTTTTTTGCAGTCTGCAATTCAGTTTGAATTTTTAAAATATCATAACAAATATGGAAGCACTCGGCATAGGCTCGCGTATCCGCCATCCTGAATTCGGAGCAGGCGTGATTATCAATGTTAAACCTAAAACGTATTCTGTGGTATTTATTGACCGTGGAAGAATTGAGGTGTCCAAAACATATCATGCTCTCGAAGTAATTGAACCTGCCGAGCCTGATACGGATTTGGTCAGCCTTTCTCAGGTAGAAACCATTCTTACCAACATCATTAAGCGCTATTCCGATATTCAGGAAACTGTTCCGATGGGGCAGAAGTGGGCCGGAGGCAAAATGATTTTGTATTCCGGTAAAGAAAACATGCAGCCCAAGGAAGTACCTATTGATAACTTTTTCAACAAAATTATCATGCTGCGCGACCGCCTCCGTGTGCTTGAGCAACGCATAAATGCCCATGACAAACTCAGCGATGAAGATAAAATCAATTTGCAGCAGTATATTACACGCATTTACGGCAGCCTAACTACCTTCAATGTGCTCTTCAGAAATGATGAAGACCACTTTGTAGGCGAAAAAGGAAAGTAATCACTTCCTGTTGCGAAGGAGCCAATCTGTTACATTTTTTTCGATACGGCTTAACGGATCGGGCGAAGAATCGGGTATGAATGTATTTCCTGTAATTTTTTCAAACAGCTCAATGTAACGGGCTGAGACCATTTGAACTATTTCATCAGTCATTTCCGGAACATGCTCTCCTTCTTTTCCCATAAAATTATTTTCCATCAGCCACTGCCTTAAAAATTCCTTGGAGAGTTGTTTCTGTGGTTCGCCCTTTTGCTGCCTGATCTCATAGCCTTCAGCATAAAAATAGCGCGAAGAATCAGGAGTATGAATCTCATCAATCAGCAAAATGTTTCCATCCGTATCTTTTCCGAATTCATACTTTGTATCCACCAGAATCAAGCCCCGGGCAGCTGCCATTTCAGAACCTTTCTTAAACAATGCCCGTGTATATTTTTCAATCATCAGATAATCGTTTTCACTCACTATGCCTTTGCTGATGATTTCCTCGCGCGAAATGTCTTCATCATGTCCTTCGTTGGCTTTGGTTGTAGGAGTGATGATGGGATCAGGAAAGCGGTCATTTTCTTTAAGGCCATCCGGCATGTTAACTCCGCATAATTCTCTTTTACCTGTTTGATAGGTTCGCCATGCATGTCCGCTCAGGTATCCGCGAATAACCATTTCCACCTTAAAGGGATTACATTTTTTACCGATGGTAACATTAGGGTCAGGCATGGATATTATCCAGTTGGGAACGGATGATGACGTAGCCTGCATAAAATGATGGGCAATGCGGTTTAGCACCTGCCCTTTAAAAGGAATTGGGCGCGGAAGGATGACATCAAAGGCAGAGATTCGGTCACTTACTATCATTACCAGCAAATCTTTTCCTATGGTGTAAACATCACGCACCTTACCATGATAAACTGAAGATTGGCCGGGGAAATGAAAATCGGTTTTCAGAATGGCTTTCATGTGTGCAAATAAAAGAGAATGGATATGATTCAGAGGATGATTCCGGATTTTATTACTGAAGAAACCCGGTATCTAAATTCCATGAAATGGATAATTACCAGTTCCCTGCATAATCAAAACTTTCACCGGTTTTAAACCGGAAGTAATCGAACTTCAATCTGGTAATTTGCCTGATGTGAAGCAGGTCATGAGCAAGCCAGTTATTCAGAAACATGCCTGCATACAGGTTGCCGAGTTTAGCATGTGTATAAAAATTATTCCAAGTTGGATTTTTTAATGAGCGTAACCATTCAACAGAATTTTTCCGATCGGTTAAAAAGGCATCCAGTGTTGTCTCATAATCTTGTTCTGCATATTTTCGTAAGGAAACTAATTCAACAGGATTGATCCCGGGCATTTTTTCGGATGGAGTTTCAAGTACATGTTTCACTCTTGCCCTGAAATCTTCAAGTTCCTCATCATGAAGATGACAAACAATTTCGAGCAGGTTCCATTTATCCGGTGAAGGTTTCCACCGGTATTGTTCTTCCGGTATTTTTTCAAGTAAAGATTTGAAAACAGAAATGTTTCTTTCCAATTCATTGAAAACAATTTTTGACTCCATCGGAAGCACTGATTAAAAAAAACTCTTGCGTTTTCTTGCTGAAGTTCCGGTTACGCCAAGAGCTCCGAGCAAACTTCGGGTTAGCACAACTGCGGCTGTACGCAGTACTGTCTTTCCTACGGTACTGTTTAAAGTGCGTTCAAGAGTAGAAGTTTGTCCGGCAGGCGCATTCGCTGCAGGAGCAGTAGCTGCTGCTGCTTTCAGTTTTTCGGTAAGAATTTCAAAGGCGCTTTCGCGGTCAATTTCGCGGTTGTATTTTCTGACTAATTCGGAGTGGTTAACAATTGCATCGCTTTCGGCAGGAGTGATAACATCCATGCGCGACTGAGGCGCCCGCAGGTAACAATGAACTAACGGGGTGGGAACACCTTTTTCGTTCAGAGCAGTTACCAGAGCTTCGCCAATACCAAGCTGGGTAAGCAATTCTTCGGTTTTATAGAAATCGCTGAGCGGATAATTTTCTGCCACTTGCTTAATGTCTTTTCTGTCTTGAGCGGTGAAAGCTCTGAGAGCATGCTGAACCTTCAATCCTAACTGAGCCAGTACGGGCCGCGGAATATCAACAGGAGACTGAGTACAGAAAAAAACACCCACGCCTTTGGAGCGGATAAGTTTTATAATGGATTCAATCTGACTTAACAGTACACTGCTTGCTTCTTTAAACACCAGATGGGCTTCGTCAATAAAAATCACAAGTTTGGGTTGCTCCATGTCGCCTTCTTCGGGAAAAGTGGCATAAATCTCCGCCAGCAGACTAAGCATAAAAGTAGAAAACAGTTTGGGTTTATCCTGTATGTCAACCAGCCGGATGATGTTCAGGTATCCTCTTCCGTTTTCGTCAATGCGCATAAGATCATCTGGGTCAAACGAAGGCTCTCCGAAAAACATTTCGGCTCCCTGCTGTTCAATTTCAATCACTTTTCGGATGATGGTAGAAGTAGAAGCCGTGCTGATGCGTCCGTATTCTTTTTCAATTTCCTCCTTGCCTTCGTTGGTAAGGTACTGAAGTGTTTTTTTAAAATCTTTTAAATCGAGAAGCGGTATCTGCTTATCATCACAGTATTTAAAAACAAGCGAAACCACACCGGCTTGTGTATCGTTTAGTTCCAGAATTTTTGAAAACAGAACCGGACCGAATTCAAGAACCGTTGAACGCAATCTTACTCCATTTTCATTAGAAATGGAAAGCAATTCAACCGGAAAAGATTCAGGTTTCCATTCAAGATTCATCAGTTTCATGCGCTCATCTATTTTAGGATTGGCAGTGCCTTCGGCAGCCAATCCGCTCATATCACCTTTTACATCCATCAATAAACACGGAACACCGTTTTGAGAAAGCTGTTCGGCAATAACCTGAATGGTTTTTGTTTTTCCGGTTCCGGTAGCTCCGGCAATAAGGCCATGACGGTTGAAAGTGCTTAGCGGAATATCTACTTTGAAATCAGGGATAACTTCTCCATCAAGTTTGGCACATCCTAAGCTGATAGCAGCCCCTGAATGTTTGTATTTAGGTGATTCTGAATCTGTAAATGTTGATAAACGGCTCATAATGTTGAAAATTGATTTTTCAGCCTACGAAAATAGTATGATTTCAAAATCAGGAGCCAAAAGCTTGACTATTTGCTGTACATTTGAAACGTCAACCATCAGTCTGCAAAAACGTAAAATGTCTGACAATTTTATGTTGAAAAGGATTCAAACCGTTTGGATTTTTTTCCTGATGCAACTACCCTTTGCATCAGCGCAGCAGATTATTGCCGAATGGAATTTTCCTAATAATCCTGACAATGCATTGGTTGATATATCTAACGGGTTAAATACGGCAGCAACCATTTCCACACAGGGTGGCACAGGCGTTATGGGATTTACCCAGGCAGGTGCTACCACTTATTCGGCTAATTGTACAGGATGGGATAATGGCAGCGGATTAAAGTGGTGGGAAGTAACCATCAATACAAGCGGTTGTGTAAACATTACGCTTACTTCTAAACAATACAGTTCATCCACAGGCCCGCGTGATTTCAGAGTTGATTACCGCATCGGAGCCGGACCATGGACCTTTCTTACCAATGTTCCGGCTGTAGCAACTAACTGGACTGCCGGAGTTCTGCCATTAACTTTGTTACCCGTTGCCTGCGAAAATCAACCGGCTGTTTCATTCAGATGGATAATGACATCCAACACAGCCGTTGGCGGTGCCGCAGTTGCTTCGGGTGGAAATACCAGAATTGATGACATCAGCATAGCATGGAATTCTGATGATTACTACCGTAGCATCCAAAACGGCAACTGGAATAATATCGCAACATGGGAATCATCGCCTGATAACATTACATGGAATCCGGCCATCATGCCGCCTTCTCAATTTGCGCGTACTATCACTGTCAGAAGTCCGCATACAGTTACAATCAATTCCAATGTCGGTTTGGATGAAACCATTGTTGAACTTGGCGCAACGCTATCATGGCAATCTTTCAATCTTACTGTATACAATGGAACAGGAGTGGATTTACAAGTTAACGGAACATTTTGGGATAATGCTACTAACAATGTAACATTCAGTCCTGCTCTTGCAGCATCATGGGCATTGGGTGCTAATGCAACTTACATTAAATCAAACAACGGCAGCGCCAACAACTGGCGCGATAATTACAACGGAGGTATAGCCACTATTCCGGCTACTGCTACCTGGTACATCAGAAAAATCAGTGGCAATAATCCTTCGGTAAGCTCGCTTGCCATGTACTATCCCAACCTGATTATTGAAAATAACACCGGAGCTCACTGGATAGCCACCGGCCCGTCATCCTTTCAGGGAGCCGGCACTACCATCACCGTAAAAGGATTTATGGACGTAGGCGGAGGAGGCAGCAGCACCGTTGAGTTTGAATGTACCAATACCAATCCCACAGCAGTTATCATTACAGGTAATCTTACCATTCGTACCGGCAATCTGCTCCGCAATTACGGAACCGGATTCGATTTGTATTCCAATCTGATATGTGACGGCAGCATTATTTACGATGCTACGGATCCACGCAGAATTATTTTCAGCGGAAGCGGAGCGCAATCCATCTCAGGCACCGGAACGCTCAACATCTTCAACATGATTATGAATAAACCTTCGGGTGATTTGATATTGAACCGACCTATCAAAGTGGATAATAACCTTCAGTTCAACAATCCGGGAGGAAGAATTTTTTCTTCGTCCGCCAATTTGCTTACCATAGAATCATCAGCCACAGTAACCACTCCCAACAACAGCAGTTTTGTACATGGTCCGGTTCGCAAGCTGGGCGATCCTGCATTTACATTTCCTGTCGGAAAAAATAACGACTATCAGGCCATAGCCATCAGTGCCGGATCGGGAGGAGGCGGTGGAGTTTTCTGGAGCGAAAATTTCGGTACAGGTTGCAATGCAGGTCAACTGGCAACATCATACACAGGGCCTAACGGAGCATGGAATATTACCAACACCGGTTCAAATGATCCGGCCGCTAATAACTGGTTTGTAAGTGCTGCTGAAAACGGACAGGGAGCAGGCGTTTGCGGAGCAGCCTGTGGTACTAACCGGACGTTGCATCTTGGCGCCACTTATCCATCGGTTGACCCGGGAGCTGCCTATTATGAGTCCACTCCCGGTTTTTGCCCTACTTTCCTTCCTTGTTCTTACACCGACCGCAGAGCCGAGTCGCCTTTAATCAACTGTACCGGAAGAACAGGAATAACCCTTTCCTTTAATTATATGGAATTTGGCGAAGGCAGCAGCGATAATGCTACCCTCTGGTATTTTGATGGTGCTACCTGGTCGCTTCTGATTGATCTTCCTAAAACGTTGTGTTGCGGAAATGTAACCTGTACAGGCTCTATTCAGGGATTGTGGACAGCCTATTCGATAACACTGCCTGCCAGCGCCAATAACAATCCGGGCATACGTATAGGTTTCCGTTGGGTTAACAATGCCAACGGAGCGGGTACCGACCCTTCCTTTGCCGTTGATGATATTCAACTCAGTACATCCGGTACAACAGAATCTTTTACTGCTGAGTATTTTTATACAAACCCCCAGATTGTTTATAACAACATTGTGAATGCTCCTCTTGATCATATCAGCCAATGTGAATATTGGACGTTGACACGTGATGTGGGTACAAGCAACCGGTTTGTAACGCTCACGTGGGATTTGAATAGTTGCGGAGTAACCGACCTTCCTGATTTGAGAGTGGCGCGATTTAATGGCGCTTCATGGGATGACAGGGGCAATGGCGGGACTACCGGAACTACTGCTGCCGGAACAATTATCTCGGCTGCCGCCCAAACCGCTTACGGGCCTTTTACGCTTGCCTCAGTAACTACCGAAAACCCGTTGCCCGTTGAGCTGCTCAGCTTTAATGCTGAATACAAAAACAAAAATGTATTGCTCGAATGGATTACCGCTTCTGAGCTGAACAATGATTACTTCTCTGTACAGCGCAGTAAAGACGGAAAATCATTTCAGGACATTGCCCGCGTTAAGGGTGCCGGCAGCAGCAGCTCATTAAAACAATACCAGATCATTGATGATAATCCGTTGCCTGATCTTTCTTACTACCGTTTAAAACAGGTGGATTTTGACGGCAGCGAAAAACTCACACCTCCTGTAGCTGTAAAAATTCCAACTTCCGGAACAATAAGCATCATCAGCGTAATGCCCTTCAGTTATTCGGGCGTTGTATCGTTGCAGGTGTATTCAGAGCAAAAATGTAACGCAGAAATAATGTTGATTGATGCACAGGGCAGGGTAGTGGTTAATGAGAAAATTAATCTGAATGCAGGAATGCAATCTGTTAATCTCACATCATACAGCTTAGCTGAAGGATTATACACTTTACTTCTTCATGCCGGCAATGAGTTGAGCAAAGCAAGATTTAATTATTAGCCTTTTCTGAAAAAGATTTCAACCCGGTATGGAACGGGTTAGCCTGTTCATGCAGGTTGTCTATGTAATGCTCTCCAAACCTTTCAGCAGCAAACAGCATGTTTTCTCTTCGTTCCTGCAAAATTCCATCCGGTAAAATGATTTGTTGGATTTTCCGGATACGGTTCAGATTGACCTCTTCTTTTTTCTTTAATGCTTTCAGTAGTTTTTCTTTAAGATGATCTATGCCTTTGAGCGCTTTCTGTTTTTCAGCCATTACGGAGCCTGAAAGCGATGGGTCAACGGATGCAATTTTCTGCAAAAGCAAATCATAAACTTTCTCAAGCGAATGTGATTCTGTTTTTAAATTCGATTCTTCTCCGGCTGATGCTGCAATCAACATATTCATAACCGTGTTTTCATCTTTCAGAAAATCTTCAACATTCAGTTTTGTTTTCTCCACGAGTTGAGAAGTGTGCCGGTCTATCCACAAAAACGAGTCGCGAAGCAACAAAACGGGCATGCGCTGACGGTGATACTCAAAAAACGATTTGTACTCCATCCAGTAAGAAATTTCGGCCGGACCGCCCGTGTATGCAATGTTTGGAAGAATCATTTCCTGATAAAGCGGACGCGTAATTACATTCGGGCTGAAGTGCTCAGGATGATTTTCAATTTCGGCATTCAATTCCTTTTTACTGAATTGCTTTCCTGTTTGAAGTGTTGAGTAGCCGGAATCTGTTTTTACCATTCTTTCCCTTATTTCGTTTCCCAGATAAAAGAAATTAATTTCGCGCGGATGCACCTGTGCTTTGTAATTCTTTTCGAGAGAAGCAATGGTTTCATTCACTAACCTGAATCCGCTGTTGTTTTCCACTTCATCCGTCATTACCGGTTTAAGAACGGATTTCAGTTCACGGTCATCGGCATCAATGATTATCAATCCATGGCTACCCAACAGTCGGTGAGCAATTTCACGTGTAGCTGAGGAAAGCGTTTTATGTGTGGAGTAGCATTCTTTAAAAAGCAGAATCAGATTTTTTAATTTTTCATTTCCCTCAGCTTTTATCAGTAAGGTATCCGCTATTTCGGAAAGTCCATCTGTAGATAATCTTCCGCAGGGCGGGCCGGGCTGATGTTTATTCCACTCAATTTTTTCTCCCCGAAAATAAAAATGATTGATTTCTGCCAGGTCATGGTCTTCGGTTACCATCCAGTAAACAGGGATGAAATCACAGTCATCAAATTTATCCTTAAGCATTTTTGAAAGCTTGATCACACTCACTAATTTGTAAATGAAATAAAGCGGCCCGGTGAAAATGTTAAGTTGATGGCCTGTTGTAACCGTGAAGGTGTTTTCAGATTTGAGTTTTTCAATCTGTTCTAATGTAAAAGTTTTTTCACTTTTTACAGATTGATATTGTTTCTTCAGCTGTTCAGCAAGCAGATTCCGGTGCCTGAAAAATTTTCCTTTCCATTCCATTGACTCCTTAAAAGAATCCGGTGAAGGCTTATAATGAAAAAAGGGATGAAGCTTTTCAGAATGGTGTAAATAATCTTTCACCAGCGGAGGCAAAAAGGCATCCATATTCAATGTCTGAAAGTTAAACTCCTTCTTCATGCCACTTCAAATTTTTTCTCGCCAACCTGCTGTCGCCACATAGCATAATACAATCCTTTTTGTTCAATCAATTCATCGTGTTTTCCTGATTCAATGATGTTTCCTTTTTCAAGTACATAAATTGTATCGGCATGCATTATGGTGCTGAGGCGGTGGGCAATCATAATAGTAATGCGGCTGCGGTGGCCGGAGAGTTCGCGGATGGTGCGTGTAATTTCTTCTTCGGTAATTGAATCGAGTGCAGAAGTAGCTTCATCAAAAACAAGCAGGGAAGGATTGCGCAGCAATGCGCGGGCAATAGATAAACGCTGTTTCTCTCCGCCCGAAACTTTTACTCCACCTTCGCCAATCACTGTATTGATTCCATCGCTGGCACGTGCCAATAAACTCTGACAGGAGGCTTTGTTCAATACATCCAGCATCATTTCGTCTGTAGCTTTTGGATTTACAAATAACAGGTTCTCTTTTATTGTTCCTGAAAATAACTGAGTATCCTGCGTAACAAAACCAATCTGATTACGCAGCTCATTTAAATCCACTTTATCGAAAGGAATGCCGTTGTAGAAAATGCTTCCCTTATCGGGGCGATATAAACCTACAAGCAATTTCACCAGGGTGGTTTTTCCTGAACCTGATGGTCCGGCAAAGGCAATGGTTTGTCCGCTGCTCACTTTGAATGAGATGTTGTGAAGGGCTGCTGTTCTGGCGCTCTGATGTTTGAAATTGACAGTTTCAAACTGAAGCGTCTTGATCGCATCCGGTTTCTGCGGATTGGCAGGTTGCGGCTCCACAGGTATTTTCATGATTTCGCCAAAGTGATGAAGCGATACTTCCGTTTCTCGGTAAATGTTGATGATGTTGCCAAGTTCCTGCAGCGGTCCGAAAATGAAAAATGAATAAATAAATAAACTGAAAAATTCACCGAAGGTGATTTCGTGTTTGTAAACCAGGAACATCATGAAGAACAAAAGACAGTTTCGCAGCAGGTTAACGCATGTTCCCTGTATAAAACTGAGTGAACGTATGTACTTGATTTTTTTAAGTTCTAATTTCAGGATTTTACCGGTGGTGGCATTAAGTCTTTTTATTTCCTGTTGAGCAAGTCCGAGACTTTTTACCAGTTCAATGTTTCGTAATGATTCGGTGGTGCTACCCGCAAGTGCTGTGGTTTCAGCTACTATAACCTTCTGAATTTTTTTGATCCGTTTACTGAGAATGGAGCTGAGGAATCCAAGTAAGGGAATCATCAATAGATAAACGGCAGCAATGACAGGATTTACATTGATGGAATATACCCCTACAAAAATGATCCCGACTACGGAGAGAAAAAGTATGTTAACAAAAGCACTGATGAATTTTTCAACATCGCTTCGCACTTTTTGCAGTTTGCCAAGTGTTTCACCGCTCCGCTGATCTTCAAATACCTGATAGGGCAGTTGAAGCGAATGTTTTAATCCATCAGCATAAATCTGCGCTCCGATTTTCTGTGTGATTTTATTCACATAAAAATCCTGAAAGTTTTTAGCTGTGCGAGATACAAAGGCAACACCCATGGCTGCCAGCAGCAGCATTCCTGCACCTCTAAGAAATTCATTGATTTCATATTGATCAGGTTTGGATACATACTGGTCAATCACAATCCTGAATATGTAAGGATCGAGCAGTGAAAAAACCTGATTGACAGACGCTAGCAAAAGAGAGAAAAATACCAGAGGCCGGTGTTGCTTCAGGTACGATAACAATATTTTCATAGAAGTGCGGTGCCAAAAGTAATTATTCACCTCCTGTTGCTTTGTTGAGAACTTGGGCATCATTTTCAATTCTTTTTCATTCTAAGGCTTTTACTGATTTTACTTTTGCGCTAAACAAACTTTATGCGAATTATACTTCTGTCTTTTTATTTACTGATTATGTTTCAGGCTTCAGCACAGCACACCTTGATTCTGAAAAGTGGTGAAAAAATGAACGGCACATTGAAAAGTTACCATAATGGTTCAGTCGTTTTTGAATTTAAGGGAAATGAAATGAAATTTACATCAACTGAAATTGCTTCCATTGTTTTTGATGACCGTCCGGCTGCGCCCGAACCCACCGGACAGAAGGGAGTAAATTATCTTTTGGAAGGTAGAAAATTAGTGAAGCAGCCTGTTTTTGAAAACCTCACTATGAAGAAAGGAATTGTTGTAGTTGCAGTTACGGTTGATAAATACGGAAGCGTTTTAAAAGCCAATCCCGGTGTGGAAGGAACTACTACAACAGATAAATATCTTCTTGATTTATCTAAAAATGCAGCTCAGGGAGCAAAGTTTGACAATTGTCCAAAGTGTCCGCTGCAGATGGAAGGTATTATTACTTTCACTTATTAATCAAAGTGAAAATCAATAGTCTTCGGGCAGGAAGTGTTTTCTGCTTTATTGCCGTAGCAGGCGGAGCGTTGGGCGCTCATGCTTTAAAGAAAGTTCTCCATCCTGATCAGTTAACCGCCTGGGAAACCGCCATTCGTTTTCTGATGTTTCATGGATTGGCACTGCTCATGCTCTGGTTTTTAAATAAAGCCGATTCGCAAAAATTCAAAATACCTGTTGCATTGATTTTCTATGGAACCATTTTGTTTTCAGGCTCTATCATGCTGTTGGTTACTGCCCCGCTTTTTAACATCAGCTTATCTTTTCTTGGTCCTGTAACTCCTGTAGGGGGTATAGGTTTACTGGCAGGATGGGGATGGATGATTTTTAATAAACATACGAATTGAAAAATCTCGTTTGTCTTTAAATCAACGCTGACGAAAATCCAAGCAGCAATTGAGTTTAATTTGATTCGGTGGAGCCGGTGGGAGGTAACTCACGCAGTATTTTAAAAATAAAATTTAATGGAGTTCGTGAATCCCACCGGCTGGCATAGAAAATTTTAAATAAGTGGAGCCGGTGGGATTTGAACCCACGTCCAGACAAGGAAAAGATGCGCTTTCTACATGCTTAGCATCCGCTTGATTGTCGGGCTGATGTGAGGCGGAATGCTTACCGTCATCAGCCTTATTCCGTTAAGAGTTTCACCATGCAGTACGGAAACCCGCATGATTAGCCATCATTTACGATGCCCTGAACCCTGCCTTAGACGGCAGCAGGCAGGCAGGACAGCTTGTCGCGTTACCTGGTAACGGGATTAGGCGGATTCACATGGTGAATCAGGCCGCAAGCGCATAGTTCGTTTCGCCATTTAAAGCGATTGAGAGTTGCTTTTTACGGGACTGCTCACAACGCCCGGCATGCTTACACATCCGTTGCACATGCTGTCGAATCCTGTCGGCCCCGGATGAATATTTTTTTCAATGAACTTTTGCAAAGATAATATCACCTCTTGCCTTTGAGATGAATGCAGGTTAAACCCATCAAAATCTGTTAGATCCGCAAAGAGGTGAAATGATGGTAGAATGATGATTCGTTGCAGAAAAAATCCCGAAGGGAAGGCATGAATACGATTCCGGTCTTCAAAAGAGCCATATATCCGAAAATGTCCGGTTAAATTATGGAGACTAATAATCTCCAATAACACTCCTCTGAAATCAACAATTACTTTCTTTTATCAACATCAGAATCAATTTACCTTTTCAATTTTGTTTCTTTACGACTTCATTCAGATGCTATGATTCTGCAGCAAAACCAGTTTGAAATAAAACTTCCACAGTTTGAAGGTCCATTTGACCTGCTTCTCTTTTTCATTGAAAGGGATGAATTAGACATCATGAACATTCCCATTTCGAGAATCACTAATGATTTTCTGGAATATATGCACCATGCCGAGCAAATGAACATTGAGCTGGCCGGAGAATTTATCCTTGTAGCTTCTACGTTAATGCGTATTAAAGCGAAAATGCTTTTGCCGCGAATTGAGAAAGATGAGCAGGGAAATGAAATTGACCCGCGGGCAGATCTGGTAAATAAACTGCTCGAATACAAACAGTATAAATTAGCAACCGAAGAATTCCGCCAGTTAGAAACTGATCGTGAGAAAATGTTTGAACGCGGTAATCTTGCAAAAGAATTATCCAGAATCGCTCTTTATGCCGATGGTACTCATTACAATTCTGAACTGAATAACCTTACGCTTTTCAAACTGATGATGACTTTTGAAAAAGTGATGCAGCGATTTAAGAAGCTGGAGGAAGTGCGTCATACCATTATTCAATATCCTTACACATTGGATGAAGAGCGCGACCGCGTTGTGGATCAGGTTAAAAAAAGAGGTAAAGTGTTTTTCACCGATATGTTTTCGCATTGCCGCACACGCATGCATGCCGTATTTGTTTTTCTGGGAATTCTTGACCTCATTCAGTCAAGGCTTGTGTCTCTGCTTTTAAGTGAAGGATTCAATAATTTTTACCTCTGCCATCCCGAAGCAAGCGAGGTTCATGCTGAAGGATAACACCAATCCGTTAGAGAAGATAAAACCCTGGAAGATTATTCTTCCGGTTTTTATTGGATTGATTGTTTCCCTTTGGCTGCTGCTGCGTGAGTTTAACCTGGAAGCTTACCGCAACATTCATTGGACAATGCAGGCTTCACTCTGGATTTTTCTGGCTGTTATCTGTATGATTATTCGTGATGTGGCTTATATGTACCGCATCCGCGTGCTTACCAATTATGATCTTTCATGGCGCAGAAGTTTTCCTGTTATTATGCTTTGGGAGTTTGCTTCTGCTATTACACCCACCATGATTGGCGGAACGGCTGTTGCATTTTTTATCATTAACAAAGAAAAAATCAACATGGGGCGCAGCATTGCAGTTGTACTTACAACTGCTTTTCTGGATGAGTTGTTTTTTATTCTGCTTGTTCCGGTAGTGTTTGTGCTGGCGGGAACTGATAATCTTTTCAGCTCGCTCGATCCTCAAAATTTTCAACAAATTACCCTTTTCGGAAAAGGGTTGATGTACACTTTCTGGACCGGTTATTCAATCTTGCTCATTTATACTCTGCTTGTTGCTTATGCTATTTTTATCAACCCCCGTGCTGTTAAATGGCTTTTACTTCGTTTGTTTTCCATTCCGTTTTTAAGGAAGTGGAGAGAACGGGCCCATTATACCGGTAATGATTTAATCACTGCTTCGCGCGAAATGCGCAATCAGTCATTCTTGTTCTGGATTAAGTCTTTTGGCGCTACCTTATTTTCATGGACAGCACGTTACATGGTGGTGAATTGCATCATCATGGCATTTATGGTGAATGGCCTTCTGGAGAATGCCATCATTTATGCCCGGCAATTAGTCATGTGGATTATAATGCTGGTAACACCAACACCCGGAGCAAGCGGAGTGGCAGAATTGCTTTTTAAACAACTTCTCAGCGAGTTTATCCCCGAACAGATTTCTCCTTCGGTAGCCTTGCTTTGGAGAGTCATTAGTTATTATCCATACCTTTTTATCGGGGCAATTCTTTTACCGCGATGGATCAGAAGGTGGATGAAAAATAAATCTTAAAAAAAGCAATTCCTCAATACCGCATTTTGTCGGATTTCTTATTCCAGACATCAAATAGCTTTGCTGCTTCATCTGCTCCATGCTGATACAGTTTGAATTTTCTTTCAGACGGATGCAAAAGAAATTCGTGGTAAATAAAATCATCATCAAAGCCTGCATAGGCAGCATCCTTACGAGAAGCGGCATACACAACCCTGTCGGGACGTGCCCAGTAAATAGCGCCCAGGCACATAGGGCAGGGTTCGCATGAAGTGTAAAGCGTACAACCGTTTAATTGAAAGCTGTTCAGTTTTTTACATGCTTCCCTTATGGCATTAACTTCTGCATGGGCCGTAGGATCGTTAGTGGAAGTAACACAATTGTAGCCGGTAGAAATTATCTCTCCATCTTTGACAATCACACAACCAAACGGACCACCGGCATTGCTGTTCATTCCTTCCATTGCCAGACGAATGGCCTCACGGATAAATTTTTCGTCAAGGTTTTCCATCAGTGATAAACAAAGGATACGTTTTGTAATAAATCGGGATGAATGCTTACCGCCACCGGGCAATGATAAGCCGTATGCTCCAGAAATTTTTTCTGTTCCCCGGTAAAGTTTAAGGGAGGAAAATCAATCCTTATGACCACTTGAGAAACCCTGCGCGGGTCTGAGGCCATAATTTTTTTTACTTCGGCAGTGGTCCCTTCAATATCAAAACCTTCTTTACGAGCTTTAATGCTCATGGTGGTAATCATACACGTTGCCAGTGCAACAGCCAGCAAATCGGTAGGCGAAAAGGTTTCTCCTTTGCCCATGTTGTCTAAAGGAGCATCGGTAATGAGTTTGGATTGGGAGGGAACATGAATGGCTTCCGTACGCAGGCCGCCTGTGTATTTTATCTGAAAGTGAGGCATGGGGTAAAATTAATGGGAATGCTTTAAATGCAATGACCAGCCTTTGTATATTTTTGCTTTCTCATGAAAAAGAGTTACCCGGTTGTATTGTTCATACTGCTGCTCTGTGCTGTAACTTCCAAGGCACAACAGCAGCAAAATCCTTACGAATTTGTAGAAACGCCACCGGTGTTGTTACGAAAGGAATTCAGTGCCGGAATTAACATCCACAGCAGCGGTTGGGGTATTGATTTCAGGCGTGGAAGGAATCTTACTGTAAGCAAAAAGAGGATGCTGGAGATTGAGTTTGTGGGAATGCATCATCCTAAGGAAATCAAATCCATCAATCCATATTATGAAAACAGCAAAGCCTTTGTATTCGGTAAGCTGAACTCCATGATGGTATTACGAACGGCTTACGGTTTGCAACAGGTTATAGCCACCAAGGCAGAGTGGGGAGGTGTGGAAATACGCCTGAATACTACAGCCGGTTTTTCTCTTGGATTGCTCAAGCCTGTTTATCTAAACATCATACGCGAAGATTTTCCCAATCCCGGTTTTGTTGTTTCCATTGAAAAGTTCGATCCCGATGTTCATACCATTGACCTTATTTACGGAAGGGCGAATTTCTTCCGCGGGTTCAGTGAAATGAAGCCCTATCCCGGCCTGTATGCCAAAGCAGGTTTAAGCTTTGAACACGGGCGTTACAATGACGATGTTAAGATTATTGAAGTAGGTATGACACTTGATGCCTATACCAAACGCCTCCCCATCATGGCCATGACCAAGAACAATCAGTTGTTCGTTAATTTCTACATCAACATCCTTTACGGAAGGAAATGGTAAAAAAATATAGAATGTTGAATGCTCAATTTTGAAAGTTGAATTTACGGTAGCTGCAAAAGTTTACATCTGTAATCACATTCACTCAGGCCTGACTTTAAACTGCTGACAGCGGGGACACTTCTTTTTTTGTAAGTGACAATTCATTTGCCTAAAACTCTTCAATGATTTTGCAGTGTGTCACTTGGCGTTTTGTTTTCTTATTGTTTGCTATTTGGTTTTTCTTTCTCTTGCTCCCAAATTATTTGCATTTAGCACAACTTATTTCCATTCTTATCGAATGCAAAAATATTATAGTCAATATCTCTTGAATGATAACGGTTTCGGGTTTGGCGTTCGGGCGGGTTTCCCTGCCTGCCGGCAGGCAGGGGAGCACAAAACTGTCAACCTGCACTGAACTTGAATAGAAGCACAAAGCTCCAAGTTTGCACGTCACTCCGCCTGACGCAAAACCCGTGTGCCTGTTGCACAACTCATGCAACAGCAAGTAGTTTCTGTTAAAGCATTTTATCATTCACCTGATTTTGTTCAAGACAAATATAGAGAAGCTTTTTAAAATGGAAGCATGATTACATTTTTGTGAAAATTCTTTTCTATGCAAGGTCGTAAAGAGCTTATTCCTAAAATGATGTATCAGGTGCATTTGGATGACTTGGTTCC
>CAADHD010000024.1 GCA_900696575.1 uncultured Bacteroidota bacterium
GTTCCGGCTGAAAGGCTGCCGATGTTCTGCGTGGTCGCTCCGTTTGACCATAAAAACTGATACGGCTGCGTTCCGCCTGTAATGTTCACATTGACCGCTCCGTTACTTCCGCCAAAGCAGCTTACCGTTGCTGATGATTGAAGTGAGGCAATCAGTTCGCTGGGTTCTGTAATTTGAATGGTAGCAGTAACTGTATCCTGATTAGCATCTATTACCTGAACGGAATAAAATCCGGCCGTCAGTCCTGAAATATCTTCCGTTGTTTCATTATTCGACCAGAGAAAATCAAAGGGTGGCATACCTCCGGTAACAGTAAGATCAACAAAACCATCCGAGGATCCGAAACAACTTACTCCAAATCCATTGTAATCAGAAGCTGACCAGGAAAGGATTGGCTGTGCTGAGGAGTGAAATGAAAAAAAGAATATGCAGCTAACCGTTAAAATCCTATTTAAGGAAATACGGAAAGTCCCTGACAACCAATAAGGAAGCGATTGGATCATAAGGTTGGCGAATCGCTTTAGCTAATGGGTACAAAAGTAAACAGAATCAAACGATTAACAAACATTGATGTAAATGAAAAAAATCAATAAAGACAAAATTTATTTTTCTCAAAAAAAGCCGTCCCCTTTATGAGACGGCTTACAAGTTTAAGCCAAATCGAAATACATTAAATTGTACGCTGAACGATTATTCGCTTAGTCAGAATAACTTCAAGGTCATTGGAAATTATTAAGAAATAAACACCGCTGACCAGATTGTCAAGAATTAGCACGAAATGGTTTTCACCTTCAGCTACATCAATTTTTCTTTCCAAGACTATCCTGCCTGTAGCATCCTGTATTAATACTCCACTGGTGCTGATACCCGCTGAATTAAATACAATGTTCAAACGATCATTAGCAGGAATAGGATAAACAGAAAAGTCATTTGAAAAACTGTTTGCCGGAGGTTCATCAAGGGTACGGCATCCGAGATTTACATTGATATTAATAGTTCTCCAAGGTGAAGAACTGCAACTGTTATTTGCCCGAACAGACAATACAGCTAAACTTGAAGTGGCAGTTGTGAACTTTACTTTCACGGTTTTTCCGGTAGTCGATCCAACAAAGGTAGCGCCTCCAGTTATAGTCCATGAATAAGATGTAGCTCCAGTAACTGTGGAAATGGAATAAGTAACAGAAGTATTTGATTTACACACTGATGTATTGCCACTTATATTTCCGGGCATGGAAGGTGCGGCACTTACTGAACGAATACTTGCTGCACTAGCTCCACAAGCATTATTTGCTTTTACAGTGATGTTTCCAGTTCCTGTAAACGATGAACTGAAATTGACCTTAATGCTGGTTCCGGTTGCTGAACCTGAAATTGAAGTTCCAGTTGGAGTTGTCCAGGTATATGAACTGGCACCATTTACAGAAGAAATGCTGTAAGTCTGATTCGATTTGTTACAAAGATTTACAGTTGGTCCGCTAATAGCTCCAGGTGCTGAAGTCAATGAGGAAATGGAAAGTGAAGCTAGAGGGCTGTTGCCACATGAGTTTGATGCAAAAACCGAAACACTACCCGAACTAAAACCGGATGGGAAAGTCACCTGTACACTGCTTACAGAGCTGTCAACCGTGATTGGGTTTCCTGAAAGAGTTCCGCTTACTATGGTGGCTCCGGAAGGTGCACTCCATGTATAAGAAGTAGCATTGGGAAACTTCAATATAGAATATGTTTTGGTGCTTCCTGCGCAAACTGCTGCTGTTTCATTATTTCCAAAAAATACAGGTGCAATCACCAACTTTCCTAATACAAGTTTAAATCTTTCATAACTGCTGCCGATACAATTGACAGCCTTAACTGATACGAATGCGGCAATGAACCCCGAAGCGAAATTTACTGTAATGGAATTAGTTCCCTGACCTGAAACAATGACAGGAAATGTACCATCTAAGTTGTAAATTTTCCAGATATAAGAGGTTGCATTCGTAACAGGATTGATGGTATATACGGCCGTTTGGGAACCACAGATGGTATTAAGTCCAGAGATGTAGCCTGGAAAGCCAGGAGAGGCTGTAAACCTGATTAGGTTCTTAATGCTGACAATGCTGCTTCCGCAAGAATTATTTGCCTTAACGGTTATGTTTCCTCCGCTGAATGAATTATCTAATGCAACAGTAATGGAAGTAGTTGTTGATGACCCGGAAGCACCGGAAGGCAATGTCCATGTGTAAGAAGTTGCTTCCGGAACAGCAGAGATACTGAAAACAACTCCGGTTTGATTGCGGCATGCTCCATTTGGACCGTCAATTAATCCGGGAGCTGCAGGCGGTATTCCACTATTGCCTATTGAAGCCGAGGCGGTTTGGGTGCATCCATTAATATCGGTAACGGTAACTGTGTATGTTCCTGCGGTAACACTGGAAATGTTTGATGTCATTTGTCCGCTTGACCAGACATAATTGTAAGGCGCAAATCCATTGCTGGCAGTAGCCTCTGCTGAACCATTACTATTAGCGCATGTCGAATTAACAGTAGTAATGTTGATATTGATTGGCAGCGGTTCTGTAAGTGTAACGGAAGCACCTGCCTGACATCCGTTGCCATCAGTAACTGTGTAGTTGTATGTTCCGGCAGTAAGGTAGTTGAATACTCCTGTTCCGCTGTAAGGGAATGTACCACCGCTGGCCATTACTTCAATGGTACCAAGACTTCCAAAACAAGGTATGTTACCGAAAGCATTAACAGTTAAAGGTGATGCAGGTTGCGAGATACTGCCGGTAGCTTGCGCTGTACACCCATTCTGATCGGTTACAGTGAATGAATAAGGGCCGGCACTCAATGTCTGAAAACCGGTTCCTGCATAAGGTGAAATCCCACCAGTTGCTGAGATTTCAATTGTTACCGTTCCCCCATAACATGCAATACTGCCGGTGCTGCCGGATGCAACAAGTAGATCTGGTTCTGAAATTACTATGGATGTTGACGAAGTACAACCATTAGCATCCGTTACAATAAATGAATACGAACCTGCGCCAACAGTTTGGATTCCGATTCCTGAATAAGGTTCAAACCCTCCTGTTGCTGCAACCACCACGTTTGTAGTCCCTCCATTACATAAGATACTACCTGCCGAAGAACTTGCCTGTAAACTGGAAATACTGCTGATATTACCGTTCACCTGATAAGAACATCCTCTTGCATCAGATACGATAAATGAATAGGGACCGGCTGGTACCATAAAAACTCCTTCTCCGGAATATGGAGGCACACCGCCAGTACCTGAAACAGAAACCTGAGCTAATCCGGAGGCACAATTAAACGATCCTTCAGAAACATTTGCACCTATTACATCATACACAGTAAGTGTTCCGTTCACATAGGTGACATTATAGTTTTCCGGGTTTTCAATCTGAATGAGGTCAGAAGGAACAATTTGGTAAGTCCCGGCAATCAGATTTCCACTACCGGCATTCTGGTTCAACGAATTCAGTATGGTGAAAGATGGGCCTGAATCAACCACATTCGAGTCGGCATCTTCATAAACATAACCGTGAATTGTTGCGGTGTAAATTGGCTGTTCACCCTGGCATCCTCCTATGGTATCATCAGCAGTAACTGTTAACTGGGCCGGAGTTATTTCAAGCTCACCCATCTGATATGTAACATCATAATTCTCATTCATAAAGGCGGGCGGAACAATAAAATGAGTTCCAACGGTAGTCCCGGTAATCATACTGATGCTGTTAAATTCCAATGAATCATTAGCAGGCGCATTGATGTCATCTTCATCAACAATCACTACAGTCTGATCATTGCTTTCATCATCCACGGTTTCTCCATTAACCAAAGCGCGGCCATTCACCAGAGCGCGGGCATTCACTAACGCTCTTCCATTGACGAGCGCTCTTCCGTTTACTAATGCTCTTGCATTGACAAGTGCACGGCCGTTTACTAAAGCACGGGCATTAACCAAAACCGTTGTATCAGGATTGTCCTGATAATTGAAAACCGAAGCAACAGCCAAATCAACAAAATGAGCAGTTGCCGGCTCATAAACGCCATTCACCAATGCTCTTGCATTGACTAATGCTCTTGCATTGACAAGCGCCCTTGCACTGGCAATACAACTGAGATTTGCCAAATCAGAATTTACCAATGCACGTCCGTTTACAAGTACCCGTGCATCAACCAGAGCAATTTCGCTTGCTATATCTTCCAGGTATAGATCTTCAAGGTCATCCTGAAAGTCTGATAAGTGTGCCGGACTGATGTTTGAAGTGTTGTATTGGTAGTCATATTCAAAGCCATCAATGCGGACTCCATAAGTTAAAGTCGTATCTCTCGGCTTGATTACCACAGGCATACGTTCAATAATTAGTACACCATCAACAAAAGAATAATTGAAAGATTCGGCTAACTGCTGGGCAAGAGGATTATTCAAGTCTGTAACATCAGGGCATGAAGGACGGATATAATAAAATCCGATATTACTGTTTTCATTGGCCGGTGTGGTGTAAAGAATATTGGTTAAACCAAGATCGCTTAAAGTAAATCCTGATGACGCTAATGGAATTCCGTTTACAGTTATTGAAGGAGTAAATGACGGATTCATTTCACCATATTTTCTTGTTGCATTATTTGCGGTTACCACTACATTCATTACCGGTGAACTTAAAAGGTAAAGAGAATCTGAAACTCCGCCATCCAATCCGCTGGGAGTAATCGGGTAATTATAAACCGTAACCGGAGGATTACCCACAAAGGCAGGAATGGTAGCTGTCAATTGAGAAGATGAAATAACATTGGCAGGAATAGTATCATATTGAAACAGTACTACTGCATTACTTCCGAAATAAGATCCATAAATAGTGATATCCACAGGCTGCTGACCGGGCGTAAGTAACGGGTTGGTAAGCGTGAGTGAATCAACCAATGGACGCGGACGGGCAAACGACATCAACGCAGAATCCGCATGGATAAAACCATGGCCTGAGAGGTTATCATATCCCGCAGTGTACATATCCATGGCTGTTGATGTGAGTGTGGTTCTGACAGCGGATGGTGTCATGATTTCGTTAAAAAACTTCCTTTTGCCTTCAATCAGTAAAGCGCCAACAGCAGCTGCATGCGGAGCAGCAGCAGAGGTTCCGAAGAAATTGGGAAATAAATCACCGTCTATATTTACTCCGCCCATATTGACTGTGGTGTTTACGCCATTAGGTGCACAGAAGTCAGGTTTAAACCGATCTACCCCGTCAATCAAAACACCGCCTCGTGATGAGAAGGATGCTACGGTAGGATTGTTAACCCCGAAAGCCGGAGTGTTGGTATAAAGAACTGCACCGACCGAAATGGCACCTACAGCATTAGCCTGTCCCACACACGTGGTTGCTCCTGATTGATATTCGTTGATGGTAATATCTCCTCTGAAAACAATATACTTGAATCGTGAATTGCCGGTTCCTGATTTGCGGGTAATCATCAGGTTGGCATTGGTATTTCCACGAACAACAAATGAAAGTACTTCATTTGGATCTTCGCCAATGTTGTTTCTGTTGAATCCGAAAAGGAGGCTGCCTGCTGTGTTGAGCAGATAAATATCATAATCATTCGCAGCGCCATCCAGCTGACCGAGTGAATAGACATCATCGTCCCATTGCAGAACAATAGTATAAACACCTGGCTTGAGGAAAACACTTTGGTAAATATCTCCCCCACCGAAATCATGGGCCATCCCTGTGAATCCTGAAGGCGCAGGAACGGGATTGAAAGTTGACTCATACGAAGCAGTTCCATAATTACCCGCTGCCGAGAAATACGAAACGCCCTGAGATGCAACATAATCAACAGCATTGGCTATCACACCGTCTTTAAAGAATGGCTCGTTGATGTAGGTAACATCATCTACAATAACATCACAACCTGCAGCAGCAAGCCCTTTGATTTGCTCAGCCATGTGTCCTGCAGTAATAAATCCTGTGGCAAATGCCTGTTTTGCTTTAGGCGCAACGTCATAAACAATCTGCATCATAGCACGGCCCTCGTCAGACAATGCACCGTAAGGGTAATCCTGAAGTACTTCAACCGGATTAGTGTTGTATGGATTTCCCGAACCGGGCAAATCGCCATTGTTAACATCAATCAATGCCTGATTTCCGAATTTGGTATTATAACTGTTCGAAATAGTTCCCACCTTCACTCCTTCTCCTTCCAAGCCAAAAATGTTGCGTGCTATATCCGATCGCATGGAAATATCTCCTTTACTGAACGTGATTCCCTGATTGGCGGTATTATTCAATGGTCTGCGGTTTACTTCGGCAAAGCGCATCAAGGCAGGAAAAAGATTATTCAACAAGGGAATATTATTTACGGGGTAATATCCAGTAATGACCAAGGTATCATCTCCGGTGGGAAAAATGCTGATCATTCCATACACTGGGGATTCGAGGAGTGCTTCAAGAGTTGTACGCTGACCTTCAACGGCAAAAACATCTATCAACACATAGCCATTGTCGTACTCGAAAGAATTACCCGGATTGTTAGTCGTATCGGTAACAATCGTGGAGTCATTGGTAACCTGTGTCAGCATGGTACCAATGGGTTCATTGGTATTTCCGCTCGCTGGAGGAGCAAAGTCAGGAATGATACAGTCACCGGGTGCAAGCTGAGTTATGGTTACTAAAACCGGATTATTTGAATTCAAACAATTGCCATCATCCACCTGAGCCTCATAAACACCGGCAACAAGATTTTCAAATACTCCTGATCCGTTTGTTTCATTGTAGCTGTTTCCTGTTAAATGATACACATAACCGTTTTGGCTGGGATTGCCGCCTGCTGGATTGGTAATGGTTACCGAACCGTTACCGGGCAATTCGCAGGATTCGGAATGTGTAACATCAAATGTAATGGCTGCATAGCAAGCACTGCAGTTTGTGTTGAACACAGCCTGAGGATCCACATTAGAAGCCCAGGTATTAATCATGTATGTTACATCATCTACCTGAATGCATGTTAAGAGAGGAACACCGATAACAAGAAACGAGGTGAGAGCAGTGTTGTTACCGTTTTGAATATTCAGCGAGGTTAGCGTAGTATTAAATGAACCATCAAATTCCAAGAGGTTCACATCCAGGGACAGGTCTAAGTCTGTTATGGAATTATAAGAACAATTAAGATTTGTCAGTACTGCGTTGGCAGAAGTGTTTAGTGCGGTAAGCTGGTTGCTATGGCAATCTAATAAAGACAGAGCAGCATTTTGCGAAAGATTCAAACTTGAAAGCTGCGCATTGTTACAGTATAGTTCAACCAAATCCGGATTGTCAGTAACATCGAGTGCGGTAAACAGATTGGTACCGCAATCAAGATACTGAAGTAAAGTATTGGCAGATACATCAAGCGCTGTGAGTTGATTGTCATAGCACCATAGCCCGATTAAAGATGTATTGTTTGATAAATCAAGAGAAGTTAATTGATTCACATCACAACTTAAATATTCGAGTGCAGTGTTGGCAGATAGATCAAGCGATGTAAGCTGGTTTGCCGAGCAGACCAGTGCTGTTAATGCTGTATTCGCTGATAAATCAATCGAAGTGAGCTGATTGTTGCCGCAGTTTAATGTTGTCAGTGAAGTAAATGCTTCTATTCCTGTTAAATCGGAAATGGATAAAGAGAACACATTTATAAAGCCGGTAAAAGCAGTTGCTTCCGAACATTGAATTTCTCCGTCACTGTTTGTGTTGATGGATGCATTGGCGAGCAAGGCATTTTTAAAGTTTAAATCGGGGATGTTAACAGTACAAAACGGTTCGCCAATCTGAATAATACCCAAATCAGAACCTGTATAACTTAAAGAAATAGAATTTGTGGTAAAACCATCCACGGTTAAATCAATCCAGTTGGAGCCGTTGTACATTTTGGCAACGCAGTTAGAGAGATTAACTCCGGCATCCACATCAGAAGAAAGGAAGTTAAGCGTGGTAAAAAATCCGGAGGTGGTTGCTCCGGCTGAGGCAACAGTCCAGTTTCTGTTTATGCTTTTTGTTTCATCTATACCTGAAGATGAAATCTGGGAAGCATTACCATCATCGGTTCTTATATTGATTCCTCCCTGCGTTGCGATAAGAGCAGTAAACTGTACCGGCAGGTAATTATCATAGTTTCCGACAGGAAAGGTAATCCCCAGACTCATCGGGTAGTAAATTTCGAGTGTTCCGTCAATATAGTTGTCATTGCCTCCGTTAATCAGGATGGCCCCATCAGCCATTACCACTTTGCTGGCTGGACCTACGGTTCTGATTTTTCCGTAGTTAAAGGATAACTGGCTGCTGATGGTTTGAATACCGTTAATAAAAATTCCGGCTGCATCAAAGGTAAAAGGAATGAAAGTGGCAATACTGCCGTCTCCGAAAATGGTTTGCGGAACTCCTGCCCCCATAATAAAGCTGCTGTTATGAATACCGCCATTGTTGGTCAATGATTCTCCGTTATAAAAAATGCTGGATGAACCCACTATGGTTGCATTACTATTTAAGGTCAAATTGCCGCTCATCCAGTCAATTGTACCATCCAGAATCAAATCATCGCCCGGTCCGTTGTTAACGGTAATATCACCGGAGGAAAACACTTTGAGCGTTCCGCCATTTTCAAGCACTACTTCATCAATAGTAATACCGGTAAGCACGTTTACTTCATGGCCACTCCTTATGGTGATGGTCGAATCCAAATAGGAAGGAGGGTTTGCAGCCTGAACCCAGTTACAACCGTCATAAGTTTCCCATGTTGTTTCACTATCCCAGTCGCCACTTAATGCAGTGCGGTATTGATTGGTTGGCACACAGGGAACCTGGGGTTCCCCAATAACAAATTCACCAAAGCTTTGCAGATCAAGAGTTGTAAGGCTGGTGGCAGTGGTATTAGCTACCGTTGGTGTACTCCAAAAGTTATTGTGAAGCTGAGCCAGAATTAAATTCGAAGTATTCACACCGGCATCCACATCGGCAGGATCCCAATTGAAGGTTATATCGCATTCACTGAATGTTAATCCGTTATTTTTAATGAACCATGAACGGTTTATACTTTTATTCTCATCAACTCCGGAGTTGGCAATATCATTAAAATCACCGGCCAGAGTGCCTGCTTCCACCGGCCCCCCAATGGTAAAGCTGGGATCAAGGATGATTGGTGCAAAATAATCAGCATCACCCACTGGATACGTTTTTGCTCCCGGCACACTAAAGTATTGCTCTAAACTTCCAATAACATAACTGGATGCAGAAAATGAATTAATGACTGCATCTTGAGCAAGAATTACAGTATTTGAGTTGGTAATAAGTTTTCCCTGTGAGAGATCAAGCGTCTGCGTAATGGTATGATCTTCATTGAGTAAAACGTTAAAAGGATTATTCACTGTCAAATGTTCAATACTTCCCATGCCCGAGATCTGTTGCTGGTAAGTATTATTTGTCATGGAAAAATCTCCTTTAATCAAACCATTATTGTTAACATCGCCTGTAAAGGAAACCGGAAACTGAAAATTGACCTGAGCGTTAACGTCAACACTTAACGAACCGCTGAAGTAAGAAGGGCTGTCATTAAGTTCAAAATTAGATCCTTCAAGAATAGTTGTAGTTCCGGAGTTATTGAATATAAAGCCGGCATCAAAAATCACATCACTGAAGTCAACCGTAAACGTGCCGGAATTATTCAGCACACATTCTGAAGATCCGTCTACTGTTTTAAAATGGATGCCTTCCACAAAAGTCATTATACCTTCGTGAGTAATCAGGTTTTCTGCGCCTTGAGCATAGAAATCGCTTTCATTGCTCCATTCCCAAACAGCGCCTGAATAAATATGTAAATGCAATCCATCCTGAATAAATTTATCTCCACCACCCGAAATTCCTCCGGTACTTCCTGCAAACATGTTGAGAGTTCCGGGTCCTGCCAGCCGGCTTAAATTGGCCATGGTAATTTGACTTCCTGTATTAAAATCTACTTGACCATTAACTACTAGTTCTCCTCCTGAAATATACAATGAGCCATTACACGTTAAGTCAACTCCCAATCCATCCTCAACAAGAAAAACAGCGTTATTTATGTTAAGGTCTGCGCCTTGTTCTATAACTAACTGGTCAGCATCAGTTCCTAAAATTACTTCCACATTATCTCCGGTTCTAATGGTAATCAGTGAACTGTTTAAACTGTTTGGCGGATCAATGGCCGGAACCCAGGCATTGCCATCAAAAATTTCCCATGTAGAACTATTATTCCAGTAGCCGGATGCAGCAGAACGATATTCAAACGGACCGGTAAGGTTGGGTTCGCCAACGCTATATTCCATATTATTCTGAACGAAGCTGAAGTTAGTGCCGGTTATGGAGAGTGCAGTAGGGTTGGCCACCGTACCCAGAGGCTGCCAAATATCAAAAGCAGCCTGATATTCTCCCACTTTCATGTTAGCCACATTGGTTCCGAAATCAAGATAGCCGCTTGTCCAGTTTAAAGTAATATCATACGATGAAAAGTTTGCCGTACTAAAGTTAGCTTTCCAATAACGGTTAACGGATTTCAAATAATTTAAAGGTGAAGTAAGAATGGCATAATGGTCGCCACTTTCCGAAATCATAGTAACCGAAAGAGGGCCGGAAACGCCATTAATGTCAAGAGTTGCCGGTGCGTAATAAAATTTACCAATAGGAAAAAGAAGTGAATTGAAACCGATGGAACAATCTCTTTGCAAGGCTCCGTTTACATAGCTGTTATCATTACCACCGACTATGGTAGTGCCGGCATTTAAAATTAATGTATTGGGGCCTGTATTGATAATTCCATTATTAAGATGCAGAAAATAAAAAACCTGCTGATTAGCTGTTAATTCAATACCGGAGGAACTGTTTATTCTCAGCGTTTGCATCAACCCGTCTCCCGCAAGCATTTGCAGACTGCTGCCTGCAAAAGCAACCTCACTAGTGGATACGTATCCGTTATTGGTAAACTGACTACCGGTAAAGTTTAATGTGTTTCCGGTTAATTCGGCACCAGACGAAACGGAATAGGTTCCGTTTTGAATGGCTCCGAAATTCTGAATATTTAATGTTCCTGCTAACAGACTGATCTGCCCTGAATTATTCACGGCTATCACACCGGGAATATTAGTAGTGGAAGCATCGGTTTTCAGTAAAATGCCTGAGCTCATATTGTTAAAGGAGGGAGCTGTCGGAGATCCGTTTAATCCAAAACTTGCATTGGTGCTAATGGTAAATGATCCGTAGTTATTAAACTGAACGCTGTTGGAAAACAATAGTCCAAAGGTGCCGGAACTCCAGTTCAGCGTTCCATAATTATTTATGGTCCTTGTATCGCCAATAATGCGGCTGCCTCCACCGCTACTCAGGATAATATTGGATCCCGGCTGAAAATTAGTCGTTCCGCTACCTCGCATATTTCCATTGGTCCATGTAAATGTTCCACCGCTGGCTATATCAATTTGCCCGTCACCTTCAATAAAGCTTCCTGAAAAGGTCATTGAACCTTCAACCAGCAAATCCACTCCGGGACCATTGGCAACCTGTAGAGTGCCGTTGCTGATTACAAGAGATCCACCGCTATTCACAATAACCTGGTCGGCAAGAACAATGGTATTCACTGTAACCGAATGCGGGTTTTGGATGGTAATGACTCCGTCAGTTGCATTAGGCACCACTGTAGCGGGTATCCAGATGGAACCATTAAAGGTTTGCCAGATAGAGGTTGTTGTCCAGTTGCCGGACGCTATGGTGCGGTAGTCGCCAACGCTTTGCGCAAAAAGCGTTTTTATACTTGCAAACAGAATCAGTAATGTCAATAATAGTTTGGCAGCCAATGGCTGCAAACAAGATGTTCTCATTTGTTTTTGTTTTTGGGGTTTATGAACTCGTGCAAATAACGACTTTAAAACAACACCAGTCAATGGGTGAAAATACCCCTAAGAGGGCTTGTTTTTTTGAAAAAAATAATGCTGGTGGTGAAATTAAATTGCTGATTACTGGTTTACAGGGAAGTGCATCTTCTTTAAACCGGCTATCATGAGCGATAATTCAGCAAATACTGTTAATGAGGAGCAGCCTCTATCAACTTTTGTTAACCAAAATATAAATTACCAAAGCAAGGATAATCAGAATTAAACCGGCAATCACCGGGTTTTTTGAGTCTTTCTTTTGCGGTTGCAATTTTTGATTGAAAATCCTTGATATGCTGTTTTCAATTTTATTAAATGCCTGTTGATTCTTAACCACATAATCAAAAGCACCGGCTTTAATGAGGTTGGCAGAAACTTCGGGCTTCTCCTGAGCGGAAAGACATATAACATGAGCAGTAAACTTCTTCTTTAACTGCATCAGTATCTGCATACCGTTTAATGCACCGGGATTAAGAGTATCAAGCTGGTAATCGAGTATGATCACATCGGGAATAAAACCGTTTTGCTCAATAGCTTTCATGCCATCATTGAAAATGGAAAATTGGGCATCGCTGAACTTTTGAGATAAATGATCTTTAGTCATTTCGGCCATGGGCACATTATCATCAATAATCATGATTTTCATAGGGCTGATTTCATTTGCAGGTTAACGCGGTAAATGTAAAACGAATGGTGTAATGAAGTAGCTGAAGTTTCCTACTGCCTTCCGGCCATCAGGTACTGACCGTCATCGGCTTCTCTACCCAATCACCATGCTCCCGAATCAGATCAATCAATGCTTCCACGGCTTCTTCTTCAGGTATATTTCTTTTCACTACTTCTTTTCCTTTATAAAGTGTAATGCGTCCGGGTCCGGTGCCTACATAGCCATAATCGGCATCAGCCATCTCGCCCGGTCCGTTAACTATGCATCCCATAATTCCGATTTTCACTCCTTTTAAATGATCCGTTCTGGAACGGATACGTGCGGTGGTTTCCTGCAAATCAAAAAGCGTTCGCCCGCACGATGGACAACTGATGTACTCGGTCTTTGAAATGCGTGTACGTGTTGCTTGCAGAATACCAAAGGAAATTCGGTTGATAACGGCCGGTGAAATTTTATCGGCCTGAATAAATATACCATCACCCAATCCGTCAATCAGCAATGCGCCTGCATCGGTGGCTGCATAAAGTTTTAATGCCTCCTCATTAATTTTTTCATACTTTCTATGAATGATAACCGGGCAATTGATTTCATTTAGTCTCATTTCCAGAAAAAACCTCCTCTGCTCGGCCATGCCATGAGGATTATCTGTTGATAGTATTAGAACCGCTGTTGGATTTTCAGTGATTGAGGAAACAAAGATTTCATTTATTAAATCATTCATACTGCATTGAACAAAATTCAACTCAGGATGATGATCTTTTTCTATCCAATCTTTTATGGTCATTAACGGATACGTTTGCTGACGGTCTTTGACGGAACACCAAACTGAATAAGGATGAATAATACCAAGCGTTCCGGGTATATCAAAATCAACTTGTTTATCTCCTGCATAAATAAAATCGCAGGCCTGATCGCTGAGGTTCCATTTATCAAGAGGAACGGAATAATTGTATCCGCAGGCAAAAAGCGAAGACGGTGTAATTTTTTCTGAATGGCTAAGGTCCATGATTATCCTCGGTACATTTTTGCCCCCGGTGTTGATTACTCCGGCAGAAACTCTTCTGTCATATTCAAAGGCATTGTAGTACTTCTCAGGCGAATACATTTCGGGAATTTCCTGCTGTATGGCTTCACGGTTATCATAACGGCTGACAAGCATTCGGGCAACAGGTAATTCATACTCAGGCTCCTCTGTCAAAGAAACACGGATGGTATCACCCAATCCATCTTCCAGCAATGTGCCGATGCCGACAGCAGATTTAATTCTTCCGTCTTCGCCATCTCCGGCTTCAGTAACTCCCAGATGTAAAGGATAACAGACAGGAATTTCAGATTTGTTTTCAGGATTATCAACCGGCCCGAATTCTTCCAGCATTTGTTTTACAAGCAGCCTGTAAGCATGAATCATCACCTGCGGATTGCTTGCTTTCATTGACAGCACAATGTTGTGATAATTTTCATCACGGCAAATCCTCAGAAATTCCATGGCGCTTTCAACCATACCGAGAGGAGTATCACCATAACGGCTCATGATGCGGTCGCTGAGTGAACCATGATTGCAACCGATGCGCATAGCAGTGCCGTATTCTTTGCAGATTTTAATTAAAGGCAGAAACCGTTCGCGGATTCGCTCCAGTTCCTCACTATATCCTGCATCGGTGTATTCTATGTTTTCAAATTTTTTTTTGTCGGCATAATTACCGGGGTTCACTCTCACTTTCTCAACAATGCGTGCAGAAAGTTCAGCAGCATTGGGGGTAAAATGAATATCGGCAACCAGCGGGGTATTATAGCCGCGCTTTTTCAATTCATACTTGATGTTTTCAAGATTTCGCGCTTCGTTAATGCTGGGTGCAGTAATACGGACAAGCTCACAGCCGGCTTCAATCATCCTGATGCTCTGCTCTACCGTAGCCGGGGTATTCATAGTATCAGTGGTGGTCATGCTTTGGATGCGAATGGGATACTTACCCCCCATCATCAGACTACCTATGCTAACCTCACGCGTGGGCAGCTTTTGATAACGGAATAAGTCAGCGCAATAAATTCCTTTCAGCATACTTTGTACTACTGTTCAATCAACAAACGGAAAACCGAGCTGTTTACTCTCAGAACATAAATCCCGGAGGCAAGCATCGGTAAATTTAACTGAATGCTTTTCTCATTCTCAGAATCCGCCCCTGCTAAGAATACATTTCTGCCATAAACATCTTCTATTGCCAGGTTCAGAATCCGGGTTTGGATATTTCGGGCTTCAATAGTAACCTGCTCTTTAGCCGGATTAGGATAAATATGAAATTCTGCACTGTTTAAAGCCTCCTCCATTCCGGAGCATGGTTCCACTAAAATTGATTGTACAGCCGTTGACTTACATCCCTGCGCATTAATATAGGTGTAAGTAATGCAATGCGTACCCACCCCTGCTGTTGGCGGATTGAATGAATTTCCGGTAATGCCATGTCCGGTAAACACTCCTCCGGCAGGTACGCCATTCAGGTTAATTGGCGGATAGTTAACACAGGAGTTGGATGGTAATCCGGTAAATCCTGTTGTTGTGGGAATACCGAAGCGAACGTACACATCTGATGATTGAGACTGACAGGTTGGTGAAGCCATTACTTTTAATGAATAATTGCCGGGCTGAGTAACTATCAATGTATCGCCATTGGCACCATTTATCAGGTTTCCGTTGAGGTACCATTCATAACTTAACAATACTGCGCTTTTTACCGAACGAAGAACATAGGGAGCCACACCACAAAAGGTAATTGTATCGGTTAAGCTGAAAGAAGCAACCGGATTGCAATCGGTTGATTCAATTTTTAAAATCTGTCCATTTCCATCAATAGAAGTATAAAGTTCACCATAAACATCAATACCAAAACAGGCATAAGTGCCGATAGAAAACGCACCATGCGGAACAGTAGCAAGGGTATTTACATTGGTACTGAATATTACCCCTGAACAATAATCACCGAAAAAGTAACGCCCGAACATGTCGGCATGTCTGGCGCCTCTGTAAACATAACCTCCGGTTACACTGCATCCGCCAAGAGGACCTGTATGAGGATATTCATAAACGGGAGGTACATAAGCGGACTGAGGCTGGCAACCGGTAGTATTGTAAACCAGCGTTCCCTCATAACAGCGCCAGCCGTAATTTTCGCCTCCCAATGAATTAACCGGCTGTAAGTTTACTTCTTCACTGGCCCCCTGACCTACATCGCCAATCCAGTAATCACCGGTCATGCGGTCAAAAGTGCAACGCCACGGATTTCTTAAACCCCAAGCCCAGATTTCGGGAAGGTATGCAGGATTATTGTTGAAAGGATTGCATTCGGGTATAGCATAAGGAAATGCTCCGTCCACATCAATACGTAAAATTTTGCCAAGCCGGCTAAGTTTATTTTGAGCAAAATTCTGCGGATCGCCACCTGCTCCGCCATCGCCTGTGGAAATGTACAGATAACCATCAGGTCCGAAATTCATACTGCCACCGTTGTGATTGGTGTATGGTTGATTATATGTCATCAGTATCTGCGCACTGGTTGCCATTGCGCTGTCAGGGTTTGTTGCACTGGTTTGATAACGAGCCACCACACTGTTGCCGGCAAGGTTGATGTAATTCAAATAGAAGTATCTGTTGCTTTTATAATTGGGATGAAAGGCAAGTCCAAGTAATCCTTGCTCATTTCCCGAAGATTCAACAATAGAACTGATATTCAGAAAGGGCTGAGCATTTAAGACACCGGAGAGGTTTGAGATTTTAATGATGCCCGATTTTTCTACCAGAAACAACCGTTCATCACCTGCATTCTGAATATCCACCACACGGTTCATTCCTGAAATAAAAAGCGATGTAGTTAATGTTTGGGCATTCACAGCAGTGAATACAATGGAGATTAAAATAAAACAAGAAAATTTTTTCATGCTTGATTTGGTTGAACGCCAAAAGTAACCAATACAAAAAGTAATCAGATTTAATTTTATTCACTTTTGCAAAACATGATTTTGACTGAATCTTTTTACGTAAATGAAAATGTGGTTGAAACAGCAAAAATGTTGCTGGGCAAAATGCTTTTCACAAAAATAAATGGAACGATAACGGCAGGAATCATCTCCGAAACGGAAGCATATAACGGAGCTAAAGACCGTGCCAGCCATGCATATAATTACAGACGAACAGCACGAACGGAGGTAATGTTTTCTGAAGGAGGAGTGGCCTATGTATATCTGTGCTATGGCATTCATTCGCTGTTTAATGTGGTAACCGGTGCAAAAGGAAATCCGCAGGCTGTTTTAATAAGAGGCATTTCGCCAGCCATCAACATAAAGAAGATTGAAAAACGTCTTGGAAGAAAAGTTAACGAAGCGCTTCATGGGCCGGGACTGGTGAGTAAAGCTCTGGGCATTCATTACCTGCACAGCGGCACTTCTCTTCTATCGCCTGAAAAAATTTGGATTGAAGATCATGGTATTTCCTTCAGCCGCAAACAAATTAAAATTACACCCCGAATCGGTGTTGATTATGCCGGTAAAGATGCTTTGCTGCCCTACCGCTTTGTCGCTGAAATTTAGTTTTCTTTGGTTCGGAAATTAAGATGCTCGAACTTTTTAAAATCGGTTTTCTCGAAGTACGTTGGCTGGATGTGATTGATGTACTTATTACCGCCTTTCTTCTTTACAAAGTATATGACCTGCTGAAAGGAACCGTTGCCATCAACATTTTTCTCGGAATCATTGCCATTTATATCCTATGGTGGCTGTGTTCGCGGGTGCTTGATATGAAATTACTCGGAGGAATTTTAGGGCAGTTTATCGGAGTGGGGGTGCTTGCACTCATTATTGTTTTTCAACAGGAAGTAAGACGATTTCTCATACTGCTCGGCTCGAAAAACATTTTTAAAAACAGCCGTATTGCCAGAAGATTTTTTATCAAAGGATTTCAGTTTGACAGCGAATCAAAAACCGATCTTAAGCCCATCCTGAAAGCGTGCACCAGCATGTCGAAAACAAAAACAGGCGCCATCATGGTTATAGAACGCAAAACCGACCTGAACTTTTATGCCGAAACCGGAGATGTGCTTAATGCCGATTTATCTAAGCGTGCTATTGAAAGCATCTTCTTTAAAAACAGCCCGCTTCACGATGGAGCCATTATCATCTCCGGAAATAAAATAAAAGCCGCACGCTGTGTTCTGCCGGTTACCGATAACACCGAATTACCTGCTCAATATGGAATGCGCCATCGTGCAGCGTTGGGTATAACTGAGCAAAGCGATGCCGTGGCCATTATCGTATCAGAAGAAACAGGCGCTATTTCTGTTGCCGTTGACGGTAAAATCCAGACCAATATAGAACCCGAAGACCTGGAACAGCACCTCCATGAAATTTTGTGATTCTGTTAACAGAAACTTATTCTGCAATTTCGTGTTTTGCATGTAATGAAATCTGTTTTTGTATTTAGCATGCTGCTGGTTGCTGCAGGTTGCAATGCAAGCCATCAGCAACCTTATGAAACACTTAAAACCATGTCTGAAAAAATTGAATCAAATTTAAAAACCGATACAGCCACCTTCGGTAACGGATGTTTCTGGTGTACCGAAGCCATTTTTCAGGATTTGAAAGGCGTTTTGAAAGTTACTTCTGGCTATTCGGGCGGAAAGGTTAAAAATCCGACTTATAAAGAAGTCTGTTCCGGTTTGACAGGCCATGCCGAATGCCTGCAGATTATTTATAACCCGTCAGTAATTTCGTTTGAAGAACTATTGGAAGTTTTCTGGAAAACGCATGACCCCACTACACTGAACCGGCAGGGAAATGATGTAGGCACACAGTACCGCTCCGTTATTTTTTTTCATGATGAAAAGCAGAAGCAACTCTCCGAACAATTCAAAAAAGAACTTGATGATTCCAACATTTTCGATAAGCCCATCGTTACGGAAATAACCGCTTTTGACATATTTTATCCTGCCGAAAATTATCATCAGGAGTATTACAACCTGAACGGACAGGAACCCTATTGCCAGTATGTGATTCGTCCGAAGGTTGATAAATTCAGAAAGGTGTTTAAGGAAAAACTGAAGTAGCCTGCCATCATAAGTATGCGATGCAAACGCACCCCATGGGGAGATCTGCATTTCTATTGCTCAATTTTCTATTATTCAACTTCCTCAACCCTCCTCTCCTTTTTCTTGCTTGAGGTTATTGGTAAACAAAAATAAAACTGTCCGCAGGAAAATGTAAGCCAGCCAATAGCGAATTCTGGTAAACAGGCCAATGCCTTCATACTCATCTCTGGTGATAAGGCGACAATGGTTTTTGATTAAATCATCCATTTCCTTTTCAAAATCAGAGGCAAACTGCCTGTCCTGTATATCAAGATTCAGTTCAATGCTGGCCAGTGCACTGAGGTTGTTCAGGTTATAAGAGCCGATAGTAATGTTATATGAATCGAATACGGCTGCTTTGGCATGCAGTACTGTAGGCTGATATTCATAAATGGCGATGTTATGACGCAGCAGCCAGTCGTACAGATAACGCTCTGCCAACTTGGCCATTTTCACATCAGAAATTCCGGCAAGCACTATTCTTATATTGACTCCCCTTCGTGAAGCAGCGGCCAGCCGCATTCTGAAAATTCTGCCGGGAATAAAGTAACTGCTGATAAGAAGGATTGATTTTTCGGATTTAGAAATAAACTCTGCATAGCTTTGGGTAATCTGGTTGCGTCCGCGTATCCAGTCGTTTCTTCTTATCCTTACCGGTATTAACGACTCGCTGGGCGAGTTTCTGAAAATTATTTTTCTCTGTATTAAAGGTAATATCCGCTTTATCTCCGCACGATTCCACAGACGGTTACATACTTCGTGAAGCAAAGCCGATGTCTGACCCTGTGTATAAATTGCCAAATCATACCAACCTTTCTTACCGTTTATATCATTGTAGCGGTTAGCAATATTTAACCCACCGACTAAAGAATGAAATTCATCAGCCACAAAAACTTTGTGGTGCAGTCTTCGGCCGAAATAAAATTTTTCGCTGCTGAACAAGGGTTCGAAATAACGGAAACTTATGCCTGATGCACGTAATTCCTGTACCAAATCATCCGGAAGCTTGGTGGCATATCCATCGCAGAGTACCAACACTTTCACACCGCGTTGCGCTGCAAGCTTCAATGCATTAATAATTCTCATGCCGGTTTCATCCGGATCAATAACGTATGTCTGAAGATGGATGCACTGTTTTGCTTTGTCAATCAACTCCTCCAGCAATTCAAAATACTCCAAGCCGCCATGAACCAATCGTATTTTATTGTGCGGATTGTATGCCGAAAGCAGTTTAACTCGTCTTAGTCGCATAATGCAGGTGCGCTAAGTTCTGAAATGTTATGCTGAAGGCAGGTAAACATTCTGTATGAATGATTTTACCGGTTAACCGGTTTTAGCGTTGAGTCAGTAATAAAATAAAAACCCCTCCGCCAAAGGCGGAAGGGCTTGGGTTGTTTAGTTTAGGTTAACCCGGGGCTTATGTTAATTAACTGAAAAGCGGTGGGAGTGGTTGGTCATGTTTCCTTTCAGATTGAGTATGTACATGCCTTTGGAAACATCTTTCAGCGGCAAAGTAACAGAATTAAAACCTGCATTGCCGGTATGAGAGAACTCATATACTTTACGTCCGGCCATGTCAGTAATGGAGAGCGTGATATTATCCTGCTGAGTCATGCTCCAGCGGATGTTAAGTTCATCTTTTGCAGGAACGGGAAAGGCATTGAAAAAAACAACATTCTGCAGTGAGTTAACCGAAAGCGGAACGCCATCCCATAATTCAAGATCATCTACCAGTGCTTCTACTAAACTGCCCTGGCCGGCATCTTCGCCAATAAACCGGATTTTGACATTGGCTGTGGGTGTAACATAATCAGCCACACGGAAGGCAAACCTGCGCCAGCTATGATCGCTTACATTGGTGTTTTCTATGTCAGTCCATGTATTACCTCCATCATTCGAGATAGCCACCTGCCAGTAATCAGTTCCGGGAGTAGCACCCTGATCGTTGGTGTACCAGCGCCAGTAGGTAAATGCTGGATTTACATAAGATGACAGATCATATGTTGGAGAGATGAGGGTTGTTTTTCCTCCATCAATATCATCTGTACCGGCACCTGTTGCAGGATTATTACCGGTTACAGCACAGTTCACACCAGGAACAGGAGTATGGTCATCACCGGGTTGCACCATGCCTGAAGTACCGGTTAAATAAGTCGGATTGGGATTGGCAATAACCCAGATTCCGGTGGTGGCACCATCGCCCGGAGCGCCAAGAGTCCATCCGGTTGAGTTTTCAACAAAGTTGGAGTTAAGCAGGGTGTAATCATTCAAAACATAAAAAGGAATGTTGGGATTGGTAGCATCATCGGCTCTTAGCGGAAGGCTTCCTATGGTAGTATTGAATCCCTGGCATGAATACACATAGTCAATATAATAATGGGTAATGCTGCCGGGCACCTGCGGAGGAATGCTGCCTGAGAAGTTAAGCCCACCGGTGTTATTCATAGTAAAAGGAATCCATGATCCGTTGCCATCAGGTTTGTAATATCCGCTGAGTACGGTGTTGGGAATAAGCCCTCCGGTAGAAGCCGATAGAGTGATAGGATTTTGAGAAGAAGCAACGAGCGGCTCTGTATGCAGTACTTCGGAAACAAAACCACCGTCAAAAATTCCATGTCGGGCAAAAGCTGCTGTTATTTCACAATAGCGGGGAGTGCCGTTGGTTAAATCGCCATCGTTATCATCGGCAATCAATGCCGCAACCAGTATCTGTTCAAAAAGAAACCCTTCATTGCCGTCACTGGCATCACAGAGGGCTGCGTAGGTTTCCCAGAGCAAGGCCATGCGGTCTTGCTGACTTCCGAAATTAATACCCGTATCCCACCAGGCTCCGGCTATAATCTCACCATCGGCATGCACCTCGCCAACAAGATCCTGAGGATATACCTTAGGATTAATATCATACCTGCGTACAAAACCGGAAGGATTGTTCTGAAAGAATCCAATACCCAGAACCGGATCTTCGGTAATGGCATTTGCCCACAGGTCGGCATAACCTTCGCCCATGGCGCCATTGCTCCAACTGCCGCCATAAGTACTGTACACATCGTAGTTTATTCCATGTCCGTATTCATGATAAACTACATCAGGAACCAATGAAGTAGCATTACATCCACCTCCCTCAGCAAAAAAGTTTATGCTGGTTCCGCTGTAAAAGGCATTGCAGGAACCGGCCACATCCACATTGGTAGTCATTACAAAATCCATGGTATTTTCTGCAGGACTGCCCGTTGCCGTTGCTTTATAATAATCATGCACTTCCTGCACTGCCCAATAAGCTGTTAATTCTTTGATGTTGGCAGAAAGATCGTAGTCAACTGTATTAGCTCCCGGATTGAGATTTACTGTTACTGTTGGTGTATTGTTTCCGGTGTAAACCCTTGCCCATCTTCCATGTAAAGGAATAGTAGCCGAAACCGGTGAAGTATTTGGTAATGTTACCTGACCATTACCATCGGTGTAATAAATATTTCCTCCAATCACTACGCGCTGATGCTTCAATGGACGTACGGCTGAAGGGTTGTAAGGATTCAATGGATAAACAGTAGCAGTTATGGAAACATCTGTATTTACCGATGGATTGTGAGAACAAATCTGAGTTATGCGGTTCTGGCGGTAAAGTACTTCGCCATTATGCGCATCAACCAATGTGTAGTAACGTGCAGGAAAGCCTTCTTCGTTAACAGCATCCACAAATACTTCATAGACTAAATGGTAATTGTATTTCCGTTCAGCCGGAATGGGAAGAATCTTTAAGCCCTGCTCTGCCTTTGATTGATTGACGGCATATTGAATATCGCTGTACGCAGCGCTTTCTGCCTGCTGACGGGTTAAAGCAGGAGTAAGATTAATGTTGATGTCATTCCTGAAATCAAGACTGAAATTTATAATGCGTCCGTCTTTGGTCATGGCTACATGGCCTTTGGCCCACAGCACTTCCAATCCCTGATGGACTTGCCTGTAATGAACATAGTAATGTTTCTTATTCGGTACGACACTTCGTAATGTGATTTCATTTCGTGGAATAGTAAACCGGTTCAATTCATTGTTCATGAAATGATCGGCAATTTCCTGCGGACCGGAAGCCGGAATACCTTTAACAGGTTTTCCATAAGCAAGGCGCGGAAGGCCGGTGCATTCATCAAACGAAGTTTTCCATTCGCCATGTTGCGAAATAAAATGCTGCCATGCGGCTGAATTTCTAAGCTCCTGCTGAACGGCAGGCTTTATACGGTTTGTTTTACTGTTGACAAAAGTCTTTTTATAAGGATCATGACTGTGTTCATGTGCCAATACATTTCCAAAAACAAAGACTGTTAAAACAATAAGCAGTTTTTTCATAAAGCGTGTTGATTATTTGGTTTGAAGTAACAAACATACGGAAAGCAAAACATCTGTCAGCTTATTAGTAGCCGAATTCAAAAAAAACATAAATAAGTAATAACCTGCCTTTATCAGCCGTAGTAATTCCTTCGCTTGTTGCGCCAGTAACGAATCAGTATAAAACCGAAAAGCATACCGCCAAGGTGGGCAAAATGGGCAACATTATCAGCCGGATTATTCTGAAAACCGCTGTACAGTTCATATAGCCCGAAAATGGCCACAAAGTATTTTGCCTTGATGGGCAGTGCAAAATAGAGATAGATAATCATATTGGGAAACATCATACCGAAAGCGAGCAGCACTCCGAAAACTGCTCCCGAAGCGCCAACTGTTGGAATATCGCGCTTTACTTCGAACAACCGGTTCAGGGCCGTTACAGACTCTTCGGCTACAAACGGACTTTGGGGATACTGCTGCCAGGTGTAATACACATCGCTTAAATGAGTAGCCACTTCGCCACGGGCAAAGGCATTGTATTTTTGAATCATGGCTTCGAAATCAACCAGATTGGGTGAAACAGCATAAGCATCAAGTACGCTCTTCATCTGATTCATCTCCCATCCGGTGGCAAGCGTATGAATAAATGCTGCGCCCAATCCGCAAACCATGTAAAAGGTCAGAAAGCGTTTGCTGCCCCAAACATTTTCGAGCATGTTACCAAACATCCACAAGGCAAACATGTTCGACAGTAAATGCCAGAAACTGCCGTGTAAAAAAAGATGAGTAATGAACTGGGTGTAATGAAATTCGGGCGAGGTGAAATAATAAAGCCCGAACATGCTGTTCAAGTCAATCCCGAATTTCGCAGCAAGCACATTGGAACTCAGAAACACCAGGCCGTTAATGATGAGCAGATTTTTAACAACATCAGGCAACAGTTTAAATGCAGAGGGCCGGTAAGGTTGGTAGTTCATGGTTTATAATCGGGAAGGAGATCTGAATTTTTGAGTTAATTCTTCCTGAGAAATGCTGGTCATTATTTTTCTTCCTCCCGGAGTATGATTAGGATTTTCAGTATTAAAAAGTTGCTCTATGAAATGTTTAATTTCTTCTTTGTTTTTTGGAAAGGCTGATGCTCTGGCACGTGCATGCGCAAGCCTTCTGGCCAGATGATGCAAAGGATTTGATTTCAATTCAGGCACATTCTGCTTAACATCATCAAGCAATTGATCCAGTACAGTACGTATGTCGGTTTCTGCAAAGCCCGGGGGTATGCCGTTAATGATGAATGTGTTCTTCCCGAATTCAGAAATATCAAATCCGAATTTCTTCAATTCTTCGATAGTGTCATTAAGCAAAACAAAATCAGCAGCATTGAATTCAAGCATTTTCGGAAAAAGCGTTTGCTGGCTGCGATGCCGGTGCTTCGTTTCGGCAATCAGATTGTCAAAATGAACTCTCACCTGAGCGGCATACACATCCACAAAATAAAGCGTTCCATCTGTTTCGAACATTACATACTTACCTAAAACAGGGGTAAAAACTTCGGCCGGAAGCTCTTCCCAAAATCTCTTCTGTACTGTTTTTTCCGGTTGTTCAACTGCTGTGGAAGAAGCCATGGCCGCTGTTTCCTCATGCATTTTAATCCATTCCTTAACAGGAGTGATTTCCTTACGGTCAGAATTAAATGGATTGTATGATGGATCAACTTTAACAGTTGGCATCTTGGGTGTTTCTTTAAATTTGGACGGAGGTAACTGAAACGCTGCTTCCTGATCAAAATCGAGCGAAGGCATAATACTGAATTTACCCAATGCTCTTTTAACTGCTGATTTAAGAATGGAATAAACCAGCCGTTCATCCTGAAATTTTATTTCTGTTTTGGTGGGATGGATATTTACATCAATGGATGCAGGATCCATAGCCAGATGAATGAAGTAGGATGCATAAGCATCTTTCGGCAGTAATCCGGCAAATGCACCGGTAACCGCATGGTGCAGGTAGCCGTCTTTTATAAATCGGCCGTTCAGAAAAAAGAACTGCTCTCCCCTGCTCTTCCGGCAGAACTCCGGTTTGATGACGTATCCGCTGATGTTAAGCGCAGTGGTATTTTCTTCTACAGGCACTAACCGTTCGTTGTATTGATTTCCATAAAGCTGAATAATGCGTTGCTTAAGATTGCCTGCCGGGAACTGATGGATTTCATTGCCATCGTGTTGCAGACGATAAGCAATACCGGGATGAGCCAATGCCTGCCTTTCAAACTCATCAATCAAATGACGGGTTTCTGCTGCATTCGATTTCAGAAAATTTCTGCGTGCCGGTACATTAAAAAATAAATTGCGAACTGCCAGAGAAGTACCGTTGTTGCAGGCTGTTTGCTCCTGTGTTTTCAATTCGCTGCCTTCAATAATAAGCAACGTTCCGGTTTCTTCCTCATGCAACTTGGTTTTCAACTCCACCTGAGCTATAGCGGCAATGGAGGCAAGCGCCTCTCCCCTAAAACCCATGGTACGGATATACGAAAGTTCATCTGCCGTTTTGATTTTGGAAGTAGCATGCCGTTCAAAACACATGCGTGCATCGTTCATACTCATGCCGCAGCCGTTGTCAATTACCTGAATTAATGTTTTGCCGGCCTCTTTCAGAATTACCTGAATGGAACCGGCTCCTGCATCCACCGAATTTTCCATCATCTCTTTCAAGGCAGAAGCCGGACGCTGAATGACTTCACCGGCTGCAATCTGGCTGGCTACATGGTCGGGAAGCAGTTGAATAATATCGCTCATCTTTTAAAAGAAAATATACCATGCCATCAGTATCAGGGTAGCAGCAATAACAATAATGCGGATGGACGATTGGCGGGATGCATTTGACTTTTTCCGTTTCCGCTCGCGAAACTGCAGTTTCATACGGGTGGAAACATCTGTTTCAACATTCTTTGAGCGATTCACTCTTGCTTCAAAAGCTTCTTTTTCCGCATCGTAATAACGGGTGCGCATTTCAAACCTTTTCGGTTTGCGTGTTTTGAACAGAGAGGCAATCATTGTACGGCCACAAATGTAAGGATAGCCGCCTGAGCAGAAAGGACAGGCTTTTACAATTTCTACTTTTGAGCCGCAGAACTTCACTGCCCTTTCAACCTGATGATCAGAAATTTTTTGTTTCACCGTGTTAATCCTAAGCGCGATGCTTTGTGGGACCCCATGGATGTTCAGCTTTTTGACCGTTGCATTGAATTTATCACCCGTAATTTTGAAACCGCTTTAATTGAAGAACTGGCACTTACTGACAAGTTGAAGTTTAAAAACCGCTTTGCCACCATCATGTTTGATGATGGCTACAAAGACAACATTGAATATGCCGCTCCCATTCTTAAAAAATACAACTGCAAGGCTTCTTTTTATGTGGTAACCGATTGCATTAACAAAAACTTTCCTACGTGGACTCATCTGCTCGAACATCTTTTTCAGTTCACTTCTAAAAAAGAACTGGTTATGGATTTTAATTTTCTTCCGGCAGCCCTTCAAATAAAAAAACTGAATGATACAGCCGAAAGATTGAGTTACGTAAAAAAACTCAAACCTTTTCTAAAAACCTTGCCGCATGAACAAAGGAATGAGGCTATTGACCGCATTCTTAAAAGTTATGATGACACCGAAATTCCGGCACTGATGATGAGTTGGAATGATTTGCAGCAACTGCGCAGCGAAGGGCACTACATCGGCTCACACAGTGTAAGCCATTGCATGCTGGGTACCATGAGCGATGAACGAGAAATAACCTATGAATTGGTTGAATCAGGAAAAAGGATCAAAGAAATGCTTGGTTATTTTCCAATAACGATTTCTTACCCTGTAGGCAGTTACAATGAAGCCACCAAACGATTGGCACGTAAGGCAGGATATAAAATTGGATTAGCTGTTAAGCAAGATATTTATGATCCTTCAAAAAGTGATGAATTTGAAATTCCGCGTATTGAACTGTACAATGAGTTCTGGTGGAAAACACGGTTGCGCATTTCCAACTCTCTTGAGAATTTTAAAAAACTGATTGGCTACCGATGAACATTGTACTCTGGTGCGGAAGCGAACCCAACCAGCAGGCGCTGGCGCATAAACTCCATCAGGAATTTTCATTGGCAGGAATTGTTATGGAGAAGAGAACATCAGCAAGAAAATTAACCCCGAAAATGATTTTTGAAAAGCTGTTGGAAAAAATATGTATTCCATCGCTTGACAATGCCTGGAAAAATATGATGGAAGAATACAGGAATGCTTTTCTCGGTTTCCCCGCGGTTAGAATCATTACCGTTGAAAACATCAACAGCCATGAAGCATTCCGCTTTACGGAAAAGCTGATGCCTGATGTAATTCTTGTTTCCGGAACAAGGTTAGTAAAGGGCAAAATGCTTTCCCTGAATCCGCGCATCGGTATTCTGAACTTGCATACCGGATTATCTCCTTATATTAAAGGTGGACCAAACTGTACCAACTGGTGCTTAGCCACCTATCAATTTCACCTGATCGGAAACACAGTGATGTGGATTGATAATGGAATTGATTCGGGCAATATTTTAACTTCTGAATTTACTCCGCTAACCGGAGAGGAATCGCTGGCGCAACTGCATTTAAAGGTAATGAATCATGCGCACGATTTATATGTCCGTGCTGTCAGATTTCTGGCCGAAGGAAAACATCAAAACTTTCCGCAAAAGGAAATTGCCGGTGGAACAACATTTTATACCCGCAATTGGACTTTAAAACAGAAGATGAATGCCGTTAAAAACTTTAAATCATTTCGAGATTTTTTCAAATCAGGAAATGCAGAAGCCGAACGGAAAAAAGGAAACTTTGTTGAAATTAAATTGCCTTAATCCCTTGTTGCATTTAACTACTCTATGATTTATGTGTTAAACAAAAGAACCATAGACCTTTTACCTAAATGACTGCTTGTATAAATTCAGCCCCCGCTCACCCTTTATCCCCGAAGGGAACTGCGCACAGGCGCCTGCCTTTTGGCGGGTTACGGGTGATTGAAGAATTTTTACAAAAGGTCTAATAAAATAATCATCAGTAATCATTTTTTCATGCCCTACAAAAACCTCAGAGAATTTATTTCCGCCCTTGAACAAGCCGGTGAACTGGTTAGGATAAAAGAATATGTAAATCCTCATCTGGAAATAACCGAAATAACCGACCGCATCTCAAAAGCCAATGGCCCTGCTTTGCTTTTTGAGAATACCGGAACAGATTTTCCATTGCTTATCAACGCCATGGGATCTGAAAAGCGAATGTCTATGGCACTTGGTGTAAAACGATTAGATGACATAGCGGCTGAAATCACGGAACTATTCAAAACCATGACCGCCCCTAAAAACAGCATGATGGATAAATTGAAAATGCTGCCTCTGCTGGGCAACATTTCGACATGGATGCCGAAAATCATAAGCGGCAAAGGAGCCTGTCAGCAGGTAGTAATGCCGAAACCTGATGTTACCAAACTTCCGGTAATGAAATGCTGGCCTGAAGATGGCGGGCCTTTTATAACGCTTCCTGTAATACAAACCCAAGATCCGAATACGGGCATTCGCAATGTTGGGCTTTACCGCATGCAGGTCTTCGGCCCTGAATTAACAGCCATGCACTGGCACCGGCATAAGGTAAGTGCGCGCCATTTCATGGAGTACAAAAAACTCAGTAAGCGCATGCCCGTTGTCATATCACTTGGCGGTGATCCGGTTTATACCTACTGCGGAACAGCTCCATTGCCTGATGGTGTGGATGAATTTATGTTAGCCGGATTTATCCGTAAAAAGCCCGTGGAACTTGTAAAATGTTTAACACAGGATATGTACGTTCCGGCCGATGCCGACCTTATCATTGAAGGATACATTGACCCGAATGAAGAATTTATTCTAGAGGGTCCCTTTGGCGATCATACCGGCTATTATTCATTGGCCGATTACTATCCGAAGTTTCACATCACCTGTATCACTCACCGTAAAGATGCCATTTATCCTTCCACCATTGTGGGTATTCCTCCGCAGGAAGATGCCTGGATTGGAAAAGCAACCGAGCGCATTTTTCTTGCTCCCATTAAAATGATGATGGTTCCCGAAGTGGTGGATATGGTGCTGCCGGTTGAAGGCGTATTTCACAATTTAGCTATTGTTAAAATCAACAAAGAATTTCCGGGGCAGGCTGTAAAAGTGATGCATTCGCTGTGGGGTGCAGGCCAGATGATGTTTACCAAAATGATGATTATTGTAGATGGCAATGTAAACATTCATAACAATGAAGAAGTGGCTAAATACATCAGCCGTAATGCTGATGCCGGTTTTGATTTTCATTTCACCCAAGGACCTGCCGATGTGCTGGATCACAGTTGCTCGGCTATGGCCTTCGGAGGAAAATTAGGTATTGATGCTACACAGAAACTTCCGGAAGAATTATGGGGCAGAAATGCTTCAGAAGAAAAACCAAAAATTGAATCAGCCGTTATCCAAAAAGAAATAACCTCATCCTTTCCCGAAATCAAATCGCTAAATGCTTCGCTGGTTCAAATGGAAATTCCCATTGTGTTTGTAACGATTCAGAAAAACAGAAAGAATCACGTACGCGAATTGGCAAATGCAGTTTTCCGATTACCCTCCATGCGAGGCATTAAAATTTTAATCTGCCTCGAACCGGAAACCGAATTGACATTTATTGCCGATGCAGTCTGGCGCTTTGCCAATAACCTTGATCCTAAACGAGACAGTATTTTCATTGCTGCAACCACAACCGATGAAGTCAATCACCTTGCTTTTGATGCTACACGGAAAACGAAAGAGCATGATGGTTTCGAACGCGACTGGCCAAACATTCTTGTTTCGGATGATGCAACGATTAAAAGGATTGATTTGCTGTGGAATACACTTGGCCTCGGAAAACTCATCGCCTCCCCTTCTCTTCGTTATAAAAAGCAGGCATATCAGGGTGGAGCAGTGGCTGAGTAATTATATCACATCATCGGAATAGCGAGAAAAAATTTTCTTTGTTGGAATCAACTGAATAATGATTCACAATTTTTTCGCGGGTGGATTTACTGAGGTTAAGCAACAGGTTTCTGTCAGTCATACAATTTACAATAGCTTCTTTCCATTCTTCTGCATTGCGGCAGTGAAAACCGTTTACGCCATGATCAACAATACGGGTATTTACACCTACCGGTGAAACAAGTGCCGGAATACCAAGCGCCATATACTGAAGCGCTTTAAATCCGCATTTTCCCTGTGCCCACTGATCATCTTTTAGAGGCATGATGCCAATGGAAAATCCGAGCAGGTCATCAATCTCCGTTTCCTTCTTCCATGGAATGAATTTTAATGAACGCAACTCTAAGTCAGGTTTCACATCACTGATTACCTGAAATTCAAAATCGTATTTTTTTTCCAGTTCCTCAATAACCGGGTAAACTTCATCAAGGTATTGAATAGTGGAATGCGAACCGGTCCATCCGATAACAAATTTTTCTTTGTTCAAATCAGCCAAACGATTATGCTGATTTTCGGTATCAATGATGGTAGGATTGTAAACAACATGGGCATTGTACAAACGTGCGTAATTGCACAGGTAATCGTTTCCGCAGGAAACTTTGCAAGCCCAGCGGCACAGGTTTCTTGTATTTGTGTAACGTTTCAGGTAATAAGTAAAGGAGTTATGCTCGGAATAATTCGGAATCCAGATGGCATCGTCAAAATCGTAAATAATTTTTGCCTTACAGACCTTTGCCAGCCACCATTCCATTAAGGGAGGGCCTAACGGAGAAAACTCGCGGTGAATGAACACATAATCATATTTACTGCTTCGAAAAAGATCTTTCAACCTGCGCATATATCCTCTTGTCAATCCTGAAATTTTACGGAACAGAAAACCCGGTTTATAAAGAACTTCCCAGGTATCAAGATCAATAAAAGAAGAAACATCGTAATGAATATTACGTGCCTTTAACTCGTTAAAATAATGTTCGAACCGGAAACGCTGGCTGGGAGCTTTGCCTTCGGGATAGGGAACAATGAAAAGAATGCGCATAAGCGCTCCAAAAGTAAACGGCTTCAGTAACTGATTCGGAATTTGCGGTAAACAAATCCGAGTATCCAGGCCGGACCGATAAGAAGAAATTGAAGGTCTTTAAGAAAAGAAGGCTTCTTACCTTCCACTTTATGTCCATAAAACTGCCCGCTCCATGCAAGTGCAAAAACAATTAGCGAAAACATCCACACCTTAATTACGGTAAAGCTGATCAGTTGAATTATTACCAGACATACTACAGAAAAAATCATCATGCCGATTGTTATGGCAACGGAAAGACGCAGGTAAAACAGCATGACGAACGGAAGCAGAAGTGCACCGAAATGAGCATAAGCAGAAAGCGAATCAGGCAGAAGTTTTAACAGAGATAAACTGGGCACGGAGGAAAGCAATCCGATAATGCTGAAATAAATAAGCGGTACACAAATAAAATGAATGGATTTATTCGTTTTGTTTTGGTGGCTTTCGCCATACTCTTCGAACCATTGGTCAATGCTTTTCATCCTTTTATATTGCAAACAAAGAAAATGTTTTGCTGAAAAGAGACAATCTGTAAATTGGCACTTTTATGTTAAGATGTTGAAGTCTTTAACATTTTATTATGGTCATTAAACAATCGTTAATTACCTTCGCACTCTTGATTCAACATAAAGACCTGATTTTGAATTTTTTAATGCAGCAAGTTTTGCCAAAAAGTTTAAATCAAAACCCATAAGCAGCTCCATCGGTTTATGCAAAAGCATTATCGCGATAAAGTTCTCCTGATTACAGGCGGATCAAGTGGCATAGGCCGTTCGTTGGCTGGTATTGCTGCCAAATCAGGTGCAAGAGTGTGCATAACAGCAAGAACTGAGGACACTTTAAAGAAAACAATTGAGGAGTTAAACATTTCATCCAGTACCCGTAAGGATCACTTATATTTTGCCACAGACCTCAGCAATTACAGCAATGCCTGCCGTATGGCAGAATATGTAACCGAGCATACAGGCGGCCCTGATATTATCATCAATTCGGCCGGTGCCGCACATCCAGGATATTTTGAAGAGTTAGATGAAAACATTTTCCGCTGGATGATGGAAGCCAATTATTTCACCACTGTTAATACCATCAAAGCTTTCATGCCTGTTATGATTAAAAAACAAAGCGGGCATATTGTCAACATTTCTTCCGTAGCCGGTTATCTGGGTGTGTTCGGATATACCGCTTATGGCGCTTCCAAATTTGCGATTACAGGACTTTCAAAAACTTTACATGCAGAAATGAAGAGGCATAAAATTAAAGTCTCTGTAGTTTATCCTCCCGATACGCATACTCCGCAGTACGATTACGAAAACCAATTCAAGCCTGCAGAAACCAAAGCCATTTCAGGTACCGCCAAAGCGCTGCATCCTGATAAAGTAGCTTTTTCAATTCTGAAACAAATTAAAAACGGTGGATTTAACATTCACCCTTCATTTGATACTGCTTTTTTTTACGGATTGCAAAAAATGCTTCCCGACTCTTTGATTTTTTACATACTCGACAATCTGTCCAAACCTAAAAAACATTAAAACTGCAACTGATGGATTTATTTGAAAAATGCTATAACTACACCATTGCGAAGGAAGTGATGAGTGCAGGATTTTACCCTTACTTCAAGCCCATGCGAGGCAACGAGAATAACATGATGGATGATGGCGGCCAGAAACTCATCATGTTTGGTTCAAATAATTATTTGGGGCTTACCTCTCATCCCAAAGTAATGGAAGCTGCCATGAATGCCATTAAACAATACGGCACCAGTTGCACAGGGTCGCGTTTTCTGAATGGCACCATGCACCTGCATGAAGAATTAGAACATGCCTTGGCTCAGTGGCTGGGTAAAGAATCTGCTCTGGTCTTTTCTACAGGTATGCAAACTAACCTTGGCGTTATCAGTGCCCTGTGCGACAGAAACGATTATGTCATCATTGATAAACATGCTCATGCCAGTTTGATTGACGGTGCAAGGCTATCATGGGGAAAGATTAAACGCTTCCGCCATAATGACACGGAGGACTTGAAAAAAGTTTTGGAAACCATTCCGGCTGAATCAGGAAAACTGATAGTGGTTGACGGTGTTTACAGCATGGAAGGCGACATAGCACCCGTGTCTGAAATAATGGCCATTGCCGCTAGTTACGAGGCAAAGGTTTTAGTAGATGATGCCCATGCTACCGGAGTTCTTGGAAACGGAAGAGGAACAGAAGCCTATTTCGGTATTAATAACGTTGACCTTATAACTTCCACTTTCAGTAAATCCTTTGCCTCTCTTGGCGGATTTGTTGCCGGCAAGGAAGAAATAATTCATTACATCAAACACATTGCACGCAGCATGATATTCAGCGCAAGCCTTGCTCCGCCCAACGCTGCCTCTGCCTTGGCCGCACTTAAAATTATGCAACAGGAGCCTGAAAGAATCAAACGCGTGAATGAAATTGGAAGAAGAGTAAAAGCGGAACTTACCGCCATGGGCTTTGAAACAGGTCATTCGCAAACACCTATTGTTCCTATCATCATAGGCGATAACATCATCACCATGAAAGCATGGAAATTTCTTTATGAGAATGGCATTTTTGTAAATGCAGTTTTGGCACCTGCCGTTCCTGAAGGCATGCAGTTATTGCGCACCAGCTACATGGCTACTCATACCGATGAACAGGTTACCAGGGCGCTTGAATTGTTCCATGAAATGGGTAAGCAATTCGGCTTGCTTAAAAATGGCCTGGAACACCGTGTCAAAGTAGCTGATATGAAATAGAAACACGTATCCATCAAATAAAAAAACCGGGCAAAAGCCCGGTTTTTTGTTTTTCTGAAATCTGCTCCGTTCTAATGAGCGAATTATTTCAACACGTAAGATGCTGCAATACTAAGGCTTCCGTCAATGTAAATTTCAATCAGGTAAGTACCCGGTGTGAAGATGCGTTCGCCTTCTTCCCAATTCATGCACAAATCCTGTTTATTATTGTCGTAATTGATTTTGGCACTGGTAGTGTACATCACTTCTTCTTTTGAGCCTGAGAGTGTAAAAGTGTTGGATCCTTCACCACGGTTACCCATTGTTTTTCCTCCCGGTTCCACAATGCGCATGTAAACTGTTTTTTCGCCCGGTTTCGCAATTTTGTTATCAAGCACCGTGAAACAGGCTTCCAGTTTATTGGTTCGCTTAGCCATGGCCGTTTCAGAATACTTGCTATTCCCTTTTTTCTTATATGCTTTTACTTTTACATATTCTGATTTAAGCACAGAGGCAACACTTACCGTGTTTTCGAGGTTTTTAGAAATGGTTTCTACGGTGCTGGTAAGCTCTTCTTTTTCCTTTTTCAGTTTTTCATTTTCTACAAGAAGCTCATCAATTTTTTCGAGATACTGATTGCGAAGTTTTTTCAATTCTTCTAATTCCGCTTTGAGTTTGCTGTTGAGCGAGGCTGCATTCTTCTCTTTTTTAGTGAGATCTTCAATGCGCGCCTGCTGTTCATCCAGTTTGTTGTTTGCTTCAAGAAGAAGGCTGTCTATACGCTGATTGTCTCCGCGGAATTTATTCAATTCATCGCGGGTGGCATCCAGTTCCTTCTCAATGTCAACACGGGCTGTAACCAATTCCTGGTTTTTAGTTTCAAGCCCTGAAATTTTTGAAGAACTGGAAAACCATTGAAAGATATTGCCGGCAAGCGAAAGAATAAGCAAAATGATAATTCCTTTGTTGGCGGTTGATTTATTATTGTCCATGATGCTTTAATTTGTTTTTAGGTTTCCAAAATTAAACAGACTACCAGCTCAGCAGTTCTTCCTTTTAATTAATTATTAACAACTGCTTCAGAAACCTGTGAACCGGGCAAAAGGGGCGTGCATTTGCGTGGCAAACTCGCCTTTCAGGAACTTAAAATATCCGGCTACTGCAATCATGGCGGCATTATCCGTACAAAATTCAAAAGGAGGAATAAAAGTTTTCCATCCGTGGGCAACACCTGCATCTGTAAGCGATTTTCTTAATCCTTTATTGGCTGACACTCCTCCGGCCAATGCAATCTGGTTGATGCCCGTTTCATCAACGGCATGATGTATTTTGTTCATCAATGTCGTAATGATGGTATGCTGAACGGAGGCGCACAGGTCTTTCAGATTTTCTTCTACAAAGTTTTTATTCTCCTCTTTTTTCTTTTGTAGAAAATAGAGTACTGAGGTTTTCAGCCCGCTGAAGGAAAAATCAAAGCCTTCTGTTTTCGGTACCGGAAATTTAAAAGCAAGCGGATTGCCCTCGGCTGCATACTTATCAATCAGTGGTCCGCCCGGATAAGGCAGGCCCATCAGTTTGGCAATTTTGTCAAAGGCTTCTCCGGCTGCATCATCATTGGTAGCGCCAAGCAGTTTCATTTGATACGCATTATCCACCCGGATTAGTTGCGTATGTCCGCCTGAAACCGTAAGACATAAAAAAGGAAATTCAGGTTCATTCTTACTCTCCTTTTTGCGGTAAGCAAAATGGGCAAGCACGTGAGCCTGCATATGATTTACTGAGATGATAGGTATATTTAAAGCAAGGGCAAATGCTTTAGCAAAAGAGGTTCCTACCATAAGCGAACCGATAAGACCCGGGCCACCGGTAAATGCAACAGCATGAAGCTGATGTTTATGAACCCCTGCCTCCTTCAAAGCATAATCCACTACGGGAATTATGTTCTTCTGGTGAGCCCGTGAAGCCAGCTCGGGTACTACACCCCCAAAAGCCGCATGCACTTTCTGATTGGCAATTACATTCGACAACACTTTACGGTTACACAGTACTGCTGCCGATGTTTCATCGCATGATGATTCAATACCCAGAATATAGACTTCCTTCTTTTCCAAATTCGTTGTTAATTCCATGATAGATTCTGTCATTTTTCGTTCAGGTTTATCTTCTACTTTGCACCGGCAAATTCACAGCAAAATTATCAAACGCCCGTACCGCATACTCATCCTCGTGTTAACTCTGCTTAGTATTGGTTACATAGCAGTGATTACGGCATTACGCATTCCTGCCATTCAGAAACGGTTGGTGAGGGTTGCTGCTGCATGGCTTTCAAAAGAATTAAATACCGAAGTAAGCATAAATGCGCTGCGGTTTGAACCCTTCGACAGGTTAGTGTTACGCGGAGTGTATATTGCTGATCAGGATAATGATACCCTGCTCTATGCCCGTGTGCTGAAGTTGAATTTTAAAGGCTTGGACAGAAAATCGCATTACCTTAAAATAAATACCATTGAGCTGGCTGATGCTCTTGTCCGAGTGGTTAAGAATGATGAAGATCGCGGGATGAACTTCGATTTCATTTCAGATTACTTTTCATCACCATCGGCTGATACCTCCACTTCTGTTTCCTGGCGGATTACAACAGACAGATTGTCGCTGGTTAATGTGAGATTTATGTACCGCGATTTGAAATATGATGACCTGTCAGAAGGGATAGATTTTGAAGATATTGAAGTAAGCCGGCTGTATGCCACCTTCCGCAACATATATCAGAGAGACGATTCGCTGAGCTTTGATTTGCGTACGCTCTCTTTCACTGAGAAAAGCGGGTTTGTGCTGAATAACCTTTCCGCATCCTTCGTTAAGATTATTTCAGATTCGCTTTGTCTTGAAAATATGCACTTGCAAACCGGGAAAACAGATTTGAAGGGAAGGCTGGCTTTCGGGTTTGAACATTTCAGCGATTTTGATAATTTCATTGAAAGCATTCATCTCCACTCTGATTTTGAAGAATCTCAGATACACTCCCATGACCTTGCCTTTTTTGCTCCTGAACTAAAAGGTATGAACCGTTCAGTTATATTTTCAGGAATGGTAAGAGGAACGGTAAATCAGTTAAGGCTGCGAAACTTTGCTTTCCGTTACGGCAATAACACAGAGTTTAAAGGCAGAATAAACCTGAACGGGTTGCCTGACACAGAAGAAACTTTTATTGATTTGATTGTGGAAGAAATGAAATCTTCCTCTGCAGATATTGCCACCATTCCGGTTCCTCCTTATGATTCGAATCAGCTTATTTCTGTACCTGAAGAAATTAAACGCTTAGGTAATATCAGTTTCAACGGAAAATTTACCGGTTTTTACAATGACTTTGTAGCCTATGGAAACATCCGTACCGATCTGGGCTATGCTTCTACCGATATCAATCTGAAGTTTGATAAAACACCGGTTTACTCAGGAAAACTTTCTCTGGATAATTTTCAGTTAGGCCGGTTTGTTAGGGCAAATGAGCTGGGAATTCTGAGCATGAACGCATCGGTAACCGGAAATCATTTTGACCTGAACAAACTGAATGCAACCGTTAAAGGAAACATTGTAAGACTCGACTTCAGAAATTACCCGTATTCCAATATGGAAATTAGCGCTAATCTTTCGCGCAAACTGTTCAATGGTTCATTAAATGTAAATGATGAACATATAGACCTTGATTTCAGCGGAAGCATTGATTTTACCGGAAAAATACCGGTAATGGATTTCAGCGTTGATTTGAATCACGCAAATCTCACTGCTTTGAATCTGATGAAAAGAGATTCCGTTTCGCGGCTGGCTTTTCATACCGATATTGACCTTGCCGGTAATAACATGGATGATATAGCCGGGCTCGTTCAGTTTAAAGATGTGATTTATTCCGAAGGCAGACGTAGGATCTCGATGAAAGATATCATCTTGAAATCTGAGTTTATGAATGGCCACCGGAAAATACTTCTTAATTCGGAAGGAGCAGATGCTTCGCTGACCGGAAATTTTGAATTTGAATCACTGGTTCCCGCTATTCAGAATATGTTACAGTTGCATTTTCCATTGCCTGTAATGAAAACAACTTCATCGCTGAAACCACAAAACATTACGTATTCCGTTACCCTTAAAAACATTCAACCATTGCTGGACGTAGTGATACCTGAATTGAAAATTACTGAAGGAACCGCCATTACCGGAAAATTTTCTTCGCCAAACGATGAGTTTTCAATTCAGCTTAAAGCTTTAAAGATTGCATGGAATAAAATAGTGTTAAACAGAATTGATTTTAACGGAAAGACCGAAAATGACCAATTCTCTTTTCAATTTCGATCTCCGGAAACTAGCATACGCGACAGCCTGGTTTTTAAAAATTTTTCGCTGATCGGAAATTCATCATTCAATAAGGCAGACTTCCGGCTGATGTTGCACGGGCGCGACTCCTTAAGCGATAACCTTGAATTGAATGGACAAATGGTATTCAGCGGAGGGGGAAAGTCAACCCTGGAACTGGGTCATACCGTATTAATGGTTGAAAAAATGAAATGGCAGACCGAGCCGGGCAATCAGTTGCGTTTTGATTCAACAGGAACATTTATCAGCAACCTTAAAATGTATTCTGAAAACAAGCATATTGCCATTGACGGATATGCTGGCGCTGATCCTGACCGCAGCCTTCGTATGCTGTTTAGTGAATTTCCAATTCAGCCTTTGAACAAAATTCTGCATACATTCGGAATTACTGCCGGAGGAATCATAAACGGAGAATTGAACTTGCGTGAAGTAACGGTTAATCCTGTGATACAAACAAACCTGCAGATATCGGAGTTCAGCATGTTTGGCGATACGCTGGGTCATGCAAGAATGAATGTGGATTTCCCTGTCGGGAAGAAAAAACTAACAGCTGATATTGATGTTTCGCGTGATGACATTAAAAATCTCAGCATAACAGGCAGTTATGACCTCTCGGAAGATAAATTTGACTTCCGTATTCTTCTCAACAAACTGAATGCTGCACCATTCGGGCATTACCTGAATGATTTTGCAACCCGCGTTAGGGGCTATGCCAGCGGTGAAATAACCCTTACCGGAAGTTCTAAAAAACCAGCGATAAAAGGTAAAGTGAAACTGCAGAAAGCAGCTATGACCATAGATTACCTCAACTGTCGTTACAGCTTCAGCGATGAGGTTAACATTACCCCTACCGCCTTTTCATTTAACAACATCACACTTTCCGATTCGCTCGGGAATACGGCAATACTGAATGGTAATATATTGCATAATTATTTCGCTGATTTTAAACTTTACCTGAGCATTCGCACCAAAAACCTGATGATGCTGAATACCACAGCCGCACAAAACAGTTTGTTTTACGGCAGCGGTTTTGCTTCGGGTCAAATGATTATTTCAGGGCCGTTTGAAATGATATCATTCAATGGGTCCATGCGTTCGGAAAAAGGGACGGAAATTTCGATTCCGCTTTCGAATCCTGAAGAGGTAACACCAAGTTCATTTGTTACATTTTTTACGGCCGATACCACTCAGAAATTAAACCCGGCATCCAAAATTGACTTATCGGGAATATCGCTTAGGCTTGATTTGAATATTACAGAAGATGCGTTGGTAAAACTGATTTATGATGAAAAAATTGGTGATGTGATGGAAGGCCGCGGAAACGGAAACATTGTTTTTGAAATTCTGAATGATGAAACTTTTACAATGCGCGGTGACTATACGGCTACCAGCGGAAACTATGTTTTCACATTGCAGAATGTGATTAACAAACGGTTTTACATACAACCCGGAGGAACGATACGCTGGAACGGCTCACCTTATGAGGCACTTATTGACATTGATGCCGTTTACCGCACGCGAGCAAGTATGTATGATTTGTTGCAGGATTCTTCGGCAACGGCACGCAGGCGCATACCGGTACTGATTAATCTTTCGCTGCGTAATCGGTTGCTTAAGCCCGATATTAATTTCAACATTGATATACCGGATATTGACCCTACAACACAAGGGCTTGTGCAACAGGCCATCTCCACAGAAGAAAGCAAATCAAAACAGACGCTCAGCCTTTTGGTAATGAACCGCTTTTTGCCGGGAGACAACCGCAGTACCAATTTCGAAGCCTCTTCAAGCGGCTTCAGTGCAAATGCCAGCGAACTGCTTAGCGTACAGCTTACCAACTGGGTTTCGCAATTAACAGACAGGGTTGATGTAGGTATTAATTACCGCGCAGGCGACAAGCTTAACAGCGACCAGCTTGAGGTGATGCTTGCCACCCGTTTGTTTAATGATCGTGTTGCGGTTGAAACAAATGTAGGATTTATGGGAAGTAATTCAGGCAACAGCCAGAGCAACTCTAACCTTGTGGGTGATTTTAACGTGGATGTTAAAATTACGGAAGACGGTAAGTTTCATTTCAAAGCATTTAACCGCTCTAATAATATTAACTTTCTTACCAACTTCAACTCTTTATATACTCAGGGAATCGGGTTTTATTACAAGCAGGAGTTTAATACGCTGCGCGAAATCTTTACTAAACGCAGAGAAGAGTAAACCGGTATTTAATACGACAAAATTGCCCAATTCACTGATGACTTTCTGCCAAAACGTAATTCATTTTTACAGAAAACTGTAATACTGGCAGAGACTTTTGGTTGGTACTGTGTTTGAGAAACCGGTAGTAAACACATAAAAACAAAAGGAGGTAAATATGACACTCATTAAATTTAAAAAAGACAACGGAGCAGACCGTTATATGGAACGGCTTCCGCAATTCGCAGAAATGTTTAACGACTTTTTTAACACCTGGCCTCTGGATTCGCGCAGAAATACAGTTCCTGCAGTGAATATATCCGAGACCAACGAAAACTTCAAAATTGAAGTGGCAGCGCCTGGCATGAATAAGGAGGATTTTAAACTCAGTGTGGACAATGATCTGCTGACCATCAGCGCTGAGAAAAAGGAGGAAAAAGAAGAAAATGATACACGTTACACCCGCAAGGAATTCAGTTTTGTATCGTTTTCGCGCTCGTTTAACATGCCTGAAATTGTGGATTCGGAAAAGATAGATGCAACCTACAAGAATGGTGTGATGAGCATCATCTTGCCAAAGAAGGAAGAAGCCAGGCCGCGCCCACCACGTGAGATTAAAGTGAATTAAAAGGCTTCTTTGCTGAAGACTTTTGGTTGATGGATTGGTAACCTCTTTCCGCATAAAGCGGAGAGAGGTTTTTATTTCACCTTGGCATTTTATCTCTTCTTGGAAACACCATTGGAAGATTTTACCTATTTAATAGGTACATCGCCTGACAAGTTACAAACTGCTGTAAAAAATAATCTTTGAAGCGTATTTCAGGTACCGGCTGCAGTTATCCGGTTTTCAGAATTTAAGGAGGAAATGACTGGTGGAAGGTGGGCCGGTTGATTAATGAACACCAGCCTGAGGCGGTTACACATTAATAAGACTGCCTTGCTGCCATTTGACGCGCCTGCCGCTCGCACCAGTAATGACCATTAAGCAGGATAGGATTGTTTCATGCACTCCACAAAATACCCACCGTTACTATCTCTCATATTTGCGGGATGTTTACTTATTTGACAATTAATTTAATTTCGGTGGCGTTGCCGCTGGCTTTCAGCTTTCATCCGAAGATTAAATTTTACAGGGAATGGAAATATCTTTTTCCCGCTATTGCCATCATGGGCGCTTTCTTCCTTACATGGGATCATTATTTCACGAAATGGGGCGTATGGAGTTTTAATCCGGATTATGTGATGGGGATTTACATAGCGGGTATGCCGATAGAGGAATGGATGTTTTTTTTGTTTATTCCTTATTCGTGCCTGTTCATTTATCATTGTCTGAATCTTTTTTTCAAACACAGGTGGTGGGATAAAGCAGTACCATTTATTTCGTGGGCGGTAGTGATTACCTGTGCAGGTTTGATGGCGGCAGGTTTGAACCGGTTTTACACATTTGCCACTGCTTTTTTTCTGGCTGTATTTATACTGATGATGATGATTTACAGGCATAGCTACTGGATGGGAAGATTTTACCGGGCTTATCTGGTAAGTAAAATTCCGTTTCTGATAGTGAACGGTGCCCTTACGGCATTGCCGGTAGTTGTGTATAACGATAACGAGAATCTTGGCGTGAGAATTAATACCATACCGGCCGAGGATGCATTTTACAGTATGCTGATGCTGATGATGGTAACGGCAGTTTATGAAAGGCTGAAGAAACGAAGTTCAGAAAGAGGGAAAGTATGAAGAGAATGTTCGCAAAGGTTTTCATAGTGCTGCTTGTCGCAGGAATTGTTGCGGGAGGTTGGCTTTATTATGCGGTGATGATGCCTAATGTGAAATATGATAATGGCGGATGGCTGTACATTAAAACAGGCAGCAATTACGATTCATTGACAGCAGATTTGAAACGAATGGATATATTGAAAGATGACTTTACGTTTCACTTTCTGGCGGAGTTGATGAAACTGAAAGATCGAATAAAGCCCGGCCGTTACAAGATAATGGAAGGGATGAATAACAATGAACTGATAAGGCTGCTTCGGTCGGGCAGACAAACACCGCTAAAATTTACCTTTACCAACGTACGGACAGTGTATGAATTAGCCGGAATAATTGACGAAGATTTTGAAACCGATTCTGTTTCTGTTGTTAAAGAAATTTTTAACCCATCCCTGCTCGATTCATTAAAGCTGGACAGTTTGACAATAGCCACGATTTTCATTCCCAACACTTATGAATTGTACTGGAATGCAAAGCCATCAACCATCATAAAAAGATTGGCGAAAGAACATACCAATTTCTGGAATGCAGAGCGGAAAGCCAGAGCGGAAACAATGAAATTATCGCCAACGGAGGTTTCGATACTGGCCAGCATAGTAGAGCAGGAAACAAGGATGAATGACGAAAAACCGGTGATAGCCGGAGTATATCTTAACCGGATTAAGAAGGGCTGGAAACTTGAAGCAGATCCAACTTTAGTGTATGCATCAGGCAATTTCGGCTTAAAGCGGGTACTGAATGTGCATAAGGAAATCGAATCGCCATTTAACACCTATAAAAATGCAGGATTGCCGCCCGGACCGATCTGCATCCCGTCAATTGCTTCTATTGATGCCGTACTTAATAAGATTGAACATGAGTACCTTTTCTTTTGTGCAAGAGAAGATCTGAGTGGTTATCATGCATTTGCCAGAACGTATCATGATCATTTGATTAATGCCCGCAGGTTTCAGAAGGAACTGAGCCGAAGAGGAATTAGATAGCACTGAACTTTCCTCGGAAAGGTAATTAAACTAGTCAAAAAATCATTGGAATGTTGCTTTTAATTTAAAGCGTAATTTTTCTTAGCTTTGGCACTTCAAACAAAAAAATCTCTGTAAAATGAAAAGAACAACTACTCTATTCTTTGCTATGGTCATATTGGTAAATATGGCTGCGGTAGCACAAACTACAAGAATGATTCTTGTAGAAGAATTTACAAATGCATCCTGCCCACCCTGTGCGGCATACAACCCTGCATTTAATGTGATCCTAAACAATAACCCAAATAACGTGGTGGCTGTTAAGTATCAGGTTAACTGGCCGGGCGCTGATCCTATGAATGCCCATAACCCGACTGAGGTGGCCAGCATGGTTTCATACTATGGTGTAAGCGGAGTACCCAACGCAGTGCTTGACGGAAATGTTTGGCAAGGCAACCCTGCCAGCTTTACTCAAACCATGATTAACAACCGTGCACCTGTGGCTTCGCCTTTTGCCATGACGGTAGATCATTCCTTCAGTCCTGATTATTCACAAATTTCGATTACCGGAACTATAACTGCAACACAGGCATTTGGTACAGCTACTAATCTGCGCGTAGCAATCATAGAGAGAGATATTTATTTCTGCTCACCTGCCGGTTCGAATGGCGAAACACATTTCGAAGGTGTCATGAAAAAAATGCTTCCTAATCAGAACGGAACAGTAATGCCTGCAGCATGGACACAGGGACAGGTTGAGTATTTTAATTTTACCTGGAATTTGGCCAATGTATACGATAAAACAAGGCTTGCAGTGGTAGCTTGGGTTTACAATCCTCAAACCAAAGAAGTGCAACAAGCTGCTTTCAGCCCGCAACAAGGCATGCCTGACGATGCCCGTATCACCTGCGCAGGTATTGGAGGTATTCCTTTGGTAAATTGTACTAATGTTATTACTCCTACTGTTGAAATTCAGAACAACGGATTGAATGTGCTTACTTCACTTAATATCAATTATACCTTGAACGGTGGAACACCCAACAACTATGCATGGACAGGTAATCTGGCGGCAGGTTCAACGGCAGTAGTTACACTTCCAACCATGAATGTAAACCTTGGCGCAAACTCGTTGATGGTTAATGTTACCGAGCCGAATGGGACTATTGATTACAATACTTACTATGATCAGGTAACTAAGAACTTTACCATAGCCAACCCTACCGGAACACCTGTTCCTTTGGTTCAGAATTTCGTGCCTACTACCTTCCCTCCTCCGGGCTGGGTAAGGGATAATCCTGATAACGGAGCTACCTGGACCCGAAATGCTGCAGGATATACCAATGCAGGATCGGCCAAGATGGATTTTTACAATAGTACAGCAGGAAATATAGATGAACTTTGGGTAGAAGCGCAGGATTTCAGCGGAGCATCAGCCATTCAACTTGATTTTGATGTAGCTTATGCTCCTTACAGCTCTACTTTACATGACCGTTTGCAGGTGCAGGTTTCTACTAATTGCGGACAAACCTGGACTACCGTTTATGATAAAGCTAATCTTGTATTGGCCACCGTTCCTGCACAAACTTCAGCCTTTACTCCCACATCTACTTCTCAATGGAGGCATGAAACTACAAGTCTAAATGCCTTTGCAGGCCAATCGCTGGTTTTTGTGAAATTTAAAGGCATCTCAGGATATGGCAATAACTTGTATGTTGACAATATCAACTTTGCAGATCCATTGGGTGTAACTCAGAATGCCTTCAGTAAAGGCATCAGTCTGTATCCTTCGCCCAGCTCAGGAAAAGTAAACATCAGTATTAACCTTGACAAGGTTTCTCCGGTTACAATTGAAGTTTACAGCATAGCCGGTGAAAAAGTAGCTTTCTTTAATGAAGGTATGACTGCCGGCACAGTGTTCAATTACGACCTTACCTCATTGAGCAACGGTTTATACACTGTTAAAATCATTGCCAATGATGAAACAGCCGTAAAACAGCTTCAGATAGTAAAATAACAAACTGCTCTTAACAAGTAAGCCTCTCTCCTTTAAAACGGAGGGGGCTTTTATAATCTTGATTTTAATCAACTAAAAGATTTTCGGAAAGAAATTTACTATAAGTTTGCAAAACAACTCAAATCAGAAAATTATGAAAAAACTATTACTTTTTTCCTTCCTCTTCATTACCCTTGAAACACAGGCTCAGATTACCGTAACACAAAGCACCTTTCCTGTTGCCGGAACTGCCTGGCTTACGCGTTCGGATAACCGGTATAACATGCACACCATCACTGCTGCTTCAGGAACGGCACAAACATGGAATTATGCCAATGCCTTTGTGATTGATGACTCGAATGCCGTAGCCTTTGTGCCTCCGGCATCAACTCCTTATGCCTCCAACTTTCCAAATGCCACGCTTGCCGCTTATGATGCACCGAATGACTATGCCACCTATTTCATCGGCAATACGAACGGATTTTATATTGACGGATTTTATGACGGAATGGGAACCCCTCCGTTTCAGAATGTAAATCCAAACCCGGATTTGTTAATCTTTCCTGTTCCTTTCACTTACAACAATACCAGAAACAACAATGCAAAAGTGGAAGTAATTCAAAGCGGAACTCCGGCACTTAAAATTGTGCTTACGGTTATTCAGCAGTTTGTTTGCGATGCTTATGGTACCTTAACAACTCCGGTATATAGCAACCAGCAGGTAATCAGAGTTAAACAAACTCAATTCACAGTTGATACCACTTACATTGATGTTCTCGGTAATGGCAACTGGACTTACGTGTCATCAAACCCTCCGTCCGATTCCTCTGTCACTTTCTTCTTTGCACGAAATGCTGCTATGCCGCTTTTAATGGAAATTTCTGCCGAACCTGCCGCACAAACTACTTCCATCAGTGCTTCGTATTATATTTCTGTTCTGTCCGGCATTAACGAGAATTCCTCTAATACAGGTTCTGTATCTGTATTTCCGAATCCGGTTGCCAGCGGAGTTTTAAAATTCAATATTGATAATCCCTCTGCATCGGAATTGTTTCTCTATGACCTAACGGGCAAGCAGGTTTACAATACTTCAGTGTCAGGAGTAAATTCACTTACCGTTTACACTTCCGATCTTGCTGCCGGCTCATATATTTATAAGGTTACCTCATCAGACAAGAGCCTGATTAAAACCGGAATGGTGATGATTGCCAAAGATTAAATAAACATTCCTGTTTCAGAAATGCCGGAGAAATTTCCGGCATTTTTTTTTAATTTAAGTTAGATTGATTTGCTATACTTGCTCTCCCCAAAAACAGATTCAATGAAAAATTCAATTACCCAACTTCTGGCAAGTTTATTATTTCTGATCGTCATTCAGAATCAGCCGGCTTCTGCCCAGCAGTATGTTAAAGACGGTGGAGCTACCAACAACAGCACTTTTTGCCTTGGTGCCACAACCTCATGCAAAAAAGTTCAATTGCTTTATCTGCCAACTAATTTCATTCCGGCTCCACCATCGGGTTCAATTACAACTATTTATTTTATGTATGGAAGCACAGGAATAGCTCCTGATTATACTATTACCAACCTTACCATTAAAATGGGGCAGACTACCAATACAGGTTTTGTTCCTGCAACTGATTTTTATACTGGGCTTACTACGGTTTTGAATGAGGCAACTTATACCATACCTGCAGGTGTACAAGGTGGATGGTTTCCTATCACGTTAACCACTCCATTCCCATACGACAATACACAAACGCTCATTGTTGAAACTACTCTGGATGCCGGTTCAGTTACCACTTTTGGTTTATTCTGCGGAACAACCATTGCAGGGCAGAAACTTTACTCTGCTTCAACAACAGCAACTACCGGAACTGTGAATTCAAACCTGCAGAATTTCGGAATGAACATTTCAACTGCAGCGTGCAGCGGCCAGCCCGCAGGGGGTAGTGCCTCAGCTGCTCAAAATTCGATTTGTGCCAGTAATTTCACTACCGTAACAGTAAGCGGACAAACCACAGACTTGGATATTACCCTGCAATGGAAGCAATCGTCTGTATCGGGCGGGCCTTACAGCAATGTTACCGGAGGATCAGGTGCCACAACTGCAACTTACACTACTCCTCCCCTTTCAGCAACTACCTATTATGTATGCGAAGTTACATGCCTTAACAGCGGATTGAGTTCACTTTCCACTGAAGCGGTTGTTAACGTTAATAATCCGCAGGTGGCTTCTACCACACCGGGTACACGCTGCGGAGCCGGAACAGTAACGCTTGGCGCAACGGCAGGTGGTGGAGCCAATACCCTAAACTGGTATCTTGCTCCTTCAGGTGGTACTCCGTTAGGAACAGGAACATCTTTTACTACTCCTGTCATTACTCAAACAACCGACTTTTATGTTGGCGCATCCGTTGGCGCTGCTTCTAACGATTCGCTGGCTATTCCGCTTGCATCAGGCAATACCACCGGAATTTATCATCACATGTTTTTAGTAACCGCCACTAACGATCTTAATGTTACCGGACTTGCGATTAAAGTGAATGCAGCCATTGGCGCACTTACCAACTGGGATCTTTATTACCGACCTGATAATTTTACTCAAGTGCCCGGAGCCAATACCTCCTCTGCCGGATGGACACTTATTACAAACGCAACAAACGTTGTTTCGCTTGGTGCTACGGACTACACATACATCGCTCTTGGGATAAGCATTAACATTCCGAGCGGAGCTACTTACTCGTTTTACGTTGCCCCTGCCGATGCCAACTCAACCCATCAATACCTCACCTCAGCAGCAAATACTGTTATAGCATCCAATCTGAGTTTAAGCATTAAAGGAGGTTTTCGCGGCACCGGCCTGTTTAATTGTGTTACCAGCGGAGGATGTCCCACTGCCAAGGTGCTGTACACTACAGGCTGTGAAGGAGTGCGTGTACCGGTAACAGCCACCGTAACGCCTTCAGATCCGGTTACGATCAATGCCGGTGCCAATGCCTTATGTCTTGGCCAGTCAACTACATTGACTGCGGTTTCGAACAATTCAAACTACACATTTACCTGGTCTCCATCAATAGGACTTAGCGGAACAACCGGCTCAACGGTAACGGCACAACCTGTTACTACTGTTACGTATCAGGTTTATGCTGATGACGGGACCTGCGGTGCTTTGGATACCATTACCATAAGTGTAGGGCCAACATCTGTTGCCGGAACTATCGGTATTACTGCCGATACCATTTGTGCCAACACTACCACTACTCTGTCGTTAACAGGTACAGTTGGTTCTGTTCAATGGCAAAGCAACACCGGCAGCGGATGGGTAAATGAAACCGGACCGGGTAGCAACTCAACAAGTTATGTGGTTAGTCCGCTGGTATTTACAGAATACCGGGCAGTAGTAACCAGCGGAGGCTGCGCACCTGACACCAGCGGCACGGTCAATGTTGAGGTACTCACCGTTGCCGACCCTGTAGTTCAGGATGATTCTATATGCGGGCCCGGAGTTGCCAATCTCGGGGCAACAGGAACAGGAACCATGTATTGGTACACCTCACAAACAGGCGGAACTCCTGTGGCTTCCGGAAATACATACAATCCGAATGTCAGCGCTACCACTACTTTTTATGTGGAAGCATTATCAGGCGGAGGTACTTATAACATTGGCGCTCCCAATACATCTATTGGAAATCAGTTGGTAAATGCTTCTAATAACTGGGGATTGGCATTCGATGTTCTGAATCAGGCAACCATTGAAAAAGTAACCATTGAGCCGGCACAGACCGGAAATGTAACTCTTAACTTACGCGCATTACAAAACGGTCCCATCTTAAATACCACCACAGTGGCTGTTACGGCATTCAGCATTACAACCATTAATCTTGGATGGATTGTAAACCCCGGCACCGGTTACCGCCTTGAACTGGCTCAAGGTAGTGTGCAGTGTTATTACAATTCAACCGGAGCTGTTTACCCTTACACAACTGCAGGATCTCCTGTTACTATTACCGGCTATTGTAACCCGAATTTCAACAACACCGGAACGCTCTATCTCTATTTTTACAACTGGGAAATATCGCAGGGATGCCGCAGCAACCGCGTTCCTGTTACGGCTACAGTTCTTGCTGTTCCGCCAACTCCAACCATCAGTCAAAACGGAAGTCAGTTGACTTCTTCATCACCCGTAAATAATCAGTGGTACCTGAACGGAAATCCGATTCCCGGTGCCACAGGGCAAATTCATAATGTTACACAGGCCGGAAGTTACACGGTTGTGGTTACCGACCCCGTTACCGGATGCAGCAGTGAATCACAACCTGTTATCATGGTAGGCATAACGGAGAACAATGCATCAGCAGGGATAAGCATTTCACCCAATCCTGCCACTCATTATGTTACGGTTTCCATGCTTAATCAAAAAGAACTCATTCAGAAAATAGTTCTGAAAGATGTAACCGGCCGTTTGGTTAAAGAATTTTCCATCATCAGTCCCTCATTAACGCATTTCCTTGCTATGCCTGAAGCCTCAGGAATCTATATGATGGAAGTATTTACCAACAAATCCGTTTATACCGGTAAGGTCATCAAACAATAATTCATTTAAGATCCTGATTATTTGGCGGGACTTGCATCCCGCCTTTTTTTTTCCAAATAATTTTACCAGCCTGTAACAACAGCCATCCTTCAACCGTCCTATTCATAAATACCCATACTTTTACCTTGTGACTGTAGCTGATTACAACCGTTGTGTGGATGATTATTCCGATGGCGTTTACCGTTTTATCCTTCATCATTACCGCGATAAAGATGAAGCCAAAGACATTGTTCAGGATGCCTTTGAGAAGTTGTGGATCAACCATGAAGCCGTGAATGGAGAAAAAGCAAAGTCGTACTTATTTACAACTGCTTACAGAACCATGATTGACAGGATAAGAAAAAACAAACGCAAAGCAGATTTTGACGAAGTTAATGAACATGAGTACCTTCATGAACAATCTTACTCAGACATAAAATCAGCCGTTAAAAAAGGGCTTCAACGTTTGCCTGATATTCAGAAAACAGTAATTACGCTGCGCGATCTGGAAGGCTACACCTATGAAGAAATCGGAGAAATAACCGGATTAAACGAAACACAGGTGAAAGTTTACATCTACCGCGCCCGTACGGCTTTGAAAAATTTTATCGGAAGCATTGAAAACTTAGTGTAATGAACATTAACAGAAAAAACTACGAAGCCTATCTGCTTGACCTGTTGGAAGGCAACCTTTCGGATAAAGATATGTCAGCATTGATATCCTTTCTCGAAGCCAATCCTGATTTGAAAGAAAATGCTGAACTAGCTGATGCCATTAAGCTGAGCACAGATACAGTTCCATTTGAGAGTAAACAAAGCCTTTACCGCGGTGAACTGAATGAACAAAACATTGAATGGTATCTGGCTGCACAGGCTGAAGGCGATACTACAGAAGATGAAAATGCAGCTATCGGAAAATTTATCCTGTCAAATCCTGTATGGAAAAAGCAGCAACAGTTGTTTTCATTGGCCAGACTTACTGACGATAAATCCTTACGGCTTGAGGATAGAACTTTACTTTATAGAACAAAAACCGTTTCTGTATTTCAGCGGTGGGCTTTTTACTATGCAGCCGCTGCCGTTATTGCTGTTTTGCTGATAACCGGATTCCTGCTTTTCAAAGCCAATCAGCCCGCAGAATTCACCGCACAGAATGAAATTCCATCTATTGAATTTAAACCTGATGAACCGGTCAAATACCTCAGCCATCCTGAAGATTCGCTGCAACCATCCGTAAACCCTGAACAGGCAACTCCAAATGAAAAAACGGAAAAAACAAATCCGCTCAATGCTAAACCTGTAAAGCCGGTATATCGCATTATGGAAAACCGTCCATGGATTGCTGAAAACACTAACCAGGAAACTGATGAGCAAACTAATCTTTCATCAACAAAAAACAATGTTACTTCTGAATCCGAACTACAAAAATCAACTGAACAATTTCAGAAGCTTGAAACGATGCGTAATGAAATTGCACAGTTTATTGCCGAAAATTCTTCTGCCTTTGTTCCGGAAGCACTTGACAAACTCATTGAACGTATGGCTGACGGTGAAACAGAAATTTCACAGACTGAACTTCAGCAACTATTGGTAAAACCGCCAACCTTGCAAGCGAGTAATCCTGCCCTTGCGAAAACACCTTTGCTTGATGCCCTGGCATGGTCACTCAATAAAATTTCAGGAAAGAATGTTTCGCTTGAAAAAAAATTCAACGATGATGGCCGCCTCGTAGCGTATGAACTGGATGCCGGCCTCTTTAAAATCGGAAAAGAAGAATAATTTTTTCCGGAGTAACATCAGCATAATCTCATCCGTCCTACTAAAAAACAAGCAATGAAAAAAATATTTTTAGCAGGCTATATGGTAGCCATCACCTTCAGCGCCTTTGCTCAGGAAACAGAAATTCGGCAGGCATCGTTCAGCAAAATTGTCATTAACGGAAAAGCTACTGTCATCCTTAAACAAGGAGAAGTATCGCAGTATTCATACAGCGATGAACGAGTAAAGCCGGAAATCAAAAATGATAAATTGGTTATCAATGGCGGGCCTGGAACCGTTGAAGTAACTGTAAAGGAGCTTTCTCTCATTGATATTCCGGGCGATGGCACAGTGATAAGTGAAGAATTATTTTCTGCCGGCAATTTAAGATTTGACATTTCAGGTTCAGGAAAAATTACATTCAACAATCTGCAAACCGGTGAACTGAAAGCAAACATCAGCGGAATTGGGAAACTTAAACTAAGCGGAGAAGCCAAACTCGTTGAGCTCAACATCAGCGGATCAGGTAAAGCAGATGCCCTTGCATTCAAAACAAATACTCTCACCACCAACATCAGCGGTGCCGGTAAAATTTCTATGGATGTAACCGATGAACTGAATGCAAATATCAGCGGCTCAGGCTCTGTTAACTATGTAAATACACCGGCTAAAATCACACGAAGTATTTCAGGCATTGGAAAAATAGGATCTGCTTCTGGCAGTGAGTCATCATCCAAAAGCGATTCTGTTGAAGTAAATGTTGGCAATAAAAAAATCACGGTTGTTGATAATGACGGCAGCACCACGGTAAATGTTAATTCAGGAAATAAAAAAGTGGTTTCCTATTCTAAAATTCAAACCGTGCAGCCTCATTGGGGAGGGTTTGAATTAGGATTCAATCAACTGTTTTCAGAACCATTTAATACTGATATGTCTTCCGGCTATGAATACCTTGAGCTGAACAGCGGTAAATCCATTGCCATAAATCTGAATCTCTTTGACCATGGATTTAAAATTTCCAGGCATCATCTTCAATTGGTAACAGGCTTAGGAATTACCTGGAACAACTGGCGTTTTCAAAATGATGTTTACTTGGTTCCCAATCAAACACAACTTACCGGTATGATTGATTCGGTTTCTATGCGCAAAAGCAAACTTACCGCTTCGTATGCTACCCTTCCTCTTTTGATTGAATTTAACTCGCATGAGATGGAAAGAAAATCCTTTCATATAGCCGCAGGTATTATTGGCGGATACAGAATCGGCACACACACTAAACGTGTTTACACTGAGAACAACAAAAAACGTAAGATTAAGGACTATGATGATTTCAGTCTTGATACATTCCGTGCTGACGCAACTGTAAGAATCGGTTACCGCGGTTTTACACTTTTTGCAAGTTACGGCCTGATGCCGCTGTTCAAAACAAGCCAGGCTCCCGATTTGAAACCCTTCACAGTGGGTGTTGCATTGCTGAATTGGTAAACTATTTCTGACTCCGGTTAGGTGAATTCCTCCGGTTATTGACCGGAGATTTTTCATTTACCACCTTTGCGCACATGTGTGGAATTAACGGCTTTTTTAATTATTCAAATCAAAACATAATAGATGCTGATGCGCTTATTCAGAAAATGAATCGTTGCCTTACTCATCGCGGCCCTGACGGAACAGGTATATGGAAGTATGAAAAAGACAGGATTTATCTCGGCCATCAGCGCCTGAGCATTATTGACCTGAGTACCGAAGCTGCCCAACCTATGCTTTCTGATTCAGGAAATGTAATTGTTTTTAACGGAGAGATTTACAACTACAAAGAACTGAGGAAGCATACCGGCCGTAATCATTTCAAAAGCAAAAGCGATACGGAAGTACTGCTTTACTTGTACGAAAAATACGGGACAAATTGCCTGCAACTGCTTGACGGCATGTTTGCTTTTGCATTATGGGATAACGCAAGAAAAGAATTATTCATTGCACGCGACCGAGCCGGTGAGAAACCGTTTTACTATTCGTTGCAAAACGGGATTTTTTCTTTCTCTTCCGAAATAAAATCATTGCTTGAGCTTCCGTGGATGAAACCACATCTTGATGAAACTGCTTTCTATCACTTCCTCACCTTTAATCAGCTTGCTCCGCCCTTTACCATGTTTAAAGGAATTGAAAAGCTGCCTCCGGCCTCCATAATGACGGTGAAAAGCAACGGAACTTTTGACATCACACCTTATTGGGAAGTGAGTTATGAAAACCGTAAGACAAAGACAGAAGAAAACTGGGAGATTGAAACTTATCAGGTTTTTGAACAATCGGTAAAAAGCCGGATGGTAAGTGATGTTCCTGTAGGCGCATTCCTGAGCGGAGGTGTTGACAGCAGCGCAGTGGTAGCTCACATGAGCCGCATCAGTCCTTACAAAATCAAAACCTACAGCATTGGGTTCGAAAATCAGCCGGCTTATGATGAATTGGAATATGCCCGAAAAATTTCTGCCATGTTCAATACAGAACATTTTGAAAAAACCGTAACCGCTCAGGAGATTGCTGATTTTGTTCCTCGCATGGCCGATATTTTTGATGAGCCGCTGGCCGATCCGACCTGCATTCCGATTTATTTCATTTCGCAGAAAGCGCGCAGCGAAGGAACCATTGTGGTCTTGACAGGAGATGGCAGTGATGAAATTTATGCCGGCTATCGAAATTACCTTCGTTATCTGAAATTCTATCCCGCATATCACCGATACATGAAGCTGCCCGGGTTTATAAAACGAATTGCAGCGCATATTTCACAACTTAAAGATGAAACTTCACCGGTGGGTGAAATGCTGAGCCGGGCAGCATTGAATCAGGAATTTTTCTGGGGCTCGGCACGCAGCTTTAAAGAAAGCGCTAAAAAGAAATTTTTAAGTAAAAATTTCCGAGAACGTTCGCATTCACTAAGTTCATATCAGCTAATTCAGATGTACAGGAGTATGTATGAAAAGGTAAAGCCGGTAAATGCCACTGACCTTGACTGGATGTGTTATCTCGGTTTTAAAATGAATGACCCGAACCGTTATCTTACACGTGCTGATAAACTCGGTATGGCTAATTCTGTGGAAACCCGCGCTCCGTTTATGAGCCATCATGTGGTGAATCATGCCCTGAACATTCCCGCTCAATTGAAAATGAAAAACGGTGAGCCTAAATACATTCTTAAAAAATCATTGGAAAAAATTCTGCCTCATGAAATCCTGTACCGTAAAAAAATGGGATTCTCTGTACCACTTCGCGAATGGGCCGGAGGATATATGAGTGATTATGTGGAACAGAATCTGAAAAGCTTTGCTTCTGACACCGGACTGTTTGATGCCAATGGTCTTACTGAATTAATCCGGCAGATTAAAGCCGGCAGTAAAAGCAATGTGAACGATTTATTTACGCTCTACTTTCTGATGGCGTGGTTCAGGAGGTGGTTAAAATAGTTTAGGCCAGCTTGCGGCTGACTGAATTTATCATGCGAAAAACTGATTACTGCAAATCCCGGTACAATTTTTAATCAGGCAAGCTTTTGAATTTCGTTAGCTGTTTTATTGAAAATATCATCCAGTTGTTCAATCAGATTTTTTAAACCTGCAGCATTCTTTTCAAGACATTGCTCTTCAATCTTTTTACAAAGTGCAGCTATTTTTGCTGCTCCCAAATTAAGGCTACTGCCTTTCAGCTTATGAGCGGCATTTCCTGCTGCTTCCAGGTTAGCTGATTCGATATTTTGCCGAATGGCCGTTAAGAGAGAAGGAGTGAGTTTCATGTACATTTCGGTAAGCTGTCTGAAAAATTTCCCACTGTCATCACCTCCAAGTTTTTTTAGCTGAGTTATTACTTTCATATCAAGTAACGGTTCTTCTGTTATTTGAGAAGAAGATATACCGGAATTCTGCAACAGTTTCTTTCCTTTCCATTTGGTGATGACTGTTTTCAAATCGCTCATACGTACCGGCTTGGTAATATAATCGTCCATACCGGCTGCCAGGCATTTCTCTTTATCACCTTGCAAGGCATAAGCCGTCATGGCAATGATAACAGGCTGCTCTTTGTCATTTTGTTTACGGATTTCAGCAGTGGCCTGCAGTCCATCCATTTCAGGCATCTGCACATCCATAAAAATCAAATCGGCTTTTCGGTATTTTATAAAATCTACAGCAGCTTTTCCATCGGCAACCATTTCGGGTTCATAGCCAAGCTTGCCGAGTATGGTTTTTACTAACAGTTGATTTACCTCATTGTCTTCGGCAACAAGAATACTCAGCGGAATATGCTCCCATTGTGTTTCATCCATGCCGCTGCTGCCTGAAAAATCTTTTTCGGGCTTTTCGGAAATGGTGAGACTTTCAGTTAAATCAAACTGAGCGGTGAAATAAAACACAGAGCCTTTGCCCGGCTCGCTCTGCACCCATATTTTTCCGTTCATCAATGAAACCAACCGTGCGCTGATAGCAAGTCCTAAGCCCGTTCCGCCATACTTACTGAATGTACTTGCATCGGCCTGAGAAAACTCCTGAAAAAGATTTCGCTGCTGCTCTGCTGTCATGCCAATGCCTGTATCGCTTACGGCAAACTGGAGAGTAGATTTCCCACCGGAAAAACTTTCCGGCTTTACCATGATAGCAATTCCACCCTCATGGGTAAACTTAATGGCATTGCCTGTAAGATTGATAAGTATCTGCCTAAGACGGTTCTTATCGCCAATAATCTCTGCCGGAACAGAGGAATCAAGTTTATAGCTGAGTTTCAGGTTTTTCTCCTGCGCTTTTGCGTAAAGGATATTGAATGTTTCTTCTATACACTGCCGTATGCTGAATACTGACTTTTCAAGCTCTAATTTTTCAGATTCTATTTTGGAATAGTCGAGCACATCATTGATTATCTGCATAAGCGTTTCGCTGCTTAGCTGCAGTGACTGCACATAATTTTTCTGCTGTTTGTCAAGTTTGGTATCGTTAAGCAAATCAAGCATGCCGATAATGCCTCCTAACGGAGTACGAATTTCATGGCTCATAGTAGCAAGGAAGCGTGATTTGGCCAAATTGGCACGCTCTGCTTCTTCGCGTGCACGGTTAATCTCTTCTTCGTTCAGAATTTGCTTTGTTACATCACGAACAAACATGGAAATGCCGGTAATCATGCGGTTATTGCCGGCTACAGGCCGCAATGACCAATCGAAAAAAACTGTTCGGTTATCCGTTAATGAATACTGTTCACGAAAAAACAGCGATTCACCTTTCATCACTTCGCTTAATCGCTGTTGCCATTGCTGTTGTGTATTCAGAGGAAAGGCCGAAAGAAAATTTGTATTTGGCAAAGGAGGTTTGCCTGTTGCTGTCTGTATGCTTCGCACAAACGGCTCATTCAATATGCGTATGCTGAAATCGTAATTCAATGAGCAAATGCCATCATCAGTACTTTCAAGAAGGAGAGTAAGGTCGGTAGAAGATTGACGCAGCGACTGCTCAAGATTTTTTTCACGGCTTATGTCTTCTACCATGATAATAGCTCCCGGCTCCTCATTGTCTTTAAAAGCCGATGCGCTGAAAATGGTGTGCACTACAGTTCCGTTTTTTCGAAGCAACTTTAATTCTTCTTTAAACGGCCCGCCATTTCCCTGTATCAGTCCATTCATTTTATTCCGGAAGGCATTGGCTTCGTTCGGATGAATCAGATCAGGAAGTTTTAACTGACTCAATTCATCGGATGAATATCCCAGCATGGAAACCATGACATGATTGGTATGCAGGATCTTTGCAGACGAATTGATAAAAGTGATTCCTGTCTGGCTTTCATCCAGAATTTTTTTGAACACCTTTTGCCTCTCTCCTACTTCGGCTAAACGATGGCGAGTAACATTGCTGGCAATCCATAAATAACAAGCCGATTGATTTACCGGGCTGATGACTTTCCGTCCTGTCATCTGCAACCATAATTCATTACCTATTACATCCAGCGTTTTTACCTGAACACTGTGCGAAGAGTCCTGATTCAATAAAGGATTGGCATGAATCAATTCTTCCAGAAAAGGATGGGTTGTTAAAGTAGAATCGCTTCGCAATCCGGTGAGTTCGGAAAAGGAGCGATTCACCATTACCGGATTGCCGGATTGGTCAAGAATAAGAATGCCATCGGTAATTCGATCAAAGAAATGTCGAAGTTCCAATGCATTGGTTTCGCTTTGCGAAAGCTGATTCCGGAAATGAGTAACCTCTACCAACTCAACGGATACTAAATTGTTTCCCGGCTGCAGTCGGCTCCATAAAATCTGAATGAAGCAATCCGTGCCGTTTTGCTCAACACTGATTTCATCGTGCAACACTTCAGTAGAAAACTCATGTTTCATCCGTTGCCATACACGGTTATCAAAAAGTTGATCAGCATAAATTTTATCTTCCGTTTTATCTGAAAAGAAATTTTTAGCTGCTTTACTCATATATGTTATCCGGCCATCCTTCATATCAACAACAAGATGCATTCCCGGCAAATTCATTTCTGACGAACCTGCTGTTTCATTAAATCTGCCTGCTGCCAGCAACAGGGCAGCCATCAGAAAATAAACAATAAAATAAGCTGCTTTGAACGATAAAGAAGCATGGTTAAGAACTATTAAAAGCAGAACTGAGAGTAAAAAGGTAAACAACAAACCGTAAATCAGTTTTTGCCGGTCTATGCCCGAGAAGAAATGTAAGGCAATGATTGCCCATGCTAATGAAATATATTCAGGGTTGTAAAAGATAATTCCGCAGAGAAACAACGCCATGAATTTTGAGAATGTATTGAACAGAAAATTCAGTTTTTCATAGCCGCTTATCATCGAATAAATAAAAATAGCTGCCGGAAAAACAATCAGCACGGCTCTCGGAATGATAAATTCCTTTACCGAATGGTCAGTAATCTGCCAAGCGAATAACAAAGCAGCATACCCCGCAAGCATAACTTTTAAAACAGCCGGTTGCCCTAGGCGATTTGTCAGGCTCAAATAGTTTATGAAAAAACCGGAGGTCATCAGAATACAGTTTGGAAGCCTTTGCGAAGGCTTAAGAACTTATACTCTGAAAATAGCAAAAGGTTAAGCAAGAAATGGCATTGTTTTAAAAGGCTAATGAGGAGTATTTTTTTCATTTCCTTCAGTAGTTTTTTCTCCGGTTTCTTCCGGAAGATCTTTCAGTATCAGGTACCAGGAAACTAATTTTTTAATGTCGGAGGGATAGACTCTTTCGCGGTCAAAATCAGGAACCACCTGACCTAAAAATTCAATAAGTGCTTTATTATCAGACTTTGGGCTGACAGGTAATTCGTTTCCGAATTTTTCTTTAACCAGCTTTAAAATTTCAGACAGCGGTTTGTCTTCACTGGTGGTGAACATGCTGATTTCGCTCAGGCGGCTGATGCGTTCCGAAGCATTAGCCACAGTGCGTTTCCCATTTGTTAACGATTCAATAACCACCCCGTTTTTTGCCTGAGAAAGCAACCGGTACAAACCGGGTTTACCGGAAATCGAAAGTATTTTTTCAATATTCATAACCTGTTAAAATTCATACAGGGTGCTAAGGTGAATAAAAATCAGCACAGATTAACGTGTACTGAATCTTGTTTTTAACTGCCTTGAATTAACTATTATTGTAACCTGTAAATCCATCACTATGCCGTCAGTTTGCTTTTATTTTCAGGTGCATCAGCCCTACCGGCTTCGCAGGTATTCTTTTTTAGAATTAGGCAAAAATCATTTTTACGAAGACGATGAAAAGAACAGGGCCATTCTTAATAAAGTTTCAGATAAATGCTACCTGCCTGCCAATACTTTGATGCTTGAGCTGATTAAAAAATACAAAGGCAAGTTCCGTATCAGTTATTCCATCAGTGGTGTAGCCCTGGAACAGTTTCAATCCTTCAGGCCTGATGTACTTAAATCCTTTCAGGAATTAGCCAAAACCGGTTGTGTTGAATTTCTTTCGGAAACATATTTTCACTCATTGTCTTTTATTTTTTCACAGAAAGAATTCAAACGGCAGGTTGAATTGCACCGTACTGCCATTGAAAAACATTTCGGAGTAACACCTGATGTTTTCAGAAACACAGAATTGATTTACAGCAATGCAGTAGCTGCTGTTGTGGAGAAGATGGGATACAAAGCCATTCTTTGCGAAGGGGTTGACAGAATACTCGGAAACCGTACTCCCAATTTTGTTTATAAACCACAGGGGTCAAAAAAGATAAAATTGCTTTTGAAAAATTATCGCCTCAGTGATGATATTGCCTTCCGTTTTTCAGACCGCAATTGGAGCGAATGGCCGCTTCATGCCGATACGTTTGCTTCATGGGTTCATAAAGTTGCCGGAAATGGCGATACTGTCAATCTGTTTATGGATTATGAAACATTCGGAGAGCATCAATGGGAATCAACCGGCATTTTTGATTTTATGAAATACCTGCCCGGTGAAATTCTTAAACATCAGGATTTCGGATTTAAAACTCCTTCTGAAACCATCAAGGCTTACAAAGCGCGCGATGTGTATGACGTACCCGAATACACCTCCTGGGCCGATGCCGAACGCGACCTCTCTGCATGGCTTAGCAACAGCATGGAAAAAGAAGCTGCAAAAAGATTGTATGCTATGGAAAAAGCCGTCTTAGCAACAGGCAATGAAGAATTTATTCATACATGGGGTAAACTCCAGACCAGCGATCATTTCTACTATATGTGTACCAAATTCTGGAGTGATGGCGATGTGCACAAATACTTCAGCCCGTATGATTCCCCTTACGATGCCTATATTTTTTACATGAATGCTCTCAATGACTTTGAGGCCACTCTGAAAAAAATGAAACCTGCCGCACCGGTTAAAATTGTCAGAAAAACTGCTGCTGCGAAAGCGAAAACTGTTTGAAAACATTCAACGCAGAAGCGTTACTGTTCCTTTCCTGCTGAATTTTTTTTCAGAGCCGTATCCCTTGTAAGTTAAGATATAAACGTAAACGCCTTGCCGGGCTGGTTTGTCGTTTACGTTTCCATTCCATACAAAGTTTTTTGAATCGGATTCAAAAACAGGCTGACCCCAACGGCTGAATACTTTCACTTCGGCCGATTCGACAAAAGCTGATTCCAATTTCCAGACATCATTTTTCCCATCCTGATTTGGTGAAAAAGAATTTGGAATGTAACCGAGCGGTTGCTGGCTTAAAGTAATCTCGTTCGAAACGCTCTGCATAGGTAACGGCATAGTATCTTCAATAGCGATGATGCGATAATCAAAATAGCCGTAATCCAAATCAAGCTCATGATCGCCATAGGTTGTATCGTTGAATTCGGTTGAAGCAACCAAGGCAAAAGGCTCATTGCTTCCGTAAGGTCTGCGGTAAACCTGATACCGGTTAACGCCTTGACTCCATTGCTGATAAGAATTCCATTCAAGTTTATTAAAAAACATATCACTCTTTCCTTCCAAAAAAACAGTACAGGCCAGGTTGCTTGCCGGGCTTCGGTTATTACAGAGGTCTTCGTTAATCAGATAGTAACAATAAGAAGTTTTATTGACTTCTACATTGGCATCCAGATAAGTTTCACCGACCGGATGTACCAAGGTGGCAACCGGTTCATAAGCAGCAAAAGGTTTGTTTTCTGCCCGGTAAATAAAGAATGTAGATGCAGATGCAGCCGGAAATTGCTCCCAGGTAATTTCAATGGCATTGTTATTAACCACTGTTGCATTCCTCATCACATTGACCGCGTTGTTAAACTGGGTGGCCGTGCATACGGTGTCTGATGGCAGGCCTGCACCACCACAATCACTGATTAATTTTACATAGTAGCAATAATTATTGTTCAAATAATCTGTTGCATACAGGTCATCAAAGTGATGTTTGGAATAATCGGGTTGATTTCCTATCAAAGAAAAAAGACTGCCGTTCATACTTCGGTAAACTTCCATTTTTTGAAAATGCTTTTGCGGAACGGTTGGCGCCTGCCATATAACCTCCACTTTATCATCGTCCCGAAGTCCGAGACAAAGTATGTCAGGTTTGTAATCGTTGGCTGATTTAACTTTTATAAAAACAGAATCAAAAGCAGTGAAAGGTAAAGGACAGCCATTATCGCGCAGCCTGACTACAACCTTATAGGGATCATTTCGTCCATGGCCGCAGTCAGTAACCCAGTAATAAAGGGCAGCGGTATAAAACATTCCACTGTCAGCATTGGCGGTTGCCAAAGGCGGGGGAATAGCGCCCGGTTGCATGGTTTCGCTGTTTACATCAAGCCACAGTGAATCTTCCGTATCCGATCCGGAAATCAATAATGAAATGGTATCCGTTTCGTAAATCTCGAAGTAGTTTGTTCCTGTTTGTTGCACGCTTGAAGATAAACTTAACTGCGGAATACTGCCAAAACAAATAATTACAGAGAACTCAATTTCGCGCCTGATCATTCCAATCTGCACTCCGTTTCTGAATTCGCGAACATTCACAGCCATAGCATACATTCCTAAATTCTGAACGGTAACACTGATTTGTCCGGTTAAAGGATCAACAGTTAACGGCTGAATGCTTTGACAAACATTGGCAAGCGAGTAACCGGAAGCCCATGTTACGGGAGGATAAGGAGCCGGTAACGGAGTTGGTAAAATTGCCTGAACCGGGGATGTATTCGGAAGTCCGGTATTACCGGCAAGAGGTGTTGAGAGTTCGTAAACCAAAATATCACCATCCGGATCCACTGCAGAAAAGCTGTAATTCAATGGTTGATTTTCACAAACAAAAGGCAATGGGTCGTTGCTGAATTGCGGGCTTGAGTTATGAAAAGCGGGATCGGGCATTTCGGCATAAAAGGCCATACCGGTTTGCAGCGGACTTTGCATGTTAATGATTGTGGAATTGCGGCAACAGCGTTCCCAAATCAGGTAATATCCGTTGGGGTTGTTTGGAATAATGATAGTATCCCTATAGATGGCATACTCTACACACACTTCAGGTGGAATTACACAAGAAGCAGATGGCCCGCTGAGGCTTACAGAATCCATTTCAACCAAATCCATCAGCAAGGTATCTTGTCTGGCATGCGTAACCTTATCAAAAATTCCAATAAGAATGCTTTGGTCAAAACCGGCATTGCCCGGCAGGCAGTCGCGGTAAATTTTTACAGTAAGTTCAAACTGATTCCCCGTTAACCAACGGTAGGTAAAATCTCCGCCAACAACGTGGGTAGCAGAAGATAATGCCGGGAAGAAAAACCACAAAAAAATCATGGAAACTTTACACCATTTCAGAAATGCAACATGGCTTTTCGATTTCATGCCTGCGAATTGATTACTCAAAAATACTTTATTTGTCGCCTATGAAGCAAGCCCTTTTTCTAAATGACATAAAGATTACCGATATAAGCAATGAAGGAACCGGAATTGGCAGGTATGAAAACAGGGTTGTTTTTGTGGATAAGGCTGTGCCGGGCGATGTGGCTGATGTAAAAATTTATAAATCAAAAAAAAAATTTTACGAAGCTTCAATTGTAAAAATAAAGGAAGCCTCAAGCCTGAGAAATGATCCTTTCTGTCAACATTTCGGAACATGCGGAGGATGCCGCTGGCAGCACCTGAAATACGAAGCACAGTTACAGTTTAAAGAAAAGCAGGTAAAGGATGCTCTTGAAAGAATAGGCAATCAAACAGGTTTTGAAATGGAAACCATTCTGGCTTCACCTGTTCAAACCGCATACAGAAACCGGCTTGATTTCGGATTCAGCAACAAAAAGTATTTAAGTATTGAAGAAATTCGATCTGGAAGAACATTTGAAGATGGCGCGGTGGGGTTTCATTTGCCGCGGCTGTTCGATAAAGTGGTTGATATTCAAACCTGTTACCTGATGGACGATCTGAATAATCAAATCAGGCTGGCCGTAAAATCATTTGCCATTGAAAACAAACTTTCGTTTTACGATCACCGTCAGCACGAAGGATTATTGCGTGGCATGGTGGTAAGAAACACCAATCTTGGCGAATGGATGGTAATCATGATGTTCGGAAAAGAAGATAACAAAGGAATCGAAATGGTTATGCATTTTATCCGGACACATTTTCCTCAGCTACACTCGCTGATGTATGTAATCAACACCAAACGAAACGATACTATTTACGATTTGCCGGTTCAGCTTTATCAAGGCGAAAGATTCATTACGGCATCCATTGATGATTTGAAATTCAGGATTTCACCAAAATCTTTTTTTCAAACCAACAGCGGGCAGGTAGCCCGTTTGTACAAGGTTGCTTTTGATTTTGCGGAAATCAAACCTCATGAACATGTGTATGATCTTTACTGCGGTACAGGAACCATTTCCTGCATGGCTGCCCGCCATGCCAAGCAGGTAACAGGAATTGAATATGTGGAAGATGCGGTAAAGGATGCCCGGTTGAATGCTGAATTGAACGGACTGAACAATCTCTCTTTTCATGCCGGTGATTTAAAAGATTTACTGACCCTGGATTTCTTCCTTACTCATGGCAAACCGCAAGTGATGATGATTGATCCTCCGAGGTCAGGTATGCATGCTGAAGTAACCGAAGCCGTTAATCAATCAGAAGCTGAAAGGCTGGTATATGTAAGCTGCAATCCGGCAACCCAGGCCAGAGATATTTCTTTATTGAGTAATTACAAATTGATAAAAATACGACCGGTGGATATGTTTCCGCATACGCTGCATGTGGAGAATGCAGCACTGCTGATCAGAAAAACTTAAAGAGATCATTATTCGACAGGAAGTTTTTCAATCAACACCATGGGACCGGGACAATGTGTCGTATGACATACCACACAGCCTGAAATGAGGTTATTATAGTTTTCCTTCAGATCCTTCTTATTTGACTTTGAAAAATTTTTTAATGCTGCCATGTATAAATCAGCATAACTGTTGTAATACTGATTTTTTGTAGTGGGTGTTGTAGGGGTGGCAGTATAAATTTTTTCAAACTCGGCAGGATAGCCTTTTGTCGGCTTGTTTTTTAATACCTCTTCGCGTGCTTTAAGCGCATGCTGATGCATCTTACGCATAAGCAATGACAATTCGCTCGATCCATTCGGATTTAAATCGGTGGAATCAGCAAGCAGTGAAGAAGATTGAAGTTTTCCGTCAGGGTTAATGGAAACCCCGGAAATGATTGCAAGAAGGATCAAGAAGGCGAAGATGTGTTTCACTGTATTATTCGGTTTTATTGAGGTGTTTATTACCGGCAAAGTATTGAAGTACTGGCAGAAGTTGTTCCGGAGTCTGATATCCTGCAATGACATTGAGCATAGAGAAATTTTCATCCAGCACTACAAAACTGGGATATCCCATTTTTCCATTAAGCAGCGAAAGGGCAATTTCATTGGCTTTGTACTCAGGACGGAAAACAAAAACCTGATCACGGAAACGGATGGTATCGCGCGATTCGGCATTGAGCTTTACGGCATGATAATACTGATTCATAAAATCAGTAACCGTATCATTTTTAAAAGTGGTAGCATCCATACGCTTGCACCATCCGCACCAGTCGGTATAAACATCAATAAATACTTTCTTTTTATCCGATTCAGATTTTCTGACAGCCTCTTCAAAGCCCATCCATTGAATGCCGCCAGGCATGGCTGCTGAGTTATTTTCTTCTTTTGGCTGACCAGTGCAGGAGGCCATACCGAAGAACAAAATCAAAGTTGAAAAAATACGTGTAGCCATGGTTTTTTTATTTTGAGCAAAGATAAATTGGTGAAGATGAAAAATAATGAGTTCATTACATGAAGTTCAGAATGTAACTTTAGCCAGAGATAATTTTTTCTTGTTCATGCATGGCATGACGGCTTCATTGGCCGAAATCTGCTTTCCGAAACGCGGCAATAAAAGCAGCGGAACATTGGTGCGAAGGGTATGGGACTCGTCAAACCGGCCTGAAGCATCAATCACAGAGTACTTAACTTCATTATCGCGGTTGCCGAAATTGTTGTAAATCATTATCAGATCATTGTCGGTAGTCATTTGCAGAAAAGAAGAAAACGCTCCGCCATCATCGGTTGACTCCTGTGTTTTACGGATAACGTTCAGCCAGTGAATCTGCCCGTCTGGGTTGATGGAAATACTCACTACATTGTTAAACTGGTAATCAATTCTGCGCATGTAGGATTGGGTAAAGTAATCGTAGTAAGAGTATTCATAAGCATAAAAAGCTTCGGCAATGAGCACAACGCCTCCGTCATTACGCAGAATCATTTTACGGATAGGATAAGAAAACAATCCGCTGGAAACACTCCTTTCATTAACAGAAGCTAACTTGAATTTATACCTGTCATCAACCGGAACCGTTTGTTGAACAGCTGCAGATGGATTCTGAACAGGAATGCGATGAACAAAAATGGAGGTTCGGGAAGTGAGAGAAGGCTCGGCAGAAAATCCGGCACAAACCAGCATGTTATTCAAATTATCGAAAACTATTCCGGCTCCGGCAGTCTCCTCCCTTTCGCGCGAAATGACGATATGCTCAGGAGTAAGTGCCGTCAAAGAACAGAAATGAACACTGTATTCATCCAATTTGTTTTTGTTTTCGCGCACCTGTTGTACGCTCAGCATTGCCAGATCGCCACGGTCGGAAAGCTGATAATCTTCTAAGTAAAAATTCTTTCTGCGGCAAGGAACTTCAAGGGTCTTATTTCCCATGGTGTTAAAGGTAGAATCGAGTAACAGAAAGTGAATGCGCAGCAACTCATCGGTTAAAAATTCGGGCAGCAGTATGCCTGTAAGCCTTCTGTTTTCAGAAATAACCACCCGCGTTTTTTCGGGGGTTGATTTCAGTTTGATAGTACCGGCATTGATGGATTCTGTTTTACTTCCTGCATCATCATATTGCCTGATCATCACAGAAGCCTGTTGTTCGCCCGTAGATTTCGAAAAGGAAGTACTAATGGCCAACATTCTATTCTTAAAAAAGAAAACTCCCTGAACTGTGGCCTGTGGATCGGGGTCAATGTTCTGATTCCATAACCTGTTAAGTTGATTATTGAAAAAAGATAAGCGGTATTTACGGTTTTTGAAACCAATCCGGTCGCGGTCGCTTTCAAAAGGAAGATTGCTTTGAAGAACAAAGAAACCCTTCTCGGTATATCCGGCCACCATTACTTCATCATACCCTACATCGTCAAATGCAAAGTTCGACACCTGGACTGTCTGAGCTGATATAACCCATGAACTAAAAAGCAGAACGCTACAGAAGAAAAGTCTTTTCATGCTTCAAAGAAAACCTTAATTCGGTAAGTATTTAATGAATAGCGGCTATGGGGAATAAACAAAGCAAAAACTAAACTTCGACCAGAGTGCCAACCGGTTCACCTTCTACTAATCTGACAAGATTGCCGGGCTTATTCATATCAAATACAATGATAGGCAGATTGTTTTCGCGGCAAAGGGTAAAAGCTGTCATATCCATTACTTTTAAATCGCGCTGAATGGCTTCGGTAAAAGTAATCCTGTCATACCGCTCTGCGTTTTTATCTTTTTCGGGGTCGGCAGTATAAATACCATCAACACGCGTTCCCTTCAGAATTACATCCGCTTCCACTTCAATGGCACGAAGCGAAGCAGCCGTATCCGTGGTGAAATACGGATTGCCGGTTCCTGCTCCGAAAATAACCACACGTCCTTTTTCAAGATGGCGAACAGCCCTTCTTCGGATAAAAGGCTCGCAGATGGCTTCCATTTTAATGGCAGATTGAAGCCGGGTATAAACTCCCAATCCTTCAAGCGCGGTTTGTAACGCCATTGAATTAATTACCGTAGCCAGCATTCCCATATAGTCGCCCTGCACACGGTCCATGCCGCCTTCGGCCGCTTGCAATCCGCGAAAGATGTTACCCCCACCTATTACTATAGCAACCTGCGTCTTCCGGTCAACTACGCTTTTAATTTCACGGGCATATTGAACCAGTCTGTCGTTATCAATTCCGAATTGTTTGTCGCCCATCAGGGCTTCACCGCTCAGCTTAAGAAGGATTCTTTTGTATTTCATGTAATCAGGTTTACGTGGCAAAGGTAAAGCTAGAACTTTTAAAGTCTATCATACTTAGTAACAAAACAAATGAGCACGAACCTGAAAACAGATTCAGTGCTCATTGGTAAAAAACAAGTGTATTCGTGCTGTTACAATTTTATAAACTTTGTAGTTAGCAAAACACCATTGGCTAAGTCAAACTGTAACGAATAAAATCCAGGGTTCAGATTTTCAGTTCGGATAATACCGTCCTTAGGTAATGTTCCGTCCTGAATCAGCTGGCCGGAGATTGAAAATATATTATAGGTAACTTCCATATTTTTCAGTCCCGTTGAAACAAAATCCTTTACCGGGTTCGGGTGTAAATTGAGTTGCATTACATTACCGGGAAAAGAAACCGAACTGACTAAAGAATGAATATCCCACAGTAAGACCTGATTATTAGAAGTACCGGTAAGTACTTTATTTTCGGTAGGCGACCAGGCTACAGTGTATACTTTACCGGCTCCGGGATTATTAAAGCTGGCTAACTGAGAGTAGGTATTAAAATTCCAAATACGGGAGGTTTGGTCATTCGATCCGCTGAAAATATAATTTCCGTCAGGTGAAATAGCAAGGCTTCTTACATCACCGGTATGACCATTGATGGTATAAACAAGAGCGCCCGTACTACGGTTCCAGATTTTAATCTTATCGTCAGCGCTGGCAGAAATAACAAAGTCATCAGCAGGAGAAAATTTAACATCCAATACATCACCGGTATGGCCGCTTAAAGTATGAATAAGCACGCCAGTGGAGTCCCAAATCTTGATTTTGTCATCCTGACCGCAAGTAGCAATATATAAACCAGTATGCGACCAGGCAACTCCGAAAATATATCCTGTATGAGCCGTAATGTTATGAAGCAGTATTCCGGAAGCTACATCAAAAATTTTCAGCTTATTGTTATTTCCTGCTATTGCAATCCTGTCACTCGTGGGGCTGAAGTCAAGTGCAAAGGCTCCTCCGTTGCCAACATTGATTGAATTACTCAATTGCGGAGTTCCGGAACTAAGGTTAAACAGCAGCAAATGTCCTAACTCTTCAAGCGCTGCCAGATACGTACCATTACTGCTGAATTTAACCCCGGCTGTACACATTAAATTGGAATCAAGCTGATAATCCCAAAGCAAATTGCCGGTTACTACATCCCACAGACGCAGTCTTGTATCATGACACTCGCTGCCACTCAAAGCTTTGGAGCCATCAGCCGTAAATGCAACACCATAAACCTCGCGAGGATCAGGATGCGAAACATTACTCCAAATCAGATTTTGTGAAAATGTAAAATGAGAAACTGTTAATAAAAGAATACTAAGTATGATGAGATTTTTCATTGGTTTAAAATTTTTTAAGTTAAACATAAATTAAGAAATTAAATAATAATTTAAGAGACTGCTATTGCTTAAGCCGCATCTCCAGAGACTAATAATCAGTAAAGCATTTGTCAGGAGACCTTTTGCATAAATGCTCCACACCCGTGAAACCCTGAAGCTGTACTGCCGGTCAGGCAGGGATGCCAGCGCGCAGTTCCCTTCAGGGGGTTACAGAGTGCGCGAGGAGGGCTTAAATCCTACAAGTAATTATTTATGCATGAGGTTTAGGATTAAAAGCCGGGCGGCTTTATTAATTCCGAAAGCCAACCTTTGCAAAGGCGACTTGCAAACTCAGTAATAATAATTACTTTTATTAAAATATCAGAAAATAATTTTCTGCTTACGGCCTGAAAAAAGAAATTGAAATCAAAATCTGTCTTTAAATTTTTCTGAGGCATATTTTCCTTTTGTTCTTCTTCTTTAAGCTGTTTTTTTAGATAACACGAGCCATGACACCGGTTATTCTTCACTTCTCTTTTCTCGCACAAGGTGAAGGAGATGTATTCCTGATTTATCTTAAATGAAAACAACGTAAACAGGCAACTAAACATGTTCATACACATCACAGCCGATAAAAGCAGAACTACTACCTGTTTCATGGCTCAAAAATATGAATGTGTTTTTAAACATGATTGTATTAGTCAGCTAAGTTTTTGCATCATTTATCAACCAAGACACCCCTTTTTATCAGTAACATACATTCAAAATATAAAATGACACTTTCTTTTGGCTACCCTGAAAATTCTTTTTGAAATAACAGGATAGGGTAAGCAATATGCATCTGTTTGTTAAATGAAATTCACATAGCCAAATATTGCTTTTTAGCGCATTTCCTATCTTAGCACTTCCATTTTAACATGAAAACCATTCGCAAATTTTTTTTTCCCATTTTACTTTTGTTTTTTGTTTCAAGTGCCTTTGCCACGCATAACCGTGCCGGAGAAATTACTTACGAACGCGATATTAACAATCCTTTGCTTTACTATTTCACCATCACCACTTACACCAAAACCAGCAGCGCAGCCGACCGCGATACGCTTACACTGGAATGGGGAGATGGAACAAGTTCAGTGCTGCAACGGCAATCAAAAGTAACAGTAGGTCCAGACATCAGCCGCAATATCTATCAGGGTTCGCATCTCTATCCCGGCCCTTCTACCTATATTGTTTCTATGACTGACCCTAATCGAAATGGGGGAGTGATAAACATACCGGGTTCGGTAAACGTTCCTTTTTATATTGAAACCCGGCTTACCATTTCACCTTTTCTTGGTTACAACAACTCCCCTGTATTACTTTACCCACCGATTGATGAAGGAGTTATCGGCCAGATTTTCGTTCACAATCCCAATGCTTATGACCCCGATGGTGACAGTCTTTCTTATGAACTGATTGTATGCAAACGCGAAGGAGGGTTACCAATACCCGGATATACTTTTCCGGCATCTTCCACTTCGTTTACACTTGATGCAGTAACCGGCAACTTAGTATGGGATACTCCCATTGCTTTGGGAGAATACAATGTAGCTTTTCTGATTAAGGAATGGAGAAGCGGAACCATGATAGGATATGTAGAGCGCGATATGCAGATTACTATTTATCCCGGAAATAACCAGCCGCCAGTCATCCAGTCGCTCAGTGATATTTGTGTGAATGCCGGTGACCTGATAGCCTTTAATGTAACAGCCACTGATCCCAATAATGAATTAATAACGCTTAGCGCCACAGGAGCGCCTTTTCTTTTCAATCCTGATTCGGCAACCTTTCCTCCTGTTTCGGCTACCGGTTCTGTTACCGGAACATTTGAATGGCTTACAAGCTGTGCACACGTACGCAGAAGTCCTTACCAGGTGCTGTTTACAGCAAGAGATAATAATCCACAGGTTGCACTTACTGCATTGAAAATGGTGAACATAACGGTGGTAGGCCCGGCCCCTCAGAATCCTACGGCTGTGTCTTTAGGCAACAGCATCATCCTTAACTGGAATCAAAGCGCCTGCCCGCAGGCAAAAGGATATCACATTTACAGACGAATGGGATTTTACGGCTTTACTCCTGCACAGTGCGAAACCGGAGTTCCGGCTTATACCGGTTATTCTAAAATTGCAACCATAACCGGTTTAACCAATACCACCTACACGGATAATAACAACGGTGCCGGCCTGATACATGGAAACGACTATTGCTATATGATAGTAGCCTATTATCCTGACGGAGCCTTGAGTTATGCTTCGGCTGAAGTTTGTGCCGCATTAAAAAAAGATATTCCTGTAATTACCAATGTCAGCGTTACAACTACAGATGCCTCTAACGGCACTATGTATGTAGCCTGGAGTAAACCTACCGAATTAGATACTGTTGCCTTTCCCGGTCCTTATGAATACCGGTTGCTCAGAGGAAACGGAATTAACGGAGTTAATTTTTTACAGATTGCTTCTTTCACTGATTTGAATGATACTATTTTTAATGATGCAGGTTTGAATACTGCAAACGGAGCTTTTACTTACAAAATAGAATTGCATAACAATTCCAATGGGTTCATTGGCAAATCAGCCAATGCTTCTTCTCCATTCCTGCAGATTATTCCCACCGATAAAAAGCTGATTTTAAACTGGAGTTTATCTGTACCATGGATTAACAGCAGCTATGAAATTTTCAGATGGAATGGTGCTAACTGGATTTCCATCGGATTTTCCAACACCAATTCATTTGAAGATGTCGGGTTAATCAATGGTGATACCTACTGCTACTTTATTCAAACCATAGGCGATTATTCTTCGCCCGGCTTTGTAAGCCCGATTCTGAACAACTCTCAGGAAGTATGTGCCAGCCCGTTTGATAATGTTCCGCCTTGCGCTATTAATTCATTGGACCGATTCAACTTCAATTGTGCCGAAGGCGAGCTTACTTTGATTTGGAATGTTCCCGATTTTGATTGCGCACCTGATTTCAGCCATTACATCGTGTATTATGCTCCTGATGAAAATTTGCCATACAGCGTAGTGGCCGTCATCAATCAGATTTCACAAAACTCTTTTTCCATTTCCAATCCTGATTCTGTTGCGGGTTGTTATTATGTAACGGCTGTTGATACCGTAGGCAATGAAAGCCTCAGAGGCAATGTGATTTGTTTTGAGAATTGTCCATTCTACGAACTACCTAATGTATTTACTCCGGACGGAAACGGATTGAATGATTTGTTTCAACCTTTCCCTTACCGGTATGTTGACCGGGTGGAGATTACCATTGTAAACCGCTGGGGGCAGAAAGTTTTCTCTACTACCAATCCTGATATCAACTGGAACGGAAAACTAAATAACACAGGAGCACTTCTTCCTGACGGAGTGTATTACTACTACGGAAAAGTATTTGAGCGGTATCGGAGCGGTCTGCGAGAAAGGCAACTGAAACCAGGCTTTGTTCAGATGATTCATAACATCGGAAATCAGAAAAATTAAATGTTTACCGGCATAGTGGAAGCTACCGGAGCGGTGGCAGGCATTGAAGTTTCGGGCAAGAACATTACGTTCACAATCAGTTCCTCAATATCCTCACAGTTAAAAGTTGATCAAAGCGTTGCACATGACGGAGTGTGTTTAACCGTTACTTCCATCATGGATGATAAACATAAGGTAACAGCCATTGATGAAACACTGAAAAAAACCCGGCTTACCGACTGGCAGAAGGGAACAATGATAAATCTTGAACGAAGCTTAACTTTAACTTCGCTGGTTGATGGCCATTTAGTGCAGGGGCATGTTGATGCCGTTGCCGTTTGTGAAAATGTAACTGATGCAAACGGAAGCAGGATTTTAATTTTTCGTCATCCGGAAGAAGAGTATTTCATTACCGTACCCAAAGGCTCTGTGTGCGTAAACGGAGTAAGTTTAACCGTTGTTGACTCGGGAAAGGATTATTTTTCGGTTGCACTGATTCCTTACACGCTTGAACACACCAATCTTAAAGAGATAAAATCAGGCAGCAGGGTAAATGTAGAGTTTGATATTATCGGAAAGTATGTAAAGCGGCTGAGAGGGTAAGTAATCTTTTAAACTTGCTTTCCTTTACACCATCCTACGCTTCATTGCAATTAAAATAGCTTCCGAAACAGAATGAACCTGAAGTTTTTTGTAAATGTTTTTGATGTGATGGCGTACTGTATCATGGCTGATGAATAAGGCATCAGCCACCATTTTATAGCTTTTTCCTTTGCACAACTCGGCAAGAACTTCTTTCTCCCGATCTGTAAGTTCAGAGTTTTCCATAGGCTGAAAAGATTTTACCACCATGCGTGCAATGCGTGCACTCATGGGGGCACCACCCTTCTTCACTTCACGGATGGCGTCTAAAATTTCGGAAGGCGATGCATTCTTCGTAATATAACCGCAAGCTCCTGCACACAGCGAATCAAATACGGTTTTATCATCGGCAAATACCGTAAGCATAATGACATCCAGTTCAGGCATGGTTTGCTTCAGTTTTTTTACGCATTCAATACCGCTCATGCCCGGCAGATTGATATCCATCAATGCCACATCCGGCTTGAGTGAAGGAATTTTCTTCAAGGCTGATTCCGCATCAGGAAAAACTCCGATCAGTTCAAACTCATTGCTGTTTTCTTTAAAAATAATGCTCATTCCTTCGCGCAGGTCGGCATTGTCTTCGGTTAAAACGACTTTAATCATAATGTTCTGTTTTTATGTATGTCAATGGTAATTTCAAACTGCATCCCGCTGCCATTGGAAAAAAATCCATGTTTTGCATGAATGATATGAGCACGCTTAATCACATTTTTCATACCGTATCCATTGGATGAATCTCCGGTTGGTGAAAATCCTTTTCCGTTATCAGAAAACCGAAGTGTGAGCGAGCCGTTGTGTTGTTCCGCATCAAGATGGGTTGTTGTAGCTTGAGCGTGCTTCATACTGTTATGCATTACCTCTTTAAAAATAAGCAGCAAATGCCTTTTGTAAGCCAAAGGCAGAATTACATTTTTCAATTCGGGCAATACCTCTGCAGAAGTAAATTCTATACCGGTGTGATCAAACAATTCATGCCCGAAGTTCCGCAGCTGTTCATAGGTTTCATAAGCAGAATCTTTTTCGGGATCCATAGCCCAGAGAAGATCTTTCATGGTATGATAGAGTCCGGAAGAGGTTTCAATGATTTTATCCAGATACTGGCGGAGTTCATGCTGCGTTTCAGGAATTTTATTCCGTAGAATATCACTGAACCAGCTTATGGTAGTGAGTTTGTGTCCTAACTCATCATGAAAATCGGCAGCCGTTTCTTTTCTTATTCTTTCGGCCTCTTTGATTTTGGCTAATTTTATATGTAACCGGTAACGGTGAATTAAAAGAAATCCAATGGCTATTAAGACAGCAATTAATGCATAAAACCAAAAGGTTTGATGGAATGGCGGGGTAATAATGATTCTCAATTGATCAGGAACCGGATTGAAAATGCCATCGCTGTTCGATGCTTTAACTTTAAAAACATACTTTCCCGGAGGAAGACCTGAAAAATTAACCTGACGCGCTGTGCCACCTGGAATCCACTCGCTCTGGAAGCCTTCAAGCATGTAAACAAACTGATTTTTTGAAGGGTCATGGTAATGGAATGCGTTGAATGAAATGGAAAAACTGTTTTCATAATGTTTCAGTTTTATCTGACGGATGCCTTCATCCGACAAAGCAATTCTTTTGTTCATATCGGGCATCATAAAACCGCTGATGTACACTTTAGGAGGAATGGTATCAATCAGAATCTGACCGGGATAGAAGGAAGTGTAGCCCTGAATACCTCCAAAGAAAAACTCACCATCTTCCGAAACAGAATAAGCCCCGCCATTAAATTCATTGCTTTGTAATCCATCATTGATATCAAAATTCACCGTTCGTATGCCTTCCGGATCGAAACGGGTAAGGCCGCCATTGGTGCTTAGCCATAATAGTTCCGTAGAAGACTCAGGTACACAGGTGTAAATGGTATTGTTGCTGATGTTATTCTCCGTGCTGTAATTGGTGAATTGCCAATGCCCCTTTTCTTGGCTTAATCGGGTTAATCCGTTGGCAGTACCCAGCCAGTATTCTCCATTCCTTTTTTTAGCAATGTGGTAAATGTTGCTGCTGCGCAATGAATTCTTGTTGTAACGGTCATGAGTAAGCCATTCGGGATTACTAAAAGCTTTACTTTCCTTTGCCAGCAAGGCAAGCCCGGTGTTGGTGCCCAGCATTAAGTAGTTTTCATCGCTATAAAATGCGGTAATGCTGAGCAGCGATGACTTTTTCTCTTTCTCCGTGTTAAGGTTGGCAACCAGAATGAAATCGTTTGTTACTGCTTCATACCGGTAAACACGCAATCCTTTAATGACATAGATAAACCCGCTGTTATCGGTATAAACGGCATTGACAAAGCTACGGTCATCTTCTCTTGCCAATGGAAAATGCCTGATTTTCTGCATGGGCATTTCGGTATCCTCAATCATGAAAACACCCAAAGCACTGCTAATCCAGATTCTGTGGCCGGAATCCATAATCATTCCAGTTATGAATAGTCTGCCGTTATCTTTTATCAGAAATATTTTTTCGGGTGTTATTTCCTGGTTCTTCTTCAGAAACAATCCTTCCTGTGTACCTATCCAGATTTGACCATGGTGATCCTTCAATATGCTTCTGACTACCGGGGAGGTTACATGCTCATACTCCATCCTGTCTGACTTGAAATTCTTTAACACCGGCACTAACCTTATGCATCCTCCGGCAAAAGTCCCTGTCCAGATAAGATGTCTGCTTATTCTGTCTTCAAAAAATGCCATCACTGATCCGGTAAGCCGTGCATTACCAAGAGAAACTTTTTCGCAATGCTGCCAGTCAAATTGACCATCAGGTAAACTTTTAACTTTAAAAAGACCATTCCCGTCAGACCCAAGCCAAAGATGACCGGAGGAAGAAATAAATAATTGCTGCCATGGTGTTCCTGAAGGAATATCGTTACTGTAAGCTATGGGTTTTATCTGTAAGTCTTCTAGTTCAAACAAAGATTTTGAAGTGGCCATAACCAGATTTCCGGAACTGCCGGTTACAAGGCTTATTATCCGGTCTGACTGTAGGCCGGAGTTTTTTTTGTGAAAATGATTTTTCAAAATGAACGTTTTATTTTTCCACTCATACCCCATTAATCCAACTGATGAAGCAACCCATACTTTATCATCCGGTGTAAATGCCAGGTCAAAAACCTGAAACGACTCGCCCGGTTTTTTTAATTCACTGCCGTTTAATGAATGGCATTTGATTTTGACATCAAACACATCCCTGCCATCTGAAACTTCAAGCAGCGCTAATCCATTTCCTGTTGCAATCCAGATATTTCCAAAGCGATCTGAAGCAATCCGGTAAATGTTATTGGAGGGAAACCGCTCCGTGTTCTCCATGCTGATGTGCCTGAATTTTGCGATACCGGGAATAAAAACATTCAGACCACTGTGTTGGGTTCCGGCCCACATCCAGCCGCGCTTATCATAATGCAGGGCTGTAATAAAGTTGGAGGAAATACTTAATGAATCAAACGGATCTTCACGGAAAATTTTAAACCCGTTTCCATCATAACGGCAAAGACCATCCTGAGTTCCCATCCAGGTAAATCCGGTTTCATCCTGCGTTATGCAATAGACAGAACTTTGAGCCAACCCTTCTGATAACGAAACCGAAACCGGTCTGTATATCTGAGCAAATGTTTCATAGCTGGTGAAACAGGAAAACAGAAATGTTAAAATGCGAAATTTGATTTTCATCCGTTCAACAAACATAGTTGAAATTATTCTGCTGCCGGATAACAGCGGCAACATCATGATGTGGAGAATGAAATTTAATTATTCGGTTATTTGATGATAAACCCAACCGCCATCAGGAAGCAGCGATTTCAAATCATTCAATTCTTTACTTGCTTCGGATGAGGAGGTAAATCTTCCGGCACTGACCATTGTTAATCCTGCTTTTGATTTTCCGATGATGGCAGCTTGCAATCCTTGTGCTGATAACCGTTCAAGCAGCTTGCCTGCATTTTCTTCTATTTTAAAACATCCGGCAATGATATAATAACTGCCCTCTGCCGTTTCAGACTCAGGAACAATTTGTTCAGTTTCCGAAACAGAAACCGGTGATGAATTAATCTCTGCCTTCGCTGCCGTTTCGAAATCATCAGGCGCGGATTCAACACTATGTTTAACCTCAGGTGGTGCTTGTCTTTCTTCCGGTTGCATTTCTTCCGCAATTTCTGATGGTTTAATGCTTAAATTTTTATTCTGAAAACCGTCCTGTTTAATGATCCGGAAACCTGCTAAGGATGCGAGATTCATTTCAAACTTAGGGAACATCAGCACGGAAGCTATCAGCAAAGCAATTGCTGCAGCTGTGGAAATATAATCTGCGGTTTTTGAGACTGCTGATTTTCCGGCTTTTTTACTGACTGCAATCTGCCTGATTTTACCTTTCGCATCAGCAAGCACCGCAACTGGCTTTAAACCAAAGGATGACAGCAAAAAATTATTCTGTTTATCAGGACTAAACTGAAGTTTCTTTTCATGATTCAGGTAAAAACTTCCTATACCTTCGAGCGAAAACCGATTGCCGGCATTAACAGTGCTTCTGATTTCTTCCGTCCATTTCATCAATTGAAGTGAGGCACCGGCATAGGAAATTTTTTCCTTCCGGCTGATGTAATTAACTAATAAGCCATCGTTAATGACTAACTGGTTGTTGAATATCAGTTTTCTTGAAGGCGGTATCAGCTTTTTATATTCATGGTTAAAAGACGCGCCCACCGGCTGCGCTATCAATCCTCCAAAACCCGGAATGATAACACAGTCATGAATAAAAAGCAATTCTGAAATGTATCGGGCTATCATTTTAATTGCCCGCTAAGATAACCAAACAAGGTTCAGAGGCGGTAAGTTTTTATTAACCGTTCCAGATCTTCGGGTGTGTCCACAGCATGGCTGGTTGCTTCGGTAAATGCAGCATGAATAGTATAACCATTATCAATCCAGCGGAGTTGCTCCAGCGATTCGGCTGCTTCAAGGCCTGAGGGTTTCAGTTGAACAATTTTATTAAGGGATGGGCTCTTATAGCCGTAAATGCCCACATGAATATAATAATTACGCATCTCAAAAGAAATTTGCTCTTTATAATAAGGAATGGGCATGCGGCTGAAATAAATGGAATGGCCAATTTGATTCATAACCGCTTTGACGGCATTAAGATTCAAGACTTCTTCCATGCCTGTAGCTTTTCGAACCAGGGTTGCAATTTCAACTTCAGGATTCAAAAGCAACTCTGCTATGCGATCAATCTGAGAAGGCTCAAGAAAAGGTTCATCCCCCTGAATGTTGATAACAGCATCTGCTTTTAGCTGAAGCAAAGACAATGCTTCTGCGCAACGCTCGGTTCCGGTTTGATGAGCTGAACTTGTCAATACCACATTGCCTCCAAAAGAGTTTACGACATCAAAAATCCGTTGATCATCTGTAGCTACGGCTATTGAATTTAATCGTGTTGATTTTTCAGCCTGACGGTAAACGCGCTCAATCATGGTCATGCTGCCAATCAAGGCGAGAGGTTTTCCCGGAAAACGGGTGGAACCATAGCGAGCAGGTATGATACCGGTTATTTTCATTTGCCTGAAAACTGGCCGGCAGACAAACGCATTAAGGTACGCGACAATCCATAGCTCATAAAACGAAGCTGGCTCACCTGATTATCACTTACCACTTTCAAACTTTTGAAATAGCGCTCCCAGAGTTCGAATGGTGCATCTTCGGTAGGAATACAGAAATACTCAGGCGGAAACTTGTCTTTAGTATAAATCATAATGATGGCGCATGGATATTCCTCTCCATGCCGAATCAAACCTTTAAAAGCTACGGTGCGGTCAGGCTCTTCAAAGATTCCAAAATCAGCAATGCGGTAGCCTTGTTTCATCGGGAGTTTATTCTGCAACTGAATTTTATATCCAACGGTTCCGAAGTTGTATTCTTCTTCGCTGGTAGGATTTATTTTTTGACAGAAGGCGTTATTGAAATTACTTAAAACCATTAAAAGAGAAATGGCTATTGAAGCATATTTGAATGGCAGGTTCATGCTGAAATTTATCAGCACAAATAAAGCTAATTACTGCTGAAAGCGATGTGAATCAGAAACCCGGGCAGGCATCATTAACATCATGCTTTTTTCTGGTGATACCGAGCAACCCGCCTCGTTTTCCGCGTCCGCCACCGGGAGTACCCGGATTAAAAATAACCGAGATGCCGATGTGCGAATAGCTGTCTTTCATCTTGGGATTACCGCGGCTGCGCCCGGCAGGCGGATAAAGAGGTTCTAACCTGCGGTTGGCCAGCGCAACGGTAAGTAGCCCATAAGGGGCAGAAGCAAGCAATGCAGAATCAACATAAAAGGTGCTTACATCGTCAATGTAATCGGTGTTGGTTTTATGATGCCCATAATCTACCCGTATTCTCCATTTAGGAGATGGCTGAATGGAAATGCCTATTCCCACCGGAAAGGAAATACCTGTTAAGGAATAAGGCTTGTTAAAGGTAACCTCTGTTATATTCTGACCTTCTGTTCCCAAAGGATGGAGTTCATACCAACGGCCATTGTACAGGGCTTTGGGGTTAAATTTAAAAGCCCCTGCTCCGCCATAAATAAACGGGTTTACAACAGGTCTGCGGTTTAAATTACGAAGTGAAAATTCAAAATGAACGGCCAGTTCGTTGATAGAAGATTTGAAACTTTGATTCCGCAACAGGTTGTCTTTTTCGGTAGCTCTGGCATCATCAGCCGCTACACTTCCATGCATAAAGTTTATTGACATTTCAGCATGAGAGAAAATGCGGTTTACTACTCCTACCCTGACGAATGGTTTAAATGAACTTGTCTTGGAAAAAACCTTATCCAATTTTTCGCTCAGGTCGCCCTGATACCACATTACACCTGTTCCGGCAAGGAAGCCGGTATTACCTTGAGCAAAAGATAATTGTTGAAAACCTGAAAGCAGGAAGAATAAACAAAGCGAAGAAAAAAACTTAAATTGATTCATGGCAGTTATTCAGTTGGAGCAGGTTGCAAGAAATTTCTTACAAATCTACCGGCTGATTATACGGCCACTCTTATGCGAAAGTTTAAGATATTAACAAAGTTTTCCCTGTCATTTCAACAGGAACAGGAACATTTAAGAGTTGTAAAATACTGGGGGCTAAATCGGCAAGAATTCCGTTTTTAAGGTTTAAACTGCAGGGCTTTCTGTTTACCAGAATGCAGGGAACCGGATTAGTAGTGTGAGCCGTATTGGGGCTGCCGTCTTTATTCATCATTTTTTCGGCATTACCATGATCGGCAGTAATTAAAAATGTGTAATCCTGTTCCAATCCGCATTCCAGAATTTTCTTTACGCAGGAGTCAACGGTTTGAATAGCTTTGATGATGGCAGACCTGACTCCTGTATGACCCACCATATCCGGATTGGCAAAGTTGAGACAGATGAAATCATACTTTTCCGATTTAATGGCAGCCAGCATTTTAGCCGTTACTTCAGGGGCACTCATTTCGGGTTGCAAATCATACGTAGCCACTTTGGGTGAAGCAATCAAAGCACGGTCTTCGCCAGGAAAAACTTCTTCCCTGCCACCCGAAAAGAAAAAAGTAACATGAGGATATTTTTCGGTTTCAGCAATGCGGAGTTGGGTCAAACCTGCTTTGCTGATCACTTCGCCTAAAGTATTCTGAAGGTTATCTTTTTCAAAGATAACATTTACGTTCTTAAACTTATCATCATACCGTGTCATGGTTACATAATGCAGCGGAATTATTCGCATACCGTATTCGGGCATATCCTGTTGAGTAAGCGCCTGTGTTATTTCCCGGCAACGGTCAGTTCTGAAATTAAAACACAAAACGGCATCACCGGGTTCAATAACAGCAACAGGTTTTCCGTCTTGTATTATCACTTTAGGTTTCACAAACTCATCAGTAATTCCGATTTGATACGAATGCTCAACTGCTTCAATGGGTGAATAAAAAGATTCACCTGCGCCATGCACCAGCAAATCATAAGCCTCTTTAACACGTTCCCAGCGTTTATCCCGGTCCATAGCATAATACCTGCCGATAACAGAAGCGATCCGCGCTCCGGTTTTATTTGTTTTTTCAATCAAATCATTAATATAAGTGAGACCGCTTTTGGGGTCGGTATCGCGACCATCAAGAAATGCATGAATAAAAATTTTATTCAATCCCTTTTCTGCAGCCTGTTCACACAGCCTGATAAGGTGATTGATATGAGAATGTACACCGCCATCTGAAACAAGTCCCATCAGATGCAATGGCTTGTTATTTTCTAAAGCATAGTGGAATGTCTGATTCAGGACAGGATTCTTATCAAGCGTTTTTTCTTTAATGGCTTTATGGATAAGCGCCAGCTCCTGATACACAATTCTTCCTGCTCCGATATTCAGATGCCCGACTTCTGAATTACCCATCTGGCCATCGGGCAGGCCCACATTTTCACCGGAAGTAAGCAGTTCACAAACCGGATAATTTTTCATCAGTCCAAAAACATAAGGAGCATTGGCCGGAACCACTGCATTAGCTTCGGAAACGGGAGCATTGCCCCAACCGTCAAGAATCATTAAAATTACTTTTCGTTTCATCAATTTATTTTTTCAGAATCATCTCTATCACTGCGCCATGAGGCTTATTGTCCTTTATGAAAACTTTTCCTCCATGCAATAAAGCAACATTCCAAACTATGTAAAGACCAAGCCCGGTACCTTTGGCAGCACGCGTTTCTTCATTGCCGATACGGTAAAATTTTTCAAAAATCTTCTTTCGTTCATGAGCCGGAATGCCCGGCCCGTTATCGCTGACGGAAAGGATAACATGTTTATCGCGCTCCTTGAGCTGAACCCGAATTTTTCCGTTTTCGGGCGAATACTTTTCCGCATTATCTATTAGATTCAAAACAGCCGACTGCAGCGCCAGCGAATCGCCATGTATAAAAATTCCGGGCTGAACCTCGCCTTCTGTTTTCAGATTCTTCTTATTTACGCCCTGCCGCATGGTTATTGCTTCCTCAACAAGTTCACTTAGATTTATCTTTTCTTTATTAAGATGAAATGATTTGTCTTCGTAACGCGCGGCAGCCAATGCATTTTCAACAAGCACATCAATTCGATTGGTTTCCATGATAGCACGGTTGAGAATTTTACTTTGCTGTTCTTTATCCAACTGATGTTTTTCCAGTGTTTGCAGGCTGAGTTTAATGGCAGCCAGTGGCGATTTGAATTCATGGGTTACAGCCAATAAAAAATTACGCTGCTGGCGGGAAAGGGTAAATTCTTTTTTGAACGAACGTTGTGTAAGATGAATTCCGGCAAGCAGGAGCAATCCGAAAACAACGCCTTCTCCGGCTATCATCATCCAGCGTTTGTGCAAACTGTTCAATAAGGTATATTCTTCCTTTTCGGTATTGGCTTGAGCTTTATTCTGAAGTTCAAGAAGTTTGACTTTATGTTCGTAAACCTCGTCATTGAGTTTTACCAGCAGGTATGACCACCAGCAGAATTGCAGCAAAATGTAAAGTACCAGTGCATAAAAAAACAGAAGGGGTTTCATAAAAAAATGCCGCAGAATTCTGCGGCAAAGTTAGTCTATGTTTATGGCCTCAAAGTCTATTCATCAATTACGGTTTCGGTTTCATTTCCATCCACTATTTTTATCTGTATCCATTGTCCGTCTGAATTACGTTTTTCAATTATGTAATAATCCACTCCGGTATCCCACTCCTTGTATTCCGACCAGTTCAGGTTTGTTCTTTCCTGACTCCATTCTGATTGCAGAAGAATGGAAGAGCCTTCATTGCTTAAGGCTCCGCTTAAACTACAGTCGTTAATAACATCTACTTTGTAGTAATAATGATTTTTGTTCACATTCACTGAATTGTCAATGTAGCTGTAATTACCTGCCGGAACACTGGCAATAACACTGAAATTGAAATTATCAGTTGAACGCAAAATGTTGTATTTCATCACACGGTCAGGCGCCATGTTGGGAGCTGACCATTCGGTTAAAACATTTTTATTGAAAATAACCGTAGAACGAACAATCTCAACTTTCTGGCCGGCCAAAGCATTTAGCGGAGTAGCCACAGCCGTATCGCTTAAAGAATGATAGGGATTGCCACACAAGTCTCGTGCTGTTATGCGATAAGAATAAGGGAAAGGACAATTCAAGGTGGTGTCAGTAAACGTTAGCGGGCCATTGCCGCTTACCGAACCCACCATTTGAGAAGAACCTGATGGCAATTCTATGCGGTTAATTTCATACACCGAAACCGGGCAGCCGCCATAAGGAGTCCACGTTACTTTTATGTTGGTACCCTGCGTCTGTGCCGTAACATTAATGGTTGTATGTGCCTGCGACTGGCTTAACGGAAGTTTATACTGACAGCGGTCAACCGTTTGTAATTTGTAAGTGTAAACATTGTTCAACGTGTTTAACCCATTATCAACATAAACAAGGTTTACATTCGGATTGGTGTTGTTGGTATCAACTAATGTATAAATCAAATCATAATTTGCAGTAGTTTGATTGTAGCGGAACAAACGGTATTCATATAAATCTAAAACAGGTGAAGGCATCCATTTCAATTCAGTGGAAGTATTATTTAGTACAGATACACTAAGTAAAGGCGTAACCGGAGGCGGAATGGTGTCATATACCTCGATTAAATCAACTTCGGTATGCAAATCGGAACAGCCGTTGTCATTAGTAACAGTAAGGCTGACGGTATAAAAACCGGGATTGGACAGGGTCCATGATGGCGATGGCGCATTGCTAACTAAATTTCCAAGTGTCCACAGATAGGTTGGATTAAAAGTACCGGTTGAGGTGCTGATAAGTGTAACTAAGGTAGATGGACACAACCCGGTTGAAGATGCCGTAAAAGAAGCAACTGGTGTTTGTTTTACATGAACCTGCGGCAGATACAATGTATCCGTGCAACCGTTGTTGGAAATGGCCACGAGATAAGGTGAGAATAAACCGTGTTGGGTGTAGATATGCGAGGCAGTAAAACCAGCAGAAGTGTTTCCGTCTCCAAAATACCATACATAACTGTCGGCATTCAATGAATTATTGCCGAAAGAAACACTTAGCGGTTGGCATCCGGCCGTATCGGAGATAGTAGCGATAGCCGTTGGAGAAAGATTTACAGTTACCGAAGCGGATGTTGAATGGCTGCAGCCGTTATCGTTGGTGATGGTAACATTTATGGTGTAGCTGCCCGGATTCGGATAAACCGTACCGGGAGAAGCCGATGTTGAACTTTGCCCGTTGCCGAAATTCCATACATATACAGGATTCTGAAGCAAAGACGACTGATTATTTACCTGCATATTCATGGGTGTACAACCTATAGCAGGAACGGGTGTAAACTGAGCAACAGGGGTTATCCAGGCATCAGCCGTGGCTATTTGGGCCGTATCGCTGCAGCCGTATTGATTGTAAGCTACCAATGTTATCGTATAGTTACCGTAAGTGTTGTAAGTGTAAGTGGGATTATTTGCATTTGATGAATCGCCATTACCAAAATGCCATGTCAGATTTGAATAAGCATACGATTGGTTCTGAAATGATACCTGCAGCGGAGTACAGCCTGCCAATGCTGAGGTTGCTATTCCCTGAGCAGAAGGAACTGGATAAACAACAATTGGGTCGGGATAAGTAAAGTAGGACGTGCATCCGAGCGAATCGGTAGTAATCAATGAAACAATGTAGCTGCCGGTATCAAGATAATTATGAGAAGGATTCTGTTGAGTTGAGGTATATCCATCTCCGAAGTTCCACAACCAGGTAGCGGCATTGACAGATGAATCGGCAAACTGAACAAAAGTGTTTAAACAATTGGTGTTTGATGTAAGCGTGAAGTAGGCATAAGTTCCCGGCACTGTTATGTAATCGTTTCTCACCTTAACGGCTGAGCAACCCAGCGAGTCCCATATACGAAGGGAAACTGTATAGCTTCCCGGTATGCTGTAGATATGCGAAGGATTCTGAACTGTGGAAGAAGTGCCATCCCCAAAATCCCACAGCCATTGCACAGCACCAGTTGAAAGATCATTAAACTGAACCTGAGACGGAGCGCAAACAGCCACCGTTGGTGAGTTAAAATCAGGAACAGGCCTGATGACATGAATTTTTTCAGGCAAGGTAATAGTGCTGGTACAATTGCCGAGAGTAACGGTCAAAGTTACCGTATAAACTCCGGCATTAGTATAAGTGTGTGAGGGATTCTGTTGTGTAGAAGTATTTCCGTCTCCAAAATTCCACAACCATGAAGTGGCTCCCGGAGAATTATTCTGAAAAGAAGCAACAAATGGTCTGCATCCAATTGTATCAGCTACAGAGGCAGATACATTTACTCCGGTAACATTGGGTTTAGTAACAGATTTAACACAACCATTAGCATCAGTAATTGTAAGTGTTACCTGACCTGAAGGCTGGTAAGTAAACAAATGCGAAGGATGTTGCTGAGTAGAAATATTGCCATCTCCGAAATTCCATAACCATGAGACTGCATTGGTACTTAAATCGGTATAACTAACAGAAATCGGAAAGCAGGGACCGCTGGACGTAAAGCTAAAGTCAGCCGTTGCTGTACCGATGGTGATGAGGTTATTCTGTATTACAGTCTTAGAACAGTTGCCATTGGTAGCAGTGAGCGTTACAGAATAGGTTCCCGGTGAAGAATAAGTATATACCGGATTTACATCAGTAGAGGTAACCCCGTTTCCAAAATCCCATAAATAAGTACTTGCACCTGTTGAAGTATTGTTGAACTGAACAGTAAGTGAATCACATCCTGCAAGAGGGGGTGTTGCCGTAAACCCGACATTAACTAAATACATTCCGAGCGGGCTTGTATAAAAAGTATCGGTACAACCTGCGGTTGAAGTAGCAATCAACGAAACAACATAGCTGCCCGGTGAAGTGTAGATGTGTGTTGGATTCTGAACTGTAGTAGCAGGGCTGCCATCTCCGAAATTCCATACATAAGAACTGAACTGTGAAGGATTATTGATGTTAAATTGAACAGGTGAATTCACACAACTTGTGTTATTCAGAACCTGAATCGGATTGGGAATTCCGACTGTAACCGTGGTTGTTACCGATTTTACACAACCATAGATATTGGTAAGTGTCAAGGTAACCGTATAAGTACCTGATTGCGCAAAAACATGCACCGGGCTTTTTACAGTATCTACCGGTGAGCCATCACCATAATTCCAGACGTAAGAAACTATGTCAGGAGTAAGATTATCAAAGTGAAACTTAAAAGGTTTACACGGAGTTGAAGATATGGTTAAAATAGGTTCAGGAATGAACTCATAAACTTTAACAATCGCAAAGGGGTTGATGTATTGCCTGCAGCGATCGGGCATACTTCCGTAAAAAGACACAATGTAGGTACCCGGAACTGTGTACATATATGAAGTGTTGGGTGTAAAAGCCGAATCGCCATTACCGAAAGACCACATAGTAGTATCACAACCGGGTAAAGGATTGGTAAACGAAACTGGATAAGGCGCACAACCAATAATTGTGTCCGGCAAAACATAATTAACCTGACCATTAACCACACGCACATAATTAGACCTTCTGACCGAATCCACGCAGCCTTGATTTGTAGTAATTTTTAATTTGATTGAATAATAACCAAGATTAATGTAAGTGTTAGTTGGAATCTGAAGGTTTGAAGTATTACCGTCTCCGAACTCCCAGTTCCAGGCAACCGCACCCGGGTAATTGTTAGGAGTAAAGGTAACAGGCAAGGGGCTGCAACCTGCTCTGGGGGCAGCATTGAAATTAGGAACACGTACAGGAATTACAACGGCATTATTTATAGTCTTGGTTGCGGTACATCCGTTTGGTGAAACTGCCGTTAAGGTAACGTGATACGAACCAGCAGCGGGAAAAGTATGCAATGGATTAGCCAACGTGGAGGTGGTGCCGTCACCAAAATCCCATTGATAAGTTACTGCATTGGTTGACGTGTTATTAAACTGAAAAGTAAAATAACTGCATGGATCAGGCTGCGTAACCGTAAAATTTGCCAAAGGCAATGTATCCACCATAATTCCGTTGGGATAAGTAGCTGTACCGTTACAGCCATTCGAAGTAGTTACGGTGAGTGTTATAGCATAATTTCCGGGAGCAGAATAAGTATGTGATGGATTGGATAAAGTTGAGACCGGTGAACCATCACCGAAGTTCCACAGCCACGATGTTGCATTCTGCACAAGGGCTGTAAAAACCGTGGTCAAGTTATTACAACCGGTAAGGTTAGTGGCCGTGAAAGAGGGTACGAGGCTGTTTCCTACATTGATGTAAGCAGGTTTAATAACGGTATCTTTACAACCGTTATTATTGGTAGCAATAAGCGATACTGTATATGAACCAATAGCGCCATAAACATGAGAGGGATTCTGCTGGGTAGAGGTATTGCCATCACCGAAATCCCACTGCCATGAAGAAATACCGCTGCCGGTAGCCGTAAATTGAAAAACATCATTGGCATTACAGGACGAAGTAAAGCCAGCTGAAAAATTTACCGAAGGCTTGGGGTGAATTGTAATGTAATTACTCCTGGTTTGAATGGTACTGCATCCGAATCCGTTGGTTGCTATTAATTTTACTGTATAAGTTCCGGAATTAGCATAAATATGGGTGGGACTCACGGCTGTTGAAGAATTTCCGTCCCCGAAGTCCCATATATATGAAATGGCTCCGGTAGAACTATTCAAAAAATTAATGACATGACTGTTTATACATGCTGCCAGAGGCGAGGCCGTGAAGACAGTACTGGGTGCCGGTACCGCATGTATGTAGTTTTGGGCAATGAATGTATCGCGCTGGCCATTAAGAGAATTGATGGCAACTAAAGTAACCGTATAAAATCCTGAACTAAGATAAACAGTAGTAGGATTCTGTAAGGTTGAGGTGTTTCCATTGCCAAAATCCCAATAGTAGGCATTTGCATTAGTTGAATTGTCGAAAAAATTTACAGTTAAAGGTACACAACCCGATGTGGGACTTGCCGAAAATGAAGCGACTACTTGTCCATGAACCTTGACAGAATTAAAAGAGAATATGCTTGCTGAAATGAAGCAATAAAGGATCAGATGTAAAAATCTTTTTTCCGGAATCGCCATATCGAAATCATAAGTTGGTGGTTAAAGAAAAGCTTGGCGCATTTTAAGTTTATCAGTTGCCGTTACTGTTAGTAGTCTGCTTTCTGGCATAACCTGCCTTAGGATTATAGCTGGCATCCATGTTTATAATTGCATTGGCTGCACTGTAAAACTGCATGCCATCCCGTGTAATTTTTTTCACTCGGTAATAGGCAAAACCTTCGGGTGGCGACTCATCCATCCAACTATAAAAGAGTTCAATTTCAGTACCGATGCCTTCTTTCACTCCGATGGAAGCATAGTCTCTTCCATCCTGAGAACGCTCTATGATATAAATGCAATCGGCAGGCTCGTTACGCGCTGTCCAGTTTAAAAAGACTTTACCGGAATTATAAATAGTAGAGTAATTGGATATGGTGCCGGCTGAAATTCCTGTAGATGCAGTTTCAGGATTCTCTGTTGAAACCCGCTGTGCCAACACATTACTTATCGTAAGCATTACCAAAAGGAATACTACTGCGTAAGTGAGAAACAAAAATTTCAGCGCACTGCCCTTCTCACCATCGCGATTGAAATACCTGCGAGGCTTGGCATACATGGCTAATCGGCCTTCGCGCATTTGCCTGTAGAGATCTGTATTTTCCCGGATTGTATTCATAGCATTTGTGCTTTGATCAAATGTAAATTGTTCTTGTGTCATTGTCGTTTTATTTTGGTTTAATAATTTCAGGTGTAAGATTTCACGGATTATTACGGAATGAATTATAGCAAGGTTTCAAAATTTCGATTTTGTTTCATTTTTACTTTAATGATATCTGACTTTTAAAGGGTTTTACCTGATGTCTGTATCAAGGGTTACGTTTGACAAAAAGATTTTTATTTACACTGCATTTTAGATCAACTACTATGGAATGTCATTATACTGCTACTGTTGGGCTTATGGTTCAACTACTGATATCCAACCAGCAGCATTTACTCATTTAGAGAGCAGCTTTTATAACGGTGGTAACAAAATCAAAAAGGATAAATTTTAATTGTAACCTTACAAAGTGCTGAAACGTTTCAATGCTGGAAAAGACCACTGACCACACCATGGATACACTTAACAAAACCATTAAAAAACTATCACAGGAAGAATATCAGCAACTCATACAGCTGGTTTCAGGAGGCAGGCACAATAAACCATTCAAGGTTCTAGAATCAGCCCGCTATCAGGAGAAAACGGATAGTGAAATGATGAATGAACTTGAAGTAAGTCCAAGTGCATACTACACTTTAAAATCAAGGCTGAATGATAAAATCGCCTCCCTGTTTGCTCAAAATGCAAAAAGCCCTGTAAACGTTCTGATGGATGAAGTTACCCGGGTTCCCGCACAACTATATGGAACAAACCGTGAATTTGCCATCCGTGCACTATCCGACCTTGAGAAGCAACTGCTGGAATACGACCTTTCTTCAGAATTGATCATTGTTTATAAAACACTTGCGCAGTTAAATCTCTATACAGAAGACTACAGCTATTACATCAAATTGCATGATAAACATGTAGCCTACTCGCTGGCTGTTTCAAAAGCAGAAAATACTTTTTACCGTTTCATACATCAATTAGGAATTTATTTAATTAACAGATCAGAAAAAGATTTTGATGATTTGGTGATGATGAAACGTGAATTATCAAACATCAGTGAAATGTATGATTCGCACCGCCTGTATGTCTATTACAACATTGCCAACATCTATTACCAATGCTCCTTACCTGAAAAGAGAGAAGGTATTAAAGCAAAAGAAACTGAGCTTACAGAGTCAATCAGAAAGATAGAAAGCATTTTTGAAACTTACAATCAGGATACCTATTACCAAAATATCCGATTCATCCTACCTTTTCTCTATTTTACCGTTTATCAGCATTCAGGAAATCAATTACTGGCTGATACCTATTATCAACAGTTAAAAGTGTCATTGCCGGAAATCAGCAACAAGCATTTCCATAATTATATTCTGATACACATGCTTAACACCAAAGTTGATAAATACCTTGCTGACAAGAATGAATCTACACTTGCAGAATTGAACAGCTTACTTCTGAGCAAAGCAGAAATTGATTTAAACGAAGCCTTCCATCAGATTTCATTTGCAAAGTTTATTGCCATTACTCATTTCTACAAGAGAGAATACACGGAAGCGGCAAAAGCCATTAATAAATTAAGGAACCATTTTCCTCTTAAGAAATACACTATTGCAGATGTTGAATGCCGTTTATTTCAGGCCCTGCAGTATTGTATCATAGGCGAAGACGGGCTTTGTAATCAGATTATTGCCAGTCTGCGAAGGCAGCTGGCCAACGAAGAACAGGAATGGACTTCCGCTTTCACCTTCATGAAGTTATTAAAAAATGCTCTTAAAGCCGTTGACCTTCGCAAGAAAATTAAGCGTGTTCAGGGTTTATGGGATCAGTTTCAGATGGAGAATAAAGGAAAACATGCCATACTTCAGTTTGTACGGATTGATGACAGTGCCATCCGTAAAATGTGCAACCCTATTAAAGGCTGATAAATTCAATTCAGGAAAATTATTCTTTACTCTCGAATTTCAGGGAGATGAAATGAAGCGTGAATTCAAGTCACTATTTTCTCCTTTCGGTAGAAAAAATAACCAATTGCTCAAGTGATTGCCGGTAAACGCTTTGACTGAACCTTTTCAGAATTTCAAGTGCCCGGTCACGAAACTTATGCATCATTTCTGCAGCGTATTTTAATCCCCCTGATTCATTGACAAATTTTATTACCTGAGCCACATCTTCAGGACGTTGCCTGCTGCTTTTAATCAATCTTATAATTCTTCGTTTTTCCGAAGTAGAAGTATTGCTCAGTGCATGTATCAGAGGAAGCGTCATCTTGCTGTCTTTTATGTCAATGCCGGTCGGTTTTCCTGTGTTGAGATTCTTCTCAAACTCAAACAAGTCATCTTTTATCTGAAAGGCTTGCCCGGCAAGTTCTCCAAACAATCTCATTTGTTCAACTGCCTGAACATCTGCTCCTGAAGATTTTGCACCCACCGCACAGCACGAAGCAATTAATGAGGCAGTTTTCTGCCTGATAATGTCATAATAAATCTGCTCATTCACATCTAATCTTCTCGCCTTTTCAAGCTGAAGTAATTCGCCTTCGCTCATCATCTTTACCGCCTGAGATACAATTTCGAGAATATCATGCTCTCTTCTCTCTACTGCAATCAGCAAGCCTCTCGATAAAAGATAATCGCCCACCAAAACGGCAATTTTGTTCTTCCATAAAGCATTAATTGAGAAGAAATCTCTTCGTTGTAAACTATCATCCACCACATCATCATGAACTAAAGTTGCAGTATGCAAAAGCTCAATCAGCGCAGCACCAGTGTATGTTGAGTCTGTTATTCGGCCACACATTCCGGCTGTATGAAACACGAACATTGGACGCATCTGCTTGCCTTTGCGTTTTACAATGTAATGCATAATGCGGTCAAGCAAAGGTGTGCGGCTACGCATGGCATCCCGGAAGCGGTGCTCGAATTCAGCCATTTCTTTCTGAATTGGCTGTTTTATAGTTTCAAGGTTCAAAGGCTGAAAAATGAGGGCACGAAGATAAACACTATGCCAGCCTTCTTATATCATTTTAATAACATAACTGGTCATCAGCGTTGCAACATACCTTACAATGATTAGCCATCATATAAGGAAGCAGTGATGAACTAAATCAGCTTTTTTGCTGAAAAGTGAAAGCTGTTATCATAAATGAACCAGATGATGGATTCTCCATCGGGATTTTCCACTTTAGTAAAAATGAAATCGCATACAGAAGGAAAGTTTTTTAAATTCATTCTGATGTCCTGAAAGAATAATGGCTCATCTCCGGGTTTTAGTTTTTTTATTTTATGAAAAATCTTTCGTAAAAACGGAATCATCATAGTAACCGGTTTACCCATCAGGCTTCCGGTATTAAACAAGGAGTTGTCGCTTTCGGTAATAAAACCTGAACAGTTTAACGAAATGCACTGGCATTTCTTAGGCTGAAGCGGAATAAAGTTACTGAAGCTCATGCTGGTTCATTTGTATTCCTTTTACTGAAAATCTTGCAAAAAGTTGCTTGGGCGAAATGAATCATTTTACCAGTTTTGCCATTCCTTGCATTTTTGCGATCTGAACAAGGAGAGATGGCAGAGCGGTCGAATGCGGCAGACTCGAAATCTGTTTTCCGGCTTGCCGGAACGGGGGTTCGAATCCCTCTCTCTCCGCTAAATAAAAAAGAGGCTGTAATGATTACAGCCTCTATTTTTAAATTTCATTTTGAAGATTATCTTTCGATACTTAACCGTTTGGAATAATGATTTCCGTTGTGGTTAATGTCGAAAAGGTAAATTCCTTTAGCGTTTTCAGAAAGGTCGAAAGTTACCTTTCTTGATTCGGCAGTGTTTATACGGTAAGAAATTACAGCGCTTCCTGTAGCATTAAGAACATTTACATAAACAACACCGTTCATAGTTTCGGGAATAATCATATTGATAAGGCCGCTGGAAGGATTCGGGTATAAGTTAATGCCGGCAGCTTCTGCATTCTCATTAATTCCAACCAATCCCTGAATGTTGATATTATCAACATAAAGGTTGTTTTCGTAATCGCATATTCCCCGGAAACGGACAATAGCAGATGATGCAGTCGCATAAGGAGCAAGAGAAACGGTTTCCTGTCGCCATTGCGATGCTGTAGGCACAAACGCAATTTGCGAATTGGGAGCAGTAGTAAGCGGAGTACCGAATTTTTTGTACACAGAAGTCCAGGTAGAACCGCAGTTGGTAGAAACCAGAACTTCTAATGTGTCAGAAAATCCGGTAGCAGAATACAATGCATAGGCCACCCAAAATTTCAATTCAGGATTATTCTGTGTAGCTAAGTTTACAGAAGGCATATCAAACTCATCAATAGCACCTGCAGAATTGTAATCGTAATAATTCAAAAACATGGAAGCATTACTGGCCTGGCCGGCTGCCATGGTCCGTTCCCACGTATAGCTGCCATCCGGATTATTTACGGTATATCCTGCCGGAGGGAATGTTATAGCTTGAAAGTCTTGCTGAATAGGCAATGCCTGACCAATAGCTACATTGCTGAAATTAGAATTGGAAGCATCGTTGGAAGCATTCTGGTCGGTTGTGCCATTAGGATTCGTTGTATAGGCATTAAAGGTGTGCACTCCTGCCCCGAAGGTTATGTTGCTTAATGTAACATTAGCCGTGCTATTGGTAGAAAGGCTGCCTGTCCAGCTATAAGTGTTAACTGTTCCGCCATCAACTTGATAGTTAATAGTAACTGAAGTGAGAGTGTTAATGCCAAAATTTCTGAGTGTAACCTGAGGAGCAATGGAACTGGCACAAATAGCACCTGAGGGTTGAATAATTGCAGAAATACCGGCATCATTTTGTTGTAAATTAACCGGTACACAACCTAGAGAAGACTGCAGCGGCAACCGCGGTCCGCTGAGGGCAGCATTCATCCGGGCACCTTGCCCGAGGGTAAACATGTACATACAGGGATCGTCAGTATAATCCATGTAGTTCATGGTCAATTCGCCATTCGGACTTGAGCCGGCACCACAGGCGTTGGTATGATGAGGATGAGCAGGGCAACCGAAATGACTACCATCAGCTGTCGGGGTATCGGCAACCTGATCATTACCACAGTTTGCATCGCCCCATATATGAAACAGATTCAGCCAATGTCCTACTTCATGAGTTGTTGTTCGTCCTATATTGTAAGGGGCACCCCCGGGAAACGGGTTTGAAATACTGCCAATGGATGAGTATAAAGACACAACTCCATCCGTATTGGCTGTTCCTCCCGGAAATTGAGCATACCCAAGCAGCCCACCGCTTAAATTTCCAATCCACAGATTAAGATATTGATCGCGTGGCCAGGCATTGCTTCCGCCTTGTGCATCAAATTTAATGGCATCATTTAAACCAAAAGAAGCCACTGTTGTCTGCTTGTGGATAATTCCGCTATGAGGATTTCCGTTCGGATCGCGCTGAGCTAAACAAAATTGAATATTTGTATTACCAACCAGCGATTGAAAAACTGAAGGCACATTGCCGATGTCAGAGTTGGTGGCTGCATAATCTGCATTTAACTGGTCTATTTGAGATTGCACTCTGGTATCAGGTATATTTTGTGCAGCCGTTTGATAGACCACATGTACCACAACAGGAATTACAATAGGTACTGAAGATGCACGGTAATCCGGATTTTGCGAAATGACCTTTGCAGTGTGTTCTTCAATTTTTTGTCTGTTTTTAACAAATTCGGGGTTCTGCATCATTTGCTGATACAAATCCATAGTACCGCAAGTGCGGCCGGTTTGTGAATAGGCCATGTTTGTAATAAGGACGATGGTCAGAATGGAAAGTGTAATTTTCAATTTCATAATTTTTTAGTTTTAAAGTACAAACGTAAGTAAAAATCTTTAAGCCAAAAAACAGATATACTTTATATTTTCAAAGCATGATTATGCAGTAATGACTGCATCCTTTTCCTGTTAACTTACATTTGCCGTCCCTATTTTAAACCAGATGCAAAGAATTCTATGTGCTATTTTGTTTTTAATCTTTTCGGCCGTTTCAAATTTTTTAAATGCCCAGAAGGTGTGGACATTACAGGAATGCGTAGAATATGCTTTAAAGAATAATCTTCAGGTAAAACAAGGTGAAATAAGCAGTTCCATTGCCGAAGCCAATAAGCAGCAAAGCCTTTTCAGTTTTTTCCCTTCGATTAACGGCAGCGCATCATACAATTACAATACCGGCCGCTCGGTTGATGCATTCACCAATACTTTTACTACCCGCTCAAACCAGTCGGCCAATTTTTCAATAAGCTCAGGTGTAACATTATTTAACGGATTTCAATTACAGCATCAATACCGCCAGAGCCGTTCCAATCTTAAAGCTTCCGGATATGACCTTGATAAAGTAAGAAACGACATTTCACTGAATGTGGCGGCTGCTTATCTGCAGGCTGTTTATGCCAAAGAAGAAACAAAAGCAGCCGAAGACCGCCTTAAATTAGCTGATGAGCAGCTTTCAAAAACTAAAAAATTAGTCGAGAATGATTTACTGGCCAAAGGAAGTTTGCTTGAAGCAGAAGCACAAATGGCTACAGAGGACTACACCCGCATCACCGCTCACAATGCTTATCAAAATGCAATTCTTACGCTTACTCAGTTAATGAATCTTGAATCTGCTGACGAATTTGAAATTGAAGTTCCGAGCATTGACCTTCCCAGACAGGAGATCTTAAGTCTTACATCAGAGATGATTTTTAAAGATGCCATGAACCGGCAGCCTGAAATTAAAAGCGCAGCATGGAGAACTTTTGCAGCAAAATCAGGCTGGAAAGGTTCTCTTGGCGGAAGATTGCCAAGACTAACATTATTCGGAAGCATCAGCACGCTTTATTCAAACCAGGCGCAACGGATTAAAGGCGTACCTTTATTTTTAGGTTATCAGCCAACCGGCTCGCTCACCACCGGAGGAGATGCTGTTTTATCACCATCCTATATTTACGAATTTGAAAAAACACCCTTCTCCGACCAGTTTGATAATAACCTGAGCAAGTCATTCGGATTCAGCTTAAGCATTCCGGTTTTTAACGGTCGCAGTACAGAAATGTCTGTCAAAAGATCAAAACTGAATTATGAAAACGCCAGAATCAATCAACAGTTAGTCGAAGATCAGCTTTACAAAAGCATACAACAGGCACATCAGGATGCTGTGGCGGCATTGAACAAGCTCGAAGCCGCAAAAAAAAGCGCAGATGCACAAACGGAAGCATTAATGTACATGGAAAAGAAATACGAAGCAGGCCTGGTTACCTCACTCGAATACAACACGGCACGCAACAATCTTACCCGTGCTCAATCAAATATGCTTCAATCAAAGTATGATCTGATTTTTAAAATAAAAGTACTTGATTTTTATGCAGGCAAACCTTTGAGTTACTGATATGGCAAAAAAGAAAAACACCTTAAGAAACATCCTTATATCAGCAGGGATACTGATTGTCGTTTTAACCATTCTGAAATCAACCGGAATAATCGGTGACGATAATTCCATAAAAGTAAGCGCTGAAGAAGCTGCTGTTCGTACCATATTGGAAACGGTTTCGGCCAGCGGAAAAATTCAGCCTGAGGTAGAAGTAAAAATAAGCGCAGATGTGTCAGGTGAAATTGTAGAGTTGCCTGTCAAGGTAAGTCAGCAGGTGAAAAAAGGAGATTTGCTATGCAGAATCAATCCGGAAATTTATGTCAGTAATCTGGACCGTATGATAGCTTCTGTCAATTCCTCAAAAGCTAATCTTGAAAGTTCAAGACAGCGTCTCCAGCAGGCACTCTCTCAGTTTGAAAAAACAGAATTGAATTTTAACCGGAATAAAAAGCTGTTTGCAGAAAAAGTAATCAGTGCCTCCGAATTTGAGGCAATAAAATCTTCTTATGAGGTGTCAAAAGCAGAAACAGAATCAGCGCGGCAGGGAGTAAAAGCAGCAGAATATGGAATAAACAGTGCAGAAGCTGCATTGAAAGAAGCACGAGAAAATCTTAATAAAACAACCATTTATGCCCCTGTTGACGGAACCATTTCGAAACTGAATGTAACCCGAGGTGAACGTGTACAGGGAGTTACAGGATTTCAAGGAACCGAGCTGATGCGGATTGCCAATCTTAATGAGATGGAAGTACAGGCCGATGTAAGCGAAAGTGATATTATCAGAGTAAAACTAAACGATACTACTATAGTGGAAGTGGATGCATACCGCGATAAAAAGTTTAAGGGAATTGTAACTGAAATAGCCAACTCTGCTGCGATGACCAGCCAGGTTGCTACCGATCAGGTTACAAATTACCCGGTAAAAATCCGTGTGTTGAGAGAAAGCTATGAAGATTTGCTTCAGCAACAGACTACACCTTTCCGTCCGGGCATGTCAGCTACTGTTGAAATTCAAACCAAACGCGTAGGAAATGTGATTACTGTCCCCATTCAATCCGTAACCATGCGCGATACCAGCGAAACAGGAAAAAACAAAAAGAAACTCGAAACAGAATCTGAATCAACAACCACAAATGAAACTCCTGAAACGAAAGATAAAAGAATAGAGTGTATTTTTGTAATTGAAAAGGATCATGTGCGCTTACAGCCTGTTAAAAGCGGCATTCAGGATAATACCTATATTGAAATAAAAACGGGATTGAAGGAAAAAGAAAAAGTAGTAACCGGCCCTTTTAATGTAATAAATAAAAAACTTGAGAATGGAGATAAGGTAAAGGTTGTTGAAAAGGAAAAGCTGTTTGAGCAGCAATAATCAAAAATGGCTGTAATCCTTCATATAGAAACAGCGGAAGAAATTTGCTCGGTTTGCGTTGCGGAGAATGGAATTATTATTTCGCTGGAAGAAGACTCTACCATGTATTCTCATGCTTCATCATTAACCATTCTTATTGAAAATGCAATTAAAAATGCCGGCCTGAAATCTTTAAACGATTTAGATGCAGTAGCTGTCAGCATGGGTCCCGGCTCCTACACAGGATTGCGAATCGGCACCTCTGCTGCAAAAGGAATTTGTTACGCTTTAAATAAGCCGATGATTGCTGTTCCAACTCTGCTTTCTATGGCTGAAAGTTTTAAAGCCGAAAATAATATCAAGAAAGATGACCTAATTGTTCCATGCATTGATGCACGGAGAATGGAAGTTTATTATTCGGTTTTCACTTCTCAATTAATGGAAATAGAACTTACCAAAGCAGAAGTGATTAATGAAACAACATTTAGTAATTTGTGTAACTTTTCCATCGAAGTAAACTTTATTGGAAGTGGTGCTGAAAAAATCAGTACTGTTTATCGTTGTCCGAACTTTAAATACTTCCCAAAACATTATCCAATCGCTAAAGGAATGGTTAATACAGCATTTCAAAAGTTTAAAAATCAGGCTTTTGAAGATTCAGCCCACTTTGAGCCTTTTTATCTGAAAGACTTCGTTTCGACTTCAAAAACATGATAATTAGTGGTTTTTGTTGAAAAAATAGACAAAAAAATCATCCTTTTGTCGTATATCGCGTAGAATGAATTTTATATAACAACTCCTTATATTTGTCCTTGAATTTCACCACCATAGAACTCTCCTAAATTCAAGTAATATGAAAAAGTTGTTTACGCTGTTAATGCTGGGAATAACCTTCCAGGCAAACTCTCAATTCTTAGTAAACACAACACCAAATGCAGCCACCATGGTTACGAATCTTTTAGGGGCCGGTGTAACTGCAACCAGTCCAACTTTGAATGGAGCACCTCCCGATGCTTCCGGTACATTTACCTGTACAGGAGGATGTAATCTTGGCTTTGCAAGCGGAATTATACTTACCAGTGGCAGTGCTAATGTAGCTACTCAGGCAAATAGCGGAACAGGTCAGGGAGCAGCTTTCCCTTCCTCTCAGAATGACCCTCATCTTGCCACTTTGGCAACAGGATCTATCTTTGATGCATGTGTTTTGGAATTTGATTTCTGGGTTGCTTCCGATCGAATGAGGTTTAATTATATTTTCGGTTCAGATGAATATAGCGACTATGCCAACACAGGTTTCAATGATGTATTCGGTTTCTTCCTAAGTGGCCCCGGCATTACTCCTTCTCCAAAAAATATCGCCATAGTTCCCGGTACCCCAAGTACTCCTGTTGCCATCAACAATGTAAATAATGGTGGACCCGTAGGACATGGCATACCTCCACCGGGACCCTGTATGAACTGTGCTTATTTCCGTGATAACAGCGCTCCGGTAACTTATACCACAGCCTGGGACGGAATAACCACATCACTGATGGCTCAGTCTAAAGTTTGCCCTTGCGAAACCTATCATATAAAATTAGCCGTTTCTGATGTAAATGATCAGGTATTTGACTCAGGGGTTTTACTTGAACAAAATAGCTTCAGTAGTGTAGGACAGGCTGCGATTTATATTAATGGTGTTCAGCAACCAAATAACCAAATCATTTACCTGTGCCCGGGTCAGTCTGTTGATTTATGTGTTCTTGATAATCTTACCTGTACAAGTAATTTGAACTATTCATGGAATGGAGGTTTATCAGGAACAACTCAATGCATTACAGTCAACCAAGGCAATCTTGCTGCGAATGGTAATTATACTTGTGTTATTACTCACACTGTAAACACAGGTTGCTTTGTGTGGACATCATCTGTTAAAGTTATTTACCTTACTCCTCCTCCTGCACCTTCCATCACACCGGGCGGTTCAACTGTAATCTGCCCGGGTGGTTCTGTAAATTTAACTGCAAGCCCTGCCGGATATAACTACCAATGGTCAACCGGTGAAACAACGCAAACAATTACTGCTTCAGCAATCGGAACTTATACTGTAACGGTAAGCAATCAATGCGGAAACACTTCTACTTCTATAACAGTTACAGCAGGCAGCGCTCCGGCAAGCATCAGTGGTGTTACCGCTATTTGCAATGGGGCAAGCACTACTTTAACAGCCAATGCCGGTCAGAGTTATCAATGGTCAACCGGGGATGTTACTCAATCCATTAATGTAGGCTCATCCGGAACTTACACAGTTACTGTTACTCAGGCTGGAGGATGTACAGCTTCTGCTTCTGTAAACGTTACAGTAAACACCTCACCTACTCCTTCAATAAACGGGAACCTGAATATCTGTCCCGGAATTTCAACGGTACTTGATGCCGGTGCAGGCTATGCCAGTTATCAATGGAGCAGCGGTGGTTCAATTTCACAATTTTTAAATGTATCAAGTGCCGGAACATACACGGTTACCGTTTCGAATGCAGCCGGATGTACCGGAACTGCCAGTGTTACGGTTAATCTAAATCCGGTTCCAAACCCTACAATTACAGGAAATACCACCTTCTGCCAGGGCAGCAGTTCTACCCTCAATGCCGGTGCCGGATTCTCATCCTACCTCTGGACAGGAGGAAGCACTTCTCAAACTTTGAATGTTACTGCCAGCGGCTCTTATGTTGTTACCGTAACGAATAGTTCCGGATGTACCGCTTCCACTTCTGTTAATGTTACTGTCAACAACAATCCTTCACCGACCATTGCCGGAACGCTCGCTTTTTGTTCAGGTAATAACACAACACTTACTGCCCCTGCCGGATTTGCAAATTATCAGTGGTCTAATGGATCTGCAACTTCTTCCATAACGGTCAATAATGCTGCTACATATACCGTTACGGTGACCGATGCTAATGGTTGTGTTGGCTCTGTTTCTGCCACTACAGTTGTTAATTCGCTTCCTTCACCTTCCATCACAGGAGCAAATTCCATTTGTCAAAATCAGACTACCATTTTTGATGCAGGTATTGGTTATGCAACTTATCAATGGTCAAACGGTGGTTCCGGACAAACGATAAGCACTGGCACTGCAGGCAACTACGTAGTAACCGTTACCGATGCCAACGGATGCACCGGCTCAGCATCAGTTAACCTTACTGTTAATCCTCTGCCCTCTCCTTCAATCACCGGAAATACCACCTTCTGCCAGGGCAACAATTCAACCCTTAATGCCGGTGCCGGATTCTCATCCTACCTCTGGACAGGCGGAAGCACTTCTCAAACTTTGAATGTTACTGCCAGCGGAAGCTATGTGGTTACGGTTACCGATGGAAACGGCTGTACCAATACCGCTTCAACCACGGTTACAGTGAATGCGTTGCCAACTCCGCTTATTACCGGTACGAACACTATTTGCGATGGAAATACCACTACTCTGAATGCAGGAATTTATTCCAATTATCAATGGTCAACAGGCAGCAATAATTCAACGATAACAACAGGCACAGCAGGTAGTTACATAGTAACAGTTACAGATGCTAATGGATGTGTTGGAATCTCCCCTTCTTTTAATGTTATAGTTAATCCGTTACCAAGTGCAACAGTAAGCCAGAATTCTTCAATATGCATTGGGCAGAGCTCTTCCATCAATATAAACTTTTCCGGAACAGGGCCATTCAATTTTGTTTACTCAAACGGAATACAGAATTTCAACGCCACTTCCGTAACTAATTCTGCCACCATTACGCTTTCACCGGGCACAACTACAACTTATACTCTAATCAGCGTGAGCGATGCTAATTGTACAGGTACTGTTTCCGGAAGTGCCACCATTTCCGTTAATCCATTACCGACTCCTTCTGTTACCGGAAATACCGTTTTCTGTCAAGGTGATGCAACAGTTCTTAATGCCGGTAACGGTTATCAAAGTTATGTTTGGTCTAATGGCGGCACAGGACAAACCATCAATACCGGTACTGCCGGAGTTTATGTAGTTACCGTAACTGATGGAAACGGTTGCTCCAATACGGCCTCAGTAACGGTTATTGTAAACCCGTTACCAACCCCTCAAATTACAGGAACGAACATCATTTGTGATGGCAGCACCACCACACTGAATGCCGGTAATTACACAAGCTACCAATGGTCAACCGGAAACAACAGTTCAACTCTTACTACCGGTACGGCCGGAAACTACGTAGTTACTGTAACCGATGCTAACGGATGTTCAGGAACTTCACCGGCATTCAGCTTAATTGTAAATCCATTGCCGACTGCAGTCATCAGTCAGAATTCAACAATCTGTGCAGGCCAAAGTGCTACTGTTAATTTAACATTTACCGGAACAGGACCATATAATTTTACTTACTCAAACGGATTTCAGAATTTTAACGGAAATGCTGCAGGAAACACAACTACTTTGACCATTAGTCCGGGCGTAAGCACTACTTATACATTGGTAACTGTAAGTGATGCACACTGCACAGGAAATGTTTCAGGTAATGCCATCATTACAGTAAATCCATTGCCTACTCCAAGTGTAACAGGAGTGAATCTGATCTGTGATGGTGCCACTTCAACCTTTACCACAGGAACTTATATTTCGTACCAATGGTCTAATGGAGCCAATACGCAGCAAATAACCGTTCAGACAGCCGGTAATTATGTAGTAACCGTAACCGATGAAAACGGATGTACAGCAACAGCTTCGCGCGAACTCATTGTTAATCCTACTCCGGTAGCTAGCTTTACCAATGACAGCAGCCTTACCTGCGATAAGCCTTTCATCAATTTCTACAATTATTCATCTTATCCTCCCGGGTCTGTATTTGTTTGGGAGTTTGGGGATGGCACTCAATCCGCTCAGGTAAGTCCTTCTCATGTTTACAATGAACCCGGAACCTATTCAGTTAGTTTAACAATCACTACTTCAAACGGTTGTACCGGTAACATCCAGCAAAACGTAGTTGTAGAATTTTTGCCTTTCCCCGTAGCCGATTTTTATACTGATAAAAAAGAAGTTAGCATTACCAACTCCACTGTACGCATGATTGACCAAAGCCAGCATGCCGTTGCCTGGTTATGGGATTTTGGCGATGGAAACGGTTCAACCGACCGCAGTCCTGCTCACAATTTCAGCGATTATGGTAAATACAGAATCAAACAGATTGTTACCAACATAGCCGGTTGCCGTGATGAGAAAGAACAGGAAGTTTATGTAACTCCGTTCTTTGTTCCCAACGCATTTACACCTAATGATGACGGGTTAAACGATTATTTCTTCAATGCAGGATATGAAATGAATTTACAATCCTTCCAGATGGCAATATGGAATCGTTGGGGACAGAAAGTTTTTGAAACTGATAATCCTAATTCGCAATGGAACGGAAAAGCTAAAGATGGTAAACAGGTAGCTGAAGGAGTTTATGTTTACCAGATTAAATTTATAAATCAGTCAGGTAAAGAATACAGTTTTGAAGGTCGCGTAACTGTGCTGAAGTAAGCCAAAAATCAACATGATTAATAGCGCCAGGACGATTTTCTGGCGCTTTTTATTTGTGTCAGTATTTCTTCAACTGTTACTGCCGGCTGAAGGCACGATTTTTCCTGACACAGGTAAAATCTTGTTTCATCTGCATGAAATCGGTTTTTAAATAAAGATGTTTCTGATTCTTTTTCTGAAGCCCCTATCATCATATCCGGCAGATAAACAGATAAAACAGAGTTCAACTTTTTCTTTGCCTCCCTTCCGGTAATGGCCAATTCAAAGAATGGTAATGCCTTATTCAACAACAACATACCCCAATTAGAAAAAGCTGAAGAATAAGATACCATGTAAGATTCAACAAAGCGCATCATTTTAAATGCCCGTTCTTCCCATTCTGCATTACCGGTTATTCTTCCGAGCAAAAACAGCAGATTGGCATACATGCTGTTAGACGAAGGAATTACATTGTCTTCAGTTTCTGTTAATCTGATAATCAATTTGTCATTTTTATCAGAAGTATAAAAGAGCAAGCCGGTATCCGAATCTGTAAATAGCTGATCTGCTTGTTTAGATAATTCAATAGCATGTGTTAAAAACGTTTCATCAGCCGTTACAGAGAACAGATGAATTCCTGCCAGTCCGAATGCTGCATAATCATCGGCAAAAGCATAGACCGGTTTTCTTTTGATAGCTCCCGAAATTTCATCGGGATGTGTGGAATGCAACAGTTTTCCCTCGCTGTCAGTCAAACATTGTCTGATAAAATCAAAATTCTTCAAAGCAATACTCAAATACTCTTGATTTCCGGTGAATCGGTAAGCATCGCAACAGGCAATTAACATAAGCGCATTCCATCCAAGAATGAACTTATTATCCAAGCCGGGATGGACACGTTTTTTACGGTGTATGCCAAGAACTTTCTTCCATTCCCTGATTTTCTCATCAAGCTCCGCTTTTGAAATATGGTAATCATCGGATAAAAACTGAAAATTCTCATTCTTCATTAATACATAATTCCCTTTCTCCCAATACCCCTTTTCATTAACGCAGAAAACCTTGCAAAAAAGCGTTGCATCGTCTCCAAGCAGTTTTTCAATTTCTTCTTTTTTCCATACATAAAATTTCCCTTCTTCACCTTCGGTATCTGCATCAAGTGCTGAGTAAAATCCAAAATCAGAAGACATCAGTTCATTAATCACAAACTGCATGGTTTCTTCAACTACCATTCTGAATGCAACAATTCCCGTAAATGCAAAAGCTGATGCATAGAGAGAAATCAATTGTGCATTATCGTAAAGCATTTTTTCGAAGTGCGGAATTTTCCATTCAGCATCCGTAGAATACCGTGCAAATCCACCTCCAATATGATCGTAAATACCACCTGAAGCCATTTTGTTCAATGTCAGTATTACTTGTTTTTTAATTTCTTCATGACCTGTTTGAAATGCATACCGCATGAGGAACTGCAGGTTTCCCGGCATAGGAAATTTAGGTACCCGTGAAAATCCTCCGTTAATACTGTCAAAGGATTCTTCATAAGACTTAACCATTGCATTAATTATTTGCATCGCATTTTTACCTTCTGCCGGCTTACTGATAAGCTCTGTTTTCCGCAGGCCAGCTAGTAATTCATCAGCATACTGACGGCATCTTTCCGGCTCGTATTTCCATAAATCACTCACCTGTTTTAAAACATTTATCCATTGCTTACGTGGAAAAAATGTTCCGCCATAGAGGGGTTTCCCATCCGGAAGGGTAATGCAGTTTAAAGGCCAACCTCCTTTACCTGTCATCAATTGAACCGTCTGCATATAAACTGAATCAATATCAGGCCTTTCCTCGCGGTCAACTTTTACAGGAATAAAATGTTCATTCATTAAAGAAGCCACTTCCTCATTTTCGAAGCTATCATGCTCCATTACATGGCACCAATGGCATGTTGAATAACCAATGCTGATGATCATCAGTTTATTTTCTTCAATTGCCCTTGACAGCGTTTGCTCATTCCATGCATGCCAGCATACAGGGTTGTAAGCATGCTGTTTTAAATAAGGGCTTGATTCATGGATCAGTTGATTTGGTACTGAATTCATGTTACAAAAGAATGAAATTCAAAACGGCATAAAAAAAGCCGCTTCACAAATGAAGCGGCTATGATTTCGCAGGGAGAATTATTTAATATCTGAGTACGATGTAGCCCTGTCTTGGTTTTTTATCATCTCCGAGATCAAGAACATAGAAGTAAGTACCGGCCGGCACTTTTTTGCCGATATAGATTCCGCTGACATTAGAGTAACCGCTCCAGTCATTGTTGTAGCCGCTGGCTTTGTAAACCAGGTTGCCCCAGCGATTGTAAATCCATATCTTATTGTTCGGATATTTTTCAATTCCTACAATCACAAATCCGTCATTCACTCCATCATTGTTTGGAGAATAACCGGAAGGAATAATCAATGTGTCGCAGAAAACCGTAACCATTACCTGTGCCGTAGCACGGCAGCCTTCGGCATTCTCTACTTCTACCGTGTAGGTTATAGATGATGGCGGGGAAGCTACCGGATTCGGCACATTGGGATAATCCAGACCGGTGGCCGGTGTCCATGTATAATTTACGCCTCCCGATGCAAGCAGTTGTGTGCTCTCGCCAGGACAAATAATTACATTCGGGCTTACGGTGATGTTAGCTGCAGAATTAACCGTGATATTTATAGGTTGAGAGGTAAATGTTCCGCAGGCATGCTGAATCGTTACCGTATAACTTCCCGCTACCGGAGTTACAAAGTGCGGATAAGTGGCCCCGCCCAGAGTCTGTCCGTTCAGATACCATTGGTAAGAAGCTCCCGGTATGGAGTCAGCAATCAGATAAGCCAGACTACCAACACAGATTGTTGTCGGGCCGTCTGCCTGGGCATTGAATGTGCTGAGATCGGTTACCGTAAACTCTGATTGAGCAGTACATCCATTGGCATCGGTTATCAATACAGTATAAGAGCCCTGCGAAACATTCGTAAGATTCTGTGTATTGGCTCCGTTTGTCCAATTATAAGAATATGGTGCAGTTCCGCCTACCGGATTAACAGAAATGCTTCCTCCTATTCCGGCTAGACAGTTTGAACTGCTTGTATTGCCTGTCATCATCAATGCCTGCTGAGGTTGAGTAATTGTAGCTGACATTGTTTCAGTACAACCGTTGGCATCGGTTACTGTAACTGTGTAAGTCCCTGCGGATAGGCCTGTAACTGTTGTTCCTATTGCTCCATTGTTCCATGCATAACTGTAAGGAGGGGTTCCTTGTATTACATTCACCGTAATCTGACCATCTGTTCCGTTATAACAGCTCACTTGATGTGAGGATGAAACAGAAATCTGTAAAGCTCCCTGCGGTTGTGTCAATGTAATGGTTTGCGACTCTGTACAACCGTTAACATCAGTCACGGTTACCGTGTACATTCCGGCCGTAAGATTGCTGAGATTCTGGGTAGTGGCTCCGTTGCTCCAGTTGTATGTGTATGGCGCTGTGCCGGCATTCACGGTTAATTGAATGCTTCCGTTATTTCCTCCGTAGCAACTAATGTTTTGTGAAGATTGAAGCGAAACACTCAATGCTCCCTGCGGCTCTGTAATGGCGGCTGACAATGTTTCTATACATCCATTCGCATCAGTTACGGTTACGGTGTATGTTCCGGCTGCAAGGCTGCTGATGTTTTGCGTAGTGGCTCCGTTACTCCATTGATAGGTATAAGGAGCAGTACCCTGACTTACATTGATAGTTATGCTTCCATTTGCTCCGCCATAACAACTTACATTCTGGCTGCTTTGAAGCGTAGCCGATAATGAACCTGCCGGTTGCGTTACAGTAGCTGTGAGTATTTGCGTACATCCGTTGGCATCGGTTACGGTAACAGTATATGTTCCTGAACTTACTCCGTTAAGATTCTGCGTGGTGGCGCCATTGCTCCACAGGTAAGAATAAGGTGCTGTTCCCTGAACCACCTGAATGGTTACAGATCCGCTTGAATTACCCCGGCAATCGGCTCCACCTATAGATTGAATGGTTGCATTCAACGCGCCCTGTGGTTGTGTCAATGTTGCACTTAATGTTTCTGTACATCCCTGATAATCCGTTACTGTTACCGTGTATGTTCCGGCAGGTACGTTTGTCAGGCTTTGCGTGGTGGCTCCATTGCTCCATTGATAAGTGTATGGCGCTGTGCCCATACTCACCAGCAAATTGATGTTTCCGGTACTTGCTCCATAGCAACCTATATTCTGTGTTGAAGAAATATTTGCATTTAATGCTCCTGCAGGCTGTATGACTGTGGTTGTAAGCACTTCCGTACAACCATTGGCATCGGTTACAGTAACGGTGTATGTACCGGCAGGAACATTGGTTAAATCCTGAGTTACATCACCGGTATTCCATAAGTAAGAGTATGGCGGGGTGCCTGACATAACTTCCACATCAATTATGGCATCCGTTCCCCCGTAACAGTTTACGTTTTGCTGGGAGGCAAGGTAGGCACTCAAAGCTCCGGCAGGCTCTGTAAGTGTTTGTGACAGTGTTTCTGTACAGCCGTTGGCATCCGTTACCGTTACCGTATAGGAACCCATGGTCAGGTTAGTGATGTTTTGGGTGGTAGCTCCGTTACTCCAATTAAAGGTGTAAGGAGAGGTACCTTGTATTACATTCACGATTATTTCTCCGTTGTTTCCACCATAACAGTTGATATTTTGCAACGAAACGAGCGAAACATTAAGCGCTCCTGATGGTTGTGTAATCTGCTGCGTTTGTATTTCAGTACATCCGTTTGCATCTGTTACCGTTACCGTATAGGTTCCTGCTGCAAGGTTTGAAATATCCTGGGTAGTAGCGCCATTACTCCACTGGAAGGTATAAGGCGGGGTGCCGTATCCAACACTCATGGTTATTTCTCCATCGGCATATCCATAGCAACTTACATTCTGTGTTGCCTGCAAACTCACCTGCAGCGGACCATACGGTTGACTGACATACGCTGTCTGTACTTCCGTGCAGCCATTGGCATCCGTTATTGTTACGGTGTATAATCCATACGGTACGTTTGTAAGGTTCTGGGTGGTGGCTCCATTGCTCCAGTTATACTGATAGGGGGCCGTACCCATCGTTACTGTTGCCGTTATCTCTCCGTTACTTCCTCCATAACAGCTTACATTCTGAGTTGTACTCAGGTTTACATTCAGAGCACCTGCAGGTTGTGATACAGTAGCAGCAGAAGTTGCAAAACATCCGTTGGCATCTGTTACTGTAACAGTATAAGTGCCTGAACCAAGATTTGAAATATTCTGTGTCGTAGCGCCATTGCTCCAGTTGAAAGTGTAAGGCAAAGTACCGCCTGTAACGTTCAATGTTACCATTCCATCATTACCCGCATAACAACTAACATTCTGGTTAATGTTAACCGATGTGCCCAGCGCACCTGCCGGCTGTACTATCGTAGCCGTTGTCTGGAATGTACATCCATTGGCATCGCTTACCGTTACGCTGTAGGTGCCCGCCCCTACATTGGTTAAGTCCTGTGTCGTTGTACCATTACTCCACAAGTAACTGTAGGGCTGCGTTCCCCCGTTTATGGTTAAGGTTACTGTTCCGTTATTGCCGCTGTAACACGATATGTTGCTGGTTACTGTTGCATTTCCGTTCAATGCTGCTGCCGGCTGGCTGATGGTTGCCGTTAAGTTTTCTGTACAGCCGTTCGCATCGGTTACCGTTACACTATACGTGCCCGATGGCAGGTTGCTGATGTTTTGTGTGGTAGCTCCGTTGCTCCAGTTGTATGTATATGGTGAGGTACCTTGGGTTACGTTTACCTGTATGCTGCCATTTGCACCACCAAAACAACTTACATTCTGTGATGATTGCAGGGTTGTTGTCAAGGCTCCTGTTGGCTGGGTGATGTTTGCTGATAATGTCTGCGTACATCCATTGGCATCCGTTACGGTTATTGAATAACTTCCTGCAGCTAATCCGTTGATGCTTTGTGTGGTCGCTCCGTTGCTCCAGTTATAGGTGTAGGGTGATGTGCCCTGTGTTACATTGACCTGTATGCTGCCGTTCGTTCCGCCATAACAACTTACATTCTGTGTTGATTGCAAGGTGGCTGTCAGGGCTCCCGATGGCTGGGTGATGTTCGCTGATAATGTCTGCGTACATCCATTGGCATCCGTTACGGTTACTGAATAACTTCCTGCAGCTAATCCGTTGATGTTTTGTGTGGTGGCTCCGTTGCTCCAGTTGTAGGTGTAGGGTGATGTGCCCTGTGTTACATTGACCTGTACGCTGCCGTTCGTTCCGCCATAACAACTTACATTCTGTGATGATTGTAAGGTGGCTGTCAAAGCTCCCGATGGCTGGGTGATGTTCGCTGATAATGTCTGCGTACATCCGTTGGCATCCGTTACGGTTACTGAATAACTTCCTGCTGTTAAGCCGCTGATGTTTTGAGTTGTCGCTCCGTTGCTCCAGTTGTATGTATATGGTGAGGTGCCTTGGGTTACGTTTACCTGTATGCTGCCATTTGCACCGCCATAGCAACTTACGTTCTGTGATGATTGCAAAGTGGCTGTCAATGCTCCCGATGGCTGGGTGATGTTTGCTGATAATGTCTGTGTACATCCATTGGCATCCGTTACGGTTACTGAATAACTTCCTGCAGCTAATCCGTTGATGTTTTGTGTGGTGGCTCCGTTGCTCCAGTTGTAAGTGTAGGGTGATGTGCCCTGTGTTACATTGACCTGTACGCTGCCGTTCGTTCCACCATAACAACTTACATTCTGTGATGATTGTAAGGTGGCTGTCAGGGATCCCGATGGCTGGGTGATGTTCGCTGATAATGTCTGCGTACATCCGTTGGCATCCGTTACGGTTACGCTGTAGGCACCTGATGTCAGGTTGGTGATGTTTTGTGTGGTGGCTCCGTTGCTCCAGTTGTAAGTGTAGGGTGATGTTCCACCGCTTGGGTTCACAGTTACCGAACCGTTATTTCCTCCATAACAACTTACGTTGCTGTTTACTGTACTGGTAAGTGAAAGCGCTGCTGAAGGCTGTGAAATTGTTGCTGTGATGGATGCATTGCAACCATTGGCATCAGTGATAGTAGCCGTATAATTACCGGCTGCCAATCCGGTAATGCTTGATGAGGTGGCTCCTGTATTCCAAATATAGTTATAGGGAGAAGTACCGCCAGTAACTGTAATTGCTACTGTGCCATTATTTCCTCCATGGCAAAGAACACCCTGTGATACACTGATGCTGGCAGACAAAGCGCCTGCAGGTTGTGATATAGTTGCAGATGCAGAAGCAGTACAGTTATTGGCATCGGTAATGATAACGGAATAGTTACCGGCTGCAAGGCCTGATAAATTTTGTGTGGTTGCTCCGGTATTCCATGCAAAAGTATAAGGCGAAGTTCCGCCTGAAACGGTAAGGTTAATACTGCCATTATTACCACTGTAACAGGAAATGTTGGAAGTAACAGTAGTGCTGCCCGATAAAGCAGCAGACGGCTGAGTAATGGTTTGAGTCTGTAAATTGGTACATCCGTTGGCATCTGTAATCGTCAGGGTATAGGTACCGGCAGCAAGGCTGCTTAAATTCTGAGTAGTGGCGCCTGTATTCCAGAGATAAGAATAAGGAGCAGTACCACCGCTTACAGAAACATTGATAGCTCCATTATTTCCGGCATAACAGGAAACCTGCTGGCTTACTGTTGAACCTGAAGAAAGGGCTGCCGCTGGTTGGGTTATGGTTGCACTGCTTACCGAAGTACACCCATTTGCATCGGTAGCCGTTGCCGTATATGTCCCGGCTTGCATACCTGATATATTCTGGGTGGTTTGTCCCGAGCTCCAGTTGTAGGTGTAGGGTGATGTGCCTCCTGTTACTGTCAGTGTTATGCTTCCGTTGTTTCCGCCAAAACAGTTAACCTGTTGCGAAACACCGGCTGAAGTATTCAGCGCTGCTGTTGGTTGGGTTATGGTTGCAGTTGCCGTAAAGGTGCATCCGTTCGCATCCGTTACCGTTACGCTGTAAACTCCGGCTGCTAATCCGGTCGGATTCTGAACTGTTGAACCATTGCTCCAACTGTATGTGTATGGAGAAGTGCCTCCGCTCACTGTTAATGAAATACTGCCATTATTTCCGGCATGACAACTAACCTGAGAAGAAGCAGAAGCAGATACACTTAAGGCAGCAGCCGGCTGTGTAACGGTCTTTGTCTGAACGCTGGTACACCCTTTCGAATCCGTAATGGTTACTGTATAAGTTCCTGCTGCTAATCCATTTATATTTTGTACAGTTGCTCCGTTACTCCATAAATAATTATAAGGAGAAGTTCCCCCATTCACTGTTACTGTAATAGCTCCGTTAGCCCCGGCATAACATGATACCTGCTGAGATACTGTGGAAGAAGAAACCAATGGTGATGATGGCTGTGTTATTAAAACTGAAACTGAAGCAGTACAACTATTAACATCTGTTACCACCACCGTATAAGTTCCCGATGGCAGGCTGGAAATATTCTGCGAAGTTGCCCCGTTGCTCCAATTGTATGAATATGCCGGAGTTCCTCCGCTTACATTCAATGTAATGCTGCCTGTAGATTCTCCGTAACAATTAACATTTTGGGTTGTGCCTGCAGAAGCGCTTAGCGCTGCTGATGGCTGAGAAACATTTACTGAGGCTGTAGCTGTACATCCATTAGCATCGGTTACGATAACAGCATAATTGCCTGTAGATAATCCGGACGGGCTCTGTACTGTTGAACCGTTACTCCAGTTATAAGTATAAGAAGGAGTGCCTCCGCTAACATTTAATATAACTGAACCATCATTTCCGCCATAACAACTGACCTGGCTTGAGGCTGATGCAGATGCATTTAATGCTGAGGCCGGCTGTGTAATTGTGGCTGATTGCTGAACTGTACAACCATTAACATCCGTGATGGTAACACTGTAAACTCCGGCTGTAAGTCCTGATATATTCTGTGTGGTCGCTCCGTTACTCCAGTTATAACTATAACCGGGCGTACCACCGCTTACATTTATTACAATACTTCCATTCGCGCCTCCGTAACATGAAACCGGCTGATTTGAAGAAACAGAAGAGGAAAGTGCTGCTGAAGGCTGACTAACTGTTGCATTTCTTGATAATGTGCATCCATTGGCATCGGTAATGGTTACCGTGTAGCTTCCTGAAACTAATGATGTTAAATTCTGAGTTGTAGCACCATTACTCCAGTTAAACTGATAAGGAGCAGTTCCCCCGTTTACTGTGAGACTAATACTTCCGTTGCTACCGCCAAAACACGATACTGCCTGATTTACTGTAGCCGATCCGTCTAAGGCTGATGACGGCTGTGTTACCGTTGCCGTTGCATTACGCGTACATCCTATATTATCCACTACCGTTACGGTATAGGTGCCGGCTGCTACATTTGTTAAACTCTGTGTAGTCGCTCCGTTTGACCATACATAATTATAAGGAGAAACACCACCTGAAACAGTTAAGCTTACTGCACCGGTAGCTGTTCCGTAGCAGGAAACATTTGATGTTGCACTGGCCGATGCAGCGATATTTGACTGCGGTGCTATTGTTTCGTTGCGAACCGATGTACATCCGTTCGCATCTGTTAATGTTACCGTGTACGTGCCGGTACATAACCCACTCACATTCCCCGTGGTTTGTCCCGATGACCATACATACGAATACGGAGTAGTTCCTCCGGAAGCCGTTGTAGAAACTGAACCGTTGCAAAGTCCTGCACAGGTAATATCATTCTTTGCTGTGTTGAAGACAATCGCTGACGGCTGATCAATATAAAAATTCCTGATTACCGAACATCCGTTTGCATCAGTTACTGTTACCATGTAATTCCCCGTTGACAGGTTGCTGATGTTCTGTGTGGTCGCTCCGCTACTCCAGAGATAGGTTACAGGCGGAGGTGAAGTAAGATTGACAGAAGCACTTCCGTTATTTAATCCATTGCAGGTAACGTCAGTGGTGTTAACGGTGAATTGTGGCGCTGTAACAAAAATTGAATACGAAAATATCTGTACACCATTTGTCGGGCATGCATTATCCTGAACAGTAATTGTAAAAGTATATGGCAAAGGAGAAATCTGCCCTTCTGAGGGAGTCCAGCAAAAGGTTAAAGTTGGGCGGGGTCCCGCTGAAACAGTATAAGTAGCTCCTGATATGCCGCTATTGTGAAGCAAGGTAACGACTTGGCTGGCATCGGCATCGGCAGAGTTGACTGTAAAACAAAGTTGCTGACCGGGGCATGCAGTAGTGGTGTAATTATTTGTTCCGTTGATACCTGAAGCGGTTGGCAGGTTATTAGCACAGATTGATGTATAAACCTGCATATCACGGATAACACTTCCGATCAGAATGCCATTTCTGAACTCTCTTACCCGAATAGCCATGACACCAATTTGCGTCATATTAGGTGTAAAAGTTATCTGACCTGTTTGACTATTTAAAGTAAAAGGAGTGCTTGAACTTAATGGTGCAGTGGTAGTGGAAGGTGGAATCCATGTAACTGTACTTGTAGCTCCTGTTTTGGGAGTAATGAATTCATAAACTAAAGAATCTCCATTAGCATCAAGCACACCGTGATTGTAGTTAAAAGTTTGCCCGATACAAACGAATGCGATAGGAATGTTTGAGAAATTAGGAGAGCTGTTATTGGGCGCAATCGAGTTATTTAATGTTGATTCAACATATATCAAAGAAGAGTTTGCGCACGGATTCTGAATAGTGGTAATTGGGCAGTTACGGCAACACACACTGTAGCTGAATGTCCATAAAGAACAAGCAGCAGGCAATGTTACTGTAGCATGATACTCAAATTTCCGGATACCGACAGCGCTTCCTCCGGTGCAGGTACTTGCCGAAGTTTGACAAGGTACAGTGATCTCCTGTCCGGTGCCGGGTATTTTATTGGCTGTTACATTAAAATTATGACCACATGCCGATTTTACATTCACCGTTACGTTTGATGGTTCGGAAACACCACCGCAATCACGATAGAATGTTACTTCAAGCCGGTATTGATTGCCACCAAGCCATACATAAGTTAGATCAGCTCCTGCAGCATGAGTAGCCGCAGCACGATTGTAGTTTGCACAGATGGCAACAACCAATGTTAAAATAAAAATATATAAGCGTTTCATAATCATAGATTTTGTTCTGAGTTGTTTTTACTTTTTATCTGAAGTTGATTTCCCTTCTACCCTATAGACCCTTATTTCTGTTCTCCGGTTTAGCTGATGCTCATCTTCTGAACAATCCACTCCTTCAGCACAACGGTTCATCAGCATGGTTTTACCACCCCAATCCATTTTTTCAACACAATTGGCGTTTGCTCCGTTATTGATAAGCCATTGAGTTGCTGCACGGGCTCGTCTTTCAGAGAGTTTCATATTATAGGCTGTAGTACCGCGAGAGTCGCAATAGGAATTCATCAGTAATCGCGCATCCGGATTGTCTTTTACAAATTGAAGTACCTCCATCATGGTTTTAACTGCATCAGGCCGAATGTTTGACTTGTCAAAATCGTAGTAGATAATTTTATACCATCTGGCATAAGGGCCTACGTCATTTCCTTTGCTCAACTCTACCAGAATTTCAAAATCTGAATCTTCCTTCTGCCCGATATTTGACACAGTAACAACTTTAGGGTCATAACCGCTGCGGGTAACCATCAGGACCTTCTTCATATCTCTTTCGAGCGGCTGCATCCATATTCCTTTCTTATCGGTGTAACCAAGAACAATATCCGTCTGATCAATGGAAATCTCCGCTTTATCAAGTGGTTTCTTCGTTTTTTCATCCCTCACATTTACAATAAAATGGTACTTACGTGCTTGCTTTTCGAGTTCAAGTTTTACAAAAAAGTCTTCTGTCGGAAAATAATTCAGGGTGTTAAAACCCTTTGAATCGCGTGACCACATGTCCTTAAATCCTTCAACAAAATAAGTTTCATCATAATCAACCGGAAACTCAAACTTGCCATCAGCCTTAGTTTCGAGTACCAATTCGTTCTTTTTGCTGTTCTTAAGTTTAACGGTTGCCGCTTCAACCGGAATATCCGTTCCTTTCTCAACAACAATACCACGCACTTTAAGCATTCTTCTGAAACTATAAATATCATCATCAATGCTCCGGGTTTCGCGGTTAGATGAAAAATACCCGTAATGGGTTTTCTTGTCAAAGGCCACACCGAAGTCGTCACTGCTGCTGTTAACGGGCGCCCCCATATTTTTAGCTTCGCTCAGTTTAGTGCCGTCCCATTTGGCATAAAAAATATCCAATCCGCCAATGCCATCACGTCCGTCTGAAGAAAAAAGGAAGGTGCTGTCAGCATGCATGTAAGGAAATAATTCGTTTCCGGCTGTGTTGATTCCGGGACCTAAGTTTACAGGCTCATCCCAATCATTGCCTTTGCGTTTGCATACGTAAAGGTCCATACCACCAAAACCACCCGGACGATCAGAAGAAAAGAATAAATACTTTTCATCAATACTCAGATAAGCATGACCGGTATTGAACTCATCACTGTTGTATTTAAACGGCATCGGATTCTTCCATTGGCCGGTTACACTTTTTCCAATGAATAATTTCAGTTTTACTTCCTTATCCTGCGAGACATATTCTTTACGTTTAACAACATTGTTTCGGGTAATGAATATCTCATCTCCTTTCGAATTGAAACTCACCGGGCCATCATTATAGCGAATCTGAACATCAGTGGCAAAAGGTTGAGCTTCAAGAAAAGTATTTCCCTTTCCTTTACTATAATACAGATTCAGAAAAGGCTGGCCGGTCCAGTTATGTTTCTTTTCAAACATTTCTTTGGTTTCGCGTGAGGAAACGAATACCATTCCGTTATCATAAAGCACCGGGCTGAAATCCGCATTCGGAGAGTTAATTATCAGCTTCCAAACAAAATAGCTACCGGTATCTTTAAAATAAGATGGAAGATTATCAATGCTTTTCAGAATATAAGCTGATCTTTTATCATCAGGATTCTTGTCCTGATAGTCCACTACCCAACTTCGAGCTTCTTTATGCTTTCCATTGCTCATCAATGCCTGTGCGTAAAGAAGCTTATGAGCGTCTGTGGCATCGTGCGACTTAACAACCTGAGAAAGCCAGTATTCTGATTTTTCGGTTCTTGATGTCAAACGGTAACATTCGGCTAATTTTACCTTTACGGAAGTCAGGTCAGGGTGCTTAATAAGAATATTTTCATATGCTGTTATAGCCTTTGAATACTCCAGGTTATTGAATAACTCATCTGCTTTCTGAATTAATGTCCGCTGACCAAAGGCGGCATTTTCTGAGATAGCCAGAATGGCAACGAGAATTAGATTTTTGATAAGGTTCTTTTTCATGATTTGCGTTGTGATTAACGTTTAGAAATAGCGGGGTGATACAATTTTGTTTTTGTCGAATGTAAAATCATAGCCTACGGTAAACTCATGAGTACCGGAGTTGAAGTTTTGTAATTTGGTTAAGGCATAGTCATAAGAATATCCGATACGGAGTTGTTTGTTAATCTGATACTGTGTTATAAAGATGACCGCATCACCGGTTCTATAACCTGCACCTATCCAGAATGCATCTTTCAATAAAAAGTTGAGATTTATATCGGCTTCCATCGGAGCGCCTGAAACTGCTTTTATCATAATGGCAGGTTTCATCTTAACAGATTCGCTCAAATCAGCTACGTAGGCAGAGTATAAGTAATAATGCCAGTTCTTTACATTCAGTTTATTTGATTCAACAGATTGGTTAAACGGGTCGAGTTTATTCTTTATGAATCTTGGGATGGATAACCCGGCATAGAATCGGTCGGTATGGTAATATGAGCCAAAACCGAAGTTTGGCATCACCTTATGGTAAATGTTATTCGCAAATACCGGATCACCTTGTTCAATCGTCATTACATCGCGCAGTCTTTCTTCTGCATTTATAATTCCGCCTTGCAATCCAAATGACAGCACACCGTTCTCCTCCGTTACTCTTAAATGATATGCATAATTCAAAAACACTGCAGTATGGTTGCTCACCCCGATTCGGTCATTCATAATACTGATACCGGCCCCGGCACGATCTCTTGAGAATGGCATATGAAAACTGACGGTTCCTGTTTTCGGAGCGCCTTCCATGCCTGACCATTGGTCACGATAAAGCATGGTTGCAGCCATATATCCGCGGGAACCTGCATAAGCAGGGTTTATAAACATTTCGTTATTCAGGTATTGGCTGAACTGTGGTTCATACTGAGCTTGCATACTTATAGAACTTATAAGTAAAATCAGGCTCATAAACCATTTTGTAAGAAATAACTTCTTTTTATCAGTCTTCATATTCTGTAATTTTAATTCTTGATGCATCTTACGAATTGTGTTTTTTTAAGTTTCAAGATCAATGGAATTGAGTTTCAAGTCTGAAACAATTTCAATTCCAAGAAATGTGTATGACTTGTTCTTTTGGGTAAAATAATCTGGAAAATCAGGCGGCTACTTCTGTCAGTTTCTGCCGAAACATAAACTATATGTATTCTTAATGATTGAAACTAAAGAACTCAAAGGAATTTGTTTGAAGATTTTATAGAAGAAAAAAGTAGTGCTGCGTTTTAGGTCAAAGCAATACCACTTCATTAGAATAAAAAAAAACGCTGCGGGATTACCACAGCGTTTCATCAAAATGGAAACGTATTAATTCAGGAAAGCAGTTGCTTTACAATTCCGGATATGATTTTATTATCAGCTTTTCCTGCCAGTTGCTTTGAAGCAATACCCATAACCTTACCAAGATGAGAAGCATTAGTAGCACCGGTATCAGTAATAATTTTCTTAATTGCTTCGGTAATCTCGGTTTCAGACATCTGAGCCGGAAGAAATTTTTCGATCACTGCCATTTCTTCCTCTTCTGCTAAGGCCAAGTCATCTCGGCCCTGCTCTTTATAAATCTGCATACTCTCTTTCCTCTGCTTTACTAACTTATGAAGCAGCTTTACTTCATCTTCGGGCGAAAGCGTGTCTCCCAATCCGCTGGTTTTGGCAAGAAGAATAGCAGATTTTACAGCCCTTAATGCGCGGAGTGCCGCTTCATTTTTTGAAAGCATGGCTGTTTTCAATTCATTTTGAATCTGTGTTTCCAATGCCATAATCAATCAGCTTTATCATGCAAATATCCGTTGGGCTTAAATCCAGTTCCTTTGTTTTCATCTTCACCAAGCGAAAGCCTTGAGATGGTCGGACCTTGTCTTGGACTCTCATCAAGTATGATGTTTCGTCTTTTATAGGCAGGTTCCTTTTCAAGTTCAGCCTGATTGCGCGGATTTAAGTTTGACATGCTTATCTCTTTCAGTTTAAGTATTCGCTGGCGCGATCGGTCAAACAATTCAGCATGAGGATCAGGTTCTGAAGATTTAATCTGAACTATTACCCCGCCTTCCGGTTCATCAATCTTACGAGTTACTGTAGTCTCTTCAGCTTTTACTTCCGGAATTTCCTCTACCTGCTTTTCATCTTCGACCATCACCGGTGTAATTTCCGCTTTTGGACTTTCATTTTCTTCAGCAACAACTTCTTCTGTTTTCTCCTCTTCAGTCTCATTCAAAGAAATTTCAAACTCAAACGGAGCCTCGGTTACGGTAACCGTTTCATAGGTAATTTCTTCTTCCAGTACTTCCATTAAAGGCTCTTCAACCTGTTCTGGCGATTCAGGGATTTGCAGTTTGGATTCTGAAATCGGAAGCTCTTGCATAACCTCTGTTGAATGCTCCATAAAAGGCTCCAGCACCATTTTCTCTTCAGCCCATACTTCTTCCCGTTCAATTAAAACCGGTTCCTCCGGAATCCTTTCTGCTTCGTGCTCTATCAACTCTTCGGTGGTCTCAAGTGAGAAAACAACTTTCCCGTCTTCGGTCTCCTTAACTATAATATCCTCGTCAGAAAAACTTACGGGAGGCTTCTCTGTAACTTGTATTTCCTCCTGTTCTGCTTTTAAAACAGGTTCTAACGGATTCTCAATGTTACCGGCAGGCAATATGTTCACTTCGCTTTTCACTTTTCCGGAAAGATCATAAACCACTTTTTCTCTGGGTTTTTCTTTATTCTTTTGAGAATTGCTTTTAAAACCTGTGGCAATAATGGTAACAGAAATTTTATCTCCCAATGATTCATCATGGCCCATTCCAAGTATTATATCTGCTGTCTGACCCGCTTTGTTTTGCACATATTCATTTATCTGCCCCATTTCATCCATCGTAATTTCGTCTTTGCCGGAAGTAATGTTGAGAAGTATGTAGCGTGCTCCTTCAATATCGTTATCATTAAGCAAGGGTGAATCAAGGGCAGTTTCCACAGCAGTAACCGCACGGTTGGGACCTTCGGCAATAGCTGAGCCCATGATAGCCACACCGCTATCCTTCATCACTGTTTGAACATCGGCAAAATCAACATTGATATGCAGTGTTTCTGAAATGATTTCTGCAATGCTTTTGGCGGCAACAGAGAGGATATTATCGGCATAAGCGAAAGCTTCACCAATTTTCAGGTTACCATGAATTTCGCGCAGCTTATCATTACAAATAATCAGGAGTGTATCAACATACTTTTTCAGTTCTTCAATTCCTTCTTCGGCCTGTACTTTTCTTTTCTTTCCTTCAAATTGAAATGGAACAGTAACAATGGCAACAGTAAGTATATTCATTTCACGTGCAACCTTTGCAATAACAGGAGCAGCTCCGGTACCGGTTCCACCGCCCATGCCTGCGGTAATGAAGAGCATTTTAGTCTGATTGCCCAGTATTTTTTTTATTTCATCCAGATTTTCAAGAGCAGAATTGCGTCCCACTTCAGGTATAGAACCCGCCCCGCGTCCATCGGTAAGGCTTTTGCCTAATTGAATTTTATGAGGAACAGGACTTGTTTCCAGAGCTTGCTCATCGGTATTGCTTACAATAAATTCAACGCCTTTAATGCCGAATTTGTACATGTGATTTACAGCATTACTTCCGCCTCCTCCTACACCAATTACTTTGATGATGGATGGACGTTCTTTGGTTTGTTCGAATTGTATCATGGTGTTTTGTTTTGTTTGATTGATTGAGTTTTTGATTATTAGAGTTCACGATCAGAATTGTCATTTTTTAAACCGTCTTTAATGCTTTTAAAGAAGTAGTCGAACCACTTTCCTTTTCTGGCTTCTGTAGTTTCAGGATGCGATAGACGTTTACCGGTTTTTTCGGCCTCATTAATTCCGCAGATCACTAATCCGACAGCCGTAGCATACATTGGGCTTTTAAGTTCTTCGTTTCCTTTGGCAAGGTGTTCATTGGGGTAACCGATACGTGTATCAAAACCTGTCATGTACTCAATGAGTTGCGAGAGATGTTTCAGCATAGCTCCACCACCGGTAACAACCATTCCACCAATGAGCTTCCTTTCAAATCCTGAATTTTTTATTTCGATATAAATGCTCTCAATAATTTCTTCCATTCTTGCCTGTATGATATGCGCAAGATTTTTTACGGATATTTCTTTGGGCTCTCTTCCGCGCAATCCGGGAATGGAAACAATTTCATTATCTTTCATCTGCTTTGCCAGGGCCGAACCGAATTTAACTTTCAGTAATTCAGCCTGACTTCGGATGATGGAACATCCTTCCTTGATATCTTCGGTAATTACATTTCCACCAAAGGGGATCACTGCCGTATGCCTGATGATATTATCTTGAAAGATGGCTAAATCCGTTGTGCCTCCGCCAATATCAATTAAGGCAACTCCGGCTTCCTTTTCTTCTTCTGACAAAACCGCTTCTGATGAGGCCAGCGATTCAAGAATTAAATCAACTGAGCGCAAACCTGCTTTAGTTACGCACTTGTTAATGTTTTGCGCTGCAGTAACAAGTCCTGAAATAATATGACAGTTGGCTTCAAGCCTGATGCCTGCCATGCCAATAGGGTCTTTAATTCCGCGTTCATTATCAACGGTGAATTCCTGCGGAATAACATCAATGATTTCTTCTCCAGGCGACATGGCTATTTTGTATAAATCATTTACAATGGCGTCTATATCTTTCTGAGAAATTTCATTACGCTCATTATTACGTGTAATCATGCCTGTGTACTGATGGCTTTTTATATGCTGACCGGCAATACCCACATGAACATCACTGATTTCAAGTCCGTATTTTGATTCTACTTCGGCAATCGCTTCCTTAATGGAAGCAACGGTTTTATCAATGTTGGCAACTACCCCGCGGGTTACGCCAAACGATTCTGATTTACCCATACCGAGTATCTCAATTTTACCGAATTCATTTCTTCTTCCTGCAATTGCACAGATTTTAGTGGTGCCAATGTCAAGTCCTACAATAATTTGTGATGCTGCCATACCGGGTTTATTTGTGTTAGATTGTTTGTTGAGTTTTATTTTTTGGTGCAAACGGCCTGATTGACGAATTTCAGATTGATTACCGAATAATCGTTCCAGTTTTTCGCCTTGAATCCCTGCTGATATAAAATATTAAGATTCTCCAGCTTTTCATTGATTTGTTCAGAGTTACCAAGGATGATGACTTGATCACCAATGCGCGGTATCATTTCAATATCTCCCATGTCGTTAACATGCAACTGCACAATTTGCGAATTCCAGAAATCAGACTCTGAAATAAACTTTGAAATTTCAAACAAATGCCTGAGTACAGAAAAGGAATCAGGAGGTTCGGCCATGCTGACGGAAGCATGTTTGAACATTGACCCGGGTACCCCCGTGGCTACGGGCACATCGGCTGAGTATTCAGAGGACAAAGGCATAAAAACACCTTCAGTGTCTATGTAAAATTGTTCGTTAAACACATTGATAATCCGCATGAGTGGTATCCGCTGCCTGATATTAAAAATGACCTTTCCGTCAATGGATGAAAATACTTCTGCCTCTGAAACGTAGGGATTTGAACGTATCCTATTTTCCAACAAAGCAATGTTGATATCAGCAAGCTTTTTCCCGACAGGATTCCGCTCAGGCGAGTGCAGCATTTCGAACACATCGCTTTCGCTTACAAATCCAAGCTGGGGTTTGCCTCTGTCAATGATAATTTCAACTGAGGAACAAACCGTATTGCTTCTTTCATTACCGGCAACTCCGGCAAAAAGGATAAACAGTACGATGGCCAGCGACCACGCGATTGCTTGCTTGTAAGATCGCCACCATGATTTGTTAACAGGCATTTTACCTTTCATTTGAGTGGGCATTAAGTTTCCTTTCAAGAATTTTTTTTATTGGCATCACAAGTTTGTCAATATCTCCTGCACCGAGAGTAATCAGCACTTCGGTTTTTTCATTTTCAATTTTCAGCAGCACACTTTCAAAACTTTCTATGGTTGCTTTAATACTCAGTTTTTTTAAAATCAAATCAGAGGTAACTCCATGAATGGGTTTTTCTCTTGCCGGGTAGATAGGCAACAGCCACAAGCTATCAAGCTTGTTTAAACTTTTGGCAAATGCATCCGCAAAATCTTTGGTCCTTGAAAATAAATGAGGCTGAAATATCCCTGTAATTTTTTTACCCGGAAAAATCTCACGAACCGAACTTAACGTAGCCGTTATTTCATCGGGATGATGTGCATAATCATCAATAAAAGAAATGGACGGGTGGTTTATAATAAACTCAAATCTGCGTTTTATTCCTTCAAATAATCCGAGTGCTGATTTTATTTTTTCATCCGGAACCTTCATCCATTTAGCTACAGCAATGGCGGCCAGTGAATTTTCTACGTTATGATGGCCGGGCATGGTAAGGCTCACATTCTTCAGTTTTCCGGCTGGATAAATAATATCGTAATGGTATGCCTTGCTGTCTGACTTATGGATTATTGCATGGCAGTCTGCCTGATTGTTCATTCCATAAGTCCAAATCTCCGCATGGCGAGGCTGAATTTTCAAATCATTTCTTACTATAAGTCTTCCACCGCTTTTTACCTGTGAAGCAAAATCAAGGTAAGCATCGGTCATGGCTTCATGTGTTTTATAGATGTCAAGATGATCAGGATCCATGGCGGTTATTACTGCACAATCAGGATGAAGCTGCAGAAATGAGCGGTCATATTCATCCGCTTCAACAACCACTACAGGACGGCCTATTTCATCTTTTGCATTTCCAATCAACAAGTTGGTATTATAATTTTTGGAGATGCCTCCAAGAAAGGCAGTGCAATCAACACCTGAATGTTTAAGCACATGGGCTATCATGGTGCTGGTAGTGGTTTTTCCGTGAGTACCTGCTACCGCAATGGTGCATGCCTGCCGGGTAATGAGGCCCAGCACCTGTGATCTTTTAACCAAGAAGTAGCCCTGCTGCTGAAAATAATTCAGCAATTCACTATCAGCCGGTATAGCCGGAGTAAAAACTATCAGCGCGCTGTCTTTTTGTTTTGCATCGCAGAAAACTGGCGGCAGCAACTCAGCTTTATCTTCAAACTGAATCTGCATTCCCTCTTTAATCAGATCATCAGTAAGGGTTGTCGGGGTTTTATCATATCCGGCTACTGTTTTTCCGGCAGCATGAAAAAATCGGGCAAGTGCACTCATGCCGATTCCGCCAATGCCGATGAAGTAAACCCTGTTGATGCTTTCGAAATTCATACCCCTGAATGTGTTTTTGCTAACAGTAAAACTTCTCTGGCAATCACAGATGCAGCATCAGGTAAGGCCAGTTTTTTGATATTGGCAGATAGCTGATTCATTCTTTCCTGATCAGAAAGCAATGATTTTATTTCGCTGAACAAAAGATTGTTCAATTCTTGATCGCGAATCATGATAGCTGCATTTTCTTTAACCAGTGACATGGCATTCATAGCCTGATGGTCTTCAGCTGCAGTAGGCAAAGGCACCAGCATGGCAGGTTTGCCAATCATGCACAATTCGGAAACAGTACTTGCCCCGGCTCTCGAAACAATTAAATCAGCCAATGCATAAGCAAGGTTCATTCGATTGATGAAATCATAAACTTTTACTCTATCCGAAGGTAGCCCCTCCACCGTTTTCTTCGCTTCTTCAAAAAAATACTTTCCGGTTTGCCAGATGATATTTATTCCAAGATTTTCCAATGAATGAATACTTGCTTTTATTGCCTGGTTAACCGAAAGCGCTCCCTGGCTGCCGCCAACAATCAGCAGAGTTTTGTTGCCCGGTTTCAATCCGAAGTAACTCAATGCTTCATTCCTTAAGCCTTCGGTTCTTACGGCATCTTCACGCACAGGATTTCCTGTTTTAATGATTTTATCTTTTGGAAAAAAATTTTCCATGCCATCAAACGCCACACAGATTTTCTGAACTCTTTTTCCGAGAATTTTATTGGTAAGCCCGGCAAAAGAATTTTGTTCCTGAATAAGGCAGGCAATTCCCATTTTCGAAGCCATGTAAAGCAGCGGACCACTGGCATAACCTCCAACACCTACGGCAACCTGAGGTTTAAACCGCTTAATAATTTTTCTTGCCTGCATTAAACTTGAAATCACTTTGAAAGGAAACAACAGGTTTGCCTTGATGTTATTACGCTGAAGGCCGCTTATCCATAATCCTTCAATGATGTAGCCGGCTTGCGGAACTTTTTCCATCTCCATTTTTCCTTTGGCACCTACAAAAAGAATTCCTGTTGAGGGTTCTAATTTTTTTATTGCATTAGCAATGGCCACAGCAGGAAAAATATGACCCCCGGTACCTCCTCCGCTGATGATAATTCTGTATTTATGTGGCAACGGTTGCAACTTCTCCTCCTTCTGTTTTTTCAGTTTCTCTGCTTACACTCAATAAAATACCAATAGCAAGGCTGGTAAACCAAATAGATGTTCCCCCCATACTCAGCATAGGTAACGGCTGGCCTGTAACCGGAAATAGACTAACAGCCACTGCCATATTGATTAATGCCTGAAAGACAAGACTGAAACCGCAGCCAATAGCAATAAAGGTTGCGAATGCCCTTGATGTCTTACGCACAATCATGATAACCCTGTAAAACAAGGCGAGATACATAAACAGCACAAGCAAACCGCCTGCAAGACCGTACTCTTCAATAATGATGGCATAAATGAAATCGGAATACGGATGCGGAAGAAAGTTACGCTGAGTTGAACTACCGGGACCTTTTCCGATAATTCCACCGGTTGCAATGGCAATTTTTGCCTGCTGGGTCTGATAGCTTTCTTTTTCATCTCCCGAAATATGATTTTCAATCCTATTCTGCCAGGTTTTAATTCGCCCGTCATACTTTGTCAAATAGGCTATACCAATAAAAAGCGCCAGGCCTGCAAATCCAGTGGCAAACAACATCAGGATATATTTACTGCTCACTCTTCCTATAAACATCAGCACCACCGCAGTCATAAAAATAACGGCAGCAGTAGAAAAATTGGAAGGCAAAATCAATCCGCAAATAAGAATAACGGGTATGATCATAGGCAGAAAAGCAGATTTAAAATCCTTGATATTATCCTGTTTATGAGAAAGGGAGCGTGCTAAAAACAGAATGAGTGCCACCTTGGCCAGATCGCTGGTTTGAAATGAAAGATTGAGAACGGGCAGTGTAATCCAACGGCTGGCTTCATTCAGATTGGTGCCGGCAAACAGGGTAATGATTAATAACGGAACAGCAATGACGATAGCGATCAGCGAAATGCCGGAATAAAAAGTATAGCGCGCACGATGTGCAGCATACATAATTCCGAAACCCATCAGAATGATGGCAAAATGTTTCAGTATGTAATACTCCGTATTACCACCCTGGTATTTGTAAGCCAGCGTTCCCGTAGAACTGTACACAGCCAGTAGAGAAGCAAAAGACAGAAACAATACAATGCCCCAGATGTACTTATCGCCTTTAAAATACCTTTCAATGAATGCCTTCATGCTTTCTTTCATTCAGTAATTACAGGGAACGCACCGCTTCTTTGAATTGCCACCCGCGGTCTTCATAACTTTTAAACAAATCAAAACTTGCGCAGGCCGGTGAAAGAAGAACAGCATCCCCTTTCTTTCCCTTTGCATAGGCAATCTGCACAGCTTCCATAGCGGATGAAGCATCCGTTATATCCTGCACAATACTTTTAAATGCTTTGTGAATTTTACGATTATCGGTGCCGAGACAAATGATGGCCTTTACCTTCTGTTTTACAAGATCGTTAAGTATGGTGTAATCATTTCCTTTATCCACACCGCCTGCAATCCAGATAACAGGTTTCTGCATACTTTCCAGGGCATACCACACCGAGTTGACATTGGTTGCCTTTGAATCATTAATGAATTCAATGCCATGAACGATATTGACACGCTCGAGGCGGTGTTCCACGCTCTGAAAATCGGAAAGGCTTTCGCGGATCACTTCGTTTTTAATATCAAGAATTTTAGCAGCTACAGAGGCAGCCATGCTGTTGTAAAGATTGTGTTTGCCGCGGAGGGCGAGGTCGAAGATTGACATAAGCGTTTGTTTTTCTTGTTGATTTTGTTTTCTATGGTTAAAAATGATTTGATTGTTTTCGATGCATACGGCCGATGAAGAAGTGCATATCTCAGAAAAAGAGTGAAGGCTACTTTTTACAGTATGTCTTTTCAATCCCCGGTTGATAGCCTGATCATCAGACCAGAAGATGAAATGGTCGTTTTCTTTTTGATGGAGTGAAATCCTGAATTTGGAATCAATATAACGGTCAAGCGTGCCGTAACGGTCAAGATGATCAGGGGTGATGTTGAGAAGCACTGCAATGTGTGGTGAAAATGTATCCATATCGTCTAACTGAAAGCTGCTCAGCTCAAGCACATAATAGTCATGCTCATTCTCAGCAACGGAAAGAGCAAAGCTTTTGCCGATATTACCGGCAAGGCCTGCATTCAATCCTGCTTTTTTAAGAATATGATGAGTGAGTGCAGTGGTAGTGGTTTTACCGTTGGTACCGGTTATACCAATAATTTTTGCATTGGTATGCCTGTAAGCAAACTCTATCTCCGAAATGACCGGAATGTTTTTTTCGGTCAATGCTTTTACAGTTGCCGATTCGGGAGAAATTCCCGGGCTTTTCACAACGAGTGATGCATTCAGGATTTTATCAAGCGTATGAACACCTTCTTCAAATTCAATTCCTGAAGCAGAAATAAATTTTCTGTATTTATCAGCCAATATACCCGCATCAGAAAGAAATACTTCATATCCTTTTTTTGACGCCAGTATGGCAGCACCTGTACCGCTTTCGCCACCTCCTAAAATCACAATTCTTTCTCCGGCCATTCTTTATCGAAGTTTAAGAGTGATTACACTGATGACAGCCAGAAAAATTCCGACAATCCAGAACCGGGTTACAATTTTTGATTCATGGTAACCGGCTTTCTGAAAATGATGGTGTAAAGGCGACATTAGAAAAATTCTGCGGCCTTGTCCATATTTTTTCTTTGTGTATTTGAAATAGGCCACCTGTATCATCACCGAAAGATTCTCAATCAGAAAAATTCCGCAGATGACAGGAATGAGCAATTCTTTTCTTACAGCAATAGCAAATGCTGCAATGATTCCACCAAGAGCAAGGCTTCCTGTATCTCCCATGAATACCTGAGCAGGATAAGAATTGAACCAGAGGAAACCAACACATGCTCCTACAAATGCGCTCATGAATACCATCAGCTCTCCCGTGTTGGGTATGTACATGATGTTGAGATAATTTGCAAAAACTGTATTACCCGATACGTATGCAAAAACAGCAAGCACGGTACCTATGATGGCTGAACTGCCTGTTGCGAGGCCGTCAATTCCATCCGTAATGTTGGCTCCGTTTGAAACTGCAGTGATAATAAAAATGACAATGGGTATGAAAATCAGCCATGCATAGTCCTTTGCTTTCGCACCCATAAAAGAAAGCAGCACAGCATAATCAAATTCATTGTTCTTGAAAAACGGGATGGTGGTTTTTGTTGATTTCACATCCTTGCCGGTAAATAATACATTTTCTTTTCCCTGTAATTCGTCAATAAGAGTATTACTTCCGCTCCACTGTATGGCCGATTTTTCCATTCGCTCTCTTACCACTACCTGATCACTGAAATAATAAATGCATCCTACAATGATTCCCAAACCAATCTGTCCCATCACTTTGAACTTGCCTGCCAGTCCTTTTTTATCTTTTTTAAAAACTTTAATGTAGTCATCAAGAAAACCGATGGCCCCCATCCAAACGGTTGCAATCAGCATGGTGATGATATAGACGTTATGAAGCTTTGCAAACAGCAGCGTAGGAATAAGAATAGCGCCAAGAATGATTAGGCCGCCCATAGTGGGTGTACCTTGCTTTTCTTTTTGACCGGATAGCCCGAGGTCACGAATAGACTCGCCAACCTGCTTGCGAAGCAGGTAACGAATGATATACCTACCGAGGAATAAAGAAATAATCAGGGAAAAGATTATTGACATGGAAGCACGGAAAGAGATGTAGCGGAACAGACCGGCACCCGGGATATCGAATTGCTTGTCAAGAAAGTCGAAGAGGTAGTAGAGCACGGGTCAGGAGGTTGTTAACTGGTTAAACATTTCAATCAAGACTTGTTTATCATCAAAAGGGAAGCGTGTTCCCTTTATTTCCTGATACGTTTCGTGGCCTTTTCCGGCAATGAGAATAATGTCTCCGGCATGAGCGAGCGCACAGGCAGTTTTAATGGCTTCTTTGCGATCGGCAATGACAAGTGTTTTGCGGTAAAACTGAGGTGGTACACCGGCCTGCATCTGCCGGATAATTTCCAATGGGTCTTCATTACGCGGATTATCAGCAGTGAGAATGACACGTTCGCTTTTCTCGACAGCAACAGAAGCCATCAGCGGACGTTTGGCTGCATCGCGGTTGCCGCCACAGCCCACTACCGTAATTAACTGTTCATTTCCGGTACGTATGTTATTAATGGTATTCAGTACATTCTCAAGAGCATCAGGCGTATGGGCATAATCAACAATGCCTGTAATCTTACCGGAAGAAGTAATCATGTCAAAACGGCCTTCTACCGGCTCCAGCAAACTGACCTGCTTAAGTGCTTCTTCTTTATCAATTCCGGAGAGAACAGCCGCAGCATAAATTCCCAGAAGGTTGTATGCATTAAAACTGCCTATCAAACGGCAGGAAACATCAAAGCCATCAATAGTTAACTGCAAACCATTGAAAGTGTTCTCAATTATTTTTCCTTTGAAATCAGCCATTGACTTTAAACCGTAGGATTTGATCCTTGCTTTGCAGTTTTGAATCATCACTTTTGAATTGCGGTCATCGGCATTGACCAATGCAAAAGCATCTGAAGGCAAGCGATCGAAGAAACCTTTTTTGGCTTTCAGGTAATTGTAAAATGTTTTATGATAGTCAAGATGATCGTGAGTGATGTTGGTAAAAATGCCGCCTGCAAAATGTAATCCGTCAATACGGTGTTGATCAACGGCATGGCTGCTTACCTCCATGAAACAGTATTTGCAGCCTTCATTCAGCATTTTTGCAAGAAGGGTGTTGATGACGACAGGATCAGGAGTTGTATGCGTGGCTGCCGAACACTGATTGCCAATACAATTTTTTACGGTTGAAATTAATCCGGCATTAATTCCGCTGGATAAAAACAACCGGTGAAGTAAAGTAGCTGTTGTTGTTTTTCCATTGGTTCCGGTTACTCCGATAAGTTTCAGTTTTTCAGAAGGATGGTCGAAAAAGTTTGCAGCAATCATGGCTAATGCCACTGATGAAGATTGAACTTTCGCATAAGAAACTCCATCAGTTAGCCGGTCAGGGAAAATCTCGCATACAATGGCGGAGGCCCCGTTTTTAATGGCATGATCAATAAAATGATGTCCATCTGCTGTAGTGCCTTTTATGGCTACGAACAAACATCCTTTAGAAACCGAAGAGGATGAAAAGCAAATGGCATTAATCATAACATGCATATCGCCATGCGTGGCTTCGGTGCCGGCCTTGTAAAGGAGTTCGCTCAGTGCTTTCATCAGTTCAGCGTTAATTGAATTTGAGAGCCGGGAGAAATTCTGCTTCCGGCCTGAAGCGATTGAGAAATAACCTTACCCTTTCCGGCAGCCTGAACAGCGATACCATAATTTTCCAGCAGCAGCAATGCATCGCGCAGACCCATGCCTGTTACATCAGGCACCATACCGGATGTATAACCAAGCGGAAAAGTTTTAATTTCATTTTTATCCTTTTTCACTGCAATCCATTCATCGCTGATGACATCAGTAATTTTTAAATTAAGATGATTGCTTACAACCTTAGTAGGCTGAGAACGGCCTTTTTTAAATTGAGGGAAATTACCGGCTATGATGGCCGCATCAGGTTTCAATTCCTGATGAAGCTCGAGGTTTGTAGAATAAATTTTATCGGCCAGTTCGCGGAAAACCGGAGCTGCTACTTTAGATGCATAGAACTGGCCGGCACCGGGTTCGTAAAAAACAACGATGCAACTGTACTTAGGTTTATCAGCAGGAAAGTAACCCACAAATGAAGCCTGATATTTCTTTATTCCATCCACTTCGTACCCGGCACCCTGCTGATTGATACGTGCTGTTCCTGTTTTACCCGCTACTGTGTATTGACAGCCTTTGAATAAATCGGAAGCCGTTCCTTTGGTTACTACACCTTCAAGCATTTGCTGCGCCATGCGGAGGGTAGCCGGTGAACAAATTGCATCAGAAATAACTTCCGGTTCAAAAATTTTAACTGTTTTTCCCTGCTCTCGGATTTCCTTCACAAACATTGGCTTTACCATTTTTCCATTGTTGGCAACAGCATTATAAAAGGTGAGTGTTTGAAGCGGAGTCATCTTTACGCTGTAACCAATAGACATGTAGGGAAGTGCCGTTTTGCCCCAGTAATTGCTTGAGGTGTCAAGAATGAAGGCACGGCCTTCGCCCTGGATCTGCAGATTAAGGCGTGTGTCCACATGCATATTTCGAAGTCGCGTTACAAACTCCATCGGATTTCCGGCATAAGCCTGATTGATGATTTTGCTTACGCCAATGTTGGAAGAAACTTCAAAGGAGCGTTGTACAGAAATTTTTCCATAACCTCCTTCATGAGAATCTTTCATTGGTTTTCCCGGAATCCAGTAATAGATACCATTACCTGTATCCACTGAGTCATCAGGAAGTTTCTTATTGTCTTCAAAAGCCGCCATCAGTGCCGGAAGCTTAAAGGTGGAACCGGGCTCAGTGCAATGGCCTACAGCGATATTGTAGGATTCCCTGTAGTTGCCATCATTACCGCGGGTAAGGTTAGCAATGGCTTTAATTTCACCGGTGCTTACTTCCATCAGCACCACACAGCCACTCTGTGCATTATGCAGTTTAAGATGATAATGTAAAGAATTCTCTGCCACATCCTGAAGGTTAACATTGATGGTTGAGATGATATCGCGCCCGTCCTTTGGTTCAACTTCTCCTTCGTTGCGCAACGGCTTGTAAATGCCTCCGGCAATTTTTTGCATTACCCTCCACCCGCTCACTCCCTTCAATTCATCATGATAAGCAGCTTCTAGTCCTACAGACCGCTGATCTTTCTGATTTGATTTAAAACCCAGTGTGCGCTCGGCCAGCCAGCGAAACGGTTTTTCTCTTCTGGTTTTTTGCTCTGCAATCAAGCCGCCCTTGTACCTGCCGTGCCTGAAAACAGGCAATTGGCGCATGGCTTTTAACTGTTTGTAAGATACATTGCGCTTCAGAAGATAGTATTCATAACCCCTGTACTTGCCGGCAGCAAGAATTCTTCTGTATTCGGATGGAGTGCGATCCTTAAACATTGCGGATAAACTCCCGGACAGGGAATCAAGTTTTGAATCAATTTTTTTATCCTTGAATTTTTCGGCTGTGAAATCAATATAAATGTTAAACACGGGAACCGAAGCTGACAGCAAACTGCCGTTATCAGAAAAAATGCTTCCACGCACAGGTTCAGTCGTTTCAAACTTTATGGTTAACTCCTGCGAGCGCTGACTCCAGTACTCACCCTCATAGAATTGAAGCGAAACGATTTTCCAAACAATCAGCACTGCCAGCAGACAAAAGCCTGAAAACACAAACAGTACCCTTCGGAATATGTCTTTTTTCAGATCGCTCATTCTTTAGCTTTCTTTTTGTCTGCTGTTTTTACCATTATTTTGAAAGGTGCAGTACGGCTTTCTTTTAACCCGATGGGTTCTACCATAGAAGCCACTTGCGATTGGTTGGTGTTATACATTAACTCACTTCTGCCTGTAATAAATTCTGTCTGGAGTTCTTTAATTTCTTTACCTGTTTTGTCAATTTGCCTCACAATGCTTTCAGTATAGTAGCTGTTAGCAATCTGTAACATTCCGAGCAAAACCAAAAAGACCAGAAAAGGCAGTATGGAGATCACTACATCCCTGCTTATATATCCGAAAACATTAAAAGCACGGATATACTTCGAAACGGGAATCGGTTTCGGTTGCTTTTTTGTTTCATTCTGCGGCTTTAGATTTTTCACAACTATTTTATTCATGGTAGGTATAATTGGCTTATATTTTTTCTGCTGCTCTTAACCGGGCGCTTCTTGATCGTGAATTGTGGCTGAGTTCTTCCTGGCCGGGAACAACCGGCTTATTGGTTAATGGTTTGAATGGCCTGATGAGGTTTCCTTTAAGGTCTTTTGTCAACTCACCGGATATGTTACCGCTACGCATAAAATTTTTTACCATGCGATCTTCAAGCGAGTGATAACTAATGACGGCTAATCTTCCTCCTTGCTTTATTACATCAGCACTTTGCAACAGCATTTCTTGCAAGGCTCCGGTTTCATCGTTCACTTCCATGCGCAAAGCCTGAAATACACGAGCAAGCAATTGGTTTTCTTTTCCGCGTTCGGCAAATTGTAAAACCACTTCGGATAATTCACCTGTAGTTTTGATTCGCTTTTCCATTCTTCGTGCAACAAGCGATTTCGCCATTCTTCCCGCTTTTTCAACCTCGCCATAATTGCTAAGCACTTGCTTCAGTTCCGATTCGCTGTAAGTATTAAGCAACTCTACTGCTGTAAAACTGAGTGAACGATTCATGCGCATATCCAGCAGTGAATCACTGCGGAAGGAAAAACCTCTGGCCGCAGTGTCGAACTGGTGGGATGAAACCCCGAGATCGGCCAGAATGCCGTCAACTTTCCCTATTCCTCTTTGAAGTAAAGCCCTTTTAAGGAATCGAAAATTTTCGGCTATGAAAATCAACCGCTCATCATTTATCCGGTTAGCCTCAGCATCCGGATCTGTATCAAAAGCAATTAGTTTTCCATCCTGTAAATGATTGAGCATTTCGCGGCTGTGGCCTCCTCCTCCGAAAGTTAAATCAGCATATACTCCATGCGGATTTACTTTCAGCCATTCAATACTCTCATGTAAAAGAACGGGTTGATGATAATTACTCATCATCTTTAATCAATACTTTCTTACCCAACAACCGCTCTGTCATTTCTTCAAAGTTGACTGACTTGTCTTTAATAAATTTATTGTAGCTCTTAGTATCCCATATTTCAATTGTATCGGAAATGGCAGCACAGGTGATGTCTTTTTTGATTCCGGCAAAATCAATCAGCTCCTTAGGAATCTGAATACGGCCGGCACTGTCAAGTTCAACACCCTGCAGACCGGAAGTAAACACCCGCATATACTCCATGTGCTCACGGTTGTAGCGGCTCAGATGATTCAAATCCTTAGCCCTGTCGTTCCAGGCAGCTTTCGGAAATAATTCAAGCGCCTTAGAAAAGATGCTTCGTTTAATAATGAATCCTTCTTCCAGCACTTTTTCCAACTGTTTCCTGAACGAACCGGGCAGCATGAAGCGGCCTTTGGCATCAGCTGTGGCTTCATGTACTCCATGCAGATAAATGATTTCGCTCATGCTTAGGTTATATCAGGTAACAGGCAGGTGAAAAAGTATCAGGCCGTAAATGTAAAACACTTTTTTCCATTAAAAACCATTTTTTACCACTTTTGTTGAAAACTTATTTTTTCCGGTTTTATTGCATGAGGCTACCTTGCTTCTGAAAAAGCGGGTTAATTCTTCCTCCATGTAAAATGGGTGAGTGTTGATAAAAAAAGCCTCCGGGTAAGGAGGCTTCTAAAATGTCAGGGGTGGATCTAGAATAGTATCAAGAAAGGAGCAGCAGCATAGCCTGTTTTACCTTTCCTTCGGCCAGAAGATTTTTGGCATGTTGATGCTGCATGCTTTTATCACTGAGCAGCGAAGCATTGGAAGGATCGGCTTTAAAGGAATTGATTTCTTCTTCTGCAGGCAAGGTTTCAAGATTGGCTAATAAACCCAAATCATTACCGGTAAGCACATTACTTTGAAGAATGGAGGAAGGAAGATTATCAAAGCCGATACCGAGTTTCAGATTGGGTTTAGGCACGGTAAAAACAGCATTGCCTGATGCGCGGCTATAATAATCGCCACCCATGCGGGCCACGAGATCAATTTTATGCGGATCAATTTTCCCGTTTTCATCAAGCACTTCGTCATTAATGTGCATGACAAGTATTTCGCAGATTACAAGATTACCGGCTCCGCCTTCGGTTCCGGTTTCGATAACATTAAGCACTTTGCATTCGAACTGAACGGGAGATTCTTTTACGCGGAAGGGTTTGACCTTATCAGAAGGAACTGGTGTAAAACCGGCTTTAACAAACTCGCTTACTTCTTTAGGATACTCACAGCTTGAAAGCGAAGCCTGTTGCACCATAGCGTAATTAACCACATTGATGACTACTTCTTTGTTTTCATAGATATTTTCAAGTGTGTGCTTAATGGTGTTGTCTCTTACTCTGCGTGCCGGGCTGAAAACAAGAATAGGCGGCTTTGATCCGAAGGCATTGAAAAAGCTAAACGGGCTTAGGTTCATCACCTCTTTATTGTTAATGGTACTGGCAAAAGCGATGGGACGCGGAGCTACAGCGCCAAGCATAAGCGCATGGAGTTCGCCTGTTTTAATTTGCCCGGGAATTACTTTCATGGTTGATAAATGAGTGAACAAAAGTAGAACAACCGGAGGCTTTGTAGGCAAATTTGCCGGTAATGGAATGTGTGTTTAAGGATGCAGGAGTAGCTACTAGCATTGAAACTTATCCGCTGAAGGATGAGGTGGAGTTGATGTTTGTAATTGAATGCCTTGCTATAAGAAAGATGAATGCTGAATTGATTATTTCACCATCCATGATATTCGCTCAGGAGGTATTGGTTCAATTGCCGTTTGCTGAAACGAAAAACGGGAAGCTGATTTTGCATGCGGAAAAAATAAGTATGGCAGATAAAATAATGGTGGATGCCTCTGCATTTCCTGCGGCTGTGTTTGGATTGAGTGCGATGTTTGCAGCTACGGGAATGGAGGCTGATATAACAGGGCTTGAAAGCCTGAGCACAGGAAAGGAACTTGAGCAGGTTACATGCCTGCAACGGATGCTTTACCGGTTGAACATTAATACGGATTACTGCGGGGGATCAAAGTTTAAGGTGTATAATAACAAGGAGATGCGTGCCGGACTAAACCTGAAGCCCTCTGTTGCTTCATTTCCCTGGCTGCTGCTGGTGCCGGCTGTGATAAAAACGGGAGAGCTGAGGATGGATATAGAAGAGAATGATTTGAAGGATAAAATGGAGCTTATTGAGGCAGGAGGGATAGAGAGGGTGTGAGGAGGTGGAAGGAGAGAGAAAAGAAAAGAGGAAGTGTAATTAAAGATTCACGATTGAATTTAATTCTGAATGATCATTTATCAATGCAGAGTTTTGTACTTTCTTAAATAATTTTAATACGTCTATAGCCGCTTGTGTAATGGCCGGGCTTCAGACTACGGACAGCGGAGGAAAATTTCATCATCCTCGTCTCTCACATGTTCGCTTACCTGACAAACGAGGACGAGTGAGGGATGAAACCGATTTGCTGCTATTGCACTTACCAGCCGCTCATTCTCACAGTGTAGGTTAACGAGGTTGATGGGTGGGTTACCTGACGGAGGCAAGTTGTTGAAAATGATTTCTGTCAGTTAATTGTAATTTGTTGAAAAAAGGCATATTTGCACCGCTTTAACCGAAAATCCTGACCAACGAAACTATGGCAGAAACTATGACGGCAAGTAAGCCGAAATCAGCGTGGGGAGGCGGAGTCTCTCCTTTTAATGTAAGCTGGGGAAAGATGTTTATGTGGTTTTTCCTGGTATCAGATGCATTTACTTTTTCATCGCTCATTATTGCTTACGGAGCAATGAGGCACCGGTTTACGGATATATGGCCGTTGCCGGGTGATGTGTTTACTCACTTTCCGTTTATACACGGGCATGTTCCGCTGGCATACGTAGGATTGATGACGTTTATATTGATTATGAGTTCGGTTACGATGGTGCTGGCTGTAGAGGCAGGACATCGAAGACATAACAAAGGGGTGGTTACATGGTTGTTCTGGACTATAGTAGGCGGGTTTATGTTTCTTGGTTCGCAGGCATGGGAGTGGTATCACTTTATTAAAGGCTCGGAAGAAGGTGCTTATATTTTAGCAGACGGAAGATTTGCCAGAACAGATGATTTGGAGCCGGGCAAGTTATTTATATGGAAAGACCATCAAAAAACTATTATTGAAGGCACTGAGGCTGCCCAATTAAAAGCTTCGGCTGTTAAGAATATAAAAGGCGCGAACCTTGTTGAAAATGAATATGGCAATACACCGCTGTTTGGTAACTTTTTCTTTTTTATAACAGGTTTCCATGGATTTCACGTATTCAGCGGGGTAGTTATAAATATCATCATCCTGATAAATGTGTTGAATGGAGTTTACCTGAGGCGCGGGCATTATGAGCAGGTTGAAAAAGCCGGATTGTACTGGCACTTCGTTGACCTTGTATGGGTGTTTGTATTTACATTCTTTTATCTTGTTTAACCGATAATAATTAAACTGATATGGCTGAAGAACATAAACACGGTTATTACACCGGTGATATTCACAACCAGTTTGTAGAGGAGCATCATGTACCGGGTATTAAGAAAACCATCTGGAAAACATTCTGGATACTGCTTGGTGTGACCATTTTTGAAGTGGCTATTGCCTTTGCTCCGCTTAACAAGGAATTGCTGCAATGGATTTTTGTAGTGCTAACTATTGTTAAGTCGGCCTACATTGTTGGCATATTCATGCACCTTTTTCATGAGCAGTTTACTTTTAAATACACCATATTGCTTCCTTTCATCCTTATTGTTTATCTCATTTTTATTGCTTTGGCCGAAGGGGTTTATCTTTTCGATATAGCAAAATAAGCTTTCTCAGTTTGGTGCAGAAGTTTCATCTGGCTTAGCCTGTCTGCGGCTAAGTTCTTCAATTACTTTTTCGGAAATAACTGAAAACTGTTCGGGGCGGGAAGAATAGTAATCAATACTCGTTTTAAGCCTTTGGTGATCGGTACTGTGAGCACGGATGATGTATTTGTAAAATGATTTGCGGAGTTCAGCACCATTCTGATCAAAACCGGCTTCGCTGGCAAGTGCTTCGGCCAAATAAAAATCGGCAAGTATCTGAACCATGGAATCGGGCTGAATGATTTCTGCAGGGAGTTTTTCTTGATGATTGGTACAGGAGGTGAAGAAGAAAGAGGAAAGTAGAAAGAGGAAAGTAGAAAAAAGAGGAAAGAGAAAAGGCGTAAGACTTGGGCGCGGTATAAAGCCTGCGCACACCCGTAGCACTAAAGGGCGACTGCGCATTAGACATTTTTGTTCTGAATCTATCTTGCCTGAATGCACCCGTAGCCTTAAAGGGCGCTTACGCACCAACTCATCCATAAACTTGAAACAATTCATCAATCGTGTTTTTTGTGAAAGGTGAGACGCATGCCTCTGACGGAATCGTCAATTATTCTGCGGTTGTAAACGTGTTGACCGTTGACGAAGGTGTGTATTACAGAAGAAGAAAATTCTGTTCCTTCGAAAGGCGACCAGCGGCATTTGTAAAGAAGGCTATCGCGGGTAACTTTTGATTTGCGATTCATGTCAATGAGAACGAGGTCGGCAAAATAACCCTCGCGAATGAAACCGCGCTCTTTAAGGCGAAAACAAAGTGCAGGAGCATGGCACATTTTCTCTACGACTCTTTCGATTGTAATTTTATTTTGATGCACCATTTCGAGCATTGCCGGCAAGGCATGCTGAACAAGCGGTCCGCCTGAAGGGGCTTTGGTATAAAGCTGCTGTTTTTCTTCTAAGGTATGAGGCGCATGATCTGTTGCAATAACATCTATGCAGTTGCTGAGCAAGGCATTCCAAATCATTTCGCGATCGGCAGCGGCTTTAATGGCAGGATTCCATTTAATGAAATTGCCGAGGCGGTCGTAATCCTCATCGCAAAACCAGAGATGATGAATGCAGGCTTCGGAAGTGATTTTCTTTTTAAGCAGCGGAATGGTGTTATCAAACAGTTCGGTTTCCTTTCCGGTGGAGATGTGGAGGATATGCAGTCGTGTGCCGTGTTTTTTAGCAAGACTAACGGCAAAAGAAGATGACAGGTAACAGGCTTCTTCGCTGCGTATAAGGGGATGGTACTTTACGGGAACGTCATCACCAAATTTTGATGTGTATTCTTCAAGGTTTCTGCGGATGGTGTTTTCATCTTCGCAATGGGTGGCAATAAGCATGGGCGAGAGAGAAAAAACCGATTGGAGCGTTGCGGGTTTATCTACCAGCATATTTCCTGTTGATGAGCCCATGAAAATTTTTATACCGCAAACTTTTTCTTCATCGGTACGGAGCACTTCGTCAAGATTATCATTAGAAACGCCCATGTAGAAAGAATAATTGGCTACTGATCTGACCGCACCCATCCGATACTTTTCTTCAAGCAGTTGCTGGGTTACCGTATTGGGAATGGTGTTAGGCATTTCCATAAAGGAAGTAATACCACCGGCTACGGCAGCACACGATTCGGTAAACAAATCGGCTTTATGCGTAAGACCCGGTTCGCGGAAGTGAACCTGATCATCAATCACTCCGGGCAAGAGATGGAGCCCTTCTGCATTAAGCTCGTCCGATCTTTCTTTTACATCAATTTTCCCACCCATCCTTTCAATTCTTCCGTTCTTAATCAACACATCTCCGGTGATGATAATACCTTCGTTAACAATGGAAGCATTGCGGATGATGATTGTTTTCATTGCTGTAAAGAAACTAATAAAGCGTACGCACCCTGATGGTTCCTTTCACTTTTTTCAATTCTTCGAGAGCGCGGCCGCTGAATTTTTTATCCATATCGAGAGCTACATAGCCAATGTGGGCATTGGTATTAAGGTACTGGCCGAGGATGTTGATTTTTTTTTCGGAAAGGCGGCTGTTTATTTCGCCCAGCACACCGGGAGTGTTCTGATGAATGTGAAGCAGGCGGTGAGTATGAAGCTGAACGGGTAAGGCAATCTCGGGAATGGAAAGCGAGCCGGTGCTGTTTCCGGTTTCGAGCAGGTTGAGCATTTTGGCAGTAACATCGGCAGCAATCTGTTCCTGTGCTTCTTCGGTGCTTCCGCCTATGTGTGGAGTGAGAATAACATTGTCCATTCCCTGCAGGGGGCAGGTAAAAATTTCGTTGTTTGTTTGAGGTTCATAAGGGAAAACATCAATGGCAGCACCACTGAGATGATTTTCCTTTAATGCCGATTTCAAGGCATTCAGGTCCACCACATCACCCCGGCTAAGGTTGATGAGGATGGAATGCTTTTTCATCTTTTTCAACCGCTGAGAATTGATCACATTTTTATTGGCAGCGCTGCCGGGTATGTGAAGAGTTACAATATCAGCAAGCGCTAAAAGCTCATCAAGGGTTTTGCATTGACGCGCATTACCCAAAATCAGTTTAGGAATTAAATCATAAAATACCACTTTCATTCCCAACGCTTCGGCCAACACGCTTACTTGCGAGCCGATATGGCCATACCCTACAATACCGATTATTTTTCCGCGAAGTTCATGACAACCGGTACTGGATTTATCCCATTTGCCATGATGCATATTGAAATTTCTTGAAGGAATTTTACGGAGAAGATGAATACAATGAGCAATAACTAATTCAGCCACCGAGCGTGTATTGCTGTATGGCGAATTGAATACGGCCACTCCGTTACGGATGGCTGCATTCATGTCAACCTGATTGGTACCAATACAGAAACATCCTGCAGAAATTAACCGTTTTGCTTTTTCAAAAAACTCAGCATTGAGAAACGTTTTGGAGCGGATTCCTAAAAGATGGATGCTGCCCGCATTTTCATTCAGCCATTTAGCATCGGGGGCTCCTTTGATGGATTCAACTGAGGTATATCCTTCCTTTTTCAGCAAAGCAGAAGCATAAGGATGAATGTTCTCTGCTAAAACAATTCTGATTTTATTTTTAGGAAATGAAGTTGCCGGCATAAATTGATTTCGGGCTGCAAGCTAATAAACTAAAACACCCGGAAGTGCAGTTTTGAACTCTGACGGGAAATTATTTCATAGCATAAACACATTGCTTTTGTAATTACTATTTTCGTTGGCTAAAAATCCGAAAAAATGAAAAAAATTATCCTCTTTGTGTTTACTGTGTTGATGGCGGTTTCTGCATACTCACAGGATTGGGTTCAAATGATGAAAGACCCGAATGTGAATGTGTATGACGTTCAGAAAACATTTAATGAAACCAATGCTGTCTTAATTGAAGAGATGCGCCAGAGTCACATGCAGAATGCAGGCGACTGGGCTGAATTAAAAGCATCCAGAAGAAAAATACCCGGTTATGCGGTTTACAAACGCTGGGAATGGTTTATGACACCGCGTGTTTACCCAACAGGTGAACGGTTTAATCCTGCCAATGCCTGGCAGGCGATGGAGGATTACAAAAATACCCATCATGGAAAGATGGCATCACCGGCCGGGAACTGGTCATTTATCGGGCCTCAGTTTTCAAATTCTCTTTCCGGAGCCGGTAGGTTGAATTTTGTGCGCTTCCATCCTACCGACCCAAATACCATTTATGTTGGTTCTCCTTCGGGGGGCTTATGGAAAAGCACGAATGGCGGCAATTCATGGACAACAAATACCGATAAACTGAATCATGTAATCGGATGTACCGACATTGCCATAGACCCGAACGATCCGAATATTATGTACCTGGCAACGGGAGACGGTGATGCTGCTGATAATTACTCTGTCGGAGTATTAAAATCAACCGATGGGGGTCAAACATGGAATACCACAGGGCTTTCATTCAGCATGGGGAATACCAAGATGATGAGTAAGATATTGATGGATCCGACCAACAGTAACATATTGATTGTTGCCACCTCTGCAGGAATTTACAGAAGTACGGATGGCGCAGTCACATGGACTTTGAACCAAACCGGTTCCTTTAAAGACATGGAATTTAAACCAGGTGACCCTAACACAGTGTATGCCTGCGGCACTGAATTTTACCGCTCGCTTGATAACGGACAAACCTGGACTAAAATAACATCGGGATTACCCAATGCTGCTAACGTAAGCCGCATGGCCATTGCCGTAAGTCCGGCCGACCCTAATTACATTTATATGATTGTTGGTCTTCCTGCCCCTAACTTCGGCACAGAAGGATTTTATCGGAGCATCAACAGCGGTACATCATGGACCAAGCCAAGCACGCCTAATGTCGGTACGCAACAGTGGTATGACCTCTGTATTGCTGTTTCACCGGCCAACATTCAGGAAGTAGTTGTTGGCGGCCAGACTCAGTTTATCCGTTCTACCAATGGAGGATCATCCTGGGCTGCCAATGGAGGAAACACCCATGTTGACTATCATGATGTAGTATATGTCAATGCAACTACTTATTACATGGCTAACGATGGTGGTATTTACCGTACGACCAATAACGGCTCAAGCTGGACTAACTTAAATAACAACCTGGCCATTTCTCAGATGTATGGTTTCGGGCAAAGTACCGGTAATGCCAATTTGCTGATTACAGGCTGGCAGGATAACGGAACCAACCGATATAACGGAACCAACTGGAACATTGCCATGGGCGGTGATGGTATGTTGTGTTTCATCAGCAAAACAAATGATCAGAACATGTGGGCATCGTATTACAATGGCGCATTGAATCGTTCTACCAATGGCGGTATAACTTTTACAGGAGCCACATCAGGAATTAATGAAGCCGGTGCCTGGGTTACACCCTGGAGAGAAGACCCTGTTACATCAAATACCCTTTGGGCAGGTTTTGTTAATGTTTGGAAAAGTACCAATGGCGGCCAATCGTGGACTAAACCCGGAAACATTACCGGCAATACTGCAAGCCTTGCGGCAATTGCCATTTCACCTGCCAATAATCAAATTATTTGGGCCAGTAACGGAGGCTCTTTGTATGTAAGTACAAATGGTGCCGTAAACTGGACGGCTGTAACTTCAGCTCCGGCCGGATTCAAATCTTACATTGTTTGTCATAACACAGACCCAAACAAAGCTTGGATTACATTTTCAGGATTCAATGCAACCAGCAAAGTTTTTATGACCTCTGACCTTGGCGCAACATGGACAGATGTAAGTTCCGGTTCTGTTCCCAACGTTCCTGTAAATTGCATAGTGCTTGATCACAATTCAACTAACGATGCCCTTTATATCGGAACGGATGTAGGTGTTTTTTACAAAGACTACAGCCTGAATACCTGGGAACCGTTTACCAACAATCTTCCTAATGTAGTGGTTACACAACTTGAAATTTTTTATGCAGGAAATAAAATACGCGCCTCGACATACGGGCGAGGTATATGGGAATCGGATTTATTTCAGCCCGGTGTTTTTGATCCGAGTGTAAACTTTGTTGCCGATATTAAAATTGCCTGCCCCGGTGCCGGCATTCAGTTTACTGATTTCTCATCCGGATCTCCAACTTCATGGCTTTGGGATTTCCCCGGTGGTAATCCTTCCTCCTCCAATCAGCAGAATCCTTTAGTGGTTTACAATACTCCGGGTGTTTATCCTGTTACCCTCACGGTCAGTAATGCAGCAGGTTCTGACAGCAAAACGTATAACTCATACATCAGTATTGCATCATCCAACACAGCTCCGCCCAACGCATCAGGTGTGAGTTTCTGCGCTCCTGCTCAGGTTAACCTTAATGCCACACAAAACGGGAACGGAGTGCTGCGGTGGTGGGATGCTCCGGGAGGCGGTAATGTAGTTGCAACCGGAAACAGCTACTCGCCTACCCTTAACGGTACAACAACCTTTTATGTTGACGAAGATTTTCCGGCAGGCGGATTTTCTGATGTTACAGGTGCTCCTGATAATTTCTTCGGTGCCGGTACCTTCTTTACTGCCAACGACATTCGCGGATTGTATTTTGATGTTCTTACCCCTGTAACACTTAATACCGTTGAAGTTTACTCCAACAGCGCTGCCAACCGTACTATTGAAGTGATTGATGCTTCAGGAAATATTGTGGTGGATACAACAGTGTTTATCCCTGCCAGCCCGAATACACCCTATCTGGTTACTCTTAACTTCAGGTTATATCCCGGCAATGATTACTTCCTGAAATGCCGAGGTTACGTTGACCTGTACCGCAACAGCAGTGGCGCTCAGTTTCCTTACACCAGCCAATCCATTAATGTAACCGGAACCAATGCCGGTTCGGGCGGCTATTATTATTTCTTTTACAATTGGTCTTTCACCAACTTTGAATGCAACACAGCACGCACGGCTGTAACAGCACTTGACACCTGTGCCCTTGGCATTAATCAGTTTACAGAAGGATTCGGCAATGTTTCCATTCAGCCCAATCCGAATGACGGATTATTTACCCTTGAATTCAATGCTGATGCCGGTGAAACGTATTCTTTAAAAATAACCAATCAGTTAGGTCAGGCTGTTTATGACCGGAAACTCAACGGTGCCGGACGAATCGAAAAGAAAATTGACATTACCAAAGAAGGTAAAGGCCTTTACATGCTGAGCATTACTAACACCAGAAATGAAACTTACCGCAAGGTATTGGTTTATTAGCGCTGGTCATTAATCTCCCTTTCTGAAAAGGGATGATGGTTTAAAAACTGTCATCCCTTTTCATTTCCACTGATGCGCATTTGGAGCGCATGTCTTTGGAATGCAAGCGATCTTAAGGGTATTATTTCATGACATCATCACTGCAATTCTTTCTGCAGCTCTTTGTGATGCTCCTTTTTCTCCAAGTAATGCTTTCAGATGTTTAAAGTTTCTGAGCATCTCATTGCGGTAATCGTCATCATTCAGAATCCTTCCAAGTTCTTCGCGCATATTACTTTCATTCATCTCCTGCTGAATTAATTCCTTTACCATGGGTTTATCCGCAATCAGATTGACCAATGAAATGTACCTGACCTTTACCAATCGCTTAGCCAGATGATATGACCATGAGTTCCCGCTGTAACAGACCATCAGCGGCACATCATGCAATGCTGTTTCAAGTGTTGCCGTTCCACTGGTAACAATGGCTGCTTTGGCAGCAAGAAGCAAGGGATATGTTTGGTTAAAAATTAATCTGACAGAAACGTCTTGCAATAATGACCGGTAAAATCTTTCAGAAACGGAAGGTGCTCCGGCAATAATAAATTCATACTCCGGAAATAGGTGAATCATTTTCAACATAACAGGTAACATGCGCGCAATTTCCTGCTTACGGCTGCCGGGCAATAGCGCTACAACCGGTTTGTCGAACATCAACTTTGCAGATTGATTCTTACCGATTGCATCAAGCAGCGGATGCCCCACAAACGTAACTTCCATTCTGTGCTTTGCATAAAACTCCTTTTCGAAGGGAAGAATAACCAGCATCAGGTCAACATACTTCCTGATAGTTTTAACGCGCGACTCATGCCAAGCCCACAGTTGAGGTGAGATGTAATAAATCACTTTGATGCCTGCACGGTGAATAAATTCAGCCATGCGAAGATTAAAGCCGGGATAGTCAATCAATATAACGGCATCTGGTTTCCATTGAAGAATATCCTGTTTGCAGATTTTGAAATTCTTAAAAATGGTATGCAGGTTTAGCAGCACTTCGCTGAAACCCATAAAAGCCAGCTCGCGGTAATGTTTGGTAATATAAACTCCTTCGGCTTTCATCAAATCGCCTCCGAAGCCGCGGAACTGAACATCAGAAAACTTCCTCTTTAACTCATGTACCAGATTGGCTCCATGCAAATCACCGGAAGCTTCACCGGCTATGAGGTAGAATTTCATGGATGACTTTAAAAAGCTTTGTAAAACACTGCGATGAAAGCAAAGATAAATGTAGCGCCCAATACTCCGCGCGAAGACATTTCGGCATCATTCCTCAGGAAAAGAAAAAACGCTCCGAGGTTAAGGATAACGCCAATGCTCAAAACAGAAACCCAGTTGCCGCTGCTTAAAACATGATTCAGAAAATATCCTGCATCCATGTAACTGAAAAAAAACAGGTAGAAAATAAACGACCCTATGACAGGCAAAATCAACCCGATGATAAATCCGAAAAGAAAATGATTGATGCGAAGCAGTTTCATGCAATACAATTATCTGAATTTAAAAAACATAATCAATGCCGAAACAATAATGACAAAGAGAAATGCACGGCCGGCTTTGGTATGTTTCCAATTCACCATCATCAGCCTGAACAAAATCATACAAATGGCCAAAAGCAATAGTTGCAACTTGGGTGGATACAGAGTCTGATGTAATTGTTCGGGAATAAAAATCATATTATCAAAATAAATTATTGAGAATAGTGCCAGCAAAGAAGCCACCAGCCCATAAACAACTCCGGCCGCAAAGGAATCCTTAAACATCCCACTTCATGTTATTAAGATAAGTGATGGCATGATGTGCCGTAAAATCAAACTCCACCGGTACAACTGAAACATAACCATTCTTCAATGCCCATTCATCGGTATCCTGACCTTTATCGGGATTGATAAACTTTCCCGTAAGCCAGTAATACTCTCTTCCGTGAGGATCATAACGTTCATCAAATTCTTCCTGCCATTTGGCCAATGCCTGCCTGCAGATTTTTATCCCTTTCATTTCGCTCAATGATAAATAAGGAATGTTTACATTCAGCAATGTGTTTACAGGCAAACCATTTTTCAGGATATTTTTTGCAATGATTTTGGTTATGTGTTTTGAGGCTGTCATATCGGCATCCATCTTATAATTTAGTAAGGAAAAACCGATGGATGGAATACCTTCAATAGCGCCTTCCATGGCAGCCGACATGGTTCCCGAATAAATCACATTGATCGAGCTGTTGCTTCCGTGATTGATGCCTGAAACACATAAATCAGGCTTGCGGTGCAGGATTTTGTTTACTGCCAGTTTCACACAATCCACCGGAGTGCCTGAGCATTGATAACCGATGGTCTCACCGTGATACTCCACCTTGTCAAGCCTCAATGGAGAGTTTAGCGTTATGGCATGTCCCATTCCCGACTGCGGAGAATCGGGAGCTACCACCACCACTTCGCCCAGTTCGCGCATCGCTTCAACTAAAGCACTGATACCCGGAGAAGTAATACCGTCATCATTCGTAACAAGAATTACGGGACCTTTATTAGGACTGAAAATTTTCTTTACAGTTGCTTTCTGCTTTGCCATGGCGCGAAGGTAATGAGGAAACTATCCTTCTGTTTAACAATAACCTTGTGGTTACATATAGATACATGAAGGTACGCAGATAACCAAATATCACATTTGCTGAAATCACTATTGACCCTGCATAAAATTTATAAGCCTTTTGCATTTTCATCTCAAACCGCTTACGTTTGTATTACAATTCAGCGGTATGTATTTTCCTAAATTCAGGCAACAGCAACTATCAGTAAATGACTGCTGCATGATTATTACCGAGAGAGATAGAGAGAATACAGCCTTAATTTCGTTAACCAAGTTTATTTAATTGACCCTTCAGGTCGTGTCAGTAATGACAGACCTGAAGGGTTTCTTATTTCCAATCGGTAATTTTCTTACTAACTAAATTCAAATTTTATGAAACACAAAATCACTCTAATCAAAAAGATTTTTCAGTTAGCCATGTTTCTGATTTTAATTTCAGGAATAAATACGGTTCATTCACAATCATCCATTACGGATGCAGGGGTGCAGATGCATGAAACCACAGCAGGCATGGAATGCCGGTTTCTTATTGTTGTTGAGGATACTTCCAATGTTCAGCAGTTGGAAGTTAAACTCGGCAGCAGTGCCGGTGATTACAGTCTTGTAAATGCTGTTTTCGATTTTGATGTTACAGGCGGGCTGCCTGCAGGATACAGCTATCAGCGCTACGGCAATGCGATTACGCTTGTAACCGGTACATTGACTGAACAAAGCACATGGTTAGGCTCGGTACGGATTAAAAACAACTCCGGTCAATGGTCTGACGCTTATGATTTCATAGCAAATTAATAACCCACACCCACACGTCATCCCTGCGAAAGCAGGGATCTCCCCACACTCACTCTAATTCATATTTCAATTTATAAACCCATTAAAACCAAACTTTCCAACATTAAACCCAGGTATTCCATATCAATACTTCTGATCACAATAATTGTGAATTGTGCATTCTTCATTGTGAATTGTCAGGCCGCTCAGAAAACCTGGACAGGCACAACCGATACTGCCTGGACTACGGCTTCAAACTGGAGCCCCGGGGGAGTACCTTCGGGCACAGATACCGTTACCATAGTAACAGGAAGCAATCAATGCCATCTTACTCAAAACACAACGATAAACCGAATAACGCTTACCTCAGGTACACTGCAACTGCATGGCTTTACGCTTACTGTTAACAATCACTCTGCGTTTAATGGCGGTACGGTATCAGGCACAGCCAATCCAGCGCTGATACTGCGCGGAACACGGACCACCTTTGCCGGAACCACTGTAAATGCCATTGTTGAAACCATCAGCAACCGTGTAGAACTGAACGGAAGTACTTTCAACAACAAATGTTATCTGGAACAAACCGGAGACACTACATCGAATGGAACAGGCAGTAATACGTTTAACGACACTGTTACACTTGCCAACAGCGGGACGGCTAACTTTAACTTAGCTCAGAATACAGGCGACACTTACCATGCCTTACTGAAAGTGTATATGACCGGTACACATGATTTGGTTGTATCGAAAAAGACATGCTACTTTA
>CAADHD010000025.1 GCA_900696575.1 uncultured Bacteroidota bacterium
AGATTTATATCCGCGACAACTTCTATAATTGTTCCTGCGTTTGCAGCGTTAAGTTCATACGCCAAAGAGCAGGCATCGCTTACTTGTATCTGTGCTTCAACTTTATTTAAACACACACACACACACAGCGCTAAGGCCATTACGAAGGGAGAGATGAAGTATTTCATAGTGCATGGAGTTTTTGGTTTGTGAGGTAAAGGTAAAAAAATTGTAGCTGTTAATAGACCCTCTGCTTAAAGGGTAATTTGTATGAATACAGTCTTTGCTTAGCTTTTATCCATGAAGGGTATTTTGAGCAAGTATCCTATGAGGTTTTTAATGCAGGAAAGCAACATCAAATCTTCGCCATGCACAGAAAATACTTTCTTACCACGGTGCTCATAATACTGATGTTGGGCAGGTCTGATGCATCGGCAATGTCGCATACAGTTCCGTCTTTAAAAAGAATGAGAACTTTATCCTGACTGTTGTAAGCGCTGTTGGTTACGCTGCCTTCAAAAGCAAAATAGGGAAGAAGTTTGTCATTAATCTTGTACAAAGCAATTACTTGATTTCTGGCATCCTCTAAATCTGATTTCTCTATGGGAGTATTGCTGAGTCTGATTTTATAAAGTTTGCGGTTTATCAGCATGGTGCAGAGTGAACTCAGCGTTTCATCCTTGCAATGCATCCATTCTTTGATGGAAGAAATAACATCAGCATCATCAATACGGCAGAAGCGGTTTACCAAATCTTCTTTTCCAAAATCTACAGATATATTGCTTTGAAGAAAATAAGCAAGCGAAGAAACTGTGATGGAAGCAAGTCCGGCTTCGTTATAAATTTCTTTAGCTCTGCGGATGATGTTGATGAGCAACTGCTCGGCTGAAAGTACGGTTTTATGCAAATATACCTGCCAGTACATAAGCCTGCGCGCAATCAGAAATTTTTCAATGGAATAAATTCCTTTCTGTTCAACTACTAATTCACCGTTATGAACATTCAGCATTTTAATGATGCGCTCGCTGCTGATTACACCTTCGGAAACACCTGTGTAAAAACTGTCGCGGTTCAGGTAATCAAGCCTGTCCATATCCAACTGGCCGGAAACTAAGTTGTGAAGAAATTTTTTCGGATGCTTGTTTTCAAAAATGGAAATAGCAAGTGAAAGTTTTCCATTGAACTCCTCATTCAACCGGTGCATGATCTGAATGGTCAGCATTTCATGATTGAAATCAGGAACAAGAATACTTTCCAGCGAATGCGAAAATGGTCCATGGCCGATGTCATGAAGCAGAACTGCTATCTGTGTCCCCATTGCTTCCTCCTCTGTTATATCAACTCCTTTCTTCTTAAGAATTTCAATTGCTTGCTGAACCAAATGCAATGCGCCTAACGCATGATGAAACCGCGTATGCAAAGCACCGGGATATACCAAATAAGACAAGCCAAGCTGCCTGATGCGGTGCAGCCGCTGCATGTATGGATGGTCAATGAGGTCAAGCAGAATGCCTTTTGGCACAGTGATAAATCCATATAACGGATCATTGAATATCTTATAGCTTGTCATTGTGGCGAAAGTAATGGAATGGAAGACGATGCAAACCTTTTCACATTACTTTAACGCATTTCCGATTCAAATAACCTTGTTTTGCGTACGTTTCACTACACATGGATAAACCGCAAATACTTTGGGCTGATGATGAAATTGACCTGCTAAAACCCCATATTTTATTTTTAAATGAAAAAGGCTACGAAGTTTCAACCGCCACCAATGGCAATGATGCCATTGACCTGATTTCGAAAAAGCGATTTGATATTGTTTTTCTTGATGAAAATATGCCGGGCCCTTCAGGAATACAGACACTGTCAAAAATAAAATCGCTGGCGCCCGAACTGCCGGTGGTGATGGTTACCAAAAGCGAGGACGAAGGAATTATGGAAGAAGCCATCGGCAGTAAGATTGCCGATTACCTTATAAAGCCGGTTAACCCAAACCAGTTGCTGCTTGCGCTGAAAAAGAATCTGGAGCAAAGGCGAATCATTACCGAAAAAACAAACTTAAACTACCAGCAGGAATTCAGAAACATCGGCATGACCTTGAGCGAAAAACTAAGCGCTGCTCAATGGACAGATATTTACCGCAAATTAGTTTACTGGGAACTGGAGCTTGAAAACATTCAGGATAAAAGCATGTACGATGTACTATCCATGCAGAAAAACGAAGCCGGTTTGCAGTTCAGCCGTTTTGTAGAGCAGAATTACATTAAGTGGCTTCGACAGCATGAAGATAATGCACCACTGATGTCGCATCAGCTATTCAGAAAAAAAGTTTTTCCGCTTATTGAATCTTCAGAAGTGCCTGTGTTTTTCATACTTATAGACAACCTTCGGTTTGACCAGTGGAAAACCATTCAACCTTTTCTTAACGATTTTTTCAATGTTGAGGAAGAATCTACCTATTACAGTATTCTGCCGACCGCAACACAATATGCCCGCAATGCTTTATTTGCCGGATTGATGCCCTCTGAAATAGAGAAACGTTTTCCTAAAATATGGGTGTATGATGATGATGATGAAGGAAAGAATCAACATGAAGAGTTTTTGCTGGCTGAGCAATTGAAGATGTATGGCAAGAATATCCCTTTCAGCTATACCAAGATTACCGACTTCGAAAAAGGAAAGCAGCTTTCGGAAATGGTAAACCAGATGTACAGAAATAAACTGAATACGATTGTTTACAATTTCGTAGATATGCTTTCCCATGCCCGCACGGATATGAAAGTCATCCGCGAATTGGCTGAAGAAGAAAAGGCTTACCGCAGCATTACCCGCAGTTGGTTTGAACATTCGCCATTGCTGGAAGCCATTAAAAAAATGAGTGAAAAACCCTGCCGGATAATCATTACCACCGATCATGGAACCATTCGCGTAAAGGAACCGTCAAAAATTATAGGCGACCGCAATACCAACACCAACCTTCGCTACAAACAGGGTAAAAATTTATCGTATGAGAAGAAAGACGTTCTGGAAATTAAAAATCCGGCAGATGCTTACCTGCCAAAGGTGAATGTAAGTACTACGTATGTGTTTGTTAAGCACGATAAGTTTTTTGCCTATCCGAATAACTTCAATTACTACGTGAATCATTACCGCGATACATTTCAGCACGGAGGTATTTCGCCCGAAGAAATGATAATTCCTTATAGTGTACTGAAATCAAAATCCTGAATACAACTGGCTGAAAAAAAATCACTGGCTGTTGTAAAAGTTGTTTATCCGTTGCTTACTTTCGTACGGCAGTTCGTTGAATGAAAAACAGCAAAGAATTAACCCTTGTAAGAAAGAGTTTTGTAAGCCGTAATCAGTCAGACTTAATAGGGCCTGCGCGTTACCTAATTGAAAAAAGCCGGTCGCATGAAAAGGTCATTGCCATTCATGGCGAAATGGGGGCCGGCAAGACCACATTCATCAAAACCATTTGCCGGGAACTTGGAGCGGATGAATTTCTTTCAAGCCCGACCTTTGCCATCATGAACGAATACCGTCTCGGAAACGGACAACCGGCATATCATTTCGATTTTTACAGAATAAATAAGGAAAGCGAAGCCTATGATATCGGTTATGAGCAGTTTTTCTACAGCGGTAATTATTGTTTCATAGAGTGGCCTGAGAAAATTTCTGCGCTGCTTCCCGAACTCTGCATGAAAGTGAAAATTGAAGTTACTGATAACCACCGAACTCTGACCATAGAACATTATGAGTAATCCCGGAATTACTAAGCACAGAATAACCGGAGGCGAAGCCCAATCGGTTTTATTACCCAAAGAGAGTCTGCTCGAAATTGAAACGAAAGAAAAAAAGCTGTTCATCGGCATTCCCAAAGAAATTTCATTTCAGGAAAACCGCATTCCGCTAGTTCCTGAATCGGTTCGTTTACTGACCAACAATGGCCATCGTATAATAATTGAAGCAGGAGCCGGAAATAATTCAAGTTTTGCAGATGCTGATTATAGTGAAGCCGGAGCACAGATTGTTTATTCAGCCCGCGAAGTTTATCAGGCTGATTTGATTTTAAAAGTAGCCCCGCCTTCTATAGAAGAACTGGAAATGATGCAGCAGAAACAAACGCTCATTTCTATTCTTCAAATCACCATGCAGAAAAAGGAGTTCATCAGCCAGTTAACTTCCAAAAAAATTACGGCCATGGCTTATGAATTTATCCGTGATGATTCAGGAGCATTGCCCATTATACAAACACTTAGCGAAATTGTGGGAAGTACTTCCATTCTTATTGCTTCTGAATACCTGAGCAACACCTTTAGCGGCAGGGGAGAAATTTTGGGGGGTATTTCCGGAATTCCACCCACTGAAATTGTGGTGCTGGGTGCAGGTGTAGTAGGAGAGTATGCCGCCCGCGCAGCAATTGGGCTTGGCGCCAATGTTAAAGTGTTTGACGATTCGCTTTACAAACTCAGAAGGTTACAACAGAATCTCGGAATGCGTGTTTTTACATCAACGCTTAATCCTGCCAATCTGCGCAAAGCCTTGCATTCTGCTGATGTAACTATAGGTGCATTGGCTGCCCGAAATGGCCGTACTCCGGTAGTTGTTACTGAAGAAATGGTAAGCGAAATGAAAAACGGCAGCGTAATTATTGATGTCAGCATTGATCAGGGCGGATGCTTTGAAACTTCTGACGTTACCACTCATACAAATCCGGTTTACAGAAAATATGGAGTAATTCATTACTGTGTTCCAAACATAGCATCGCGCGTTTCGCGCACAGCATCGTATGCGCTGAGCAACATCTTCACTTCTATCCTTATTTCGATTGGAGAAGAAGGCGGCCTGGATGAAATGCTTTGGAAAGAAAAGCATATCCGTTCCGGTGTTTACCTATACAAAGGAATTATTACCAATAAAATTGTAAGCGATGTTTTCAAGCTTCCCTTCCGCGATTTAAATCTGCTGATGGCTTCCAGACTTTAAGAACGGAATGCATCAAAAGATGCCGCACAATACCTTATCAACAATCTGCTGTACTTAATCTTCTTTGTGTTTTATTTGCAAAGCAGATCAGAAAAATAACCTTCTAACCAATTTTCAATTAAGATTATTAATATGCATATAGCTGTTGCAGGAAACATAGGCTCCGGAAAAACAACACTGACCGGATTATTAGCCAAGCAGTTTAAATGGGAAGCCCATTACGAATCCGTTGACGACAATCCATACCTCAACGATTTTTATGAAGATATGCAGCGATGGTCTTTTAACCTGCAGATTTTCTTTTTGAACAGTCGCTTTAATCAACTGGTAAATATGAAAAAAAGTGGCAAGAATGTGATCCAGGACAGAACCATCTATGAAGATGCATACATTTTTGCGCCTAATCTTCATGCAATGGGTTTGATGACTACACGCGATTTTCACAACTACCTGAATTTGTTCAACCTGATGATGAATTTTATTACCCCTCCTGACTTGCTTATTTATCTGCGCGGTACCGTTCCTGCCTTGGTAAATCAGATTGAAAAACGAGGCAGGCCTTATGAGAATACCATCAGGATTGATTACCTCAAAAGATTGAATGAGCGTTATGAAGCCTGGATTTCAGGTTATGAATCGGGTAAACTGCTTATCGTTGACATTGATGATGTCAACTTTGCAGAAAATTCTGAGCACCTGGGTGAAATAATCAGCAGGGTGCAAGGCGAACTGCACGGACTTTTTAAATAAAGCAATGGTAAATGGAGAGTAATCTTAAACTTTGTAAGAAGCTACAAAAACCAGCATTAGCAGCGTTATTACAAAAACTACCTGCATAATTCCTTTTAAAACCCGGCTGTTCCGTCTGTTGTCTGTGGAAGATAGGGGATTGTTGAAAACTTTTTCCAGATGCTTTTCCATTTTTAGTTTAAAAAGAGATCTTTTTCCGGGTAGTCTTTACGTTTCGGGCGTAAAAGTAATATCGCTTTTCAAAACACAAAATTCTTTTTGCAAAATCATACTAAAATATGACGGCTTTGTCTTAAAACTCACTGTTTTTCAACTTTTAAGGTCAAGCAATTGTATTATCTGTTTTGCACTAATTATTTAAAAAAACTTCTAATCTCCTTTGAAGCACCTCTGTATTTTCAGGTGTTATCCAAAATGTCTGATGCTGATTTCTAAACCAGGTTAACTGACGTTTTGCATACCGCCTGGTATTCTGTTTAATTAGCCTGACAGCCTCTTCCTTTGAAATTTTACCTTCCAAATGCATAAACCATTCTGAATAACCAACAGTTTTAAGAGCCGGAAGATGCCGGTAATTAAACAGTGCTTCAGCCTCATTTTGCAGGCCGGCCTCTATCATTTTATCAACACGACTTTCAATACGTTGATATAATTTACTTCGGTCAAGTTCAAGACATATCAAAAGATGGTCAAAATTTCTTTTTGAAGATACCTGAGTTTTTAAAATACTATATGGCTTGCCGGTTTGCCTGATTACTTCAATAGCTCTGATAAGTCTGCGCGGATTCTGCAAATCAACCTTCGCTGCCAATTCGGGATCGAGTTTTTTTATTTCACTTTGTAAATCCGTTAGCGACATTTCGTTAAGTTGTGTTCTTAGTACAGGATCAGCTTTTGGGAGCCGGCTGGAAAACCCATGGATGACTGCATGAATAAACAAACCGGAACCACCGGCCATCACTACTACCGGAAATTTTAAAAACAATTCATCAAGCTTATTAAGACAATCGGTTTCAAACTGGCCTGCTGAATAATAATCGTGTATCGAAAGTGAATCAATAAAGTGGTGCTTTACCGTAGATAAATGTGTTGCATCAGGCTTGGCGGTGCCTGCATTCATTTCTCGGTAAAACTGGCGTGAATCTGCCGAGATTATTTCAGTTTTGAACTGACGTGCGAGTTGTACAGCTAAATCTGATTTTCCCGAAGCTGTCGGGCCACCGATGACAATTAATTTCGGCTTCACTGCGTTCTTCAATATTCGCGCTGATCATCGTCTTCGTCAATGGAAGGTTCATTGTCTGAATCCCTGCTATCAGCATCCATCGGATTTTCCTCCTCATCACTGCTACTTATCAATTCTTCCTCCTCATCCGTAGTTTCATCCCCATACTCTTCCTGATCAATTTCTTCCCTGATGTGAATTCCTTTTAATAGTTCATTCAGCAGCTTATCGGCTGCATCAGGAGGGGAAGCAGGAGCCGGCTGTCTGATGTATTGAACCGGTGAATCGCCATAGACTTTAACACAAGCAGGATAAGTAACGGAAAGGTCCTCTTTCATTAATATGCGAACCAACTCAATAAAAAATGTCCAGTCATTTTTCGGGTCGTAGCTGTAATATATTTTCTGATGCGGATCATTTACCCAATCGTGCATTACAGCATCCTTAAGTGCAATGGTGTTGTGTTTAGGGTTCGATGAAATTTGCTGTCCAAGCTTCCACTGGTCGTTACTGATATAAAAAGAAGCTTCATGCTGATTGTCAAATCCAATGGATTGCTGGATAGCATAGAAAAACTCTTCAAAAGTCTGGTCTGAGCGAATATCAATCTCGCGCCAGACATCATCGTAATTCTCGAAGGTTACTTTAAATCGGTAAATCGCCATAACAGCAGCAAAGGTAAAAGCATAAGATTAAGAATGAAAAGGATGTTGGTTTTTTATTGAAAGTTTTTTTTAAAAATTTTGCTTTATAAAAAATAAATCATTTTCCGGTTTTCTTAACTAATCATTAAGAAGGGATTCAATAAAGAAGCATAATTGCTTTGCTTACATTTGCCGACCTTAACTATCAAACCTAAAATTCCATGTTAAAAAAAGTCATTTTCATTTTTATTGCTGTTCTGATTTTAACTGATCTTTCCGTTACTGCCCAATCTGCCAACGATCCGGTTTTGATGACTATTGGCGGCAGTCCTGTTTCCAAATCAGAATTTGAAAGGGTTTACAGAAAAAACAACAACCGAGAAGACCTCAGTGACCCGGCTGCAGTACAGGAGTACATGCAGCTTTTTATTAATTATAAGCTTAAGGTGAAAGAAGCAGAAACCCTTCGTCTTGATACAGGTTCTGCTTTTGTAAGTGAATTAAACGGATACAAAAAGCAATTAGCCCAACCATACCTTACTGATAAAGATGTTTCAGAAGAGCTGATTAAAGAAGCTTATGAGCGAATGAAAAAAGAGGTTCGTGCCAGCCATGTGCTCATAAAGGTGGCTGCTGATGCTTTGCCTAAAGATACTCTGGAAGCCTGGAGCCGCATCATGATTATCCGTGATCATCTTACAGGCAAAGCGATTACCGCTCAGCGACTGGCAGAATACGAAGCAATAGCTAAGAAAGCTTTTAAAGGCGACACTTCTCTCCTTAGCAGAGTGGAAGCACTTAAACAAGCCATTCGCATTAAAGGGAGCAATGCTGAAACTTCGTTCACTTCAATTGCAAAATCTATCTCTGAAGACCCCTCTGCAGCAGATAATGGAGGCGACCTTGGTTATTTTACAGCTTTAATGATGGTATATCCGTTCGAAACGGCTGCATACAACACCAAACCCGGTGAAATTTCACAGCCGGTAAGAACAAAATTCGGTTATCACTTGATTCGTGTATCCGATGTACGGCCGGCTTCCGGTGAAATTCATACTGCTCACATCATGGTGAAATTAGCTCCAAATTCTCATGATTCGGTTGTGAACCAGGCAAAACAGAAAATTGATGAAATTTATTCAAAACTGAAGGCTGGCGAAAAATTTGAAGATCTTGCCCAGCAGTATTCTGATGACCGAGGTTCAGCAAAATCAGGCGGTGTATTACCTTGGTTTGGCACCGGAAGAATGGTAGCCGAGTTTGAAAAAGCTGCTTTTGCATTGGCTAATGATGGAGATGTTTCTCAGCCAATTAAAACTTCTTACGGATGGCATATCATAAAACGATTGGAAAAACGACCGCTTGCTTCTTTTGATGAGAAAAAAGCGGAACTGAAAAACCAGATTCAAAGAGACTCGCGTTCCGAAATGAGCAAGTCATCTATGATTGCTCGTATTAAAAAGGAAAATGCGTTCAAAGAATTTACAAAGAATAAGGATGAAATCATCAATGCTCTTGACACCAATCTTGTTAATGGCGAATGGAATGCAGCTTCAGTTTCGCGTTTAAACAAACCGCTCTTCAGCCTTGGTGGAAAAATTTACACTCAAACAGATTTTGCTAATTACATTGTTTCCAGACAAACCAAACGATCCAATACAAATGCACAAGCCATCGGATACAGCATGTATGATAATTATGTAAATGAATCGTGTATTGAGTTTGAAGAATCGCAGTTAGAAAATAAGTATTCCGAATTTCGTAATCTGATGCGTGAGTACCGCGATGGAATTTTATTATTTGATCTGACAGATAAAATGGTTTGGTCCAAAGCCGTTAAAGACTCTGCCGGCCTTGCTGATTTTTATGAAAACAATAAGCAGAATTACATGTGGGGTAAACGCTGCAAAGCCATCGTTTACATTTGTTCTTCAAAAGATATTGCCGGAAGGGTGAAGAAGATGCTGAAGAAAGGAGAAAGTGCTGATAAAATTGCTGCTGAAATTAATGACAAATCGCAATTAAATGTTTCCATTAAGGAAGGAACTTTCTCAAAAGGAGAAAATGAATGGGTTGATCAGGTTACCTGGGTAAAAGGAATTGCACCTGAAATTGTAAAAGGAAGTCAGGTAGTGATTGTTGACATCAAAAGCGTACTCGAACCCATGCCTAAATCACTTGATGAAGCTAAAGGGCTTGTTACTTCCGATTATCAGAATAATCTGGAACAGCAATGGTTAAGTGAACTGCGCAGCAAATACGAAGTAAAAATAAATGATGAGGTACTGAAAACCATTGGTAAATAAGAAACAGAAAATTGAAGTATCCAGCCAGAGTCGGTCTTAAATTCTTTCAACCTATTAAGTGTATAATTGCTTTCATAATTATCAGTTTACCGGTTAGCTGTAATTCCCCTTTTTTTAATAAGAAAACCAAGACTGAAGAAACCATCCTGGTGAAAGCATACGGAAAAACACTCACCGCAGAACAGTTAAGGCAATTAATTCCTGAAGGTACTTCTCAGGAAGATAGTGTTCAAATGGCTAAAAGTTTTATTGATAACTGGGTAAGGCAACAGGTTATTTTAAATCTTGCCGAAAATAACCTGCCTGACCGAATGAAGCAGGTTGAAAAACAATTGGAAGAATACCGTAACTCACTGATTACTTACATTTACGAAAGCGAGTTAATTAACCAACGTCTTGATACCGCTGTTTCTGATTCGGAAATTGAAAGTTATTACAAAGAGAACCCGCAAAACTTTGAATTGAAGGACAATATTCTCAAAACTGTTTATGTAAAAGTTAAACAAGAAGCTCCCAAATTGGATAAACTGCGTGTATGGTTCCGTTCAAATAATGATAAAGACCGGCAGTTGCTGACTGATTACTGTTACCAGTTTGCAGCCGATTTCAGATTTGACGAAGAAAACTGGATGTTGTTTGATGAACTGCTGAAAGTAGTTCCTGTAAAAACTTACGATCAGGAGGATTTCCTGAGAAATAACCGGCTGATTGAAATTTCAGACAGCAGCCATATTTACCTGATTCGGATTCTCGACTTTAAGATCAGGGAAAGTTTAAGCCCGCTTGCTTTTGAAAAAGAAAATGTACGGGCATTAATTCTTAACAAAAGGAAGCTTGATTTGATTAAACAAATGGAAACCGATGCTATTAATAAAGCAATAGCAAAAAAAGAAGTTGAAATAATGCTAACGGAAGAATAACGATGCGAAGATTTTTGTTTTCTGTACTTTTAATCCTCTATGTGGCCCGTGCTGTTTCTCAGCCGGGTAGAACTCTGGATGCAGTTATTGCTACGGTTGGGAATAAAATTATTTTAAACTCCGAAATAGAAGCACAGTATCATCAGTTTCTGAGTCAGGGAAATTATGCTGATGAAAAAATCAAATGCCGTATTCTTGAACAATCGCTGCTTAACAAACTGCTTCTTCATCAGGCTATTCTTGACAGCATTGCAGTTTCTGATGCACAAGTAGATGAAAAGATAAACAGAAACCTTGAGTATTATATCAGGCAATTCGGATCAAAAGAAAAATTAGAAGCTTTTTACGGTAAATCCATTGTTGAAATTAAAGAAGAATACCGTCCGCTGATAAAAGAGCAGTTGCAGATTCAGACAATGCAGCAGAAAATAACTAAAGATGTAAATGTTTCTCCTGCTGATATCAGAGAGTTTTATCTTAAAATACCATCCGACAGTCTGCCTTTTATCAATTCTGAAATTGAGTACTCTCAAATACAGATTTCCGTTACTGTAAACAGCAACGAGAAAAAACGCGTGCGTGAACAGTTGAAACAATACCGTCAGCGTATTTTAAATGGTGAAGATTTTGCAGCATTAGCTGTGTTATACTCTCAGGATGGTTCTGCAAGAAAAGGCGGAGAATTAGGATTTCATGACCGTGGAGACCTTGTGCCCGAATTCGAAGCCGCAGCATTTAAACTTAAACCAGGTGAAGTTTCGGATGTAGTGGAAACAAAGTTCGGATTTCACCTGATTCAGATGATAGAACGCAAGGGAGAACAATTTAACACCCGACATATCCTTATTAAACCTAAAGTAAGCAATGAGGATATTGAAGCGTCAAGATTGAAAGCCGACAGTATCTATCAACTCATTATCAGCAACGCTATTGCCTTTGATGATGCTGCAACACGCTACAGCGATGACAGCGATACAAAAAACAATGGGGGCAATGTTTTTAATCCACAGACGGGTAATACTCGTTTTGAAACCGATCAGGTTGACCCGGCCGTTTTTTTTCATTTAGATAAGTTAACACCGGGTGAGATTGCACAACCGATATTGACTCAAACTCCTGAAGGAAATCAGGTTTTCAGAATTTATATGCTTAAATCGCGTTCGCAACCTCACCGCTTGAATATCGAACAAGATTATCAGAAACTTCAGGAAATTGTGCAGGAAAGCAAAAGCAACATGGCCTTGGCAGAATGGGTAAAACGCAAGCGAAAATCAGTACATGTTAGCATTATTGAAGCATACAGAAACTGCAGCGGATTAGATTTGTGGCTTAACCAATAACATTATGAATCATAATTTTTTTCAATCAGATACCGAAGGAATCAAGAAACTAATTGATGCTTACTCACGCCTCAGAAGTGAAATACGCAAAGTCATCATTGGGCAGGAACAAGTAGTAACCGATGTTATCGTTTCCATTTTCAGCCAGGGACATTGTTTGCTTATCGGAGTTCCCGGACTAGCCAAGACTTTACTTGTAAATACTGTATCAAAAGTGCTTGGTTTATCATATAACCGCATTCAGTTTACACCTGATTTAATGCCTTCCGACATAACCGGTACGGAAATTCTGGATGAAAACAGGCAATTCAGATTCATCAAAGGGCCTTTATTTGCCAATATCATCTTAGCTGATGAAATAAACCGCACTCCGCCTAAAACCCAATCAGCGCTTCTTGAAGCGATGCAGGAAAGAGCTGTTACTGCTGCCGGAAAACGTTATGCCCTGGATAATCCGTTTTTTGTTCTTGCCACCCAGAACCCAATTGAACAGGAAGGAACATATCCATTACCTGAAGCCCAGTTAGACCGGTTTATGTTCAGCCTTCTTCTTACTTATCCTGATCTGAAAGAAGAAATTGAAATAGTTCGCAGCACAACTTCCGGTACTGAACCGCAGTTATCAAAAATAATTGCAGGCGATGAAATTATTGTTTATCAGCAACTCATCAGGAAAATTCCGGTTCCTGAAAATGTTTTGCAGTTTGCTGTTAAGTTAGCGGCATCTACTCGCCCGCAAACTGAATATGCCACTGCTGAAGTTAATAATTATATTGCTTGGGGTGCAGGTCCGCGCGCTTCTCAATACCTGATTACAGGCGCTAAAACTTTTGCAGCACTCAATGGTAAATTCTCACCGGACATGGAAGACGTAATTGCCGTAGCTCCGTCTGTATTGCGTCATCGTATGGTTAAAAATTACAAAGCAGAAGCAGAAGGAGTTTCGATGGACGATATCATTAACAGACTTATTAAAAGTAATTAAATGTTATACTTTTTGTATTTATTTTTCTATTACATTGCGCCCTGAACCGATATCTATAATTTATACTATTTAAAAACCAAAATCATGATTGACATTAAAAACATCTTTTCCACCAACATGGAAATACTGAATGAACAGGAACGCGAATTGTCAAATGCATTGAGCGTTGTTAAACAAATCAAGCAAATGCTCTCTTCGCAAACCGGAGGTTATGCTCCTGTTAAAAAAGGAAGAGGCAGGCCCTCATTGAATGTTGCATCCTCTTTTGCAACACCTTCATTTCCTGCTCCGGCAAAAAGAAGTCCCGGAAGACCCAAAGGCTATTCTCCAAAAAAGGCTGCTGTACATGCTACAACTTCCGTTGCCACAAAACCGGCATCCGGAAAAAGCTCATCGCATGTCCCTGCGGGTAAACGTCCGCCAAGAAAAGGCTCCTGGCTTGAACAGATTTTCAGAATTCTTGAATCAAATGGACCTACACCCTCAGGAAAAATTATTGAAACCATGTTTAAAAACCAAAAAGCAGTGAAGAAAATCGTTGAATTCAGAAAGCTGATTTTCCCTGTTTTTACCAGAGCTTACCGCGATAAATTCTTAGTAAATAAAGGCGGGGTGGTACATTTTGTAAAACCGTAGCATCAAAAAACTGAGCATTAAGCCCCGCCATTAGCGGGGTTTTTTTATTAAGTTTTTTAATCCTTTTATTTTTACATAGATTTTATGGAAAATGCCAGGCAGATTTTAACCCGCTACTGGGGACATGCAGCCTTCAGGCCATTACAGGAAGAGATTATTCAATCTGTACTGGCTAATAAGGATACTCTGGCCTTACTACCTACCGGAGGAGGTAAATCAGTATGCTTTCAGGTTCCGGCCATGATGAAAGATGGAATTTGTATTGTTATTTCTCCATTAATTGCGTTGATGAAAGACCAGGTGGAAAACCTTCGGAAAAAGGGAATAAAGGCATTGGCCATTATTTCCGGTATGAGCAGGCATGAAGTAGATGTAGCTTTTGACAACTGCACATTTGGAGATTACAAGTTTCTTTATCTCTCTCCTGAAAGGCTTTCGGGCGATTACACACGAACACGCATTGAAAGGATGAATGTAAACCTCATTGCAGTTGACGAAGCGCATTGTATTTCGCAATGGGGATATGATTTCCGCCCGCCTTATCTGGAAATTGAACGAATCCGCGAATTGCATCCTGATGTCCCTGTGCTGGCACTTACGGCAACTGCCACGCCTGAAGTGATATCCGATATTCAGCAAAAACTCGGTTTTAAAAAGGAAAATACCTTTCGGAAAAGTTTTGAAAGAAAAAACCTTTCCTACATCGTTCTCTACAATGAAGATAAGGTTTCAAAAATGCTGGATGTCATACATAAAGTAAATGGAAGTGCTATTGTGTATGTGCGCAGCCGCAGAGGCACTAAAGAAACGGCTTTGTTGCTTCAGCAAAACGGAATTACGGCTGAGTTCTATCATGCTGGATTAAAAACGGAGGAAAGAAGTTTAAAACAGCAAAAATGGTTGCATGGAGAAGTGCGTGTTATGGTTGCCACAAATGCCTTTGGAATGGGTATAGACAAGCCCGATGTGCGGTTGGTTATTCATCTGGATATGCCCGATTCTATCGAAGCCTATTTTCAGGAAGCAGGAAGGGCAGGGCGTGATGAAAAGCAATCTTATGCCATACTGTTTTTTGGAGAAGAAGAACTGAAGTCTGCCGAAAAAAGATATGAAATAAGTTTCCCTCCGTTGGAAACGATTAAAAATGTTTATCATGCTATCGGAAATTACCTGCAGGTTCCTTTGCATGCCGGTAAGGGGATGAGTTATGATTTTGATTTGAATGATTTTGCTTCGCAATATCAGTTTGCTTCGCTGGTGGCTTACCATTCCATTAAAATTCTTGAACTGGATGGTTATCTGTCGTTAAGCGAAGCTGTCAACATGCCTTCACGCATTATGTTTCAGGTTAACAATGAACAGTTATACAGATTCCAGGTTCAGCATTCCACACTTGATTATCTGATAAAAGTGTTACTGCGTTCTTATACCGGACTGTTTGATGAGTTTGTAAAAATCAATGAAAAGGAAATTGCACAGCGCGCAAATACAGATGTTGCCACCGTTATCAGGAATCTGGTGTTTTTGGAACGCTCCGGAATTATCGAATACACACAACAAACCGATAAACCCCAGATCACTTTTACAGCCGAAAGACACGATAAAAATGAACTGCGAATCTCTAAAGAATCCTTGCAAGACCGGAAAGTACGATACCGTAAACGCCAGCAATCAATTATTCAGTATGCCACTGCCCTGCATCGTTGCAGAGGCGAAATGCTGCTTCACTATTTTGGTGAAAGGAACACACATCGGTGCGGCACCTGCGATTACTGCCGCTCTAGAAATAAACTTTCGGTAAGTGATGAGCAATTTGATTTCATTTCTCAGAAAGTACTGAGCCTTATTAAATTGAAACCTTTTACTGTAAATGCATTGCTAAGGGAGATGAAAATTGCCAATGAGGATCATGCCCTTGCCATAATTCAATGGATGGTAGATAATAATCAAATAGAATACACTTCGGATAATAAAAATGAATTAAAGTTACCTGAATGATTAATCCTGTTTCGCTCTATAAATGATTTTAATGCCATCATGTTAAAAATGCTTCTCTACTAATTTTACATTTGCCGCATGAAAATCTGTAATAACATTCTTGAAACCATCGGAGACACGCCATTAGTAAAACTTAATAAAGTAACTTCATCGGTGCCCGCAACAGTACTTGCTAAAGTGGAAACTTTTAATCCGGGCCATTCTATTAAAGACCGCATGGCGCTTAAGATGATTGAAGATGCTGAAAGAAGCGGAAAACTTAAACCCGGAGGAACCATTATTGAAGGAACATCAGGGAATACAGGAATGGGGCTGGCTATTGCTGCAATTATAAAAGAGTATAAATGTATTTTTACTACCACTGATAAGCAATCAAAAGAAAAAATGGATGCACTGCGGGCTTTTGGTGCTGAAGTGATAGTATGTCCTACAAATGTAGAACCCGAAGATCATCGCTCGTATTATTCGGTGGCTGCACGCCTCAGCCGCGAAATTCCAAATTCCTTTTATCCGAATCAGTACGATAACCTGAGCAACCGTCAGGCTCATTATGAAACTACCGGTCCTGAAATCTGGAATCAGACAGATGGAAAAATTACCCATCTGGTTGTTGGTGCCGGAACCGGAGGTACCATCACTGGTACTGCTATGTTCCTGAAAGAGAAAAACCCGGCCATTCAGGTTTGGGCTATTGACACCTACGGTTCAGCGTTGAAGAAATACCATGAAACCGGACAGATAGATAACAATGAAATCTATCCTTATGTTACCGAAGGAATCGGAGAAGATTTCATCCCCAAAAATTATGACTTCTCGGTAATTGATCATTTTGAAAAAGTAACAGATAAAGACGCGGCATTGATGACCCGAGAAATTGTCAGAAAAGAAGCTATCTGGGTTGGTAATTCCGCAGGTTCGGCTGTTGCAGGGTTAATTCAATTAAAGGACAGATTGCAGCCTTCTGATATAGTGGTGATTATTTTTCATGATCATGGAACACGCTATTTAGCCAAGATTTTTAATGATGACTGGATGCGTAAAATGGGCTACCTGGAAGTGAAAGGAATGTCAGCTGCCGATTTACTTCAATCCCGGCAACAAATAGAGCTCACCACTATTGAGAAAACTTCAACCATTAAAGAAGCATTAAAAATAGTAGTGGAGAAAGATTATTCACAGATTCCTGTAACAACCGGAGGAAGAATTATTGGGGTAGTGTATGAGAATGATTTAATTGACATTGTTATCAGACAGCCTGAAAAAAGCACTGAAACAGTGGAAACCATCATGAAGCAGGCTTTGCCATTTGTTGACATCAGCACCGGACTTGAGGCCATCAGCGAAATGATGAACCGGAACCAGTCAGCGGTAATGGTGAAAGATTTTAAGAGCGATCGCAATTTTATTATTACAAAATACGACATCGCCTCTGTTTATGCCCGTTAATACATGCTTGTGAAGCTGCTCAGGCAGATGCTTGCTCCTCTTAAGCGGTTTAAAACGGATTCGTTTTACCGCGAGTGGCTCCGTTTATCTGATAAAATCAAATCTATTCCGTCAGAAACTGTTTCTTCTGTTAATGCAGCCGGTTTTTCAATTCGTTTTTCAGATGCATCTGCATTGCTTAACATGTTTGAAAATATCTTTGTGAATGAGTGCTATCGTTTCAAAACCTCAAGCACGAAACCGGTTATTATTGACTGCGGAGCCAACCTCGGCCTCTCTGTTTCATGGTTTGCCAGAAATTATCCCGGCTCATCCATCATTGCTTTTGAACCTGACCCTTTACTTTTCGGTATTCTTCAGCACAATGCACAAGCCAATAACATCAATGCCGATTTGAGAAATGAAGCAGTATGGAATACAAATTCTGAATTGAAATTTTTCTCAAGTAAAAAACAAAATGCACAGATTGCAGATTCCGGAACCGAAACGGTAAAAGCTGTCAGGCTAAAGGAAATACTGGAGACTTATTCTCAGATTGATTTACTGAAAATTGACATTGAAGGAGCTGAATATGCCGTTATTGCCGATTGCAGAAATGAACTTCACCGTGTAAAACATGTATTTGTTGAATGTCATTTCAAAGATGGTAATATGAGTGAAGTTTTAGCCCTTCTTCAACAGCTTCAGAAGTCAGGTTTCAGTTGTTCTATTCAAACGCCAATCAATAAAACCCCGTTTTTATTTATGAGTGGCTTTCAAACGATGGATATTTTTGCTTCGAGAACTCCCGGTTAATAAAGCTGAACAGCGGTACTGCTGCCTGAGGCTATGCGAAAACTCCGTTCAATAGTATAGATACTTTCTTTTGAGTTTTTCGGACGAAAAATGATTCTGTACCTTCCCGGTTGCAAGGCAACAGATTCTCTGGTAAGGTTATCATTTAACCGGTAGGTTCCGATCAGTTCATTGTTATCTTCCAGATAAATACTTCCGTATCCATTATTGTTGGCTGAAATATGAACCAAACCCGGCTTGGGGATTTCAATGGTGGTTGTTTTGCTTTGAGCAATTTCTACATCAGCCAGATTGATTCGCGGGGTGGTAAGTATTTCGAGGTCATAAATACCTGTTAAAAATCTTTCTTTAGAATTGAACGGCTGAACATGAAGCGTAGCCGTTGATTTGCTTTTCCGGATGATTGCCTGCAGATTTTTATACTCATTGCTGCCTTCTAATTTCAGATACAAATCTCCCTGTGGGGCATCAATGCCCACTACAGTATGCTTGCCGGGCGTAACCGTTACACTATCTTTTGACACCGGTGGAATGGTATGCACTACAATACGGTAAATGGCCAGCGGATCCACCTTTAACGTATCCGGATTTCCTTTGGTGTTCATGGTATGTACAAAATTGTAACGGATGGCTCCTGAATACATATCATAAAAGGTCATTCCCACATTGGTTTCTGTAGGGCGTTGATATACATCCAGCAGGTTTACCTGCATGGAAGTATTGTTTAATGCCTGCGAAATGACCACATTCAATATATGACGGAACTGCGTTTCCTGCGAAGCATCAAAGTAATTACCCACGCATTCAAATGCCTTTGCAAAATCTTTGGTTACTCCCAACCCAATAACAAATGGTTTTAGAATAATGCCTTTCCGTTGCAGTTGATAGGACACGGCACATGGGTCTCCTTTGCATTCTTCTATACCATCGGTAATCAGAATGATTATGTTCCGTGAGGGACCGGGCGGAAAGTCTTTGGCGCTTTCCATCAGCGACAGAGCAATAGGAGTAGTTCCGCTTGGTTTTATTTCACGGAGTTTTTGTTTTATGGATCGGTTATTATCACCTCCAAATGGAACTTCAAGCCTTGTATCATCGCAATCCTGAGGAGGAAAATTTTTAGTATGCCCGTAAATCCTTAAGGCTAATTCAACATTCTCAATGCTTTTTAAACTGTCAACCATTTCACTGAGTAGCATACGCGCAACTTCAAACCGCGAATTGCTCTGCCATTGGGCCATCATGCTTTGCGAAGCATCAAATAAAAAGAGTATCCGTGTAGGGAGCACAGGCGCAGTTGGTTGTGCACCTATTTCTAATCCGGTAATTCCTGAAATCAGGAACAGACATAGCCATTTTTTCATTGTGCCGTAAAGTTTCTTCAACCGGAAAAGAGAATGTATCCTCCCGGAATAAAATTATCAACATGATAACGAAGGTAGAATGTTTAAATTTTTGAATAGCTCAGAAGTCAGCCTTATTTAACATCAACCTGCAAGGTTAATGGCAATTTACTATTTAATGTTTTCGAGTATTTTAACCACTGTCTTTATCTTTTCTTTCTGCTTGTCAATTTCCGATTGCTTTTCATTCTGCTTTTTCAGGTTTCGGTCTATGCTCCGTTTCTCATTTTCAATGGCGGAACTGTTGTTGTCATTCTTTTTATTAAGTGATTCCTGTTCCTTTTCCAGTTTTCTCTTATCGCTTTCTATTTTTTTCAGATTGATTTTGGCTAACTTTTCCTCCTCACCGGCAGTTCCGGAAAGTTTGCTCACCACTTCCCTTTGACGTAGCAATTCTTCTTCTTTAGCAGTTAACAGTTTCGTGGTAGTTTCAAGTGAACGTTTGTTATTTTCAATTTCACGTTCAGCCTGTTTCATCTTTTTCTCGGAACGCTGATTTTCGCCTCTCAACTCCTCCAGTTCATTTTCCAGTTTTTTTAACTGCCTTTCCTGGCTTATTTTTATTTCATTAACTGCCTTGTAATGCATCCCGGTTCCGAAATCGTGAAGGTATTTTTTAATGGATGATGCTTCAAGCGGATGTGCAGTTTCCGAATAAAATGTTTCATCATCCACCGTAAACCATGCCGTAAGAATCACCCCATCGGTTACTTCACGGCTCTTTACATATATATTTAATGGCAGGTGAGTAATGTTTTTGACCACTGCCCCGCGTATAAATAATTCACCATGGGCTTCTTCGGTTCTTGATTTGCTGCCTTTGCGAAGGTACTTTCCTAAATCATTTTTAATGGATTTGTAGGTCTGTTCAGGTATCATCATTTCAAAACCCGTATGAGTGCCTTTACTCATATCTTCAATTACCTCTTTTACCGATACCTGCATGTCTTTTTGTGCCATAACAGGTTTGAGGAGCATAAAACAAATCGTGAGGATGCAAAACTTTTTCATAAAAAATTTTTAAGCCTAAAAAAGAATTTAACAGTGAAAATATCTTTGCCGCAAAGTTAGCCTAAACAATAAACCTTCAGGCTTGTTAAAGCATCATGTTCATGGAAAACCCTTCAAAAGGACTTTGTAATATCGGAGAACAGGAGATACGGCTCAGAAAAAAATTATTGACAATAACCACAGCATTCGGATTGTTGGCCTCTTATCTTTTTATTTTTCATCATGATTCCATCTGGCTGCTTGTTATTTTCTTTCTTACTTTGTTTGCGTCTATCCTTATTTATTGGGAAGTAAGAACGCGATTTTGTGTGCTCTTCGGAATTTTCAATTTACAGAATTTCGGAACCCTTGGTAAATTAAACGAAGTTACCTGTCCTGATACCAGCAGAAAAGCACGAAACAAGGCTGTTAAAATGATTGTCAATTCCATGTTTATAGCAGCATTGATTACCGGTGTGCTTTTTTATAGTATCTGCCTGAATAGCCATTAACCACCGTTTTTTCAAAACCCTACCTTTGCCGTCATGCAGCATGAGGCTATACTGATTATTGATTTTGGTTCGCAATTTACGCAACTGATAGCGCGCAGACTACGCGAACTGAATGTTTACTGCGAAATACATCCTTTTAGTCATTACCCGGCATTTCATGAAAACATAAAAGGAGTTATTCTGTCTGGTGGGCCTGCATCGGTACGCGATGAAGATGCACCTAGAATCAAATTGAACGGGATGATGAGTAAAGTTCCTGTTCTTGGTATTTGCTACGGAGCACAATTGCTTGTTCAGGATTTGGGAGGAGAAGTTAAATCATCACAAAAACGCGAATACGGGCGTGCAAAGCTTGATATTAGAAACAGCAACGGATTGCTTTTTGAGAAAGTATCTGACCAATCGCAGGTATGGATGTCACACAGTGATTCTATTGCTCGCCTGCCGGAAAATTTTGAAATTATTGCCGGAACGGAAACCATTCCTTGTGCGGCCTACCAGTCAACTGATAAAAGAATTTTTGGGTTGCAGTTTCATCCGGAAGTAGTGCATACCGAAGCAGGAATGGAAATTCTTAAAAACTTTGCTTTTAACATCTGCGGCTGCCGTGGAGACTGGACCCCTTCCTCGTTTATTGAAGAAACCATTGATTCGTTGAAAGAAACCCTTAAGGATGATAAGGTCATTCTTGGTTTATCAGGTGGCGTTGACTCAGGTGTGGCCGCCTTGCTTTTGCATAAAGCCATCGGAAAAAATCTCTATTGCATTTTTGTTGATAACGGATTGCTGCGGAAAAATGAAGCTAAACAGGTTATCGAAACGTATGGCGGAATGGGATTACATATAATTCATACCGATGCTTCACAACATTTTTATGAGGCATTGAGAGGCGTTTCAGACCCGGAACAAAAAAGGAAAATCATCGGCCGTGTTTTTATTGAAGAATTCGACAGGCAGGCGCATAAAATTGATAATGTAAAATGGCTGGCTCAGGGTACCATTTATCCTGATGTGATTGAATCGGTTTCAGTAAAAGGTCCATCAGCCACCATCAAATCACATCACAATGTTGGCGGCCTTCCTGAGAAAATGCATTTGAAAGTGGTAGAACCTCTGCGTTCGCTTTTTAAAGACGAAGTCAGGAGAACAGGGATGGCTTTGGGTATGAAGCCCGAATTGCTGAACCGTCATCCGTTTCCAGGGCCCGGACTTGGCATCCGAATTTTAGGAGATATTTCGGCTGATAAAGTACGGATGCTTCAGGAAGCTGATTCGGTTTTTATTGACAACCTCCGCAAGTCAGCTTTATACGATAAGGTATGGCAGGCTGCTGTGATTCTGCTCCCCGTGCAAAGTGTGGGAGTAATGGGCGATGAGCGCACGTATGAAAATGCAGTAGTGCTTCGCGCTGTTACTTCGGTGGATGGAATGACGGCCGACTGGTGTCATCTTCCATACGATTTTATGGCCAAAGTTTCCAATGAAATCATCAATAATGTAAAAGGTATAAACCGTGTAGTCTATGACATTTCTTCAAAACCACCGGCTACTATAGAATGGGAGTAGGAAGTATGAAAAGAAAGATTTTATTGATGGTTTCCATTGTTGTAATGGCATATCATCTTTCATCGTGCAAATCGTCACAATCCACAATTTCAAAACCGGTAACCGTTACTCAGCCGGTTATTCATGTAGTTGAAGAACCGGTGAGAGAAAAACCGAAATCCAAACCGGAAAAGCAATTGTACAGAAATTCCCTCACGTTGGGAATTGTAATGCCGTTTTATCTATCCGATAATTTTCCTGAAGGTGTTGAATCTGATTCTGTGGATATAGATGCCCGCTCAATGCAGGCCTTGAGTTTTTACGAAGGTGCTTTGCTGGCTGCAGATTCCATTAAAAAGACAGGCATTCATATACAGTTGAGAATTGCCGATAACAGCACGGATACTTCTGCTCATCAGTGGATGCTGATGAATTATCAGTGGCTTAAACAGAACGACCTTAACTTTATTCACTTTGCCAGCAATCAATGCGATGAAATAGCAAGGTCGGCAGAAAAATTCAGATTGCCGGTTATCATATCACAATGCAATAATCTTTCTGAGGCATTAAATGAATTTACTGCTCTGATTACTCCATCCACACGTACACAATGCACAGAAGCAATGAAATTTGTAATTGACGAATTTCCTATGCACACTGTTGCCGTAATGGCAAGGCAAGCCGGGCGGGAGAATGACCTGGCTGATATTTTTCTGAATGCGTTGAATAGATTATCTCCCGGCAAAGCAGTCAGAATTTCTCCTTCAGATACAGCCTCATGGAAACAAAGAATTTCTGCTTCAACCAGCGAAACCGTGATGGTGCTGGCCTCCAGCGATGAGTATTTTGTTACGGCAATTTTAAACTCGCTGGACATGACCGGAAGAAAAATTACTGTTATCGGGATGCCTACCTGGGAGAACTTCGAAACAATACGTCTTGGCAGTTTCAATAATCTGGATGTGATTTGTTTTAATGCATCCTGGCTTGAATTCACCGATGAAGAGGTGAAATCCTTCCGCGATAGATATTTAAGCCAGTACAAGACAGACATCAACTGGCATTCCTGGCAGGGTATGCAAACAGTAATTTTTGCTTCTCATGCTGCTTATACCGAAAAAGTAAAGGATATTTTTCCTCAGTTATTCCCACTTGTTGCCACTGGCGGATTTGAAAATCAGTCTGTTTCAATTATCCGCTATTCAGGATTTGAAGCCATCAGGCTTAAGCGCACAAAACCCTGAAGTTGGGTTAACTTTGCACACTCAATTAATTCAAATGGCAAAAAAACTTTTTGTATCAAACAAAGATGATACTGTCAGAATGTTTGAAAACTCTTTACTTGAAAAACTGACACGCGTTCATTTCACAGTTCCTTTGTTCATTTTTTTACCTGTTGTATTTTGGTTTCTGTACAAAAGTATTTTTGTTTTCAGTTTGCCGGTTTTGACCCTTATCAGCATGTTTGTTTTCGGCTTAGCCGTCTGGACAATTACCGAATACCTGCTTCACCGCTTTGTATTTCATCTGGAGCTGCCCGGTAAATTAGGCCATAAGATTCATTTTATTTTTCATGGCGTTCATCATGACTATCCTTCTGACAGCAAACGGTTGGTCATGGTGCCAACCGTAAGTATTCCGCTGGCAACGTTGTTTTATTTTCTTTTCAAATGGATGCTGGGTGCAGCATTCGTAGCTCCCTTTTTCAGCGGATTTATAACAGGGTACCTTTTTTATGACATGACACATTATGCAGTGCATCATTTCAATCTGAAAAGTAAGTTCTGGCTTGACCTGAAACATCATCACATGCTTCATCATTTCAGCGAGAGCGACCGCGGTTTCGGAGTGTCTTCCAAATTCTGGGATTTGGTTTTCCGCACCATGTACCGAAAAAAGCAGTAAAAAAAATTATTCTGTTTTTTCTGGTGAAACAGATTCAGATTTTCGCTTAGCTTCTGTGTTTGTGGCTGTATTTCTGCCAATAATGAAATTTATGCCTGCTCTTAAGCTCACATTTCTGCTGTTGTACGGAAAAACAGTTCCGGGCAAATTATCGCTCATAAAATAAAACTGATAATCTTCGAGGCTGATGCACATTCCCATGCCGAGATTAAAAATGCTTTTGTTGATCATGGAAATACCCGAAACAATATCAAGCCATTTGAGAGGCTGCCATTGATGCTGCAGAGAAACGTTCATCTGCATCTGTTCCGGATAACGGATAAAATGCAGCAGTAGCGATGTTTCATGTTTTTCATTGATTTTGAAATTGGCCCCCGTGTAATTCTGCATGGGAAGTTTAGTAATATATGAACGATGGGTGTGTTTAATATCCAATCCGCTGGAAAGGGTATCCATCATGCTTTGAAACACGGCACCTGCACCGGCCGTGTCATTCCAGAATTGATTGAGATCAATGCCCGCATAAGTAAATGATTCGTTTGATTTATTTGAGCGATAATTATCTACCAAAGACTGCCAGCTGATTTTTCCAATGTCAGTTATGGAGGAAGAAATGCTCCATCTGTCATTAATCTTCGAAACAAAACCAAAATCATAAGCCCATCCATGGTTACTCCGATCGAAGAGATATTGACTCATCACAAAATCGCCAAAGGTGTTGCTTTCAATTCCTGAGGTATTTATCATGATGTCGGGAGTAGTTGTAATGGCCAGTGTGTTAGGGTCAGTAAAAATGGATGCCCCTGCACTTTCAACCGAGATGTTTTCCATGCCGTAAATTCGTTTTAGCCTAACCCCAATCGTTAACTTGCGGCTTAGTTCAAGTGCATAGGTGAGTGCATAATCCCTCCGGTGTTCAAGATAAACCTGCGTATTCAGGTCAACGGTTTTGCCAATGTAAGCGCCATTGCCTTTGGTCAAAAATTCCATAAGGCTTTTTGAATAATTGAAATGGAAATGCACTTTTTCCGTAATCGCAAAACCGAAATAACTGCTCTTTATTTTTAAACCTGCATGAAACAGATCGGTGCCTGCCGAGATATTCAGACTATTGTTCTCCTTAAGCTTTGAAAGCATATTCTCTGTATCAAGATAGAGAGAATCATCCTGCAACTGCCTGAAAAGATCGGAATACTTAAAAGCACTGTTGCTCATTGATACATAGGAATTTGACATCAGCGGCAGTCCGAAAGATAAGTTGCCGTTAAAATACATGGCGGGGTTAACGGCATTGCGCTGCGGTAATGCCTCAAAACGGTGAAGCATCATGTTGGGCTGGGCAATAGCATCAGCAGATAATAATACAGTCAGAAAGAAGATGGTAGCTGTTGATTTCATGTTGTTACAATTTTACAGGTTAACTTTTGCAATGACTCCGAGGTTTACATCAAACTTGTAATCGCCATAGATTTTTACATTCACAGCACCATTCTGATAAGTGGCAGCCTTGGCTTTAATGATCATATATTTTGCATTCATAATTTTCAGAATCCTGTTTCGGTCAAGCGAATTGTCATGCATGGCGGTTGAAGGTTCTTTTACTTTTCCATTATTCATATTTACAGTAGCAGAAGGCATAAACATACCTCCGGTGGTAACCAATGAATCAAGCAACTGATAATTGTAATCGGTAAAATAGACTTGCCAGTCGGCATCAAACGGGAATCCGTTTTTAATAAAAGTACGGATGGTCATGGATTGCACATTCTGAAGGTGATTGTAATTGAAATCAATCGTATCGCGCAGTACAAAGTTTTCGGCAGTGCCATGCAACGGAAGTTTAACCTCCACATCAATGCTAATCTTTGATGAGTCAGTCATAAAGTTCATCCCCGTATTACCATTGGGATTGATGGTGCTTTCAATTCTTGTCATCAGATACTTTGGTTTAGCCGAAATCAATTGTTTTACATTGCTGTTGTTAGAGTTCATGATAAACTCTCCTGACAATGTCTGACCTATCTGATTGAAATTCGGAGAAATCACAGGAAGCGGATTGGGAAAACCCTGCGCAACAATCAGGTCAGAGAAATCACCGTCAACTCCTTTCATGTTTACCACATTGGCACGAACTGGAACTCCTATGGAATTATTAAAACTGATTCGAATTTCAGGTTTGGCAATGGTAAAAGTGCTGAAGGCATCAAGGCTGTTAAATAGCGTAATGTTGATAGTATCATAATCGCTGATGAATGACTGCTGTCCGAAATAGCCGTAAATACTGGAGAATTTATAACCGTTCAGATTGCAGTTCATATTCAAACGGTGGTTGGAAGTAATGGTCGTGCCGGTATGTGTAATGTCCAAATCAAATTTTACGCGTAGTTTGTTTTTGGCAACACCGTTATCTGATAAATCGAATCTATATCCGGATAAATCCACAGCAACGTTCTGTGTAACCGGCAAGGTTCCGTTGTAATGAAACAGATGAGAAGAAGTGTAAACAACTCCATTCAAGGTTGCGGAGGGAATGGTGATGGTCAGTTGTACATCGGCAGGAATTCGCATATTCATGTTCATCCACATTTGACCGCTCTTATAAGTCATGGAATCAAGCGCTATTCCACCGGGAAATGCGAGATCAGTTACCTGTTCAAAAGAAACGGATAAACTTCCATGGGTGTTAATAATGTTGGCCAAAGCAGAGGTTAGCTGTGCCGCAGCCTGAAAAGATTGATCAGGCAGCGAAATCATGTCATTAGATGAAAGGGTAGCTGCTGTGCCGGAATAAATAAGGGTGCAGAACAAAGAGGAGTCTAACACCAGATTTCCGCTGTCGCTCTCGCTGCGCATCAGGTCCTGAATGCTCATGGAGGTATGTGCTAACGGCATAGCCAATTCGGGCGACCATCCGCCATCTTTCATTTTATCAAATTCAAAATTGTCTTTAAGGCATGATGTGAATAGTAAGGCCGGAAATAAACTCAGATACATTTTCTTTGTGACAAGAAGCCATAAAGAAGTTTTTTTCAGTTTGAATATTAAATCGCCAATAATCTGGGAGCAGCGGATAAGGAATTGTGTCATGTCATGCTCTTACGATAAAGGCGACAGATTATTTGCACTGCATCGCGGCTATTGCATGGTAGATGTAAGAAATCGAGAAGATTGATTTCGGGTTGTCAGAAGAAAATAAAAAAACCCGCCAGCTTTAGGCTGACGGGCGGTTACTGACCCCTGTAGGGAGGTTGATTTATTTTTTACCTATACCGAGAACGGCCCCTACAACACCGGCAACCACTGCATAAAAAAGCGTTGAAACAATGGTGTCGGTAATTAGCCATGTTCTTGTAAACAAATGATAAAAAGCATGCATGCTTGAATAATAGCCAAGGGCAATAATGAATGAAATTGGTAACCCTGCCTTGAATCCGCCCATGAAGGAATTTACGTTTGCCCACTTCTGAAAAATGTAAGCGAATAATGCTGCCCAGAAGATATTTGAAACGGCCAGTGTATCATATTGGGCGGTTCCTTCATCAGATTGGCATATTTCATACTGTTTGCCTTCATGAAATCCATAAGCAGAATTCCATAAATAAGCCAACCAAGAAGGAAGGAAGCAATGCCACCGGCAACCGATGCGATGATAAATTTTGAGTTCATAATTATTTGTTTTGGTTTATGATGATAAAGGTGCTGTTGCTTCCTGAATCAGCCAATAATGGGAAAATAAGGTTATCAACAGGTTATTAACCGGTAACCACTGCTGAAAAGGAAACTTATAAAAAGATGAGATGCAGTAAGCTGCCGGAGAAAAAATAATTTAACGATTACTTGCCTGAGATAAGTGATATAAATTCCGAGCGCGTGCTTTCATCTTCAAACTGACCGGTAAAAGCTGAGGTTGTAGTAATGGAATGTTGTTTTTGTATGCCGCGCATTTGCATGCAGAGATGTTGTGCCTCTATAACTACCATTACGCCAAGAGGATTCAAAGCTTCACGGATGCAATCTCGGATTTGATTTGTCAATCGTTCCTGCACCTGCAGCCTGCGTGCATAGGCATCAACCACACGAGGAATTTTGCTTAACCCTACAATGTACTTATCCGGTATGTAAGCCACATGCACTTTGCCGAAAAAGGGTAAGATATGATGTTCGCAAAGCGAATAAAGTTCGATATCTTTAACAATAACCATGTGTTTATAATCTTCCCTGAAGCGGGCGCTTTTCATAATGGCCATCGGGTCGAGGTCATATCCATGCGTGAGAAACTGCAGGGCTTTAGCTACCCGCTGCGGAGTATCTTTCAAACCTTCGCGCTGCGGATCTTCGCCTATTTCTTTCAGAATGTCGAAGTAACGCTGCGAAAGTATTTCAATGCTTCTGGGATTGAACTGATCGAAACGGGTGTAGCCGTCCATTTCATTTTCCTCAATCATTTGTTTGTCTATGCTCATGATGGTTGTCCGAAATATTCAACGGAATTATTTTCTGTTTCCTGTATGCGCACGCTGTAAAGCACCACTCCCATTTGCCGGAAGGGTTCTTCCAGTTCTTTCCAGATGGCAATAGCTAAATTTTCGGTACTGGTCATGATGCCTTTCATAAAATCAACATCCAGGTTCAGATTGCGGTGGTCCACTTTATCAATAATTTTTTCGGTTATAATTTCGCTCATGATGCGGTAATCAACCACAAATCCTGTTTCCGGATCGGGTTTGCTTTTTACGGTAACATAAAGATCATAATTATGACCATGCCAGTTGGGGTTAGAGCATTTGCCGAAAATCTCCAGGTTCTTTTCAGCCGGCCAATCTTCGCGGTAAAGTTTATGCGCTGCGCAAAAGCGCTCTCTTCGGGTAATGTAAACCATAATTTTAATAAGTGCGCAAAAGTAATGATAGCCTCCGCTAAGTTTGCCGGATTAAAGAATGAAAGAACAAGGCAGATTACTAATCGTTTCGGCTACAGAAAATGAAGTGGCTGAAATCAGGACGTGGGCATTTAGTCAACACCTCCCTGCCGTATTTTGCATAACCGGTCCGGGCATTGCAGCAACCGTATTTGAATTGACAAAAACCCTGCTGAATACCGACTTTAGCCTTGTTGTCAATTCAGGTATTGCAGGCTCATTTACCGACAACCTGAAGATTGGTGAGGTTGTTCAGGTAACTGAAGAATGCTTTGGGGATAGTGGCGCGGAAGACGGGGAAAAGTTTATACACATCTCCGAATTGGGATTTGATAGAATGAATGAAATGTTCAGTAATTTTTATTTTCCTGTTTCCATAAAACCGGTTCCTGAAACAGGTTTAAGAAAGGTAAAAGCCATTACTGTTAATAAGGTTCACGGTCATGAACATTCCATTCAGAAAGTCAGAGCGAAGTTCAAACCGGATATTGAAACTATGGAAGGTGCTGCCGTAGCTTATACCTGTCGTGAACTGAACATTCCCTGCCTGCAAATACGAAGCATTTCGAACAGGGTAGAGGAGAGGGATAAATCGAAATGGCAAATTGATGATGCTGTTGCTTCCCTTCGTCAGGAAATGATAAAATTACTGAGTTCATTAACTGCCTGCCTCTAAAATATACCGGCTGCTGCTTACATTTGTCCCCGCTTTGACCGATGGTGTAACTGGCAACACGTCAGATTCTGGCTCTGAAGACTCCAGGTTCGACCCCTGGTCGGTCAACTTTATATGACATCCGTTCATTGTCATTTAAACAATTGTATCCTGCGGTTCTTTACCGGTTATATCAAAACTGATTATAGGCAATCATTTAAAAAATCATGGAATCAAAAAATCATCTCCATGTATTTCCCTATCACGATAAATCGTTTCAGGATACCCTCCAAACTTATGCTCAATACAAAAAAGTGCCTGCTGGTATTACCCTTTTTAAAAATAACCAGCCTGTATATCAGCTTCCTTTTATTATTTCATGTTCCGTAAAAGTTTATGTATCCTATGGCGAAAAAGAGTTGTTGCTTTACTATCTAAAACCTTCAGAAAGCTGCATCATGACGTTTGCCTCAATCATCAGCAACAAGCCAAGCCATATTAATGCTGTAACCGAAGAAGAAACAGAACTTTTATTATTGCCTTCAGAAAAACTGGAAGCCCTGTTGCTTGAATATCCATTACTCAATAAATTTTTCTTCGGCCAGTATGCAGCCCGCTATCATGAACTGCTGGATAATATCAAACATCTTTTATTCGACAAGATGGATAAACGGCTGCTCGATTACCTTACGGCCCGCTTTATGGCTAACCATCAAAACCCGGTTAAGATCAGCCATCGGGAGATTGCTTCCGATATGGCCACTGCCCGCGAGGTAATATCACGGACCATAAAAAAACTGGAGACCGAGAAAAAATTATTGATTACTGCCGAAGGCATCATCCCCGCGTTGTAACTTTTGTCACTGACAGGGTACGTGGTTATGGTCTATTCTTGCATAAGAATGAACAGTAAAATACTCAAGCTGGTTATTGTTTGCCTTCTGTGCATCGGAATTATATCTGCAGTAATCTGGCTCTTGAAAATTTAATTGATGACCATAAAAACTCAATATTAAAAACCATATCGTTATGAAAAAAAACATGGGAACCACTGACAGGATAGTCAGAACAATTCTGGCCATAGTTATGGCAGCGCTTTATTTTACCGGTACCGTAACCGGAACCTTGGGCATGGTGATGCTCATTCTGGCTTTAGTATTTGTTGCTACCAGCATCATAGCCTTCTGTCCCCTTTACCTGCTTTTTGGATTAAGTACCTGCAAAAACTAATAATCAGAATAATTTTCTGAGTTACCTGCAAATCCGCGCTCATGGATTGATTACTTTTGCCCCCGCAAAACGAATCATGTTCCATGAGTAAACAAACTGAAATACTCGAAAGGGTAATCATCAAATTTGCAGGCGACAGCGGTGACGGAATGCAGCTTACCGGCACCCAGTTTACCAATACGGCAGCCTTGCTGGGCAATGACCTTAGTACGTTTCCTGATTTTCCGGCTGAAATACGCGCTCCGCAAGGAACACTTGCCGGTGTTTCAGGATTTCAATTGCACTTCGGAAGTGTAAACATTTACTCGCCTGGCGATGCCTGTGATGTACTGGTGGCTATGAATGCTGCAGCGCTCAAGGTAAATCTTTCTCAACTTAAAAAAGGCGGATTAATCATCGTTAATACTGAAGGATTTGATGCTAAAAACCTTCGCCTTGCCAATATCCCTGAAGATAAAAATCCGCTTAATGACGGATCGCTTGATAATTATCAGGTAATTAAAATTGACGTTACCAAACTTACCCGTGCCGCACTGGAAGGTTCAGGACTTGGCATAAAAGAAATTGACCGGAGCAAGAATATGTTTGTTCTCGGTTATCTCTACTGGATGTATAACCGCCCGCTCGAAAACAGCATCAAGTTTCTGGAAGAGAAGTTTTCGAAAAAGAAGGACATTCTTGATGCCAACATAAAAATTCTGAAAGCCGGTTATGCTTATGGCGATACAACTGAAACATCGTTGCGCAGATACATTGTTAATCCTGCACCCATGCCGCCCGGCACCTACCGTAACATTATGGGTAATCAGGCGGCAGCCATCGGTTTAATTGCTGCTGCAGAAAAATCGGGTTTGCCTTTGTTTTATGGTTCTTACCCAATTACACCTGCCTCTGATATTTTGCATGAATTGGCACGTCATAAAAACTTTGGAGTCAGAAGTTTTCAGGCCGAAGATGAAATTGCCGCCATTAGTACGGCCATTGGCGCTTCCTTCGGTGGGCATCTTGCAGCAACCGCTTCATCAGGACCGGGCATTGCCCTTAAAGGCGAAGCCATTGGCCTGGCTGTGATGTATGAAATCCCTCTGGTTATTATTAATGTTCAGCGAGGCGGACCAAGTACAGGATTACCTACTAAAACCGAGCAGGCTGATTTACTTCAGGCGGTGAATGGCAGAAATGGCGAAGCTCCTGTTCCTGTGGTAGCTGCCAATTCTCCTGCCGATGCATTTGAAGCTACTTATGAAGCATGCCGCCTTGCACTTGAATTTATGACTCCTGTTTTCTTATTGAGTGATGGTTACATTGCCAATGGAGCCGAACCCTGGAAGTTTCCGCAAGCCGATGATTTGAAAGCCATTAAAGTTGAATTTCTTAAAGAGAAAAATGCCGGAGGCAAGTTCCTTCCTTACAAACGTAATGAGAAACTCTCCCGGCCATGGGCCATACCCGGTACTAAAGGATTAGAGCACCGCATTGGCGGAATAGAAAAACAGCACGAAACCGGAAACATCAGCTACGAACCCGAAAATCATGAATTCATGGTGCGATTGAGAAATGATAAAGTTGAAGGAATTGCTAATTACATACCTGAACAGAAACTTGACAGCGGCCCCGATAAAGGCAAACTGCTCATCCTTGGATGGGGCTCAACCTATGGAGCCATCAAGACTGCCTGTATTCATGCCCGCAGCGAAGGCTTTGATGCCGCTCATGCACATCTCCGATATGTAAAACCGTTTCCAAAAAACTTAGGCGAAATACTTTACAATTACGAAAAGGTATTGATTCCCGAAATGAATATGGGTCAATTACTCATGCTCATCAGAAGTAAATACATGATTCCGGCCATCGGGCTGAATAAAATTAAAGGACTGCCGTTTACTGCCGGTGAGATTAAAGACAAAATCATTGAATTGATGAAGTAATATAACTGAAAAAAATCATGACTGAAAATACAGCTCTTCAAAATTCTGAACAGAAATTAACAGCCAAAGACCTTGTAACCGATCAGGAAGTACGCTGGTGCCCGGGTTGTGGCGATTATTCCATTCTTAAACAAGTGCAGACAGTAATTCCTGAACTTGGCATTCCGCGCGAAAACCTTGTATTTGTATCCGGAATAGGTTGCTCTTCGCGTTTCCCGTATTACATGGAAACCTACGGTATGCACAGCATTCACGGTCGTGCTACGGCTATTGCTTCCGGATTGAAAGCAGCGCGGCCTGAATTAAGCGTATGGCTTGTTACCGGTGATGGTGATGCACTCTCGATTGGTGGAAATCATTTCATTCACATGCTGCGCAGAAATTTTAATGTAAACATTCTGCTTTTTAACAATCAGATTTATGGTTTGACCAAAGGACAGTATTCGCCAACTTCGGAAGAAGGAAAAATAACAAAAAGCACTCCGATGGGAAGTGTAGATCATCCTTTCAATCCTATCGCTTTGGCCATGGGTGCTGACGGAACTTTCATAGCCCGCAGTATGGACCGCGACCCGGTTCATCTTAAGGATATGCTGCGCAGATGCCATCAGCATAAAGGCACTTCGTTTCTCGAAATCTACCAGAACTGCAATGTGTTTAACGATGGTGCTTTCGAGATTTTTACCGAGAAAAAAACCAAAAAACAGGAAACACTTTTTGTTGAAAACGGAAAACCTTTAGTATTTGGCGCTAACAATGAGAAAGGCGTTAAGCTCGATGGTTTTACCCCCGTTATTGTTGACCTTACCGACAGCAGTAATTCTGTAAATGACCTTTGGGTTCATGATGAGCGCGACCGCGTAAAGGCCGGTATCCTCGGTCGATTCTTCGATAATCCTGCTCATGAAAATCATTTCCCGCGCCCGTTCGGTGTGTTTTATGTGGAAGACCGTTTCTGCTACGAAGATGCATTGAATGAACAAATTAATTCAGTTTTATCTTCTAAAGGCAAAGGCGATTTGAATAAACTGCTCAGAGGAAGAGAAGTTTGGGAAATTGCCTGAAGCAGGTGAGTGAAATTGATGATTCACAACTAAATTAAAGATTCTCTTTTTTTTAATTTCATTTCGGGAAATTGAATTTGTGATTTAATACGGAATCAATTCCTCAGTTCCCCTAAGAATGGAATTGCTTAGGAGATTAATTCATTTAACCATGGTCTGTTTACATTCGCCCCATGGAACGCAAAGAGGAAAAGCTTAAAGCATTTGAAAAACTTTGTGAAATCATGGACAGGCTGCGGGCTGAATGTCCATGGGATAAAAAACAAACAATGGAAAGTTTGCGCCATCTTACCATTGAAGAAGTTTATGAACTGGGCGATGCCATACTGAATAATGATGTAACCAACATTAAAAAAGAGCTTGGTGATTTGATGCTGCATATCATATTCTATTCAAAGATTGCATCAGAACAGGCGGCTTTTGATATTGCCGATGTGATGAACGAAGAAAGTGAAAAACTCATTCACCGGCATCCGCACATTTACGGAGATGTTCAAGTTACAGGCGCTGATGAAGTTTCGCAGAACTGGGAACAATTAAAACTAAGGGAAGGAAAAGATAAATCTGTGCTGGGCGGAGTACCTGTTTCATTACCCGCCTTAGTGAAAGCCATGCGCATACAGGAAAAAGCACGCAGCGCAGGATTTGACTGGGAAAAGCCGGAACAGGTCTGGGAGAAAGTAGTAGAAGAGCTGAACGAATTCAAAAACGAATGTGAAAAGGGTGATACCGAAAGAATGAATGCGGAGTTTGGCGATTTGCTTTTTTCACTTATCAATTATGCCCGTTTTCTTAACATCAATCCCGAAGAAGCATTGGAAAGAACCAATCTTAAGTTCATCAAACGGTTCAGCTACCTCGAGAGCCAATCAAAAGCTGATGGAAAAGTTCTTAAAAAAATGACGCTCGAGGAAATGGATAAATACTGGAACAAAGCCAAAGAGCTGTGATGAAAAAGGCGCTTTTTCTTTTATCTTTCCTTTCAGTACAACTCAATGCGCAGGATACGTTAACAGGCCTCAATAAAGTTTTTTTAAAATCGCTTTTTTATGATGTTCATGACATTGTTCGTACTCCCTTTCATTCCGAAAACAGATCACTGCTTATTGGTGCCGGAGTGGTTTCAATAGTTACCGCTTCCTTTTTGCTGGATGATGAAATGAATCATCTTGTCCGGAAGAACAGGAATGATGATGCGGAATTCTGGTTTAATTACATGGCTAATCCGATAGGAAATCTTTACGGTTTCACCTTTGTAGCCGGATGGTATTTTAAAGGGATAATGGAAAAGGATAACCGAAGTAAAAATGTGGCATTAAATGCTGCTAAAGCTGTACTGATTAATACAGTGATTTCACAGGCCGTAAAACGAACGATGAAACGGGACAGACCTTTTCAGCTTTACGATGCCGATGCGGATGACAGCTTTAATCCGTTTGAAGATGATAAAACCAATGATTCGTTTTACTCAGGTCACACATCTACAGCCTTTGCCATTGCCACTGTATTTGCTGATGAATACAAAGAGCATAAATGGGTTCCATATCTCGCCTATGGACTTGCCACTTCTGCTGCTTCAGCACGCATATATCTGAATAAACACTGGATAAGCGATGTGGCGGCAGGCGCTGCCATCGGGTATTATATTGGCAAAGTAATAAGCAATGGAACGAACCGAAAGTATCAGTTAAGCTTTGTACCCGGTAATAAGATTTTATTTTCGCTGAGCTTTTAACCCATTAAAAACATTTCGCAATATCGCAGAAAGACTATGCTTAAGATCAATGAAACAGCTCCCGATTTTACACTTTACAGTACTGCCAAACAACAAATAACGCTTTCATCGCTTCGCGGCAAACAGATAGTACTATTGTTTTTTCCGGCTGCCTTCACTTCCACCTGCACCAAAGAACTTTGCTTTGTTCGTGATAACATCAGTACTTACAACAACCTGAATGCAGTGGTTTTCGGAATATCCACAGACATGGTATATTCACTTGTAAAATTTAAAGAAGAGCAGCAGTTGAATTTTGAACTATTGTCTGATTACAACCGTGAAGTAATTCAACTTTACCACACAGCGTATGAAACATTCAACTACGGGATGAAAGGCGTAGCCAAACGTTCGGCATTTGTTATTGGCATTGACGGAATTATAAAATATGCCGAAGTACTTGAGAATGCATCACTGGTGCCGGATTTTGAAAAGATTAAGGAAGCAATCACCCGTTAACACAGTATTATCTCATACTATACAAAAATTATATTTCTGCTTTTTTCAACTTTTTCGAACAATGAGTGCAATGTTGAAATAAAAGCTATCCGTTTGATATTATCGGAAAGGCATTTATTATTTTTTATGATATTTGAGTGCTGAAATTAATTCATTTATAACCTAATTATACTATGAATCCATTTTGCCGAAACCTGGCTGTATTGCTTCTGATAAATTCCGGAATAGAAATGCAAGTACTTGCAAATGATAAGCCGCTAAACGAACTTCTTTCCATTTGCAGAAAAGCAAAAACCGAAACCGAAGACAACGGGAAGATGCTTGCCCGGTTAATTCCGGTAACTGATAAAAAATACATTGAAGGAGTTCAACTTTATAATAAAGCAAGGGCTGATTTTGAAACGTGGATAGAGTTTTATTTGCTTGAATCGGAAGATGTAATCAGGAAAAGAAACAAGCAGATTGATGAAAAAGTTATCCGAGAAAAAATCAATAATGCTCTTTCCTCGGTGAATGACTTTAATCGCTTTTGCAGCCAGATTTTTAATGCTTCATCCGATCCTTTAGCCGCACGATCCGGACCGCAATCGGTAGTTCTTGAAGTGAATACTTGCTTCGGTTCAGCAGTTAATCTCTTAAAACTTTTAAAAGATTCAAAAAGAGAAAAACAGGAGAATTTGAAAAGAGATTTAACGGAACGACTTTCGCGTTATCAAATAGCATCATTTAATGCGTGGAACTAACATAACCTTATATTAAAATTATGAAAAAGTATCTCATCACTATTATCTTAGTAGTAGCCGGAGCAGCACTCATTGCTTATCCTTATTTATTTTCAGGAGGTGTAAATGACCTTGAAGTTAAAATTGAAACAACTCCTGTTATCATGCCTGCATGTTATAAAGTATATGCCAATAGCGAAGCCATGTCAGGCCGGTTTTATTTGTTTAAAATGATGATGACTAATAAGGGCAGCAGCCCGGTAAGAAAGGTTAAGGTGAACTATGAGATTCCCCGTTACATCGAAAAAACCGAACTTGCCAAAATGCCTGTGATTTATCCCGGTCAATCGGTGGTAGTAGCCTGTTACCCTGTTTTTAATGATGACATTGCAAATAAAACAACATCCTCGAAAGAAAAAACAAAAATCACCATTGAAACAGCCTCAGATGAAACAGAAAAAGAATTTGCCTTCGAGATGAAAGGAAGGAATGAGTTTGTTTATTCCTGTATCCCGAATGATGAAATCAGAACTTATTCTGATATGTATGACAACGATCCATTGGTAGTATGCTATGTAACCCCTGAAGACCCGATTATTAAATACTACACTCAACAGATCCAAGAAAAAATACTGAAAGGTGAGGCTGCTTCTGTAAATAGAAAAGCAGAAGAAGCTGTAAGATTTTTATTGGGTGTTTACCAGGCGACTTATCTCAGTCACATGGTTTACAGCGGCACCAGTGGAGTGCCTGCAAAAATTGATGACCTTAGTACTTTGATACAGAGTATTCGACTTCCGCGCGAAGTAGTTACAGGGAATACAGGATTATGTATTGAACTTTCTTTGCTTTATGCCAGCGTTATGATGTCAGCCGGACTGGATCCTGTTATTTATTTGATTCCCGGCCATGCATATCCCGGTTTTAAACTGAATGGTCAGTATTTCGCCATTGAAGCAACCGGAATTGGCGGGGAAGGAATGGGTGGACGGGCTGATGCAGAATCCGCCTACAAAACAGGAATGAAACAATTGGATGAGTTTATCAAGTATGCACAAATGGGTGATGAGCGCTATTCCATTATTGATGTACGCGAATTGGTTCAGGCGCAAATCCGTCCTATGGAGTTAAAAGACGATGCATTTCTTCGTCAGAAGGTTGATAAAATAACAGAGTCATGGTCAGGTGGCAAAGGAATTCCGGAAAATGTAAATTATGCACAAAATCAGTCTGCCGGTGGTGGCGGAGGTGGCAATAGCGGAGGCGGATCGGATTATGATAATTCCGGTGCTTCGGGGATGAGCCGTTACAGCGGCCCTGTAAGTTTTAATTATCCAGCAGGGTGGGCACGTTACAACCGTCCTTATCCGCAGGAACTTCCTCAACTTGTAACCCAGTTTGTTTCTCCCGATCAGATAGCAACTTTGCAAGTATATCAGATACAGGGTGTGGGAAATGCAGCGGCTGCCATGCAATTGCTGCAACAGCAGCTTTATATGAGCGGATCGCAAATTCAGTATCAGCCTTCAGGAAGCAATGGCGGATTCCAGATTTTTAACGGAGTTACTTATTCGCAGGGAGGAAATCTGCAATGGGTGGCTTACATGAAACCTTCCGGTGGCGGTGTTGCCGGATTGGTATTAGGATATGCTCAGGGCGGGAATGCATACAATCAACTTTTTACACAGGTAATTTCAAGCTTACGTTAACCTTTTAAAACGCACGAATTATGAAAAAAATTCTCATCATAACTTTCCTTGTTTCATCTATAAGTCTAAAAGCGCAGGAAATAATAAAACCACTGAAAGTGAACATTGAGTTTCTGGTGGATAAATACGGTAATGCCAAAACTACTTACGCTATGAAAATGACCGCTTCTCAATGGGATAATTTCAAACGCAGCATGGGCAACAATCAGTCATTGCTTAAACGTACCATGGAACGTGCAATGCCTGCTTATTTCCTTTCTGATTTTGAATACAAGGAAGTTGCAATGGATCGCAGCTATCAGCTATCCTTCAATGCTTACGGTGTTTGTAAACCCGGTGCTGATGGTCGCTGGCATGCAGAATTGGGAGAAAAAAATCCGGACATTACCAAACTATCTGACAACAGTTATATGATCATATCTGAAATGTCTTCAGGCGGTGGTTTGATTCAGGCCAATCAGAAAGTGATTTTCCCGGATGAAGCAAGCGATATTAAAATGGATAAAGATGCTTTTGGAAAAGCTTTATTCTCGTTTAATATGAGCGGTGCCTCAGGTTCTGGCAAAATGATGATGTATGGCGGAATTGGTTTGATTGTTTTAGGATTATTTTTCGGATGGAAGAACTCTCGCTCCGCGTAATTACTATCAGGCAACCTTAAAAGCAGAATTTGAAAGCTATGACTACCACAACCAAGATAATGGTATTGGCCATTGCTTTGACCGCCCACAGTTCAGGAGCATTTTCTCAGGTGGAAATTAAAATCAAAACTTGGCCTAATACCGAAATGAATGCCAACCATACATCCTACATTCCCAGCGATGTTAAAGCCGGTTTTCTGCATACCATGCAACCGAACTGTCTATCAGAAGCAGAGCGGAAGCTGCTGATGGAAGAGGCAGACAGGAATTTCGAAATGATAAAAAGGAACAAGCCCGATCAGATTATTCAACGCATTGCTATGCCGCCTGCATTTATTTGGCCGGTTCAACCGAAAGCAGGATTTAATGATTACGGATATTTTACAGTTCAAAATCTGGTAGATCATAATGCTTCTTTCCCCAATCAATTACTCGATTACAATTGCGGCAACCGCACTTATGATTGGGCTGGCGGCAATCATGCCGGTACAGATATTATTTATTGGCCATACCCCTGGCGCAGGATGGACGAAGAAGTAATGGAAATCAGAGCGGCAGCCGATGGAAACATAATCATTAAAAAGGATGGATTTTTCGACAGAATGTGTGTGAATGCCGGCAATCCAAACTGGAACGGAATTGTGCTACAGCACAGCGATGGAAGCCGTTCCATTTATATGCACTTTAAAAATGGTGGAATCACAAATAAAGGGGTAGGCGATGCTGTAGCTGCAGGGGAATATCTGGGGCTGGCGGCTTCATCAGGCAGTTCCAACTGGCCGCATTTGCATTTTGAAGTGTCCTCTTCAACACTTACTCCGATGGATCCTTATCAGGGAAATTGCAACAGCATGAATCCTATTTCTTTGTGGCAGACACAACATCCTTATAATGTTCCAACAGTAAACAGAATCTGCAGCAAGTACAGAACAATAGATTATTACTCATGTCCGAATCCTGAAATCACTTTTGAACGTGATACATTCAGCATTGGAGATACCTTGTCGTTATGGCTCTATGTTCGTGATCTTGTTCAAAATACAACCTTTCAGTTAGAGTTATTTAATCCTTCAAATCAGTTAGCCAATTCATGGAGTTTTACTGTTCCATGGGCAACATGGCCAACTTCATATTTAAGTTGGTATTGGATGGTTGATCCATGGTGGGTTCAAGGATGGTGGAAGTTTAAAGCAACCTGGGAAGGTAATTCCTATGAACATTTATTTTTTATGACCGGTCAGCCTTCAGGAATGATTGAAACTGATAAACCATCATTCCGCTTATTTCCAAATCCGGCAAGAGAATCAACAATGCTTTCAGGACGGTCACTACAAAAAGGAGATCTGATATTTATCAGCAATTCATTAGGTCAGATCAGTAAAACTTATGCTGTACCAGATGATTCCAATGAAATGGCAATAAGTCTTGAAGGTCTCAAATCCGGTTATTACACACTGTCTGTAAAAAGCAGCATTGGCACAATTTACAAACCGCTGAGCATCATAGATTAAACAGAAAATTATTTTTCTGAAACCGAAAAACCGGTGGAGTCATAATAAATCCACCGGTTATTTAGTTTTATGGCAGTTTGCTGATGATTATCAATCTGCTCACTTATGATGGTATTGAATTTATCCGGAGAGAGATAAACCAGCTTATCGTCTTTGGTAAATACAATTTCTGAATCGGTTAAATAAAAATGGTCAGCATTTTCGGCTGAATACGACTGCATGTAATTACCGAAGCGGTCTAAGACCAAAATTCCTGAACCTCGGTTGCTGATGGCAATTATCTTTTCGTTTTCAGCCATCATCACCGGTTCAAAACTATCATTAAGTGCAGCACGTAAATCATTCTCCTGAATGCGGTTAAGGCTATAATCAAACCTAAAAAGTTTTTGTGTTGCCTGATCAAACACCCTGAATCCATCATTGCGTGAATTACAAACCAAAGTTGCCAGCAAAATTCCCAAATCAGAAAGGACAATGGTTGACTGTACATGCAATTGGTCATTAAGCAGATAAATCGTTTGCTCGGCACGCGAAAAAACAAGAATTTTAAGCGGGTTGCTCACATCAACAGAGGTAATTCCTCCTGTTATTCGCTGCGTAAATGAATTTATTTGCCGGCATTCAAGGTCATACTGAAACAAGCCGGTATTGTTCACAGCATAAATTCTGTTAAGCCTGTCGAAATATAAATGGTTGACAGGGGTTTTTACTGCGCAATAAACTCTTTCCTGCTGAGCATGGGAATATAATGGCAACAAAAGAAGATGAAAAATAAACAGTAAAGAACTTCTCATCCGGCAACAAAACTTAAAATCTCATCAGCATAATTACGATGATTAGCCAGTCGCGGAACTTTATGCTGACCGCCTAATTTATTTTTAGATTTCATCCATTCGTAAAATGTTCCTCGTTTTACCTTACGGATGACAGGCTTTTGTAATGCCATGTCATTATAACGTTTTGCTTCGTAATCGCTGTTTAATTTTTTAAGAGCTTCGTCAAGGCTGTGCCGAAACTTATCCATGCAAACAGGTTCCAGTTCAAACTCAATAAGCCATTCGTGCGCACCGCATCCGCTCGTATCATAGAAAAGGGGAGAGGCAGTGTATTCGCGCACCACTGCACCACTCAGCATGCACGCTTCGGCCATTGCACGTTCAGCATTATCAATCATCAGTTCCTCTCCGAATGCATTGATAAACTGAGCAGTTCTGCCGGTAATCCGGATACGGAATGGATTGAGCGAAGTAAATTTTACAGTATCGCCAATCAGGTATCTCCACAGGCCGGCATTAGTTGTAATCAGGATGGCATAATTCACCCCTTTTTGAACGGAAGACAATGGGACAGCATTACCCGATAGTTCTCCATTCATACCTACAGGAATAAATTCATAGAAGATTCCGTAATCAAGCATCAACATCATTTCATCAGAATTATTCCTGTCTTGTATTCCAAAAAATCCTTCCGAAGCATTATAGGTTTCATAATAGTTCATGCCTGATGCAGGAAACAACTTTGCAAAAGGTTGTCTGTAGGGTTCAAAATTTACAGCACCATGCACAAACAATTCAAGATTAGGCCATACTTCGTGAATGTGTGCTTTACCTGTAATGTCAAGTATCCGGTTCATCAGCACTAATGTCCAGGAAGGCACTCCGCTTATATTGGTTACATCTTCGTTTATGGTACTCTTAGCCATTCGTTCCATTTTTGCTTCCCATTCATCCATCAAGGCGATGGAAATTTCGGGGGTGCGGAAAAGTTGAATCCAATAGGGAAGATTCTGAATGATGATGGCACTCAAATCACCATAAAAGGAATCATGCTCAATGGCATTGTTTAAAGAATTGATTTTATGACTGCCTCCAAGCGATAATAGTTTTCCGCTGAAAAGTTTTGAGTTTGGGTTGTTATTGCAGTAAATAGATAGCAAATCTTTTCCGCCTTTAAAATGACATTCTTCAAGTGCTTCTTCGGTTACCGGAATAAATTTACTTTTATCATTGGTAGTTCCCGAAGACTTGGCAAACCATTGAACTTGCCCGGGCCAAAGAATATCTTTTTCGCCTTGTTTAATGCGGAAGATAAACTTCTTAAGTGATTCATAATCCTGAATTGGTACTCGCTCCCTGAACTGTTCATAACTCCGGATGGAAGCATAACCATAGGTTTTTCCCCACTCGGTATGTGCAGCCGAATAAACTAATCTGCTAAGCCATTCACGCTGCACCTCATTCGGATAACGGATGAATAATTCCATCTGGTGGATGCGTTTTTTTATGATCCAGGAAATGATGGAATTGAGCAAGGGCATGTGCTGTTTTTTGGAGGGTTAAAGTTAAGGAATAGTACCCCTTATTTGCAAAAGGGAATCATGGATAAGCAGATTAAAAAACTGTAAACCCAATTTGGGTTTTCATTATTTCATCTGCTGAATTTCATTATCATCAGGCAAAACCACATTCATATCACCGGCTTTGCGGGTTATATGCATGTACTTGCCTGTGCCTTCGCAGGCATAAGCAGAAACAGAATCACCGGGAGCTATGGAACGGAAATGAAAAATACGCCAGCGGTTCACCTTTTCTCTAACACAAACTTTTGATTCTACCGTTTCAGTACAAGTGTTTTTAAGATAAATCCGATAAGTGTTTTCTATGGATGTGCATTGACTACACGTTGTTGACCATGCTGAATGAACTTTGGTAAGACAATCGCTGTAATCTTTTTCCTGTGTTTGAGAAAAAGAAAGATTCACAAAAGAAATCATGAATGCGGAGGTGAATACTAATTTTAACATTTCGGTTTATTTACAACGGTTATTTTTAAGAATGATGGCAGCTTCATCATTGCCTTTCTTTTTAGAAGTATGCCAGTCCTCACATGCTGCTTTATGATTACCCATTGCTTTAAGTGCAAACCCGCGGTTATTATAAGCTTCGGCATAATCAGGATCCAGGGCAATGGCACGGTTAAAATCTTCAATGGCCTCTTCATGGCGATCTAATTTACTTTTGGCGCTGCCGCGCGAAACCAGCGCAAACTTATTAGAAGGATCAAGCCGAAATGCCTGTGTAAAATCGGAAATGGAACTTTCGTATTCACCCATTAAGCCTTTACAGAATCCGCGTTGAAGAAAATAATTGGCATCTGATGAATCTAAAGCAATAGCATGATTAAACTGCTCAATTGCTTTTTCGTATCGGGCATTGTTGTAGTGAATTTTCCCTTGCAGAAAATAGTCTTTTGCTGTCTGTGCCTTGGCTAAACAGCTTAACAAAACCAGTGCAATAATTATTAACCTCATTCGAATGGTTCTGTTCTTTTATATTTTGGGTCCATCACTTTACGAATCATGAATTCAAATGCTTTTTCAAGCGCTGCCGCTTTTTCAGGAGTGAGATATACTTCCCAGCTTATGCGTGCATAAGGCCGGTAAACACCTTTTGACCCATAAGCAGGTATATCGCGGTTTACACATTTCTTATTGGGCGCTCCCTTGCAGTTTATCACCAGCATCTTATTTATATCATCATACTTTACACTTGAATCATCAAGTTCGGCTATGTTTACATTGTCTTCGCGCATTAACTGACCACGCTCATGAAAAACAGCATTGAGGATGCCTTTATTCACATCAATTGAACAGCAGGCCCCAAGCTTTGCATTTATGTAACTCAGAGTATATTCCATTGTAATTTCCTGTGCATTTACATAAAAGGAGATACTTAAAGACATCAGAAAGATTTTTACAAACTTTGCCATCGGCTGATTATGAATCTTAAACTATGGCAAATTAAGCCATTCCATACATGAAAATCATGAATATCCCATGCAGATGGACGGCCACTTACTTGTTGTCCTTGGGTCTATCGTTATTCTCAATTTCGAATTTGCAGGCGCAAAGGCAGGCTGCGTTGCCGGTTACAGCCAATTTTAAAATTGATGATGGCTCTCTTGACGGAAGTTATCTCGTTCTTGAGAACCTTACAACAGAAACTTCGCAAACCATCAAAGGCACTGCTAAGTTTAATCTTAATTTACCGTATAATTTTGAATTTCTGCTTTCGTTTCATAAGCCCGGCTACATCACCAAGAAAATTCAGATAGATACACGGGCTCCGGAAAACAGGATTCAACAGGGCTTTTATCCTGTAAACTTTGATGTGATTTTATTTAAACAGTACGAAGGAGTAAACATTGTTGTGTTTAATCAGCCCGTAGCAAGGTATAAGTTCAGCCGGTTATTAGATGAGATTTTTTATGATACAGATTACACCAAACAGATTCAATCAGCTTTAAAAGCGGCTGAGGAAGAGCTCAAGCAGAAACGGGAAGAAGAAAAGAAAAATGCTGAAGTGTTGAAGAAAGAATCTGCTAAACAAAAAGCAGATTCATTGGCAAGGGCCAGAGAATTTGAAAAACAAAGGGCTGATTCGATAGATGCAGCCAGAAAGGCAAACCTTGCCAAAGCGGAAGAAGAGAGGAAAGCTAAATTGATTGCAGATGAGGAACAAAAGAATAAAGCACGTGCTGCGGCAGAAGAGGAGGCGAAAAGGAAAGCAAGGGAAAAAGCAGAGTCTGAGGAAAGGAATAAACTGAAGATGCAGGAAGAAGCCGAAGAAAGAAAGCGTATAGCTGCCAGACAGAGAGAAGAAGAAGAGGAAAAACGAAAGGCGTTGCTGATTGAGCAAAACGAGAAAAGGGAGCAGCAAAAAGCTTTGGTTGTGCAAGGATATGATCAGCGTAACTTAGAAAGAACCCATCCGCCTTTGCCCAATGTTAAGGCAGAAGAAATCAATGAAGGCAACCGAACGGTTACCAAAGTCATCGTTGAATTGCCGGGCCGTGATGTGGTTTACCTGAAAATAGTTTATAAATGGGGTGGTGTGTTTTATTTCAGAGAGAACCTGTCTATTTCAGAAACCATGTTCAGACAAGCTACCGGTTTAAAGTGAGTATTTAAAATTTCGAGATAAAAAATCCCCCGCCAAAGGGCGGGGGACGACTATCAATTGTTGCTGTATTTGCTTAATTCAGTTTGTTTGGAACCACCATGTTAAACTCAGGAATTTTAACATAGAAAAGTTTTTTATCTCCCAAACGTTCCATAAGGTAGGTGCCGAACATTTTGCCGATTTCGGTATTCAGGTTACATCCCGATACGTAGCGATATGTTTCTCCTTTACCAATAAAAGGCTGTTCGCCAACTACGCCTTCGCCTTCTACTTCGCGCCTTGAATTATCAGAGTCAACAATATGCCAATGCCTTCTTTTTAATCTTAAATCATCTCCGCTTTCATTAACTATTGTAATACGGTAAGCAAAAACAAAATGCGATTGGCCAGGATTGGAATGCGTGGGTTGATAAAATGTTTCAACGGAAACTTTCACGCCTGCTGTAATTTCTGTTACCATAGGTTGTCTTTAAATTTTATTGAGTTCAAATGTAAATGCTTCAAACATTGCACATGTTAAATTTTGACGAAATGTTAAGAATCATTGGCAAAAGTTCATTTAACGCTATTCAATAAACGCGCTCATTATCAATGAATTCGTTCTCTAAAGCTTTGAGCTACTTTAAGCTCCTTACAATCCTTTTCATATTCATAAAAGCCGGATCCTGATTTTCGACCCAGATTGCCGGAGGTAACCATATTTACAAGTAATGGACAGGGGGCATACTTCGGATTACCGAACCCCTCATACATTACTTTTAAAATGGAAAGACAAACATCCAGCCCAATAAAATCAGCTAATTGAAGTGGTCCCATAGGATGGGCCATGCCCAGTTTCATTACAGAGTCAATTTCTTCAACACCTGCCACACCTTCAAACAAAGTGTAAACAGCTTCATTGATCATTGGCATAAGAATCCTGTTTGCAACAAAGCCGGGATAATCATTTACTTCAACAGGAATCTTTCCGAGCATTCTGGAAAGTTCAATGGTCAATGCATTCGTTTCAACGCTGGTGTTATATCCTCTGATTATCTCCACGAGTTTCATTACCGGAACGGGGTTCATGAAATGCATGCCTATTACTTTATCGCTTCGTTTAGTAACGGAGGCAATTTTGGTAATTGAGATTGAGGAGGTATTTGAAGCCAGGATGCATTCAGGTTTGGTGCAGGCATCAAGCTCGGCAAAAATTTTGAGTTTCAATTCTTCATTTTCAGTAGCCGCTTCCACTGCAAGGTCAACCTTTTTACAGCCGTCCGTTATGGAAGTAAATGCGATAATATTTTTCAATGTGTTGTCTTTGCCGGCCTGATCAAGTATTCCTTTGGCAACCTGCCTGTCAAGGTTTGATGAAATGGTTTTCAATGCACGGTTAAGCGCTTCATTCGAAATATCAATTAATGAAACTGTGAATCCTTGCTGTGCAAATACATGAGCAATTCCATTGCCCATGGTTCCTGAGCCGATAACGGCCACTTGTTTAATGTTCATGTTATTTTCCTTTTCCTTTGATGATGGTGTAAACGGTGTAAAATAAAATTTTAAAATCGAGAGCTAATGACATGTTTTCAATGTAAATGATGTCGAATTTCATGCGCTCAACCATTTCATCCACATTTTCGGCATAACCGAATTTAACTTGCCCCCAAGAGGTTATACCCGGTCTTACTTTATGCAAGTGCCGGTAAACCGGTGCGCGCTGAATAATTTTATCGGCAAAATACTGTCGCTCCGGACGAGGACCAACCAATGACATTTCACCTTTCAGTACATTGAAAAACTGCGGGAATTCATCGAGTCTGTACTTTCTGATAAACTTTCCGATTTTGGTTACCCGTTCATCCGTATCGCTCGACAATAACGGCTTGCCATCACTTTCTGCATCCATTTTCATACTGCGGAATTTGTAAATAATAAACGGATTGCCATGCAGTCCAATCCGTTCCTGCCTGAAAAACACCGGTCCTTTACTGCCAATCTTTATCAGAATGGCAAGTATTATAAACAGCGGCAAACAAACCATCAATACGGTAATGGATACTGAAATATCAATCAGCCGTTTTAAGACTTGTTGCCATACCGGCATCAGGTAAGGGTGTACTTCAATTAAGGGAGCACCGAAAAGCCCGGTCATTCTTACGGTTCCGGATAGTATATCATACATGTCAGGAATTACTTTCACAATAATTTCTGAATCATCAAGCTCATTTAAAATTCTTCCTATGCTTTCATGTTCTGAAGATTCAATGGCAATGATGGCTTCATCCACCTTATGGTTTTTTATAATGTGAGGTATGTCTTCAATACCACCCAAATGAGGAAGGTGTTTGCCTAAAAGCCTTCCGTTTGTATCGTCAACATGTATAAAACCGATGAACTTCTGTCCCTGGCTTGAAGGAAGCTTTTCAATTTCTTCATAAAGTTTGAGTGCTTTGGCATTGCTTCCGATAAGCAGGGTAGGAAAACCTATTTTACGTGTTTTGATTTTATAGCCGGTATGCGAAACAATCAATATCCTGAACAAGCTGGTTAATCCGGCATGGAGGCTGAAGAGCACTAAAAAAGTTTCGTAATACGTTTTGTAGGAAATGATGATGTCATCAAGCAAAAGGAGAAAGAAAATTATCAGCACGCCAATGAATGAAGCGTACAATGTCTGGCCCAATACTTTGATTCTTGCTTTGCGGAAGATGTTGCTGTAGAAACCAAGGAAGGCATAAAACAGAATCCAGATAAACGGAATAACAGCTACTCCGAAATAAAATTTCCAGTCATCGCCAATGCTGACTTCTACCCCGAACTTCTCGCTTTCAATAAAGAATTTTCTGTAAGCATAAAAGCCTGCCCATGCCAGCATAGCCGCAACAAAATCAGCTATGATGTACTTAAAGGTTTCAAGCCTTTTGTTCATTAGTTGTGAATTACTTTCAGATTATCAAAAAAGAAAACAGCACTGCTGCTGCCTTCCGATAAACCGGCTTTCAGATACAATTTGAAATCGTTGGCATTCGTATGTTCTGCAGGTCCTGAGGCGAGGTTTACATATAACTTGTTCCAGGTGCTTTTAGGGTTAACGGTAACAGCATACCAACGCTGAGTGCCGCTTAAAGCATAATTGGCGGTAAGTCCGATTTCGAACTGCCCCGTGCATTTATAATTCAGCTCCAAAAAAATGGCTTTGTTAAGTTTTGGAAGTGTAAAACTTAGAGAGCTTTCCACATCAAAACCGGGAAAAGAATTATTCAATTGAATAACTCCGCTATTGTTTCCCTCGAAAATTTCAGGGCTGCCTGAAGGAAGGAACACCATGTCTGCGCCAGCACCGGTAGTAGAGATAAAACCGATTCCCGAGCCGGGATTGTCAAAATTTTCAGACCATTTAAAGATAGCATTGTCCGTGTATTCAAACACAGGATTGATTTCAGTTATGTTGCCCGGAGTAAGTGTAAGTGTTGAGCTGTACGATTTATAAAAAGGATAAATACCACGCGCTGCCGCAATTCCGTTTACACTGATGCCGGCTGAAAACACAAAAGAATGTTCACCTTCATACAACAAAGGAAAAGTGGAGCCTGAGGGATGACAGCCGGCCGCCTGGTTATCTACAAAAACATAAAGGTCTATTATCTTATGCGAACCGCTGCCCTGAAATGGAGTGGTGTTTACCACTATATCATTTCCTTTGATGTATGCCGGTATGGGTTCATCAGGATTGATGAGATTACATGAAGGTATCAGTATTGAAAAGGCTGATATCAATATCAGGTTACGCATATTTTAAAACAGGTTGAATCGTCTCTGAAATCTGATTGGCTACTCTTACGGCAGCAGCACCGGCAGCTGCGTTGATGGTAACCGGTTTTTTATTCAGGATGGAATCAATCCATACATCATGCTCCTCCTGTATAGCATTGTTATTTTCAATTTTCGGATCGTGGATGTAAATCTGCTTTTGTCCCTTTTCTCCTAAATCAATAATTACCGAAAGCGGGTCAGGTGTTCCTTTTACCTCATGCAGTTCAAGTATGGAAGATTTCTTATCCAGAAAATCAACACTGATGTAGGCATTTTGCTGAAAGAACCTTGCCTTACGCATGTTCTTCATGGAAATACGGCTGGCGGTTAGATTTGCCGTGCATCCGTTTTCAAACTCAATACGAGCATTTGCAATGTCGGGTGAATCGCTCACAACAGCCACTCCGCTGGCATGAATATTTTTTATTTCCGACTTTACCACGCTTAGAATAATGTCAATGTCATGAATCATCAAATCATAAACAACGCTAACATCGGTTCCGCGCGGATTGAATTGTGCCAACCGATGACCCTCAATAAACATCGGATTATTGATAAACGAAGCAGCCGCTTTAAAGGCAGGATTATATCTCTCCACATGGCCGGTTTGAACCGTAAGGCCGGTTTGTTTTTCCAATACTGCAATTTCTTCTGCTTCGGCAATGGTTGTTGTTAAAGGCTTTTCAATAAAAACATGTTTTCCCTTTTGCAAACATGATTTGGCATATTGAAAATGAGATGGAGTAGGAGAGGCTACCACTACGGCTTCGCAATTTTCAATCAGTTGCTCAGTAGAAGGAAATGCTTTTATACTAAACAACTTCTCAGCCTCGTTTGAGGTGTTACTGTCTGTATCATAAAATCCAATTACCTGAATACGAGGATTGACTTGCAACAGCCTTATATGAATTTTACCCAAATGGCCTGCACCGATTACACCTGTTCGTAACATGCTTTAAGATTAAAGTGCAAACCTAATCCATCAAACCCGAAATGACAATTCAATCAGGTTTTGTATTATTAATCAGCTTGTTGATTTACATACATTTGCAAACTCCGTTAAAACAATTTTATAGTTAGAAAAATGAAACTTATAACCTTCCTTTTAAATCAAACCGAAACATTAGCCATTCTTCACCGCGATGCTGTATATCCGCTGCAGAAAGTTGCACAACAAAGGGGTTTAAAAATTTCGGGAATGATGAATGATTTTCTGAATACCGGAGAAAAGGAAATGGAAGCTGCCATGAAATTGGACAGCGAAATAAAATCAGGAAGGATAGATTTTAAACCGATTCACATATCGGATGTAAATTTATTGGCACCCGTTCCGCGGCCTGCTTCACTGCGCGATGGGTATGCTTTTCGCCAGCATGTAGCCGCTGCCAGACGAAACCGCGGAGTGGAAATGATTCCTGAGTTTGATGAATACCCGATCTTTTATTTTTCCAACCATCAGGCCGTGCAGGGCCCTGGCGATGTTTGGTGTATGCCCGACCATTTCAGGCAATTGGATTTTGAACTGGAATGGGCAGCTGTTATCGGTAAAAGGGGTATAAACATTAAAGCTGCAGAAGCTGACGCCTATATTGCAGGATATACCATTATGAATGACATGAGCGCCCGAACATTGCAGATGGAAGAAATGAAACTCAACCTTGGTCCGGCAAAAGGAAAGGATTTCAGCACAGTAATAGGTCCTTATCTCATTACACCTGATGAACTGAAGGAATACCTCATGCCCTGCAAAGCAAATCATACCGGAAACAATTACAACCTGAAGATGACCTGCAAGGTTAACGGTGTGCAGGTATCAGAAGGAAATACGGGCGATATGGACTGGACTTTTGCAGAAATAATTGAACGCTGCGCTTACGGGGTACACATAATGCCCGGTGATGTGATTGGTTCAGGAACTGTGGGTACGGGTTGCTTTCTTGAACTGAACGGAACAGGAAAATTGCTTAACAAAGACTACCAGCCGCAATGGCTAAAGGAAAATGATTTGATTGAGATGGAAATTACTGCACTTGGAATACTTACCAATTCCATACGAAAAGTTAACAGCGATTTTTCCATTCTTGCCTTAAAGAAAAAATCAAATTAAGCTCATCTTCCGAATCTGTTTTAGTTTAGCCGCATTGAAAAGAGCATGAAGCAGGGAGAGATACGTAACCCTTTCAACTTTTTAGTAATAGTGGCTTCACTGGGTTACTTTGTTGATATCTATGATCTTATTTTGTTCAATGTAATCAAGAAAGAAAGTCTCGAAGCCTTGGGGCTTGGCGGTGGAGATTACGAAAGCAATGAAATTTTTCTATTCAACTGCCAGATGATCGGCATGCTGATTGGCGGAATTATATGGGGAGTAATGGGTGATAAAATCGGGAGGTTAAAAGTTTTATTCGGATCCATTTTACTTTATTCTTCCGCTAACATTGCCAATGCCTTTACAACGGATTTAACTACCTATGCCATTGTGCGGTTTCTTGCCGGGCTCGGATTAGCAGGTGAATTGGGTGCAGGAATTACCTTGGTAGTTGAAACCATGCATAAAGAATTCCGCGGTTACGGAACTATGATTATCGTAACATTCGGTGCTTTAGGAGCTGTTTTCGCAAGCATTGTTGGCAAAGAAGGAGCATTGTTTGCCGGTTGGTTCAACCAGATTACGGGTGCCAGCTTTGCCGGCTGGCAAATGGCTTATATTGTTGGAGGAGGATTGGGTTTACTGCTGTTATTTTTAAGGATTGGAACGATCGAGTCAGGCATGTATAAGCAACTGGAAATGGATAAACATGTTTCCAGAGGAGATTTAAAAATCATATTCGGAAAAAAAGAAAACCTGCTTAAGTACCTCAACTGCATCATGATTGGATTACCCATCTGGTTTATTATTGGAGTACTCATTGCTTTATCAGTTGGCATCACCCGCGAAACCGGAATTGAAAATGTTGTTACCGGTACTGCCATCATGTATGCCTACATCGGTTTATCGGTAGGCGATTTATTAAGCGGTTTGCTTAGTCAGTATTTCCGTTCCAGAAAAAAAGTGGTAATCAGCTATCTGCTTTCCTCTTTTGTGCTTATTTTAATTTACCTCTTTCCGTTTAGCAAATCACTCGCATCATTTTACTTACTTTGTTTCCTGTTAGGGTGTGCAACGGGATATTGGGCATTGTTTGTTACCATTGCTTCTGAGCAATTTGGAACCAACATCCGGAGTACGGTTACCAATACAGTTCCTAATTTTGTAAGAGGCTCTGTAGTGCCCATCACCTTGCTTTACAAAACGCTGGAGACGGTTTTTCAGTCGCGGGTTTACAGTGCTCTTGCCGTAGGAACCATTTGCATTGTGCTGGCTTTCTACGCAATTCTTTCAGTAAAGGAAACATTCAGCAAAGATTTGAACTACATAGAAGAATGCTGAAGAAAATATTAGTGATTGGTGCCAGTGAAAACCCGGCACGCTATTCATTTATGGCCGTAAACCGATTGCTTATGTCAGGCTATGAGGTAATAGCGGTGGGAGTTAAAAAAGGAAAGATAAGAGAGGTTAATATTATTACGGAAATGAATGCGGTTGAAGCTGTGCATACCGTTACTCTTTATATCAACCCTATACATCAGGAAGCCTATTACGATGCTATATTGAAATTAAAACCCCAAAGAGTCATTTTCAATCCTGGGGCAGAGAACCCCGATTTTGAAGAGCAATTGCAAAAAGCCGGAATTGAAACCGTGCAAGCCTGCACTTTGGTAATGCTTTCAACCGGCCAGTTTTGAGAATTCAACCGGTCATTTATAAACGTGCGTATAACGAGTGCCGATTTTAATTCTGTGAAAACACCCTTCCGGTTTCGCAACGGATTATACGGCCGGGAAAATTTTCAATCAATGAATAATTGTGCGTAGCCATAATGGCAGCGGTTCCGGTTTTGGTTATGTCATGCAGCAATGCCATAATTTCCCTGGTAGTTTCCGGATCCAGATTGCCGCTGGGTTCATCGGCAAGAATTACATCAGGATGATTAAGAAGCGCGCGCGCAATGACTACACGCTGCTGCTCGCCACCACTGAGTTCATGCGGCATTTTAAATCCTTTGGTTGACAGGCCAACCATGGCAAGTGTTTCCTGAATACGGTCATCCATTTTTTGTTTGTCGGTCCAGCCTGTAGCTTTAAGTACAAACAAAAGGTTTTCGCGAACTGTCCTGTCGCTCAGTAACTGAAAATCCTGAAAAACAATACCAAGTTTTCTGCGCAGGTAAGGAATTTGTTTTGATTTAAGTTTAGTTAAATCAAAACCTGCTATATAGCCTGATCCTTGATTTATTTTCAACTCTCCGTAAAGTGCTTTTAACAAGCTGCTTTTTCCGCTTCCCGTTTTGCCAATGAGATAAACAAATTCTCCTTTATTTACCGTTAACGAAACTTCCGAAAGAATAAGGTTCTTTTTCTGAAATACATTTACTTTTTCTAAGCTGATGACCATTGTGTTATTGTTTTCCATTTGTTACCAATCTATTTTTATAACCTTGCCATAAGGCATGGAATTGAGTTGATTCATTATTTCATCTTCCTTCATAGACAATCCAAGTTTTGCAATGGCTTTTTCGGGTCTGTCAAGCCGGAAGTAGGCAATCAGGGTAAAATCGTTATCGCGAATCTGAACATAATCAGGAATACGGGCTTTCCCTTTAATTTTCAGCACATACATACGGAAGCAAACTTAAGCCGAAGAATCAGCATTGAAAGGAATTTACATTAAGGAAATCAACAACCTCATGAACAGCATTATTGGTTGCTGGTGATGATTGTGCGATGAGGAAAGGAGATTCCAACATTGTTTTTCCTGAATTCTTCAACCAACATAAACCGGAGGTCGCTTTTAACTGTTTCAACAAAAAACATATTGGATGTCCAGAACAGAAGGTCAAAAACAAAACCTGATTCATTAAAATCGTAGAACCTGACTTTAGGTGCAGGTTTATCAAGAACATCTTTATGCCCCTGGGCAATTTCCAAAAGAATTTTTTTCACCTTATGAATATCGGTATCTGCTCCAACCGTAAATCGGATATAAAACCGAGTTCGGTCTGTAGTCTGATGGCTCCAGTTCACCACATTGTCTGATACTAATTTTGAGTTAGGAACAATAATCGTTACTCCGTCTCTTGTTTCAATACGTGAGGTGCGCAGTCCAATATGTTTAACCCTTCCGACTACCGACTCAATCTCTACGATATTCCCTACCTGAAGTGTTCCTTCAAATAAAATAATGATACCGCTTACAAAGTCGTTGAATGTATGCTGCAAACCAAAGCCAATGCCTACAAGTAAAGCGGCAGAACCTGCCGTAAGCACTGTAAGGTTTATACCAAGAACAGCGAGTATTAAAAAGGCTGCAATTACATAAATAAAGTACCTGAACAACTGAGCCAATGAATGATATCTGCCTTCAGCACCTGCCTCCTCTTTTCCGGCCCGCTTAATCAGGAGCTTTTTGAAAACGGAGGTAATAATGTAAGCACCAAGAATTATAAAAATAACCTTGCCGGCATCAAAAACAGTCAGCGAAAACTGTTTGGAATTTATGAGCTGATAATCCAGTATTGAAAACACCGGATAAAAGTAAAAATAGTTGCATTATTGCACAGTATGATCAAAACAAAAGATTTACTGCTATTCGAAAAGGCCGCCAATTTCATTAAGATCTACAGTGGTGATACTTCCTTAGCCGAAAGCCTGCGTACTCATTTTAAGATTCACAAGAACATGGGAGTGAATGACAGGCGAAGGTTCAGCCAGATAATTTATAGTTACTACAGGACAGGCAGATTGCTTAACGGAAATAACCTGGAAGAAAACCTGATGCTTTCTTCATTTCTGCTTGGTACAGAAGAAACCATGATTATTAAAGCTGTGTGTAGTACATTTTCATTTATTAAAGCGGATGCATTTGTAAAGCCCATCGAAGAGAAAGTAAAGTTTTTAGTGGATAATAAAATTATTAATACCGATACTAAAATTTTCCCATACCCTGAATTACTCAGTAAAGAGGTAGATGAAGATGCCTATTCATGGAGCCTATTCAGGCAATCACTGGCATTTATAAGGGTCAGAAAAAACTTTATTAAGGAAGTACTGGAAGAGTTGAAACAGAATGATATAGAGCCGTTAGTTTCTGAAAGAAATGATGAATGCCTAGGTTTTGAACCGGCCTCCAAGTTAACGCTTCTTGATTCATTTGAAAAAGGAAAATTTGTGATTCAGGACAAAAATTCGCAGCGCACGCTTGACGATCTTCCCGTATTGAAGCCAACCGATTACTGGTGGGATTGTTGCTGCGGGGCAGGAGGGAAAAGCTTATTGTTTAAAGAAAAATTCAGCACTAACAGAATTGTGTTATCCGATTCGCGCAAATCGGTTCTTGAAAATGCTAAAATTCGTATGCAGCAAGCCGGATATGACCGACCTGAAATCATGCAGATTAATCTGGAAAATGGCGGAGCGCCACAAAATTTTATAAACAAGTTTGACGGCATTATTGCTGATGTTCCCTGTTCCGGTTCAGGTACCTGGGCGCGCTCTCCTGAACAGGTTTACTTTTTCAGGCCTTTTGCTTTAAAGGAATTTGTTGAAAAACAACAAAGAATTCTTGATAATATACATCCTTGCTTGAAAAAAGGTGGCTACCTGCTTTATATTACCTGTTCGGTATTTAAAGATGAAAATGAAGCCATGGTTGACCGAATTATCAATTCGAGATATGAACTGAAGAGCATGAAATTGTTAGGAGGCTGGAATCACAATTCAGATTCTTTATTCACGGCAATGCTTAAGAAAAAGTGATTTTCAATTTCATTTGCATTTGATTTTAATCTTTTTGACTTACACAGAGAGCTGAATGTTTCTGCCTACCTTTGCCGAAACATCGCAGAAAATCCAATCTCTTATGAAAAAACTTATACTGCTGCTGGCATGCAGTTTCATTGTATTGCATAGCCATTCGCAAAATCAAAATCTCACACTCAGAGCAAATCTGCCTTACAGCAGTGTCTTATCAAACATTGGCGGATATGTTGATAATTTCGGAAATGAATATGCACTGGTAGGTTGGGATGACGGGCTTTCCATTGTTGATGTAACAGTTCCGACAAATCCCATTATTAAGTTTCAGGTAAACGGGCCTACCTCAGCCTGGCGTGAAGTAAAAACATGGTTGCATTATGCCTATGTAACTACCGAAGGAGGAAACAGCGGCCTTCAGATTATCAATCTTCAATACTTACCTGATTCTGTACAAGTAAAAACATGGAAAGGCAACGGTGCTATCAATAATCAGTTAAATACCATTCATGCCCTGCATATTGATAATGGATTTGTTTATCTCTATGGAAGCAATCTGTTTAACGGTGCCGCATTAATTTGCGATTTGAACAATGACCCGTGGAATCCGAATTACTTAGGCCATACGCCAACACAGGGTAACAACAACAGTTATGTGCATGACGGTTATGTACGAAATGACACTTTGTATGCCGGGCATATTTATGCCGGTGAAATGCGGATTTATAATTGTATAAACAAAGCCAATCCTGTATTGCTTGCCACACAAGTTACACCCGGAGAGTTTACACATAATACATGGCTTACACAGGACAGCAGATATGTATTAACCACTGATGAGGTAAACAATTCATATCTTGTTTCTTATGACATTTCCGACTTGCAGAACATACAGGAAGTGGCAAGGTTTCAAACAACGCCCGGTTCCAATTCCATTGTACACAATACCCATGTTTTATCTGTGAACGGAGGAGAGTTTGCCGTTACCTCATGGTATAAAGACGGTGTCGTTATCAATGATGTTACACGACCTCAGAATTTAGTTCAGGTAGGGCGCTATGATACCTACACACAGGGAAGCGGTGGCGGGTTTAACGGTTGCTGGGGTGTTTATCCGTTTCTGCCAAGCGGTACAATTGTAGCTTCCGATATTGATAACGGCTTGTTCGTACTAACCCCCACTTATGTTCGTGCATGTTATCTTGAAGGAATAGTAACTGACAGTGTAACCGGATTACCTATCAACAATGCTTCTGTTCAGATAACTTCTTTATCCATTACTGTTAATTCGAAAATTTCTGGCGATTACAAAACCGGTACAGCTCAGGCGGGAACTTATTCGGTTACGGTTACCAAAGCCGGTTATTTCCCAAAAACTATTACAGGAGTTACCTTGAATAACGGAGTAGTAACTATTCTTGATGTAGAACTTTCTCCACTCTCAACAGTTGTCCTTACCGGACAGGTTATTGATGCCGTAACACAAAATCCGGTTCCTAATGCTCATGTGTCCATTACCAATTCGCAATACCAGTACACCGGGCTAGCTGATGCCAACGGAAATTTTATATTCAGCAATTTTATATCAGCGACCTATGATATTTCTGCAGGCCAGTGGGGATGGAGAACTAACTGTTCCAATCAAAACATAACCGGAACCCAACCTGTAACCATTGCCTTGGATCGCGGCTATTATGATGACTTTATTTTTGATTTCAACTGGTCCATAAGTGGTGTTTCGTCTAACAGTTGGGAAAGAGGCGAACCGGTTGGCACAACATCTCAGGGAACACCGGCCAATCCTAATTTTGATGTAACGAATGATTGCGGTGATCAGGCTTATGTAACGGATAATGGTGGCGGGGGTGCATGGGATAATGATGTGGATGGTGGAAATACCGTTCTAATTTCTCCTGTTTTCAATGCTACACTTTATACTGATCCTGTGGTAAAATACTACCGTTGGTTTGCTAATCTTGGTAACAATGGCGGAGGTCCACCTGATGATACCATGACAGTAAAACTGACCAATGGCGTTACAACTGTTACTTTAGAAACCATTCTTAATAATACCCCGGGCAACAGTGCCTGGCAGGCAAGAACGTTTAATGTATCTCAGTTTTTAGCCCCAACTGCCAACATGCAAATCATTATTGAAACGGCCGACTGGGGTCCGGTATTTAACATTGTGGAAGGAGCCTTTGATAAGTTTGAAGTGGTGGAAGGGCCATTGGCTGTTAATGAAATTTCAGATGGCGATTGGATGATGGTTTATCCGAACCCATTCAGCAATGAAGTGAATATTAAACTGAATGGAAATCAAAACGGAATTGTTTCTGTAAGCGACATTAGCGGAAGAATTGTAAAGTCAATGTCTGTATCATCAACTTTTTGTAAGATGAGTACCGAAGATTTATCAGCCGGAACCTATTTTATTGAATTGAAACTTAATTCAGGATTTACTGAACGAATCAAGGCGGTAAAACAATAACATACTGATAGAAAGATAATAAAAGCCTGCATTTTATATGCAGGCTTTTGCATTAAATGCAAAAGACTTTTTAATTTCTTAGAGGCTTTCCGGTGGTAAGAATTGATTGAATCCGCTCCAGGGTTTTCCTTTCTCCGCACAGCGAAAGGAAAGCTTCTCTTTCTAAATCCAACAGATATTGTTCACTGACAAGGGCAGGAGCAGACAAATCACCACCGCAAAGTATGTATCCTAATTTTTCGGAGAGAAATTTATCGTATTCCGTTATGTAATTTCCGGCAAGCATGGCATTGGCCCCGGCATACACCATTCCCAAACCTGATTTACCAAGTACACGGATGTCTTTTCGTTCAATCGGCCTGACATATCCTGCTTCAGCCAACCTGATTGCTGCGTTCTTTGCTTCGGTAAGCAGTCTGCTTTTACTCATACAAACTTCGTCATGTCCAGTGCGAAGAATTCCGAGGTCAAAAGCTTCATGTGCAGAGGTAGAAACTTTGGCCTGGCCAATGGTAAGAAACCGCTGACGCAGTACATTTAATTCAATATCGCCTTCTTTCAATTCATCCGAAAAACGAACAGCAAATTCTTTTGATCCGCCACCTCCGGGAATTAAGCCAACGCCAAACTCAACCATACCGGTGTATGTTTCAGCAGCAGCTACAACCTTATCGGCATGCAAGGTCATTTCACAGCCGCCTCCCAAACTTAAACCGTGAGGAGCAACAACAGCAGGAACGGAAGAATAGCGCACCCTCATATTCATATTTTGAAAAGCACGAATGGCATAATCAATCTCGTCAAATTCCTGTTCAATAGCCAGCATGTAAATCAAAGCAAGGTTGGCACCTGCCGAAAAATTCTGTCCTTCATTTCCGATTACCAATCCGCGGAAATCCTTTTCGGCAATATCAATGGCTTTATTAACTGCTTCGATTACTTCACCGCCAATGGTATTCATCTTGGTATGCCACTCCACGCCTAAAATGCCATCTCCCAGATCAATCACATCAGCGCCTGCATTTTTCCAAACGGTTGCATGGCGTCTCTTATCGAGCATAACCAAACTCCGCTGTTCTTCAACAATCTGATAGGTTTTGGAAGTTAATTGATAATAAGCCCTGAAGTTATTTTCGTAAATGTAAAAACTGTTTTTGCCTTCCTTCAGAAAATCATAGACCCATGCAGCCGGTTTATGCCCCTGCTTTTCCATCATCTCTACCGTTTCATTTATACCCAAAGCTTCCCACATTTCAAACGGGCCGAGTTCCCAACCAAAACCGCTTTTCATGGCCATGTCAATCTGGTAAAAGTGATCTGCTATTTCAGGAATTCGGTGCGAAACGTAACTAAACAAAGAGGTGAATGATCTCCGGTAAAACTCACCGGCTGCATCTTTACCCGCAACTAAAACCTTGAGTCGTTCTTTCAGGTTATCAATGTTTTTGGCCTGATCAAGCGTAGTGAATTTGGTTTTCGATTGTGGTTTGTATTCCAGCGTTTTTAAATCGAGCGAAAGGATTTCTGTTTTACCCGATGCATCTTTCGTCTTCTTGTAAAATCCCTGTTTGGTTTTATCGCCCAGCCATTTGTTATCAGCCATTTTCTGAATGTAAGCAGGGATTTTAAAAAGTTCCCTTGCTTCATCATCTTTGCAATTCTGATATAAACCATTGGCTACATGCACAAGGGTATCAAGCCCTACCACATCGCAGGTTCTGAAGGTGGCTGACTTGGGCCTGCCGATAATCGGTCCTGTAAGTTTATCAATGTCTTCAACCGTTAAACCGTTGCTTTCCATATCATGAAACAAAGCCATGATGCCCAATACACCCACACGGTTTGCAATGAATGCCGGTGAGTCTTTACACAATACCGTTGTTTTTCCTAGAACAACATTTCCAAAGAGCATCAGAAATTCAATGACAGATTCATCGGTCTCCTTTGTCGGAATAATTTCGAGTAACGGCAGGTATCGTGGCGGATTGAAAAAGTGAGTACCGCAGAAATGTTTTCGGAAATCATCGCTTCTCCCTTCCAGCATCAGATGAACAGGAATGCCGGAAGTGTTTGTTGTAACCAAAGTTCCGTGCTTGCGGTGACTTTCAACCTGCTCAAATACTTTTTTCTTTATGTCAAGATTTTCGACTACAGCTTCAAGTACCCAGTCGCATGAATTTATCTTCTGCATATCATCCTCAAAATTTCCGGTTGTGATTCTTGACGCATAAGATTTTTTGAAGAGGGGCGAAGGATTGGAATCTACGGCCGCTTTCAGACTGCTGTTTACAATTCGGTTTCGCACAACAGAAGAATCCGGTGTAAGTCCTTTTTTCTTTTCATCCTCCATCAGTTCCTTAGGAGCAATATCGAGCAACAACACTTCAAAGCCGGCATTGGCAAAATGGCAGGCAATGCGTGATCCCATTATGCCCGATCCCAGCACGGCTGCTTTTTTTATTTTTCTGTTCATCAGTATTTTTTTCGGGTGCTAAAAGTAATCACCCGATTATATCCATCTTCTTCAACAGTCTCACAGTTCTGCCTCAATTGTTAACAACCATACAGCTCTCCTGACTTTTAGTTATTTCAGATCAATCCTTAGTATAAGTACTAAGCCATTTAACTAAGAAGCCCTTTATCACATCAAAATGTAAAGAAGTTAAATATCTGATTTGCAAAGAGTTAAAAATTAATTATGTACTTTGTATTGCATAGTACATTTTTATGAATATATCTTTGCAGTGCAATAAAACAAAAAGAAAAATCAAGTGAGCAATTTAGAAAACACCCAATCTCAGATGCGCAAAGGCGTACTTGAATTCTGCATACTTAGCATCATAGCACAAAATGAAAGTTATCCTTCAGATATCATTACTAAAATGAAAGAGTCGAAGTTGATTGTAGTAGAAGGAACATTGTATCCGCTGCTTACACGTTTGAAAAATGCAGGGCTGCTTACTTACCGTTGGGTTGAAAGCAATGCAGGCCCACCGCGTAAATACTATTCAATGACTGCGCTTGGTCAGGAGTTTCTGAATGAACTTCGCAAAACATGGGAAGAACTGGCTGATGCCGTTAATAAAGCTACCAAATCATAATTATCAATTCAAAAGAAAATCACTTACAACTAAAATCCTCACAGCAATGAATAAAACACTCACAGTAAACATTGGCGGCATGGTTTTTCACATTGAAGAACATGCGTATGAGAAAATGAAAAAATACATTGATTCCGTTAAGATGTATTTTAAATCGTCTGACGGTGGCGATGAAATCATGCAGGACGTAGAGGGACGTATTGCAGAAATTATTTCGGAGCGACTTGGCTCAGGAAGGCAGGTGGTTAACGAAGAAGATGTAAAATCAGTAATTGATACCATGGGGCGGCCAGAACAATTTGCTACAGATGATGAAGCAAAAGAAACCACCTATGCTTCCAACATACAGGAAGGCAGAAAGTACCGTAAACTGTACCGCGACCCGGATGATAAAATTATAGGTGGCGTTTGCAGCGGATTGGCATATCGGCTGGGGATTGATCCTTTGTGGATGCGGCTTATTTTCGTTGGCTCCTTTTTCCTGTGGGGAACAAGTCTGGTTATTTACATCATTCTTGCCATTATTTTACCCAAGGCAGAATCAACCGCGCAAAAACTGGAGATGAAAGGAGAAGAAGTAAACCTTAGTTCGTTACAGAAAGCAGCCACCGTTACCGAGGAAAAAAAAAGTAATTTCATTTCACGATTCTTTGAGGTCATCGGCAGCATCATCCGTGCAGTATTTAAAGTCATTTTTTACATTGCTGCTGCATTTGTAGCTTTCATAGCGCTGATTGTTTTATTCGCTTTATTTATGGCAGTGATGGCCATGCTTGGGGTTGCCGGTATCAGCATTCCGATATTTATTTCTGATCTATTTCTTACCTCTTCTCAAATGTTCTGGGCAATTCTTGCCATTATTCTCGTAATCGGAATTCCTGTTATTGCCTTGTTATTTGCAGGCATTAAAGCACTATTCGGCATTAAATACAAATCGCGGTTTTTAAACGTTGCCGCTGTTATTCTGATTATAGCCGGAGTAATCATAGCTTTTGCCGTAGGTACCGACATTGCAAGAGAATTTCAGGCCGAAAGCAGAGTGAAAACGGAAATTCCGCTGCTCACTCCTGATACCGATACATTGTTCGTGGGCCTGATGCACGATGCACAGTATGGTGAAAATGTAATTACCGGCCGAAAGCGCTTCGGATTGTTTGTAGGAAATAAATTCACTGTGCTTTCGGGTGATAATGAAAATACACTTCCCGGCCATGTTACGCCCAATATCAGAAAAGCGGATGGCAACCAGTTCGAATTAATGCAAACCAACGTTGCACGCGGGCTTAATGAAAAGCAGGCTTACGAAAATGCACGCAGCATTCAGTATAATATGGAGCAAAAGGATTCATTACTTAGTTTCAGTAATTACTTTCCCATCAATGAAAAAATGAAATACCGCGGCCAGCATGTAAAACTTCTGCTGAAGGTGCCGGTAGGCAAAAGCGTACACCTGAAAGAAGAAAGCGAACATGTGATTTATGATATTGAAAATGTTACCAATACTTATGATGGCGATATGGTGGGCCATACCTGGACCATGACAGAGCGCGGGCTTGAATGCTTATCCTGCAATTTTGATAAGGCGGATAAAGATATCGTTATCAGCAACGGAAAAAAAGTACTTATAAAAAGTAAACGATCGGGTATTTATGTAAACGGTAATAACGATTCATTAATCATTACCGGTGATGATGATGTTAAAATTTCGATTGACGAAAACGGAGTAGTGATAAAGAAAAAATAGCATAAAAACTGCAGACATAATTCCCTTAACGGTTGGTGTTTTCACTTAAACCGTTTTGCATAGAGGCATCAGCAAACTATGAACCGTGAATTATTGTTTAACTTTTCCTATCCGTTTGCAACTACTTTTCAAGATAATACCTCATCAATTCTTCCACCGGCCTTACAATGATTTTGCCAACAGTGAAGTTGTACTCATTGGCAACAGAGCGAAGTATGTCGCTGAAATGATAGGCAATGCTTCCTATAAAATGAACAGGATAGGATTTATGTTCTGGATAGCTGATAATGTTTGTTTCGTAAAATTCTGTCATTCCTTTATGTACCAGTTCCTGAATCCAGGGATGTTTTTTATTATCGGAAAGGAAAGGGGAGAAGGACGCCAGGTAAACATTGGCATCAGGGCGGTGATAAACATTTTCATTCATCACCTCCTTAGTCATTTTATATTTTTCAAAAAACTTTTTCCTGAGTTCTTCGGGCATAATGCGATACAGAAAAGAAGTAATAAGTTTTTTTCCGTAATAGCTTCCGCTTCCTTCATCACCCATGATGTAGCCAAGCCCATGAATGGTTTCCGATAAATGCTGCCCGTCATAAAATGCGGTATTGCTTCCTGTACCAAGTATGCAAACCAGACCGGCTGTGTTTCCGCATGCGGCAATGGCTGCGCCAAGCATATCATGATCAACTGTAATATCGGCATCCGTAAAAAACTTTTGCAATCCTGATTTGATAATCTGATTTCTCTGAGGGCTTGAACATCCTGCACCAAAAAAGTAAACGGTGGCTTTAACGTTCCGATGCTTCAGGGCAGCTTTGTTTTTGCTCAATTCTGTAAAAACTTTTTCAGCATCATGAAAAAAGGGATTAAACCCCATCGTGCTGAATTCATCCGTTGCTTTTCCGTTTTCAGCTACCATCCAGTCGGCCTTGGTTGATCCGCTGTCGCATACAATCAGTTTCATCGGTTTCTTATTTCCGGCAAAAATCAGAAAAGTTGGCCGGCATTGAATTGACTGAATTCAGCATGGGGATACGGAGTGGCAATGCTGAAGAAAAAATCATTCAGGCTGCCTGAAAAAACATGAAGCATATCTTTATCTGATCCGGAATAATCAGAGGTATTAATGGTATTCAGCGTCTTCAGATTTTCATGTATGCCTGTTCCGATGGCTTTAATCACTGCTTCTTTCATGGTCCAGATTTTCAGAAATGTTTCATCAGGATAAGCACTGTTTCTGACTGCTTGCTGCTCTTCATCACTGTAATATCTTTCAATAATTTCATCAGGCTCAGGAACTTTTCTGTTTTTCTTTTCTAAATCTGCACCCACGGTTTGTAATGAAACAGCGATAAGAAAAATATCTTCTGCATGAGACAGGTTGAAGTGAAGATTTGCTTCCGGTGATTTTAAAAACGGTTTACCCGATTCATTTCTCAAAAAAATATGATTTGCCGGTTCTGTTCCGGTAAAGCGTGAAAGAAAAGTATTGAGGCATGCGCGGATAATCATGAAATGTTTTCTTCTTTCCGTATTTTTAATTTTCTCTGCTTCGCTTCGCTGCTGTGCAGAAAGCAGTTCAGCCGGATTGTTCACCGGAAAAATTTGATTCACATTACCAAAGCAGAGTGCAATTTGAGATGGATGCAGAGCGCTTCCGGAATGTTCAATAAAAGGCAGAGGAGAGGCAAGCGAATGAAGGCAAACGAAAGGATAAAAACGGCTGCTGCTCATTTTTACTGATTATTTCTGAGCTGTAATCTGATCAGAAAGCTGTACTTTCTCCAATTTCTTTTTCAGAAAAGCGGCAAGCTGCGAATGGTACTGTTCTTCTTCAATTATCGTATCGTTGTTGCTTCCTTCCACCTGAACCACTTCAATTTTTCCATTCACCCATTTCTTCCAGCCTATGGTTTCATCATAAAATTCAGGATCTTCCACAAGGCCGCCCGCCCGCACTATGAATACATCTCCCTTGTATTTTGCGGCTGGCTGATAGGCCATAAGTGCCAGCGTATGAATGACCCGGATGTCTTCCTGGTTTTCTGAAACCTGAGGAGCATCATCGGCTTGCTTCTTAGAAAAAATTCCGAGTGCTTTGTCTTTTATTTTCTTACCGAGATTCAGGTTTTTCTCGAGAGCATAATTCAGTTTTTCGGATAAATCCATTTTGAAAAAACGCTCAAACCCTTTAGTCATTCGGTACAGTTTCTGATTTTCGAGCGGTGCATAATTATTCACCATGAAAAGAAGAGCAGTTTTCTCACCACGGGCTTCTAACTGCAGCGCCATTTCGAAAGCAGCCGTACCGCCATAGCACAAACCCACAAAGTGATAAGGGCCATGAGGTTGTATTTTCTTTATTTCCTCAATGTAATAGGCTGCCTGCTCTACAATGTTACGGTGAGGGGTTTGTTTCGGGTCAAGCGCTTTGGGCTGTATGGCATATACCGGCTGATCATCGGACAGGTATTTTTCAAGCACTTTCCAGCGATAGATGTTTCCATTGTGCATGTGAAGGCAGAAGAGCGGAGGTTTGTTTCCTCCTTTACGAAACATGACTACCGGTTTCCAATCAAGGTTTGATCCTTCGTTATCTATTACCGAAGCAAGTTCTTTTATAGTAGGCGCTTTGAATAAGGTCTGCAAAGGCAGCTTTACACCTAATTGTTTTTCCAGTTCAATAAACATTCTGACCCCAAGCAGTGAATGCCCGCCAATGGTGAAGAAGTTATCATTAATACCGAAGCGGTCGTGATTCAGAATGGTTTTCCAAATGTCTTTCAGTTTCTCCTCTGTGATGGAAAGCTGCACAAAACTCATGTCTTCTTTTGAATTATCGGTAACAATAACCGGAGGCGGAAGCGCCTTGCGGTTAATTTTACCATTGGCATTCAGAGGCATCTGATCCAGAATCATGAATACCTGCGGTATCATGTAATCAGGTACGCTTTGTTTCAGATGATTTCTTAGCTCATCAATGATGTTTTCTGTTTTGTCTTTCAGTGTGAGATATGCCACCAATTGCTGATCGCCATTTTCGTCTTTAAAAACTGTAACCAGCAAATCCATAATTGCCGGATGACTGTGCAATACATTTTCAATTTCCTGAAGTTCGATTCGGAAACCACGCACTTTAACCTGAAAATCCAGGCGTCCTAAAAATTCAATGCGTCCGTCAAGCTTATAACGGCAGAGGTCGCCTGTTTTGTAAAGACGTGCACCTTCTACAATGCTGAAGGGGTTTGGTAAAAATCGCTCAGCTGTTAAATCGGGGCGGTTGTAATATCCTTTAGCCAATCCGTCACCTCCAAGATGCAACTCTCCGGCAACACCAATGGGAACGGGCTGAAGGTTTCTGTCAAGAATGTATGCCTGTGTGTTGGGTAACGGCCGGCCGATAGTGGGTGTGTCGTTTTTCTGGCGAAGATTCCATACAGAAGTATAGGTATCTTCAGTAGGTCCATACAAATCATAAACTTTCTTTACAGAAGTTTTATCGTAAAGTTCGTTCACTAATTCCGTAGTGAGTAATTCACCGCCAAGCAAAATGGTTTTAATAGTTGGAGGGTAGCCATTGGGCATTTTTAGCAATTCGGCAGCAGCCGATGGAACGGAACTAAGCATGGTTACACGGGCTGTACCCGGTAAGTAGGCCAAGTCAATGGCATTGTTTACAAGAACTAATCTGCCGCCATGAGTGAGTGTAAAGAAAATTTCAAAAACAGACGGATCAAAAGTAATAGAAATAGAGCCAAGCACACCTGAAATTTCTTCTTCTGAGTAAAGATTCTTCGCCCATTGAAAGAATGAAATCACGCTGTGATGCATAACAGCAACACCTTTGGGACGGCCGGTGCTACCCGAAGTGTAAATGATGTAAGCCAGGCGGTATTCATCATTTTCAATACCGGTATTATTATCTGATTGCTTTTCAATCAACTGTTTTGTTTCATCAGGAAAAATTTTCTCAGCATTTATTGTTTTAAGTTTTTCTTTCTGATCGGATTGCGTGACGATGAAATTGCAAGATGATTCCTGTAGAATAAAAGCTATTCTGTCTGCAGGATAATCAGGAGTCATTGGGATGTAAGCACCACCGGCTTTGAGAATGGCAAAGAGGGTAATAACCAAATCAGGAGTTCGGTCAAGCATTACAGCGCATAACATTCCCGGTTTAAAACCTTTTGAAATGAGGTAATGGCTTAGCTGATTGGCATGGCGGTTTAATTCAGTATAAGTAAGTGTTTTGTTTTGATGCCACAATGCTTCGGCATCGGGTGTACGCAGTGCCTGTTCTTCAAAAAGGGAATGGATGGTTTTGTTTACCGGTAAATCAACAAAGCTGCTGTTCCATTCAACAATCACTTTGTGTAATTCCTCTGCAGGAAGTATCTCCAAAAATTTAATTGGCCGGGCAGGCTCGGAAGCAATGCTTTTTAAAACGGTGATGAACTCCTGCATCCGTAACTGCATCATATCCATATCAAACAATCCGGCATTGAAAGTGCATTCAAGAAGTATATCATTGCCATTGCCGGCACAGTTGATAAACCATTCGGAGTTTTCAAAAGCACGCGGATTAGTGATGAACTTAAGTTCGAGGCCATGAAAATCTACACCGTTGGTCATGCCCATATCGAGATTGAAAGCAGCAGACGAGAAAGGCACGCGCGATGGGTCTCGATCTAATTTTAATTCTCTTACCAAATCGCCTATTGTTATCCGCTGATGTTCTAATTGTTCAAGCAGCGATTGCTTTCTTTCTTTCAGGTATTCCGTAAAACTGAGATTGCCGTCAATGCGGCTTCGGATGGGGATTACATTCACGCAATGCCCTACAAGATTTTCAAAACCTGAAACCGATTGACCGGCTGTAGGAAGTTGTAAAATTACTTCCTCAGAAGAGGTAAGCCGGTGAATGTAAATTTCAAATGCAGCAATCATCGTGTTTACGAAACTGCATCCTGCTTTTGCTCCAAGAGTTCTTAACTGGCGAATAATTGCTGCATCAAGCGGAATATCCAACCGGTTAGCCTGATAAGTTCTAATAGCAGGCCTGGGTTTGTTGATTGGCAATTCAATAATAGGAACACAATCTTTAAATTCATTCAGCCAAAACCTTAAATTATCTTGATATTCAGATGAATTGAGATATTCGGTTTCAGCTTTTGTAAATTCTTTCCATGAGTTGGCCGGAGGCAATCCATGATCAGTTCCGGTACAGAGTGCTGAATAAAACCTGCTAAGGTCAATCATGCATATTCCGATAGACCAGCCATCGCCAATAATGTGATGAAGGGTAAGGATTACCTGGTGTTTATCTTCACTTAATTTTACAACAGAAACCCTGATCAACGGCCCGTTGTAAATATCAAATTCATTATTTGCTTCGCTTTGAATAAGTTTATCAAGTTCCTGCTTGCGGGCAAGATCATTTAAACCGCTTAAATCAATCAACGGTACATCAATGGATAAATCAGGAGAAATGAATGCCGTAAGGCCATCATTACTGAAATAGCTTCGCAAGGCTTCGTGGCGTGCAATCAGTTGCTGTACGGCAGATTTAAAATGAAGAAAATTGAATGAGCCTGAAAGGATGAGCGAAACCGATTCATTGTATGAACAATTGGCTTCATGTCCGCCAATTATGATATTCGAGAAAATTTCCTGTTGGGGCGCTGTAGTATTTAATTTTAAAAATGTATCAGCAGAATCTTCAAAAGGGTTGAAGTCAACAGGAATAAAGTCAGGACTACTCATGAATTGATTTGGTTTTCAAAAATAAGATGGTTTGCTCTAAGCATATCGTTTTACAGAATTGAATTATCAGAGTTACACAGTGTTTGAAAAACAGAAATATATGGTATGTATGAGCCATAATGATTACTCCCAATCAAAATATAATTAGCATTATGTTAAATGCAAATTTGCATGGGGCCATACACTTACATTGAGATGCTGAATAAAAACGAATGCACGAATTATTGTATTCGTGCATTCAAAGCGAAAGTACTTAAAAGCTACTCTCAACTTATTTCAGAGCATCAAGTTCCATTTTAATTTTTTCGTATTTAACATTATCGCCAAGGCGGGCATACAATTGCTTAAGCGTATTTAAAGTATCCATGTCTTTCGGACGGATTTCTTTAGCCTTTTCAAGAAACGGCAACGACTCTTTAAATTTTTCATCAGCCTGTTTCTTCAATGCATCATACTCTTTCGCTTTTGCCGGTGGTAAATTGTTAGCTCTGTTTATCAATTCAGCGCCTTCATTAAAAAGCATTCCTCCAAGGTTGTAATGAGCATCAAAAAAGTTGGGATCAAGTTCAACGGATTTTAAATAATCTGCCTTGGCTTTCTGAATGTCCTTCTGTGTGCTGAAATTATTGGCGCGGGCATAATAAAGCTGTGCGTTTTTAGGGTCCTTATCAATGGCTGTTGTCAATGTTTCAATAGCTTCCTTTGCTTTATTGGTTGAGAGATAAATATTTGCTTCTTCAATAATCAATCCCAAGTCATCAGGATAAATCTGCCTTCCCTTTTTAAGTGTTTCTAAAGCGCTTGCCGTGTCCCCTTCGGTTTTTTGAATTAAGGCATATTGATTATAGATACGCGGGCTGTCATACTTCATCTGGATAAGTTTTCCGAAGTACGTTTTTGCTTTAGCATAATCTTTTATTTTTTCGGCAGACAATCCGGCATTTAACATAGATAGAGAATCAGCCGGAACAATGGTCAGGAGAAACTCAAAAACAGCCAACGACTTGTCATACTCCTTTTTATTATAATGATTCACTCCTCTGCCAAATTCATTGGCGAAAAGGCTGATTCCTCGCAATGCCATATCTTCTGCATAATCAGAACTTTTATTGATTTCCATTGATTTTGCAAACGACTGCATGGCTAATCTGCAAGCATCAGGGTACTTCTCTGTAAGTGCTGCATCACTGCAAATCTTATCATAAATCAAACCCCTGTAGTACCAGGTTTTTTCTTTGCCCATAGTCTGTTCATGCTTAATGGCAGCCTCAATTTCAGGAATTGCATCTTCTACTCTGTTATACTTGAAATAATTGTAGGCTGTCTGCACTTTAGTGTTCTGTGCATAACTATTGAACGCCATCAGCATGAAAGCTGATATCAGGATTTTATTGATCATATTTATAGTTGTTGGTTTGTCAAAAGTAAATTCAGTGTTTAACCGGATGATGAAGTTTTATTCGGTTAATGGAGTTATTTCTGAAGAGTTTCCGTCATGATTGTTTTCGTCTGAACCAGCATTTTCATCAGCCGGCAAGTCTGCTATGGCTTCTTCGCTGTAATCATCTACTTTGGCTACCGAAGCTATTTCATCGTCATCATCAAGTTTTATCAATCTTACACCCTGAGTGGCTCTTCCCATAACGCGTAAATCGCTTACAGGCATGCGGATGGTAATTCCGGATTTGTTGATGATCATCAGGTCATCCGATTCTTTCACTTCTTTGATGGAAATAAGATTTCCGGTTTTATCGGTAATGTTCAATGTCTTAACACCCTTTCCTCCGCGGTTGGTTATGCGGTAATCTTCAAGATCTGAGCGTTTGCCGTATCCTTTCTCCGAAACTACCAGAATATTTGCCTTAGGATCGCTGATGCAAACCATACCTATTACTTCATCGCTGGCATTATCAACTGTAATTCCTTTTACTCCTGTGGCATTTCTTCCCATAGGCCGAACGGTTTTCTCATTAAAACGAATAGCTCTTCCGCTTCTTACGGCAAGTATAATTTCATTGGTTCCATTGGTAAGTTTTGCTTCAAGCAAAGTATCGCCATCCTGAATGTTGATGGCATTGATACCGCTCTGGCGCGGACGGGAGTATGCTTCAAGTGCTGTCTTTTTAATGGTGCCTTGCTTTGTACAGAGAATAATGAAATTATTATTGAGGTATTCTTCGTTTTCAAGATTGTCAACATTGATGAATGCTTTTACTTTATCGTTTGCATCTATGTTAATGAGGTTCTGAATAGCTCTTCCTTTACTAGTCTTTGTTCCTTCCGGAATTTCATAAGCACGAAGCCAGAAGCATTTTCCAAGCTCGGTAAAAAGTAATATGTAATTATGATTGGTTGCAATGAAAAGATGTTCGATAAAATCTTCATCACGGGTTTCGCTGCCTTTTGAGCCACGGCCTCCCCTGCCCTGTTTTCTGTACTCGGTTAAAGGCGTACGTTTAATATAACCCATGTGAGAAATGGTAATTACCACGGCTTCGTCCTCAAACATATCCTCCATCGAAATCTCATCACCACTGTAAACAATTTCCGTTCTGCGGTTATCCCCGTATTTATCTCTGATTTCTTTGGTTTCATCTTTCAGAATCTCCATACGGAGTGCTTCATCATTCAAAATGCTGTGAAAGTATTCTATCAGTTTCATCAGTTCATTGTACTCTTCCTTAATCTTATCACGCTCAAGAGCCGTTAAGCGTTGCAATCTTAATTCAAGAATGGCTTTTGATTGAATTTCGGTAAGGTTGAAATTACCCATCAACCCTTCTTTTGCCTCATCAGGGGTTTGTGATTTGCGAATGAGGGCAATGATGGCATCGAGGTGATTTAAGGCAATGAGTAAGCCTTCAAGTATGTGCGCTCTCTTTTCTGCTTCGGCTAATTCAAACTGTGTTTTTCTGATAAGTACTTCATGCCTGTGGAAGATATAAAAGGCAATGAGTTCGCGCAGGTTAAGCAATACCGGTTTGCCATGCACCAAACAGATATTGTTTACGCTGAAGGTTGTTTGGAGAGAGGTATTCTTAAAAAGATGGTTCAGCACTACGTTTGCATTTGCATCACGTTTAATTTCATAAACAATCCGGATGCCTCTGCGGTCTGATTCATCACGAATATCGCTGATGCCTTCAATCTTTTTCTCATTTACCAGATCTGCAGTACGTTTAATCATCTCCGCTTTATTAACCTGATAGGGTATTTCGGAAACAATAATCCGTTCACGACCATTTTCCAGAGTTTCAATTTCAGCTTTTGCACGCATCACAATTCTTCCTCTGCCTGTATGAAAGGCATCTTTTACTCCCTGATAGCCATAGATTATTCCACCGGTGGGAAAATCAGGAGCTTTAACAAACTTCATTAACTCCTCAATGGCTATTTCATTATTTTCAATGTAAGCAATTACAGCATTGGCTACTTCGGTTAAATTATGCGGAGGCATATTGGTTGCCATCCCAACAGCAATACCGGATGCGCCATTAATCAACAAATTAGGAATTCTGGAAGGAAGCACCGTTGGCTCTTCCAAAGTATCGTCAAAATTTGCACGGAAGTCAACGGTATCTTTATCAATATCTGCTAACATTTCTTCGGCAATCTTTGTCAGCCTTGCTTCGGTGTATCGCATAGCAGCAGGGCTGTCGCCATCAATACTTCCGAAGTTTCCTTGCCCGTCAACCAATGTGTAGCGCAACGACCAATCCTGCGCCATCCGCACCATAGTATCATAAACAGAACCATCCCCATGGGGGTGATACTTGCCCAATACCTCCCCTACTATTCTGGCCGACTTTTTATACGGCCGATTGGATAGCACTCCCAGTTCCAGCATTCCGAACAGCACCCTGCGATGCACAGGTTTCAGTCCGTCACGCACATCAGGCAATGCCCGCGAAACAATAACCGACATTGAATAATCAATGTAGGCCGTTTTCATTTCTTCCTCTATGTTGATTTTAATAATCTTTTCTCCTGTATCCATATTTCTTGTAACGTCAGTTTTTTATGAGTAAGGATGCCATTCCGTCATTAATTACACCTGAAATGCACCGGTTTTGTCATTTTTTAAATGGCAGGCGAAAGTAATAATATGCTGGCATATTTTCTGACTTAATAAAGATGTTTATGCTTAATTTTGAATACTACATCATTAGTTCAGTTTTAATGTTACCGGTGTTGATAACTTTGAACAGTATAACAGCTGAAAATGCTGAACAAATTAGTGTATTTGACGTTTAAAATCTAAAACATATCCAACATGGATTCAAAATTTTCACCACGAGTTAAAGATGTGATCTCCTTCAGCCGGGAAGAAGCCCTGCGCCTTGGCCATGATTTTATAGGAACCGAACATCTGGTTCTGGGCCTCATTCGCGAAGGAGAAGGAATGGCTATTAAATTCCTGAAATCTATGAGCGTGAATTTGCCGGAACTTCGTAAAGCCATTGAATCTGCACTGAAAACATCTGCATCCATCACAAACAATCAGGCTAATATCCCTTTGACCAAGCAAGCAGAAAAAGCTTTGAAGATTACCTATTTGGAAGCTAAAATTTTCAAAAGCGAATTGATTGGAACCGAGCATTTGCTGCTTGCCATATTAAAGGATGAGGACAGCACCATAACAAAAATTTTAAATCAATACGGAATCACTTATGACATAATGCGTGAGGAGATGGATATGTTTCGCAGTGACTTTAAGTCAGAGGCTTCTCAGAATCCACCTGATGATGATCCATATTCCAAAGATGATGACGGGCCGAGTTTCAGTTCCTCAACTCCCAAAAAGATAGGGGATACAAAAAGCAAGACCCCGGTTCTGGATAATTTCGGACGTGATTTAACACGTGCTGCTGAAGAAGGCAAACTTGATCCTATTGTAGGACGTGAAAAAGAGATTGAACGCGTGTCTCAAATCCTTTCCCGAAGAAAAAAGAACAATCCAATTCTTATTGGCGAACCCGGTGTAGGTAAATCTGCCATCGCAGAAGGCCTTGCCTTAAGAATTGTTCAACGCAAAGTTTCGCGCATCCTGTTTAATAAAAGAATAGTTACGCTTGACCTGGCTTCGTTGGTTGCAGGGACCAAATACCGCGGTCAGTTCGAAGAACGAATGAAAGCAGTAATGAATGAACTTGAAAAGTCGCCCGATGTAATTCTGTTTATAGATGAAATTCATACCATTATCGGTGCCGGAGGAGCTTCCGGATCGCTGGATGCATCAAACATGTTCAAACCTGCTCTTGCACGCGGTGAAATTCAATGTATCGGAGCTACAACGCTTGATGAATACCGTCAGTATATAGAAAAGGACGGTGCACTCGACCGCAGATTCCAGAAGGTGATGATTGATCCTACTTCGGTTGAGGAAACGATTGAGATTCTTAATAACATTAAAGATAAATACGAAGACCATCATCACGTAAATTATACACCTGAAGCCATTAAAGCATGTGTAACTCTTACCTCGCGATACATCACAGACCGCTTCCTGCCTGATAAAGCCATTGATGCATTAGATGAAGCCGGATCGCGTGTTCATATTTCCAACATCCATGTTCCACAGTCCATTATTGATCTTGAAAACAAATTGCAGGATATTAAAATTGAGAAAAACAAAGTGGTACGCAGCCAGAAGTATGAAGAAGCTGCCCGTTTGCGCGATACTGAAAAGCATTTGCAGGAACAATTGGAAGCTGCAAAGAAGCAATGGGAAGATGAATCAAAGACACAGCGATATATTGTTGACGAAGAGAATGTGGCAGAAGTAGTGGCCATGATGAGCGGAGTTCCGGTACATCGCATTGCGCAGGCTGAAAGCACCCGTCTGATAAAAATGCCTGATGAATTGAAAGGCAAAGTAATCGGTCAGGATGACGCTATTAAGAAAGTAGTGCGTGCTATTCAGCGTAACCGCGCAGGATTAAAGGATCCAACCAAACCTATTGGCACCTTTATCTTTTTAGGCCCTACCGGAGTCGGGAAAACAGAATTAGCTAAAGTACTGGCACGTTATCTTTTCGATTCAGACGATGCACTCATCAGAATAGATATGAGCGAATACATGGAGAAATTTGCTGTGTCACGATTAATTGGCGCTCCTCCCGGCTATGTCGGTTACGAAGAAGGCGGACAGCTTACCGAAAAGGTAAGACGCAAACCGTATGCTGTGGTATTACTTGATGAAATTGAAAAAGCACATCCCGATGTTTTCAATTTGCTATTGCAGGTTCTTGATGACGGACAACTGACAGACAGCCTTGGCCGCAAGGTTGATTTTAAAAACGCCATTATCATTATGACTTCCAACATTGGTTCAAGGCAATTGAAAGATTTCGGAACCGGTGTTGGATTTTCAACTCAGGCTAAGAAAGAACAGGCGGATGACCATGCTAAAGGTGTCATTGAGAGTGCTCTTAAGAAAGCATTTGCCCCTGAGTTTCTGAACAGGATTGATGATGTTGTAATCTTCAATTCGCTGAGTAAAGAAGATATTCATAAGATTATTGATATTGAACTGGCCCAATTGTACAAGCGTATTTCTGATTTGGGATATGCACTGCATCTGTCAGCCGAAGCCAAAGATTTTCTTGGCGAGAAAGGTTTTGATTCTCAATTCGGAGCCCGTCCGCTCAAGAGAGCAATACAGAAATATGTAGAAGACCCATTGGCCGAAGAAATAATTAAAGGCGAATTGACAGCCGGTGATGTGATCGAAATGAATTTTGATAAAGAGAATTCAACACTGATTCCAAAAATTCTGAAAGCAACCGCTGCTGCTCCTGCACCTCCTAAAAGAAAAAAGAAAGAAGAGGGCTAAACTCCTTTAACGGCAACCACCTTGAGCGCCACAGTGATGTGGCGTTTTTTTCTCTATGCCCAGATTGGCTTTCAGTACTTCTGATAAGCGTACCCTTACATTCGCAGCAATTTCCATGAAAAAACTTCAGGCAACATACAAAGACATCTGGCATCTGGCGGCACCCATTATTGCAGGCAGCATTGCACATACGTTGCTTAACCTAACGGATACTGCATTTCTCGGGCGCGTAGGCGAAACTGAATTAGGCGCTGCTGCCATAGCAGGTGTTTATTATTTTGTTCTGGTCATGATTGGGATGGCTATTGGTATTGGTTCACAGATACTCATGGCACGCAGGGCCGGAGAAGGAAACCCGAAAGCCATTGGCCGTGTGTTCGATCATACAATTATCATCCTGATTGTAAGCTCGGCAATCATGTTGTTTCTTCTCTATGGCTTCACTCCGTATTTATTCTCGAAAATAATCACCGACCATTCTATCTTCAATGCAGCAAAAGACTATGTCAATTACCGCGGATGGGCAATTCTTCCGGCTTTGATGGTAGCAGGTTGCAGAGGCTTTTTCATTGGCATTGCACGCACCGGAATTATCACAGTCAGCTCAGTAATGATGTTGCTGATAAATGCTTTACTTGATTACATACTGATATTCGGAAAGGCAGGTGCCCCTGCTATGGGTATTGCCGGTGCCGGGCTTGCCTCAGGCATGGCTGAGTTAATCACTTCCATATTCCTGCTTTCATTCGCTTTTTACAGGAAAAGTTTTAAAATGTATTCCTTGTTCCGGTTCAGTAATATGGCATGGAAAGAATTCAAATCGCTGATAGAGCTGTCCTCACCCATCATGGTTCAGAACCTGATTACAATGGGCTCTTATTTTGTGTTTTTTGTGTTCATTGAGCACATGGGCAGCCGCGAATTAGCCATTTCAAATATTGTTCGTGCAACCTATATGCTGCTGATGACACCCATGTGGGGATTCTCTTCGGCAGCAAACAGCATGACCAGCAATCTTATCGGACAGGGTAAAGGTGACCAGGTTTTCCTGTTGCTGAAAAAAATAATTACGATGAGTTTCTTTTTATCTCTTGTTATAGGCTTGGTTTTCGTTTCCTTTCCCAATATCATTTTAAGGCTTGTTACGAATGACCTATCACTTATTCAGAATTCTTTGGGTACATTTTATGTAACCTGTGCTGCTATTCTTGTTTTCAGCATCAGCTTAGTTTTATTCAGCGGAGTATCGGGTACGGGAAACACAAGAATAGCGTTACTGATGGAAACAGTGAATATTGCCATTTACATCTTTTATGTTTATGCCTGTGTTTATTGGCTGAATGCTTCGCTTGAATGGGTTTGGTTTTCCGAAATTTTATACTGGGCACTGATGGGGATATTCTCCTTGATTTACCTGCGCACCGGCCATTGGAGAAAAATTAGGATTTGAGGCTCTCCTATCTTATCCTGTTAAAACAGTAAAAATTCCATATGGAATGAGAACTTCTTATCTATACTTTTGCAAAAAAGAATACACATGCTAAAAAAACTGCTCTTTATCGTCTTTGTCATTTTGTTTCAGGGTTCATGGGCTCAGGTTTATGATTTCCAAAATGTAAATCTGCTTGGAAGATTTGATGACACCACCTTTCAGGCAAATAATTGGGTAGGTTCAAAATACTCAGGTTGCTGGGGCTGGTACAATCCGGTTGATCAAAAAGAATATGCCATCATTGGCGGAAGCAACGGAACTTACATTGTTGAAATAACCAATCCTACCAATCCTGAACTGCGGGATTATGTGCCGGGCATACAGGTTAATTGTGTATGGAGAGAATACAAAACATATCAGAATTACCTTTACATTGTCAGCGATGATCAGGAGCCTAACGGAATGCAGATTGCCGATTTAAGCTACCTGCCCGATTCGGTGCATGTTATTCACAGCGGAAATTCCATTATCAGCCGCAGCCATACCATTTGGGTGGACGGAAATAAACTTTATTTTGGAGGAGTAAGAGGTCCGGCAATTGGATCGGGACCCGGAAATAATTTTGCCTCAATGGCTGTTTTCAGTCTGACTAATCCTGGTTCACCTTCACTATTACGAAAACTGAATCAGGATTTTCCGGCTATCGGATATGTGCATGATATGTTTGTGCGTAACGATACCTGTTATGCATCCTGCGGTAATGACGGTTTGTATGTTTTCAAATTTAACACCAATAATACTTTCACACAATTAGGTTCACTTACCACCTACCCATTCTCAGGCTACAATCACAGTACCTCGTTAACCGACAATGGACAGGTAATGATTATGATGGATGAAGTTCCCAATGCATTGCCGGCCAAGGTGCTTAATGTTTCTGATGTTTCGAACATATTAGTTACCACTACTTTCAACAGTAGTGCAGGAGCTACTCCTCATAACCCATTCGTAATTGGGAATAATTATGTGGTATGCGCCAATTATCAGGATGGTATTCAGATTTACAACATAAGCAATCCTGCTAACCCGGTTCGCACCGGATATTTTGATACTCATTTTCAAACCCCCATAAATGGAACATCACAAGGATATTTAGGATGCTGGGGCGCTTATCCCTGGCTTCCCAGCGGAAGAATCATTGCATCCGATATGCAAAACGGGCTGTACATTCTGAACGCATCGGCTGCACTGGGAATCCCGCAGAATCAAACTTTCAATTCAGGAATATGGGCATCCTTTAATCTGCTCAATAATTCTTTTGATGTTTATGCTTCTGTCCATAATCCGGAAAGTGTAATCATCAGTATAACTGATGCTGCAGGAAGAAGAGTTTATTCCGCAAAACATGAACTCACGGGAGGAAATAATAATTTAATAAGCATTCCTGCTCAATCCCTTACTTCCGGTGTGTATCTGATAAGAGCAGAAGGCAGTGTTATCAATACTGTGTTAAAGGCTGTAAAGAGGTAGTTTTTTCTTTCCTGTAATTTTTGCCTGCTGGCGCGTTTGTAACGCAAGCCATTGCAACCTGCATTTTTGCTACGGGTTGGTATTCCTTCTCCTGCCAGCATCCTGTTCGTATTTTCAACATCAACAGATTGCTGTCTGTGCAGGAATGACAGCGGTTGTGCCCTATTCAGCAACAGAACTTATTGAAACAGACTATACACATACACCGTCATTCCTTTAAAAAAAGGAATCTCCTTTCGCACCCGATTACAGATTTGTTTTTTTCGCTAAGCCATCCTTCTCTGATATATCTGTGTGAAATATGCCGGCTCTGTTTTGAGTTTCCTGAACTAATTACCATTTCCATATAATTTTGCTTTCACAAAACAACATGTTCTCATCATCCTCATTTTTTGAATTCGGAATTAAACTTTACGGGGTGCAGGTGCTCCGTTATCTGATTATTGCAGGCGGTGCATTTCTTGTTTTTTATGTTGTTTGGAAGAATCATTTTTACAAAAAGAGAATCCGCAGCAGCTTTCCCGAGCGGAAAAACATAACCACGGAAATAGCCTACAGCTTTCTCACTTTCGGAATTTTCAGTTTGATGGGTGTTTTCATTTTATTTCTAAGTAAAAGCGGTCTTACATTTATTTACCATGAAGTAGCTCAATACGGCTGGATGTATTTTATCTCAAGCATTTTTATAATGCTGCTGTTGCATGATACCTATTTCTACTGGACGCACCGCCTGATGCATCATCCGAAAATTTTCAGGCATGTTCACCTGGTGCATCATCTTTCGGTCAACCCTACTCCATGGGCTTCGTTCTCCTTTCATCCGCTCGAAGCGGTGATTGAATCAGGTATTTTGCTGCTCATTGTTTTTGTTATGCCGGCTCATCCCATGGCTATCTTTATTTTTCTTCTCATCATGACTTTTATTAATGTGCTCGGTCATTTGGGATATGAGCTCTATCCGAAAGGATTCTTAAAACACCCGCTTGGCAAGCTGAATAACACTTCGGTGCATCATAACATGCACCATCAGTTTTTTAATTGCAACTACGGCCTGTACTTCAACCTGTGGGACAGGATTATGGGGACCAATCATCCTGATTATAATTCAAACTTTGAAAAAGTTGCGGCCGGTAACAAGCCGGATGCAGTAAAATAAAATTGATTTGATTTGTACCCCGTTTTAAAACCGTGTTTTTAAATGCTTTCTCTGCTTTTTAAAGAGATTAACAGTTTTCTCGATTCGCTTATCGGCTACATGGTAGTAGTAGTTTTTTTAGCTGTTATCAGTTTATTTCTTTGGGTATTTCCCGGTTCGCTCAATGTTTTTGATTCCGGGTTTGCTTCAATTGACAGTTTGTTTGTCATCACTCCGTGGGTCTATATGTTCCTCATTCCGGCTATTACCATGCGTCAGATTGCCGAGGAGAAGAAAAACGGAACGCTTGAACTGCTACTCACCCGCCCGCTTACCGAGATGCAAATCATTCTTGCCAAGTATTTTTCAGGGGTCATTCTGGTTCTGATTTCGTTGATACCCACTTTGATTTATTACCTCTGCATCTACCTTCTCAGTTTTCCTGTTGGTAATGTGGATTCAGGAGCGGTTTGGGGTAGCTACATTGGTTTGGTTTTTCTGGGAGGCGCTTTTGTTTCTATCGGGCTGTTTGCATCATCACTTACCGATAATCAGGTTGTTTCGTTTGTTATTGCCATGTTCTTCTGTCTGCTGTCTTACACAGGAATTGAAGCTATAACCTCGTTTGCCGGCCTCGGTAATACCGGTTACCTCATTAACCAGCTTGGTATTTCTGCGCATTACGACAGCATGGGGCGCGGTGTGATAGATACACGCGATGTTATCTACTTTCTTTCATTTATTTCTTTTTTCTTGTTACTTACCCGCATTAATCTTGAAAGCAGAAAATGGTAACAGCAGAGAATAAAAGGAATTTGAGAGCCAAAAATCTTACCCGGTTTGTATTGCTAATTGCCATCATTATCGCGTCCAACGTGGCTGCTTCATTTGTCTTTTCACGGTTCGACATGACCAGCGACAAGCGTTATACGCTTTCCGAGTCCACCCGAAATTTGCTGAAAGGTCTGAAGGATGTGGTACATTTTAAAATCTATCTGAGCGGTGATTTTCCATCGGGGTTCGAAAAATTAGAAAAAGCCATTCATGAAACGCTGGATGAAATGCGCATTTATGCAGGTGATAACCTGAGCTATGAGTTTATTGATCCGTCTGCATTGACTGATGAAACCAAACGCAGAGAACTTTACAAGCAGCTAAGCGAAAGAGGAATTGTTCCAACAAGTTTGGAGGAAAAACATCAGAACAAACAGTCATCGCGATTAATCTTTCCCGGTGCTTTAATTTATTACGGAGCCAATGAACGTGCTTTGATGCTTTTGAAAGATCAGACTGGCCGTTCGCCTGAACTGATGCTGAACAACTCCATCCAGAATCTCGAATATGAACTGGTTAATGCCATTCGCAAAATCACCACGATGAAGCCTGAAAAGATTGCGTTTATTGAAGGACATGATGAGTTACCACAGAAAAACATAGCTGATATTGCGCAATCGCTTGCCGGTGCGTATGATTTGAAAAGGGTCAGAATTGAAGGAAAGTTAGGCAGTTTAAAGGGGATTAAAACCATCATCATTGCCAAGCCAATGCTACCCATAGATGAGAAAGACAAATTTGTAATTGACCAGTTTGTGATGAATGGCGGGAGCGTGCTTTGGCTTATTGATGGAATGTTAGCAGAAATGGATAGCCTGAGCGAGCGCAACGAAATTCTTGCTGTGAGCAACAACCTGAATGTAGAAGACATGCTCTTCCGTTACGGGGCAAGAGTGAACAATGATGTGGTTCAGGATGTTGTGGCTGCTCCCATACCCGTTGTTACAGGCTATGTAGGAGATAAACCAAAGACCTCCCTGTTGCCCTGGAACTATTTTCCGATCAGCATTCCTGAAACAAAGCATCCGATAGTCTTTAATATTAATCCGGTTAAATTTCAGTTTGCCTCCAGCATTGACACTATCGGCTTGCACGGAATTAAGAAAACCATTCTTCTTACCACTTCCGAATACAGCCGCATACAAGGCTCGCCTGCCCGCATCAGTCTTGAGCTGCTGCGTCAGAAACCTGATTTACCGCAATTCAATAAAAAGTTTTTAACCCTCGCTGTGTTGCTCGAAGGAAGTTTCAGCTCATTGTATGAAAACCGTATTCCTCCGGCTATTGCCGAGAGCAAAGAAATAGGATTTCGGGCTAAAGGAAAACCTGCACGCATGTTGGTAATAAGCGATGGCGATGTAATACGCAACGATTACCGCAAAGCCGGCAATCAGATAATGCCGCTTGGTTATGATCGTTATACCGGTGAAGTCTATGGCAACAAAACATTCCTGCTTAATGCCATTGATTACCTTACGGATGAATCGGGAATTATCCACATACGCAGCAAAGAATTAAAACTTCGGATTTTTGATAAACCCAAACTCGAAAATTCTAAAGCCAACTGGCAATTAATTGTAACAGCCGGCCCAGTGCTTCTTGTGTTACTGTTGGGTGTATTGAAGAATTTTAACCGCAGAAGAAAATACGCTTCGCAGGCAGCTTAGTATTGCTATATCAAGATGGCTTCCCTTGTTTTCAGCAACGATGAATTGAACTTTATCACTGATAAAACATTCTTTAAAAAAAAGGACGATGTAAACAGTAAGGTGATAAATCAGTTGAATGAACTTCATCAAAAGTTGATAATACTAGTGAAAGATAACAACGAATCAGTTCCTGAGAGTGTATTAAAATCTTCACCGAAAATAAGCCGCGGAGAGAATTACCAGGGATTCCCCTGGCTGGTTCTTGATTATCCCCGCATTTTTAATACAGCAGGAGTTTTTGCTTTCCGAACGCTGTTCTGGTGGGGGCATTCGTGGGTGCTTACTTTTCAACTTTCAGGTAATTTGTTTCAGAACTTCCGTTCTACTATTCTGTCAAACCTGAATTCCATAAACGTTGTCTCCTGCAAAATCGGCATAGGTAACGACCCGTGGATTCATAATCCGCATGATTCCATGTATATACAATTGAAAAAGTTTATTGCATCAAAAAATAATTCTGTGGAAAAAATAAAGTCGCAACCCTTCTTCAAATTAATTAGAGAAGTTGAATTCAGTCAATCAGAAAATTTAACAGAAGAGGCTATTGCTTTTTACAGTTCATGCCTAAGGCTTTTAAAAACTTAAGAGCCTATGATGTGTTTCAGGTTGTGAATCTGAGAATCCCAAAGACGTTTGGTTTCTTCAACATCGTCTATCAGGCAATAATCGCGCACTACAAGCGAAACATCGTTGGTCAGTTCATCGGTTAAAATTTCAAATTCGAGAGTATAATCCTCTGGCTGGTTGAGCCATTTGAATACCATCAGTTTACTTTCGCGCTTATGAACCGGTTTGGCGCGCATCACTTCTTCGCCCCAGCGAAATTCAAAAAAACCGTCATGTTCATTCACTTCATCAGCAAACCACGATTGCAGGCCGGTAGCAGTACTAAGGCAGTTGTATAAAATTTTGGGAGAGGAATGAATGGGAAACTCCATCTCAATTTTTTCTTTATTCATAGAATTTGGTATTCGGCACTGGCAAGTATAAAAAATAAGGTTAAGGAATGAGGAATTTTAAAAAAATCAAAATATAATCACTTATTAAAAAAGATAATGCAATTCGCCATGCCGCAACTTTAAAATTTCATCGCCACCCGTTTTCAACAATAACCTGCCTTCATCGTCAACTCCGCAAATTGTGGCCGATACCTTTTTTCCATTAATCACATACTCCATTTGTTGATTACGATGGTACAGATGGTCTAGATAATAATTATTCACTTCTTCATGATTTCTTTTCAGTTTTTCATACCACCCGGAAAGCGATTTATTCAATTCACCTAAAACCATATCCAGGTCTGTATGTTTATCTGTAAGCATTCTGATCGAAATAGCTTCCGGATGATACACTTTGAAAATTTCCTGATTTACATTTATTCCTATTCCTGCTATGCAATGACTGACTACTTCACCTTTAATGCCTGTTTCAATCAGCATTCCGGATATTTTTCCGCTGTTTACCATGATGTCATTCGGCCATTTAATTTTCAGTTCTGTGCAGCCGGTTAAATTTCTTAAACTCTGATGCACGGCACAGGCAATCATTTTATTGATTAAAAACAGTTGATTAACCTGAATTTCCGGGTATAAAATATATGAACAAAGTAAATTTAAGCCTGTTTCGCTTTCCCACTGATGAATTCCCTGTCCTCTTCCGTTGTATTGAAAAGCAGAGGTAATTACGGTACCATTAAGCGGCCGGCCGGCTTCAATAAGCTGCCGGGCATAGGTATTGGTAGATCCGGCTATTTCAAGCCGAATATGTGGATGACCGAATAAAAAAATTTTCATGACTTAAACTCAATAATCATAAGTTGAATGAGGCTTGCCAAAATAACTACTTTTGTCAGGCGATAAAAACGCAGAATGAATAAAACCCCGAAAAAAAGTACAGTTTCAAGAAAAAAAACAACAGATCCTGGTGAAGCGCTAATCAAAGCCATCATTCAAGGAATTCAGGAAAAGAAAGGCCATGACATCGTTATGATTGACTTACGGAAAAGCGGTAATTCCATAACCGATTATTTTATAATTTGTCATGGAACGTCCGACACTCAAGTAGAAGCCATTGCCCGATCTGTAGAAGAAACGGTGTTAAAAAAAACAAAAGAATATCCTCACCATGTGGAAGGAAATGATAATGCACATTGGATTATAATTGACTACTTTAATGCCGTGGTACATATATTTGTTGAAGAAAAGCGTAATTTTTACGGTCTTGAAAAACTATGGGCAGATGCTCCAAATCTTAAAGTTGCTTATGCATAAACAATATGCCATCTTGTCAATGGCACCACTATTGAACCGCCACACGTTTTAATGTTTCGAAATGTCAGAAAAAGAAAACCAACCAACTAAAAAACCGCAGGGCAAATTACCAAAACCCTCTTTTCCTAAATTCAATTTCAGCCTGTACTGGATTTACGGATTGGTGCTTGTCATCATGTTCGCCATTCAGTTTATGGACTTCGGAGGCCGGCCACGTGAAATCACCTGGAATGAATTTGAAAAGGAAATGCTGTCGCAGGGAGATGTGGCAAGGCTTGAGGTTATCAACCGCGAACAAGTAAGAGTATTCATCAAAAAAGAAAAACTCGTTAATGAGAAATACAAAGCTGTACGTACCAAAGGACTTGGCAATGCGGTAAACGAAGGGCCACATTTCTTTTTTACCATTGGCGATGTAGGCACTTTTGAAAAAAAACTTGATGAAGCGCAGGCCACAGCAGAAGTTGAAAAAGTACCGGTTGCTTACAACAACAAAGAAGGCAGTTACTGGGATTTCGTCATAACCTGGCTATTGCTTCCTGCTTTGCTAATTTTCGTTTGGATTCTCATCATGCGAAGAATGAGTGGTGCCGGGCCGGGCAGCCAGATTTTCAACATCGGCAAATCAAGAGCACAGTTATTCGATAAAGACCTCCATGTTAAAGTAACTTTTAATGATGTTGCCGGATTGGAAGAAGCCAAGGTAGAGGTAATGGAAATTGTTGATTTTTTGAAAAACCCGAAAAAATACACTCAATTGGGCGGTAAAATTCCGAGGGGAGCCCTGTTAGTCGGCCCACCGGGAACAGGTAAAACACTTTTGGCAAAGGCTGTTGCCGGAGAAGCGCAGGTTCCGTTCTTCTCACTTTCCGGTTCCGATTTCGTAGAAATGTTTGTAGGTGTAGGCGCATCGCGTGTCCGCGATTTATTTAAACAGGCCAAAGAAAAAGCTCCCAGCATAATTTTTATAGATGAGATTGATGCCATTGGCCGTGCCCGAGGCAAAGCACCCTCCTTTAGTGCCAACGATGAACGCGAAAGCACACTTAATCAGTTGCTAACCGAAATGGACGGATTCGGCAGCAACAGTGGTGTGATTATTCTTGCCGCCACTAACCGTGCCGATGTGCTTGACCGTGCCTTGCTTCGCCCCGGTCGCTTCGATCGCCAGATTTATGTGGAACTTCCTGATTTGAACGGCAGAAAAGAAATTTTTAAAGTACACATCAAACCGCTCAAGCTGGATGATTCTGTTGACATTGATTTTCTTGCCAAACAGACTCCCGGCTTCTCAGGAGCCGACATTGCCAACCTTTGCAATGAAGCAGCTTTAATAGCTGCACGCAGAAATAAAACCTCTATCGGTAAACAGGATTTTCTGGATGCTGTTGACCGTATTATCGGAGGATTGGAGAAGAAAAACAGAATTATCTCCTCGCATGAGAAAAAAGTAATTGCCTATCATGAAGCCGGACATGCATCGGTAAGCTGGCTTCTGGAGCATGCGCATCCATTAGTAAAAGTTACCATTGTACCAAGAGGAAATTCGCTTGGTGCGGCCTGGTATCTGCCCGAAGAAAGAAGCATTACTACCAAAGAGCAGATTTATGATGAAATGTGTGCTGCTTTGGGAGGACGCGCTTCTGAAGAAGTTACTTTCGGAACTATTTCAACCGGTGCCCTTAGTGATCTTGAAAAAATTACCAAACAGGCCTATGCTTCCGTTGCCATTTTCGGATTAAATGAAAAACTCGGCAATATCAGTTATTACGATTCATCAGGAAGCCAGGAATTTGCATTTACCAAACCTTACAGCGAAAAAACCGCTGAGCTTATTGATGAGGAAGTAGGCAAGTTAATAGACTCTGCTTACAACAAAACAAAAACTCTGTTGTTAAGCAACAAAGAAAAGCTTGATAAGCTGGCTAACCGATTACTTGAAAAGGAAGTGATTTTCAAAGAAGACCTTGAAGAGATTTTCGGTAAACGCCAGTGGGAAACTCCCGAAGAAAGAGCAGCACGCGAAGCGCAGGCAACCAAGCAATCCTCCGGTGAAGCAGATACCCTGACGCCACCTCAGAGCAGCAATGGTGCTTCACATCCCCGCGAAACTCAGCAAGTAGATCAACCCGAAGAGAATAAATAAACCGGCCGGATCTTCCATCATGAATGAAAGCAAAACGAGAGATAAAATTTTAAAACGCATCCGGCAGGCACTTCTTGATAAAGCACCTGATCCGTTTCCCGATGTAAACTTTGCTGCGAAATTAGAAGAGTATGATGAACAGGAATTTCCTGAATTACTCTTTGCAGAAAATTTTATTTCAGCAGGCGGCCATTTTACTTTTTGTGAAAAGGAGTCGGAACTGAAGGCCTTTCTTCTGTATGTATTGCAGCAATTGAATGCCAAAACCATAGTATGCACGCATTCGAAACTTAAAAATTTAACTGATGGAACAAACTCCTTTACAGACACTCCCGACATTTCCATCAGCAGTTGTTTCAGCCTTGCAGCCTATCCCCCATCCCTGATATTAAGTTCATCTTCCTGCTTTCACCGGGCACCGAATCATATTATAGTGGCGGCAGCACAGGATACTGTTCATGATTTAAAATCAGGTCTAACCAGAATAAAAGAAGTCGTGCGTTATGGCAATGAAAACAATTTTGAGATTATTTCATTTGCAGAAAGCGGTAATGATGAAAACGCTATTGTTTATCCTGCAAAGAATTTTTTTATTGCCATGATTGATTGGAAGCTATGACGCAAAACGAATGGATAAAAGTGTACAGCCATCACGAACCGCACAAAGTGGAAATTGTTAAAGCCGTATTGCTTGATAATAACATTGAATCGGCAGTGATTGATAAACGCGACCGTTCCTATATTTCCATTGGTGAAATGGAATTGTATGTAAAACCCGGTGATGATGTACTGGCGCAGGTAATTATCAAGAATAATAACCTATGAATAACCTTAAGAAACGAACGGTTACCGGGGCCTTGTTTGCCGGAACAATAATAGGCATGACTATAGCAGGACCGATGACATTCGGCATTCTGCTTTTCATCATTTCTGCCTGGAGCATTCTTGAATTTTATTCGCTCTTCACCACACGAAACGTATATCCTCAGAAATTTTTCGGTATTGCCATTTCTCAACTGTTTATCATCCTGATGATTTTGGTAGCACGCAATGCAATACCTGTAAAATGGCTACTGGTCATGATTCCTCTGCTCTTCAGCGTTTTCATTGCAGAACTTTTCCGTAAACAGGAGCATCCTTTTTTGAACATTGCCATTACCCTTACCGGTTTGATTTATATTACCATTCCCATCAGCCTTTTCGGATTGATGATTTTTAATGTAAACCTGATTGGCGATTTTAACCGGCATCTGGCTCTGGGCATCTTCTTTCTTCACTGGGCTAACGATACAGGTGCCTACCTCATTGGCTCACGTTTCGGAAAAAGAAAATTATTCAAACGCCATTCACCTAACAAAACATGGGAAGGAAGCATTGGCGGTGCGCTGATGGCATTGCTGGTTGCCTATGCATCAGGAAGTTTTTTTACTGAATTGGATATGGTTCACTGGTTAGCAGTTGCGGTTATCATTGTAATATCCGGTTCGTTTGGCGATTTGGCAGAAAGCATGCTGAAACGCAGCCTTCAACTGAAAGACACCGGTACTATATTTCCGGGTCATGGTGGTATGTTAGATCGCTTTGACGGTCTTTTGCTTTCTCTTCCGTTTATCGCTTTCTATTTGTTCTTTTGTCATGTTATCTGACCTGGAATGAAAACAGCAGAAAAAGAAAAGCAGTTTGTTACCGATTCTGGAATTGTAATTGAAAGAGTGTATTCAAAACCTTTCTCCCTTAACGAAGAACCCGGAAAGTTTCCTTTTACAAGAGGCATTCAGCCCGATATGTACCGCGGTAAACTCTGGACTATGCGCCAGTATGCCGGTTTCTCAACAGCTCGTGAGTCTAATAAACGATATCATTACTTATTAAAACAAGGTACTACAGGATTATCCGTTGCATTCGATCTTCCCACACAAATTGGTTATGACAGCAGCCATCCCCTTTCCGAAGGCGAAGTCGGAAAATCTGGCGTTGCCATTGATTCACTACGCGACATGGAAATTCTTTTTGATGGCATAGATCTCGAAAAGATTACCACTTCCATGACCATCAATGCTACCGCTTCCATCCTGCTTGCTATGTACATTGCCCTTGCCAAAAAACAAGGCGCTGATTTGAATAATATTTCCGGCACTATTCAGAACGATATTCTGAAAGAATATGCTGCGCGCGGTACTTATATCTATCCGCCTAAGCCTTCCATGCGCATCATCACCGATATTTTTGATTATTGCAGCAACCATGTGCCTAAGTGGAACACCATTTCCGTTTCGGGTTATCACATACGCGAAGCAGGTGCAACGGCAGTTCAGGAATTAGCTTTTACCCTGGCTGATGGAAAAGCATATTTAATAGCAGCCATTGACAAAAGACTTGACATCAATGTTTTTGCACGAAGAATCTCTTTCTTCTTTAATGCGCATAATAACCTATTTGAAGAAGTAGCCAAGTTCAGAGCTGCCAGACGGATGTGGGCAACTATCACTAAAGAGTTAGGAGCTACCGATCCACGTGCTCAGATGCTGCGCTTTCACACTCAAACGGGAGGCAGTACGCTTACAGCTCAACAACCACATAATAACATCATACGCATTACCTTACAGGCATTGAGCGCTGTACTGGGCGGTACACAGTCATTACATACCAATGGTTTTGACGAAGCACTGGCATTGCCAACCGAAGATGCCGCACGCATTGCCTTGCGCACCCAGCAAATTATTGCTTATGAAAGCGGAGTAACCCAAACCGTGGATCCGCTGGGAGGATCTTATTTTGTGGAAGAGTTGACTAATCAGGTTGAAAAAGAAGCCTGGAAATATATTCAGCGCATTGATGACATGGGTGGCGCTGTGGCAGCCATTGAAGCCGGTTATATTCAGAACGAAATTGCTGCCTCTGGCTATGCCTATCAGCGGGCTATTGAATCAGGTGAAAAAATTATTGTCGGGCAAAATAAATTTACCATAGACGAGCCGCCTTATGACGATTTGCTGCAGATTGATGACAGCGTAAGAAATGAACAGATTAAAGCTATTGAAAAATTAAAAACAGAGAGAAATAATACTGCCGTTTCAGAATCATTGTCTGATTTGAAAAAAGCAGCCGAAGGCAATGATAACCTTATGCCTTTTATTATCCGAGGTGTTGAAGAGTATTGTACGTTGGGCGAGATTGCCGATACCCTGCGTGAAGTATTCGGTGAGTTTAAATAAGCACAAGACTTACCTTGGCACCTATCGGCAAAGTATGCCCTGAAAATTTTTTTTTCATTTTTTCTTTTCCTGCTTTACTCCGAACTCATGCATCAGTTCAAGCCCATAATTTCTTATTTGTTCAACAAGCCTGATAGCTTTCTTGCCGCGCGGGGTGATTCTGTATTCGACACGAGGAGGCACTTCGGCAAAAACTTTGCGGGAAATAAATCCTTCTGCTTCGAGTTCTTTCAGTTGTGAAGCCAGCATTTTATCGGTAATTCGCGGAATGTCTTTTTTCAATTCTCCATAGCGCATTACCTTCTCCTTTAATCGCCATAAAATAGGCATCTTCCATGTGCCGCCAATTCTGTCCATAGCAAACTCAACAGGATTGTAGTACAGTTTATTCTTGTAAATGAACTCTGGCATATTCGTTTTGAATTACTTTCCTAAAAGTGAGCAAATGTGAAAATTGATAGTATTATGGCAAAAGTAGTTAGCTATGTCACTTTTGCCCAATAAAAAAATTAAATATGAAAAAACTGATTCTCTCCTTAAGCACACTGCTTTTCTTGAATTTTATCCATGCTTCTGCCAGCAATCATGATCAGAAATCTAAAGGTAAAATTTTAATGATTGCCGCCAATCCATCTGTTTCATCCATTACGGGATGGCCGATCGGATGCTGGGCGGCTGAACTCACTCACCCCTTCTGGGAGTTTACCCATGCCGGTTATGAAGTAATGATTGTAAGTCCGTCAGGAGGAAAACTGGAGTTTGACAGCTACAGTAATCCATTGGATGAAAGTGGTTATTCGGCACACGACCTTATTTCATTAGGTTGGATACACTCTAAGAAACACATGACCTTGATTGAAAACACACCTAAACTTTCTGATATTAATCCTGATGAATATGCAGCCATTTTTGTGGTGGGTGGCCAAAGCCCGATGTTTACTTTCAGACACAATAAACACTTAACCGACTTTATCGTTAAATTTTATCAGACCGGAAAGCCAACAGCCTTGGTTTGTCACAGTACCTGTATTCTTCTGGATGCAAAACTTCCAAATGGAAAGTATCTTGTAGAAGGAAAAAAATGGACAGGGTTTGCCAACAGCGAAGAGCAGTTTGCCGATAATTTTGTAGGTAAAAGAATTCAGCCTTTTTGGATAGAAGACGAAGCCAAAAAAATTCCGAACACAAAATTTTTGGTTAAAGAAGCATTCACTCCTTTTGCTATTGCCGATGGAAACCTGATAACCGGACAGCAGCAGAACAGCGGAACAGAGGCCGCCAGATTTCTGATTAATCAACTTGCCCAAAACGCCAAAGTACCCGCGAAAAAATGATTCGATACTCCGGATCATTCTGTTTTTGTCTGCTGATGTTTGTACTCTCCACAAAAGCTCAATTACCATTTGAAGTATTCACCGGACACAGGCGCACAACGGCTGACCTGATGTTTTTCAAATATATCAAACACAAAGAAGGCAGTTCCCCGTTTTTATTCTTCAATAGAAACAGGGCTTCTGTTGACTACAGGCAAACATCCGTTCAGTACATGCCTCAGTTTGGATTTACGGAAGCCTTATCTTACAATCATAAATCATTAAAAGGTTTTGCCCCGGTTGTTTTGATTCAGATACTAAACAACGGCACATTTCCAAAAGCAGGAATTCAAAAAGCTGCCACAAAAAAAGATTTTCTCTTCTTTTCATGGTTGGTAACTAATCTAAGAAAAAATCCGGGTATTGACTGGTTTCTGTTGATGCGATTTACTCCGAAAATCACAGAGAAAACTAAAATTTTCCTGCAGGCAGAAACCATTCATACTTATCCTGATTTAAAATTTAAAACACCGAATAGTACCTTACGGGCAAGAGCAGGATTGCAATGGCAGCGATTTCAAACAGGGGCCGGATGCGATCAGATACTTTCAGGCAAATCTGTCTCTCATCGCAATAACACAGGTATTTTTGTGAGATATAATTTCAACGGAAACTGATCACTATGAAAATTGCCATTATCGGAAGCGGAAACGTTGGCGGGGCATTAGCCCAAAGCTTAATCAAAGCAGGACACACAGTGATTGTCGGAATACGGTTTCCGGCCAGCAGAAAGTCTGTTGAACTGATGGCTAAAATCGGTGAGGACAGATTTACGGATTGGAAATCGGCCGTTAAGCAATGCGAAACCGTCATTGTTACAACGCCTCCCGATTCAATTATTGATTTGCTGGACGGAATAAAAAGATTGAACCTGAGCGACAAAATTTTTATTGATGCATCAAACAGCATAACAAAAAAGCCGGAAGGATTTGCTACTGCATACCATGCCATCAAGGCAGCCGGAATTGATCATGTGGCGAAATGTTTTAATACAACAGGTTTTGAAAATATGCTGAACCCGGTTTATCAGGATAGTGCGGCCGATATGTTTTGTGCGGGAAACAGCGAAAGAGCTAAAAAAACAGCCATGAAATTGTCTTCGGATATCGGATTCGGCAAATGCTACGATTTTGGCGGAGACGACAAAGCAGAACTACTGGAGCAACTTGCTTTTTGCTGGATAAATCTGGCTTTCATGCAAAAAGAAGGAAGACACATTGCTTTTAAAATACTGAGAAAATAAACCTGTTATTTTACCACAAACCACTCATTCAGCAAATCAGGTTTGTTGTATTGCATAAGCTTTCCGGAATGATAATTTAAAACTGCTTTTCCGGCATACATCACCACAGCCTGACCGGCAGCCGTATCCCATTCCATAGTGGGAGCCAGGCGAGGATAAACATCAGCAGCACCTTCGGCTACCAGACAAAGTTTTAACGAACTGCCCGATGATTTGAATTCTATGTCTCCATGTTCATTTTTCAAATCATCAATAAATTTTTCTGTTTCAGAAGAGAGATGTGACCGGCTGGCTACTACCGTAAACTTTCGTCCGTTCTGATTGATGGGCAGGCTAACGGCTGAACGGATGATATCCTCTGCATTTATTTCCCCGCCCTGATTCCACTCTGCTTTAAAACTGCCTTTAGATTTTTCTCCGAAGTAAATTTTATTCAATGCCGGAGCATACACCACTCCCAATACCGGAATTTGATTTTCGACAAGTGCGATATTCACTGTAAATTCTCCGTTTCGTTTAATAAACTCTTTGGTACCGTCCAACGGATCAACCATCCAGAACGGATTCCAGTTTTTTCTCTCTTCAAAGGGAATGGTTTTGCCTTCTTCGCTCAGAACAGGAAAATAATTTTTGAGTCTTTCCTGAATTACTTTATGTGAGCTTTTGTCGGCTTCGGTTAATGGTGAGCTGTCATTTTTAAATTCAACATGAAAGCCGGCATTGTAAACCTGCAATATTTCATGACCTGCTTTAAGAGCGGTATCAATTACTTCAGCAAGCAGATGATGGTAACCTTCACTCATATAATCATACCGGCTGCTACGGTTTCATTGGTTCCTTCGTCAATAAGAATCACGCTTCCGGTTATTCTGTTTTTGCGGTAACTGTCATAAAAAAGAGGAACCGTAGTACGAATCAGGATTCTGCCAATGTCGTTCATACCGATTTCTTTGTCCTGTTCATTGCGGTGAAGCGAATTAATATCTACTTTATAACGCACATCTTTAATAATGCAGCGGGCTTCTTTGGTGGTATGCCTGATAGCATACTTTCCGTTGGGAACAAGTTTCTTATCATTCATCCAGCAAACCATCATGTCAATATCCTGGCCAACGGTTGGTGTATTATTCTCACGTACAATCATATCGCCTCTGCTGATATCTACATCCGTATCGAGGGTGATGGTAACACTTTGCGGTGAGAATGCTTCGTCAAGCGCTTCGAGTTCACCGTGTTCAACCTGATGAATGGCTGTAATCTGAGCGGCAAAACCCGATGGCAATACTTTTACCTTATCGCCCGGTTTAAATACCCCGCTGGCAATACGGCCGGCATAGCCTCTGTAATCATGAAACTCCTTTTGCTGCGGCCGGATAACATACTGAACCGGAAAGCGGCAGTCAATATGGTTTTCATCACCGGTAATATGAACATGCTCTAACAAATAAAGCAAGGTAGGGCCCTGATACCAGTCCATGTTCTGCGAGCGTTCAACTACATTATCTCCATTTAAAGCACTGATAGGTATGAAGTGTACATCTTTTACATCCAGTTTTGAGGATAGCTTTTTATACTCCTGAACAATTCCTTCAAAAACCACTTCACTGTATTCAACCAGATCCATTTTGTTGATGCAGACAATGATATGCGGAATACCAAGCAGTGAAGCAATGAATGAATGACGGTTGGTTTGCTCAACCACGCCTTTTCGTGCATCAATCAGTATAATGGCAAGGTTGGCAGTGGAAGCACCTGTTACCATATTGCGCGTGTACTGAATATGGCCTGGCGTATCGGCAATGATGAATTTCCTTTTAGGAGTAGCAAAATACCGGTAAGCCACATCAATAGTGATTCCCTGTTCGCGCTCGGCTTTTAATCCATCGGTTACTAAAGAGAGGTCAACGTGACTGAATCCTTTGCGCCTGCTGGTTTGTTCAACCGCTTCAAGCTGATCTTCAAAAATGGCTTTGCAGTCTAAAAGTAAACGTCCAATCAATGTGCTTTTGCCATCATCCACGCTGCCTGCCGTTGTAAAGCGCAGCAGTTCCATGTTTAAATAAGATTCCTGATTAAACGGGGGGGACATATTTTTTTTGAGTTAAAACTTATCTGGTGAGTGGTGTGCTTTGTTCGAAATAAGAATGATAGTTCTGAACGGGGTTTTTAGAGTCAGGAACTTTTAGTCAGTCATTTTTTATCTTCCATCTAAATACTCTGTACTGAGAACTGCCTAAAAATACCCGGCTTTCTTCCTGTCTTCCATGGCTGTTTCGGAGCGTTTGTCATCTGCCCGTGTTCCGCGTTCGGTAACACGGCTGGCAGCTACTTCAATGATAATATCATCAATACTTGCAGCCGGTGAAAGTACAGCGCCAGTGCAGGTCATATCGCCAATAGTACGAAAGCGGACTCTCATGCGCTGCGGCTTTTCATCTTCGCGCAGATACAGATAATCAGACTTTGCAAGAATCATATTGCCACGCGAAATGCAATCGCGTTCATGGGAAAAATAAAGATTTGGAAGTTCAATTTTTTCCATGGCAATGTATTGCCAGATGTCAAGTTCTGTCCAGTTACTTAATGGAAAAATTCTAAAATGCTCACCTGCATGTCTTCGTGCATTGAACAGATACCACAATTCGGGCCGTTGGTTCTTCGGATCCCATTGGCTGAACTCATCACGATGAGAAAAAAAGCGCTCTTTAGCTCTGGCTTTTTCTTCGTCTCTTCGGGCTCCGCCCAAAGCAGCATCCACTTTTAATTCTTCAAGTGCATCGAGCAACGTAACGGTTTGCAAAAGATTACGGCTGGCATTCGGGCCTTTTTCTTCGGTAGCACGGCCTTTATCAATACTGTCTTGCACAAAGCGTACTTCAAGCCGTACACCTAATTTGTTCACCAGGTTATCGCGATACTCTATCGTCTCAGGAAAGTTGTGGCCGGTATCAATGTGAAGCAACGGAAACGGAATACGTGCCGGGTAAAAAGCTTTATAGGCAAGATGCGTCATTACAATGCTGTCTTTTCCGCCTGAAAAAAGCAGTACAGGATGTTCAAACTGGGCTGCCGCTTCTCTTATTACGAATATGGCTTCTGATTCCAACTGATGCAAATGGCTCAGGTGATAGTAGTGCATGTTATCTGATCTGTAACGTAACATAATTAATGATGTGGCTTACGGATTCTTCAATAGATTGTTGCTGGGTATTAACTTCAATTTCGGGATTTAAGGGAGGCTCATAAGGTGAACTAATCCCGGTAAAATCTTTTATTTCTCCGGCTCTTGCTTTTTTATAAAGACCTTTAGTATCGCGCTGCTCGCAGACTTCAAGAGGGCAGTTGACATATACTTCAATAAAATCCTTGTCTTTCATTATGGAACGTACCATGGTTCTGTCTTCACGGAATGGCGATATAAAAGCAGTAAGCGTTACAATTCCGGCATCGTTAAAAAGTTTGGCTACTTCCCCAATTCTGCGGATGTTTTCCTTACGGCCTGCTTCGCTAAAATCAACATTGCTGTTCAGCCCATGGCGGATGTTATCGCCATCAAGCAGGTAAGTATGAATTCCCATAGCAGCCAATTTTTCCTCTACGGCTCCGGCAATTGTACTTTTTCCCGAACCGGAAAGGCCTGTAAACCAAACCACACAACTGCGGTGGCCGTTTAGCTTTTCACGGTCCTTTCGCGTAATTTTATGATGATGATAAACAATGTTCAAACGCTCTCTCTTTTTCGGTTCGTTACTAACGAGGTGCGAAGGTACATAAATGGAGGTTACCATGTTTGAATTCTGCAATTTCAATTTTAACTATGGAAAAGAAGCAGTAAATCAAATAGAAAATCTATCTTTTTTAAATATACTTTTTCTTGACTGCACATCTATCAATCGCCCTTTCATAAACTGCAATAAGGTCGTTATCAAATCCTGAGAGAATAGCTTTTTTGTAATAAGCTACTGCCTCATCCAGTTTACCCTGTGCCTCATGCAACAGTCCGCTCAGATGATTCACCTTATCCTTTGAAACTCCGCTTATGGCCGAGGCTTTGTTGATAACGGCATTGAATTCAGCAAAGCGCTCATGCCTGAAAAGCAAATCGGCATAAAACAAATAGGTTTCTGCATAGGACGCATCTTTTTCAATGGCGGATGTAAACAACTTTTCGGCTCCGGCATCGTCTTTAAAATAATTTGATTTGATATGCCCCATCCAGGCCAGAGGGATAGCAGACGAGTCATCTTCGTGAAAAGATTTTTCAAAATGCTCAAAAGCCTCATCGGGGCGGTTTTCCCTCAATGCTTTTAACCCCTGAAAAATATATGACTCAGCCTTCAACATCATGCTAAAAATACATTCATGAGTGCCAAACTAATAAAACTATGGGCGAATCAGCGCTTAAGCCTTGCCACCTTCATTATCTAAAGGGTGAAAATGAGCCTTTACGGATATGAACAGGGACATGAAAAACATAACGAACGTAATTCCTGCCTGGGTTTCGAGGGTATCTTCGGTCAAAAAACTAAGGGCAGAAATGGATAGAAAAATGCAGAACAGAACAGATGGATTCCTGAATTTTAAAACGGGATAGAAAAATGTCAACAGAAAATACAGTAAACCGCCAATGCCGAATGTTAATGCAATAGTGAGGTACTGGTTATGTGCTCTCAGCCGCCAACGTTCATCCAGCGAAGAATCAAGTTCAATATACTTTTCATGAAATGCTTTTTTCACATCGCCTGTTCCTGTTCCGATAAGCCAATGGTCTTTAAAAATAGACCATCCGGCTTTCCAAAATTCAAACCGCTGCACCAGCGAACTTCCGGATGGGTTTTTTCCTGATTGATACAGTTTAATTTCAGCCAAGGTTTTATGAATCCTAATCATCAAACTTCCTTTCTGATTATAGTTCACATTGGCAATTCCGTTTTCAATGCCGGCAATATCTTTTTCAGCAAGCGCTTTAACGCCTTCTGCATCTTTTCTTAATCCTTTTGAAGCCAGGTATCTTAACAAAGTGTATTTCAGTTCATGTCCTTGTTTATCGAGGCCGTTGTAAGGCAGATGACTGCGTTTAGCCCACTCCTCTTTCAATTCTGGTTCGCAGATATAAATGTAAACCGGTGTGCTGTTTTCCATTTCATCGCAATCAAAACAATGCTGATATTCGTTTCCGTTTTTGGTTTTTTCTTCTTTATTAATGTTTGAATAATCAAATGGATGATAAGACTGCTGATACCTCTGAAAAAGAAAACAACCGGTATAAACAGTGAAAAATAACAGAAAGGATAATCCGACAATACCGGTTTTATAGTATCTGTACTTAAACAGCAGCATTGCAGAAAAAATAAACAGGCAGGCTAAAAGAATAATCATGCCGGTCATACTTTCCAGGATAAAAAGGAAAGCAATAAACCAAAGGGCAAGCATTGCATCGGCAATGACGAAAGCATAGTTCTTTTTTTGATGATGATTTCTGATAAACCAAAGCAGCAGAAAAAAAGAAAACACTACGCAGAGAGAAAGCCTGATGTGAGAAATAAAAATCGAAATCTGGCGGATGTCGGTAATCTCCTTTTTATAAGGAATTATTTCAAGCCAAATTCCGGTACTGATAAAGGTTGAAACGGCCGTAGCCATTACAAAAACTTTAAAAACCGTCAGGTAATATTTTCTGATAAGGGCAGGAAAGGAGGACAAAAGAAAAGGAAGCAGCAGCAATGGCAATTTTATTCTGAGATCATTGGCCAGGTAAACGGTATCGCTGCTCCAAAGCGAGCCTAAAAGATGCAGGCCGTAGAATCCGCACCAAAGCAATGAGGCCTTGTTCGAATAAAAAAGTTTCAGTTTGGTTCTGTAATCTTTGTCAAGAAGCCAGGCACCAGCCATGATAAACTGCGCAAGGCTCATTCCAAACACCGAAAGCGGAATGGAAGCAGCCATCAACAGCATTCCGAATAGAAAAAGTTTGCGGGGCATTCAGGTCAGGTATGCAGATTCAGAAACGCCATCAGTGCTTACTTATTATTTCATTCAGCAAGCGGTATAGTTCATCCGCTTTTTGTGTTCCGATAAGATAAACCAAACCGTCATCCGTTAAAATTTTAACAGCATCATTTCCGGTTGAATAAAATTTAAGAACGCCTTCGCGGTGAAGATTAAAAACCGGATTGTTAATCTGGTATTGACTGTATTTCTGTTTTTCGACCGAGCGGATATTACTGACAGGAATTATCACATTGCGCGCTACTCCTACTCCTTTCAGTTGAATCATTTCACCGGTTACCCAGATGCGAATGTGTGTTACAAAAAGAGAAAGAATATGAAACAATAATATGGCGCATCCCAGGTAAAAGAAAACATTGCCGTTTAGCTCGCGGTTTTCAGTCCAGTAATAGGCAATAAAACAAAACAGCACGAGCACCAAATTTCTCGTCATGGTCATACGGTTAAAACCGATGTGCTGCTTTTCTTCAAACAGAATTTTGTCTTTCATTCCTTTTCAAAAACGATTTCGATGCAAGCGGAAGTATCATCTGTGATTCTGAATGCATGTTCCTGTCTTATACCGGTTACCCAAACAATGCGGTCTCCGGAAACCAGCAGCCAGATATTTTCTTTTGCCGCAGCTGATAGCTTTAAATCAGTAAACAGATCACTTAGTTTTTTCCGGCCTTTCATTCCCAAAGGATGAAACTCATCTCCTTTTTGCCATTTACGCAAAATGAGCGGATACTTCAATTTTGAAGCATCAATCCAGATTACATTCGGATCGGTATATCCGCCTGATATAATTTTTTCTTTCAGGTCGTAAGTCAAATGAATTTTACGGAATGCCAGCGAACCGGCTTCCCAACTGAACTGATGCCAGTCTTCCTGTATTTCGTACTGATTAGCCGTTTTAGCTTTTGCTGATTTTGCCATAAGGTATTGTCTGTCGGTTATGAGTTCATAGATTTGAGAAAAAAATTTTTTTCCGGGCGGTGAATGAAGCGAGCGGTAAATATCGAAACAAGTCTGCCTGTTGAATCCATAGGGATGCAAAAATTCAAAAGTTAAGGTAAATCCGGCAGGATGGTTAACTAAAAAATCGCGGTCAAAAAATACCATGTTCTTTTCTGTTTTTACATGCTTTGCCCTAAGCATTTCTACATATTCATTGTAAAGGATGGCAGCGCCCTGCATGTTTTCAATATGCCTTTCTATCACTTGCCGGTACGAGGGGCTAATCATGTCAAGCACTGGCATTAAATGATGACGAATGCGGTTTCTTAAATAATGGTCTCCTGCATTGGAAGAATCTTCCCTCCAGTCAATTTTTTTCTCACGGGCATAATCTTCAATTTCACTTCGCAAGGCAAACAGCAATGGCCTTACAATGTTACCCTGCTTAACAGCAATGCCTGCTTCACCGGCAATACCCGTTCCCCGGAGCAAATGAATAAAAAACGTTTCGGCATTGTCATCGGCATGATGGGCTGTAGCGCAGTAATCATAACCATGCCTTTTGCACAACTCCGAAAAGAATAAGTAACGTAAGTGGCGCGCTGCAGCCTGTATGGATAAATTATGTTTTTTGGCATACTGAGCTGTGTCAAACTTTTTGACATAGGTTTCGGCTTTCAGATACTTTGCTTCCCTGCGGACAAACTTTTCATCATACATACTTTCCTCTCCTCTTAACTGAAAATTGCAGTGCACTACGGCAAAAGGAAATCCGGCCCGGTGGTACAAATGCATCATGACCATGCTGTCCAATCCTCCACTGATGGCTAATAAGGTAGGTTTACGTTTTGCAACCAAATCTCTTCTATTGATAAACTCTTCAAATTTTGCCTCTAACGGGTGCCTTGATTTGCCTTTCATTTCAGCAACGAAGATAAAATAATTTCAGCCGGCTCAGGCAGGCACCCCTCTTGCGCGCGTTTATAACGCGTGCCGTTTTCAATCCAAATAAGCAACCATTTCCGTTAAAAAACATTTTGATAACTATCATTTCTACTTTTCTCACAAAATAATAACTTTCCTATTTTCGGCATAATTATTTTGGGAAATTTACGCGCCCGTAATCTGAAACCAAACTTCGCCCCAATCGTTTTAATTCTGTCTTCCCGTCAAATTTCCAACCAATAATGGCTACTTCCTTAACTGCCAAACAAAAAGACATGCTCGAACGGTTTAACCATACCGATGTCAGCTTTCCGGATTTAACCCTTGCTGCCCTTTTCAATCTTCAGGTTATTTCAACTCCCGGAGCGGAAGCAGTACGTTACCACCAACATTCGCTTACTTATTCTCAACTGAATCAGAAAGCAAACCGGTTAGCACATTTTTTAAGAAGAAAAGGAGCCGGGCGAAATGAGTATATCGGCCTATGTGTTGACCGCTCCCTGGAAATGGCATGGAGCATTTTGGGTATCCTTAAATCAGGTGCTGCTTATGTTCCGTTTGATGCCTTTTATCCAATGGAAAGAATTAGCTACATGATTCGCCAGTCGGACATCAAAACCGTAATGGTTCAGAAAGAATATACCTCGCTCTTCAACAGTTCAGGAATTGAGGTAATCACTTTTGAAGAGCTTGATGATTTGTTGAAAAACGAAAACCCGGAAAATCCGCAGGTAATCAATCAGCCTGACGATGCCGCTTATGTGCTTTTTACATCCGGCTCTACCGGTAATCCTAAAGGGGTGGAGATGATTCACAGGGCACTGATTAATCTTCTGCATTGGCAAAACACAAAAACCACCTTAGGTACAAAAGCCGTTACGCTTCAGTTTGCTCCCGTAAGTTTTGATGTTTCATTTCAGGAATTTTTTTCCACGTGGACAACAGGCGGCTGTATTGTCATGATAGATGATGATTTCCGTTTGAATGCTGTCAAACTTTTGCATTTCATCGAAGATCAGAAAATTGAAAGATTATTTCTTCCATTCATTGCCCTGCAGTATCTGGCTCAGGTAGCTGTTGAAAGTAACATTTTTCCAAAGTGTTTGAAAGATGTCATCACAGCCGGTGAGCAACTGCGCATTACGGCTGCCATCCGGAAGTTTTTTACTGAGTTGCCGCATACTAAACTTCACAACCATTATGGCCCTACAGAAACACATGTTATCACTGCTTTCACTTTGCCTGTTGATGTTTCCCGATGGACAGAATTACCCCCTATAGGCACACCCATTTCAAACACTAAAATTTTTTTACTGAATGATGCCATGCTTCCGGTTGAAATTGGTGAAGAAGGCGAACTCTATGCAGCGGGTGAAGCGCTGGCGCGCGGTTATATTCACGCAGAGGAATTGACCAATGAGCGGTTTCTGAAAAATCCGTTTGGCGAAGGAAGAATTTACAAGACAGGCGACCTGGCCCGTTATCTGCCCGATGGCAACATTGAATACTTAGGCCGTGCCGATGGACAAGTAAAAGTACGCGGATACCGTATTGAACTGGCTGAAGTTGAATCAGCCGTTGAAAAATGGCAAGACGTAAAACAGGCCGTTGCCATTGTGCGTGAAGATGAGCCGGGCAATAAAAAATTGGCTGTGTATGTGAGGATGAAAGAAGAAAAAAATTTCAGTCCGGCTAAAATCCGTTCACACCTGAAAGCCATTCTGCCTGATTACATGATATCATCATTCATTGTTCAGGTAAATGATTTCCCGAGAACACCCAGCGGAAAAATTGATAAACGTTCGCTGCCGAAACCTGATAATAAACGCCCCGATCTTGGCAATGTATTTATGGAGCCGGCAAGTGATCTACAGAAACTGTTAGCCGCACTCTGGTGCGATTTGCTCGGAATTGACCATGCCGGAACGGAAGATAATTTCTTCGACCTTGGAGGAAATTCTCTGCTTGCACTCCAAATGATTGCCCGATTGAAAACAGAACATGGCTATGATTTGCCGGTCGTAAAACTTTACCGGCATCCTACCATCAAAGGCATTGAAAAAGATTTATCCGGAAATGATTCAGAATCCTTTTATGATAAAGCCCATGCACGGCTGAAAAAAGAAAAAGTTCCTGCAGAAATTAAATCGGTGGAAGACGGTATTGCCATCATCGGCATGGCCGGCAAATTTCCGGGAGCAAAAAATACGGATGAGCTATGGCAGATTCTTGAACAGGGAAAAGAAACCACAAAGTTTTTCAGCAAGGAAGAATTAGACAGCACTATTCCTGAGGAAATAAAAAATGATCCCTCCTATGTGGCTGCACGCGGAGTAATTGATGATTCCGACAAGTTTGATGCAGCCTTCTTCGGTATGAATCCCAAAGTGGCTGAGCTGATGGATCCGCAGCAACGAGTCATGCTTGAAACAGCCTGGGCTGCACTGGAAAATTCCGGATATACTGCCGATAAATTTCAAGGGCTTATTGGCGTTTTTGCCGGTATGGGTAATAACACATATTTTACACACAATGTTCTTTCCGATAAAGAAGCCATTGAACGGGTAGGTTCATTTCTGGTGATGACAGCCAATGAGAAAGATTACATTGCTACGCGCATTGCGCATGAGATGAACCTTAAAGGTCCTGCCATTAGTATTCATACTGGTTGTTCGACTTCGCTTGTTGCTGTGGCTTCTGCCTTTGAGAGTTTGTTAAACCATAAATGCGATATGGCTTTAGCAGGCGGAGTGTCCATTACCTCGCCTGTAAACAGCGGGCATTTATATAACGAAGGCGGTATGTTTTCTTCTGATGGCCATACCCGCCCGTTTGATGCCAAAGCCACCGGCACTGTGTTCAGCGATGGCTGTGGTGTGGTGGTTATGAAACGTTACAGCGATGCCGTACACGATGGCGATACCATTCATGCCGTTATCCGTGGTGCTGCATTGAATAATGACGGTGCGGAGAAAGCCAGTTTTACTGCACCCAGTGTGGAAGGCCAGGCTATGGTTGTTGCCATGGCGCAGGCTCAGGCAGGCATTGAACCCGATTCAATTACTTATATTGAAACGCATGGAACTGCAACTCCTCTTGGCGATCCTATCGAAGTGGAAGCGCTCACCCTTGCTTTCAGGGATAAAACCGATAAAAAACAATTCTGTGCAATTGGTTCCGTAAAAAGCAATTTCGGGCATCTTACTCCTGCTGCCGGTGTAACCGGTCTGATTAAAACAGTGCTGGCCATGAGGAATAAAAAAATTCCGGCCACACTGCACTTCTGTTCTCCTAATCCGGCTATTGATTTTGAAAACAGCCCGTTTTATGTAAATAATAAACTGATTGACTGGAAAACCGATGACATTCCGCGAAGGGCTGGAATCAGTTCTTTTGGCGTAGGCGGAACCAATGTGCATGTGATTGTGGAAGAACCCCCCGAACAGCGGCCCTCGGGCATTGCAAGTAGCAGGCATCTGATGCTGATTTCGGCCAAAACAGAAAATGCATTGGAAGAATCAACTTCCAATCTTAAAACTTATTTATCCGGTAATCCCGGAATCAATCTGGCTGATGCTGCTTATACTCTTCAAACCGGAAGAAAACATTTCCATCACCGTAGGTTTCTAGTATGCAGTAATCACCAGTTTGATACTATCACTCCAAAAAATTCAGGTAGCAGAAAATTAGAATCACCGGCCACGGGCGTAGTATTTATGTTTCCCGGTCAGGGCTCGCAGTATGCCGGCATGGGACAGAATCTTTACCGCGATGAAATGGTTTTTAAACATGCCGTTGATCAATGTGCCGCTCAGTTCGAAAAGCATCTGAAACGCGACATACGCCAAATACTTTTTCCTTCACCTGAAAAAGTATCAGAAGCGGATCAACTCATCAAAGAAACCGTTTATACACAGTCCACACTTTTCACCATAGGGTATGCATTATCCGAATTATGGATGAGTTGGGGAATGAAACCTTCAGCGCTCATCGGCCACAGTATTGGCGAGTATGCAGCCGCCTGCATTGCCGGAATCATGTCGCTTGAAGATGCCTGTTTCCTGGTAGCCCATCGCGGAAGCATGATGCAAAGCATGCCACCGGGAAGTATGCTCAGCGTTAGGGCTGCCCATGCTGAAGTGGAAAAACATCTTAGCCCTAAACTTTCCATTGCCGCCATTAACGGGCCGGAACTCTGTGTGGTGGCAGGTGAATCTTCAGAAGTTGAAAAACTGCAAACCGAACTGGAGAAAAAAGAAATCGTCTGCAAATTGCTGGCTACCTCTCATGCTTTTCATTCGGTAATGATGGAGCCTGTGGTAATACCCTTTGAAGAAAAAGTAAGAAGCATAAAATTAAATGAGCCTCAAATTCCGGTTTTTTCAACTGTTACGGCCAACCTGATGAAGCCCGAAGAAGCAACCGATGCCTCATACTGGAGTAACCAGATACGTAAGCCTGTTCGTTTTGCCGAAGGCATTCAAACCATCTGGAAAGCACATCCGGGTTATGTAATGCTTGAACTTGGCCCGCGTAATACGGCCACTACCATGGCGCGGCAGCAAAGTGCCGACCCTAAAAAACAAATTGCCATTCCTTCGCTTGGAGATACCAGCCTGAACGATGCCGAATGGGAATCCATGTTTTCAGCCATTGGGCAATTGTGGCTTTGCGGATTGGAAATAAACTGGCAGAACTTTTATGCGTTAGAAACCAGAAATCGTGTTCCGCTGCCTACTTATCCGTTTGAAAGAAAACGATACTGGAAAGATGTTTTTCCGGAAAAACAACAACCTTCAATGCAACCGGTGCCCGCACCTACCGTTTTAACCACACCTGAAATCAATTATCCTGTTCAAAAAATTATTACCTCACAAGAAAATACTGCCATGACAAACAGAAAAGAAAGGCTGATGGCCGAATTAAAAGATATGTTTGAAGATGCATCAGGAATTGACATGAAAAATGCAAACCCCGATGTTTCCTTCCTCGAAATAGGTCTTGATTCATTATTTCTGACTCAATCTGCATTAAGTATTTCCAAACGATATGGAGTTAAAGTTACCTTCCGTCAATTGAATGACGACTTAAGTTCACTTTCTGCTCTTACTTCTTATCTGGATAATAAACTTCCGGCCGAAGCATCCACACCCCCTTCCTCTTCAGCAACCACACAGCCACCCTCTTCGCTTTTATCCGTTAACGTCCCTCCGTCCTTACCGCCCGGCACCTCCAATCTTAACCTGTTCATGATGCAGCAAATGCAGATGATGCAGATGATGATGCAACAGATGATGCAGCAAAACACACCACAGCCGGTTGCCCCTTCAGTGCAGGCTCACATTGAAAAAAGCGTGGAAATAAAATCGCATACCAAAAAAGAAGACATTACGGAAAACGAAAAAGCTGATCTGGCAAAACCTTTTGGCGCTATTGCCCGCATTGAAAAATCAGGCCATGCAGAACTGACCGAAACCCAGAAAAAATGGCTGAGCGATTTCTTGGATAAATACATCAGCAAAACCAAAAAATCAAAGACCTACTGTCAGGAATACCGATCCTGGCTGGCCGACCCGCGCGTGGTAACCGGTTTTAAACCTGCCTTAAAAGAAATCATTTATCAGGTAGTAGTCAACAAATCAAAAGGGGTTAAGATGTGGGATCTGGATGGCAATGAATATGTAGATGTTTTAAATGGTTTCGGAAGCAATTTCTTCGGATGGGGCTGCGATGTGCTGTTGAATGTTTGGAAAAAGCAATTGGAAGAAGGCGTTGAACTGGGCCCGCAGACTCCGCTGGCTGGCGAATGCGCCAGGCTGATTTGCGAGCTAACCGGCTACGACCGCGCTGGTTTCTGCAACACAGGCAGCGAAGCTGTGCTGGGTGCCATGCGCATTGCGCGTACTGTAACCGGTAAGAACCTGATTGTATGTTTTAACGGCTCTTATCACGGAATCAATGATGAGGTAATTGTAAGGGGAACAAAGTCCCTGAAATCATTTCCTGCTGCTGCCGGTATTCCGAAAGAAAGCGTGCAGAATATGCTCGTTCTTGATTACGGAACCAAAGAATCGCTCGACATCATTAAAGAGCGTATTGACGAGATAGCGGCTGTGTTGATAGAACCGATTCAAAGCCGCAGGGCTTATTTTCATCCTCGTGAATTCATACATGATGTAAGAAAAGTTACCCAGGAGAATGGAGTACTGATGATTTTTGATGAAGTGATAACCGGTTTCCGTTTACGTCTTGGCGGAGCTCAGGAATACTACAATGTAAAAGCTGACCTGAGTACTTACGGAAAAGTAATCGGAGGCAACATGCCCATTGGCGCTATCGCAGGTCGCAGGGAATTTATGGATGCTTTAGATGGTGGCTTCTGGCAGTTTGGAGATAACTCGGTTCCCGAAGTAGGGGTTACATATTTTGCCGGAACATTTGTCCGTCATCCTTTAGCCATGGCTGCCATGAAAGAAGTTTTATTGTACCTCAAAAGAGAAGGCAAGCCGCTGTACGAAAAACTGAATGCAAAAACACTTCGCCTGACCGAAGAAGTAAACGCACATTCAAAACAGTTGGGTTCTCCTTTCAAATTAGTAACCTTCGGTTCGTTATTTAAAGGTAAATGGGAAACAGAACCGCAGTTCACTGAATTGTTATTTGCCTTAATGCGTTACAAAGGTGTACACATAATGGATGGATTCCCTTGCTTCTTAACCCTGGCTTATACTGATGCTGATGTTGATTTTGTAATTAAATGTTTCAAAGAATCATTGAGCGAACTCTGTTCACTGGGTTTCATTCCAACAGCGAAAGCAAATGGAATTTCATCAAACGGTTCAACCGGACACGCAAATGCCCAAACCATGCCTCCCGTTCCTGGAGCTAAGCTTGGTAAAGATGCCAATGGCAAGCCTGCCTGGTTTATTCCTGACCCGGAAAGGCCCGGTAAGTATATGCAGGTGATGAAATAACTTCTGATTGTTATTTAAAAACCTTAATTAATTTTTTTTAAAGGATTACTTTTAGTACTGTTTTACTCAATTTCACCTGGTTTCAGTTTTTTGATTCTTTCCGAATCAAAACAGTTACTTCCCTTTAACATCTCTTTAACTACCTGCCTGTAAGTGCGCCCGTACATTTGTGCGCGAACAACCTATTAACATTTACTTGTATCATTCTTAAAATCACTTTCACGCTGTTGCTATGACCTTAGCCACCGGAAACAACACTGTTATGACCGACATAAAAGAAATCAATGAGCGCATTCATCATGAGAGCGCATTTGTGGAAATTCTGCACCTTGAAGTAGGAAAAAAAATCATCGGACAACGTTACATGCTCGACCGCCTGCTCATTGGCTTGCTGGCTAACGGCCATCTGCTTCTTGAAGGCGTTCCCGGCCTTGCAAAAACATTGGCCATCAAATCGCTTTCATCAGCCATTGATGCCCGTTTCAGCCGCATTCAATTTACTCCTGATTTGCTTCCTGCCGACTTAATCGGCACCATGATTTACAACCAGCGCAAAGAAGAATTTACAGTGAGAAAAGGCCCCATCTTCGCTAACTTTATTCTGGCTGATGAAATAAACCGCGCCCCCGCTAAAGTACAGAGCGCTTTGCTCGAAGCCATGCAGGAAAAGCAGGTAACCATAGGTGAAGAAACTTTTAAACTTGATGAACCTTTTTTAGTTCTTGCAACCCAGAATCCTATTGAACAGGAAGGCACCTATCCTTTACCAGAAGCTCAGTTAGACCGTTTCATGCTGAAAGTAGTGATAGGCTATCCCAATAAAGAAGAAGAAAAACAAATCATCCGGCAGAATCTTAAATCAGAAGAAACTCGCATAAATGCTGTTTTGAAAAAGGAAGATGTGTTGCGCGCGCGCAAGGCATTGCACGATGTGTATATGGATGAAAAGATTGAGCATTACATTCTGGATATTGTTTTTGCCACCCGTAATCCCGAAGAGCATAAACTCAGCAAAATCAAAAACCTGATAAGTTATGGCGGATCTCCCCGTGCAAGTATAAATCTGGCTCTTGCTTCCAAGGCATTTGCGTTCATCAAACGCAGAGGTTATGTAATTCCTGAAGATGTGCGGGCTGTAGCGCATGATGTTTTACGTCACCGTATCGGCCTCACTTACGAAGCCGAAGCAGAAAATATAACACAGGAGCATATAGTGAGTGAAATTCTGAATGCAGTCGAAGTTCCTTAATGGTTTGAAAACCCATTAGCTTGAAATTATTCCTTGCCTGAATGCACAACATGGAAACAACAGACTTACTCAGAAAAGTCCGCAAGATTGAGATTAAGACAAGGGGATTGTCGAGTCAGATATTTTCGGGCGAGTATCACTCTGCTTTTAAAGGCCGCGGTATGGCATTCAGTGAAGTAAGGGAGTACATGCCCGGTGATGATATCCGCAGTATTGACTGGAATGTAACAGCCCGTTTCAATCATCCTTATGTAAAAGTATTTGAAGAAGAAAGGGAGTTAACCGTAATGCTGCTGGTGGACGTAAGCGGCTCGGGTTCTTTCGGTACACGAAAGCAGTTAAAGCGTGATCTGATTACCGAACTCTGTGCTGTGCTTTCATTCTCCGCCATTCAGAATAATGATAAAGCCGGTGTGATTTTTTTTAGCGATAAAATTGAATTGTTCATTCCTCCCAAAAAAGGAAAGACACACATTCTGCGCATTATCCGTGAACTGATCAACCTCGAACCCGAATCGCACGGAACTGATCTCGGTATGGCATTGCGTTATTTCACCAACATGATTAAAAAACGAAGCATCGCTTTTGTCATTTCCGATTTCAAAAGTAAAAATTTTGAAGACTCCCTTAAAATAGCTTCACGAAAACACGATACCGTAGCTATTCGCATTGCTGACCGCCATGAAAAACATTTACCGGATGTTGGCTTAGTCAGAATGCAGGATGCCGAAACCGGCCAATTCCGGTGGGTGGATACATCCAGCGCTGCCGTAAGACTCAGGTTTGAACAGTGGAACAGAACATACACCGCTCAGCTCGAATCTATGTTTAACCGCAGTGGCATTGACCACACTGTTATAGAAACAGGTATGAATTACGTTACTCCGTTAATCAATCTTTTTAAAGCGCGCGAACGAAGATTTTAAATTATGAGGCCGGTACTGCTATTATTCATTCTTATTGTTTCCTTCCGTTCCTTCGGACAGAAAGCGGTTGCCACCCTTGACAGTACCGAAATGCAGATAGGCCGTCAAATCAACTTGCATCTTGAACTTACTCATCCTAAAGGAAAAACATTTACATGGCCTTCCCTGCCCGATTCGATTCAGAAAATCGAAGTGCTAAAACGCTCGCAGCTTGATACCTCCTTCAGCGCTGACGGTAATGAGCTTACCATTCGCCAATCCATTTTACTTACCTGTTTCGATTCCGGCTATTATGCCATTCCTCCATTTCGTTTTACCGATACTGCCAATAAAGATTCATTAACCAATTATTCGGAAACGGCTCCGCTGCTGCTCTCTGTTTTTACGGTTGAAGTAGATACCACTGCCTCTATCAAGGACATCAAGCCCGTCATTGAAATGCCCCTGACATGGAAAGATTTTGTTCCCTATGCTGCCGGTGTATTGGCGCTTGGCCTGGCAGTTTTTATTGGCATACTTCTTTACCGGAAGTTTAAAAAGAAACCGGTTATGGCTGAAAAGAAAATTCCTTCGCTCCCTGCCCATGAAATTGCCTTAAAGTCATTGGCGCAACTCGAAGAGAAAAAGCTTTGGCAGCAGGGTCAGATAAAATCTTACTACACCGAACTTACCGACATTTTGCGAATCTACCTTGACCATCGCTGGCAGATGAATGCCATGGAAATGACTTCAGATGAAATTCTGCAGTATCCTGTTGTTTACAAGTTAGATGATTCAGTCAAAAACAGGCTGCGATACATTTTCACCATTGGCGACCTGGTCAAGTTTGCCAAAATGATAACAGTACCTCACGAAAACGAACAGTGCATGATGAATGCCTATGAATTTGTTAATGCAACTGCTCATAAAACATTAGCAGATGGAAATTCTGTAAGAAAGGAGGAAATGGCAGTATGATGCACGATATTGTATTTGCACAACCCGGTTACTTCTGGCTGCTGCTGCTCATTCCGGTTATGATTGCTTATGAATTTCTTGTAGCAAGAAAAAAAAGACCGCAGATAATTTATTCCGACCTTGAACCCTTTGAAAAAAAACCGTTGACTTTCAGAGAACGATTTGTGAATACTCCGTTGTTTTTACGCTCTGTTGCTGTTGCTTTGATTATCGCAGCACTTGCGCGGCCGCAGTCATCATCAAAAAGCACCAGCGTAACTACTGAAGGAATTGCCATTATGCTGGCTATGGACCTTTCAAGCTCCATGTTAGCCGAAGATTTAAAACCCAACCGGGTTGAAGCGGCCAGAAAAACAGCTATTGATTTTGTTGATGCACGAACAAATGACATGATTGGCCTCGTGATTTTCAGCGGTGAATCGTTTACCCAATGTCCGTTAACAAGCGACCATGCCGTGTTAAAAAACATGATTGCCAAAATGAAAAGCGGAATGCTGCTTGACGGAACCGCTATTGGCGAAGGATTGGCAACTGCCATTTCACGGCTCAAAGACAGTCCTGCAAAAAGTAAAGTCATCATTCTTTTAACTGACGGAGTAAACAATGCAGGCGCTATTGCTCCGGTTACTGCCGGAGAGATTGCAAAGTCCTTCGGTATTCGTGTTTATACTATCGGAGTCGGCAAGCAGGGCATGGCTCCCTACCCGGTGAAAACTCCATTCGGCATTCAATATGTAAACCAGGAAGTACAGATTGACGAAGACATCATGAAACAGATTTCATCGGCTACCGATGCCAAATACTTCCGCGCTACCGACAATAAAAGTTTGAAAAACATTTATGCAGAAATTGACAAACTGGAAAAGACCAAGGTGGAAGTTTCGGAATACAAACGATACAGCGAAGAATACCTGCCATGGTTGTTGGCAGCCGGTTTGTTTCTTCTATTGGAAATGGTTTTACGCTACACTTTATTCAGAACATTGCCATGATACGCTTTGCAAATCCCGAATTCCTGTGGCTGCTGGCCGTGATTCCCGCTATGACATTCATTTTTATTTTAATGCTATGGTGGAGAAAACGGGCATTAAAAAGATGGAGCGATACTGAATTACTTGGAAATCTGATACCGACAAAATCCTCTGTAAAACCTGTTATTCGGTTTGTGCTGCTGATGCTGGCATCGGCTTCCATAATACTTGCCATTGCCCGTCCGCAAATAGGAACAAAGATGGAAGAAGTAAAACGCAAAGGCTCTGACATCATGATTTGCCTGGATGTAAGCAATTCCATGAATGCAGAAGATATACGCCCTACCAGACTGGAGCGCAGCAAGCAGGCAATTTACCGCATGATTGAAAAATTGCGGGGAGACAGAATCGGATTAATTGTGTTTGCCGGTCAGGCTTATGTACAGTTGCCCATTACTACCGATTACAGCGCTGCCAAACTTTTTCTTTCTACCGTCAGTACCGATATGGTACCCACACAGGGAACTGCCATTGGTGCAGCCATTGACCTTGCCATGGAAAGCATTAATGACTCCATAGGAAAGAATACCACTTTTGTAATTATTACCGATGGAGAAAGTCATGAAGACAATCCGGTTGAGAGTGCAAAAGCAGCCGCTGAAAAAGGAATTGTAATTCATACCATTGGCATGGGGTCGCCCGAAGGGGCACCCATTCCGGTTTATCGAAACGGAATACGTACGGGGTTTATGCAAGATAATTCGGGAAGTACGGTAATCACCAAAATGAATCCGGTAGCCCTTAGCGAAATTGCAGAAGCCGGCAGAGGAAAATTTGTACAGGCCAGTAATTCGGATGACGGATTAGACATTATCCTTAAAGAAATCAACGAAATGGAAAAGAAAGAGCTTGGCACTTTGCTTTATACTGATTACGAAGAACAGTATCAGTACTTTATACTGTTTGCATTGTTATTTCTGATGATGGAGTTTTTGATGAACGAACGCAGAAGCCGCTGGATTGAAAAATTAAAATCAATAGCCGAATACAGAAAAGCCGCATGAGAAGTTTGATTGCATATCTGCGACTATGGGTAAGCCTCTTGATGCTTTTTCCCCTCCTGCTCCATGCCCAGCCTGAAAAAGGAAATATCCGCAGTGGAAATAAAGCATATCAGAAAAATAATTTCAATGAAGCGGAAATCAGATACCGCAAAGCGCTGGAAAAAAACAATGCATCCTTCAATGCCAATTATAACCTTGGCAACGCCCTTTACAAACAGGAAAAGTTTGAAGAAGCATCGCGCCAGTATAGCGCTGCCGCCAACCTTTCCCCCGATAAAAGTTCATCAGCACGCGATTATCATAATCTGGGTAACAGTTTTTTTAAGCAACATAAATTTAAGGAGAGTATTGAAGCCTATAAGAATGCTTTACGCATAAATCCTTCTGACGAAGAGACAAGATACAATCTTGCTTATGCACAAAAAATGCAGAAAGAGCAGGAACAAAATCAGCAGAATAAAAATAAAGACAACCAGAATCAGGATAAGAATCAGGATAAGAACGAAAATCAACAGAATGAAGACGGGCAGAAAAAGCAGCAGAATGAACAGAGTCAGCAACAAAATGCCGCTAATCAGCAAAAACAACCCGGGCAACCTGAACAGAAAATTTCAAAGGAAGATGCCGAGCGCTTACTTCAGGCGTTAAGAAACAATGAAAAAGAAATTCAGAAACGGTTGAACAAAATAGAAGGGCAACGGACAAGAACAGAAAAGCAATGGTAAGAACTCATTTTACTTTAGTGCTAAAGAAAGGCGCATCAGCCGGCATCCTGATGTTGTTGACTGCATGCTATCAGGCAAACAGTCAATCGCTTTCCGCTTCCGTGTCACGAAATCCTGTAGCCGTTGGCGAACAATTTCAACTTACTTTTACCCTGAATGCCACAGGAAGTAATTTCGAAGGTCCATCGCTGAGCGATTTTTTTGTACTAAGCGGCCCCAATCAGTCTTCAAGTGTTCAGATTATCAATGGCAGCATTTCGCAATCGCAGTCTTTTACTTATTACCTTCAGGCAAAAACAGAAGGGCAATTTAAAATCGGCTCTGCATCCATCATCAGCAATGGAAAAAAATTAGAATCTCCGCCTTTTACGCTTACGGTGACCAAAGGCCAGCCACAACAGTCAACTCAGCAAGGCCAGCCACAGCGCCAGGAAAGCGATGGCGTAACGGGCAATGATGTTTTTATACGTGCTATTGTTGACAAAACCAATGTGTACCGTGGAGAAGGTATCTCCATCACTTACCGTTTGTACACCCGCGTGCAATTGGTCAATTATGCCATAACCAAAGCGGCCACTCTAAATGGTTTTTATACACAAGATGTGCCTTTGCCGGCCCAACTAGATATCAGCAGGGTGGAAACCATTAATGGTGTGCAATACAATTATGGCGATATCCGAAAAATTATTGCCTTTCCTCAGCAAAGCGGCTCGCTTACCATTGACCCAATGGAAGGTGAATGCATTGCGCGGGTGCGGGTTCAACGCAAACGAAACCCTAACGACCCGTTTGATGTTTTCAATGATCCGTTTTTTAATGATCCGTTCTTCGGCCGCGGAGTACGCGATGTGAAGATAGCATTAACCAGTACGCCAATAAAAATCACGGTTAAAGATTTACCTGCCGGTGCCCCTGCTTCGTTTAAAGGAATGGTCGGTAAGTTTTCTTTTGAAGCAAAACTTGATAAAGATGTTACCAATACCAATGAAGCCGTTGCGCTAAGAATAAAACTGAACGGAAAAGGGAATATCAAACTGTTTGATGCCCCGCCACTCGATGTTCCTCCCGGCATTGAATCGTATGAACCGAAACAGAATGATAACATAAATGTAAATGCTAACGGTGTTTCGGGCTCACGCTTATATGAATACCTGCTCATACCCCGCAATGAAGGTCAGTATGAAATTCCAGCGGTTGAACTCTCCTATTTCGATCTGGAGAAAAAAGCCTATCAGACATTCACCTCACCGGCTTTCAAACTTAAAGTTAACAAAGGAACCGGCAGCTCTTCAGTTTCTGTAGCATTATCCCCCTCCAAAAGCGAAGTGCAGTTACTGGGCAAAGACATACGCTTCATCAAAACCGGGCCAGTTGCTTTTATCAGAATGGATGAATCGGCTGGTACTGACTTTACCTGGTGGATGATGGCTTTGATTCCTGTAGTTCTTATTATCCTGCTGCTCATTATGAAAAACAGAATTGAAGCCATGAATGCAGACGCTGTGCTGATGCGAAGCCGAAAAGCCGCATCCATAGCCAAAAAGAAATTATCAGCCGCAAAAAAACATCTGGATAAAAATGAGCATGAACAGTTTTATACCGAGGTAACCCGTGCCCTTTGGGAATTTACAGGTGGAAAACTGAACATTCTTCCTTCTGCACTTTCAAAAGAAACGGCAACTGAAGAAATGAAAAAGCGAATGGTACCGGAAGAAATTATTAAGCAGTTCAATAATACGATTGATGCCTGCGAAATGTCGCGTTATGCAGGTGGCTATACTACGCAGAGCAGTGCTGCCGTTTATGCTGATGCCGTGAATATAATTTCTGTCTTACAGGAAAAATTGAAACGATGATAAACAGGTTCATACATTCGGGTATCTTCTTACGGTCAAAATACGTGATCCATGCATTGATGGTGCTGCTCATGCTGCCGCTTACCTCCATCGCTAAAATGCAAACTGAACAATTTAAACTGGCAAACGAACATTTTCAGAAAGGAAACTACAAAGAAGCCATTCAGCAATACGAAGCCATTATTAATGCAGGATATGAAGCTCCGGAGTTGTACTTCAACCTCGGAAATGCTCATTATAAAAATTCAAACATTCCGGCTGCTATACTCAATTACGAGCGTGCGCTGAAACTGTCTCCTGGCGATACCGACACTGAATTTAATTTGAAATTAGCCAATAGCCAGACAATTGATAAAATTGAATCCTTACCTGAAGTTTTTTACAAAAGATGGCTTAACAAGTGGCTGATGAACACTCCGGCCGAAAATAAATTCAGTTGGGTTATTATTCTTTTATGGATTTGTTTGGCATGGACTGCAGCCTGGTTGTTTATTCCGGTACGATGGATAAAGCAAATCGCTTTTGCTTGTGCTTTGATAAGTCTGTCAGGAAGCATTTCAGTTTATGCCATTGCCACATGGCAGCAAAAACAAATTCGCTCGGATAATTATGCCATCATTTTTCAATCGAATGTATATGTAAAATCATCGCCAGATGAAAAAAGTGCCAATCTGTTTATGCTTCATGGCGGAACAAAAGTGAAAATGATGGATGAACTGAGCGGTTGGAAACGCATCCGGCTCCCTAACGGTCATGAAGGCTGGATTCAGGAAAATGCTTTGGAGAAAATCTGAATATTCTGCTCCTTCAGAATAAGTTTTAGGCTAATGACTTCTCAATTCTTTTCACCAAAGCCGGCCCTTCGTAAATAAACCCTGTGTAAACCTGAACCAGATCAGCACCAATTTTTATTTTTTCAAGGGCATCCTCAGGCGAGTGTATTCCACCACTGGCAATTAATGAAAATCTCTTTCTGCGGTGAGCAGCAATATACGCCAATACTTCATCGCTTTTCTTTTTAACGGGTTTGCCGCTTAATCCGCCAACTTGATTAACCAGATCAGAATTTGATTTCAATCCATCGCGGCTTATCGTAGTGTTGGCTGCAATTATGCCGGCAAGATTCGTTTCTTCAACAATAGAAATTATTTGATCAAGCTGCGTTTCAGTAAGATCAGGAGCTATTTTAAGAAAAACCGGTTTCTTAAAAGGCATTTTCTTATTCTCTTCCTGCAATACATTCAGAATTTTGCGGAGCATATCGCCATCCTGCAATTCGCGTAGTCCGGGGGTGTTTGGCGAACTTACATTCACCGTAAAAAAATCAACAACCGGGAATAACTTATTAAAACAATACAGGTAGTCGTCTGCTGCATTCTCATTGGGTGTGTCTTTGTTCTTTCCAATGTTTCCTCCAACGATGAGTTTACTTTTTCGTTTGCTTAATCGCAGGGCAATAGCATCTGCACCGTCATTGTTAAATCCCATACGGTTAATGATGGCTTCGTCTTTCGGCAATCTGAACAGTCTGGGTTTGGGATTGCCGGCCTGTGGCCGCGGAGTGATGGTTCCAACTTCAATGAAAGAAAACCCGAAATACTCCCATTCATCCACAAGCATTGCATTCTTATCAAATCCTGCGGCCAGTCCAACCCTGCCGGGAAATGCAAGGCCATTTAGTACAACAGGATTTGTTTGGTGTTGACAAAAAATCTTTCTCAGCAATAAACTTAAAAACGGAATCCTAACCAACCGTTTAATACAGCGAAAAGTGAAATGATGGGCCTGTTCGGCATCCATCATAAAAAGTAAAGGGCGGATGATTGCCTTATAAATCATGACGCAAAAGTAATCGGCAGGTTGCTAAACTATTTTAGGCTAATCTAAATTATTTTATATGTTTGCCAAAATTTAAATTATGCCATCCCTTACGGCTGAGAATTACCTGAAAACGATTTATCACCTGCTGGAGCAGGAACCTGACGGAGTAACTACCAATACACTGGCCGCTTCGCTCAGTATAAAACCCGCTACGGTTACCGACATGCTACGTAAGCTTTCAACAGACAAATTGGTGAAACATGAGAAGTACTATGGCGTTACCTTAACGGATAAAGGCCGTAAAACAGCACTTGAAATCATCCGCAGACACAGATTATGGGAAGTTTTTCTTGCGCAGAAACTGCAGTTTGCATGGGACGAAGTTCATGACATGGCTGAGCAGTTAGAGCATGTTCAATCTGATGAATTAATTGAGCGATTAGATAAATTTTTAGGTTATCCGAAAACCGACCCTCATGGCGACCCGATACCTGATAAGAGAGGAAAAATTTCCATCCATGATTTCAAACCGTTATGTGTACTGACGCAAAAACAAACCGGAGTAATCTCAGGAGTAACGGAACATTCGCCTTCCTTTCTGCAATACCTCGAAAAAAACGGATTGAGCCTTGGTAATGAGATTGAAGTAATGGAAGTACATGCTTTTGATATGTCAGCCGATGTAAAACTGAATCAGAAGAAAGTTATTCACCTGAGTTATGATGTAACGAAAAACATTTTGATAAAGCAACATGGAAAGTAATACAATACGCCCTTCCCTTTCGGAAGTAAATGCATCGGTTGACACGAATAAAAAATCTGTCGGAAAAAAACTGCTGGCTTTTTTGGGTCCGGCATATTTAGTCAGTGTCGGGTACATGGATCCGGGTAACTGGGCGACCGATCTTGCCGGAGGCAGCAGGTATGGATATACCCTGATATGGGTTTTGCTGATGAGCAACCTGATTGCATTGCTGCTGCAAAGTTTATGCGCCCGGTTAGGAATAGTGCGCAGCCGCGATCTGGCTCAGGCTTCGCGTGAAATGTATCCGAAGCCCGTCAACTATTTTTTATGGTTTCTTGCCGAAATTGCAATAGCTGCCACTGATCTTGCCGAAGTTTTAGGGATGGCCATAGGTCTTCAACTGCTCTTTGATATTCCGCTCATGTGGGGAGTAACGATTACCGTACTGGATACCTTCATCGTATTGCTGCTGCTCAACCGGGGAATGCGCGCCATGGAGGCATTCATCATCACAATGGTTGCCATCATCGGTCTGTGCTTTCTGGCTCAAATGTTCTTTTCAAAGCCGGATATTGCGGAAGTAGCGGGTGGTTTAATTCCCTCCATTCCTGACAGCACCGCACTTTACATTGCCATTGGAATTATTGGGGCCACGGTTATGCCGCATAATCTCTACCTGCATTCTTCTTTAGTACAGACACGCAAGTTTGAGCGAACATCAACAGAAATTAAAAAAGCCATCCGTTTCAATATTATTGATTCTGCCATTGCATTAAATATGGCATTTCTTGTAAACTCAGCAATACTGATTCTTGCCGCAGCTACTTTTTATAAAAACGGTTTGTTTGAAGTTGCAGAAATTCAGGATGCTCATAAACTGCTTGAGCCTTTACTTGGCACTCAATGGGCGCCTGTACTTTTTGCCGTAGCATTGATTGCTGCCGGGCAAAGTTCAACCGTTACCGGAACCTTAGCCGGTCAAATTGTAATGGAAGGTTATTTAAACATCAGGCTTGCACCTTGGCTCAGGAGGCTGATTACCCGCTTGATTGCCATTATTCCCGCATACATCAGCATATCTGTTTTCGGTGAAGGAAGTACCGGTGATTTGCTGGTGTTGTCTCAGGTAATTTTGAGTTTGCAGTTAGGCTTTGCCATTATTCCGTTGATTCATTTTGTAAGCGACAAAAAAGCAATGGGTCAATTCGCAGCCGGCATGTGGATTAAAATTCTTGCCTGGATTTCTGCTTTGATTATCATTGGTTTGAATGTTCAGTTGGTCATTGAAACATTTGGCGAATGGATGACTGGTGAGTATGCCTTTGTCCTTCAACTGACAGTACTCCCGCTGGCAGTAATCACTCTTGGAGTTTTGTTATACATCTCAATTATGCCCTTATTTAAAGGAATGAAGAAAGAAGAAAGCCGGGTTCCCCATGGATTGTACGATGAGTTTCAGCTCTCCTCCCCTGTCCCTTACAAAAAAATTGCCGTTACGCTTGACTTCAGTGAACATGATCACCTTGCCATCAATCATGCATTAAAGCAAGGGGGAAAAGAGGCGGAATACCTGCTTATTCACATCACCGAGTCTCCTACGGCATTTATGTTTGGAAAAGAAACGAGGGACTATGAATCAGAATCGGACAAGATTAACATGCAGAAATATATTGATAGTCTGACTGCCCTCGGATATAAGTGTACAAAAGTGATTGGCTTCGGCAAACCGCGAAACCAGATACCCAAACTGGTAAAAGATTTTGATGCTGATCTTTTAGTTATGGGTGCTCACGGACATCAGACCATGAAAGACATTTTGTTTGGTTCAACGGTTAATGCAGTAAGACATAAAGTAAAAATTCCTGTTCTAATTGTAAGATGATGATTAAAAAAGTTGTTCTGATTACATTGCTTTTGCCGGTTTCTGTTGCAGCTCAGGAACTATCAACCGACAGGCCTGATCAGACCGAAGCTCCTTTTGTGGTTCCATTCCGTACGATTCAAATCGAATGTGGATTTCTCCACAGAAATGAAAAATCCGGCAAAAGCGCTGAGCTTCCCTCTATTCTTTGGAGATTAAGTCTTTCTGAAATTATGGAAATGCGAATCATCACTACCCATTTAAAAAACAGAACTGGCGAATGGAAAGAAAATGGAATTACACCTGTGGAGATCGGTTTTAAAATAAAGGTGTGTGATGAAAAAGGAATACGACCTCAAATCGGATTTATTCATCATTTGGTTTTGCACCGGATTGCTTCAGAAAATTTCAAAGCAAATAATTATGCTACTAATTTTCGTTTTGCTGTACAACATAATCTGAGTGATAAAGTAAACTTAAGTTACAATGCCGGTATGGAATGGGAACCTTACCGAAGTACCGGTAATTTTGTTTACACCCTTACTTCAAGCTTTGGGATGACAGATAAACTCAGTGTTTATGTTGAGATATTCGGAACAATACCTGAACAGGAAAGCAACATACACAGTTTTGACGGAGGTATGGCTTTTCTTTTATTTCCCAACCTTCAGTTGGATGTATCAGCCGGAGCTGATTTCAAAAACCCTTCGGAAAACTATTTTATCAGTTCCGGAATTTCGTGGAGATTTTCAACAAAGAAATATTCAAATTAAATTTCGGGCGCTTAAAGGTAAAAACTCAATAACACTTCCATTGTTTCTGTAAATATCCCGAAGTATGGTAGAACTGATTGCACTCAGTTCAGGCCGGCATGGAACAAACAATGTCTGAACTTCTGCACTAAGTGACTGATTAATCTGTGCAATGGATTGCTCAAACTCAAAATCACCTGCATGACGCAGACCGCGGATGATGTATCCGGCTTTTATCTTTTTACAAAAGTCAACGGTTAAACCGCTGTATTCTGCAACTTCAATTTGTTTATTCTGCCGGAATACCGATTGGATAATCGCTTTTCTTTTTTCAAGTGGAAACAGATACTGTTTTGAAGTATTGTTTCCGATTCCGATTACCACTTGGTCAAACAGCGGAAGAATCCGGTTTACAATGTCCTCATGGCCTTTGTGAAAAGGATCGAAGGAGCCGGGAAACAAAGCTGTTTTCATAGTTATTTTGTTTGAGCAAAGAAACTGAATGCAACATTACCGAACCTGCGCGATTCAGTAAAATACTTTTGTTCTTCAAATTTGTCTGTAGCCTGATGCTCCAGAACAAAAAGGCCATTCTGAGTGAACGATTTTTCCATAACCAATTCAATCAGTTTTTCATAAAGTTCATAACCGAAATCAAAAGGAGGATCAGCAAAAACAAGATCGTAAACCGGTTGGCAGGTTTTCAGAAAACGGAATGCTTCCGAGTGAATAATAACTGCATTCTCTTCTTCAAACATTTCAGCCGTTTTTTTCAGGTGAAGGATGCTGCGCTTATCACTGTCTAACATGGTTACGCGTTCACATCCGCGTGAGAGCAATTCAAAGCCAATGCTGCCGGTGCCTGCAAATAGATCGAGGGCATGAGTACCTTCAACATTCAAACGGTGCTCCATCATGCTGAACAAACCGGTTCGTGCAAAATCGGTAGTTGGACGCGTATGCCGGAGCCATGTGTCAGGAATTTTCCGGCTTTTATACTTGCCGGAAATTATTCGCATAATAATGCATTGCAAAGAAACGGAAACAGCCATTCCGAATCTTGATTTTTATGAGGCTTTAGCACATCCATCGAGATAAAAGCAGGAATAAAGTTCCGGCAAACGGTAAGTAAGTTTTCATTATCCATTGAAGCTTTGAAATAAACTGTCTGCCTTACCGGCTCCATTTCCAATTGTTCCATTACAAAGAGTGTGTAATAGGCTACATCTTCTGCACTGTTAACTTCAAATGAATTGTAAAAAAGCGGAGTTCCTTCATTTACTGCATAAATAAACAATCTTTTTTGATACAGTTCAATGACCATTGAAGGCTGCTTCAGTTTAGCATGATTCATCATCCACCATAAAACCGGAAGCGAATGGTGCATCAGTACCGCTCCCGGAAACTGATTTCTGATTAGCGCAAGAAGGCTTTTTCCGGCCAGAAAGCATACAACAGCCGGAAAAGAAGCCGGTTTATGTTCTGCTACTTCATAATGGTCATTCACCGTGAAAAACCTGTGTAACAATTCGTCCCGGTTTTTACGGAATACTTCGGGGAGAAGTAACGCTGCATCCGCGCGGAACAACACCAAAGCAGGAAGAGATTGTTTCAGAGCTGCAATTTTGCTTTGAGAAAACCATTCATCAATCCATTCCTCAAAACTGAATTGCTCAAAGGCGAGAACATTTTCATTATCCAGTAAGGCTATAGACAGATGGTTTGATTCAATCATCAGGCACTGGCGGGCATGAATAGCCGATTCGTAATGATCGGTAAAGAATGACTTATTCAGCAGCAGGCTATTCCCAATTTCCGGCATTGGTAGGTTCAGTCATCGAACCGACTTTAAGAACATGCTTTGGATCGAACGGTTTGGTATCAACCACTTCGAACACATTGACCATTACATTACCTTTTTCAATTTTACCGGCACTCATTTTAAACTTAGCGCCATCACCAAAAGGAATAATCGGAAGTGAATCAATGGCATCGGCTCTGCCTTTGAAAAGCGAATCGCGAACCGGAACAAAGGTAGTATCACGGATGACTACGGCTGTGCTGTCTTCAGGATCGCCAATCTGTTTTACAACAGTAAAATTTCCGTTTTTCAAAAACTGAATGAGCGATTCAAAATTCTCGGCATACTCTCCTTTTTCGGCACGGTAGGCTGTTTGCGCTGTCCGGATTTCCTTAAGCCTTTCAATTACTTTTCCGTAACGCATTTTCTTTTCTTTTTGCCAGTCAATCGGGTCTTTTATTCCTTTATAAATCAAAAAGGCAAGCACAAGGCTTATCACAGTCAAAACTATTCTTGCGATTTTCATAAGAAGTCGGTAGGATTTATTTCGGGGGTAAAACTAACATTTTCCTGTTATGCCATCAGGTAATTCCTTTTTCGGGATACTTTCCTTTAATGGTTCTGAAAAAGTCAAGAATCATGGGTAAATCGGCTTCCAATGTTCCTGAAGGATAAAACGGCTCATGAATGCGGACTTCGCGTGAAGGATAATCAAAACCTACCATCAGAATGGGAATGTTAAGTCGGGTTGCAATGTGATAAAATCCGGTTTTAAGTTTATTGGTCTTGCTTCTTGTTCCTTCAGGGGCAATACAAATAGAAAACTCCTCATACCGGTTGAAAATACCGGCAACTTCCTCAACCATATTGGCACTTCTGGAACGATCAACCGGATAACCGCCCAGGTATCTGAAAACAATACCAAACGGAAAACGAAACAATTCTTTTTTGCCGAGATAGCGGGTGTTAATTTTAAGAATGCTTCGTGCAGCAAGACCCACCAGAAAATCCCAGTTGCTGGTATGAGGTGCAACTATCATGACGTACTTCTGAATTTCATAGGGAAACCGTCCGGTTATTTTCCATCCGGCTTTCTCAAAAAGGAATTTATAAATCAGTCGGAACAAGGAGATTTGTTTATGAAATCTTCTGCGATGTTACACTATAATTTTGAATTGAACTTTAACTGCCAGCGGGGAATTCAATAGATAGTAAACCTCAATCCAGCGTAAAACATCCGTCCTGTAACCGGGCCCCAGAGAATACCTGTATCAAAATCATTTCCGAACGGATAATCCGGATTGATGACAGGATTATGCTGCCGGTAATCGCCTATATTCTCTGAGCCTGCATACACATCCCATTTTCCGCTCATGTAAGTAATCTGACCCAACGAGCGGAAAAAAGCCGGAGCTTCCGTTATGGCAGGCTCGTCATGCAAATGATGGTCAGCCTTATGATCTATGAATGGCGGCAATTTCTGTTTTCCTGAATACTGTAAAGTAAAATCAGCTTTCCATTTTCCATTGGGTGTTTCATAAGCGGCATTAAACAAAGCACGCTGCTGCGGATTTAATGGTTTTTCCATCAGTTTGCCATTAAATGTGGTTTTAACCTCATTGTACTTCCAGGCTGCTTTTAGTTTTAGATTGGTAATGGGTTCGTACATGATTTCGGCCTGCAAACTGTTTGAATAACTTTTTCCGTTAAGGTTATAGATATAAGCAGTACGGGTTTCTGTGTATAAATCAACAATGGTTTGATTCAGGAATTCTGTACGGTAAGCATCAATGGAAAACTTAGCTTCTCTTCCATTGACCAGAAAACAGAGAGCATAATTGAGTCCTGCATTCCAGGCATGTTCTGCTTTAAGTTTTTCGGTAATGATGATTTGCTTTGAAGAAGCCGGCAGAAAAGTATTTTCAGCAAGAATATGCGGAGTATGATGTCCGCTTCCGGCTGAGGCCCTGATGGATGAATTTTCCGAAATTTTATACCTGGCATGCAAACGCGGATTAACAAACCAGTCGTATTCGCTGTTGTAATCGGCACGGATGCCGGGCACAATCGTCCAGTGGTGCAAATCATCATAGGTAAATTCGAAGAAAGCGCCCGGAACAATTTCTTCGCTTACCATCAGTAAAGAATCAAGATGGTCATGATAGGTATCGGCCATAAAACTAAGTCCGGTTCTGAACTTATAGCGTGTATCACCAATAACAGACTGGTAAATGAGGTTGGAATAAAAAGTCTGCTCCTGCGCATCATAGTTCCGTAATCCGTAATAAGCATCCGTTTGATGATGAATATAGGAAAGCTGCAGCCCGATACTTTGGTATTCACTGTTTGGAAAACTGTAGCTTGTTTTAGCAAACGTTTCGAGCCGGCCGGTTTCAATGCCTATGCCGTAATAATTAGTTGTAAGTTTATCGGTTTTCGGGTTAAAGCGTATGTCTCCGGCCGAACGGTCATCCTTCAGGTAGCGGATTCCGAACATACTTTCTAATCTTTTTCCGGAGTCAAACTTCCACCGGTTCATAACCTGATACTGTTTATTGAGCGGAACATCAAGAAAATTATCATGGTTGTGGTCCATTTTATTCTGCATTACATTTCCGCTGAGCAAATACATGGTACTCCAACTGCTGTCAAGCCTGAAACTCTGCAACATGTTTGATTCGAATCGCCCTTCATTATTGCCGTATAAATTCAGAAAAAATTTTTCAGCACGTTCAGGCTTTTTCAGTTCGACATCAATCTGGCCGGTAATGGATTCATATCCGTTTACCACACTGCCATTTCCTTTCGAAACATAGATATTTTCCACCCAGGATCCCGGAATAAAATTAAAACCGAAACTTGTATTCAGCCCGCGGATATGGGGAAGTACATCCACCAGCGACTGAACATACGTTCCTGATAACCCCAGCATCTGAATTTGCCGTGCACCGGTTACGGCATCAGAGTAAGAAGCATCAACCGTTGGGTTCGATTCAAAACTTTCACTCAGGTTACAACAGGCATTTTTCTCAAGTTCAGTGGTAGTAAGCACTTCTGTTTTTAACGGGTTTACCTGCGATATGTAGGTATCAGGACGGCTTCCTTTTATTTCCACCCCTTTCAGTGTAACAGCATCTTTTAATACCACTTTGTTATTTGTTCCTTCTGCCGGAATGGTATCATTAACAAAACCAACAAAACTGATCACAAGTTTATTTACAGATGGACCGGGTTTATCAAGACGAAAACTGCCGTCATTGGCAGTGAAGGTTCCGGTAGTGGTACCCGGAAAGTAAACGCTGGCACCGGCCAGCGGTACTTCCTTATTGTTCTCTTTGGCTAAAACCCGCCCCGTTACCTGCTGTGCAAAAAGTATTTGCCATTGCAGTAAGAGCATAACGGCTATAATTATTTTTTTCATTGTTAAATGATTTAAACGTTTGCATGGAAATAAAGTTGATGAATAAAAGGGGTTTATTTGGCCAATGGCCATGCAAAACATTTAAATCAAATTCTCAGAACTGTGGTTTTGGTTGATTCAAAAAACAGTAGCGGATCAGGATTATAACCTGTCTTAAAATCATTCGAATAACAATCCTTGAGGGGTGCAGAAAAAACGGATACTGTAAAGGGAATAAAATCAAATGCAGAAAAAATTTTGGATTCCGACTGTTTAACCGTTTCAATGGTCAGCCTGATGACCTTAATGTCTTTTTTGCAGCAATCGTCATTGCAGTTGCTGCAACAGGCATAATTCGCTGTGGTTTTTCCGGCAATCATGCAGTAGTGGTTCACCACATACACTCCGGCTGTAGCCGTGAGCAGGATTACCGGAATAAAAACCGACAGGAATTTTTTCATCATAAAAAATTAATGGTTATGACCTTCGTGATTGTCATGATCGTGAGCAGCAGTATCGGCTGCAACAGGTTCAGCATTCACCTTTACTTCGGTTAATTCCATACCGCACACCGGGCAATTACCGGCAGCAGCAAACATTTTTCCATCGCATTTCATCGGGCATTCCCAATACGACTCAAGGCCATCAGTGCTGGTAATTTCTGCAGGAACATTTTCAATTGCCGGCTCCTGTTGTACTTCCTGTTTCTGTTCGCCTGAACCACAGGCAGCAAACATTAAAGTCATAATGCCTGCCAAAAGATAAGTTTTTATTTTCATATCATCTAAATTTTGGATGGGCAAATGTACATAACCATTCCGTTCTTAAAAATACTTCTTTATTTATCGAACTATATATCTCATTCATTTTTCACCTTCGCAGCATCTAAATAAAATTTCCGGCAATGAAAATCATACTTATTGGTTACGGTAAAATGGGCAAAGCAATAGAACAAGTTGCTGTGGATAAGGGACATGAAGTCATACATACAATCACATCCTCAAATAAAACCGAATTAAACCCAGATCTGATTCGCAAAGCCGATGCTGTGATTGAGTTTACCCGGCCTGATTCTGTTTATGAAAATCTGAAGCTATGTATTGATGCCGGTATTCCTGTAGTTAGCGGTACCACAGGCTGGATAGAAAAGCTGAATGAAATGGAACAATACTGTTTACAGAAGGATGGTGCCATGCTATGGGCCTCTAATTTCAGCATAGGAGTCAATATATTTTTTGAGATTAATGAAAGGCTGGCTCAATTACTTGCAGGGCAGAATTACCAGGTTGATATAAAAGAGACTCATCATATTCATAAACTTGATAAACCCAGCGGAACGGCCATTACCCTTGCCGGAAAATTTATTGAGGCTGGAGTCTACCAGGGCTGGAGTCTGGAAAATGAAAAAAATAAGCTTCCGGTTATCTGTGAAAGAAAAGATGAAATTACAGGCATTCATACAGTTAATTGCATTTCGGATGACGACAGAATTTTATTAACCCATGAAGCCTTCAACAGGAAAGCATTTGCCAAGGGTGCATTACTGGCAGCAGAATGGCTCCAAGGAAAAAGGGGCGTATTCAGCATGAAAGATGTTATCAGCAAAAGCTGAAAAATAAAGATTGCCTGCTATTATATTTTTCACGTATTTTGCTGACGAACCGATTATTATTAAAACTTCAAATTCAACTTTTATGAAAAAATTAATTCTGATTTTATGGGCTTTCATTTTCTTTTTTCAATCGCATGCTCAGGTATTAAGAGGGACAGAAGCCATGCTTGCAGTACCGGGAAGCGAAACTGTGCGCATGGATGATCATGCACTCACTCCGTTGCATGTTGTTTATGCACGTAATCAGCAACCCTCATTTACTCAACCTGAGAAATTTTTAAAAGAACAATTTTCGCTTCCTTCTTCTTTTGGATTAGAAATCCTTTCGATGGAAGAAGATCAAATGGGAATGAAACATTATCGCTACAGGGCTACATCTGATGGAATTCCCATCATAGGTTCTATGTACCTCTTTCATACCGAAATCGGGAAAATTAATTCATTTAATGGCTTTATTCCTAAATATGTTCCGGCAGTTAAGCCGAAGCCTTCCATTATCCGTGACCAGGCGCTGAATATTGCCCTTAGCCATATAGGAGCTGCCACTTATAAATGGCAAATGCCGGCCGAAGAGGCATTTCTTAAAGCAGAACAACATAATCCTAATGTTACCTTTTATCCCGAAGGAAGATTAGTTTATGCTCCGAAAAGTATTGAAGGAATTGAAACCGAATTTGTGCTGGCATGGGAATTTGATATCTATGCTCATGAGCCTATGTCAAGACGGCAGATCTATGTTGATGCGATTACCGGAAACATTGTTCACGAAAATGATTTGATTCATCATGCCGATGCAGCCGGTACTGCAGTAACTGCTTATGTTGGTACAAAACCGATAACTGCCGATTTTACAGGAAGTACCTATCGCCTGCGTGAAACGGGTAGAGGCCTTGGAGTAGAAACTTATAACCTTCAGAAAGGAACGAGTTATGCTGCAGCCGTTGATTTTACAGATGCCGATAATTACTGGAACAATGCAAATGCAAACCTTGATCAATATGCAGGAGATGCACATTATGGCGCTGAAATGACTTATGATTATTACTTTAATACCTTCGGAAGAAACAGTATTAATAATGCCGGTATGAAGCTGCTTAGTTATATTCATTACAGCACCAATTATGTTAATGCTTTCTGGGACGGATCAAGAATGACTTATGGTGATGGCAACGCTTCTTATACTCCGCTAACATCCCTTGATATTTGCGGGCATGAAATCACTCATGGACTTACTACCTTTACGGCTAACCTGAATTATTCGTATCAATCAGGGGCATTGAATGAGTCGTTCAGCGATATTTTCGGAACAGTGATTGAGTTCTATGCTCATCTTCCTACAGCCGACTGGCTTATTGGTGAAGATATCGGCTCTGCTTTCCGCAGCATGTCAAATCCTAATGCTTATTCAAATCCTGACACGTATCTGGGAACCTACTGGTACACCGGAAGCGGTGATAATGGCGGTGTTCATTACAACAGCGGAGTTCAGAATTACTGGTTTTACCTGCTTACACAAGGCGGCAGCGGAACCAACGATATAGGCAATTCATTTAATGTAACCGGTATCGGGATGAGCAAAGCTGCAGCTATTGCCTACCGAACTTTGACAGTTTACCTTACTCCTACTTCTCAGTATGCCGATGCACGATATTATTCTATTCAGGCTGCACAGGATTTGTACGGACCTTGCTCGCCAGAAGTAATTTCTACTACCAATGCATGGTATGCAGTAGGTGTTGGTGCTGCTTTTTCAGCCACTGTAAATGCTGATTTTACCGCATCAGCAACAACAACCTGCAATGTTCCGTTCACGGTTACTTTTACCAACACTTCTACCAATGCCAATGTTGCCAACTGGTCTTTTGGCGATGGCGGTACAAGCACTCAATATAATCCTACTTATACCTACAACACCCCCGGAACTTACTCTGTAACATTGACTGCCAGCAGTTCCTGCGGAACAAATACAACAACAAAAACAAACTACATTGTCATCAATGCTCCCGCTGCTCCTCAGGCAAACGATGTGGTAAGTTGCAGCCCTGCCAGTGTAACGCTGAATGCAACAGGAAGCGGGTCTTTATTCTGGTTCAATCAGGCTTCAGGAGGCACACAGCTCGGAACCGGCAACAGTTACACAACCCCGGTGCTGAATAATACCACAACTTATTATGTTGAAAACCGGGTTGCACAGCCAAATCAGAATGTTGGCCCGTCAACCTATAATTTCGGACAGGGTGGATTCCATAATAATTCCACTGCACAATATCTAACATTTACCGTTCAGCAACCTTGCACCCTCGTTTCTGTTCTTGTTAATTCAGGAGCAGCAGGAACACGCAATATAGTTTTATGGAACGCACAGGGAACAGTGTTGCAAACAATTCCTGTCAATTTTGCCTCAGGTGTACAGACTGTTACGTTGAATCTGGCGCTTAACCCGGGTTCTTATCGTTTAGGCGGCTCATCCATGAACCTTTACCGAAATACCAGTGGTGCATCATATCCCTACTCCATCAGTAACCTAATCAGTATAACCGGAGCATCGGCCGGCAGCTCCTATTATTATTACTACTACAATTGGCTTGTTCAGCCGCAGGCATGTGTAAGCGCGCGCACCGCAGTTAATGCTATTATCAGCAATTCTTCGGCATCGCTTTCCTCTTTACCTCCTGTTTGTGAAGGATCTGCTTCTTTTGCTTTAACAGGTGGTAGTCCTGCAGGCGGAACCTATAGCGGAACCGGAGTTTCAAATAATTTTTTCAATCCTTCTGTCGGACCCGGCAATTACACCATCACCTACTCTTATGCGGATGCGTATGGCTGCATTCGAACAGCCTCTTCTTCACAAACAGTTAATGCATTGCCAACCGTTAATGCCGGTTCTTATAATCCTGTATGTGTAAATGAAGGCGCTGTACAATTATCAGGAATGCCCTTAGGCGGAACTTTCAGCGGAACAGGAGTAACAGGAAATCAGTTTAATCCTTCTGTTGGCCCTGGTACTTATACCATCAGTTATTCTTACACCGATGCCAACGGATGCAGCAACAGTAACTCCACTTCAATTATCGTAAATGCTTTGCCAACTGTAAATGCAGGAAGTTATCCGGCAGTTTGTAATACGGCTGCTCCCGTGCAGCTTAATGGGACACCCTCAGGCGGCACCTTCAGCGGAACCGGAGTAAGCGGAAATCAGTTTAATCCTTCTGTCGGTCCCGGCACATATATTCTAACATACAACTACACCGATGGAAACGGTTGCAGCAATTCTGCCACAGCATCAATTACCGTTAATGATTGCTCATGTAATCCGCCATCACAACCCGGAAGTATTTCCCAAACCGGTACACCATCAAAAGTTTGTCCGGGCGAAATAAGAAATTATTCAGTGCCTGCCGTAAGCGGAGTTTCCTATCAATGGACAGTTCCTAATCCCGGAGCAACCATTCTAAGCGGACAAGGATTCAACAGTATTTCCGTTTTGTTTGACAGTCAGCTTCCCAATTCAAGTGTTATCAGTGTTGTTGCCATAAATGCCTGCGGAAGCAGTATTGCCAGAACGCGAACCATTACAAAAAATACACCTTCTATTCCATCCGTTATCAGTGGTCCTGCTTCCGGAACCTGCAATTCACAACAATCTTATTCTATAACAAATGTAGCAGGTATTACATATAACTGGTGGTTTGATAACCCGACAAGCGCAACTGTGATTACAGGACAGGGTACAAATGCCATAACGGCCGCATTCCTGAATAACTTTACATCTTCCAAACTTAATGTAACAGCCAATAATCAATGTGCATCAAGTGCGGTGAGATCCATAACTGTTAAAGGCGGACCGGGAACTCCTCCTGCAGTTACAGGCCCGACTGGAGTTTGTTTGAATCAACAAGCTGTTCCTTACAGCAGCGGCCCTGTTAGCGGTGCTAGCGATTATCAATGGACTGTCCCTTCAGGAGCACGAATCAGTGATGGAGTAAATACTTCAACTTCAACCACGCTTATTACCACTGCCACTGCAGTTACCGTTAACTGGAAAACCACAGCAGGTAACGTCAGAATGGTAGCCAGAAACACATGCGGATCAAGTTCTGTTTCTCTATTAGCCGTATCTTTTGTTTGCAGGGAATCTGTCCATGAAACATTCTCTCAATTTGAACTTAATGCCTATCCGAATCCGGTGAAAGAGCAATTTATGCTGAATTTAATTTCAAGTTCAGAAGAACCGATACAAGTGTTTATTAATGATGTAACCGGACGTGTCATTTCAGAAACAGAATTAACTGCTAAAGCCGGCAACTCTGAATACTCATTTAACGCAGAAAGTTTATCGCCCGGAGTTTATTTCATCACGGCCATTCAGGATGGAATCTCAAAAACAATCAGAATTATAAAACAATAGATTCGCTGATTAATCTTAAAGCAAAGGCTGTTCTACCGAACAGCCTTTTCTTTTTCAAAGCGATGAAGAATTATTTTTTATCGCGCATAAACAGATAGCGTGTAATAAAGATACCGGTACTTTTATCTGCGCTGTAAACTCCGGGGGTGATGTGTTTCAGTTCCCAGCCTTCGCGGTACAGATCACCAATTTTATCGGCAATGATTTTATCATTCAGTCTTACATTGCCGAAATTAATTCCGGTAAACGAAAAGAAGTTTTCCAGCTTGATTTCGTCCATGCTTCCGTCAGGTTTATGTGTAATCATCCGCGAACGGCCTAAACCTCCGGGAACAACGGATTCAACAGTGGTTACCTGCAGAAATTCTTTCTCCTGCGCAAATAATGTTATGGCCGTTATGGCCAAACAAACAGTAAGGATTGATTTTTTCATAGATATGATGTTTGAAGCTTAAGTTTACAGTATCGGAGAAATCCGTTTCAGCCTGCTGTCAACATACAGCATGATGGTAAAACGGTTATCAATGGCCACAGCCGGCAAATTAAACTCACGGCATGCACGGATGATTTCCTCATTGATGGATGAGGTAAGTCCTTTTTTAAGAATAACATCGGTAACTCTTCCGCTGTCGGCCGTCAGAATCATGAGCATCTCTCCGGCAATGCCATTGCTGATTTCCTCTTCCTGAAAAATCACATGCTCATTAAGATGGGCAATCAGCGCCTGATTTACTTTGTAAAAGGCAGATTGTGCCGAAACATGACGGATAGTAAGCACAAAAAAGACCGGAAAAATTTTTCTGATGAAAAAATCCATAAACAATTCCTTTGTGAAAACTTAATTGAGAAGTTCAAAAATACCGGCAGCTCCCTGGCCGGTACCAACACACATGGTTACCATTCCGTATTTGTTTTTACGCCTGCGCATTTCATTAAATAACTGAACGGAAAGCTTGGCTCCGGAACATCCGAGCGGATGGCCTAAGGCAATAGCACCACCGTTTACATTAACGATTTCAGGTTTCAAATCAAGTTTTCTGATTACAGCCAGTGACTGCGATGCAAATGCTTCATTCAATTCTATCAATTCGATATTGTTAAGCTTTAAACCGGAAGATTTAACGGCAGCAGGAATAGCTTCAACAGGTCCAATTCCCATAATTCGCGGTTCAACACCTGCAACCGCATAGCTCATTAACCGTGCAACTGGTTTAACATTGAGTTTCTTCAACATGGTCTCTGATACAATCAGCACAAAAGCAGCTCCATCGCTGGTCTGAGAGGAATTGCCTGCGGTAATGCTTCCATTAGCTGCAAACACCGGTTTTAGTTGTGCAAGTTTTTCCGGTGATGTATCGGCACGCGGGCCTTCATCCGTATCGGCTATAAACTCTTTTGATTTTTTCCTGAAATTTTCGTCAAGATATGTTTCCGTAATCCTTACCGGAACAATTTCATCCTTAAACTTTCCATCTGCAATTGCTTTTATTGCTTTCTGATGCGACTGAAAGGAAAAGACATCCTGGTCTTCGCGTTTAACATTAAATTCACTGGCTACTGCTTCTGCCGTTAAACCCATATTCCAGTACCAGTCCGGATTAGTTTTAGCAACATCAGGATTTGGCACTATCCGCCAACCGCCAAAAGGAATGGGCGACATGCATTCAGCTCCTCCGGCAATTATACAATGAGACATTCCTGCCTTTATTTTAGCGGTAGCAATGGCAATCGTTTCAAGGCCTGAGGCACAGTAACGATTTACCGTCATACCGGGCACTTTAACTGTATCAAGCCCCATAAGTGAAACCATTCTGCCCATATTCAAGCCCTGCTCTGCTTCGGGCGTAGCATTTCCAACAATGACATCGTCTATTTCGTTCTTATCAAGCGAAGGAATGGAATCAACCAGATGTTTGATGACATGAACTGCTAAATCATCAGGCCGGGTAAACCGAAACATTCCGCGCGGAGCTTTTCCAACTGCGCTTCGGAATCCGGCAACAATAAATGCATCCATTTAATCAGGTATTAAAAAAATTATTTGGGTTGTTCAGGTTTTACTTGAGTAGGCGGAGAGGGTGTTTGAACGGGAGGTTGATTTCTTTTTGCTTTTTCTTCTGCTGCTTTTTTGGCATCTGCTGCTTTTTTGGCTTCAGCCGCTTTAGCAGCTTCTACGGTTTTAACATCCTGCCCGTCTTTATACGTGATGGTTTGAACCTGCTCGCCTTTCCGGTTGTAAAACTTCCATTCTCCATCTTTCACATTATTCTTAAAGGCTCCTGTATTTCTTACTTGCCCATCGCTGTAATAGGATGTCCATACTCCGTTCTTTTTTCCATTGGCATACTCCCCTTCCAAACGAATCTGGCCGTTGTAATAATACCTGCGGTATGCGCCTTCTTTAATCCCATTCTGATATTCTGTCTCTTCCTGAATTTTGTTATAGGGATAGTACTTTTTTGACAGGCCGTGGCGGATATCATCCACATATTCAATTTCCTGTGTAATATCGCCCATAGCATTGTAAAACTTCCAAACACCTTGCCTCCTGCTCAGCTCATCAAGTCGGTTACGATGCTTTTCCTTTCCGGGCGCATACTTTGGTTTCTCTTCAAACTGGGCTGTAACAATAAGTGGAAATACAATTAAAAGTAACAACAACTTCAGGAGGTGTTTCATATCAGAAAATGCGGTTGATTGATGGGGTAAAAGTAACAATTCAGAACAACTGTGAAACGAATCAGAAATGTTGTTTTAAATAGGATTTTTAACAGAGTTACTAACCTGCCATTAAAACATTTGCAGGACTGTAAAATCACCTTTGTATTTTATTGATTTAAACCCATTCCTGACCTTTTTGATTTATTGTTGCCATAAGTTCTGATTTGAATCATTATTACAATTGTATTTTTCAGCTTACTTTGGGCATTCATTAAATATGAAAAACACCATCACTTTATCGCTTTTGTTTTTCGGATGTTTATTTTCTTACGGGCAACCTTTTTCCAACCCGATGCCTGTACCACCCTTAATATCCGGCAACCAGTTCAATCTTACCATAGCACCCGGTTCAAAGCAGTTTTATCCGGGTATAAATACGAGTAATTTATTTCTGATAAACGGAAATTACTTAGGTCCTACCCTTGAATTTATTCAAAATGACACGGTAGAGATTGATGTAGTTAACAACCTTAATGTAAACACCACCGTGCATTGGCATGGCCTGCATGTGCCTGCTGTTTATGACGGAGGTCCTCATATCGAAATTCCTGCCGGAACTACCTGGACACCCCGATTCAAAGTGCTGAATAAAGCTGCTACTTACTGGTATCATGCCCATACTCACATGCTTACTCAAAGTCATGTAACCCGCGGAATGGCAGGTTTCATCATTGTCAGAGATACAGAAGAAGCTCAGTTAAATCTGCCGCGCACTTATGGGGTGGATGATTTTCCGGTTGTAATACAAGACAGACGCTACAGCCCTTCCGGTAATTTTCAATTAGCGGCCTTAGGCGATTCGGTTTTAATAAACGGAACAGCAAATGCATTTCTTGATTTACCGGCACAGGTAATAAGACTTCGATTGCTCAACGGCTCCAATGCCCGTGTGTACAATATCGGCTTCAGCGATAACCGCTCCTTTCAGGTTATTGCTTCTGATGGCAGCCTTTTTAATCAGCCTGCCACTTTAAACAGATTGGTAATTAGCAATGGGGAGCGCTTTGAAATTCTCCTTGACCTGACCGGCCAGCAGGGAACTGGTTTTACCATGTGGAGTTATGCTACGGAAATGATGACTGATATACCCGGTGCCGTGCAGGGAATGGGTATGGACAACAGTTACCTTAATGGCATTGACTTCCCGCTTTTTCAGATTAATGTTGTTGCCCCTACGGCAAACCCTGTTACTTCAGTTCCGGCAACACTTATAAATATCCCTCCTGTTGACACAAGCGGAACCTCACGGATTAGATTTAAAACACTTTCAGGACAGGGAATGGTAAGCATGGGTAATTTTTTTATTGCCGGACAGCAGTTCGACATAAATGTAATTAACGATACCATCATCCTTAATGATAAAGAACTGTGGGAGTTTGTGAATGTTTCAAACCTTGCCCACCCTATGCATTTGCACGATATTCAGTTCAGAGTTCTTCAACGCAATGGAAATCCTCCTCCCCTGCATGAGTCAGGTTGGAAGGATGTTGTATTGGTTCATTCTATGGAAAGCGTAAAACTTTCTATGCGCTTCGAAACTTACAGTAACGATACCATTCCCTATATGTATCACTGCCATAACCTGGCCCATGAAGATATGGGAATGATGCTATCTTTTGCAGTGATTGATACTTCCGGAGTTTCAACTGTTCAGCAAATCAACGGACAAGCTTTTTCAGTTTCATACACTGACAATGACTGGATAATCAGGCATGACCTAAAAGGAAAATTAATTGTTGACATAATGGATGTTTCAGGAAGAATCATTTCAAGTTTTAAATTATCTGAGAAAGAAGAAACCATCCGCATTCCCTGTCATACCCTTCCGCATGGAGTCTATTTGATCCGTATTCGGCACTCAACCGGCACATCAACCCTTAAAACTGTGAAATAATTTTTTCTTTGCCGTGTGCTGCCACGGATTCTTTTCTACTTTTTATTAATAAGTTTTTGCAATGCCTCAGCCCAGAATTATGTTCAGGCCGGACTGCTGACAGGAAGAATTATTGAGAATCATCCCGGTTTTCCTGAAGTAAAAAACTTTTCAGCAGGCATGGAATTACGGGCAGGCAGTAAACTGAATGGCCGAAAACCATGGCACCGGTCTTATAAATATGCAGATGCCGGGGTAGCTTTTACTTATGGCAGTATTGGTAATTCCGAAATTCTGGGCAGCTACTTTTCTGTTATTCCTGAACTAACCATCCCATGGAAAGAGCCGGGCAGATGGAAAACATCCGTATCGCTTGGACTGGGCGCTGCCTGTTTTAACAAACCATTTGACAAGTTAACCAACCGTGAAAACATTGTAATTGGTTCGCGTTTTTCATTTTGTGCCAACGCAGCTTTCAATGCTGAATATGGTTTGAATAAAAGCTGGTTTTTTTGCATACGCCCTCAGATTTATCATGCGTCAAATTCACATTCGAACCTGCCGAATGTCGGCATGAATCTCCCGGTCTTGACTGCCGGAGTGAAATACCGGTTTGAAGAAAAGGATAAAATCATTCCCGATTCAGCACGGAGTTTTAATGATAAAATTTATTTCACCATCCGTGCAGGACTTGGATACAATCAATTCGGAGGGACAACGGGCCCTGGCGGACCCTACTATCCGATCTATCTTGTTTCGTTGCTGGTGACTAAAAAACTTTCTTTGGTCAACAAAATTCAAACAGGAATCGAAGCCTGGTATAATACCGGAGTGTATGAGTTTATTCTCAGTCAGGATTTTTATAAAGAAAATCAACGGCAAAAAAGTTATTCCATGGCCTGGATTGCCGGGCATGAATTCCTGATGGGGCATATCAGTCTGGTAACACAAGGAGGAATTTACCTTTATCATCCCTTTTACCGCGACCGGCTTAAACGTTTTGAATCTTACACCATGAAAGAAAAACTGAAAACCATTTTTCCTGCCCGCATCGGATTGCAGTATTATATGTATGACGAAACCGCTCGCACAAAAAACAATCTCTTCATCGGGGTTTACATTAAAACTAATCTTGGCCAAGCCGATTTTATGGATACAGGAATCGGGTATCGTTTCTGAAACAGAGAATCCACCATTATCAGAATAAAACAAAAGCCCCACCGGTTAAGATGGGGCTGATGTTAACAATGGTATCTGCTAAGAAACAACTGTTTCGGTTTCGTTGGCCACGGCTGCACGCTTTTCTTCGATACGCGCTGCTTTGCCACTGTATTTACGCAGGTAGAAAATTCTGGCTCTGCGTACTTTTCCGCGTTTGTTCACTTCAATTTTTGAAATTTTGGGACTGAACAACGGAAATATCCTTTCAACACCCACCCCATGCGACATTTTACGGACTGTAAAAGTTTGCGTAGCTCCTTGTCCCTTGCGTTGTAATACCACGCCCTGGAACTGCTGCTCGCGCTCTTTGTTACCTTCAATGATTTTGTAAAAAACAGTAATTGTATCTCCTGCTTTAAAATCAGGTTTTGATTCCTGATTAATAGCGGCATTCTCGGCCACCTTCATTAAATCTACCTTCATGTCTTTAAAAGTTTTGTGATTATCAAAATGCGTGTGTTCTGTGAAAAGGACTGCAAGTTTAAGTCATTTTGATGGTTCGGCCATCTTTTTCAATGAAAAAATAATTGAACAGACAGTCTTCTGTGACCTTATTTAAATTGAATAAAATAATTTATACTATTGATTTTTAGCTATTTAGTAAGTCAGGCCTTCTTTTTTTAGTGCGATTAACAGCCTGTTCATACCTCCATGCAGTTATATTTTGCTCATGGCCCGAAAGCAGGACATCCGGAACTTTCATTCCCCTGAAATCAGCCGGACGGGAATAGACCGGTGGAGATATCAAATCATCCTGAAACGAGTCGCTTAACGCTGATGTTTCATCATTAATGACCCCCGGTATAAGCCTGATGGCGGCATCACACACTACTACGGCTGCCGGCTCTCCACCGCTTAATACATAGTCGCCTATAGAAATTTCTTTTGTTATAAAATGTTGGCGGAACCTTTCATCTATTCCTTTATAATGCCCGCAAAATAAAATCAGATTGCTTTTAAGCGAAAGCTGATTGGCCATTGACTGATTGAACAGTTCTCCATCAGGTGTCAGGTAAATCACCTCATCATATTTTCTCTTCTGCTGTAAATCTTCAAGACAAAGAACCAGAGGTTCAATCATCATGACCATACCTGCTCCACCGCCATACTGATAATCATCAACACTTCGGTGTTTGTCGGTGGCATAATCGCGGAGGTTAATAAGGTTAATCGAAACCAGATTGGCCTGAACTGCTCTTTTCAAAATAGAATGTTCAAAGGCTCCGGCAAACAGCCCTGGATGAATGGTTACAATGTCAATATGCATAAATACTTCAATAAAAAATGGCTGCCGGTTAATTGACAGCCATTTAGATGATCAATGTGTTATGTTACTCAATGACTAATTTACTTACTGAAAGCCCGGCATCTGATATTACTTTAACAAAATAAATACCTGAACTAAGGGCAGTACAATTCAACTGTTTGGAAAAAACATTAACCTTATCCAATAATCTAACTGTTTTTCCTGAAGCATCACACATTTCAATTCTGCTGATAACTCCTTTTGTGCTATTTATGTTTATCGTTTGGTCTTTGCTTACCAAAGAAGGATAAATGGTAATTCCAGTATTGGCTGCCTGAATTTCGCTAATGCTTGTTGGCAGATTCAGACAGTAAACAATACGTGGATTCAAATAGCCCATAATGGTATCAATGTAGGCCATGGCTTTGGCTTTGCTCATATCGGGATTGGTAAGCAAGGCATTTGAATAATACACAGCCGCCTGGCTGGCCGGTATTCCATATTGAGCAGCTCCAGCAATAGTGGCTGTAGAGTCAAACCATTCCCATGGGCCTGCCTGCACCGGGGGAATGGTAGCAAAAGGATATAATCCGTCATTACCATTATTGAGGGTGTTAGCCTGGGTGGTATAAACATCGGTAAAACCGGCATTGATAAAACAGTCATTATTTCCAAGAGCATTAGCCATTGGAATAAAAGCACCGGAACCGCTTACTTCAACAACAATTTGCGGAGGATTGCCGGGCACATAAACAATACCGTTACCATAAGGTGCAAACGGGTCGCCAATGACATGCATGGCCACCATGGGAGCATCACCGGCTTCAAGAAAACTGCTGTCGCCAATTGCGCCCCCCATATTAAAGGCAAACTGAATGTTATTCGGAAATCCGGGTGAGTTATTAGGGTTATTCAACTGAGGGATGCCTCCATAACCGTCAAAATCGCCAAGCAGAGCCTGATTAACATACGATTGTCCGGCTACAAAACCATAAGTCGGCTCGGTGGTACTGCTGATGAATTTGGGCAGATTAATTTCAGCTACTTTATCCAGAGTTGCATAATTAATGGCTATGTAACCTCCGGTGCCTTGCCCGCCAAGGATAATAGTATTCGGATCAATTTTATAGGTGTTGGCACCGGCTGCTTCTGCCCTGAAAAACCTTACACAAGCTTTGGCATCCTGCACTGCGCGGTAAATTGCAGTGAGAATGGTACCTCTGCGAATATCAAGTGTTGTACCCTGCGGATTCCAGCCAACGCGGTAATCCATATTAGCTACAACATATCCGCGTCTTGCCAATCGTTTGCAAATTTCAACAGTTGCGCTGTCGTTACGGCTGCCGGTGGGTGTTTGGTTTACAAATGGCGGAAGAAAACTGCCGGTGTGCATAAATATAATCAGCGGACGCTGTGTCATAGGATCAGGTGCACCGGCCGGCTCATATACATCACATATCAGATCAATCATAGCGGGTGTCGGGGGAGGAAATACGGAAATGTTTTCTCCGTACTTGATGTTGGCTGTTACCTGAACTGAAGGAAATACTTCAGTTAAAAAGCGTTGTGCAAATGCATTGCCTGATGCAAGTATCAGCATGCATGCAATAAAGTTGTTGAATAATTTTTTTCTCATGTTTTTTGGTTTTAAAGTGCGGTAAAAATAATAAGAATCCAGTTGGCAATGGATGGTTGGTTCTTCAAAAAAAATTTGTTTTATGCCAGACGGCTGTAACGGTCAACCAGCAGGTCAAGAAAATTCTTTAATGGCTTTTCGGCCATCAGTTTCAGCATGGGATTAAGATCGGCATCAAAGGCAAGCTGCAGAGTAGAGTTGTTCTTACCACTGCTGTTAATGACACAATGCAGTTTAAAATCAAACGGTGCCTTACCGTCTCTTTCAATAGTAATGTGTTCGCTCTCCTTCCGTTCAATGATTTTCATTCCTAAAGAAGCCATGCCTTTAATGGTGAAACTGCATTGATCAGCAGTTGCCTGCCAATCGGTTACCTGTTCAGGCATGATGTTGCTGAAGTTTCTGAAATCAGAAAGGAAGGAATACACTTCAGAAGCAGGTTTGGCTACTTCGCGGATTTCACTTTCTATCCTTGTCATCTATTTTAAACGGAAAGTATCAGATAAATTTTATCTGCCCATTTTCTTTAAAAACTTGATGTGCGAAACTACAGCCTGCCTCATGGTTGGCCATTCATGATATGTCAATCCATGATCGCGACAGGTAGCTCTTACTATTTCGCTAAGTTTCGGATAATGCACATGTGAAATTTGCGGAAACAGGTGATGTTCAATCTGGTAATTCAATCCGCCTGTAAAGAAAGTAATGAGAGGGTGGCCTGTAGCAAAATTGGCGGTGGTTTTTACCTGATGCGTTGCCCAGTCGTATTGTAAAGTATTTTCATTTTCAGGGTTGAAGAATTCAGGACCTTCTACTCCATGAGCTAATTGAAAAATAACGCTGATGATCAATCCGGTAGTAAAGGTAAAAATCATGAAACCAATAATAAAGTGTCCGGTCTTTATAAAAAACAATGGGAGCACTATGAAGACTCCGATATAAGCTAACTTGGTAAACCAGAAACCTACATGCTGGCTAAAGGTCATTTTTATATTTTCCTTTCCACCAATACGCCTGCGGAAATACTTTACAAAATCAAGATACAACACCCAGGCAAGGTACATCAAACCATAAGCGATAACCCAATAAATATGCTGAAAACGCTGAAACCAATAGGTTTTTTGCGATGACTGCATACGGATGAATGGCTCGTTTTCTATGTCGTCATCATGTCCTTCAACATTAGTAAAAGTATGATGCAACTGATTGTGTTTTATATTCCAAAGGAAGGCGCTGCCGCCAAGCATGTTTAGCGTAAGCGCTGCCAATCTGTTTATTTTTTTATTTGAAGAGAGGCTTCCATGACCGCCATCGTGCATAATGTTAAAACCAATGGCTGCAGCTGTTACTCCCAATACCATGCAAAGCAGAATGCTCAACCATGGAGCAGGAGTAAAAAATACAAGCAATGCATAAACACCAAAAAAGGTAACCAGAAACAAGGCTGCTTTAAAATACAAGTATGCGTTGCCATGTTTGCTTAGTCTGTTCTTTTCAAAGTAAGCATTTACTCTTGTTTTAAGATCAGTATAAAACGGTGACTGATTTCCGGGAAATTTTAATGCACTCATGTTAACTTATATATATTGCAGGTTTGATTTAACGTCTGCAAAGAAATAAACACCTTTTTAATTTTAAACATCTCATTGCTCATGTAAAACTAAGTTTTCAAGGATGAACTTTTAATTACCATCTTTTCATTTTCTCCTTTTTTCCGGGCTTTGACGACCTGAACGGCCTGTCATCCTGTCTGGAAGAGCGAAATGGTCTGTCGTCCTGCCTGAATGATCTTCCTTTATTTCCGCCTCCTTCTCTTCGTCCTCTGCCTCCGCCTGCACCTGAAGGTGCATTGCCCGAATCAACACGAACCTTCCTGCCTTTGTAAACTTCGCCTGTAAACGATTCTATGAATAATGGCAGTTTCTGAACAGGAATATGCAGGAACGAATAAACTCCTTTAATAATAACATGAGATATCTCATCTGCTTTAATACCGCTAACCTCTTCGGCATACTTTCTCATGGATGAGTCATTAAATCCATCCATGCTTCCGAGGTTAATAAACACTTTGGCTCCATCTGCATAATTTTTACCTGCACCGGCTTTATCAGAATGTGCAATATCTACATTCAAATCAGGAGCATGACGGTAATAATCCAGAAATCGGTTAAACTCAATGCTTACCATGCGGGTAATGAGTTCCTCCTTTTCGAGCATTGCCAGTTCATCCATTACGGATGGAAGGTATTTGGCAATACCGGCTTCATTCACTTTAACATCTTTAATTTTTTTAATTAACTTCATCAGTTGCTGCTCGCAAACTTCAACAGCACCCGGAACTTTTGAAAGATGGAATTTGGCATTAATCTTCTTTTCAATTTGCCTGATCTTACCCATCTCCTGACGGTTAACCAACACTGCCGATATACCGGATTTGCCTGCTCTTGCCGTTCTGCCGCTGCGGTGAGCATAACTTTCGGCTTCATCGGGCAGATGATACTGAATAACATGCGTTACATCATCCACATCAATGCCGCGAGCGGCCACATCGGTGGCTACCAGAATCTGCAGCAACCGTGATCGGAAGCGGCTCATTACCTTATCGCGCTGCTGCTGGCTCAGATCGCCATGCAACGAATCGGCATTATAGCCGTCTTTAATAAGGTTCTCTGCAATTTTCTGTGCATCGTGCTTAGTGCGGGCAAATACAATGGCAAAAATTTCAGGTGCTGCATCCAGTATTCTTTTCAAGGCAGCATAGCGGTCGCGTTCGTTTACTATGTAATAATGATGCTCAATGTTCTGTGCTGCTTCATTACGTCTGCCAATGGTAAGTTCATGCGGATTCTGCATGTACCTGTCGGCAATTCTTCTTATTTCTACGGGCATCGTGGCCGAAAAAAGCCAGACCCTTTTCTCCCCGGGAGTATGGCTCAGTATCTCTTCAATATCATCCTGAAAACCCATGTTCAGCATTTCATCAGCTTCATCAAGCACTACAAAGCGGATGGATTTGAGGTTTATTACTTTTCGTTCAATCAAATCAATCAGCCGGCCCGGTGTAGCGGTAATTATCTGAGCTCCGCCTTTTATTTCGCGGATTTGTTTTTCCATACTGGCGCCACCGTAAACAGCAGCAATTTTGAAATTCATGAATTTTGAAAACGATTCAAAATCTTTTGAAATCTGAACACACAACTCTCTGGTTGGGGCAAGCACTAAAGCCTGTACAGAATGCAGGTTCTCATCAAGCAGTTCGAGTAAAGGAAGGCCGAAGGCGGCTGTTTTTCCGGTGCCGGTTTGGGCAAGGCCGAGAAAATCTTGTTGGTTTTGTAATAATAAGGGAATGGCTTGTTGCTGAACAGGAGTAGGCGTTTCGAAACCAATCTCTTCGATTGCTTTCAGGACCCTGTCGCCAACTCCCAGTTCGCGGAAGGATGACATGTATTTTTTAAATTAAGGGGCGAAGGTAGTCATTTAATTCCGGTGACACTTTTTAATTGTACTCCTTAAGCATAAACCGACCATAGCCGGCAAAACAATACTTTCTACTGACGGTTGTATTTTTACGCCCTGTTTACATCATCTATCAATGACACAAATCGTTAAATCACCTCCCGGCTTTGAAGGTCCGGGGTTTTTCGCTACCAAACTTGATGAAGCTGTTGGTCTGGCACGTGCCAATTCGCTTTGGCCGTTGCCCTTTGCTACTTCCTGCTGCGGTATTGAATTTATGGCTACGATGGCTTCGCATTACGACTTTGCCCGTTTCGGAGCTGAGCGTTTGAGTTTCTCTCCGCGCCAGGCCGATTTACTGATGGTGATGGGAACCATTGCTAAAAAGATGGGGCCTGTTCTAAGGCAGGTATATGAGCAGATGGCCGAACCGCGATGGGTGCTTTCTGTTGGCGCCTGTGCCAGCAGCGGTGGTATATTCGATACTTACAGCGTGCTGCAAGGTATTGACCGCATTATTCCGGTTGATGTTTATGTACCCGGCTGCCCGCCACGCCCCGAACAGATTCTTGACGGAGTTATGCAGATTCAGAAATTGGTAAAAAGCGAAAGCATCCGCAGGCGCGATTCGTCTGAATATAAAGAGTTGTTGGCTTCTTATGGAATGCAATGACAGTTTGTAGTGGGGAGTAATGGAGTTTGTAGTTGTTAGCAGTTTGAGTTTTCTCCTCTGTGCTTATGGAGGATGAGTTAGTAAAAGAAGGTGCGTTTGACTGTATGTTTGCAGGGATGTGTCATTTTCAATCTTAATTTTAATTTAAAACAATATCATTATTAAGAATACTTACATGTTCAACACCATAGACCCGGCAGAAATGCAGGCCATGCTCACCGAAAAGTTTGGTCATGATATCATCACCATCGAAAAACATTACGATGTTACCGTAACTACCGTAAAACTCGAAAAGTTAAAAGAGGTCATTACCCACCTCAAAGATTCCGGATTTACGTTTCTTACTTCGGCCTGCGGCATTCACTTTCCCGATGCCGAAGAACCCTTCGGAATGATTTATCATCTGCACCATATGCCGCGAAACCTGCGCATCCGGATAAAAGCTTTTACCAAACACGATCCGCCACACTTCCCTACTATGACCGATATTTTTCCATCTGCCAACTGGATGGAACGCGAAGCTTATGATTTTTACGGCTTCCGTTTTGACGGTCATCCCCATCTGCGCAGAATTCTGAATGTTGACGATATGGAAGGCTTTCCCCTCCGCAAGGAATTTCCGCTTGAAGACCAGAACCGTTATGACAAGGATGATAAAATGTTCGGAAGATGAATCGAGATTAGGAATGTACGATTCACCATTTGTGTTCTTCTGCCTGAAACTTTACTACAATACCCTCAGAAGATAAGGCAAACGACAAGAAAAACAGTCTCTCTCTGCCTTGTTACATCACTGCGAGTGCTTCAAAAGCAAGGGCTGATGAAGCAACTAAGCAGTCTTATGAACCATTCCACCTATTAAAAATTCTAAATTCAACTCAATCTTGAATCATGCATTATGTACCATGAATCCTTAATCACTAAACCCGTTTCCATTGCCGGCATGACTTATTAAGAATGTTACTTTTGCCCCATGCAATCCGACCTCATTCAAAAGGAATACACCACCCTCAACCTCGGCCCTACCCACCCCGCTACCCACGGCATTTTTCAGAATGTGCTTAAGATGGATGGCGAAATTATTATTGATGCCGAGCCCACGATAGGCTACATTCACCGTGCCTTCGAAAAATTAGCCGAGCGCAGGCCTTATGCCCAGATTACTCCCATAACCGACCGACTTAATTACTGCTCCTCGCCAATCAACAACATGGGCTGGCACATGACAGTAGAGAAACTTATTGGTGCCAAACTTCCTAAGCGTGTCGAATACCTCCGCGTTATCATTATGGAACTGGCCCGAATATCAGACCATATCATCTGCAATTCTGTTATTGGTGTTGACAGCGGAGCCATGACCGGCTTCCTTTACATCTTCCAGTTCCGCGAACATATATATGAAATTTACGAAGAGATTTGCGGAGCCAGACTTACTACCAACATCGGAAGAATCGGAGGCCTCGAACGCGATTTCTCTCAAAACGCATGGTCTAAAATTGAAAAACTGCTCAAAGAACTTCCGGCCGGCTTAAAGGAATTTGAAAAACTTCTTGTTCGCAACCGGATTTTTATGGATAGAACTATCGGCTGCGGGCCTATCTCTGCCGAACGCGCCTTGCAGTACTCCTTCACCGGCCCAAACCTGCGTGCTGCCGGTGTTGATTATGATGTGCGGGTGATGAACCCCTATTCTTCCTACGAAGAATTTGATTTTATCATCCCCGTTGGCACGCAGGGCGATACGTATGACCGCTTTATGGTTCGCCAGCAGGAAATGTGGGAAAGCCTCAGCATCATTCGCCAGGCTATTGAAAAATTAGATAAGCTTGAAGACAAAACTTCCATCTGCGGTGATGTTCCTGAGTTTTATCTGCCACCTAAAGAAGATGTTTACAATACCATGGAAGGGTTAATCTGGCATTTCAAAATTGTAATGGGAGAAACCGATGTTCCCACCGGTGAAGTGTATCATTGCGTTGAAGGCGGAAACGGTGAACTGGGTTATTACTTAGTAAGCGATGGCGGCCGTACACCTTACCGTTTACACATGCGCAGACCATGTTTTATTTACTATCAGGCTTATCCCGAAATGATAAAAGGAAGCATGTTGAGTGATGCCATATTAACCATGAGTTCCATGAATGTGATAGCCGGAGAGTTAGATGCATAAAAAATAATGAACGTGAAAAAAGAAATAGCCTTTTCGCCCGAAGCGCTGGCGCTGGTTCATAAGCTGCTGAGCCGCTACCCTGATGGCAAACAGAAGTCTGCTCTTTTGCCCATCCTTCACCTTGCCCAAACAGAATTTGACGGATGGCTCAGCCCCGAAGTAATGGACTATGTGGCTTGCCTTCTCAACATTCAACCGGTTGAAGTATATGAAGTAGCTTCGTTTTACTCTATGTTCAATCTTAAACCCGTTGGAAAATGTTTAATTGAAGTCTGCCGGACGGGTCCATGCTGGCTGATGGGTGCTGAAGATGTGGTTAAATACATTGAGAAAAAACTTGGCATCAAAGACGGGCAAACCACCCCCGATGGAATGTTTACGCTTAAAACGGTTGAATGCCTTGCGTCCTGTGGTACTGCGCCTATGATGCAGATTGGCGAAACTTATCACGAAAACCTCACACCTGAAAAGATTGATGACATACTGGGCAATTACGAAATGCTTAACGAGCGCGTAACACACTGGGATAAAAAACACATCAAAGCCTGATTATGCCGAAGAAACTTTTACTGAAACATCTTGAAGTACCGGGCATTCAATCGCTCGATGTTTACCGTCAACAGGGCGGATATGAAAACCTGAAGAAAGCGCTATCCATGGTGCCTGATGCCATTACCGAAGAAGTAAAAAAATCAGGATTGCGGGGTCGGGGCGGTGCAGGCTTTCCTACAGGAATGAAATGGAGTTTTCTGGCCAAACCTCCGGGTGTACCCCGTTATTTAGTATGCAATGCCGATGAATCGGAACCCGGAACTTTTAAAGACCGTTACCTCATGCAGCGCATTCCTCATCTTTTGCTTGAAGGAATGATCATTTCAAGTTTTGCATTGGGAGCAAATACATCTTACATCTACATCCGCGGTGAACTGATGTACGTTTATCACATCCTGCAAAAAGCCATTGACGAATGTTACGCTGCCGGACTTCTGGGCAAAAACATCATGGGCAGCGATTATTCGCTCCATCTGCATGTGCATTGCGGAGCAGGTGCTTACATCTGCGGTGAAGAAACTGCTTTGATAGAATCATTGGAAGGCAAGCGCGGCAACCCGCGCATAAAACCTCCTTTTCCGGCTGTGAAAGGATTATGGGGATGTCCTACTGTAGTGAATAATGTAGAAACCATTGCGGCAGTAGTTCCTATTATTGAAATGGGCGGTGATGCGTATGCTGCCATCGGAGTCGGTAAATCAACCGGAACAAAACTGATTTCTGCTTCGGGTCACATTAACAAGCCCGGTGTGTATGAAATTGAATTAGGCGTTCCGGTAGAAGAATTTATTTACAGCGATGAATACTGCGGTGGTGTCCGTAACGGAAACAAACTGAAAGCGGTGGTTGCAGGAGGCTCTTCCGTTCCTATCCTTCCCGGTGATTTGATTTTAAAAACAACCAAAGGCGAACCGCGTCTGATGACTTATGAAAGTCTTGCCGATGGCGGATTTCAATCTGGCACCATGCTTGGTTCGGGCGGATTTATTGTAATGGATGAAACTGCAAGCATTGTGAAAAACCTGTGGAACTTTACGCGCTTCTATCATCATGAATCGTGCGGTCAATGTTCACCCTGCCGCGAAGGAACAGGATGGATGGAAAAAATTCTCCATAAAATTCTTGACGGACATGGCGAAATGAAAGACATTGATCTGTTGTGGGATATTCAGTCAAAGATTGAAGGAAAAACCATTTGTCCGCTGGGCGATGCTGCTGCCTGGCCTGTGGCTTCGGCCATCCGACATTTCAGGTACGAATTTGAAGAACTGATTAAATCAGGCGGAAAGGTTAATCGCCCTGCTTACGCAACTCATGCAGGATGATTTCTGCCATCCGCTCAGCCACTATTTTGCGGCCTGCGTTGCTGAGGTGAACATTATCTCTGAAAATATGTTCTTCCGTTCCGTCAAACACATCTGACAAATCGTAAAACGATGAATCGGTTTCCGCAGAGCCGGTAATCATATTCCTCAGCATTTCAACATGCTGCTTCTCTCCTGCTCTTGATTCTGCAAAATTTCTTTCATCATCAGAAAGATTTTGTTTTGAATACACCGTTGGCTGAAAAAAAGTCATAAATCGTATGTTCATCAACCGGCATTGATTGTTTGTTTTCTGTTCATTACCAAGATAAACGTCAGCAATATCCTTTCTCCATTCTTCAGTTTGATATCCCGCTTTAATACGCAGTGAAGTCTGCCTTGAAATTTTTTCAGCAAGGTATTTTTTTGCCAACAGTCTGAACAAGTTGCTTTTGTAAGCAAACAGTGTCAGAGCCGGAAAAGATTTTATCAGGAAAGGATTGTTTTCATAAATCAGAAAGTTAAACGGGTAGCCGGGACGCGGGTCGTAATGTAAAGGATGAATGATATCATTGGCTCCGTCATAAAAAACAATCATGTCAGGCTGAAGAACAATAGCTTCATTCATTACGGTTATCCATTGCATGGAAGAATTAGCTCCTACCACTCCGAAATTGTAAACTGATGCAGAAGGAAGATAATGGCTTTTTAAGCCGGTTTCCAGAAAATCTGAAATCGTGGTATCTCCTTCCCAGACAGCCGAGCCGCCCAGCATAATAATCCGGAATTCATCGGATAATTTTGGTACTGAGGGATACTTGCCTCTGTAGCCATGTTGATTGTAAACTTCATTACCGTAACCGGTAAGTGAACCAGGCTTTCCTTTAAACATTACATAAGGCGAAGGATGCCGGGCAATCTCTGCCGGATAAATCCGGTCAAATGTTCCTTCGGAAGGAGCAATTATTCTTGACATCAGTTCGGCAAGCAGAAGTACAACTATTGTGTAAATCAGGAATAAAAAAACTTTGCCAACCTGGGCCATGATTCCTTTTTCATTACTGAAAAGATGAAAAACCGATTGACGGAAAAAAAGAATTACTGCTATGGAAAACAGCACAAGCTGGATGCTCAGAATGATGCTGTGAAGGTTGTATTGAGTAATGCTGCCATCGCCATCGCCAAACCATAAATCAATCAGAAACTCAGCGGCAAACAAAAACAAAGCAGCCGCTAAGCACAAGATTAATATCCGGTTAAACTTTTCTTTCATCTTTTAATTGACCTGCAAAGTAATTCCAGAGTGGCTCATCCGGTGGCGGACAGGTAATTTGAACCGGTTCATTTTTTACCGGATGAATAAAACGCACTTCACGAGCATGCAGGTGAATACTTCCGTCTTTATTACTACGGTTAAAACCGTACTTCAAATCGCCTTTGATGGGCATTCCTTGCGAAGCTAATAAGGCCCTTATCTGATGATGACGGCCCGTAACAGGATTTATCTCCAATAAAAAATAATTGTCAGAGACACAAAGCAGTTTGTAATGCAATATACTGTGTTTACCGCCTTTGGAGCCATCCTTGTCAACATAACTTTTATTTTTCGCTTCGTTTTTCTGCAGGTAACCTTCAAGGGTTCCTTCCTCTTGCTGAGGCTTAACACCGGTTACAGCCCAATAAATTTTTTCAAATTCTTTCTTCTGAAACAGTTCATTCATGCGTGCAAGGGCTTTGCCTGTTTTAGCAAAAACCACAATGCCACTTACCGGCCGGTCGAGCCGGTGAACCACACCGGTAAAAACATTGCCCGGTTTGTTATATTTTTCTTTCAGGTATTTCTTTACTGTTTCGCTCAATGGAACATCACCGGTTTTATCGCCCTGCACAATTTCGCCCGGCAGTTTATTAATAACGATCAGGTGGTTATCTTCAAATAGAATTCTGCTGCCGGTCATGATCCGGACAAATATCAAGCATTGAATTTTAATGAGGGAAACTATGCAAGCTAAAAATCATGACCTGCTAAACTACATTTGCCTTTGGAAAACTTTCTTCATTAAATCGCTTCCATGAAAATCATTTTTGCCGGCACTCCTGAATTTGCTGTTCCATCACTTGAAGAAATCATAAAGGCTGGGCATGAAGTTGCTGCTGTAATAACCGCTCCTGATAAGCCTTCCGGCCGGGGATTGAAACTGCAACCATCGCCCGTAAAAACAGCAGCTCTGCATTATGGGATTCAGGTATTTCAGCCCCACAACCTGAAAGACGAAAACTTTTTACGGCAAATGGAAGGTATTAATCCCGATGTAATAATAGTGGTTGCATTCCGTAAGATGCCGCAATCGCTTTGGAGCATACCGGCAAAAGGCACCATAAATCTTCATGCCTCGCTGCTTCCACAGTACAGAGGTGCTGCGCCTATCCATTGGGCAATTATAAACGGAGAAACCGAAACGGGATTAACCACTTTTTTCATCAATGAAATTATAGATACAGGAGCCATTATCCTTCAGAAAAAAATGGGCATTGGCGCTGAAGAAACAGCCGGTGAGTTGCATGACCGCATGAAAGCCGAAGGCGCAGCACTGATTGTTGAAACATTACGTTTAATAGCTTCCGGAACAGTAGAAACAACTGCACAGGACCTGACCGGTGAACTGAAACCGGCTCCCAAAATTTTTAAACATCATTGCCGTATTGACTGGAATCGTCCGGTTCAGAAAGTTTATAATCTCATCCGTGGACTAAGCCCCTACCCTGCCGCGTTTTTCGAATTAACCAACAGCGAAGGTCAATGCATACAATGTAAAGTATTCCGTTCAAAACCTGTTTATCTACCTGCTGAAACACCTGGAAAATTAAATACAGACGGAAAATCATTTTTGCACATCTGTTGTATGGATGCATGGCTAAGCATTGAAGAAATGAAGCCGGAGGGAAAAAACAGAATGACCATAGCTTCATGGCTTAACGGAATCCGACATGCTGCAGAGTGGGAAACGGCTGGAAACGAAAAGACATGAATTAACAACACATTTGCTGAAAACTTAAGGACTATGTCCTGATTAGGCATTAAACAGGCCGGCAACTTTGTGCCATGCAACGAGTGGTAGTTTTTACAGGAGCCGGCATTAGCGCTGAAAGCGGCATCAACACCTTTCGCGATTCAGGCGGGCTTTGGGAAAAGTATGACATCAGCGAAGTAGCCACTCCCGAAGCGTTTGCACGAAATCCGAAATTAGTGATTGATTTTTACAATGCCCGAAGAAAGCAGGTGCTGGAAGCAAAACCAAATGCAGCGCACCACGCATTGGTAAAACTCGAAAACAAATTTAAAGTTCAGATTATCACTCAGAATATAGATGACCTTCACGAGCGGGCAGGCTCAAAGAATGTGATGCACCTGCATGGAGAAATAAGGAAAGTAAGAAGCACACGGTTTCCTGAACTGGTCTATGAATTAGATAATGCAGAACAGCCTTATGATACCGTGTGCGAAAGAGGATTTCCATTGCGCCCGCACATTGTATGGTTTGGCGAGATGGTTCCTTTAATGGAATTAGCAGTTGAACATGTGGCCTCAGCCGATATTTTTATCATTATCGGCACTTCGCTTGAAGTATATCCGGCTGCTTCACTCATTCATTATGCCGAAACGTCTGTTCCTAAATTCTACATAGACCCCAATGCCCGTTCCATTGAAAAACTACCTGAACTTACTATCATCCGTGAGCAAGCCGGCACCGGAACTCCTGCCCTGATAGAACAATTACTAAAAACCGAATGAACACGGCTGCCTTCATAGATACCCCGTTGTTTAGCTGGGTTATCCTTCCGATGCTTATTTTTATAGCACGTACATGTGATGTAACCCTGGCTACGCTGCGTAATATCTTTCTCTCCAAGAACATCAGAACCATTGTTCCTTTTCTAGGTTTTTTTGAAGCGCTGATATGGTTGATGGCCGTAAGCCAGATTGTAAAAAACCTGCATCATCCCGTATCCTACCTTGCTTTTGCTGCCGGTTACAGCATGGGCATGTTTGTAGGAATTAAAATAGAAGAACGTCTGGCCTTGGGAAAACAGATGCTTCGCATCATCACCCATAAAGACCCTTCCGGCCTTATTGAAAAGCTCAAAGCCAACAGTTTCGGCTCCACTGTTATAGATGCAGCCGGTGGCACAGGGCCGGTTAAAATCATTTTAACTGTCATTAACCGTAAAGACCTTCCCCTGGTGGCCGGCATTATCCATGAGCATAACCCTACTGCCTTTTATTCAATTGAAGATATAAGAACAGCCAATCAGGGTATCTTTCCGAGAACCGCTAATGAATCAAAGCTTCAGTATCTGAAAAGAATTTTTCCCGGTACAAAATTATTTTAGCAATATCCTCTTGCCATTCATGCTGCACGCTTTATTTTTGTTTTCTCATTATGCGTCCCGAAAAGCTGAAGAAACAGAAAACAGGAAATGAGCAGCTCTCCTCTATTGAGAAACTGCATCCGCATAAAACACTTTTATTTTTTGCCCTGCTCGGAAGCTCATTGCTCTTTATGAGCATTTCCTTTCTCTTCCTTGTCAGTATCTCAAGACAGTCTCCATTGCAGCATTTTGTTTTATCAAAATGGTTTTTTATCGGTTCTCTGGCATTACTCATCAGCAGTTTCAGCCTATCAGGAATTAAAAACGCTTTCAAAAATGACCACTATGCTGCTATTCGTCAAAAACTGATTTTTACATTAGTAATGGGCAGTGTGTTTATTTTCTGCCAGTTGGCAGGATGGTATGAAATGCTTCGCTCCGGTTTTGAAATACATGCTCACCCGCTGCTTTCCTTTTTTTACATACTCAGCGGAATTCATTTGCTTCATGCTTTGGCAGGACAGGCTGTTATCTCAGTCATACTAATTCATGCCTCCAGACAAAACAGCGATCCGGTTAAAAGTCTGATTTATTTCAGTAATCCCATTCACTGCTTAAGGCTTGAAATGAGCGTTATCTTCTGGCATTTTGTTGATTTTCTCTGGCTGGCATTATTCATCATGTTTCTTTTTACGCTCGGATGAAAAGGCTTTATCCGCTTTTTCTTGTATGCTTTATTTGTACTTCCTGCAAGAAAGACACGGCCGATAAAATTCCTTTTAAAAAAATCGAAACCGGCATTCAAGGAAAACTCCATGTGCTTTGCGCACTAAATGCAACCACGCTTATTGCCGGTGGCGAGCACCATGGAGAAGGCGCAGTTATCCTTTCAACTACCTCAGGCAACAGCTGGAAAATTTTACCTGCACGTACTGAAGGTGCCATTACTGCATTACTGGCAATTGATTCGGTTACCTGGTATGCCGGAACTGCTTCACCGCATGCTTACAAAACTATGGATGGAGGAATTACATGGGAAAAACTCTGGGTTAATACCGACTATCCTCCTAATTACCGTAAGCCGGTAAGAAGAATTGTGAAAACAAATGATACCACTGTTTACTTTGCTATTGGGGGTGATTTTGAAGCTGGCGGAATCTGGAAAACGTATGATGGAGGAACCACATGGAAAGCGCATACTTTTAACTTTGAACTGCGGGATGTGGTTTTTAAAAATGACGATATCGGTTATGCCTGCGGATACGGAAACATGATTCGAACTTTAGATGGCGGTGAAACATGGACATACAGCCCGTGCAGTAATGCTTATTTTATGAAATTGCACTTTGATAACAGCAACAACTGGTGGAGCGTTTCGTTTAATGGCGGAGTTTATTCAAGCAATGACCCTGCATCAGGCTGGAATGAAATACTGAATGCTGCCAAAGTTTTTTCAGGCAGAAAAAATTTTAACGGATTTTACCGAGATGATAATAAATCCGTTTTGTTTGGAGAAAAAGGGCTACTGGTAACCGGTAGCAGTTCCGGAAATAACTGGCACGAAGTATCATGCTGTAACGAAAATTCCATTCGTGATTTAACCGTATCAGGCAATCATTACGCTGCCTGCAGCCGGAGCGGAGAAATTTACCTGATTGACAGAAACTGACTAATCAATAAGACCACGACCGGTTTTTATGATCTTGTTTTCGTTTCGCAGATCAATCACCACTTTATCAATCACACCATTAATGAAGAGATTGCTCTTAGGTGTACTGTACTCTTTACTTAACTCAATGTATTCGTTAATAGAAACTTTAACAGGAACAGTTTCAACATATACAATTTCGGAAAGCGCCATTTTCATAAGAATAAAATCTACAAGCGCTACGCGGTCGGTATCCCAGTTTTTGAGACGTGAAGTAATGAGCGACTCCCAATAAGCATCATTTCTGATAGTTTCGAAAACGAGTGTATGAATAAACTCACGGTCTTCAGCATCATCGCGAAACTGATCATGTATAACAGGTTCGGGTTCATTGACACATGACTTGAAAGTTTTTAAAGCCATTTCGCAGCAAAACTGGAATCCATCTGCCCAGTAAATATTCTTTTCTTCAAGATAATTGACAAACAACTCATTTTTGATAGCGAATTTTTTAAACATTTTCAAAAAAAAGTCAAGCTCATCTTTTGGAGTAACATTTTCTGCTATTAAAAATGCATTGTATTCTACCGACTTCCTGATTTTGTAAAAAATCTTTCTAATAATGTCATTATCATTCTGCCAATTCAGTTTTTTCTTTTTAATAAGTCCGGTCAGCTTTGAGTTCTCCTTCAGCTTCCTTAATACCAGATTTCCTTCAATGGAATTTGGAGATACATCTGTATTCTTTGTAAGAAATTTTGCCTGTACATCTGTTCTGTAAAGATGTTCTTCATGGGCAAATTCTTTAAAAAGGATGAGCAACAGCAGGTACAGATCATAAATCTTCTCTACAGCATGAACAATATTCTTCTCGGTTTGAGCGGGGCTCGTTTCTTCCGACTGATAATAGGAATACAATCCCTGTAAAATACGCTGTCGTAGCTGATGGCGGGAGAACATGAGAGAAATAATTCAGTAAAATCAGTTGCCTGAAGCTTTATTAAGTCGTTGCTCTGCCAATAAGGTAGCCGCTTTATGAGAAGTGATTTTTTCTTCAGCCGCTTTTTTCAGAATGTTCAGTGTTTGCTGGTAAATCGTTTCTGTTTGCTTAAGGGCGCTCTCGCGGTTGTATCCATTCAGCTCGGAATACACATTAATTAAACCTCCTGCATTGATTAAGAAATCGGGGGCATAAATAATTCCGCGGTCAAGCAGCATCTGTCCATGCAGATTTTCATCAGCCAATTGGTTATTGGCAGCACCGGCAACAATAGCGCAACGCAGTTTATGAATGGTGTTGCTGTTAAGGGTGGCACCTAATGCACAAGGCGAATAAATATCTACATCGGCCTCATACACATCTTTCGGATCAACCACCCCGGTTTTAAATTTCTCGCTTACATGTTTTACTGATTCCTTATTGATATCCGAAACGAAAACAATTGCATTTTCTTTGGACAGATAACCGACTAAGTTTTCGCCAACATGGCCAATACCCTGAACAAGTACTTTCTTTCCGGTCAAATCATCGCTTCCCCACAGATGTTTGGCTGCAGCCTTTAAACCCATGAAAACTCCGTAGGCAGTAACCGGAGAAGGGTCGCCACCACCGCCCATACTCTGAGGCAAGCCGGTTACATATTTGGTTTCTTTTGAAATATGCACCATGTCATCGGTACTGGTTCCTACATCTTCGGCAGTAATGTATTTGCCGCTCAGCGTATTGACAAACTTTCCGAATCGCCTGAACATGGCCTCGGTTTTTTCTTTTTTCGAATCACCGATTATAACTGCTTTCCCGCCTCCCAGGTTTAACCCGCTGATGGCTGCTTTATAAGTCATACCGCGCGATAGGCGCAGTACATCGTTTAAAGCATCGGCTTCGTTTTGATATGCCCACATGCGCAATCCGCCTAATGCCGGCCCAAGGCTGGTATTATGGATGGCAATTATTGCTTTGAGATTCGTTTTTTTATCATGACAAAAGACCACCATTTCATGGTTCATTTCGGTTATCTGCCCGAAAACCGCCCCTTTGGCCTGGTCAATAGGCAATACATTCACTTCGGTCATTGGCTTGTGTTTAAACTGTTTAAAGCTGTGTTTTAATTATGCCCGATGGCAAGGTGGGCAAATGTATGCTTTTAAAACTTTTTACAGCCTTCTCGCTACTTCAAATTTAAAAATCGCTGATAACTGAACACTTGTTTACTTCGCTGCCTTACAATGAAAGAACTTTATACCCTCAAACGCTTTTTCATTAAGTATAAAACAAGACTGCTTCTCGGGGCGCTTTTCGTAACGGTTGCCAATCTGTTCGGAATTATTCCTGCTAAACTGATTCGCGAAGCGGTTGACAGTGTTGCTTTCTATCAAGCATCTGAAAAAACCATAACCGATACTTTGCAAAAGGAGAACCTAAGCAAGCACCTGTTATTGCTCACTGCTCTTATTATTCTCTTCACGTTGCTTAAAGGCGTGTTTATGTTTTTAATGCGGCAAACGCTAATCGTGATGAGCCGTTGGATTGAATTCGATCAGAAGAATGAGATTTATAATCATTACCAGAAACTCGGCAACCGGTTTTATCATTCCGAATCAACAGGGGATATGGTAAACCGGATAAGTGAAGATGTAAGCCGTGTGAGAATGTTTACCGGTCCGGCCATTATGTATTCGGTTAATCTTACCGTGATGTTTATTATGGTGATTGCAGCCATGATTCAGGTAAATGCAAGGCTTGCTTTGTTTGTTGCCGTGCCGTTGCCGCTGATGAGTTTACTGATCTATTACATCCATGAAATTATTCACCGGAAGAGCGAACTTGTTCAAATAAAACTTTCGGGAATTGCGACTTTGGTTCAGGAATACTTTTCAGGCGTAAGAATACTGAAATCATTTTCTGGCGAAGCACAGGCCATAAGGATGATGAATACCTCTGCTGAAGATTATAAGACTCATTCGGCAGAACTAAATCGCGTTAATGCATTGTTTATGCCTTTGCTTTTTCTGCTGATTGGTTTAAGTATTATTCTTACGGTTTACGTTGGCGGAATGGAAGTAATGGCGGGCAGGGCTACTGTGGGTAATCTGGCCGAATTTGTGGTTTATGTAAACATGCTGACATGGCCGGTTGCTTCCTTAGGTTGGGTGGTTTCACTTGTTCAGCGTGCTGCTGCCTCGCAGAAAAGAATTAATGAGTTTCTGTTGTTCACTCCTGATATTATTCCGGGAAATGATTTCATGGAAAGTTTTAATGGCCACATAGAGTTCAAACAGGTTTCCTATCAATATCCCGGTACTGAAGTACACGCTTTGGAAAATATTTCTTTTGACCTTAAGCCCGGAAAGACATTAGGTATAACCGGAATGACGGGTTCAGGAAAATCAACGCTTGCAATGCTTCTGCTCCGGCAGGATGATGTAAACCGTGGAGAAATTTTTATTGACGGAAGAAACCTAAAAAACATCCATCTGCAGCAATACCGGAGTTTTACAGGTTATGTGCCTCAGGATGCATTTCTGTTCAGCGATACAATCATGGCCAACATCCGGTTCGGAGCTGCCGAAGCCGATGATGATTCTGTAATGGAAGCAGCCCGGTTGGCTGAAGTACATTATGAAATTGTACAATTTGCGCAGGGGTACGAAACGGTAATTGGCGAAAGGGGAATTACTTTATCGGGCGGACAAAAACAGAGGATAGCCATGGCACGTGCCTTTTTAAGAAAACCAAGCCTGCTCATTCTGGATGATTGCCTGAGCGCTGTGGATGCAAATACTGAAAAAGCAATCCTCAAAAACATTAAAAGAATAAGTGCAGGAGTTACTGCGATCATCATCAGCCATAAACTTTCGGCTATTCAACATGCCGATGAAATCATTGTGATGGATCATGGAAAAATTGCTGAAAAGGGAAAGCATTACGATTTGATTAAAGCCGGAGGCATTTATGCCGGCATACATCAGCTTCAGCAAATGGAAGTCTTTGCCTGAGTTTGAACTACCGATTTTATCTTCGTGCCGCAACACAGCTAACATATTTTTTTTGAATCATTAAAAAACAAAAATTCATGCGCAAAAAAATTGCAGCCGCCAACTGGAAAATGAACCTTAATATGTCTGATGCACTGCAGCTTACCCATGATGTAATGAAGGGCTTTAATGCCGTTGCCAGAAATTGTGAAATTATCTTAGCCCCCTCCTTTCCTTACCTGAGCTACATAGCAGGATTGACAAAAGAAAATAACTCTATTCATGTGGCTGCTCAGGATTGTTCGGCTCATTCGCATGGAGCTTATACCGGTGAAGTATCGGCACAACAATTAAAATCTGCCGGAGCAACCCATGTCATTCTCGGCCATTCGGAACGGAGAACATATCATCATGAGCAAAGCGAAATTCTTTATGAGAAAATTAAACAGGCATTAAGCCATAACTTAAAAATAATTTTCTGCTGCGGTGAAACTCTTCAACAACGAAATTCAGAAAAACACTTTGCAACCGTAACACAGCAACTGGAAGAAACAGTTTTTAAGCTTGACCCGAAAGAACTGAGCCAGGTGATTATTGCTTACGAACCGGTATGGGCAATAGGTACCGGCATAAACGCAACGGCAGCACAGGCTCAGGAAATGCATCAATGCATACGTAAGGAAACGAGAAACAAATTCGGAAACGAAGCAGACCACTTGCCTATTCTTTATGGCGGGAGCTGTAACGAGAAAAATGCCGCTGAATTATTTGCTCAACCTGATATTGACGGTGGGTTGATTGGAGGTGCTTCTCTGAAAACAGAAAGTTTTCTGGCCATTGCTGATGCTTTAGGGTAAGGCTGCTTTCAACGGCCAATAATATGGCGTAACCATAAGAATAATGATTACAAGCAGGATGGTAAGCGGCAAACCGATTTTTATAAAGTCAATAAATTTATATTTACCCGGGCCGTAAACAAGAATGCAGGACGGTTCAAACGGAGTTATAAAAGAGATGGATGCACAAAGCATAATACAGATGGCAAATTCACGCGGGTTGGCATTCATCATTTCAGCAGCTTGTAAAGCTACAGGCAGTACCACCAGTGCAGCAGCAGCATTGCTTAAAGGCTGAGTAAGCACTACAACCAGAACACAAAAGGCCGCCAGCACGGCATTAGGCCCGAAACCGCTTACTAACTTGATTATTTTTTCTGCAAGCAAAACCGAAGCTCCTGTCTTTTCCATGGCAATTCCGAAAGCACTCATGCCGGCAATTAAAATAAGCAACCGCCAGTCAATAACCTGATAAAGTTTTTCTGTGCTGATGGCACCAATTAAAACCGTCATTAACGAGGCAGAAAGAAAGGCCATGGAAAGCGGTATTACCTTTAAGGAACCAAGTAACACCGCAGCTATGAAAAACAGCGCGGTAAAAATACCTTTACGTTCCTTAAACATGTTCACTCTGAAATCACCGAGTACTGTAAAATCAGGAGAATTACGCAGCGCATCAATGTTGTCCTTATGTCCTTGCATAAGCAGCAGATCTCCGGTTTTGAGTTTGATGTCGCCAATTTTCATTGCCAGATTTTCATTAAACCGGTGAACGGCAAGAACTATTACATCAAAATTCAGCCGGAAGCGCGATTCTTTCAAAGACTTGTTTATCAAAGCTGAATTGGGAGTAATCAGCACTTCGGCCAATTTTATTTTATTGGTCTGAAGTTCGGTATCGGTAATTACATCCCCCAGAATTTCGATTCCCTGACGTTCTTTAATTTTCATCAGCTCCTCTATATTGCATTCCACCAGCAGTATATCTTCGGGTTCAATTACTGAAGAGCGTACCGGAATTGTGTTCTCCTTATTTCTGAGCAGTCTTACTATGTTCACATTGCTTTTGGCAAGGTCAGAATCGAATACCCTCTGCCCTATCAGTTTTGAATTTTTGGAGATATAAATTTCCGTAAGGTATTGCCGGATTTCATATCCTTCAGTAAAACTTTTGGTTTCGCGCGAAGGAAGCAGCCATCTGGAAAAAACAAGGATGTAAACGATTCCGACAGCCGTCAGGATAATACCTATTGGAAGTATTTCAAAAAATCCAAGTGGTTCCATTCCCTGCTGTTTTATAAACCCGCTTACTGCCACATTGGTTGATGTGCCGATAAGCGTACATGTTCCGCCAAGCATGGAAGCAAAGGCAATGGGAATCAAAACTTTTGAAGGAAGCATTTTAAGCTTTCTGCTCATGGCTATGGCCGGACCGATAACCAAGGCCGTAACGGTTGTATTATTCATAAAGGCAGAAAGCAAAGCAGTTATCAGCATCATGTTAATCAGAAACAACCACTTATTTTTTCTGACAATTTTTACAAGATAAGAACCCACTTTATCAAGTACCCCGGTTTCGTTCAGAGCACCGGTAATGACAAAGATGGAAGCCAGTATTACCATAAAATCACTGCTGAAGCCTATAAAGGCTTCTTCAGGATCAATCAATCCTGTTAGTACCAATATCAGCAATAATCCAATGGTAATTACATCAACCGGAAGTTTCTCGGAAGCAAAAAGCAGAATTGCCAGCACTAACAAACCAATAACCAGATACGCTTCCATAAAATTGACGGGGGTAAAAATAGGAAAGCAATACTACGCTGATGCGCAATTCAATCTGCTTTTTTCAGCATGATAGTATGCGGAATGCCATCTTCCAGATAATCTCCGAGCGGCTCAAAACCAAACGAGCGGTAAAATTCAATCAGATAAGATTGGGCACCAATCCGGACAGGCACCTTTCCATAGGTTGACCTGATAAACTCAAGCGCAGCCTGCATTATCATTTTTCCGGCTCCGGTACCTCTGGATAGGGACGAACTCACCACCCTTCCTATGGAAACTTCCGGATAGCTGATTCCCTGAGGCAACACACGCGCATAAGCTATTAAAGTTTTTTGTGAATCATATAACATCAAATGATGGCTTTTCTGATCCTTACCATCGCAGTCAAGATAAGGACAGTTTTGTTCTACAATAAAAACTTCTTGTCTTAGCCTGAGCATTTCATAAAGTTCAGTGGATGTAAGCGCTGAAAAAGGTTTGATAATTAATGCCGTCTGCATATTTCCGGCAATAGTAGTACACAGATAAAAAAGAATAATTTTACATTATCCATTTCGTTCAGCTAAATGTTAGCTTAAAAATTCAGTCTTTTGCAACACTCATTTCTCATGATTGAATCCGCGCAAACGCATGGCCTCTCGCATCTTGAATTATATGCAAGGCAGGTAGTTGAAGGTTTTATAACAGGACTTCATAAAAGCCCGTTTCATGGTTTCTCAGTTGAATTTGCCGAACACCGCCTTTACAATACCGGTGAGGCTACCAGGCATATTGACTGGAAGTTATTTGCCCGCACCGATAAACTTTTTGTAAAGCGTTATGAAGAAGAAACCAACCTGCGTTGTCAGTTGGTGATTGATAATTCTTCAAGCATGCATTATCCGCCTGCAGAAAAAAACAAGAAGGAAGTGCAGAATAAAATCACCTTCTCAGTGTATGCAGCCGCTTCGCTCATGTACCTTCTAAAAATGCAGCGCGATGCAGCCGGGCTTACTGTCTTTACTGATAAAGTTGATATACATACACCGGCACGCTCTACTGCTGTACATCATAAACTGATGATGCATAAACTGGAAGAAATCATGATGGAGGCTTCAAGGCCTGTGCGTACCAATGCTGCTGCTGCCTTGCATGAAATTGCCGAAAACCTGCATCGCAGAAGCATGGTCATCCTCTATAGCGATATGTTTGACAATATGAGCGATTCTGAAAATCTTTTTGATGCACTCAAGCACTTGCGCTATAACAAACACGAAGTAATACTTTTCCATGTTACCGACAGACAGAAAGAAGAAGAATTTGATTTTGAAAACCGTCCTTACAAATTTGTAGATGTCGAAACCGGTGAAGAAGTAAAAGTGCATAGCCACTTAGTGCGCGATGCCTACCAAAAATCCATGCAGTCGTTTAAAAAAGAACTGATGCTGCGCTGCGCCCAGTACCGTATTGATTTTGCCGAAGCCGACATACACCGCGGCTTTAACCAGGTGCTTATGACCTATCTTGTTAAACGCGCTAAACTTTTCTGATGATTCGTATAGCTCTTACTCTTGCCCTGCTTTTCCTTCTTTTATTCAATTTAAATGCTCAGTATTTCCAGCAGGAGGTTCATTACAATATTACCGTCAGCCTGGATGATAAAAACCGTATGCTTTATGGTGAATTGACGCTTGATTACTCCAATCATTCACCGCAATCGCTTGCCTTTATTTGGTTTCATCTATGGCCGAATGCTTATAAAAATGACACCACGGCTTTGGCAAAACAATTCCTGAAAAGGAATGATCTTTCCTTTCATCATACATCCGATGAAAATCGCGGTTTTATAGATAACCTTCAATTTGAAAGCAACGGAAAGAATTTGAAATGGAATTACCACCCGCAGCATATTGACATCTGCAAAGTTGAACTGGCTGAGCCATTACTCCCCGGCCAATCCATCACCATTAAAACACCCTTCCGTGTTAAAATTCCTGTTGCTCCGCTTTCGAGGCTTGGCCATGCTGGCGATGCCTTTTATATTACTCAATGGTATCCCAAACCGGCAGTATTTGATAAAGACGGATGGCATACCATGCCTTACCTCGACCAGGGCGAATTTTATTCTGAATACGGAAGTTTTGAAGTAAGCATTACCCTTCCTCAAAATTATGTAGTTGCGGCTACCGGTATTCTTCAAACCGAAATTGAACAACACTGGATGGACAGCATTGCCGCTGCCACTTCTTCACTTAACGAATATCCAAAATCAAATGACTTTCCTGAATCGTCTTCAACTTTAAAAACACTTACTTACAAGCAAAACAACATTCACGATTTTGCATGGTTTGCCGATAAACGATTCCACATCATGCAAAGCAGCGTTACACTTCCGCATTCCAGACGTGAAGTAAAAACGGCTGTTTACTTTACCAACGACAGGCCTGACCTCTGGAAAAAAGCGGCTGATTATGTTGACAGCGCACTCTATTATTATTCGCTCTGGAATGGCGACTATCCGTATAACTATTGCTCAGCCGTAGATGGCGTGGGTTCCTGGGGCGGCATGGAATATCCCATGGTAACTATTATCGGAAAAACAAACAGTGATTTAGCGCTGGAAGATGTAATTGTTCACGAAGTAGGCCACAACTGGTTTTACGGTATTCTCGGAACCAATGAGCGCGCTCATGCCTGGATGGATGAAGGTATAAACACGGCAAATGAATTACGCTATTACAGCCGCGGATTGAAAGAACATGAAAATGCCGGCTCAGTCATTTACGGTTTAAAAGGTTTGCCGAAGTTTTTAGGCCTGCATTCGTTGAGCATGGAAGAATTAGGAAGGTTTGAATACCTGATGAATGCACGTCAACATACCGATCAGCCTGCTTCTCTCAGCTCCGAAGAATTTACTGGTTCAAACTATGCTGCCGTTGTCTATATTAAAACTGCCCTGGCTTTTGATTACCTGAGGCAATACCTTGGCAATGCACTTTATGATACCTGCATGCATGCTTATTTCAATCAATGGAAATTCAAACATCCCGGACCTGATGATCTCAGAAAAACATTGGAAGAACTAACCGGAAAACCATTAGCCTGGTTTTTTGACGGAATGATAAACAGCGATAAGAAAACCGATGTGGCCATCACTTCCATCAAGCCGCTACGGGCCGAAAACCTTATCAATCCGAGCGGTCATAGTTTCGGAATTACATTGAAAAATAAAGGAGGAATTGCATTGCCGGTTCAGCTTTCCGCTTTTAAAAACGGAGAATATCAATCTTCAAAATGGATTGGCGGATTTGAAGGAAAACAGAAAATCAGTTTCTCCTGTGCTCATTGCGATGAAATAAAATTGAATGCCTCTTCCCTCGATTTGTTTGAATGCAACAACCGCGTAAAAACCAAAGGCGTTTTTAAAAAAGCACGCCCGCTCAGATTCCGATGGTTGTTCGGTAAAGAAGATGAGCGATACCACGAAATCTTTTTCACTCCGCTGGCCGGATGGAATGAATACGATAAATGGATGCCCGGTGTGGCTTTTCACAATCGGGTACTTCCGGGAAATCCTTTTGAGTATTCGCTCCTGCCACTCTATTCATCAGGCACAAAATCTTTGGCAGGAAATGGAAACTTTGACTGGTCTTTCTTTCCTTCTTCCGCTTTCATCCACAAAATAGTTTTTTCGGCAGAAGTCACACGATTTACTTTTTACAGGCAAAAGAAAAATGATTTTACCGATGCTTTCAATCTGCAATACTCTGCAATTCCCGTTTCGTTGCAATTTAATTTTAAAAAGAAAGATGCCTTATCGCCCCAGTCGTCTTCCATCCAATTTAGAAACATCAGCACACTCGTGGATGAGCGTGTATTTAATGGAACAACTTTATTGACCGAAACTGCAAAACTGCATTATCAGCAGGCACATTTTAATTTTAAGAACAGCCGGTTGTTTGACCCATTCTCCTTAACCGCAGCTCTCGAAAACGGAAAGAATTACACCAAGGCACAGGCAGAGTTTAATTACCTCATTTCGTACCGCAATCCGGGAAAGGGAATCCGTTCGCGGTTGTTTGCCGGTGTATTTCTGCGCAATGATGAAACAATACGCAATTACAAATTCCGCATGAGTGCCTGGAGCGGTTATCAGGATTATCTGTTTGATAACTGGTTTATCGGAAGGTCGGAAATTGATGGTATTCTTTCGCAGCAAATGGAAATGAATGATGGTGGATTTAAATCATTCTCTTTTGCCGGACAAAGCGATAAATGGCTCACAGCCTTGAATTTTACCTTTGATTTTCCGGGAAGATTGCCGATTGCCTTCTTCTTTGATGCAGGCATGGTTCCCAAAGAAAAATTTGGCGATTTTGAATCAGAATCATTTTACTACGATGGCGGCCTTTCATTCTTCCTGATGCGTAATGCTCTCGAAATTCATGTTCCGCTTTTCCGTTCCTCAGCAATACGTGATGCACAGGAAGTGAATGAAAAAAAGTTTACTGACAACATCCGTTTTGTTGTTTCCATCCGCAAACTTGGTATTAAAAGCTTGCGAAGCAACATGAGTTTTTAATGACATGAGTAACGGAAAAAAGATTTATTTCCTCAGTGATTTTCACCTTGGCGTGCCTGATGCCAAAGCCAGCCGCGAACGTGAGCTTAGAATTGTACGCTGGCTTGACTCGGTTAAAAACGAAGCTGCTGAGATTTACCTGCTTGGCGATGTGTTCGATTTCTGGTTTGAGTACCGTCATTCCATTCCGAAAGGATTTATCCGCTTGCAGGGCAAACTGGCTGAGCTTTCCGATTACGGTATATTAATTCACTACTTCACCGGCAATCACGACATGTGGGTGTTTGATTACCTGCCTTCCGAAATAGGAATGAAACTATACCGCAAACCGATTGTCAGAGAAATAGATGGCAAGAAATTTTTTATTGGCCATGGCGATGGACTCGGCCCGGGCGACTATAAATACAAATTCATCAAAAAAATTTTTGCAAGTAAAATTTGCCAATGGTTGTTTGCGCGTATTCATCCCAATGCCGGAATTGCCCTTGCAAACTACTGGAGCCGTAAAAGCCGTATTGCCACCGGAAACTATGATGAAGTTTATAAAGGTGACGATAAAGAATACTTAGTTGTATTTGCCAAAAAAGAATTGCAGAAACAGCATATTGACTATTTCATTTTCGGCCACCGGCATCTGGTGATTGACAAGAAAGCAGGAGAAAATTCGCGCTACATCAACCTGGGTGATTGGATTAAATTCAATACCTATGCCGTGTGGGACGGAAAGGAGCTTCAACTATTCACCTTTAGTCCTTGACCTTCGGCATATTACCCTCCAATCAAATTCCTTTTATTTGCACCGCTTTTCCGAAAAACAATTCATGATTATAGGAATACCCAACGAAACCAAACCCGGAGAAAACCGCGTAAGCATTACACCTGATGTAGTAAAGCAATTCATCAAAGCAGGCATGCAGGTAATAGTGGAAGACTCTGCAGGCTTGCGCTCTCATTTCAGCAATGAAAGTTATACGGCTGCAGGAGCTGTTGTAAAATCAAAGGATGAAGTGTTCAGTAAGGCAGATGTTATCTGTGCAGTCAATGCCCCTGCGGTTCATAACATCGGTTTAATGAAAAAGGAGGCAGTGCTTATCAGTTACCTGTTCGCATTGAGCAATCCTCAAATTGTGGAAGCATGCACATCAGCAGGCATTACCGCATTCAGCGTAGATGCCATTCCGCGAATTTCGCGCGCACAGAAAATGGATGCCCTCAGTTCGCAGGCTAATCTTGCCGGTTATAAAGCGGTCTTGATGGCTGCCAATGCCATCGGTAAAATTTTTCCGATGATGACAACAGCTGCCGGAACTATTCGGCCCTGCAAAGTGGTGATTTTCGGAGCCGGTGTGGCAGGTCTGCAGGCCATTGCCACAGCCAAACGCCTTGGTGCAGTGGTTGAAGTAACCGACATACGTCCCGAAACCAAAGAGCAGGTAGAGTCGCTTGGCGGAAAATTTATAGTGGTAAAAGGCGATGACAGTGTAAAAATTGAAGGCGGATATGTTAAAGGGGTTTCCGATGATTTTCTGAAACGTCAGCAGGAGCTTGTTGCCAAACATGTTGCCGATGCCGATGTGGTTATTACCACAGCATTGATTCCAGGCAAAAAAGCTCCGCTTCTTGTTACGGATGAAATGGTAAAATCCATGCGCGATGGTTCTGTCATTGTGGATATGGCTACCGAACAGGGAGGAAATGTGCAGGGAAGCAAAATGAACAAGACGGTTGTGAAACACCATGTTACCATTATTGGTGAAGCAAATATTACCAGCCAGTTGCCATCGGTTGCCAGCGATTTGTATGCACGAAACATTTTTGCATTCCTTACTCATCTGGCTACCAAAGATGGGTTCAAGTTTGAAATAGAAGAAGAAATAACCAAAGGAAGTATGATCACTTTTAAAGGACAGGTAGTTCATCCCTCCTTACAAAAACCCGTAAACGCATAACTATGATTGAACAGATTTTTGAATTTATCGGAAAACATGAAGAGATGATCTTCTTTATACTGCTCTCTGTTTTTGTTGGAGTGGAGGTGATTGGCGGAGTTCCCACTGTATTGCACACACCATTAATGAGCGGAGCCAATGCCATACATGGGGTTGTAATCGTAGGAGCCATCATCGTTATGCTCAACCTCGAACCGGATAACCTTACAGGGCTGATACTCGGATTTCTGGCTGTTGTACTTGGTACACTTAATGTGGTGGGCGGTTTTGTAGTAACCGACCGCATGTTGGAAATGTTTAAAAAGAAATAACCCGGCTCTCAGAAAAAATTTATGACTCCCGATACGCTTTATCACCTTCGGACTTTTGTGTATTTATTCGCTTCGGTAACTTTTGTTATCGGCCTAAAACGAATGGGCAATCCGGCTACGGCCCGAGGTGGAAATCTTTTTGCAGCTGCCGGAATGATTTTAGCCATCATCGCTACAATTTTTATCAATGTCAAAAAGAATGTATTGGCCGATGGTACCATAGCATACATTCAGTCGCAACCGGCATCCATCATTTACATTCTCATTTTTGTTGCCATTGCTCTTGGCACTGTCATCGGCTGGACAACTGCGAAGCGCGTACAGATGACACGTATGCCTGAGCTGGTGAGTATGTTTAACGGTATGGGTGGTGCCTGCGCGGCTTTAATAGGATTAATGGAGTTTCATCACAATACCGGTAATACCGGAGCCTTGATTGCCATCATTCTCGGCATGATTATCGGCAGCGTATCTTTTTCAGGTTCGGTCATTGCATATTTAAAACTTAACGGAACCATGCAGAAACCGGTAAGGCTTCCCTCTTACAACATCATCAATTCGGTTTGGATGCTGGCTATGTTTGTTTTTGGCGCGTACATGATTTTAGGAGGAACCGACAGCATGTTGTTATTATACCTGCTCTTTGCTGTGGCCCTGGCTTATGGAATTTTATTTGTCATCCCCATCGGTGGCGCTGATATGCCTGTGGTTATTTCTTTGCTCAATTCTTTTACAGGATTAGCGGCTGCCTTTGGCGGATTCCTTTATGGAAACAAAGTAATGCTTACCGGAGGAATATTGGTTGGCTCTGCCGGAACACTGCTGACCATTGTTATGTGCAAGGCCATGAACAGGCCGCTTTCCAACGTAATCTTCGGAGCATTTGGGGGAAGTACAGATGCCGGAAACACCACAGATGTAAAAGGCTCCATTAAAGATATGAGTGTAAGCGATGCTGCTGTTCTTCTCAATTATTCAAAGAAAGTGGTGATAGTTCCCGGTTATGGATTGGCAGTGGCACAGGCACAGCATGTTATTCATGAACTGGAAATGCTGCTGGAAGAAAGAGGTGTTGAAGTGAAATATGCCATTCATCCGGTGGCAGGCCGTATGCCCGGCCACATGAATGTATTGCTTGCCGAATCAAACGTAGATTATTCCAAATTAGTAGAGATGGATGACATTAATCCGGAATTAGAACAGACTGACGTTGTGCTGGTGGTAGGAGCAAATGACGTGGTAAATCCTGCCGCAAAAACGGACCCCTCCTCGCCTATCTACGGAATGCCGATTCTTGAAGTTGATAAAGCGAAAAACATCATCGTTAACAAACGCAGCATGAGTGCCGGATATGCAGGCATAGAAAACCTGTTATTCTATAATCCGAAAACAAGCATGTTGTTTGGTGATGCCAAAAAAGCATTGTCTGAATTGGTTAATGAATTAAAGACGCTGGGATAAATCACCGCAGCCATTACTGCATTTCGGCAGAATCGAGAACCCGGGCGGGTAAATCAATAATAAATGACGCTCCTCCCAACCTGCTTTTTGAAATGGAGATTTTTCCTCCTTCATCATCAATCAGTTTTTTCACAATAGCTAAACCTACTCCGAGACTTTCAAAATCGTCTCGTGCCTTTAAGGTTTGAAAAATCACGAACACTTTTTCATAAAATTTTTCATCAATACCGGGGCCGTTATCGCAAATCTGAATTTGTATTCCGCTGGCCGATTCTCTTACATTGATCTCAATTTTCACCTCCGGTTTGTCGCAATGCTTGATTGAATTACTAATGATATTAAGAAGAATCTGCTGAAATTTCACTTTACAAAGCTTAACATTTTCAAGATTGTCTTTAATGAAAATGTTGGTCAGTGAAGCAGCGTTGAGTAATTCAATACTGTCAAGAATAGCTGCTTTAAGATTAAAAGTTACAGGCTCTTCATGCTGTCTTCCGGTTTTTGAATATGTAAGTATTCCGTTAATAAGGCCTTCCATTCTGACAACACGCGATTTAATGGTCTTCAGATGGCTGTCCGCCTCAGCCTTCATGCCATGCACGAGTGCTTCTTCAATAAAATCACTCAGGCTGCCTATGGCCCGTAACGGAGCTTTCAGATCATGTGAAACTACATAGGCAAACTTATCAAGCTCTGCAATAGTGCGTTCCAGCGACAAATTAGCCTGCTGCAATTGAATGTTTTTATAAGCCAACTCATCGCGCTGTTCTGTTACTCTTTGAATAATGATATTTCTTCCGCTGTTAACATACCGGCCATGCACAATCAATAAAAAGAATACAAACAACGCATTGAATAAAAAATCTTCCTCTATGTGGGCAATGTCATGATTGAGAAATGCAAAGGAAGTAAGATCAGAATGACGGGTGATGAAAAAAATGGCTAACACATGAATGGTAAAGATTGCTGTCATGTACTGCCCTCCCTTTTTTCCCAGTAACATAAATGCATACAATATCAAAACCGGGAAGTATAAAATATTTGCCGATCTTATGCCACCGGTACTGTAAGCTACAATATGAAGCAAAACAAAAGCAGAGAGCAAAACAACCACATATCCTGAAAACAACTGCTTCACTTCCCGTATCCGGTAAAAATTAAAAAGCATAACAACCGAAAGGGCCGGCAGCAACCAGTGCAAGCTGTTAAGAGATTCAAACATCACACACATTTTGATAAAAACGCCTAAGCTGACCAGTGACCCTGTAACAGAAAAAATTCTGAAAAGCGAAAAACGCTGCAACTCCAGTATATCAGCCTTATCAATAGACTTATACATGCTTTCCCTGCCAATGCATAGGCTCAGCTTTTTCAAACCCAAGAAAAGAACCCGCACGAAGCGCTTCATACCGGCATTTATACCTCAACCTCTATAATTGGTTGCATTTGCTAAGAGATCACCTCACCCCATCAAAAAACGGCAGCACCTTTAAGGTCAACTTTTTCATAGTAAGAATATATTTGCTGAATCATGACCGAACAGCAAGCAAAAAAAAGAATTGAAGAGCTGAGCCGTGAAATTGAAGAGCATAATTACCGTTACTATGTTCAGTCAAAACCCGTCATCAGCGATTTTGAGTTTGACAAACTTCTTGAAGAGCTTATCAGGCTTGAAAAAGAGTTTCCTCAGTTTCTCTCCCTTCAATCACCCTCGCAACGTGTTGGCGGACAGATTACGAAAGAGTTTGAAACCGTAGTTCACAAATACCCGATGATGTCATTGGGCAACACCTATTCCGAACAGGAAGTAAATGAGTTTGATGAACGAATCCGTAAAGCCATAGGAAACGACTTTGAATATGTATGCGAACTGAAGTTTGACGGAGTAGCCATTGGTCTGACTTATACAAAAGGAAAACTGCTGAGGGCCGTTACGCGCGGTGACGGAGTGCGCGGTGATGATGTAACGGTAAATGTAAAAACCATTCGCTCCATTCCGCTACAGTTAAAACCGGGCAATTATCCTGATGAATTTGAAATACGCGGAGAAATCATCCTTAATAAAAAGGAGTTTGAACGTATCAATCAGGAGCGGGTTGAAATAGGCGAAGAACCTTTTGCCAATCCCCGTAACACAGCATCCGGAACATTAAAAATGCAGGACAGCACTGAAGTTGCCAAACGAAAGCTTGATTGTTACCTCTATGCGCTTTACGGTGAAAACTTCCATTTCAAAACACATTATGACGGGCTGGAAACTGCGCGTAAATGGGGCTTTAAAATTTCGGAACATGTAAAATGCTGTAAAAACACCAAAGAAGTTTTTGATTATATCAATTACTGGGAAACAGCACGCCATCAATTGCCTTATGAAATAGATGGCGTAGTTATCAAAATAAACCGCATTGATCAACAGGAAGAGTTGGGATATACAGCCAAATCTCCCCGTTGGGCCATTGCTTACAAATACAAGGCGCAGTCGGCTGCTACAATTTTAAATACTGTAACCTATCAGGTAGGAAGAACCGGAGCCATCACACCCGTTGCTAATCTTGAACCTGTATTGCTTGCAGGAACAAAAGTTAAGCGCGCTTCACTTTACAATGCCGACCAGATAGAAAAACTCGGTCTGCATATTGGCGATACAGTTTTTGTGGAGAAAGGTGGTGAAATCATTCCGAAAATTACCGGTGTAGATTTGTCCAAACGCCCGGCACGCAGCATACCCGTTCAATACATTACCCATTGCCCGGAGTGCAACACCAGACTCATCCGCTCTGAAGATGGGGCTGTGCATTACTGCCCTAACGAAGACGGATGCCCTCCGCAGATTCTCGGAAAAATGATTCATTTCACTTCACGTAAGGCCATGAACATTGAAGGCCTCGGCAGCGAAACCATAGAACTATTTTTCAGAAACGGATTGCTTCACAATGCAGCCGACATTTATGACCTGAAGGAAGAGCAGATCGCTAAACTGGAGCGAATGGGAAAAAAATCAGCCGATAACCTGATGGCAGCCATTGAAGAATCAAAAAAAGTTCCGTTTGAAAGAGTATTGTATGCTTTAGGCATCCGGTATGTGGGCGATACCGTTGCCAAAAAAATTGCCCGTTACTTCAAAAACATTGATGCCGTGGCGGCAGCTTCGGCAGAAGCTTTGCAGCAGGCACCCGAAGTAGGCGAAAAAATTGCACAATCGGTTTACCGGTATTTCCGGAATAAACACCACCTCAGAATTATTGAACGTTTAAAAAAAGCAGGCCTGCAGTTCAAAGCAGATGAAGCCATGCACAGGTCCGGAAATCAACTGCAGGGAAAAACAATAGTTGCCACCGGTACATTGAAAAATTACAAACGTGATGAAATTAAAGAAGTAATAGAACGTCATGGCGGAAGAGCATCCGGCTCGGTGAGTTCGAAAACAAGTTTTGTGCTGGCAGGCGAAGAACCCGGTGAAAGCAAAATATCAAAAGCAAAAGAATTAGGCATTGCCATCCTAAGCGAAGCAGAGTTTGAAGCCCTGCTTAACAACTAATTTTTTCATCTCTTTGCATCATGCCTGTCAATAAAAAACTGAGATCAGCCATTGCATCTTACCTGCTTTCAAGAGAGATTAAGCTCAGTAAACGAAAAGGGGTTTCGGTTTCACTTGAAGCGGCTTCTACCATCGGCATTGTGTATGATTCATCCAGCGAAAAAGTTTATGAGTTGATTAAAAAGACAGTGAAAGACCTGCGCGCCATGCAGAAAGATGTGCTTGCTTTGGGATATTACAATAGAAAAGAATTGCCGCCAATGCGTTTTGCAAAACTGGGTATGGATTTCTTCACGCGCAAAGCGCTCAACTGGCAGATGAAACCATCCGGAACAGTAGTTTCTAACTTTATTGCCCTTCCTTTTGACATTCTTATCATTCTGCACAGTGAACAAATCATACCTATCCGGTTTATAGCAGCACACTCGCATGCAAAATTTAAAATCGGCAAATTTGATTCGCGCAATGAACAGGTGTGCGATATGATGATTGATACAAGAGAGGAATCCTCTTCAGCCAGACTTCTGGAACAAATTCTCAAATACTTAAACATGATTAAAAATGACTACCAGAAAATTTAAAGGGACCGGAGTTGCATTAGTTACTCCTTTTCATAAAGACGGAAGTATTGATTTCAAAGGTCTTGAAAAACTGATTGAGAGCCTCATTGCAGGCAAGGCTGATTATCTTGTAGTGATGGGAACAACCGGTGAAACTCCGGTTTTATCAAAGGATGAAAAAAATGCACTGCTTTCTTTTACCAAAGAAATCAATAACGGCCGACTGCCTTTAGTACTGGGCATAGGAGGAAATAATACACGCGAAGTGGTGAATTGCATTCGCGAAGCTGACCTTGACGGGGTAGATGCCATTCTTTCCGTATCACCTTATTACAATCGCCCCGGACAAAAGGGAATTGTGCAGCACTTCAAAATGGTAGCAGGCAATTCGCCTGTTCCGGTTATTCTTTACAATGTGCCCGGTCGTACCGGAAGCAACATGTTAGCTGAAACAACACTTGAACTTTCTGCAGCTTCTGATAACATCATCGGCATCAAAGAAGCTTCGGGAAATCTTGATCAGGTTACTCATATTTTGGCTCACCGACCGAAAGATTTTCTGGTGATTTCCGGTGATGATAATCTTACTTATCCTTTGATGGCACTTGGGGCTGACGGGGTTATTTCCGTAGTGGCCAATGCCTTCCCGCGTGACTATGCCGCAATGGTGAGGCTCTGTCTGAAAGGTGAATTCGAAAAAGCATGCAAGCTGCATTTCCGGTTTCTTGATATTTATAAATTACTTTTTGCCGAAGGTAATCCTGTAGGAGTTAAAGCTGCTCTCTCCGCATTGAATATCTGCTCCGAACAGGTACGCCTGCCTTTGGTACCCGCTTCGAAAAACCTGATGAATAAAATTTCGGAATTAATTGACCGCGATTTTGAAATAATCAGCGAAAAATAAAATCACATCTCCGTAATCAACGGTACAAATGGAATTTCAGAAGCCATGTTGCTTGCTTTGGTTACCGTTGCTTTCATTTTCTGATTGTCATAAACCGCTCTCAAAGCTGTGTTGAATGATAATAAGGCCATGGCGATTCCCGAAACCAAAGGATTATTAGTAGCTTTCTGAGGTACATCGCTGAGATTTCGAACCATTCCATACAAATCATCCATCACCTGTGAAGTATGCTTTACATCAAAATGATTCTTTACATGCACACGGGCATTCCGGGCAAAACGGTTATAATCTTCTCTTCCCATTTCATAAAATGTACGGATGGATTGAGCCAGATTATCCGTATCGCGCTCTTCGGAAAGTATTCCGGTAACTCCATGTAATACTTCCTCCGGAATATCGCAATGGCGGGTTGAAATAACCGGCATGCCTGTTGCCTGCGCATCCAGTAACACAACAGGCGCTCCTCCCTCACAATCGCGGTTGGAGGCATAAGTGCTCGGCTGAATCATTACATCAAAGTCTTTCAGAAACTCATACATGGTTCCTGAATCAATCTGTTCAATAAACCGAACCTTTGAAAGAATGTCGTATTGAATGCAATAGTCAATTAAATACTTTTTCAATTCATCATTACCGGCACCTACCAATGTCAGAGTCATATTCGGACATTGTGAATGCGCTTTCACAAATGCCTGCAGTGTATAAATATGGCCTTTCTTCTCTGCCATGTTACTCATCTGTATCAGATTAAGTCTGCCCGGCTCTTTCACCCGTGCAAAATAGGGAGCCTTGATAAAATCAATTCCGAGATGGACAATCAGAATTTTCTCTGCAGGGCAACCATATCTTTCTAGAATAGAGGCTCCATGGCTTCCTTCACAAATAAATAAGTCGGCTTCATTGAATATTGTCTTATACCGGTCTAACCATTTTGGATATGTGAACGGAAGGCTTTCATAATCGAATCCGTAGAAGGAAATAATAAATGGCCGGCCTGTAATTTTTTTCAACGGAAGGAAATACCAGGCTGTGTGAGCAAAGTGAGCGTGCAATATGTCAATCTTATGCAGATTGATCTGTGATGCTAAATGAGATAAGTATTTTGAGAAAAGTATATTGTTTTTTAAACGTGAAAACAGTTTTGACCACAAACCGGCTTCTTGTTCTTCTGCGCGTTCCAGCATTTTATGGCCGGCATAATCCGGATTCTCAATAAAAGTAAACTCAGGAACCTTAAATTGATTATTCACATAATGAAGGGCAGCAATGTAAGTGTTTGCCGATGGAAGATTATGCAACATTCTGAATGCCCAGTTTTGGGAATGAGGAAGGTATGACTCAAATAAATGAAGGACTGAAGGAACTGATTTATTCATCGGATTCTCAATACATAACGGCATATCAAGAACTGTGCAAAAGTTGGTATTTTCTCAACTCTTTGCTAAAGGATTCGAAAAAGTTTTTTTTCAAGGTTACGGAAAGAAGGGCAGGATCTCCATTGGCAACTATGTTCACTTCTGCATGGTGTCTTTTAGCCAAAATAAATACTTCATTAATCAGTATAAACGGAACCCTGATTTCAATCTGTTTAACGGGAATAAATGCTTTCAGTTCAGCATGCATTAAAGCACTTTCACCGGCTTGTTTATACGCATCTATCAAACCCGGAACACCTAATTTCTTACCTCCGTAATATCGGGCTACAAATATGGCTGTATTAACCAACTGATGCTTTAATAACAGATTCATCAGAGGCTTACCGGCTGTGCCTTTAGGCTCTCCCGCATCGGTACTGAAAACCGCTTCCGGATTTGCAAGGCGATAAGCATAGCAGATATGGGTGGCTGAATCATGCTCTTTTTTAAATTCGTTCCGCCTTGCGGCTATCTGTTCTTGGGAATGGACAGGAAGAATCATGGAAACAAACCGGCTTCCCGACACTTTAAATAATCCATAAGCAGCATCAGATACTATTTTCATTTCTCAATCAAAACGCAGAACAGAAACAGGATTGATGTTACGGATGATGGCCGAAGGTATGATTAAAATCAACATGGCAACCAGAAGCACTCCTCCATTAATTATCAGCAATGAAGCCGGACTCAGACTTACAGGCATTACACTCATATAATAAGAATCTTCGGGTAAGGTAATCAACTTAAATCTGTATTGAAGAAACATCAGAAATCCGGCCAAAACATTTCCGGCCGCCATACCTATCAACAAAATATAACCGGTAATAAGGATGAAAACCTTCCGAAGACTTGCATTGCTTGCACCAATGGTCTTCATTACCCCCGTAAAGAAAGATTGTTCAAGAATAAGTATGAGCAATACAATAATCAGGTTGATAACAGCCACCGCAACAATGAGAGTAATGATGATGATGGTATTTAAATCTATCAAATGAAGCCAGTTAAATATCTGCGGGAATAAATCATAAATGGTTTCGGCCCGCCATAAAGGCGGAATTATTGTTTCAATTCCTTCCTTAACACGATTGATTTGTGAGAAAGAATTTACTTCTGTTTCATATCCCGTAACCTGATCTTGACTCCATCCGTTCAGCTTCTGAATCAATGAGAGGTTGCAGAAGGCGTACAGCTTATCAAACTCTTCCATTCCTGTATCATATATTCCTGTTATTTTCATTTTCCTTACACGGGGAGGATCCTGAATAAAATAAACAAGCAGTTCATCATCCGTTTTTTTATTAAGCATAGACGAAAGCCTCCGGCTAATCAATACCGGCTGCTTACCTTCCGAATTAAAAAATTGCAGACCCCCATCGCTTATGCTATTCTGAAAACTTGAATTGTAAAAAGAAGAATCCACTCCCTTTAACACAATACCCTGAACATCTTCATCTGTTTTTATGATTCCGTTTTTGTAAGCAAAAGGATAAATGGACTTTAAACCCTTTACCGCCCGTACCTTCTTTTCAAAGGTTATGTCTCTTTCAACCGGTTGAGTTTCGAATGAGTTGTTCATATCAAAGCGTGAAATGCGCAGATGTGCCGTAAAGCCTGTCAGTTTTTCGGAAATGCTCTTCTTGAATCCGCCAACAATCATTACGGATAATGCTATAGCGGCCACTCCGAGCATTACTGTAATGACAGCAATAATGACAGCAGGCCGTGACAGCAGATTTTTTCCATCTGCGCCTTTAATCAGTTTGCGGGCAATGAAAAACTCTAATTGCATGAGGTTTTATTTTTCCTTCAGGCTGTCACTGCTGAAAAGAAAAGGAAGCAACGCTTTTACACTGTTTAAAATTACATACTGATCTTTTTCAGTCATCATTATGATCCGGATAGGGTAACCATACCGGTGTTCAAACTCGGCCATTACCTGGCGGCAGTCGCCACAGGGGCTGACCGGATGAGGCTGATGATGATTATTTAAAACAGCACTAATGGCAACGGCTATTATTTTTTTTCCGGGACAGGCAGATCCCGCATGGAAGAATGCAACCCGTTCGGCACATAAACCCGATGGGTATGCAGCATTCTCCTGATTGCTTCCTTTTATGATGGTTCCGTCATCCATCAGTAATGCAGCACCCACTTTAAATCCTGAATACGGTGCATAGGCATTACGGCATGCTTCCATTGCAGCATTCATTAACATGGCATCCTTTTCAGGAAGTTCTTCTTTGCCGGAACATGTGCTGAACGTTATCCGAAGTGTATTTTCTTTCATAAGATCAAATGCTTTGAATCAAAGCAACAGCATAAGCACATACACCCTCTTCGCGGCCAACATATCCTAATTTCTCATTGGTGGTGGCTTTTATGCCTATGTCATCAGCGGTTATATTCAAAAGCGGGGCAAGCACTGATTTTATTTCCGCAATATACGGATTAACTTTGGGTTGCTCAAGCACCAAAGTGGCATCAATGTTTGAAACAGTAAATCCCTTTTTACCGATAAGGTCAACTACTTCTTCAAGCAAAACAGTACTGTCTATACCGCGATAAGCTTCATCGTTATTAGGAAAATAAAAACCAATATCGCGCAGGCCGGCAGCTCCGAGCAATGCATCGCACATGGCATGAATCAATACATCGGCATCGCTGTGACCATAAGGGCCTTTATCACTTGTAATAATCACTCCGCCCAATTTGCAGGTTCTGCCATCCTGCAACCGGTGAACATCATATCCGAATCCTACTCTTATTTTCATTGATTTGTTTTGGGGTAAAATTAATCACAGCATGCCTTACATTTCTTATTCAGTCAAAGCTGTTTTTAACAGGCAGATGTTTTATGCTTACCGGTAATTCTGCTGTAATTATAAACGATAAAATGTTTACGAACTTAGCGGCATGTTTTCAATAATTGATGTAGAAACAACCGGAGGCAGTTTCAGGCAGGCTAAAATTACAGAGATTGCTATTCTGCTGCATGATGGAAATAAAATTACCGACAGGTTTGAAACTCTTATTAATCCAGGCATGGCGATTCCATGGTTCATAACACGGCTTACAGGAATTGATGACAGCATGGTAAAAAACGCACCTAAGTTTCATGAAGTGGCAAAGATGATTGTGGAGCTTACAGAAAACAGAATTCTGGTGGCGCATAATTCGAAATTCGACTACGGATTTCTTCAGCATGAATATCATGCATTGGGTTATAAATTTCTGCGTAACACGTTTTGCACCTGCACAGTAAGCAGAAAGTTGTTTCCCGGTTTGCATTCATACGGACTGGAAAACCTCAGCAGGCATTTCAATATTGAAAACAAGAGCAGACACCGTGCTGCTGGCGATGCAGAAGCCACTTCTGTACTGCTTGAAAAAATAATTGAAGTTTCAGGACTTGAATCGGTCAACAGTTATTTAATTCCATGGAATCGTAATAATAAATTGCCCGCTTCCATTACGCCTGATGAGCTTCACAGCCTTCCCCATACTGCCGGTGTTTATTTTTTCAAGGACGAGTCAGGTAAAATAATTTATGCAGGCAAAGCCGTAAACCTAAACCGCAGGGTGTTATCTCATTTTTCGAATACGCGCACCGGAAAAGTCTCTAAAACTGCTGCACACGCTCATTCATTCAGTTATGAAGTAACAGGCAGCGAGTTAATTGCCCTGCTTCGCGAAACAGAAGTGATAAAAAGTGAAATGCCCATTCTTAACCGTGCGCAGAAGAACACCAATGCTCCCATCGGTATTTTTAAATCGCTGCATAACGGATACCTGCATCTTGAAACCGGAAGCGTTTTTGCCGGGAATATGGAGGAACCCGTATTGCAGTTTTCGAAATCTGCTCAGGCGTTGCGTACGCTTGAAAAGATGGCACAGGAATTTGAATTGTGTGCATCACTTTGTCATCTGGAAGAAGAAAAATCTTCGGGATGTTTCGGCTATCAGATCAAACAATGCCGGGGCGCCTGTGCCGGAAAGGAAAATGCCGGTGTTTATAACAAAAGGGTTGAACGGGCTCTGAATGCTTTCGCATTTTCTATGAAAGATTTGTTGATAATTGATGATGGCAGAACCCCTGATGAAAAATCAGCAGTGTTAATACGCAACGGGAAGTATGAAGGGTATGGCTTCTTTAATCCCGAATTCTCCAAATCTGTTTATGAAATTATAGATTGTATTAAACCACATACATTCTATCCTGAATCGCTTTCTATCATACATTCATTCATCAAAAAGAAAAAAGTGAAAGTGATAGAACTTCAACAAGAAGCATCCTTAAAACTTCTTTGACTATGAATGAAGTGAATAACTTGCAGGTAACCACTCCACAAACCCCAAACGACTGGGAGGAATATTTTGATTTACGCTGGAGAATTCTTCGCGCGCCATGGAATCAGCCCAAAGGCAGCGAGCGGGTTGAGGATGATAACACTTCCTTTCATGCCATGATCAGGAATGATGAAAAGGTTATTGCCTGCGGTCGCATTCACCCGGTTGATGATCAAACAGCACAGATCAGGTTTATGGCTGTTGATTATGCGTATCAGGGAATGGGAATTGGCTCATTGGTGCTCAGGTATCTTGAAGAGTATGCCATTAAGAAAAAGATAAAAAAGATCATCCTGCAAGCGCGCGAAGAAGCAATTTCATTTTATGAGAGAAATGGTTATTCAATGGTGAAGAAAACCGATTTGCTTTTTGGAACCATACAGCACTACCTGATGGAGAAAAACATTTAAAGCGCACCGGTATTTACAAATCAGACAAGAATCTAAGCACCTTATTACCAAGCACGGTATTATCGTATTTTTCTTCAATCAGCTTGCGGGCATTCAGGCTGATGGTCTTTCTTAACTGAGAATCTGATTTTAATTGAAGAATAGCCGTGCAAAAATCCTGAGCGGTATCGGCAATCAGAATATTTTTTCCGTTCATGTATTCAATTCCTTCAGCACCTATTAATGTGCTTACAATGGCTTTGCCTGCAGCCATGCCTTCAATAATTTTAACCCTCATTCCTCCGCCCGACAACAACGGCACTATCATAACAGGTTTATCGTGCATAAAAATTTTTGCATTTTCAACTCTTCCAACAACAATGAGGTTTTTGCTCGCAAGCTTAAAAATTCGCTCAGGCATATCCTTTCCGGCAAGAATTATTCTTATGTCAGGATCGTTTTTTAATAGGCAGGGATACACTTCCTTTAAAAACCAGTCAACAGCTTCGAGGTTAGGCATCCAATCCATAGAGCCCAAATGAAAAGCACTGAAACCAGTATCAGGATTTCCGGCAGGGTAATCTTTTGCATCCACCCCGATTGGAAATGTAAGCATTGGAATGCTGCAACCCAGCTTTCGGTAATGCAACTCGTCAACCGGAGTGATAGGAAGCATGGCATCAAATTGATTTAGCAGTTTCAATTCGTAATTCTTAAGCCTTTTGGCCAACAAACCCAGATACCATTTCTTAAGTGGCTGCTGGCATGACTGTGCTAACCTTTCCCAAATGACAAATTCCACATTGTGTGAACGCATGATAGCTTTGGCTTTTGAATGCTTTCTAACTGTATCAAGATAAGTCGCCATGAACAAGCCTTCAAACCATACGGCATCGTACTCTTTCTCTCTCAATGTACGGATAAGGAGTTTCTCAAATTCAGCAGATCTGAAACGTATTACATGCAACGATTCTTTTGTAAATAAATTGAGAAATGCCTGTAATGGACGAACCGACAAATCAAGAGGTATGGTTTCAAGGGCTGTTGACTTCAGAACTTCAGGATTAATTTTATCTAAAGCAATAAAATTTTTATTGGTATTAAATGAAAGTGATTTGAGAGATGCCCCGCAAGCCATCAAAGCTCTGGCAGCATTGTTCATGGCAATGGTAGCTCCGTCATTAGGAAGAAACGGAACACGGATGCACAGTTGTAGAATGTTCAAGAGTGGCGGGGTTTAAAAATTCTTTTCAAAGTATTCCGGTAAGCGTCAACATCAAAAATCACGGAATCGTGAGTAGCCTTATACATTAAGATTAATCCAATGGGCAGCAATGCCAGCGGAGCAATCCACATACCGTTGGCAGGATCAATCACATTTTCTTTGGCAAACTTTTCACCGGTAATGCTGATGATGTGAAAAAGCAGAAAAAACAAAACAGATACAACCAGGGGCAAACCAAGTCCGCCTTTTTTTACAATAGCTCCGAAAGGAGCGCCAATCAGGAATAAAATAATGCAGGCAATAGAAAGCGTGAATTTACGATGCCATTCAATGCGGTAACGGGTTATAGTACGGTTCCGTGCTTCCATTTCGTCTTTGTTGTTATTCACAAAAATTTTTGAGTTGCGTGCCAGCGAAAGTGCATTCTCAAATACGCGGTTCCTATCCCGGCCAGTTAGTAATGCTTCAGGATTGCTTTCCGGAACGCTTTCTACTGATGATGCTTTAAGCATTTTAGCGGAATCGCTCATAAAATTAAGGTAAGTAACTGAGGATGCAATTAATTCATGCGCCCTTTGGTTATAATTTTTCTCAAGACTGTCAATGGCTTTGGTGAGCTGACTAAAATTGAGCATTTGCCAACTGTCGCGATACCAGTCTTCAGGAGTACGTTTCAGATTAAAGATGGAAAGATCGAAACGGAGTTGCTGTTCTTTAAAAAATGCCTGAGTAAAGGGACGGGTGTTTACTCCGTTTACAAATTTAACGCCTTCTTCGTAACTCTTGCCGTCATACAAAGTGAGCAGCATGAATTGTTTATCATCAGTCAGTTTCATTTCACCATGATCAGCAAGAATGACTTTGTTGTTGCCCAGTCCTTGTGTATGATCGTAAATCATGATACTGTAAAGCCTGTCAGAATTTTTGTCTTTATTGCCGATGCGTATGGAATACCCGTCAATACCGCTGTAAAAAACACCTTCGCGAATATCGAGTGCAGGTTTCTGCTGCCTTACATCATACAACAGCACACCGCTTTTAAGATTGGCAACCGGCAGTACATAATTGGAAAAAAGAAATGCAATAACGCTGATAAGTGCTGCTGTAATTAATAACGGGCGAAACATTTTGGTTAATGAGACACCGGAAGCTTTGGCGGCAGTTAACTCCAGATGCTCGGCCAGGTTGCCATACGTCATAATGGATGAAACCAGAATAGCAAGCGGCAAAGCAAGCGGAACAAGTGTAATGGAGGTATAAAAAATCAGTTTGGCAAGGATGAACCATTCCAGGCCTTTGCCAACCATATCATCAATGTACTTCCAAAGAAACTGCATGATGAGTACAAACAAGGCAATGAAAAATGTGGCCATGAATGGTCCGGCAAATTCTTTCAGTACCAACAGGCTCAGTTTTTTTATTCTCACTAAATGGATGGTATGGGGAGTGCAATGTTAGTCATTGAAACCTAAATTGATTTTGTTGAAAACGATTTAACAATACAAAGAATTATTTAAATGTTCTCTTTGCTTGGTAAGCTTCATTCTCATATTTTAGCGCTCGAAAAAAGCACCTCCATCTCGTTTATGAAGAAAATTTACGGATTGATAGCAGCCATACTGCTTCCATTCATTGGTATTAGCCAATGTACAACCACCAATGCCACAAGCTGTGTATGCCTTGACCTTACACAAAGCAATTGCGACCTGTTACCTGATATTAAATTAGGTCCTCCGCCCTTTTATGCTCAGGGCAACAATGGAATAATTGAGTACCCTCAAATCTGCAATCCTCCCTGCCAGGGAAATGACGGAAGATTGAGAATTTCGGTAAGCACTCCGAATATCGGGGTAGGTCCGTTAACCGTTCGTACTACTACTACGTTTGTATGCGGTCAGGATACATTTTATGGTGCCTCACCCGGTATTTGCCCCAATGGCGATCCGCCAAAACAATTGATTGTACAGCGTGTGTATCATAAAAACGGAAACACCATGACATATTACGACCGCGCTGCCGGATCTATGACTTACCATCCCACTCATGGCCACATGCACGTGGATGATTGGGGAATTTATACTTTACGAGATAATAACGGAGACCCTGATCCGCTTAACTGGCCTATCATTGGCACAGGAGCTAAGCTTGCTTTCTGTCTGATGGATTACGGCTCCTGTTCCACCTATAACGGACATTGCCTCGATGACAACGGAAATGTTTTAGTAAACGGTAATTTTCCTAACTGGGGATTAGGCGGTGGCAATTACAACTGTTCGGCTACAGAACAGGGTATCAGTTCAGGATACACAGATATTTATTATCAATACTTAGATGGAATGTGGATTAACTTACCTCCGGGTTTGTGCAACGGACAATACTGGATTGTTGTTCAGATTGACCCGTACGACTACTTTCTTGAATCTAATGAAAATAATAATGTCTATGCATTTCCGTATGCACTCACTCAGCAAAATTCCGGAGGCACCGCAAGTATTACTGCTATAGGGCCAACAACTATTTGTCCGGGAGAAACAACAACACTTTCGGCCAATAGCGGTACTTCATATCTTTGGTCAAACGGTGCTACTACACAAACCATACTGGTGAATACGGCCGGAACTTATACTGTTACGGTAAGCTCAGCCTGCGGAACAGCAACTTCACAACCGGTTTCAGTTTCTTTAACCTCCACTCAACCACCTTCCACAACAGACGACTCCGTATGCTTTGTGGGTTCCGGCATTTTAACCGCTTCCGGAACAGGTGATATTAACTGGTACGATGCTCAAACAGGTGGCAACCTGGTTGGAACCGGAAGTTCATTTACAACTCCGGTACTTACAAGCAGTACAACCTATTATGCTGACAATACCGATACTTTTTTAGGACCGGTGAATTTTGCACCGCCTCACAATAATTTAATAGGTAACGGTGGCAATCATACCGACCCGACACGCTATCTCATTTTTAATGCATTAACTGATTTAACGCTTGTTTCCGTTAAAGTCTATGCCCAGGGTGCCGGCAACAGAATCATTGAACTTAGGGATAACAACAATGCCGTACTTCAATCGGTAACTGCGTTTGTTCCTGATGGTGAAAGCCGTATAACACTTAACTTCAACATCATGGCAGGTACTAATTACAGACTCGGCACAGGCAATACTCCTGATATGTTCAGAAATAACAGCGGGGTTCAGTATCCTTATGATGTAAATGGTTTTGTTTCCATTACCAGTTCATCGGCAGGAGCACAGTTTTATTATTTCTTTTACGATTGGGAAGTGAAAGGACCTGATATGGTTTGCACCAGTTTGCGCTCACCAGCAACCATGCATGTGCAGAATTGCCTTGGCATTGATGAAAACGAAACTTCATTAATTGCTTCGCTGTTTCCAAACCCGAACAAAGGATTACTTTCCGTTCAGTTGAAGAATACAGCCAATGCCGATATTAAACTGAGTATTACCGACCTCAGTGGAAAAATAGTAATGCAGCAATCGTTCAGCAAAGTTGCTGCCGGCTTTAATACTTCGTTGAATCTGGAAGGAACTGCTTCAGGTACCTATTTGTTAAAGGCCGCTGTAAACGGAACAGAAAGCATTCAGAAATTTACAATCATTGAATAATAAAAGTCTTTAAGTTAAAAAAGGTCTGCTCATGCAGGCCTTTTTCTTTTTGTAACATTGCCCTGCAATTATGACAAACAGAAGAAGAGCTATTCTGACAGGTGTTTCTCTGAGCATTGGTTTTCTGCTTAGCATCCTGCTCTTCTATTTCAAGAAAGGTCAATTTGACCAGCAGTCATTGTTTTTTCTCGGAACTGTCATGGCCTATTCAATTCTTATTGTTGTAGGTATCGGCTGGTACCTTCAGCGAAATTCGAAAAAGAAAGACGGGATGATGTGAGGAGTGGATGTAGAGTGAATAGCTAAGAGGCTTCTGCATCAACCCTAATCCTTCATCATTCAACTCTTTACGTTACACAAAATTGTAATTCTTCTCCTTTTGCCAAAAATCACCCAATGGTTTTCCCGGATAGTGTTTATCCACTTTTTTGCGATGCTTTTTCATCCGCTTGCGGGTTTTTTTATCCTGCAACATAAAATGTCTTTTCTTCCCTTTCAGTTCTGCTTTACGGGCTTTTTTCTCCTGCCGCACCTTTGCTTTCTCGGCTTTGCGCTGTGCTTTGGTCGGCTTTGAACGTTTGCTGTTGCTCTCCTGGGCAGAAACAGAATGACTGATTGCAAAAGCAAGAATAAACAAGATGATAATTTTCAGAATGCTGCGCATAAAGCAAATGTAGCAGTGAGATAACGCCTTCGGTCAAAGGTTTATTTTTTTATTCCGCTTTCGAGGTTAATAAGTTCATCGCCTTCTTCATAAGGCAAATACTGAAAAATAAACTGAAACATCTCATCCGTAGTTTTCATACTGGTGGTTTTCTCATTGATGGCGCGAGGCGGATGAAACGGATTATTGGGATTATTAACCGTATTATCAAACGTTCCGAAAGCCCAAATAACGGAGCCGCCCGGTATGCGTACAGGATTCTTAAAAATATAAGTGTATTGCCAACGGAAATCCCACCGAGGAATAGAGACCAACGGAATTGTATCATTAGTCGGAGTAACGGCAAAAGCTTTATATGTCTTGCCAAGAAGATGCATGTGCGGATTAACGCTGATCAGAGAGATGTCGCTTTTTATCAACGCCCTTGTATGAAATGTTTTGACTGCATTGGCCGGAATATCAAACTTCGGAACAATGTCGGAAACGCCCAGCGTTCCCAACTGGGTTTCGAGCAATGGCCTGAGCGGAGGCTTTTCCATAAAAAAAACATTGAGATAAGAATTATCGGTTGTATCAACCGGTGAAGGACCATAATGCTGATCATTGAGAAGAAAAGCACCTTTCTTTTTTACTTTAAATCCCCCGATACCTTCGGGAAAAACAAGAGGATTCATGCCGGGCAGATGATTAAAAGCAGAAACTGTTAGTAAAGGATAACTTCCATCATCCTGAATTAAAGTAATGAAACGGAAAAGAGCATCCATGTTTTCAAAACTGTCGCGCACGGCATAAAATGGAGGTGTAAAAACATCTTTCTTTTTGTCAGCATCGTATTGAATGATATGTCCATTGGTGTGATGCACCAAAGCACGGTTGCCCGGAACATATTCAATAGCACGAATGAAAGTATCCTGAGGTAATTCAAACGGAACTTTTACCACCATAAAACGATCGGTATTATCGCCCGGAAGTTTTACAGGCTCCATGAATCGGACAACTAAATCAGGCGTGCCTAACTGCGAACCGGAAGAAAACTGTGGATACCTAACAGACAAAGTATCACCGGCAGGGCAGTCATCATCCACCCATTGGGCAATCATGCTTATTTCATCCTCGGTAAGTCTTTTCTCTCCGATAAAAGAACGGTAATCAGGATCAGCAGGCCAGGGCGGCATAAAGCGCGACTGAGTAACGCGCTTTATTGTTTTGGATTTCCTTACAACATCATGATAGGTTATTAATGGAAAAGGTCCTGCCTCCCCTGCCCTGTGACATGGTGTGCAGTTTTTATGAATCACCGGTGCAATATGTTCAGCAAATTCATACACTGTTTTTTTGCGTTTGCACGAGACCACTGCCACAAAAGCAAAAAGAAATAAAACTGCTTTTTTCATTTCCTTCTCTCAATAAAACATCCAACAGGTTTTGTTTTTTTAACGCTGACGTATTTATTGTTCAGCATACTTTCCACTGCATCCTTCAGATAATGCTTACTTACCACCTGACGTTTTACCGTTAAATCAACAGCAGCATCATCAATGGCTCCTGAATAAATTACCTCCATATTTTTATTCAAGAGAAAAACTTCGGGAGTAATGGCAGCTTTAAGTTTCCGGGTGAGTTTTAATTCTTCATCATACAGCAAATCAAACGGAATGTGATAACGGCTTTTATACTGAAGAACTTCTTCCATACCTGAATCCTTCCCCGGAATTATTCCGATAAATGCTATTAATTCAGAATAATCACCAAATAAATTTTTCAGTGGCAGCGTGTAATACTGCGAAAGCGGACAATCAGGAGCCAGAAAGATGATTACCATTCCCTTTCTTCCGTCCATGAATTTATTCAGACTTACCGGTTCTCCGGATAAATTTCTTAGAGATAAATCCATGATGCTCTCCTGCATACAAGATATCAGCATTGAAAACAAAATGAAATTCAAAAGCAGCAACCGTTTCATCGGTGGCTAATTTATCCAACTATACATCAACAAAAAACCTGATTTATCAGATGCCATCATTTCTCCTTTCGTTTTGAATGCTAATTTTGGCAAATGAAATTTTTACCGCTGATTTTACTTATGCTTACTGCCGCATCGTGCAAGAAGAGTAAGGAGCAGCCTGCGGGAGCCTATGTGGACGTATATCTGTATGCCAACGACCCGAGTTTTTTCCCGCTTCAGGTAGCCGGTGGATGGATGTATTATCCTGCCAATAACAATTCAGGCCTGAAAGGTTTGATCATTTACAGAAATTCAAACGAGCAGTTCTCGGCATTCGACCGTGCCTGCCCTTACCACACCAACGAATCGTGCGCACTAATTCAGGTTGAAGCTGATAATGTTTCGGCTGTTGACTCCTGCTGCGGCTCCCGTTTTCTGATTATTGACGGACAAATTATCAATGGGCCTTCCACCTCTCCTCTCATAGGTTACCGCACTACTTTTAACGGAACTGTGCTGCATATTTTCAACTGATGGCCATCGAAAATTTAAAAAACTGTGATATGCGTACGCTGGCGCGCATCATCTCTGCTGTTGAAAACGATGAGCCGTCAGCCCAAACCATTCTTGAAAACCTGCAACCCGATTTATTAATTCCGGTAATTGGTATTACAGGCCCGCCCGGTGCAGGCAAAAGCACCTTGATTAATGCACTGACAAGTTCTATTCTTTCAAAAGAAAAAGAACTGATTAAAGGACGAGGAATTGGAATCTTAGCCATTGACCCCTCATCACCATTTACCTATGGAGCTTTACTTGGAGACAGGTTAAGAATGAGCAGCCATTTCAATCATCAGAAAGTGTTTATCCGTTCATTAGCAACCCGCGGTTCTTTAGGCGGACTATCGGCCAAGACCATTGAAATTACAGACCTGATGCGCTCGGCAGGCTTTGATTTTATCTTTATTGAAACCGTAGGCATTGGTCAGAGTGAGGTGGAGATTGCTTCTTTAGCTGATATAACAGTTCTTGTACTGGTTCCCGAATCAGGCGATGAAGTGCAGACTATGAAAGCAGGTGTCATGGAAACGGCTGATGTTTTTGTAGTTAATAAATCAGACCGAACAGGTGCAGATACAATGGTACAGTCTATTCACTCAGCCGCATTGATTTCCGGAAAAGAAAAGCCTGAAGTTGTATTAACGGTAGCCGGCACGGGAAAAGGCGTGGATAAACTTCTGAATATCCTTCTGGCAAAAGCAAATGCTATTGACCATAAAAAGAAAGCTGACCTGCTGCTTGAAAAGGCGTTACAAATCATCAGGCAGTGGATGCTTTCTGATGAAGATATTCTCCACCTACGGGCGCAGTTGAACAATTCAAATGGCAATATGAACATTTACAGAATCGCTTCTGATTTTATCCGCTCAATCAGAAAAAACTGATTAACTGAAATATGGCCGCAACCTGCTCAATAACGATTCAGGTGCAGCACATGGCTTCTTTGTTTCTTTCCTGATAAAAACCAGGGAGGTGGAAGCGATGTTTACCCTTACATTCTCATTATTAAAAGTTTCATATTCAAATTGAATACGTGCAGCCGGCAAAACCGGAATAACAGTTTTAACCGTAATCATTTCATCATAGTAAACCGGCTTTAAAAACTTAACCTGGTACTCAAGCACCGGAAGCAGAATTCCTGAATCTTCCAGTTCGCGATACGTAATTCCAAGACTGCGCAGGGTTTCCACTCTGGCAATTTCAAAGTACTCGGCATACCGGCCGTAGTAAACATACTCCATTCTGTCGGTTTCTGCATACCGTACCCTGATGCTGACTTCTGATTGAAACATCCGTCAAAATTAATTTCTTATTCCTCATTCGCATCAGCCTTGATTTTTACTAACCTTGCCATTGATGATTTCTAAAGTCAAAATTTTACTGCTGCTGCTTTTTATTTCTTTTAATTCCTGCAAGAGCGGATATCAGTTTACTGCCGACAAAAAACCTCAGTATAAAATAACCTCAAATGACACATTACCACCAGAGGCATCTGTAATTGCATTCTTACAACCTTATAAACTGAAGCTCGACAGCAGCATGAACATCCGCTTAGCCTCCAGCGACATGGAAATGGAAAAAGGGCAGCCCGAAAGTTTGCTTGGCAATTTTGTTTCGGATTTATGCATGAATCAGGTTAAACCATTCGCCATAGAAAATAACCTGAATATTGACTTTTGTTTTTTTAACAATGGCGGGCTGAGAAACTCCCTTCCGAAAGGTGATATTACCATGAGAAACATTTTTGAGCTGATGCCTTTTGATAATGAATTAGTCATTCTGATTATTGACGGAAAAACCACAGAAAAATTAATCAAGACAATTATTGAAAAAGGCGGAGTACCTGTTTCGGGTATCCGCATAATATTGAATAAAGATGAAAAACCGCAGGCTACTGTTCAGGATAAACCTTTTGATACTACACGTGATTATGTGATTTTAACCTCCGATTACTTAGCCGGAGGAGGAGACCAATACGATTTTCTTAAAAACAGAAAAGAATACCTTCAAACAGGATTACTGATGCGCGATGCCATCATCAATCATTGCCGCAAAGCAGGTAAAATTTCATCCCAACTTGATAACCGCATTCGCCATGACTGACAGACGTGCATTTTTAAAAAAAGCTGCTGCTGCTACAGTTGCTGCCGGTACCTTCAGCACTCCTTATTATTTATATGCAGCTAAAAACCTGACAAAGATTACCATACTGCATACCAACGATGTTCACAGCCGGCTCGAACCATTTCCTGCAAACGACTCACGTTATCCCGGCATGGGCGGAGTGGCTGCCCGCGCTGCCTTAATTAATGAGATAAGATCGCAAGAAGAAAACATTTTGCTTTTCGACAGCGGGGACATTTTTCAGGGAACACCTTATTTTAACTTTTTTGCCGGTGAACCCGAAATGAAACTGATGAGCATGATGGGTTACGATGCCTCTGCCATTGGCAACCACGACTTTGATAATGGTGTGGATGGCTTAGCCAATCAATTGAAACATGCTTCGTTTCCGTTGATCTGCTCCAATTACAATTTTCATGACACAGCCATGGAAGGGAAAACTATTCCTTTCAAGGTATTCGAAAAATCCGGACTCCGCATTGGTGTTTTTGGTTTAGGAATTGAATTGAAAGGTTTAGTTCCTGAAAAACTTTATGGGAAAACCATTTATCTGGATGCGGTAACCATCTCTGCACAAACAGCCTATCATTTGCGACATAAAGAAAAATGTAATTTGATTGTATGCCTTTCTCATCTTGGTTTCAAATATGAAAATAATAAAATCTCTGATGTTCTTTTGGCTAAACAGTCATTAAACATTGACATCATTCTCGGAGGACACACACACACATTTATTGACGAGCCTTACACTTATTTCAATCGCGACAACAAACCTGTAATGGTAGCTCAGGCTGGATGGGCCGGGCTACGGTTAGGACGAATTGATTTTTTCTTTGAACGGAAATCGAAATTATTCTCTGCAAATGGCAGCAGTGTAAAAATTTTTGAAAAATCAAGCTGAAAAAAATTTTTTTTAATTTTTTTTTCAAAAAATATTTGCGCAAAAAATTACCAATGCAGTTTCTGTGAATATATTTGACCAATAAACAAATTGAACCTTTTAAACCCCGACACCGTTGACATGCAGACGAAGACAGCAGTAAAAAGTAATCATGAAAAAGTTTGGGATAATTGCCTGAAAATTATCCGCGATAATGTAACCCCTCAAAACTTTAAAACCTGGTTTGAACCAATTAAAGCTGCGCGCCTTGAAGGAAATGTTCTTACAATTGAAGTGCCCAGTCAGTTTGTTTACGAATGGCTGGAAGAACATTACATCACTCTGTTGCGCAAAACCATCAAAAGCCAATTAGGCAAAGACGGTAAATTAGAATACAGCATCCTGATGGATACCAATACTTCTGCCGGACAGCCGATCTCTGTCAGAATTCCCGGTAAGAATGTAAACACGCTGAAGAATCCTCCGGTGCTTGCTCCGATAAATCTGAACAGTACCATCAAGAATCCGTTCATTATTCCCGGGCTTAAAAAGATTGATATTGATTCGCAACTCAACGCGAACTATTCTTTCGATAATTTTATTGAAGGCGATTGCAACCGCCTGGCACGCTCTGCCGGTTTTGCCGTAGCTAGCAAGCCCGGTGGCACCTCTTTCAATCCGCTCCTTATTTATGGTAATGTAGGATTAGGTAAAACGCATCTTGCCCACGCTATTGGTGTAGAGATAAAAGAAAAATTTCCACAGCAGACAGTGCTTTATGTTCCGGCTGACCGGTTTATGAATCAATTTGTGGAGGCCGTAAAGAATAATTCATACAACGACTTCGTACACTTTTATCAGATGCTGGATGTGCTAATTCTTGATGATGTTCAGTTCTTCGCCAACAAGGAGCGCACTCAGGATGTCTTCTTCCAGATTTTCAACCATCTTCATCAAAACAACAAACAAATTATTCTTACCTGCGATAAACCTCCGGTTGATCTCGCAGGAATGGAACAACGGCTGCTTTCCCGCTTCAAATGGGGACTTTCTGCCGACCTTACCGCCCCTGAGTTCGAAACACGCATTGCCATCCTGCGCAAGAAAATGTATATGGAAGGTATTGAACTTACTAATGACATCGTTGAGTACATTGCTCTTAGCATCACCAACAACATCCGCGAACTGGAAGGCGCTCTTATTTCCATCGTAGCTCAATCCTCTCTCAACAAAAAGCCCATTACCATTGAGCTTACCAAGCAGATGATTGACAAGTTTGTGAAAAACACCGTTCATGAAATTTCGATTGATTATATTCAGAAAGTTGTCTGCGATTATTTTGAATTACCGCTCGAACTGCTTAAATCTAAAACCCGCAAGCGTGAAGTAGTTCAGGCGCGACAGTTAGCCATGTTCTTCTCTAAAACATTAACCAAGTCTTCGCTTTCCCACATCGGATTGCACTGCGGTGGTAAAGACCACGCTACTGTACTCCATGCCTGCCGCACGGTGAACAACCTTATTGAAACCGATAAAAAATTCAGGTCGTACGTAACCGACATCCAAAAACGGATTAACATACAACGCGAAGCCTGATAACTAATCCCCTTACAGTATAAAGCGCACACTTAACCGTGCGCTTTTTTTTATTCCTATTTTTCCATCCCGAAATCAACACTAATCCGCTATGAAAATCCTGATGGTATGCCTTGGAAATATTTGCAGGTCTCCTATTGCCGAAGGAATTGTAAAACGGAAACTGCAGAGTGCCGGATTCGATGCCATAGTTGATTCTGCCGGCCTTCTCTCGTATCACTCCGGTGAACAACCCGACCACAGAGCTATGGAAACCGCTGCCCGTTTCGGAATTGACATTTCATACCAGCGTGCAAGACAAATAACCCGGACCGATTTTGAAAATTTTGATCTGATTCTTGCTATGGACAGCAGCGTGTATTCCGAACTGAAATCATTCCGTCAATCTTCAGGCATCAGGAAAATCCACCTCTTTCTTGAATATGCCGGATACCCTGCAGGAAGTGATGTTCCCGACCCTTATTACGGAACCATGCGCCATTTTGAAGAATGCTTTAAACTCATAGAAAGCGCAAGCGTTGCATTGGTAACAAGAATTTTATCAGAAGCCGGAGTCAACGAATGATTCTTACTTCACAAAGATGCCTCCCCTCTTAACCCGCCAATCTTCTATCTTCGCCCTCCTTAAAATTCTTGCTTATGAGTTATGATGTTATAGTAATTGGAAGCGGCCCTGGCGGATATGTAGCTGCTATTCGCGCTTCGCAGTTAGGTTTGAAAGCAGCTATTGTTGAACGTGCCGAACTGGGCGGTATCTGCCTTAACTGGGGTTGCATCCCTACCAAAGCTTTATTGAAAAGTGCTCAGGTTTATGAATACTTGCTGCATGCTCAGGATTACGGACTGAAAGCCTCCGGCATTGACAAAGACTTCAGCTCTGTCATTAAACGTTCGCGCGGTGTGGCTGATAAAATGAGCAAAGGCGTGCAGTTTCTCATGAAAAAAAATAAAATTGAAGTGATTGCCGGAAGCGGAAAAGTAAAACCCGGAAAAAAAATTGAAGTTACTTCTGCTGACGGAACAGTAAAAACACTTGAAGCCAGGCACATCATCCTTGCCACAGGAGCCCGCTCGCGCGAACTGCCCTCGCTCAAACAAGACGGAAAAAAAATCATCGGCTACCGCGAAGCCATGGTGCTGCCTCAGCAACCTGCCAGCATGATTGTTGTCGGCTCAGGAGCCATTGGCAGCGAGTTCGCTTACTTCTATAACGCCATGGGAACCAAAGTAACCCTCATCGAGTTTATGCCGAACATTGTACCCATAGAAGACGAAGAAATATCAAAAGCTCTCGAAAAATCTTTTACCAAACAAGGCATTAAAGTAATGACCTCTTCAGAAGTTACGGCTGCCGATACTTCCGGTGCAAATTGTAAAGTGACTGTTAAAACTCCCAAAGGCGAAGAAAAACTCGAAGCCGAAATTATTCTGAGCGCTGTAGGCATTACCTCCAATATCGAAAACATCGGCATTGAGGAAACCGGAATCATAACCGACAAAGGAAAAGTGATTGTTAATGATTATTACCAGACCAACATGCCCGGTTACTATGCCATTGGCGATATTGTAAAAGGACCTGCCCTTGCCCACGTTGCCTCTCACGAAGCCATTACCTGTGTCGAAAAAATTGCAGGCCTCCATGTTGAACCGATTGATTATAATAACATACCCGGCTGTACCTACTGCCAGCCCGAAGTGGCTTCGGTCGGATTAACCGAAAAAGCCGCACGTGAAAAAGGTTTCGAAATCAAAGTTGGCAAATTTCCATTCTCAGCTTCAGGCAAAGCATCGGCTGCAGGTAATAACGAAGGATTTGTAAAAGTAATTTTTGATGCCAGGTATGGCGAATGGCTCGGCTGCCACATGATTGGCGCTGGAGTAACCGAACTTATTTCCGAAGCCGTAGCTGCTCGCAAACTCGAAACTACCGGCCACGAAATTATCAAATCCATTCATCCGCATCCTACCATGAGCGAAGCTATTATGGAAGCCGTTGCTGCTGCTTATGGCGAAGTGATTCATATCTAGTTTCTGTTACCGCTTCATTTACCGGAAAGCATTCACTTTACTGCCATCAATGACGTTTCCGGAATATGTTCCGGCTGACGATTGCATTACCTGAACCTCAAACCTGCTTGAAATCTGTTTATCTAATTCACTCGTTGCCTTATCCTCTGAAGGCACCGGAAAAACATGCAAAATGTAGTGTTCCTTTTCCTTAAGCAGTGAAGTATTGTTTGCCGGCAAAGTATTGATGGCCGTATTAGTAGTAAATTGAAAATTGAAATCTGACAAATTTTATCGGACACTCTCCTTTACACAGAATTGACAGCCACCGCGTTGTTTAAAGTATGAGTGCAATCCGGCTGTGTCATATACCTTCCCTCATTGTCATTCCTGCGGAAGCAGGAATCTCATTTCACATCCTTTTATTTTTCATTCCTAAAAATTTTCCCTTCGGATAGTATCTGCAACGGAAATCCCTCATTCACATTCTTTTTGAAATAAATGTTTTTAAGAGGCAAATCTCTTCACTCTTCTTTCTGTTGCAATACAAAGAAGTCTTGCTTTTTTTGATTATACCTACTTTCTTCATTGTTAATCAATAATTTCTTATTACTATTTTGTATCTAAAAAATTCTGAAAACATCATGTCAAGATCAACCGCCTTAAGAATTTGCATGCTTGCAAACAGAAGCCTGAATCAACTTCGCAGGTTTATGCATGTAAGCCGGAGCATTGACAGTAAATTTTATTCTCAACCACTTCAAACCGGAGTTTGTAAAGAATCTAAATGAAAAGAAAACACAAAACCATTATTCAGGAGTTTAACACGGAAATACTGCATAGCGGCTTTTCAGTTTTTATTGCGCAGGCTTCAGTTCCATGAAAATGTTCTTTCCGGTATTCGTTTTTATCGGTTACTTACAATTACATTTGCGCACGGCAATTCAAAAGCCGTATGTCAGCATCAAAATACATTTTCGTAACCGGAGGGGTTACCTCTTCCCTTGGTAAAGGAATCATCTCTGCCTCGTTAGCCAAACTTCTTCAATCTCGGGGATACCGAGTTACCATTCAGAAACTCGATCCTTACATCAATGTTGATCCGGGTACACTGAACCCGTATGAACATGGCGAATGTTATGTAACCAACGATGGAGCCGAAACCGACCTTGATCTCGGCCATTACGAACGATTTCTGAATGTTCCTACTTCGCAGGCTAATAATGTAACCACCGGCAGTATTTATCAGACCGTTATCAATAAAGAACGTGCTGGCGATTATCTCGGCAAAACCGTTCAGGTAATTCCTCACATTACCGATGAAATAAAACGCAGGATTCAACTCCTGGGAAATACCGGACAGTATGACATCATCATCACCGAGATAGGCGGAACCGTAGGCGATATTGAATCGCTTCCTTTTATCGAATCCGTACGGCAGTTGATTTGGGAACTGGGCGGCAGTAACACGGCCGTTATTCATCTTACTCTGCTCCCCTATTTGTCAGTAACCGGTGAATTGAAAACCAAACCAACGCAGCATTCGGTAAAATTGCTTTTGGAATATGGTGTACAGCCTGATGTGCTGGTATGCCGCAGCGAGAAACCGGTTTCACTCGAAATAAGAAGAAAGATTGCGCAATTCTGTAATGTAAATCTGAATGCGGTTATCGAATCGCTGGATGCTTCATCTATTTACGATGTGCCCATCATGATGCTGAAAGAGCAGCTTGATAAAGTAATCCTCAATAAGTTAAAACTGGCTGCCCGCCAGGAACCTGACCTTGATAATTGGAAAACATTTCTGGGCAAGCTCAAGAATCCGGTAAATGAAGTAAGAATCGGGTTGGTTGGAAAGTATGTTGAACTGCACGATGCCTATAAATCAATTAACGAAGCGCTGATACATGCAGGGGTTGCCAACGAATGCCGGGTGAACATTGAATGGATTCACTCGGAAAAGATTGATGCTAAAAATGTGGCTGATAAAATACAGGGATTACAGGGTGTTATTGTAGCTCCCGGATTTGGCGACAGAGGAATTGAAGGAAAGATTGAAACAATAAAATATGTTCGCGAAAACGACATCCCGTTTCTGGGAATATGCCTTGGCATGCAATGCGCGGTAATTGAATTTGCACGGAATGTATTAGGATTTAAAGATGCACACAGTACAGAAATGAACCCGGAAACAAAACATCCGGTTATTGACATGATGGCAGAACAGAAAGGGATTACAGCCAAAGGCGGAACTATGAGGCTTGGAGAATATGCCTGCACGATTGTTAAAGGTACTCGCACGGCTGCTGTTTACGGTAAATCAAAAATAGTAGAACGCCATCGCCATCGTTATGAGTTCAACAATAAGTTTCTGAAACGGTTTGAAGATGCCGGAATGATTTCCAGCGGTATCAATCCTGACAAGGAGCTTGTGGAGATTGTGGAATTGAAGAATCATTCGTGGTTTATCGGGGTACAATTTCATCCGGAATATAAAAGCACCGTAGAAAACCCGCACCCGCTTTTCGTAAAGTTTGTAAAAGCTTCGATGGAATTTAAAATAGTTTGATAGAAATTGACTGAATAAAAAAGCCGCTTATGTGAAAAGCGGCTTTTTTTGTTGAACAAACTATTTTTCTTAATAGTAAGTAAGTCTTATTACATCCGCTAAGTATTTTGCATACCGCAGGCACTGACGCGAATAGCCGTATTCATTGTCATACCACACATACAGCACCACATTCTTTCCATCTTTAGAAACAATAGTGGCAGGACTGTCAACAATAGAAGCGCATGGATTGCCAACCAAATCAGTTGATACGAGTTCGTTTGAATAGCTGAATTGAATCTGCTCAATCAAATCGCCTTTCAATGCAGCATCCTTCAGGATTTCATTCACTTGCTCTTTAGTAACCTGTCTTTTAACGGCAAGATTGAGAATGGCAAGCGATACATCCGGAGTGGGAACACGCACCGCATTACCGGTTATTTTCCCTGCAAGCTGAGGCAAAGCTTTGGAAACGGCTTTATCAGCGCCTGTTTCGGTAATAACCATATTTAAAGCAGCCGAACGGCCTCTGCGATATTTCGAGTGAAAGTTGTCAAGCAGGTTCTGATCGTTGGTATAAGAGTGAATTGTTTCAATGTGTCCTCTATCAATACCTAAGGTTTTCTCAATGACCGCAAGCACGGGAACAATGGCATTGGTAGTGCAGGAAGCGGCAGAGAATATCTTTTCATCAGGCGAACTGCTATGCTGATTTACTCCATACACTACATTCGGGATATCACCTTTACCGGGTGCGGTTAACAATACTTTATCAACGCCTTTTGCTTTAAGGTGCTTGCCAAGTCCATCGCGGTCGCGCGAGATGCCGGTATTGTCTATCACTAATGCATTGCTGATTCCATAAGCGGTATAATCAATTTCGGCAGGGTCTTTGGCAGAAATCATGTGAACTGTATGGCCATTGATGATGAGTTGTTGCTTTTTCACATCTTCAAGCACCGTACCCGGGAACGGCCCGTGCACGGAATCATTTCTGAGCAAATCAGCACGTTTGATGATGTCTTCAGGAGATTTATCGCGGGTAATAATAGCTCTTAACCGTAGTTGTTCTCCTTTACCAGCCTGAGCAATCAATTCGCGGGCAATGATTCTGCCAATCCGGCCAAAACCATAAAGCACTACATCTTTAGGTGTAAGCGAACGTTTTTCTTTACCTATAAAATCAACAAGTTTTTTTGAAACAAAATCTGCAGCCGACCGGAAATTATTTTTCTCGGTAACCCATTCAAAAGTCAACCTTCCTAAATCAATACGCGAAGGGGCCAGATCCAGCTTGCATAATTCTGAGGTAAGTTCAAGCGAATCAAAAACAGTAATCGGCTTTTTTACAATATCACAGGCGTATTGATGCAGTTGCAGAATTTCGCTGGAACTGCGGTCAATTAACTGGTTACGGAAGATGATAAGCTCTACAGACTTATCGAACCATAATCCGCCAATGTGGTGAATGAGTTCAATGGCAGCTTTTTCCTGTTTGATGTAATCGGAAAGCTGCTCGGTAAATGAGTTTGATCTGGGTTTGCTGAGGGTTTCTGCTGACATACGTTTAAAATTTCAGGCCGTAAAGTTAACCTGAAAAATAATAACGGGTCAAGCACAAGCTTCCCGATTAACCGAGGTAAGAAAGCAAAAGTTTACTTTTTGATTTCTGTCTCATCTTTCGGATGGCTTTTTCTTTGAGTTGCCTTACGCGTTCGCGGGTAATGTCAAACTTCATGGCTATTTCGTCAAGGCTCAATCCATGCGGAAAACCAATTCCGAAAAACATTTTTATGATTTCACGCTCACGATCGGCCAGTGTGTTCAGAATTCTGTCAATTTCCTGCTTTAATGATTCATACATAAGGCCGACATCCGTTCTTGGTGCATCGGTATTCTCAAGCACATCAATAAGGCAATTATCCTCTCCCTGTACAAACGGTGCATCCATAGAAACATGTTTACCCGAAACTTTCATGGCCTCTGATAATTTATCAAGTGGCATTTCAAGCAGTTCGGCAAGTTCTTCAGCCGATGGCTCTCTTTCATATTCCTGTTCCAGGCGGGCAAAGGCTTTCATTATTTTGCTTAAAGAGCCCACCTGATTAAGCGGCAGCCTTACAATTCGGGATTGCTCAGCCAATGCTTGCAGGATAGATTGACGAATCCACCAAACGGCATAGGAAATAAATTTAAAGCCGCGGGTTTCATCAAACCGTTTTGCAGCTTTTATCAATCCCAAATTGCCTTCATTAATCAGGTCAGGAAGGCTGAGCCCCTGATTCTGGTATTGTTTGGCAACAGAAACAACAAACCGAAGATTGGCTTTGGTAAGTTTATCAAGCGCAACCTGATCGCCTTCGCGAATAAGTTTCGCAAGCCTTACTTCTTCTTCGGCATTGATCATGCTTTCGCGGCTTATTTCCTGAAGATACTTTTCAAGAGAAGCACTTTCGCGATTGGTGATGGAACGCGTGATTTTAAGTTGTCTCATAATATGTTTGGTTTAGGTTGATTACCGTATGCCAAAGTTAAGAATTAATGAAGTCGTAAAACCTGAAAAGGGTAACAGATCAATAAGTTATTAACAGGTGTTTGTAAAAACAACAGGGCCACGCTATGCGTGGCCCCAAAAGCTAACCTAACCCTATGTATGAAAACAAAAACTCTCTAAATTTTAAATTCCAAATGCATAATATGCTCTGATTCCGTTTTGATATATCCCTTCAACAAGTATGCCGCCTCTTTTGTTTTGCAGAATCTGATTCATTTCGTCAGTTGAGGTTATTTCCATACCGTCAATTTTGGTGATGATGAATCCTTCCTTGATTCCCGCACTGCGTAATTTACCGGGCATCAGCTTCGAAATTTTTACTCCTCCGTTAATGCCAAGCCTCTCCGCTTCCCTTTGATCAATTTCTGTAAAGTCGGCACCTAACTGGCTGTTGATCTCATTCTTTGCAAGGCGGGTATTTCCTTGCTTGTTCTTCAGAACAATTTTGGTGTTATACAATTTGTTGTTGCGTATATAAGTAACCTCCAGCTCATCGCCCGGGCGATGCCTGCCAACCTGCTCCTGAAGCTGAGGTACACTTGAAACACTTACTCCATTAATCTTAGTTATAACATCACCCTCTTTCAGTCCTGCAGATTCTGCCGCTCCGCCTATGGTGGTACTTCTTACATAAACTCCGCTCATTGAGTTCAATTTCTTTTCATCAGCTACCTGCTGATTTATATCGCTGATGGTTACACCGAGAAAACCGCGCTGAACAACACCAAACTCTAATAAATCCTGCGTTACTTTTTTTACAATGTTGGATGGAACTGCAAAGGAATAGCCAGTGTACGTGCCAGTATTGGAAGCAATGGCTGTGTTTATTCCGATTAAGTTTCCATTTAAGTCAACCAGTGCTCCGCCACTGTTGCCGGGATTTACGGCAGCATCGGTCTGTATAAAGGATTCGATCGGAAAATTTCTGTCATCCATTATTGAAATGCTTCGGCCTTTGGCGGAAATAATTCCTGCTGTTACTGTTGATGTTAAATTGAAGGGATTGCCTACTGCCAGCGCCCACTGCCCTATTTTAACTTCATCGCTGTTGCTGATAGTAAGGAATGGCAAATTCTTTTCTTCAACTTTCAGCAGCGCAATATCAGTGGAAGGATCTGAACCTACTACCTTGGCAGTGAAAGTACGTTTATCATCCAGGGTTACTTCAACATTAGTTGCATTATTAATTACATGGTTATTGGTAACAATGTAACCGTCATCACTGATAATAACTCCCGAACCGGCAGAGCGCGCCTGCTGTCCACGCGGATTACCGAAGAAATAATCTCGAAAGGGATCGAAGAAAAGAGACCCTGAACTAACCGGAGCCATTACCGTTTTAACGTGAACAACAGCAGGTACTGATTTTTCGGCTGCCAGAGTAAAATCGGAAGGAGCTCCCATGGCATTGCCATAATTAACCATCCTGATTTCCGGCTTTGCTGTTTCGTCTGAAGCCGTTTCATGTTGGCTTGATTTGTTTAAAACATTCACGCCTAAATATGCTCCTGCCACCGCAGCAAGCATGAGCAAAAACAATTGTTTGATCGTATTCTTCATATCGCTATGTGTTTTTGACGTTACAAATTTGCTATCATAACTGTGAACCGGCTGTGAATCGGTTGCTTAATTTCTTGTTAACCTTTTATAACTCAATACAGACTTAAAAACGGAGCAACGAAATAAAAAGTTTATTCGTCATGGTTAATAATAAGTTAAACCTAAAACCGAACCCTTGACTTAATTCATAGCAGAGTGAAATAAAAGAAAAAAGCCGGACAAGTCCGGCTTTTTACTCCTTTAGTTTTCTGAATCAGGCAAGTGCTGCATCCATGGTAATGTTCATGTTCAATGCTTTGCTTACCGGGCAATTTGCTTTGGCATCCTCGGCACACTCCTTAAATTTTTCGGGGGTAATTCCGGGCACTTTAGCCCGAACTACCAGGTGGGAAGTATCAATAACTCCGTTGTCAATATTAATGCTGCAGGAAGTATTGATTTCATCAGGGGTAAAACCGGCAGCGCCAAGCACAAAACTGAGTTTCATGGAAAAGCAGCCGGCATGAGCAGCAGCAATCAACTCTTCAGGATTGGTACCTGATTGTTCGCCAAACCGTGTATGCCATGAGTACGCTTGATTTTCGAATGCTTTGCTTTGGGTGGACAGCTTTCCGCTTCCTTCTTTTCCGGAGCCGTTCCAAACGGCTGTAGAGGTACGTTTCATAATTTATTGATTTTTATGGTGGTGGGCAAATGTATGCAGTTCAAAAACTTACTTGTCTTTGTAATTTTCTGGATTCAGGGCTGATGTGTTCCAGTCTTTTAAAAAGGCTTTCACTTTTTCAACATCATAACTCTCTTTTCCGTCTTCAAGAAACCAGCTTGATTGCGTGTGAATTCTCTCACCATTGATATTGAATATCAAAAAAACAGGAAATCCGAACCGTTGCGGATAGCTGAAAGTCTCAAGCAAAGGAAGGTTCTTATTTTCTTTGCTGTAATTGATGTGAACAGTAACAAAATCAGCATTCATCAAGGAATCCAATTCAGGATTATTCTTTATGAAATCCTGAAAGCGGTAACACCACTTGCACCAGTTGCCTCCAACCTGAACCAACACATGTTTTTTTTCTGTTGCCGCTTTTGATAGTGCTTCCGAAAACTGAACAACAGCATCAGCATCGGGATTGTAAAGTTTTTCGCGCTGGGCAAATAACACGTTAACTGAAAACATCAGTGCGGTTATTGAAATGAGAATTTTATTTGTTTTGATCATAATCTGTCTGTTACTGTAATTTTAATTCCATCAACCGCTACAATTTTCACCGTGGTGCCTTTACTTATAAAATGCGATTCTGCCACTGCTGTAAAAACTTTTCCATTCTGAATAATTTTACCGGAAGGTCTCAGGTCGGTATATGCCGTAGCATGTGCACCTACGTTCAGCAAGGAGGTTTCGGTATTAGAAATATAGCCTTGTTGTGCAGTCATAGCATCCTGAAGAACCAGTTTACCGAAGAGTTTACTTTTCAACACACGACCTCCAAAAACAAACATCATGATGATGGCGAGGGTAATGGATAGCAGCACTGTTAACATTGATTCAAGAATTGATTCATTGGGAGTAAAGGTGAAATCAAACCCGATGTTTGGCAACAGGGTAAGTACAAATCCGAAAATTACCAGCGTAATTCCGGAAATGCCCGACACTCCGAAACCGGGAAAGACAAAAATTTCAAGTGCGATTAAAATAAAACCTGCCAGGATAAGAAGCACTTCCCAATGCGAAGCCAAACCTTCCAGATACAAAGGAGCGAAATACAGCAAGGCTGCAACAGCAGCAGCCAACAACGGAAAGCCGACACCGGGGGTCTGAAGTTCAAAATAAATACCACCGATGATGATTAAAATTAACACACCGCTGATGGCCGGATGCAACAACCAGTTGATGAACTTATCAAGGGCTGTCGGTCTGTATTCTATAATTTCAGAACCGGATAAGTTTTCTGATTTCAGGACCTCCTCCACTGTTTCTGCAATTCCATCACAGTAACCGTTGATAAACGCTTCATTAGCAGTAAAGGTGAGCACCTTGCCCGAGTCATTTATACCGGGTATGTATGTGCGCGGGTCAACCATAGCTTCAGCAATTCTGGGATCACGTCCGCGCTTCTCTGCTGTGCTGCGCATCATGCTTCGCATGTACGACTGGTACTTATCAGGCAATGGTTTTGCTTCCTGATCAACCACCGTAGCAGCGCCAATGCTGGCTCCGCTTCGCATGTATATTTTATTGCAGGCAATGCTGATCAAGGCCCCGGCACTGGCTGCATTGTTATCAATAAAAACAATACTCGGAATGGGATTATTTAGAATGGCTGTACGAATGGAATCTGCTGCATCCAGCATGCCTCCATACGTATTCATGTGAATGAAAATAACATCTGCTTTCTGTTCACTTGCTTGTTTCATCGCTTTGCTTACCGAACGTGCAGCACCGGGCATTATTTCTGTTTTAATGTCGAACTTGAAAACCACTTTCAGTGAATCTTCAGCTCTGGCTGATGCATAACAACACAATAACAGCAACACCATCAAAGTTTTTAATGCGTAATTAAAATAAAGAAGCATCCTGTCTATCCTGTTAATTATTTTGTTGATAATGACTGTGTGCAAATTAAAAGTGTGTATTGACTTAAAACTACTATTGTGTAAAATTAAATATCTATGAAACAAACTGCCATCTTGCTGCTGATGATCTTTTCAATGAACTTTTTGTTGGCGGCCTCTCCGCCTGACTCTTTAAAGTACAAATGGATTAAAGGTGAGAAGTATCTCCTTCACAAGGTAGTTTCCAAAGAAACCTGGACAAGCATAGCCAAGAAGTATGATCTTGAAATGGAACAAGTGATGAAGGCAAACCAGGCAGTGATTGATTTGAAAGTAGGACAAATCATCAATATCCCTGTAAAACAGCAAAAGACAAAAGAGCCGGCAGAAAGTCAACAGAAAACAAACGGAATGCAAGGCAACCGCTCCGCTGTTTACCATTCCGTTAAGCAAGGCGAAACCATGTTTTCCATCTCAAAAACATATAATGTTTCTACCGATGAAATCAGAAAATGGAATGGAATGGAAGGCAACCATCTTAAATCAGGCCAGCAAATTGTTGTGGGATACACTTCATCAACAGCCAATGAGGATTTGAAGAGCAGGATAGAAAATCCCGTTTCCATAAAACCGGAAGGCAAACTTCCAGTGTCAGCTAAAAACATAACCACAGTTTCAGATACAAAAGGATCGGAACCAGTAAATAAACAGGAGAAGCCTGTGCTTGCTTCTATCGAAAAAGGAGGTATGCCATTGCCGGAGCCGGTGATGAACTCTAAAGAGATAAGTAAATCTGGCGGAAAAATCCTTTCCCAGATTACTGAATCAGGAGTCTGTGCCTGGATTACGGATGGCGATAATCAATCTTCCAAATTCTTTGCACTTCACCGCACCGCACCGATGGGAACTATCATCAAAGTAACCAATAAAATGAACGGCAAAAGTGTATTTGTAAAAGTGGTGGGTGTACTACCGGATACAGGAGAGAATGACAAAGTCATCATTAAAATTTCTGACACTGCTGTTGAACGGCTTGGTGCGCTTGACCAGCACTTTCAGGTAGATTTGAGCTACGGTTTACTTAAATAAAGTGGCTACTCTTGACTTCCTTTTTGTCATGTAACATAACCTTTTCATTACGGTATAACTATTACTTTTGAATGCAAATTATACCATGACAACCAAAACCATTGAACCGATTAAAGGAGGTGAATTTATTATCAAATCCACTGCTGCCGAAAATGTTTTTATTCCGGAAGAATTAAGCGAAGAGCAACGCATGATGGCCGATACGGCTCAACAGTTTCTCGAAACGGAAGTGTGGCCTATCCTCGATCGCATTGATGCGCTTGAACCGGGCCTGATGCAAAGTCTGCTTGATAAAGCCGGAGAATTAGGGCTGCTCAGCATTTCTATTCCTGAACAGTATGGCGGACTTGGAAAAGATTTTTTAACCGGAATGAGAATTACTGAAGTACTTGGCGCAGGCCATTCATTCTCTGTTGCTATGGCTGCACATACCGGTATAGGGACACTGCCAATCCTGTTCTTCGGAAATGAGAAACAAAAAGAAAAATACATTCCCAAACTGGCTACCGGAGAATGGAAAGCTTCTTACTGTCTTACCGAACCCGGCTCCGGTTCTGATGCACTGGCAGCAAAAACAAAAGCGGTGCTTACCGAAGATGGTAAACATTATGTTCTCAATGGTCAGAAAATGTGGATTACCAATGCAGGTTTTGCAGATGTATTTATCGTTTTTGCTCAGGTAGATGCAGAGAGCACTCCTGATAAAAAAGGCGGGTTTACCGGTTTTATTGTTGATAAACAAACAGACGGTCTTTCGCTGGGTGAAGAAGAACATAAAATGGGAATTAAAGGATCGTCAACACGTCAGGTTTTTTTCACCGATTGTAAAGTGCCTGCCGAAAATCTTTTAGGCGAAAAAGGCAAAGGTCATTTGATTGCCTTCAACATCTTAAACATAGGCAGAGCAAAATTAGCTGCGGCTGCTTTGGGTGGCACAAAACGCGTTTGCACACTATCCGTTAAGTATGCCAACGAACGACAACAGTTTAAACTACCCATTTCGAAATTCGGTGCCATCAGGTATAAATTGGCTGAGCAGGCTATCAGAACTTATACCCTGGAGTCGGCCCTTTACAGATTAAGTCACGATATTGATTTAAAAGAAAAATCATTGCTCGAGTCCGGAATGAGTTTTAATGAAGCCATTTTAAAATCGGCTGAAGAGTATGCTGTTGAATGCGCCATTCTTAAAGTAGCCGGCAGCGAAACACTGGATTATGTAGCAGACGAAGGCGTGCAGATTTACGGTGGGTATGGTTACAGTGCAGAATTTCCGATGGACCGCGCCTATCGCGATTCGCGCATCAACCGTATTTTTGAAGGAACAAACGAAATCAATCGCCTGCTTTCGGTAGAAATGATATTGAAACGCGCCATGAAAGGCGAACTGGATTTAATGACTCCGGCTATGAATGTCCAGAAAGAACTGATGGGTATTCCTGATTTCGGAAATGGTGATGAAGCATTATTTACCCGCGAACAAAAGGCAATAGCTGACATGAAAAAATGTATTTTGCTTGTGGCCGGTGCTGCTGTTCAGAAACTGATGATGACCCTTGCCAAAGAGCAGGAGATTCTGATGAATGCCGCTAACATGATTATGGAGACGTATTTAGCCGAATCTTTGCTGCTGCGCATTCAGAAATCGGTAACCCTGTATGGTGAAGAGGCCTGCAAAGAAAAATTGGATATGATGCATGTTTTCTTTTACGATGCCATGAACAGAATTGCCAATGAAGCACGCACTGCCGTTAACTCTTTTGCCGAAGGTGATGAACAGCGTATGTTGCTGATGGGTGTTAAACGATTTACCAAGTATGCCAACATTAATACCAAAGAGGCCAGGCAACGCATTGCTAAAAAACTGATTGAAGAAAACAGGTATTGTTTCTGATAAGCAGTGAAGAAACACTGGTATAAACTTTTTGCACTCGCTTCATTCCTTATCCCTTTTGCTCTTTACTGGTTTACAAAAACCACTTCGCTCGGTTTTGCCGATGCCGGTGAATTTGCCATTGTAACCAAAATTGCCGGAATTGCCCATGCTCCCGGCTTTCCGGCTTATGTTTTATCAGGATGGCTGTTTTCAAAAGCTGCTTTAATTTTTACAGGCAATCATGTCCTCAGCATGGTGCTTTTTTCAACACTTTGCAATGCTGCCGCTTCCCTCCTGCTCTATCTTGCTTCTGTAAAACTTATTTCACATTTCGCAGGAATGCAGAAAGAAGTTTCGCTCAGTACTAGGCTGTCATCCTTCGGTGCTGCCATTTCATTTGCTACAGGATATACAGTTTGGCACTGGGCCAACAGCGTTGAAGTTTATGCCTTTCATCTTTTTGCCTTTTCATTACTTATTTACGGACTTACATTTTACAATTTTGAGAAAGGTAAACTGTATTTGGCAATAGCTGCAACAGGTTTAGCCATGGCGCTGGCTAATCATCACCTTACCGTAATTTTCTTTCTTCCTTTCATCCCTTTTTTCTTCACAGAAAATTTTTTCAATCCTGCTCAGCCTGTTCAGAAATCAAAAAAAAACGTCATCAAAAAGCAAGGGTATTTTTCAGTCCTGCTCAGCAGGGAGTTCCGGTTTTTTATTCTGATTACTGCTGCAATTACAATTCTGTTTTACGGATGGATGTTTATCCGGGCCTCACAGGATATGGTCTTTCAGTTCGGGCAGCCTGATAATCTTTCTCGGCTCTTTTATCATCTGGCCGGTGGCGCCTGGCAAAAAAATACGGTTACCAGAACAGAGGGATTGGTAGCACTTCGGTTTCCATATTTCACCATGCTGCTGGTTAAGCATTTATTTCTGTTCATTCCTTTTGCAACAGCGGGTTTTGTTTTTCTCTTTCAGAAAAAAATGAAAACGCTTGCTTATGCTGTCCTTGTTTATTTCTTATTGCTTTTTGTTTATCAGTTGCGGATAGACCAGACAGCCGATACTGATGCATACTTACTCCTTCCGTTTTTCTTTTTCGGGTTTCCGGTAGCTGCCGGTATTTATTTCAGCCTGCAGAAATTCTTCTGGATCAGGTTTGCTCTTCCGGTATGGGTTGTTGCACAAATTGCCTTTTATTTCCCGCTGCAGAATAAAAAAGATTTCAATGTAAGCGAAAGCCTGATGCGGCAATTGGATGAATGCACCCCGAAAGGAGCAGTGCTTTTAATTTCAGACTGGACATTGGTTAGTCAGTACAATTATTTCCGTTTCGGTGAAAATTTCAGGCCTGATCTTACCCTACTTAATTATGATTTGAAGTTTACCAATTGGAAACTGCTTCCTTTCAACTTTCCCCAGCTATATCAATACATCAAACCGGAGTATGACCGTTTTATTGAATTGCTCGGAATAACTCATCCTCAGGAAATTTATAATACCGGCTGTACATTAAACACGCCTGAGTTGATGAACGCTTATATAAACACTGTTTTAAAAATTAAATCTTATTGCAGAAAAAGAAATTTGGCTTTCATGAGCGATCCTAAAGCCTATCTGTTTCTTAAGGAATACAAGGTTTACGGAAATGAGTCGCACATGTCGGGAATGTTTATATCTGACAAATCAACCACACTTGGAAAATCATTTCTCTCTTTACCCTTTAAATGGCTGCACAGCCGACAGCTTTTATCAGAGCCGGCAGCCACCGATAAAATAGTTGACTTTGAAGCAGCGCTTGAGTTTTCTAAAAGTTATTACAGGCTTTTAAATGATACGGCATCCTGCCAAAGTGCAGAAAAAAGCTATTTGTTCATCAAAGACCTGCAGAAAAAACTTAAAGCGAATATGCCTTTTGTTTACAGGTCAAAGGGGAAATAAAATTATTTTTCAAGCACTGCCGCTTCCTTCAGAGAGATTCGATTGCCTTTGTAATATGGAGTAACAAAAGCATCTTTAAATCCTTTACTGCGAAGTTCAGATTGTTTAGCCATGGCGTCTGAAAGCTTATTGAAATTGCCTACAGCATAACGCGTGTAACCATCATTTCCTTTCAAAGCAACGGCATTAACCTCTTCAAATCGGGAGGTGTTGGTTGAGCTTCCTGACGGAACAGCACCAATCTGAACCGTATAAAAAAAATCAGAAGATTCAATTTTTACGGATTCCGTTTTTTTAATCTCTGCTTTGGGTTTCTCAATGGCAGAAACATTCTCTTTTGCCGGTTTCAGAGAATCCACTGCATACATTTTAATCTCTTCTTCCTTTACAGGTTTCGGCTCAGGCTTTTTTGATACATTTTTTACAGTATCCCTTTTTTCTTCCTGAGCCGGCTCAGGTTTTTTGTTTTCTGTTTTCAATGTATCGCGTTTAACCTCTGCTTTAATGGAATCTTTTTTAATGGGAGATGCTGCCGGTTTATCACTGCTGAAATCGCCACCTGACGATTCCATATCTATTTTGTAGGAGTTAAAAGCACGATAAATACTCACGGCAATATCATGCTGCCCTTTTTCAGATAACAGGTATTTCTCTTCCGCCTTGTTAGAAAGAAATCCGGTCTCAATCAAAACTGCAGGCATTGCAGTACGGTAAAGCACAAGAAATCCGGCCTGCTTCACACCGCGGTTAAATCTTCCTGCATATTCTTCAAACTCATTCTGAATTTTGGCGGCAAACAAAAGGCTCTGCTCCATATAGGCTTTCTGAAACAGGTTGAAAATAATATGCGCTTCGGGCGAATTGGGATCATAACCATCGTAACGCGTTTTGTAATCTTTCTCATAAAGAATGGCTGCATTTTCTCTGCGGGCAACTGCTAAATTTTCTGTGGTTTTATGTAACCCCATGACAAACGTTTCCGTGCCAAAAGCAGAGGGAGATTCTGAAGCATTGGCATGAATACATATAAACAAATCGGCTTTGGCACGGTTGGCAATGGCCGCCCGTTCATGCAATTCAACAAAGACATCTTTCGTTCGTGTGTAAATAATCTTTACATCGGGATAATTAGATTCAATATGTTTACCAAGCTTCAAAGCAATATCAAGAGCGATGTGTTTTTCCTTTGCCGAGGCTCCCAGACATCCTGCATCATGCCCGCCATGACCCGGGTCAATCACCACTGTCCTTATTCGGTAGGGAGTGGCCGCATCAGGAAAATCAACATATAATAACAGCAGTAAAACGGCTATGCCTCGCATCAAAAACCTGGTTTGATACATTAAAGAAACGGTTACCTTCATAAGGCTGATAACAACCTGAAAAACTGAAAAATGATCTTATTCAATTACTTAGTTTTGACCAATCAAAAATAGAGCTATTGGATGCAACGGAAGTGGCGGTTTTATGAAGGATCATGTTTTTTATTAACGACTGCTTTTTTAAAAACCCTATGCTTCGTTTTGCTTGCTTTTTCTGTCAATGCACAGATAAATGATACTGCGTCATCTGTTCAGACAGACACGCTTAAAATGGAGCAGCAGGCGAATGACCATGGTGATGATTTTAAATCAAAAGTAGAATACGCCTCGCGCGATTCGCTTTTTTTTGATGCTGAGAAAATGGTGGTTTACCTCTATGGTGCTGCTGTGGTAAAGCATGAAAACATGGAACTGAAAGCAGATTACATTGCCGTTGACCTCGAAAACAAAACCCTGCTTGCCGCTTATGGAACTGACAGTGCCGGGAATAAAACCGGAGTACCTGAGTTCAGCCAGAACAGCGATAAATTTACAGCTGAAGAGATCAAATATAATTTCCAAACAAAAAAAGGTAGAATCAGAGGAGTTTATACCGAGCAGGGAGAAGGATTTATTTATGGTGAAACAGTAAAAAAACTTGATGACTTCGAATACATCAGCCGCGGTACTTACACCACCTGCAACCTTCCACATCCGCATTATGCAATTGCTGCACGCAAACTAAAAGTGATTAACAACCGGAAGATAATTACCGGCCCGGCTTATCTGACTGTAGCTGATGTTCCCTTACCGCTGGCTATTCCTTTCGGCTATTTTCCAAATCGCAGAGGCCAGTCATCAGGTGTCATTTTTCCGGCTTATGGCGAATCGGCCGAACTTGGCTTCTTTTTGAAAAATGGCGGCTACTATTTTGGCATTAACGATTACCTTGACCTTGCACTTACAGGCGATCTCTATTCAAAAGGAAGCTATGCTGCACAATCTTTTTTAAGGTACGCCTGGCGATATCATTTTAACGGAAATCTTTCTCTGAGTTATTCTAAAATTAAAACTGGTGAAAAAGAATTGCCTGACTTTTCGGAAAACCGCGATTTCTTTATCCGCTGGTCGCATACGCAAGACCCTAAAGCAAGGCCTAACAGTATCTTCAGTGCCAATGTAAATGCAGGCAGCAGCCAGTACTTCAGAAACAACATTTCTACTCCTTCAAACTTTCTGACCAATACATTTCAATCTTCCATTGCATGGTCAAAATCATTTCCGGGAAAACCATTTAATTTTTCAGCTACTGCCAATCACAGCCAGAATACACAGACTCGGGATATGAGTATTACACTGCCTCAATTCACCTTCAGTGTAAACAGAATTTATCCATTTAAAAGAAAACTTACCTCCTTACAACCGAAATGGTACGAAAAAGCCGGGTTCAGCTATCAAACCAACTTTCAAAATATCATCAGCGGAAAAGATACCTCCATTTTTAAAGGCGATTGGACTAAGCGGATGCGAAATGGCATACAACACAGCATTCCTGTCAGTACTTCGCTTCAGGTAATGAAGTATATCACTCTTACACCATCCGTCAACTATTCTGAAAAATGGTATTTGAGTACCATTGAAAAACGATATGATGCAACCACTAACAGTTTGATAACCGATACTGTTAACGGCTTTAAAGCCGCCCGCGAGTTCAATGCAGGTGTTTCTATGAATACGCGGCTTTATGGTATGTTCCAATTTCGCAAAACAAAACTGCAGGCCATCAGGCATGTACTAACGCCTACCCTTTCATTCTCTTATCGTCCTGATTTTGCAGACCCGTTCTGGAACTATTACAAAACGGTTCAAACTAATCCTGAAGGTGAAACAGTAAGCTACAGCATCTATGAGCAGGCGATCTTCGGTGGTCCGTCATCAGGAAAACAAGCTTTGATTGGTTTTGCCGTTGACAACAACCTGGAGATGAAAATAAAATCAAACAACGATACCGCAGAGACAATAAGCAAGATTAAAATTTTTGAAAGCCTTGCCCTTTCCGGAAACTACAACCTTGCTGCCGATTCTTTAAAACTCAGCATTGTAAGCCTTAATGCCAGAACTACTTTGTTTGATAATCTCAACCTGAACATTGCTTTGGCATTTGATCCATACATTACAGATACCCTTAACCGTAGAAGAAATGTCTTTGAATGGAAAGAGAACAAACGGGCAGGCAGGTTAACCTCTGCCAACTTCACCACCGGTTTCAACATTCTGCATAATCCGAAGTCATCCAATCAAAATCAGGTAACTGATTTGATTTCCTATGAAATTCCTTTTTCGCTTTATGTAAGTTATTCACTTTACTACATCAAGCCAACCGACTTCATTCAGAAGAATGTTACTCAGACCGTAAACTTCAACGGAGATATTTCACTCACTAAAAACTGGAAAATTATTTACAGTTCGGGATATGATTTCACGTTTAAAAAATGGAGTTACACCTCGCTCAGTTTTTACCGCGACCTGCATTGCTGGGAAATGCGCTTTAACTGGGTTCCCTTAGGCGGATTTACTTACTGGAATTTTCAAATCAATGTAAAAGCATCTGTTCTTCAGGACCTGAAACTGACTAAGAAGAAAGATTATTATGATCAATAAAATTACTTGTTTTCAAGTTTAACAATTTTTAAGAATAGCAGAATTTTTCACTGATTAATTTCGCCTCCTTTATTTTAAAAATATGTTAAGCAAACTGAGCAACCGGACTTTAATTATTCTGATGGCCCTGCTGGGTGCAATTGTTGGCTGGACTTATTTCAGCGAAACAAAGAAGAATGAAAGTAACTTCCGCGAAGAATTTGTAAAAGTTGACACCGCAGCCGTTACTGAAATTTACATTTATCCGAAAGCAGCACCGGGTGAAGAAATAAAATTTTTCCGGTCGGGCAAAAACTGGAGAGTAACCAATGGAAAAGAGGAATCTCCGGTTGATGTACAAACCGTAAGCTCTCTTTTCTCAAGCTTTGCAAACCTGAAAACAAAAAGCCTTGCCGCAACTTCCAATGAGCAATGGGAGAATTTTATGGTAGGCGATACTTCGGCCAACCGGATAAAGTTTATCACCCCTTCCGCAACTACTGATATCATGGTTGGTAAATTTGCTTTTAACAATGAAAGCCGAAGCGCCTCTACTTACGTGCGAATAAACCATGAAAAAGAAGTTTATCTTGTTGATGGATTTCTTTCCTTCACCATTAACCAGCCATTTGATGCCTGGCGAAACCGAGCGCTGATTCGCAAAGGCGAACAACAATGGACAAAAATTACCTTCTCATATCCCGGAGATTCAAGCTTTGCTATTCTGCGCGACAGCACAACATGGCTGATTCGCGGTGATACTGCATTTAATGGTGAAAACTTTGTTAATGAAATTGCATTTCTGAATGGAACTCATATAGCCGGTAAAACCAGCCTTCCGGCTGCTCCGCTTTACCGTATTTCAGTTGACGGAATGAATATGACCCCGGTTACCATTGATTTTTTTCCTGCAAGCAATGACAAAAAATACTATGTAAAAAGCTCATTCAATCCTGAAACCGTGTTCAGTGATAATGACGGGGCATTGGCTGCAAAACTGTTAAGACCGATGAGCTATTTTATTTCAAAACATGAATCAAAAAAAACTGATGGAAACTAAACCATTTCAAGACATTGTAAACTGTGTAAAAAAGTTTCACGAATCCTTCGGTTTGGATTGCCTTGAAAGTCATCATGAAATGCCTGACGAACAAACCATAAGGCTTCGCCACCGGTTAATGCAGGAAGAAAATGATGAATATCTGGAAGCGGCTTTGAACAATAATACCGAATTGGTAGCCGATGCTCTTGGCGATAAACTTTACATTCTCTGCGGTACCATATTGGCACATGGACTTCAGCATAAAATTGAAGAGGTGTTTTTTGAAATTCACCGAAGCAACATGAGCAAATTAGGCGCTGACGGAAAGCCCATTTACCGTGAAGACGGAAAAGTTATGAAAGGGCCTGGTTATTTTCTTCCTGATATCAAGGCAATTCTTAAAAGCTGATAATCCTGATAAAGCGTGAACTTTTAAGAGCCATTCTCGTTAAACCGGATTGTATATTTTACAACCCTCATGCTTAGAAAAATTCTATTGACAGCCTGTGTTTTTGCCTGCTTTTCTTTTCGCTATGAAGAAAACAAGCACTCGGCAGAAATTGCCATTGTAGCCGATTTAAGCGGAAGCACCAACGGCCTGCTGGATGATCTTAGAGACAATCTCTGGAATCTTATTAACTACTTTAACCGAAACAACCCTGAAACTGAGCTTAGGCTGGCTTTTGTTGGTTTTTCGCGCGGTAGTTTTGGTTTGGAGAATGCTTATGTACGTACTCTATCAGACCTTACCTCGCAGTATGATTTTATCAGCTATGAATTATTCCGTATGGTTGGCAGTGTTGAAAAGGGTGACCAATATGTGGGGGCTGCTTTGAAAACCGCAATCACTAACCTGTCATGGTCAAATGATAAAGCCACAAAAAAACTGATACTGCTGTTTGGAAACAGCCGGGCTGATTTAGGATATGTTAACTACAGCGATGCCGTTCAGGCTGCAATAAACAAAGGCATTATCATTAATAGTATTTATTGTATGAAGCTTGATACTGATCATCGCATACTTAGCAAATGGCACAGCATTGCTGATGGAACCGGAGGTTCTTTATACAAATACCAGGTAACCAAAAGAAGTCCTAATAAGAATTATACTCAGGGTGCACAACGATTAATTGACCTTAACAATAGTTTGAATGACACCTACATTCCATTCAGTAAAAAAACCTCCGAAGTTTTGAATAAAATGATTTCTGCCGATGTCAATTCTCTGCAGATGAGTGAACGGTTTTTCATTAGCAGATGCTTGTACAAATGCAATGGAAGATATCAATCCTATCTGAATGAAAATGATCTGGTGGCCATTTATGCAAAACATGGCGAGTTACCTGATTATAACCGAAACTTCTTTCCGAGAGATTTGAGGAAAGTAAAAGAAGATGAATTGAAGGCGATTGTTTCTGTGCGTATAGAAAGAAGACAACGATTACTCGAAAAGCTAAATCAGGTGCTGATTGAGGCAGACTACAATAAACTTTCTGAAAACCCTATTGACAGTATCTTCGCTGAATCTATTGGTCACCATTTTTAATTTAAGGAGACAGTCTTTGAATCTCCCAGATTTTGTTGTTCCTTTTGTAAAAAAGCCGGTCGTGTAATCGGCTCATTCGCCCTTGCCAGAACTCAATCTGATCGGGAATCAGTAAATAACCTCCCCAATACACAGGACATGGAACCTTCTTCCCCTTAAACTTCTCTTTGTAAAAGGCAAACCAGTCTTCCAATTCTTCCCTGCTCTTAATCGCAGTACTTTGATGCGAAGCCCATGCCCCAATCTGGCTCAACCGCGGGCGTGAAGCAAAATACGCTGCATTTTCCTTTCTTGATAATTTCTGAACGGCTCCTTCAATGCGCACCTGTCTTGCGCATGCTTGCCAGTAAAATGTAAGAGCTGCTTTATGATTAAATTCCAGTTCTGAAGCTTTATGACTCTCATAGTTAGTGTAAAAGGTAAAACCGCCTTTTTCTATTCCTTTTAGCAAAACCATTCTTCCGCGTGGTTGCCCATCTTTACTGAAAGTTGAAAGGCACATAGCATTTGGCTCATGCTGATGATTTAAAACAGCTTCATGCATCCATTTTCTGAATAACGCAAATGGTTCCTTAGGTACTGACTTTTCATCAAGTAGATCAGCCTTGTAATCTGTCCGCAATTTTTTCAAATTCACGATCCTTCTTTTCATGTCTTTTTTTTGCAAAGGTTTGATATTTAATCGAAAAGCAAATGACTTGTGTCACCATCTTTTAATCGCCAGGCATTAGTTGGCATACTTTTAGACTAAAAGTTTGTTAAGAAATTGACAAATTAATTGAACCCGGACAAATTTTGCTCGTAATAAAAGTTAGTATAAAAGCAGCTGGATATGAAAAAACAAACTACTAAGCCCACGCAAGGCGCACTACTTCTTTCTGAACCATTTCTTAATGACAGTTATTTTAAGCGTGCCGTAGTTCTCATCAGCGAGCACGATGAACAGGGTACGCTGGGATTTATTCTCAATAAGCCTACAGAAATACCCATAAACGAAGCGCTGGAAGATTTTCCTGATTTCAAAGCCAACCTTTATTTTGGAGGTCCGGTGGATACTGATTCCTTGTTTTACATTCATACGCTGGGCGATAAACTTAAAGGAGCGCGAAAAATTGCCAACGGAATTTATTGGGGAGGCGATTTCGATCAGCTCAAATTCTTAATTAATACCAATCAGGTAAAACCGGATCAGGTACGTTTTTATGCCGGATACTCAGGCTGGGAACCCCGGCAGTTAAATCTTGAAATAAAAGATAACTCGTGGATGATTGGTATGGCAAATGAAGCATTTGTTTTTACTGATGATGCCGACCATTTGTGGAGAAAAGTATTGAAATCAATGGGAGATAAATACGCTTTGTTTGCTGAGTTTCCCGAAGACCCTTCCTGGAACTAATTGATTTACAAAATCCTTCCATCCCTCATTTCCAGTTTTCTGTCAGCCATTTCTGCTAATTCTTCATTGTGAGTTACTATGATGAAGGTTTGCCCTGTATTCTTTCTTAAATCAAAAAATAAGTTATGAAGGCTTTTGGCATTCTCGGTATCTAAATTACCTGAAGGTTCATCAGCTAAAACCACTTCCGGATTATTGATTAAAGCTCTGGCCACAGCTACGCGCTGCTGCTCTCCGCCTGAAAGCTCAGAGGGTTTATGCTCCATTCGTGCGGAAAGTCCAAGCTTATCCAATAGCTTCTTTGCCTGTTGCCATGAATCCGTTTTGTTTAATCCTGCAATAAGTGCCGGCATCATTACATTTTCGATAGCCGTGAATTCAGGCAGTAAATGATGAAATTGAAAAATGAAACCAATTTTACGGTTTCTGAAAGCAGCTAACTGTTTTGCATTCATTTTGCCAACTTCTGAAACACCTATGAAAATACAACCGCTGTCGGGTTTATCAAGCGTTCCTATAAGTTGAAGAAGAGTTGATTTTCCGGCACCGGAAGGACCCACTATGGAGATGATTTCTCCTTTGCTGATTTCAATAGAAATTCCATTGAGCACCTGCAATCGGCCATAGAATTTATCAAGATTTACAGTTTTAACAGCTATTTTATTCACAGTGGGCGAAAGTACAAATAAGCTATGCCTGAGAGCCTGCATCAAAATGTTTAGGTTTGCCCTTCGCTTTTCTCGGATGCCTATTGAACTGATTACTTCAGCGCCCTTGTGGGTTCTTTTGTTTTGTCCTCTTGTCGGATGGCTGTATGCCTTTCTGCTTTATCGCAAGGAACACTCGCTGGCCCTGTCCCGTGTCCGGGTTTTTGCATTAGTTTTTTTTCGTTTTCTAACTGTTACAATTCTAAGTTTTCTGCTTTCAGGAGCCTATATAAAATCATTAAGTCGCTCTGTTGAAAAGCCAATTATTGTTTTTGTGCAGGATAACTCCGCTTCCATCAGACTGGCGCATGACTCACTGTTTCTGAATGAATACACTAAAAATCTGAAGCAGGCATTGAATACTTTGAGTGAAAAATTTGAAGTGAAAAATTTTACTTTCGGAAAGAATGTATCGGAGCAGAATACATTTGATTTCACCGAGCAGGAAACCGATTTTTCAGGACTATTTGAAGAGTTGAATGTTCGTTTCAGCAATACCAATACTGGCGCTTTGATTGTGAGCAGCGATGGTTTGTACAACCGTGGAAATAATCCTCTTTACCAGTCGAAACAATCTTCTTATCCGATTTACACCATTGCATTAGGTGATACGGTTCAAAAAAAAGACTTGTTGATTTCTGCGGTTACATACAACCGGCAGGTATCAGCAGGCAACCGTATTCTTATGGAAGTTCATATAGAAGGTCGTGATGCGGCAGGTGCTCAAACCGAATTTAAAGTGGAGGATGAAACAGGAGTTATTTTCAGCCGTCCGCTTCAGATAAACAACAAGCAATTCAGTACAAAAATTCCTGTGAGTTTTATCCCTACAGGAAAAGGAATAAAAAAGTATCGCCTCACAACCGGTGCTGTTGACGGAGAACTTACGAATGGAAATAATTCTCGGGATATTTATATTGAAGTGACTGACCGAAAAACAAAGATTCTGTTGTTGGCCACAGCACCTCATCCAGATATAACCGCTATAAGGCAGTGCCTTGAATCGAATCCGGATTATGAACTGACCTATTCGCCTATCAGGGATTTCAACCAGAGTTTACGGATTTTTAACCTGATTATTTTTCATCAAAGCCCGGCTAACCAGCAGGAACTCAGTCTTGCACGGCAAGCTATAAAAGAAAAAATTCCTTGCTGGTTTATTTGTGGTTTGCAAACCTCCCCTATTCTTTTCAATCAGCTTGAAACAGGCATATCAATTCAGGATTATAGACCTGCCATCAGTGAAATGCTTCCGGTACTTAATACAACTTTTTCTGCATTCATTTTAAATCCTGATTTGACCCCAACTTTAAACAGTTATCCTCCACTAACAGGAAATTTTGGCTCCTACCGTGCAACCGGACCGTTGCAGACTCTCTTATTTCAGAAAATCGGAAATGTTAATACCCAACAGCCTTTGCTGGCTTTCAATTCAGTTAATGTTAAAATAGCTGTTCTTACCGGAGAAGGAATCTGGCGCTGGAAACTGGATGAATACCGTTCTTCAGAAAATCAGAAATCATTGCATGAAATAATTTCGAAAACCGTTCAATATCTGCTCTATAATGAAGATAAAAATCCGCTGAGGGTTTATTACAAAAAGGAATACACTGCCGGAGAACCGTTAATTTTTGAAGCCGAACTTTACAATGCATCAGGGGAGTTGAATAACGAACCCGATGTTAAAATAACAGTTACCGGGGAAGACCATAAACAATTTGACTTTGTCTTTTCAAAAACGAGAGAAAACAGCTATATGCTGAATGCAGGCCGGCTTGATAAGGGCAAATATCGTTTAAAAGCATTCTCAAAATCAGGAGAAACACCGGTTACGTATGAAGGTGAATTCAGTATTGCTCAAACCGATATTGAATCGCTCAATTCAATGGCAGATCATCAGTTACTCAATTCAATGGCTGTTCTGTCTGGCGGAAAGATGTATTACCCTGACCAATTAAGCGCTATGGCCGATGAACTTTTAAACCGGAATGACATCAAGCCGGTCTCTTATTCAGAAACGAAACTGCGTGATTTGATAGATTTGAAATGGCTTTTTGCTTTGTTGGTAATCTGGCTGTCATTAGAATGGTTTGTTAGAAAGCAAAGTGGTTCTTATTAATAAAATGGCTTTCCCTCAAGTTGCGGTAATTGACAATTTTGATTCTTTCACTTTTAATCTTGTCCATTATCTTGAAATAATAACCGGAAAAACACCTCACGTTTTCAGAAATGATGTTTCACCTGAGCTGATTAAAAATTATGATGCTCTGCTTTTTTCTCCCGGCCCCGGATTACCCTCACAAGCCGGAAACATGATGGAAATGATCAGGAAATTCTCCTCCTTTAAAAAAATTTTAGGCGTTTGCCTGGGCCACCAGGCCATCGGAGAAGTATTTGGTGCTTCCATCAGCAATCTGCCGGAAGTATTGCATGGAGTAGCCTGCACAGTGCATCACAGCGGCAGCAGCAAATTATTTAATGAACTTCCTTCAGAACTAGTTACAGGCCACTATCATAGCTGGGTAATCAGCCGCAAAAATTTTCCTGACGATCTTGAAATAATTGCTGAAGATCATCAGGGTAACATAATGGCTCTCACTCACCGCAGATTTGAGGTTACTGGTATTCAGTTCCATCCTGAATCAATTTTGACCCCGTCTGGCCTTCAGTTGCTTGAAAATTGGTTATTAGCCTAAGCTTATAAAAAGTTAAGACGCTCCATAAAAGCATCCTTGTATGATTTGCCGATGGGAATAGTTTTATCGTTAATAACGATGGTATTTTCGTCAAGCACGCTTACTTTCTCAAGAGAGATAATATAAGAACGGTGTACGCGCATAAACTTAGCTGACGGAAGCTTCATTTCAATATCCCTCATAGTGGAATGAATTACAAACTGGTCAGTATTGGTTTGTATGATTACATAATTATCCATGGCCTGAATCCATTGAATATTGTCCAGAAATACCTTTACCAGCATAGATCCCTTTTTTACGAAAAAAGAATTCTGGATAACCAGGTTATCAAATGGGAGATTATTATTTGCATCAGGGGCAGAAACGGTTACTCCCTTTGAAGGAAAGGCGGCCGTAATATTTGAGTCACGGATAACAAATGCATTACCCGACAAATTGCCTTTTTCATCTTTGACCGGTGAAGAACTGAAATTACCTTTTATGCTTTTTCCTGAATGGCTAACTAAAACTTCAGCATCATTAACAGAAATATCCTTGCCGTTAAGAATGGCTTTGGAGAAATCTTCACGCTGACTGAGGTTTACAGAAGAAGATTGAACCTTAATCATTTCGGCAAGAAACTTTCCCCCTGCAGATTCACTTCCATAGCCTAAGATGTTTTCAGCCTTTTGATTCATAAAAATAATTTTTCCTTCTACATCCGTAATGATTACTGCTTCATCAAGATGACTTAAAGCACGGGCGTATAAGTTTTTATTCGATTTTGTTTCCTTGTCTTTCTTTGACTTATACAATGCCATTTCCACAGCCGATTGCAGATCGGGCTCATTATAGGGTTTCACCAGATAGGCATAAGGCTCTGTAACCTTGGCACGGTCAAGTGTGGCTTTGTCAACAAAAGAGGTAAGAAAAATAACGGGAATATCGTACTCGGTTTTAATGCGCTCAGCAATCTGGATTCCGTCAATATCTCCTTTAAGTTTGATATCGAGAAAAACCAAATCAGGCTTAAACTCATCCAGTTTATCAAAAGCTATATGAGCAGAAGAGGCTGTTGCAGGAACATAATAACCAAGTCGTGTTAAGGTGTTTTGAATGTCTTTTGCAACAATACTTTCATCTTCTACAACGAGAATGGTTGGTTTGTCGGTCATCATATTATTGTAATTCGTCTCAGGGCGTAATTTTCAAAATTAATTAAACATAAAAACATGCCGTTACGCTAAAGATATAAACATGGTCATGGTTAATGATTGGTAAAACGAATGGAATAAGTTACTCCGTTTATTCGGTCGAGTTTTATTTCAGCGTCAATCTGTTCGGCCAATACACGTATAAGCTGCAATCCCAACGTTTCAGGGTTTTCAAAATCAACATTTGCATCAATACCGGTTCCGTTATCTCCGATTTGAAGCAACACCTGTTTGCCTTCCTGTTTGAAAGTAATTTCAAGGGTTCCCTTTCTTTCTCCGGGAAAAGCATGACGGATGGAGTTATTGATCACCTCGTTAATAATAAGCCCACAGGGAACTGCCTGATCAATGTCAAGAGCAATTTTTTCAGCTTTTATGACTAACGAAATTTTATCGCGGCTTACCCCTGAACTTATCAGAAGGTTATCGCAAAGTCGTTTAATGTATTCATCAAAATCAATACGAGAGGTTCCATCAGCCTGATAAAAACGATCATGAATGAGGGCAATGGATTTTATTCTGTCCTGCCCTTCACGCAAGGCGCGGTAAGCTTCTTTGTCGGTAATAAAACCGCTTTGAAGATTAAAGAGGCTGATGATGATCTGCAGATTATTCTTAACGCGGTGATGAATTTCTTTCAACAATAGACCTTTCTCATGCAAAGCATTTGTAATCTGCTCTTCCATTTTCTTACGGTAAGTTATATCCGTATCAACTACCACCACTTTATGCAATTGATCATTATCATTAAAAATGGGATTCAGGGTTGAAGAAACCCATATTTGCTTATTCTCCTTATCCGTAAAGCTGCTTTCATAGGCAGATGATTTTCTGTTTGCAATGGCAGTGGCGGTCAGATTTTTAATATCAGGATGGGTTGAAATGTCATAGAGTGTAACCGGTTTACCGCTGTTCAATTCGCTTACGGTAAGACCTGTAATGCGCGTAAAGGCCTTATTCGCCCATTCAAGCTCGAGATTACTGTTAAAAATGATTACGGAATTGTCGGTTTCACTGGCTACTAAAGAAAGTTTTTCCAGTTCAATATTTTTTTCATTCAGTTCGCGGGTACGGTCTTCTACTTTTTTCCGGAGAATAACCTGCGAACGCTGAAGGCTTCTCGTTCTGAGTTGAAGAATTAAAAAAATTCCAATGGTAAGAGCCAATGCATAAAAGAAAATGAATACAGGAGTTTTCCAGATGGGGGGCTTAATCTCAAAGCTAAAAGTGACGGCAGGCGACCATTCTCTGTTGTTAACAGTAGCTCTAACTTTAAAAACAAATTTCCCGGCCGGCACATTCGAGTAATGCGCCATAGGCTGGTTGGTTACCGGGCTCCAGTCTTTATCCAATCCTTCAAGAATGAATTGGTATTTTACCTCCTCAGGTACGGCCAGATAAATTCCGGTAAAGAAAAAGCTGAGGTTATTCTGGTCAAATGGCAAAACAAGATTATCAGGCAAGCCGGAGCGTGGATTGACATTAACTCTCCGCTTCGCCCAGTCAACATCTTTAAGAAAAAGTTGAATTTTTGTTAACGTAAGCAAAGGAACCGTTGCTTTGGTAAGGCCTGATTTTCGATTGAATTTAACAGCTCCGTTAATTGTTCCGAACCAGATATTTCCTGAAGGGTCAGAGCAGATGGCATTGGTCTCCATTCCAAAATAACCATTGCTTTTGTCAAAGTGAGTAACGTAACTCTTCTTATTGCGAACATATTCAGCCCAATTAAGACAGTCAACACCATCAGGTGTTCCCATCCATAACAAATGATTGTTGTCTAAATAAATCCTGTTGATTCGCGAAGTGAATAAGCCTTTCTGAGTATTCAGATTATCAACCGATACTTTATTAATAATAAAGAGGCCAAAGTCAAAAGTAGAAATAATTAATCTACCGTCAGGATCAGACAAAATCCCGGTAACCGGTGCCTGAGGGAAATTGAAATCACGGTTAGCGCTATAAACCGAATCATCCTTCAAAACAAACAGCCCCCGCAGGGTTCCTATCCATAATTTATTTTCGTGATCAAGGTGAAGGCATCGTACTTTTTCTTCGGTTAGGCCTTGTTGTATTCCAATCCTGTTTAACCGATTGCCTTCCCGTATGTATAAACCTTTGTCTGTAGCAAAATAGATTTTTCCTGAATCAGGTTGAAGTGTGAAATAAATAAACTCAGAATTCAGAAAATTTACCGGGTATTGAATTTCTCCATTAGTGATATTCAGCAATGCCGGACCGCTTGTAGAGGAAAGCCAGAGAGTATTACCGGTTCCTGGGGCAATATGCCAGATGGATTTGCTTTTCAAGCCTTCCTTTAAACCAAAATTTCTGAACAGGTTACCATCATACATTGACAAACCATTGGTGAGGGTTCCTATCCATATTTTATCTTTACTGCCATATACACTTAAAATATGGTTACCTGCCAATCCGTCATCTGTGGTAAAAAAGTTAAAACGATCTCCTGTAAAGCGGCTTAACCCCGCGCTTGTTCCCAACCATAGATTATTTTCCTTATCAGAAAAAGCAGAGATAATAACATTGCTGGCCAGCCCATCTGCTGTGGTAAAGTGTTTTATAGCAGAATCTCGTAATTGAAATACGCCCTGACTATAAGTAACTGCGTAAAGTAATCCGGACCGGTCTATAAAAGAAGATTGAATTCTTTCATCAGGAATAGCGTCAGAAACGCTGCTAAACCTCTGTCCATCAAAAATACTCAACCCTCTTTGAGTAGAAAAATAGATGTTCCCGTTTTCTGCAATAAAAATATGATACACTATAGATGATTTTAACCCATCTTGGGCCAGGTAATTAGTCATGGAATCTGAATGCCAGCAACTTACCCCATTTAAGGTGGAAATCCAGATGGAGCCGTTTTTATCTTTTTTTAAATCAGTAATGTAGTTATCAGTAAGCCCGTTTCCTGTGGTCAGGTTGGTAAACTTCTCTCCATCATAGATACTGATTCCGTCTGTAGTGCCAAACCACATTTTTCCATGGTTATCCTGAACAATTGCATTGATATTATCACTAAGTAATCCATGTCGGGAATTAAAAAAGTTAAACTCTATCCCTGTAAAAACAGCAGCTCCTTTCCTAAGCATACCTACCCACATCCTGCCATCTTTATCCTGATAAATTGCTTTAATGGTGTTATGTGAAACCGGATTATCCTCCTGAAACTTTAAAAACTGAATGCCATTGAAACGGCAAAGCCCATAAGCTGTACCAACCCATAAATAACCCAATTCATCCTGTGTTATACTGGTAACCTGATTATTAGGTAATCCTTGCGAAATAGTAAAATTACTGAAGTTGTACCGTTGTGCTGAAGAATTATAAACTGATAAACTACCGGTAACAAAGCTTAGAATTAAGAACCAGAGCCTTACAGCTTTGTTCAGGTATAATTTGTTACTCATACTTTTGTATTAAAGACAAAGAAAACCACCCAAATAAACGAGGTTTTTACACAATGAAACCCTGTGTCAGTCAAAATAATAAGTTTTTAAGAAGATTGTTTATTCTAATTTGCATGAAATAAATTAAAAAACTTAAGTTTGTACGCTAATATAAACTACATCGTCACAAAAAAAAACATGATTATGAAAAAATCACTTCTTCTAACAATTGCCTTAATGGCTTCAATTGCATTGCTGTCTTTCACAGCAACTGAATCCAATGGTCAAAGTGCCAACATTGTTGGACCAACCATTAACTGCCAGGGGACATCACTTACCTTAACTGTAAATGTGAATGGATTGCAACCCCCTTACACTTATGCATGGACTAACGGAGCCACCACTGCAACCGTTACCATCAACACAACCACATTAATTCGCGTTACGGTTACCGGCACTAATGCAGGCGGCACTCAGCAAAGTGTGAATAGCCCCTGGAGGTTATTTTTATTCCTGCCTTCTCCGAATGCAACCATTACAGCTAATGGGCCCACCAATCTTTGTGATGGACAATCCGTTACACTTACTGCATCAGGGGGTAATATTTTCAGTACCTACACATGGAATACAGGTCAAACCGGAACGTCCATCACGGTCAACACAACCGGAAATTATACTGTAACTGTACAGAATTTAAATGGTTGTTCCTCACAGGCCTCACAGCAGGTAAACGTTTACGGTCCTGCCAACCTGCCTAAAGTAACAGCCAATGGTCCTACTACCTTCTGTTTCCCCGGAAGCGTAACATTGACTGCAGATGCCGGCTTCCCTTCTTATTTATGGAGTACAGGCGAAACCACTCAGTCCATTACCGTTACATTGTTCGGCAGCGGTGTTGGAGTTCCATTGCTTGATACGGTTACTGTTTCTTATGTGGTTACTATTAATTCAAGTTGTGAACTTCAGTCAGATCCTGTACTGGTGCGTTCAATCCGTAAACCCCGATTGGTGGGTGCATTTTGCCCCAATTACAATTTGTCTTTAAGCGACAGTATCAAAACGCAGATTGTGCTTCCAATTTTCGGTGTTGCTGCTGAGTATGATTTCAATTTTGAAGAAACCACTAATCCCGGTGTTACCTGGACAGTTCATTCCGCTTCTCGCTGGTTGCGCCTTGCCGATGTAGCTCCTGCTTTAGAAGTTGGCAAATTTTACAATGTACGTATTCGCGGAGTAGTTGACGGAATTCCGTACTGCTATGGAAATCCCTGTGCTATCGGAATCACTTCTAATGTATCAGGTGGTGGTAACCTTCGTGTGATGATTGATGAAGATGGTGAACAAATCATCGTTCGCGATCCGCTTCATTTCAACATTTACCCGAACCCGAGCAACAGCACTTTCACAGCCTCTGTTTTTACAAACGATGAAAATCCGATTACTGCCAGCATTTATGACATGACTGGTCGCCTGCTTTCTTCAGAAGTTTTAAGTGCGGAAACTCAGGAATATGTTTTTGGAAACAACCTTAAGGCCGGAATGTATTTCGTTGAGTTTATTCAAGGCGATTTGAGACAAACTTCAAAAATCATCAGAACTGAATAAGTTTTCATTCTAATCAACAGAAAAATCCCGCACGTAACCTGCGGGATTTTTTTTATGCCCTTTTCTTTCTGAATACCATCCAGGTATGAAAGAGTACTGTGCCTACAATAAGCGCTGTACCTGAATAAAAACCTGCATTTAAATCTTTACCTTCATCAAAAATGATAATTGCCAGAATGATGCTGTATAACGGTTCAAGATTGACGGAAAGGTTCATAGTAAATGCATTAATCCTTTTCAAAGCTTCAAGGCTGATGGTGAATGCCACTGTTGTACAGAGTACGCTCAATAATAAAAGCCAGAGTGTATCCATCAAATCAGGAATCATAAATGTATTTCCGGTAAAATGAAAATAAGGCGGAAGAATCATTGTCAGAAAAATAAAACCGGCTGATAGCTCATAAAATGTTACAACTCCTGCACTGTAATTCTGCATTAACCTTCGGTTAAGGATGGTAAACAATGATCCGAGCACAGCGCTGATTAAAGATAAAAGGATTCCAAGCGCATATCCGGTCTGAAATGAGAATATCAGGTAAATGCCGGCAATTACACCTGCTCCCAGTAAAATTTCGGAAGTATGATGGCGTGTTTTGAAAATCATCGGTTCTAACACGGCAGTAAACAAGGCAATGGATGAAAAGCAGGCAAGCGTTACGGAAACATTGGAAGCTTTGATAGCCCCGTAAAAGGTTATCCAGTGCAGTGCCACAATTACTCCGGTTATACCAATTACAGAAAGCGTTTTAAGGGGTACTTTAAAAGATTGATTTTTCCAAAACATGTAAACCGCCAAAGAAGCAGCACTGATGATCATTCTGTACCAAACAATCATTCCTTCATTCATCTGAATGAGTTTTCCGAATATGCCGGTAAAACCCCAGAGGAGAATAGCGGCATGCATCAGGAAATATGCCTTCTTCATTTTAATAACTTGTCGCAGCAGCGGATAAGTGATTCATAAACTTCTTTAACCGGCAACCCCATGACATTAAAAAAAGAGCCGTTTATTTTTTCTACGGCTGTTAATCCAATCCAATCCTGAGCACCATAAGCGCCTGCTTTATCAAACGGCTTAAACTCTTTAATGTAATAAGTTATTTCCTCTTCACTCATTTGTTTAAACAACACTTCAGTTTTTACAGCGAAGGATTCGGCATAAAAAGAATTGCCGATTCTAACCCCCGTGTAAACTTCGTGCACTTTACCGCTCAGTTTTCTCAGCATTTGAAAAGCATCGTCATCATCTAAAGGTTTTCCGATAAGTTCATTGTTCAGGCTTACGATAGTATCGGCCGTAATTACCAGTTGATTTTTCAGGGCGCACTCTTTTTTAAAACTGTTCCATTTCATTTCTGCAATGCAAACAGCGGCCTTACCTCCTTTGAGTTTTACGGGCACTGACTCATCAACCGGCCTTACTTCTATCGCGAAATTTAATCCGAGATCAGAAAGTAACTGCGCTCTGCGCGGTGATTGTGACCCTAAAATAATTTTGAATTTCTCTAATCTTTTATAAAATGAATAGCTCATAACCCATTTACAGAATGTAATAGAAAAGCGGCATGGTAAAAACTCCAGCCAACATTACCAGACGGCATAAGCGGCTACTCCATGCATATTGAAGTGGACTGTTATCCATGAAAACCTTTACGGCAATAATCAGCAACGGCAATTGAATAAGGAAAACCACATAAAAGAAGGCCAATTTGCTTGCCCATTGCTGCTGTATAACCTGAATCCACACCAGCAGCCCTACAACCGTAAGAATGAGAAGAGCCGAAAAAACTTTGGCGATAAAAATACCGGCAATCAAGGGTAATGTTTTTCTTCCTGCTTCTTTATCTCCCATTGCATCCTGAATGTCCTTAATTGTTTCACGAGACAAGCTCATCAAAAAGGCAAACAAACTATAGCCAAGAGTAAGTTTTTTTATCTCCTCTACCTGCATGGCTGCACGGTCAGTAGTATAAACGATCAAAATTGCCAGTACGGTAAGCAGCGAAACTGCCAGAGATGCAAGCAAGGGAATCTTTTTAATTTGCGTTGAGTAATTGTAAAGGACAATAGCCGCAAAAAGCTGAATTCCCCAAGCAGTTTTCAGGTTGCCGAAAAATGAAATACAGAAACCTGTTATTACCCCTGCCAGCAATAACATGATTCCGTAAAACTTAAGTGTTGATTGCAACTCCGGCCCGGTTACTCTGGATTTATTTACTGAATCAATGGATGCATCATCGGCATCATTAATCAGGTAGCCGCCCGCAGCAATCAACAGCGTTGAAAGCGCAAGCAGGGAAAACCAAAAATGGCTAACGGCAGTAACATATCCATTGATTTCGAGAAAAGGAATTATGAGAGTATAACGAATGCATATCTGAGTAAGGGCAATGATTAATAAGTTACCCGGCCTGATTCTTCGAAAGAAAAGCAATAACATACAAATATCTTTGGCTGCAAATCAACAACAATTCAGGAGTCAACCTTCATATTTTAACATGTTGCTGATTCAGCCAAACGGAATCACCTGCTGAATATGATTCCAAAACTCAGGGTATGATTTTCTTACTACCAAAGGTTCTTCAATTACAATTTTCTCTTTAACGGCTACAGGCGCAAGCGCCAATACCATTCGGTGATCATTGTACGTTTTAAAGCGGTTATCAAGCAGGCGGAAATCGGGAAAAAGCATACACTCATTTTCATTAAACACATCCAGTCTGGCATTAAGTTTTATCAGTTCGGTACGGATGGCTTCAATGCGGTCGGTTTCCTTAATCCTCAGATTCCTGATTCCGGTACAGTGCAAACGAATATTATTTGCTGCAGCAGTTACCAGCATTGTCTGTGCAAGGTCCGGATGATCGGTGAAGTCAATTTGCATCGGCTCTGCTGATACTCTTTCACGCTTACGAATCAAAACACCATCATTCATATATTCGGTTTCAACGCCAAATTTTTTAAGCCATTGAGCAATCACCTTGTCGCCCTGACCGGAATCTGCTTTCAGGCCTTTTAATTTGATTTCTGCTTTGTCTGCTATGGCAGCCATTGAATACCAGCAGGCGGCAGCCGACCAGTCGCCACCAATTTTTATTTCACAGGGTTTAAATTTCTGATGAGTAACCTTAATAAAAGAATTGAATTCGCTATAAATTATTCCTGCCTGCTTAAGCATATCGAGCGTAAGTCGGTAATAGGGCTGCGATACCTTCTCATGCGATAATTCAATTTCCATTCCTTCGGGTAGCAAAGGTGCAATCAGGAGCAATGCAGAAATATACTGGCTGCTTTCGCTTGCATCTACATACGTTTTTTGTTTAATGAACTGCTGTGATACAGGAACTACTTCCACAGGCGGATAATTTTCATTACGAACAAAATTTATGCGGAATCCCAGCCTTCGTAAAGCTTCAGCCAGTTTTCCCACCGGCCGATTACATAATCTTGCCGAGCCGGTTATAATCCTGTTTTTATTGGTAATGCAGAAATAGGCCAGCAAAAACCGCATGGCTGTACCGCTCTCTTTCACATCTACCTTGCGTGGTTTTTTTTCGAGAATTTTCTGCAGGACAATGACATCTTCGCAGGTTGATAATCCGCTGTAAGTTATTTTTTTTTCTGAAAGATGATGCAGCATTAAAACCCTGTTGCTTTCGCTTTTCGAAAAGGGAAGCAATATGTCTGCTTTTAGGCTGGAAGGAAGTGAAAGTTGTTGTACTGAAGCCACGTTTATTGATTATGCTGAAAAACGAAATTGGCAAAATGTAAAGCACTGATGACTGCATCCCTGGAAGCAGTTTGTTTCAGCAGGCATGAACCAATGCCGAAGGGCAAGGAAAAAATCAACTGACCGGAATAATTTTTTTTATCAAATGACATAAAATGAATGATCTGTTCAAAAGCAGATTCAGGAAGAACCGGTAAATTGAAATGGCGCTGTATCAGATCAGCAACAGCATTCAATTCTTTTATGGAAACAAGATTTTTCTGAAACGCAATAAACGTTTCGGCTACCATTCCGAAAGCAACAGCTTCGCCATGCAAAAGCGCTGAAACATCATTCATAAAAAAGCTTTCCATAGCATGGCCAATAGTATGTCCAAAATTCAACGACTGCCTTGCACCCTTATCATAGGGGTCTTTGTTTACAATCTTCAATTTTAACTGAGCCGCTTTCCATGCAAAGCGTGAAAACTCATTGGGAGAGATATCAGTATCAGAAAGTTGTCTGAAAAGTTTTTTATCGGCAATGATGGCGGTTTTAATAATCTCCGCAAAACCGGAAATCAGATTTCTCGTATCAAGCGATTTTAATAAGCCAGGTTCAATAAGCACAGCGGAGGGAAAATGATAGGTGCCAATAATATTTTTAATTCCAGCTTGATTTAAAGCGGTTTTGCCGCCAAGGGCGGCATCGCACTGTGCCATAAGCGTAGTAGGAAGGTTAATAAAATCTATGCCTCTTTTAAAAACCGAAGCTGCAAAAGCTCCCGTATCGCAAAGCGTTCCTCCACCAGCATTAATCAATACAGATTGCCGGTCGGCTCCTGAAAGCGCAGCAGCCGATACAATATTCTGAACAGCGGCTAAGCTTTTATTCTTTTCTGAAGCATTAAACGGAATGAGGACATCAGGCTTTAACTCCTCCTTAAGTTTCTTTAGGGAAGGTATTGAAAGATTAGAATCAAATAACAGCATCACGGAGGAATACTTATTCTGCCGAATAAACTTTCTTAATTGACTCCACCTTGCGGCAGTATAAAAAAGTTCAGTGCTATTCATTATTAAGGCCTTCAGCCGGTTTCCTTTCGTTTAGAATGGCATTCTGCAGGCGCAGGCTTTCATTATGTATCAGTTCATACAAGCGGTGAACAAAGTCACCGTCAAGACCATGATGAATGCCAAATGGTATTCTGTCTTTGAGAATTTGTTCCCAGCGTTCCAACTGGAGTACGGTAACATAGTTATCGCGCTTGTACTCCCCTATTTTATCAACAATGCTCTTGCGTGCTGCCAGGATCTGAATCAGTTCGTAATCCACCCGGTCTATCTGTCTGCGTAAATCTTCAAGAGTACTTTTAAAAATTACATCGTTGGAATTAGGCTTTCTGATGATCAGTTCATTCAATAGCAGGTGCAACTCAGCAGGAGTAATCTGCTGCTCCGCATCACTCAATGCCTGAGAAGGATGGATGTGAGTTTCAACCATGAGCCCCTGCATATCCAAATCAAGTGCACGCTGGGCAATTTCTTTGAGATATAAACGGTTTCCTGCAATGTGGCTAACATCACATATTACAGGAATGCCTGTCATCCTGCGTTTCAGTTCAATCACTATTTCCCAATGTGGATTATTTCTGAATTTGGAAGGGCTGTAATTGGAAAATCCCCTGTGAATGGCGATTAATTTTTCAGAACCGGCTTTTGCCATTCGTTCAATGGCACCCATCCATAATCCAACCTCAGGATTTACAGGGTTTTTAACCATGACAGGAATTCCACTTCCCATTAAAGCATTGGCAATCTCCTGCACATAAAACGGGTTCACCGTTGTACGGGCGCCAATCCAAAGTGCATCAATGCCCGCTTTTAGGGCTGCTTCAGTGTGTCGAGCATTGGCTACTTCAACCGTGGTTTTCAATCCGGTTTCCTCACCGGCTTCCTTCAGCCATTTCAAAGCCACTTCGCCCATTCCTTCAAAAGAATCAGGTCGGGTACGAGGCTTCCAGATCCCTGCTCTCAGAAACTGAACTTTTCCTGTGGCAGCAATTCCACGTGCAGTTTGAAGCAATTGTTCAGGTGACTCAGCTCCGCAAGGTCCGGCTACTACCAGTAATCCATCCGGATTATCAGCCCATTTGTTCAGCATTTTACTTTGCTTATTGAAGGCTCAAATGTAAGGAAGCACAATGCAAATCAGCTTAAGAAAAACCTTTCTGAAAATGAATCGTTAATTAAAAAACTGTCTGTTAAAGAGCTTAAATCTGTTGACAACATCACTGAATAAATTTATTTTTGATCAGTATTCCAATTCATCCCAACAACTATTTTTGAAAAGTGAGACTTCGTTTAGTTATAATTATTTCAACCCTATTACTGCTTTCTGCCTTTAAGCGTACAGGAAATCAGGAGTATAAGCAGGTTGACCTCGTTTTTTGCGTTGATCTCAGCGCAAGCACCAATGGTATTTTGCATGACATCCGAACCGGCATGTGGACAATAGCCAATAAAATTAACGGAAAAAACAATACCCTAACCCGAATCGGGGTAGTTGGATATGCCCGCCCGAGTTTTGGGGCTACCAACGGATATGTGAAAATTATTTCAAACCTCACTACCGATTACGATAAGTTGGGGTATGACCTCTATCAATTGAAGGCACAAATAGAAAAGGGAGACCATTTTGTGCCCAATGCACTTTATGAAACATTGACTAAAATTTCATGGAGTTCCGGTCCGGCTACTAACCGGATAGTTTACCTTATAGGCAACGGCAGCGCCTTTACTGGGCCGCTTAACCTGGTGAATATTTGCGAAGATTTTACATCAAGAAAAATAACAGTTCACAGTGTTTATGTTGTAGCTTCACAGCAGGATGAAGTCAATGAAAAGGGATACCAAACTGTGGCAGAAATTACGGGAGGTGAATTTTTCAGGATGAAGCCTTCTCAAAAGATTTTATGGGAAGATAACCGGGAAAAAGCAGGTGTTTATTATAAAATGAATCACGCTTTTAACAGTACCATGCTGTTTTATACTCAGGATGCTAACGATAGAAAAAAATACACATTCGAAACAGATAAATACGTACTTCAAAACAGTACTGGTGCTTTTATGCAGCGGCTGCGTTACAAAGCATCAGACCAGTACCGGCATGCTGCCGAAAGTTATGACCTTACAAGTTATTACCTTAAAAACAGGACACTTCCCCAAAAAATCAATCTGGAGTTTCTTGCTAAAAATGACAGAGTTACCTCTCTTGAACAGATTGAAAAAAGTGTAAGGCAGAAAGCCCTTGCCCGTACAAAACTTTGTGAAGAAATCAATTACGTGTTCCGCGAAGCAGTAATTGAAGAACCGGCAACAGAAGATTCGGTTTTCAAACAGATAATTCTGAAAAACATTCAATAGTTCTTTTACGGTTAACAACCTTACCTTTGTTTAATTACATGAAATTTATACTTGATACCATCCTTTCCACCCTTTCCATTATGGTGGTTGCTTACCTGATGGAACCTTATATAACAGTTGACGGATTCAGTACTTCTTTGATTTTGGCACTGGTGCTTGCTGCTCTTAACTATATCGTTAAACCTATACTTGTATTTCTGACCTTACCGGTAACCATTCTCACTTTAGGCCTCTTTCTGCTGGCCATTAATACTTTTATTGTTCTGATGGCTTCTTCCTTAGTTAAAGGGTTTTATGTTGAAAATTTCTGGTGGGCTATGCTATTCAGCATGGTCCTTTCACTGGTTACTTCCATATTTACAACACTGGCATCAAAAAATAATTAAGGTTTATTGCCTTGATAAGTTACCAATGCCAGCCAGTTTCCATCTTTACTTACAGCAAGGCGGTAAAAATTACCCGGTGTTTCCTTAAAGTCCGCCAGCATAATCCACTCTGACTTTTTATGATTCCATTCATACAGATTTCCATTATACCCCATCCATACATTACCCTCAGGAGTAATGGCGAAATCATCACTGTGCTTTAAGGCAGGACACCATTCGGCCGTCATTTCATTCTGCAAATCATAACGCATGATAGTTCCGGTTGAATCGGTTGTTTTTATCATGTAACACACTTCTCCGGAAGTAATGCTTCCGAAACACCTTCCGGCCTTTTCTGACATCAATGAAATATACTGCTGCGATGGCAAATTAAAAATCTGTAATTCCATTTTTTTATTGTTCAATACTGCCAGAGCGACATCGTTTTTTCCTATCCAACCGTAGTAAGCAACCGAATCGTTGAAATTAACAAGCAACCCGGCATTAAAATCATTTTCCTTATTAAGAGAATAAAGCCTTTGTGCTTTATCCATATCTACCCTGACAACAGAAATTTTATCAGCTTCATACATCACGGGCGAATACTCACTTTCCCGGGTATCAGTAATTTTTTCAATGGAAGAGTCTTGCAACGTTAAAGCATACACATCGGTTTGAAGGGTATCGGTAGAAGATACAAAGAGTAATTGTTTACTGTCGGGAGTAAAGGAAGGCTGATTATTATAGCGGTTGCCGGTGTTGATCTTTTTAGCATTTACAAACGAGTACTTGTTGGCTGATGTGTCCTTCTTTATTTTGAACAACCAGATGTCTGTAACAGGCATTTGTGCAAAATACAGAGCAGGATTAAGGAGTAATGCAACAATAACAGGCAACGATTTAAAATTTGACATGGTTATTTTGATTTAAAAATAGTTTTTTCAGAATTCTTTATTTCAACAGTAACTTCTTTGGTTTCTAAAGAACCGGGAGGACAATGGATTAAAAAACTTATTAAAGTATCACCCGAAAGTTTAAACTCCTCAATATGCTCAGGCGGGCACTCAAGGTGTATGTGACGGGCAATGGTTTTTGTAATTCCGGCATGGCGTTTTACAATTTTATAGAGGATAACCCCTTCCATATTAGCCAGCATTGAATTATGCCTTTCAATGTAATAATACTCCATACCTGTTGCGAAAGGTTTGCCGGCTAAGTCTGCCTTCTTATAAAAAGCAATAGCACTGATTAAGGTAGATGGGCTGTAAACAAAAACGGGAAGCGTTAACATAAAAAGTGAGAAATAAATTCTCAGCAGGATATTGGCAACCATACGAAGCATGTAACCCGAAAGAACAACACCGGTGCATATAGAAAACAGAAAAAGAAAATGATGGTTAAAAAAAGACTGTTCATCATTTCCTGAAAGCCATACCACAAAAAATGCTGCAAAAAGCAGAAAATGAAAAATCATCAGTGTATTGATTACCCTTTTGCTAATGCGAGCACCAACCATCATCAGCACCAGCCCGGTAACAACACTGAGGATGTAAATGATTATGGCGGCAATAAAAAGGTTATAGGACATGGTGCAACATTACAGCGATTCAATCATTTTTTCAATTTCAAGTATCTCATCGCGCAAACGGGCTGCTTCCATAAAATCAAGTTGCCTGGCAGCTGTTTCCATTCTTGACCGTGTTTCAGCCATAAGTTTTTTTAACTGGTCGCGGTTCATGTAAGCCACTATCGGGTCGGCCGCAACACTTTTCTTGTCTGCTTCGGAATAAGAATCCGTTGCGGTTCTGCGCGAAGCCGCCACCATAGTCTGCGCTTCAATTTCTGCTCTTGATTTTACAACAGGTTTAGGAGTGATGTTATGCTGTTTGTTCCATTCCAATTGTTTCATGCGCCTACGATTGGTTTCATCCATCATCCGCTGCATGGAGTCGGTTATTTTTTCGGCATAGAGTATAACACGTCCGTTAATATGCCGGGCAGCCCTCCCTGCTGTTTGGGTAAGCGAACGTGAACTTCGTAAAAAACCTTCTTTATCGGCATCAAGAATGGCAACCAGTGAAACCTCAGGCAAATCAAGTCCTTCGCGCAACAGGTTGATTCCGATAAGCACATCAAAATTTCCAAGACGTAAATCACGGAGCAATTCCACCCTTTCAATGGTATCCACATCGCTGTGAATGTATTTACACTTAATGTTCAGCTTCGCCATGTATTTTGACAGTTCCTCGGCCATGCGCTTGGTTAAGGTGGTTACCAGCACACGTTCTCCTTTGCTGATAATTTTATCAATCTCATCCAGCAAATCATCCACTTGATTAACAGCCGGTCTTACTTCAACAAGCGGGTCAGGCAAACCGGTTGGCCTAATCACTTGCTCTACCACTACTCCTTCGCTTTTCTGAATTTCAAAATCGCCCGGTGTTGCACTTACAAATATGACCTGTCCAATGGCATTTTCAAACTCATTAAATGTAAGCGGACGGTTATCCAAGGCAGAAGGTAATCGGAATCCATATTCCACCAAATTTACTTTCCGCGAACGGTCGCCACCATACATCGCTCTGATTTGAGGAATAGTTACATGGCTTTCATCAATTACCAGCACATAATCTTCAGGAAAATAATCAAGCAGGCAAAAGGGCCTCTCTCCCTGATTTCGCCCGTCAAAATAGCGCGAATAATTTTCTATACCCGAACAGTAGCCCAACTCGCGAATCATCTCCAGATCATGCGTAACACGGTCTTCCAATCTTTTTGCTTCCAAATTTCTGCCTTGATCTTTAAAGTACTCGACCTGCTTTACCATATCTTCCTGAATTTGCCAGATAGCATTCAATTGCTTTTTCTGATCGGTCATGAAAATATTGGCCGGAAAGACGGCAATATGCTCGTGGGCATCTATTTTTCTTCCTGAGGATGGATGAATAGATTGAATTTCTTCAATTTCATCACCAAAAAAAATGATGCGGTAAGCAAAATCAGCATAAGCCGGAAAAATGTCTACAGTTTCTCCGCTTACACGAAAGGTGCCTCGGTGAAACTCGGTAGAGGTGCGCGCATAAAGCGAGCTTACAAACTGATGCAGCATTTTATTACGACTAATGATCTGGCCTTTCTGCAATCGGATGATACCGTTTAAAAAATCTGCAGGGTTGCCCAAACCATAAATACACGAAACCGAAGAAACAACAATTACATCCCTCCTTCCCGAAAGCAGGGAAGAAGTAGTGCTCAGGCGAAGTTTCTCAATTTCATCATTGATGGATAAATCTTTTTCTATGTAGGTATTGGTAGAAGGAATGTAAGCCTCGGGCTGATAGTAATCATAGTAACTCACAAAATACTCAACTGCATTGTCAGGAAAAAACTGTTTAAATTCTCCATAGAGTTGAGCTGCCAAGGTTTTATTATGACTCAAAACCAGTGCAGGTCTTCTGATACATTCAATCACATTTGCAACAGAAAAAGTTTTTCCTGAACCGGTTACGCCCATTAAAGTCTGGTACTTGTCTCCGCGCTTCAACCCGTCAACAAGCTGGCGAATGGCTTCCGGCTGATCACCGGTAGGCTTATAGTTCGAAACCAGTTTGAAATCCATCAGACAAAATTAGCCAATGCATTACCCGTTAGCCGTTTTATTCCATGAAATGTAAAAGAAGAAACCAAGCATCAACAAGAAATAGATGCTGAAAACGGCTGTATAAAGATGGGTCCATCCTTCTATGTATGTGTTTATGTAGTAAATCAGACAGAGTGACACAAAGGAAATCGCTGCAAAAACTGCTGCTACTGTACGGTCATTCAAACCAATGTAAGCCAGGCTATGGGTAGTATGGTCTTTACCTCCTACAAATGGAGATTGCCTGCGCGAGAGTCTTTTAATAACAACCACTGTTGTATCAATAATGGGAAGGATGAAAGCAAGTAAAGCCGTGATGATTTGTTTTGACGGAATCACTTCACCCGATTGATAGGCATCATTCCAGAAATAAGTAATGCCCATGTAAGCCAGAAACACTCCGAGAAACTGGCTGCCGGTATCACCCATATACATTTTTGAAGGATGCCAGTTGTAGTATAGAAAAGCAAAGAGCGAGGAGAGTACTCCTACCAGCACAAACAAATGCATATTTTCAAAATCAGACTGTGCAGTAATCAAAACGATTGATCCCAAGGCGATGCTGATGGACACAATCGTGGTAATTGCATCCATGTTATCAAGCATATTGATGGAATTCATAATTCCGACAACCCAAAAAAGGGTAATCAGGTAATTAAGATAAATATCATTAAACAATTCGATGTAAACACCGGTCAGAATCATGACAATGCCGCAAAGAATCTGAACAAAAAATTTAAGAATAGGCTTTGTATCATAAGCATCATCATACAACCCGATAACAAATCCTAAAGCCATGCTGATAAGCAATCCCACAAATTTCATGTTGTAAAGCATCTGTCCCGGATTGAAGAAAAAAGAAAAAGAGGTAACTGAAATCAGGAACATGATGTAGAAAGACAATCCGCCAATGGCGGGCTTTGACTGGGCGCCCCAACGGATGATGGTGCCGTCATCGCGGTTGCGGATACCGAGCGTATGAAAAAAACGTAAAAACAAACTGTTAATCAAAAAAGAGAAGCTCAGCGAACAGATGAAAAAGATACTGAATATCAGTGTGTAGTAGTGCTGTTTAAAAAAATCCTGCATAATGATATTACGCGTAAACAAAAGGGGTATTCAGTTTTTTAAAGGCAGTTAATTGCAAATCCTTGTCTGAAACAATCGGATTTTCCGCCTGCCAATTAATTTCAAGGTCTTTATCGCTCCATAAAATGCCGCCTTCCGATTCGCGATTGTAATAATTGGTGCACTTGTAATAGAAGATTGTATCGTTAGCGAGCGATAAAAACCCATGAGCAAAACCCGGTGGAATCCAAAGCATAGAATGATTGTCTTCGTTCAGCAATACCGTAAGGTGTTTACCGTAAGCCGGAGATCCCTTTCTGATATCTACAATAACATCAAGTGCAGCGCCTTTGATAACCCTTACCAATTTGCCTTGTTCATAAGGAGGGGCCTGAAAATGAAGTCCGCGTAACACATTCTTTTTAGAAAGACTTTGATTATCCTGCACAAAAGAACAGTGAATACCGTTTTTTGCAAATAATTCCTGTTGGTAAGATTCAAAGAAGTAGCCCCGTTCATCACTGAACTGGCGGGGTTCAATCAACAATAGACCGGGCAACTCTAGTGGTGTAAATTTCATTATGGAATTAATGTCTTGATTTCATACCCATTCTCGTTTTCAGTTTTTCAATAAGCGTAGGTTCTGTGTAATCTTCCTCGTAATAGCCATAGCCGTAACCGTAAGTATAACCATAGCCGTATCCATATCCATAGCCGTAACCATAGCCGTAACCATATTTCAGCTTCTGCATTTCCACGCCATTCAGGATTACAGACAGGTTCTTGATTTTGTTTTCGTTAATAAGCTTATTGATGTTGTAAATAAACATTTTGCGGCTGTAGTTAGCACGGAAAATATACAATGGAAAATCAACCATTTGAAGTACCGGAATTCCATCACTTACTATACCCACAGGTGGAGTATCCATGATAATCACATCAAACCGGTTCTTCAGGAATTCCATGAGTTTTTGCATCTGAGGATTGATAATCAATTCTGCCGGATTTGGCGGAACCGGGCCGGCAGTAATAAACTCAAGATTCGGAAGATTACTTTTTATAAGGCATTCTTCCGGATTATCACGACCAATCAGCAAGGTACTCATGCCGTGGCTATTCTCCACATTGAATCCAAGATGAATTTTAGGTTTGCGCATGTCTAAATCGAGAATGACAACACGTTTACCTGAAAAGGCGATAACCCCTGCCAGATTAATGGCATTAAATGTTTTTCCTTCTCCGCTGATGGTGGATGTAACGCAAATAGTTTTCGGACCCTCGGAGTTAGAAATAAACTGAAGGTTTGTTCGGATAGACCGGAATGCTTCGGCAATAACCGATTTCGGATTCTTATCAATCAGCAACTGCGATACAGGAATCTCGCGTTTATATTTCGGAATAATGCCAAGCATGATGGCATCAGTATATAACTCAATCTCTTCAAGGCTTGTTATTTCGTTGTAAGTAAGGTATTTGAAAACAATCAATACGAATATTGATACAAACCCAAGCATCAGCCATACGCTGATTATTAGCGGTTTGTTAGGAGAAACCGGCTTAAGTACTGCAGTTGCTTTTTCGAGCAATACGTTGCGGGTAACAAACCCTGCTGACATAATTGAAAACTCGGTTTTCTTTTCGAGAAGCAATGAATAGAATTTTTCATTGATGGAAAACACACGGGAGAGCCTGTCAAATTCTGCCTGCTTACCGGGCATAGTGCTGAAATAGCCTTCAAATTCTTTTAGTTGAGATTTTATTTTTTCAGTCTGATCTTTGAGTCTTTCTTCTTCATTAACGATTAAAGACAGGAGATAGTTCTTCTGGTTTTCAATTCGAATGGCAGCCGCTTTATAATGCTGGTTCATGGTAGTTGCCTGAAGTTTTATTTCATCTGCCTTATTTACCAATTCCTGAAGATTCTTAAGGCCTTCAGCCAACTGTCCGTCTTTGTATTTTCCAACCAGGCTCAACACCAGAGTGCTTACTTCTTTGTTGGCCTGAACATCTTTCTTAAGGTTTTCAAAAATATTAGCTTCAATCTGCAAGTCAATCAGGTTGTTTTTTAGATCCCATATTTTAGCAGACAACTGATTCACCGTAAGCGAAGGATTCATCAACTGATTGATTTTCCGGAAACTTTCTATCTGGCCTTCTGACTTGGATAAATCATCATCAACCGATGAGATAGTCTGATCAATAAAATTGAGAATTCTCATGGTAGCTTCCCTGTTCTTCTCGGCATCGTATTCAATATATTCAGCAGCGAATGCATTAACAATGTCGGATGCTTTAAAGGCATTTTTATCTTTAAACCGGATCGAAATTGTACGTGCATCAGGATTATAGACACTTACATTAAGATTTGCAACAAAATTTCGTGCAACAATTTCCGGATCGTTAATGACGAAATAATATGTTTGATCGAGCAGGTCACCGTTTTTATGAAACTCCTGTGCTGCTTTGGTAAGACGTATTAAAAACGATATACCCCCGGCATTGATAGGCCCATCGGTTTGATAAGTTTTTGATCCGAAAACATCATCATTAAAATTCTCATCCGTGCTTAATTTGAACTCCTTCAGGTTTAAAAACCTGACAAAAAACTTTTTTCCGTAGTATTTCTCATTTGGAATCAGTACATCGGCAACAAATGGGGTATTGGTATAAAGCTCATTTTCCAGAAATCTTCCTTTAAGATTGTAGGAAATCCTGAAATGAATGGATTTAGCAACCCGTTCAGCAATTATCCTGGAGCGGATAAGCTCGATATGACCGGCTAACTGAAGATTGTTTTGCTCTGACAGGAAATCCTTATTGACATTGGTTAACAGACTGGATGCTGTGTTTTCCGTTGCTATTTTTATTACTGATTTTGATTCATACTCAGGAATGGTATAGCGCAAAGTAAGGTAGGCAATAAGCATAGCTGTAAGCATGAATGCCAGAAAATACGGGAACATTCTCCTTGAAATGGTAGCGAAGAGTTTAAAATCAAAATCTTCGTTTAACGGAGTGAGTTTTTTCTTTGGCATTTGCCTGCCTTCAATTAGTTGGTTCTGTTCTTTACTATGTCATAAATCAGCAGAAAGCTGGTTAGAATTCCTACTATCGGGGTAATTTGTGCCAGTATCTGCTGAGACACTCTCGGAACCGGTTCTACATAAATAATGTCATTTGCCTGAAGCAACAAGTTGCTTTGCCTCATCCCTTCAATGGTACTCAGGTCAATCATCTGCACCTGCGGATTTCTGTTATCACCTCTTATAAGTTTAATCTTGTATGCTTTTCCTGTTTCAGTAATACCGCCTGCCAATGCAAGCGCTTCAATAAGGGTGGTGTTTTCATTTGTTAAGGTAACAACTTTGCCTGCACCTCCCGAACCGGGAAATACCATCACTCTTCTGTTCAGCACATCCACCATCACAAAAGGCTTCTGATAAAACGCTGCATATTCCTTTTCAAGAATCTCTTCGGCCTGCCTGATTGTAAGATCTTTCATCTTGGTTCGGCCTATGATGGGAAACTTTACGTATCCATCATTATCAACAATAAATTTAATTACGCCTTGTCCCATTCCTACACTGGCAGGCGAACCAACCGATCCGGGACTGGCCGTAAAATCAATCAACTTAAATCCTTCATTGGCATAAATACTCACTCCCAATTGATCGTTCGGAGCAATTCTGTATTCCGATACGGCAACTGCCTGCTCAAAACGGTAATCTCTTTCAGAATCTGCTTTGAACATTACACTTGGATTAATGGTACGGCAACCGGTAAAAACAGCTGCCATCATCAGAATGAGAAAAAATTTATTCATGGATTGCTTTTTTAAGTTGGCAAATGTAACGGTAATCCTGTAAATCAAGCTCTAACGAAACTGCGACTTTCATATTTTATCATCGGTTTGTTGTTAGTTAATCCCTGCTTCTTTGTCAGTGAATACATTTGTCCCAATCTTTATATGAAATTACCTTGTCATTATCTTTTTCTGATTTCGGTTACATGTTTTCCGATTCTTTCTGTTTCACAACCCGGTAAGCTTTATACCCCGGGCGAAATACGATTGCAGCTTGATAAATTAAAAACCTTTGGCAGTGTGCTGTATGTGGCTGCTCATCCTGACGATGAAAACACACGGTTACTGAGCTGGTTTACCAATGATAAAAATCTCAGAACAGCATACATTTCGCTAACACGGGGCGATGGAGGCCAGAATCTTATCGGCAACGAGCAGGGCGATTTGCTCGGATTAATAAGAACCTATGAATTAATGGCTGCCCGCAGCATTGACGGGGCAGAACAATTTTTTACCAATGCACGTGATTTCGGCTATTCCAAAACTCCCGTTGAAACCATGCAAATCTGGGATAAAGAAAAAGTATTGGAAGAATTGGTTTGGATAATCAGAGATTTTAAGCCTGATATTATTATCAACCGGTTTCCCGAATCGGGTGAAGGAGGCCACGGACATCATACAGCCTCTGCCATTCTTGCACGCGAAGCATTTTATGCGGCAGCCGACCCTGAGCGTTTTCCGCAACAACTTAAATTTATCCAAACATGGAAAGCAAATAGCCTTTGGTGGAATACTTTCAACTTCGGCAATAACAATACTATACGCGATGACCAGTTTCATTTTGATGCAGGTACTTATCAGCCATTGCTCTCAAAATGGATGGGAGAAATTGCAAGTGAAAGCCGCTCGCAACATAAAAGTCAGGGCTTCGGTGTGGCGCGCAACCGTGGTAAGCAATTGGAATACTTCAAGCCTTTAGCAGGTGATACAGCCTGTGGAAACATTTACTGCAATCTTGATTTCAGTACTGGCGGAATGAAAAACTCTAATCCATTTATTTTGATGATTGACAGCGCCATTAGTGTTTTCAGTACGGATAACCCGTCAGCAGTTCTGCCTTATTTGCTGAAAGCGTATGATAAGCTCGATGTGCTTGATGATCGTTGGAAAGATTACAAAAAACTTCAACTTGAAAAGCTACTGGTTTCCTGTGCAGGCTTATGGTTCGAAGCAAATGCTGCTTCTGCTTTTGCTGCGAATGGTGATTCTGTTACCATAAAATTTTCTGTTGTTACAGCACTGAATGAGAGAATTTCGGTTTCTGGTCTTTCTGTTTTCGGTTATGCTGATACCGCAGTTTCTAAAAAGTTAAAAAGCAACCAGCCTGAAATCATTTCCCTGTCATTCAAATTACAAAATGAAAAATTATCCAATCCCTACTGGTTAGCAAAAGAAGGAAGCCACGGTATGTTTCACGTACAGGATAACTTTATGACCGGTAAACCGGTTTCAGCCCCTGCACTTACGGCATCAATGGATCTTATGATTGACACTAAAAAGTTTCGATTGACCAGGCCAGTCAATCATAAATGGACCGATCCGGTTAAAGGGGAAGTGTACCGCGATTTTGAAGTACGGCCGGCCGTTACTGTTTTGTTTAATGAGCTACTGATGATTTTTAATCAAGGAAAAGAAAAAAAGCTGCGCCTTGTTCTTAAATCGCATACGGATAATGTATCAGGAAAAATATCCTTTTCATCTTTGAAAAACTTCCGCCTGCTGCCTGAAACCATTTCCTTTGATTTGAAGAATAAAAATGATAACCTGAATTTTGAAATTTCAGTTATTGGTGAATCGAAGTCACCTTCAGAAGAAATACTTACTGCTTATATTGAGTTAAACGGCCGGGAGAAAGAACAGGCATTAACACTTACGGAAATTACACATGATCATCTGCCTCCCTTAACCTTATTGCAAAAGGCAGAAGTAAAAATAGTTTCGATGGAATTAAAAATCCTAAAAGGAAAAATAGGATTTATTGAAGGCTCGGGCGATGAAACGGTGAGGTGTTTAAAGCAGGCAGGGTTTGATGTAGATGTGCTTAGTGAAGTAATGCCATTGAATTCTTTAAAAAAATACAGCGCCATTATTACAGGCATCAGGGCATACAACACCAATGAAAAAATGAGTGAATGGCAACCACTGCTGATGGAGTATGTAAAAGAAGGCGGAACACTCGTGGTTCAGTACAACACCAGTAATTTCATCAGTTCACTTAAAACCAGCCTTGGCCCCTACCCATTTAAGCTGACACGGGAAAGGGTTACGGATGAAAATTCGAAAGTTGATTTCCTTATTCCGGAACATCCGCTGTTAAACATTCCCCATAAAATCACTCCTTCTGATTTTGAAAACTGGATTCAGGAGCGCGGAATTTATTTTGCCGGTGATTTTCAGAAAAATTACCGTGCGCTGATCCGGATGAATGACGGAGATGAAAAGAATGGAGACGGTAGTCTGATATTCGGCACTTACGGTAAAGGTAAATACATTTATACCGGCCTTGCATTCTTCAGGCAATTGCCGGCAGGAGTTCCGGGAGCCTACCGGCTGTTTTCCAATCTGATTGCAGGCGGAAGTGCTAATTGAAAAAGTAAATCAGTAATACTTCACAAACTCGGTGAGCTTTGACCAGTCGTAAGTCTCAAGCGCTTTCAGATACAAATGGGCATCCTTGCGCGGAATGGCAGCATCGTTGATATTCCGGATAGTGAAAGCAAATTCCCTTTCCTTAAAAGTTTCATACATGCTTTTATCGCCTGTCTGAATACCAAGCAACAGAAAATCATTAAAATCCATTCGCTGCAGGGCACTGTCGTTTACAAAAACAGTGAGATGCTTGGTTTCTATGCTAATTTGCCCACGGAAGTTTTTCCAAAATTCCGTTACCTCCAGTTTCGTTACTTTTATTTTTCCTTTTTTAATGTGATTGATAATCCGGTCTCCGCCTAAATTGAAAAAAAATTCTTCGTTGTTCTGCAAAAATGTTTCTATACCGGCAAGCAGTTGATTGGCTGCAATGGCTTTGCTGCTTTGGGCAGTTTTGGAAAATTCAATTACGTAATCAATTTTTTTTTCGCGGCTATCCTGCAGGCTTAACGTTGGATTAAAGGAAGATTTGCCTACAAAATCGCTGATGATTTCACGCGATACTCCTCCGGCAGTAACAGTGCGGCTTCCGAACTGAAGTAGATTGAAGTTAAAATTCTTTTTAAGCAAGGCATAAGCAAATGTTGTTTCATAGTTGCCGTTGGCATTCACTTTCATTCGTATTTTCAGAAAATGATTGCGTACATCGGCAAAATCAACAAAACCATAGCTTACTTCTTCTCCTTTTTCATTCTTTCCGGCAAACTTAAACCCGATGGTTTGCGAGTTGACTCCTGCTTTGGTTTTCTCCCAGTTTTCATAAATGTAAATTACTTCCTGATTTACAAAAGAAGTACCGGATGAACTTTCGATTTGCTTAAGTGATGATGCATTGATATGAATTTCCTTTTCAGGGCCATCCCAAAGTCTTACCTGTTGATTCATCAGTAAGCCGTAAACTTCGGAAGTGATATTCTCTACGATATTAAATCCGAGGGTATCATGTTGATCTGCCGAGGCAACCCGGAGAATGACCTGAACCTGCTGGGCAAATACGCCCCAGGCAAAACAACTTACGAATAAAGTAATTATACTTCTTTTCATCCGCCCAAAAATACGTTCAGATCAAAACAACGATATGAAGGGAGCAGGAAAAATTCTGTTGTTTTGAACATACCCGATTTATCAGTCCTCCAGCGAATGCAATACCAACCCGCTGCGGAGTTTTGGTTCAAACCAGGTTGTTTTCGGAGGCATGATGTTGCCTGTGTCGGCAATATCAATCAATTGTTTCATTGTTACTGGATAGAGCGCAAAAGCCACCTTCATTTCTCCTGAATCAACCCTGCGCTTTAGTTCTTCAAGTCCCCGCAATCCGCCTACAAAATCAATACGCTTGTCTTTTCTCAGGTCGGTTATGTTTAACAAAGGCGCCAGTACCCTTTCCGAAAGAATGGTAACATCCAATACGCCAATCGGATCGCTGTCATTGTAAGTTCCATATTTAGCATTGAGGCTGTACCATCGTCCTTCCAGATACATGCTGAACTCATGTAATTTTAATGGTCTGTACGCATAGGTTCCTTTATCCGTAATTTCAAAACTTTCTTTCAATGCGGCTATGAAATCAAAAGCCGACATGCCATTCAAATCCTTAATTACGCGGTTATAGTCCATGATGCGGAGCTGGTTATCAGGAAAATGAACAGCCAGAAAGTAATTGTATTCTTCCTTACCGGTATGATCAGGATTAGCCTCCCGCAGTTCTTTGCCTATCAGTGCGGCAGCGGCAGTTCGGTGATGCCCGTCTGCTACATAGGTGAAACGCACCTTAGAAAACTCTTTGGTTATTTCCTGAATGGTTTTATCATCACCGATTACCCAAAAAGAATGACTGATGCCATCATCTGAAGTAAACAGATATTCGGGAGCCGACTTTACCGTGGTCTTTATTATTTCATCAAGCCTCTTTACATGCGGAAATGCAAAGAACACCGGCTCGTAATTGAGTTTTGAAACACGCACATGGTTTTTACGGTCTTCTTCCTTATCCGGCCTTGTTAATTCATGCTTTTTTATGATGTCGTTAAAATAATCATCAATGGAAGCGCATCCGACAATACCATATTGAACATGCATACCGTCATCAGGCTGAAGGCCGGGAATCATGGCAGCCGGCATTGACTGGGCATAGATGTAATAACATTCCTTCTCATCCTGAATAAAAGCGCCTTCTTTCACCATTCGGTTAAAATTTTCTTTTCCCTTTTTATAAATCTCAGGTGAGTAAGGATTGAAATCATCCGGAAAATCAATTTCAGGTTTGATGACATGATAAAAAGAAAGCGGGTCGCCTTTAGCTTCTGCGCGTGCCTCTGCAGCATCAAGCACATCATACGGACGGCAGGCAATGCGCTGTACTAATTCTTTTTTCGGGCGGATTCCTTTAAAAGGTTTTACTTTAGCCATGATAGCAGGAAGTTATTAGTTGGTAAAGAGTAAACAAATGCAGTTGGCAAATGTAGGAAGCAGACGGAAGTATAAAACACTCTTTTGTTTTAAAGCCTGCTCAGCAAGGATGTATTCAAAAAGCAATTATAAGGAAGCGCCATCCGCATAAAAGAATTACATTTCAAATAAGAAATACTCATTATGCCTGAGTCTATTAATCTGCTACATTTGCTACCGCTTAACTTATCCACGTATGAAAAAATTCTTTCTTTCTCTTCTGGCAACGTGCTCATTCGTTGTGGCTCAATCACAACAGAATGATTACATACTCCGAATTAAAGATGCTGCTACCGGCCAGCCTGTTCCCAATGCTTCGGTTACGGTAAAAGGAACTCCCCGTGGTGCCGCAGCAGGCAATGATGGTGTGGCGGTAATAGCGGCTTCTTCCGGAGAAACTTTTGAGATTTCTTCAGTTGGCTATTTAACTGAAACGGTTAAAGCAGGTGCAGAAAAAGAGATTACTGTTAACATGATTTTTTCTTCTGTTTCGCTGCCGGATGTAGTGCTGGTAGGTACGCGCAGTGCCGGCCGCGTAAAATCAGAAACCCCTGTTCCGGTGGATGTAGTTCCTATTAAAAGCAGTGAACTCTCAACCGGAAGGAGTGATCTTACGGCTGTAATGAATTATGCAGCTCCTTCTCTCAATTATAATAAACAAAGCGGAAGCGATGGTGGCGATCATGTTGATCTGGCAACACTTCGCGGCCTGGGCCCCGACCAGACACTGGTACTCCTCAACGGCAAACGCAGGCATCAGACTGCTTTCGTAGCCGTATTTGGCACACGCGGCAGAGGAAATTCAGGAACCGATATGAATGCTATTCCAATTTCAGCCATAGACCGTGTTGAAATTCTTCGTGATGGAGCCTCCGCTCAATATGGCTCCGATGCAATTGCCGGTGTGATTAACCTTGTGCTGAATAAAAATACCGGTGAATTCACGGCCGATGCCGGTTACAGTTTATACAATGATAAAAAATACAATCCTGCTTTCAAGCCCGGCCTTAATCAATATGTGTTTGATAAAAAAATGGATGGCGCTGCTTATAACCTCAATGCCAACTACGGATTTAAAGCCGGCAGCAAAGGCGGATTTGTAAATCTTTCGGGAAGTTTTCTGAACCAGGAAAAAACTTTCCGTCAGTCGCTTGATACTTCTGATTTTGAAAACAACGAAAACACCTTGCCGGTAAATATCTACAGGCGTGCGCATGGCGATGGCTCGGTTACTTCGGGCAGCGGCTTTCTTAATGCTGAATTTCCATTGAATGATAACGGAACTGCTTTCTATGCTTTTGGCGGTGTGTCGTTTAAAAAATCAGATGCCTATGCATTTACACGAAACTGGTCTGCACGCCCCGACCGCTTTCCGACCGATGCCGATGGCAACCTGATATTTGTACCTGACATTATGCAAGCTTCGGGTGAAGGAATTTATGCCGATGCCGATACGTTTTATAATCCCCGCATTCAAACAAAAATTTCTGACTTATCGCTGGCTTCAGGTGTTAAAGGGAAGCTGGGCGAAAAATGGAATTGGGATTTAAGCAACACCATCGGTAGAAATGATTTTCATTTTTATGGCGAACAAACTTTCAATGCATCCTTAGGTGCAGGCAAAACCCATTTTGACGATGGCGGCTTTTCTTTTTTGCAAAACACCCTTAATCTCAACTTCGATCGCAAAATTGATGGAGTAGCACAGGGCATGAACTTCGCTACCGGAGTGGAATACCGGTTTGAAAACTATAAACTCTATGCCGGTGAACCCGATTCGTATCGAAATTACGATACCACAGGAAACAAAGCCACCGGCTCGCAGGGATTCCCCGGTTACCAGCCCTCAGATGAAGCCGATGCAACGCGTTCGACCATTGGCGCTTATGCCGATGCCGAAATTGATGTTACGGATAAATGGCTTGTGGCAGGTGCCGTTCGCCTTGAGAACTATTCCGACTTCGGATTTACTCATAATTACAAATTTGCTACCCGCTACAAAGTGGCGGATGGATTCAACCTGCGTGCTTCGGCCAGCACCGGTTTCCGCGCTCCTTCATTGCAGCAAATCCATTTCAGCTCAACATTTACCACTGTGCAGGGAGGATTGATTGCCGAAGTAAAAATTGCTCCGAATAATAACCCCATCACCCGCGCTGCCGGAATTCCTGAATTAAAACAGGAACGCTCGCTCAACCTTAGTGGCGGCTTTTCATGGAATCCGATATCGAACCTCAGCATCACTGTAGATGGTTACAACGTAAAAATTAAAGACCGCATTGTTCTTTCCGGACAATTTGATGCCGGAGACCCTACGCTTGACCCTGTATTGACAGCTCAACTGAATGCACTTAATGTAAGCCTTGCCCAGTTCTTTGCCAATGCCGTTAATACAACCAATACAGGTGTTGATATTGTGATGGATTACAAACGCACATGGGGCAAAAACTCTGTGCGGTTTATTGTTGCAGGAAACCTACAGAAAATGACTATTGACGAAGTAAATGTTCCCTCCAAGTTGAATGACACGGAAGAACACCGCCAGACATTTTTAAGCGACCGTGAAAAAGCTTTTATTCTTGCTTCAGCGCCCAAACAAAAAGGCTCGCTCTCGCTTGAATATGGTTTTGATAAAATAACCATCGGAACCCGTCTGTCTTATTTTGGAGAAATAAAACTTTTAGGCTATGGCGAAGACGGACTTGGCATTAATCCACAGGTGCCAACCGATGCCGACCCGAATGTGTATGTTCCGGATGAATACATCTACAGCGGAAAAGCCGTAACCGATCTGTATGCATCGTACCGTTTCTGCAAATGTTTCCGCTTATCGCTCGGAGTGGATAATGTATTCAATGTTCATCCCGACTTTGGCGCAGTGAAAAATGCACGCGGATGGGCTTACAACAATGAAACAGGCGGCCCGTGGGATGCAGTGCAGATGGGCGGTAACGGAACACGGTATTTTGTAAAAGCTGCATTTAGTTTTTGAGGTGAATCAGAAATTCATAAACCGTATTCACAGTTTCAATGTTTTCAGAGTTGAATAGGCAGGAAAATTTCAGGTCTTGTCTTTACGCTTTCATCTTACGACTTATTACTTTTTACTGAACTTCAAAACAATTTCCTGATTCCATGAATTATGCTATGCTCATGCTCCAGCAGCCATTGCTTGCGCCACAGGCCGCCTGCATAGCCTGTTAACGAATCGTTGCTGCCGATTACACGATGGCAGGGAATCAGTATGGGAATTTTATTCTTTCCGTTGGCATTACCTACTGCCCGTGTGGCTTTTTCATCACCGGTCATGCGTGCCACTTCAAGATAGGAGATGGTTTTGCCGAACGGAATCTCTGCTATTTTCTTCCAGACCAACTTCTGAAAATCCGTTCCGCCCTGCTCGGCATTTACGGTAAAATGTTTCCGTTTACCGGCAAAGTATTCTTCTAACTCAGTCCTGCATTTAATCAATATTGGCGGAAGATTATCAGCCTCGGTATATTTTACCGCATCAAACCGTATGGCATGAATGGCATGTTTAGAGCCTACAATCTCCAGCAGGCCGATGGGCGTGTTAAGACAGGATTGATAAACTACCATTCTTGCAAAAGTGCAAAGCATTGCTCAATTGCATGATGATGTTGTTCATAGCATTTATTTCCATTCATTTGCAATGAAACGATTAATGAGCCGTTGAATCAAAAATTTGTATGGAAAACCAAAACCTTTTCGAACGCCTCAACCGGTGGGCTAAACAATCGGTAACGCTTAAACTTTTTGCCATCGGATTTCTGATACTATTGCTGATGATACCGGGCAGTATGCTGAATTCACTGATTTACGAGCGCGAACAAACACGAAATTCCGCCATCCGGGAAGTGAGTTCAAGCTGGGGAACTTCGCAAACGATTGCCGGGCCGGTAATTTCTTTTCCATATTACAAGCAAATAAGAAATGAAAAAGGCACTCTGGAGTGGACCACGGAATTTGCTCACTTTCTTCCTGATAATCTGGAAATCACCGGCAGGCTTGTTCCAATAAAGAAGTACAGGGGCATTTATGTAGTGGTACTGTATTCGGCAGAATTGGAAATTAAAGGCTCATTCAAAAAAATTGTTCCGTCTGCTGCGGGCATTTCGGGCAGTAATTATGATTTGAACAAAGCTGTCATCAGCCTTGGTATTTCGGATAATAAAGGCATTCGCGAAACGGTTTACCTGAATCATCCGAACAAAACCGGAGTTTTCAAACCGGGACTTTTATCATATGATATTTTTAACTCAGGCATTTCAACTCCTTATGATACATCGGCAGAAAAGACAGAATTCAACATCAGGTTAAGTTTGAACGGAAGCTCCGAAATATTCTTCCTGCCGTTTGGAGAAAACAATAAAGTTACACTCACCGGAAGCTGGACTAATCCATCTTTTCAGGGCGATTTTCTTCCGGCTGAAAAATCAATAAACGACACTTCGTTTACTGCCACATGGAATGTGCTTGAATTGAACAGAAAATATCCGCAGGCAGGGACCGGCAGGTTTGTTTCCGGCTCAGCCGTTACCGAAGATTGGAAACAATTCGAACCGCAGCAACCCGAATCGGCATTCGGTGTAAGGTTACTGCTTCCGGTGGATGAGTATCAGAAAACCATGCGCACCAGCAAGTACGGAATGATGTTCGTTATCATCACCTTCCTTGCTTTCTTTTTTATTGAAGTGCTTAACAACCGCAGGGTGCATCCCATTCAGTATTTCCTGATTGGTTGTGCTGTCATACTGTTTTATGTATTGCTTTTATCAATCAGTGAGCATCTCAGCTTCAATACAGCTTACCTTATAAGTTGCAGTGCTATCCTTCTGCTTATTTCACTCTATGCCAAAGCCATTCTCAAAAACACAAAACATGCCTTGATTATTGGCGGTATTTTAGCTGTGCTGTACGTCTTCTTTTATTCACTGTTGCAATTACAGGATTACGCACTGCTCCTTGGTAGCATAGGTTTGCTTTCTGTGCTGGCGCTTATTATGTATCTTACCCGGAACATCAACTGGTATCAATTGGGAGAAAAATCGTAAGAGGTTACCTGACCAACGATTAAATTCTGTTTGTTTCATTTGCCGATGAAGTGAGCAGACAAGAACGCAAAAAAATTCTCTGGATAGCAGGTTGGTATCCAAGCCGGCATCGTCCTGCCCTGGGTAATTTTATTCAACGGCATGCGCAGGCAGCTTCTTCATTTCATGATATTTACGTAGTTCATGCAACAGCTTCAGACCGTAATGAAATCGAAATTCAACAGGAGGGAAAGGTAACTTCCGTTGTTGTCTGTTTCAGGAAAATCAACATTCTTCCATTGAAATACTGGCGATGGAAACAGGCATGGCGGAAGGCCTTTAAAAAAGCAGAAGAGCTGATGGGTCGTAAACCGGATGCCGTGCATCTTCATATCATTATACCGGCAGGGATAGTTGCCTCGGCCTATGCTGCTGAGACTGCCATTCCTCTTTACATTACTGAACACAGTACACGCTACCAGAAAAAGCTTTCGCTATGGGAATCTGCCATGCTGAAGAAAACCTGTAAAAACGCAGCGGTAGTTTGTCCTGTTACCAATCAGCTTGGTAATTCTTTGCAACAAGCAGGAATACAAACAGCCATGAAAGTGATTCCGAATGTGGTGAATACGGAATTATTTAAACCTGCAGCAAAATCATCAACCGGTAAAAAGAAAATTCTGCATGTTTCTACCCTTAATGAGCAGCAGAAAAACATAAGCGGAATGCTTAGAGTGATTAAGAAACTGAGTGAACAGCGGAATGATTTTGAAATGGAAATCATCAGCGAATACGATTATTCCGAAGCAGCACACTATGCAGAAACAATCGGATTGAAGAAAGAAATTATTCGTTTCAATGGATTACAGCCGATTGAAAAAGTAGCACATGCCATGCAACAGGCTTCCGTATTTGTATTATTCAGCAATAAAGAAAACCTTCCCTGCGTATTGCTTGAATCGGTTTCGTGCGGCACACCGGTTATCAGCACAAGTGTTGGCGGCATCAGCGAATGGATAAACGAATCCTGTGGAGTATTAATTGATAAAGGCGATGAAGAGGCTTTACACAAATCATTGAATGTGGTTCTTGATCAGCCGGAGAGATTCAATGCTGAAAGGATGCATCAATATATCAAAACCCATTTCAGTCCTGAAAAGATTGCTGAACAATTTTATTCGTTGTACAGTATAGCGGAGCCGAAGAGAACACCTGCATTAGAATGACAAACTCGCACCTGCCATAGCATTAATACGGTAAGATGGATAATTGTACCACTGCATGTAACGTGTTGCAGTAAGGTTATTCACCTGAACCCAGAAAGACAAAATTTTAGAATAGCGGTAATCAACTCCGAGGCTGATGTCAGCATAAGCATCCAGTGTTTTGTAGCCGTCAATTGCCAATGCTTTTCTGGTTCCGGTATAGGTCATCATAGCTTTGGCATAAATTTTTTCTCCGATGTTATAAAATGCTTCCATACCCAAAACCAATGATGGTTTGAACAGAGGCTCACGGTCGCCATTCATGCTGTAAGAATAAAAATCGGTTTTAAGTGTAAGTCCCGCTTTTTCAAAATACAGATACTGGGCTTCTGCATGAATGTTAATACGATTTACCGTATCAAATACGACAGAGTAATAGGTGATGCCTGAGGTGTTTAAAGAATTAACAAAGAAAGACTCTTCAAGCAAACGAGAGTAGCCTGCTGTGGCGAGAAACTGCAACTGCCTTTCGGGGCGTACAATCAATCCTCCTGAAACATTGATTTTGTTGTTGGTATTCAATAAAAATTTTTCACCGGCCAATTCGCGCGGAATGATAAACGGATTGTCATCGGTCAACGATTTCAGCGTGTTCTTTTTTAAATCACCGGAAAGTTCAGCTGTTACACTCAACTGATCTTTGATGAGTGGATAATGCAGGTTGGCCACCGGGTAAAATCTCCAGAAACTTAAATCATAACTTTTTTCGAAAGCCAGATTGGCTCCGGCAGAAAACTGAATTCCGCTTTTCTCAAATTCATAACGCGGGCGAATGCGAACGATGTTTCTGCTTATGTCAACATCAGGCAATACAACCTGCGGGCAGATTTGTCCCGGAGGACAGGGATTACCGGGAATAACCGTTTTTACCGGATTTACTGTAAGTTCTGATTTAAAAGTATGGTCATTGCTTAATTTTTTACCACCTGTAAAACCGATTTCAAAGTCTGTTTCGCTGGCATCGTAACCTGAAGCTTTAAGGTTGAAACTGCTGAATGAAATTCCGGCACGGTAGAAAAACTTATCGTCATCATTATGGGTACTGGCGAATCCGAATTGCCCTGCAACCAAATTTCTTGTTTGCCTGGTTTCTTTCTTTGAAAAAATATCAGGCTTTTTATATCCGTAAAAGTGATTGACTTCGCGGTTAAAACTCAAAGCGCCATCAAGTGCTGCATTATCAAAAAACTTTTTTCCATGAAGTTTCAGGCCTGTATTTGCTGCACCGGGAAATCCATAATCCTTTATGTTACCTCCGCTTGATAAATGCTTCAGATGAATGCCGGCATCAAAATCTTTAGAGCGCAGTGCATTGTAAAAGGCTTCGCCATATAGGGTATTGTAATTGCCATACCCCGCTTTTACAAAACCACGATAGAGTTCTTTGATGTTTTCATCCTTAATACGAACCGGTTTTATCGGAGTAATGTTGTACGATGTGCTCTGTTTTTTCTCTTCAATGGCATAATTAAGTACTGGCGGTTCATTGTTCAGCGTATCGCGTTGCGGTGCGGAGGTGATTTTAATGGCATCGGAAAGAACGGGCTGATAGGGTTTTACCACTTCTACTTCTTCATTACCAATGTTGCCTTTCTGAGCAAGCACCGGCATAGCAACCAGGCAGGCTGTTGTTGCCAGAATTATTTTTTTCATAAACGATTGAACTTTTGTCATAACTTATTCCTCCGTGTCTTCAATTGATTTTTCCTGTTTTTCTCTCATTTCCTGAATGGCTTTTTCGTTTTCAGTTTTCATTAAGGCATCGTATTTCTGCCGGGCAATAGAAAGAATATCTTCGGGATCATTGGCATTCATTTCATAGTTATCAATAATGCTTTTCAGGGTATGCTTGGCCTGGAAAACATCTTTCAGTGCCACGTAATTATCGCTAAGCAGGATAAAACTTTTCGCCACCCAGTAATCATAAGAAGGAACCTGGTTGATTACTTCAAAACAACGTTTTTGTGATTCTTTATAATTAGCCTGTTGATAATACACCCAGGCAATGTAATAGCGGGCTTCGGCTCCGGTTTCGCCCGAGGCAGTTTTTACAAGCGTTTTAAATTCTTCCATAGCAGCTGCATAATCGCGTGACTCAAGAAGTGTTTTAGCATAAATCATTCTGGCTTCGTTTATCAGAGAAGCAGGGGCTTTCTCCTGAGCCATTACCTTTTGTGCGCTGATTCCGGCAGAATTGAATTTTCCGGTCAGAAAATGGCATCTCATCAGGCCGGCCTGCGCGGCAATAACATTGTCTTTAAACGCTGCCGTTTCTTCAAGCCGGCCATAGAGTTCGGCCGATTTGTCATAATTCTTTTTATCAAAATAAATTCCTGCTGCACGCAGCAACGAACGTTCTGAGAAATTTCCCTTTGGTGCAGCCAGTACACTTTCATAGCCAGTTAATGCCTCATCAAAACGTTTCAGACGGAAATCGCTGTCGGCTTTGTAAAAAGCAGCGGCAACAGCGTTTGCACCATCAGGATAACGTTTAAGGTAATTGTCAAAATCGCGTGAAGCCTTTTCAAAATCGCCTTTTAGATAAACCTGCTCCGCTGCATCATAAATAATTTTTTCCTGCTCAGTAATACTCACATCGGCAAAAGGAACGGATTTTACATAGTCAAAATAACCCTCGGCATTCCCCTGGCTTACATAGATATTTTTAATGCTTACTAAAGCAGAGGCAGCTTCGGCCGTGCCGGGGTGTTCAGTAACTACTTTTTTATAAGCTGTCATTGCCTGATCGTCTTTATTCTCATTAAAGAGAATAAGGGCTAGATTGAGTTTTGCTTTAGGAACATAAACGCTTTGCGTATAGGAAGTCAAAATCTGTCTGAACTGCGTTTCTGCATTCCTGTTTTCGCCAAGAGTAAGAAAAGCGGTGCCGCGCTCAAATACGGCATCATCGGCATAAGCCGATTTGCTGTACTTCGACAGGAGTGTTTGCATGGTTGAAGCCTTAGCATTCAGATTGCCTTGTATGCCCTGAATCATCGCTTTTTGAAAAAGAGCATAATCAGCGCCTGAAGCACTGGCATTGATAGCCTCATCATAAAAGGAAATGGCACTGAGGTATTCTTTCTGCATAAATAAACCATCAGCAATACGGACCAATGCATCATGGTAACGGGCTTTATCAGTTTCATTTTTGTTTCGGATATACTTGCGAAACCAGTCGGAAGATTCGCGGTAATTCTCTGTTTTAAAATGGGCATAACCTAAGCCATAATTGGCAGTATTGTAAACGGGAGTATTGACAGAAGGCGGATTGAAAATAAAAATGCGGTATTGCTTAACGGCATCTTCGTAACGTCCTAATGCATAAAACGATTCGGCCTTCCAGTACATCGCCAGTGCACGGAGGCTTTCATCATGATTGGAAACAATGGCTTTGGTAAACAAGTCTGTCGCTTTCTGATAATCCCTGTCATTAAAAAACTCCACTCCACGATAGTAGGCTACCTTCTGGTAAGCTTTGGCAACACGCAGACTTTTATTAGGGATATTCTCAAGGGCAGTAAGTGCATCTTTGTAGTTGCGCGTATTCAAATAAACCTGAGCCAGCAGTTCGTTGGCTTCATCTGTTTTCTTTGTTCCGGGATATTGCTTCACATAATCTTTCAGCGCATTTACGGCTACTGACTGGAAATTCAATTCATAAGAAAGTTTAGCATAATTAAATAAGGCATCTTCCTTCACCGATTTATCAAAATCCATCTGCGAAGCAAACTGAAAAGCATTGCGTGCACTTTGTTTATTTTTTAAGATGATGAAACATCCGCCCAGGTGATAATAAGCATTCTGAGCTATGGCATCTTTCACATTGACTACCTTTTCGAAATAAGAAACCGCTTTCTCACAATTACTGGTTTTGTAATGGCAGTAGCCTAACTGATAAAAATCTTCACGTGAGGGTTGCGGAAATCCGGCACGGTACTCTTCAAGATACTTCAGGGCTTCTTTCCAGTTTCCTTTCCGGTAATACGATTCGGCTACGATCCTTTTAATATCAACTGCATTTTTCAGATTGTTATCGGAAAGTTTAGGAACGGCATAGCTGATAACATCATCATATTTCTGCTGCTCAAAATAAATCTGAACGATGTAATAAGGAATAACCGGCCCGAAGGTTTCCGAATTTTTCAGTTTTTCAAATGAACTCAGAGCAGTACTGTAATTGTTGTTGGCGTATGCTACATGAGCATAGTAATAATTTGCGGCAGTTTTATACTTTGATTCAGAATTGAGAATTTCACGGAAAGACTTACTGGCCTTATCCATATCCCCTTTCTGGAAATACGCATAGCCCAACTTGAAATAATACTCGGCTATTTCTTCATTGGTTAAAAAAGAAATATCGGTTTTTTCAAACCAATCAATCACCCTGCTGTATTTTTTTGATTTGTAGTAAATGCGTCCTAACTGAAAACCGGCAGCTTTGGCATAAATGTTTTCGGGATGCTGCTCCGTAAATTCCACTAATCTTTTTTCGGCATCGGGATGAAACAATTCGGCAGCACATACTCCTGAATAATACCGGGCATTGATAAGGTTCAGTTGCGAACCTTTTCCTTCAGCAATAAACTGATTGAACTGATCGAGTGCAGCGCTGTATTTTTCTTTGGTATAAAGTTCCATGGCCAGCCTGTACCCGCGGTCGCCATCAGTATAAACTGCAGTCTGTTGACCGCTTGAAGAAAAATAAAAAACGAGTGCAAGCAGAAAAAAAAGAGTGTGTTTTCTCATGTATGCTGTTTAAATATGCGAATGAATAAAGTGCGAAATTACTTGTGCAAAACGCCAATAGCATAAAGCATATTGAAGAATGACGTTATTTTATGAACATGAAAATGCGAAAAAAAACAGGAGCCTCATCAACATGAACTCTTGCTGAACACCAAATAACTTTCTGAGATTTGATTAAACCAAAACATTTCTCAATGTATCATAGCGGGTAAATAAAGAATTATGAAAACAACATCTTTAGTAATTGCAGTATTCAGCATGGCAGTTGCCATCAGCGCTTGTAAAAAAGACAAAAACGAAACACTTGATCTGGCCGAAGATGCACGGATTGCTTATGACAATTCCGTTGCCGAGGCTTCCTTTGACAATGTATCCTCCGTTGCCGATGAAGGTTACCGCTTAAAAGAAAATACATCCGGAGCTTCTGCCAGTTTCATTGCCGGTTCTGTTACAAATTGTTTGACAATTACACTTGACACTGTTTCCAATCCGCATGTGTTAACTCTTGATTTCGGCAATACGGATTGTTTGTGTAAAGACGGTAATTACCGGAGAGGCAAAATCATTGTTTCCTACACTGGCCATTACCGCGATTCAGGTCACCAGCACACCATCTCCTTTGATAATTATTTTATTAACTTCAATAAGATTGAAGGAACCAAAACCGTAGTAAACAACGGACACAACAGCAGTGGTAACCTCTGGTTCAGTATTACCGTTAGCGGCTCGGTTACCATTGATCCGCAGTATAGCTTTAATCAAACCGGAGGTACCATTAATTACACTTCGAGCCGCACACGTGAATGGATTGCAGGTGAAAGTACTTTTGCCTGGAACGATGATGTTTATCTGATTAGCGGATCAGCTTCAGGAACCACAACAACCGGCAATGCTTATTCATTATCCATCCAAGCCGGACAACCGCTGAGGCTCGAAATCGGGTTCCCGCATTTTGTAAGCGGCATTCTTGAAATCACCCCGCAGGGTAAATCAACCCGGTACATTGATTACTCTTATCTAAATAACCAGCGCGACAACCTTGCATTGCTTACCGTTAACGGACAAACAAGAATTATAACCTTAGGAAGAAGAAATTAAACTGAAAAACCATGATTCAGGAGAGCTGTCTTTTGCATGACGGCTCTCTTTTTTTGTATAAGCGAATTGATATACCTTAGCCACCTGTTAACCTGATGGTATGATCAATACTTACGGAATGAATGGCAATCATTCAAAACCTTTGATTGATGTTTGCTTCACTCCTGCCTTGTTTCATTTGTATGACCCCAAAGACAGCATTGTAGTAGTAATTGATGTACTGCGTGCCACTTCTTCTATTTGCATAGCTTTTCATCACGGAGTAAACAGCATCATACCGGTATCAGAAGTGGAAGAAGCTTATGAATACAAGCAGAAGGGTTACCTTGTTGCGGTTGAACGTCAGGGAAGCAAGGTTGAAGGTTTTGATTTCGGCAACTCGCCTTATGATTTCATGAATCCTCAATTGAAGGGAAAAGATGTTGTCTTAACCACTACCAATGGAACTCATGCGATACAGACGGCAAAAAATTCTTTTAAGGTGGTGATAGGCTCGTTTCTCAATCTTGACATGCTTTGCCGGTGGCTTAGCTTACAAAATAGAAATGTAATAGCCCTTTGTGCCGGATGGAAAAACTCCTTCAATCTTGAAGATACCTTACTGGCCGGAGCATTAGTTTTCCGGCTTCGCGAACACTTTGCCTTCAGTTATGGCCGTGATACCTGTATCGCTGCCGAATACCTTTACCTGCTGGCGCGGAAAGACATGTATCAGTTTTTAAAAGAATCTTCTCACCGTATGAGACTGGAAAAACTCGGGATTGAAAAAGATATTGAATTCTGTCTTATACCGGATACTGCGCCTGTGATTCCTGTTCTTCACGGTATTTCACTTGTTAATGATGTAGTTGGCATTAACGCTTTATCCACCTCATGAAACGACCCATTGCTGTTGTTTTCTTGATACTTCTACCCTCATCATGGCTGATTTTTGCCTGGGGATTTTTTGCGCATAAAAAAATCAATCATTTAGCTGTTTTCACTTTGCCGCCCGGTATGTTTGGTTTTTACAAAGAGCATATTGTTTTCTTATCAGAACATGCCGTTGATCCTGATAAACGCAGGTATGCCATTGCCGATGAAGCCGCACGCCATTACATTGACCTTGATCATTATGGTGAAAATCCGTTTGAGGTTTTTCCATTGACCTGGAAGCAGGCCGTTGAAAAATTTTCGGAAGACACATTAATGTCTTACGGCATTGTTCCCTGGTGGGTACTGGTGATGCATGGCCGGCTAACCGATGCTTTCAAAGCGCGAAATGCCAATGCCATACTCCGGTTGAGCGCAGACATTGGACATTATATTGCCGATGCCCATGTGCCATTGCATTGCACCAAAAATTACAACGGACAATTAACCAACCAGCATGGTATTCATGCGTTTTGGGAATCGCGGTTGCCGGAGCTCTTTAATCAGGATTATGATTTTTTTACCGGTAAAGCACAGATTCTTGAAAATCCTTATCGTGAAATCTGGCGGGTAGTTTATCAAAGCTATATGGCAAAAGACTCTGTTCTTTCTTTTGAAGCTGAACTCAATAATCAGCTCTCTGCAGACAGAAAATATGTTTACGAACAGCGCGGGGCTTCCACTTTGCGTACCTATTCACGCGAATATTCCGAAGCCTATCATAACCTCTTAGCCGGCCAAGTGGAAAGACGAATGCGTGAAGCCATAATGTGCATCGGAAGTTTCTGGCTTACTGCATGGCATGCAGCCGGCCAGCCCGACTTAAGCAACCTGAAACTTAATCTGACTGAGGAAGAAAAAAAACAACTTGAAGAAGAAGACCGGATGTGGCGCACCGGTAAAGTAAAAAATGACAAAGGACATTCCGATCATTGAATATTTTTTCAGCGTTAATTGCGTTGCTAAAAATTAAATCATCCCGTCATCATTCCTTCAAATCACCATTTTACTTTTGTTGCATGAATAAAATTTTTCTGACCATCATTTTACTGATTTCATTCAGCCTGAAATCACAATCAGCTTACCTCCTGATACCAATGGATGAAACGCAAAAGAATCATCTGAAATCGTACGGAATTGCTTTCTGGTCATTGCAAAGAGAAGTAACCGTTGAATGGTTGCTCAATTACCGTGGAGGAAGTTTTATGATTATTCAGAATTCTGCCATTGAAAAGGAATGCATGATCCGCGGAGTTTCTTATACCGTAATTGCCAACAGTCAGGCCGATGCCATCCGCCTGGAGATAAGCGATCCGCAGGTGAACATGGAAGTGATGAAACTGGAGAAGGCTCCCAAAATAGCCGTGTATTCTCCTAAGGATAAACGGCCGTGGGATGATGCCGTTACCTTAGCGCTTACTTATGCCGAAATTCCTTACGATGTAGTGTATGACGAGGAAATCATTATTGGCAAACTACCGCTGTACGATTGGCTGCATCTGCATCATGAAGACTTTACAGGCCAATATGGTAAGTTTTACCGGATGTATAACCAGGCGCCCTGGTATCAGGAACAGGTACGAAGCAGTGAAGCAATGGCCAGAAGGTTAGGCTTCAATAAAGTTTCTCAGTTGAAATTAGGCGTTGCGCAGAAGATAAAAGAATTTACAGCCGGTGGCGGTTATCTGTTTACCATGTGCAGCGGTACCGATTCGTATGATATTGCCCTCTCAGCCGAAGGCCTTGACATTTGCGAACACATGTATGATGGTGATGGAACTACTCCCAATTACAACAGCAAACTTGATTTTGCCAAAACTTTCGCATTCGAAAATTACTCGCTGATTACTGATCCGCTCGAATATGAATTTTCGAACATTGATATTTATCCTCAGCAGCGGGGCATCAGAAGGGAAGAAGATGTGTTTACATTATTTGAATTTTCTGCCAAATGGGATCCTGTTCCCAGTATGTTATGCCAGAATCATGAGCAGGTAATCAAAGGCTTTATGGGGCAGACAACAGGATTTGACAGCCGGTTTGTTAAAAAGGATGTCATTGTGATGGGAGAAAACAAAGCCGGCAATTTTGCCAAGTACATTCATGGCGATTATGGAAAAGGCACATGGACGTTTTACGGAGGCCACGATCCGGAAGATTATCAGCACATGGTGGGCGATCCACCAACCGATTTGAATTTACATCCAAACTCTCCGGGTTACAGGTTAATTCTTAACAATGTGCTTTTTCCGGCTGCAAAAAAAATAAAACAGAAAACCTGAGCTGTTGCTTAGTCATTACTGAATTACCGTTTTGGCAACAGCAATTTCATTGTTGCAACGAACCGTAGCAGTATAAAAACCCGCTGCGAATTCATCAGTGATTATTACGCTGTTAATTCCGGCTTGCAATTCCATTTTTTCCCATTTAACCTTTTTACCGGTTGCATCCGCTATTTCAATAGTTGCGTTTCCTGAAGTTTCAGAATTAATATGCAGGCTTAACGAGCTTGATGAGATTACCTGCTGAATTGAAAGCACCGGTTTTGAATTACAAGCTGCTGATTGAACCTCTCCTACACGCGATGGCTGGCCGTTGAAATCTGTTTGCGAAAGACGGTAGATGGCAGATTTACCTTTTACTGTTTCGTCATCTACAAAAGAATAATAAGATGTTGCTGATGTTGTTCCTGCTCCTTTAACTTTAGCCAGTTCATTGAAAATTCTGCCATCAGTGGATTTTTCAATAAAGAAATAATCATTGTTCAGCTCTGATTGAGTAACCCATTGAAGTGAAACTTTGCGATCGATGCAAACAGTTTTTATATATGCAAGCTGAACCGGCAAAGGAGAGGTGCTGCTGGATAATGTCCACCAGGTTCCAAGCCCGCTGATGCCGCTGGCCAACGTGGAGGTGGAAGTAGGATTAGACTGCACACCCTGAGCAGGTTCCCAACCATTGTTGGCAGGCGTCCACCGCTGAGCGCGAGGGTTTGTAATGGTACCCGATTCGGCACTCGTAGCTTCAAAGGTAATATCGGCAACAGCGGTACCGGAAACATCAACCCGCCAGAAACGGTCAACTGTATTTGCGCTGTTATCGGCACCCGTTAAATCATTTACATGCAGAACACCGGCAGGATAAACCACATTGCTTGGCAGTGTATGATATGTTGCTACGCTCAGAGTGCCGGTAATGCCTGAAGTAGGCGAAAAGGTAAACGGTATGTAGTTAGAAGAATTATATCCGAAAGGAATAATATGGGTTCCGCCTGCAAAAGGAATATTCCAGCGGAGTAATCCGCTTCCGTCTTCTGTTTCGCTGCGGATATAACCTGTGTTTCTGCTGACGTTTGCATAATCTTCAATAATGACCGGTCTTCCGCCTCCGTTGGATGGATTGTGATCGGTGTCTAAATTCAACTCCCCTCTTTCAAGTTGAAGCGTAGTTCTAACATAAACTTCGTTGGCTGCTTCCGGAGAAACCCAGGAAGCATCTAATGTACCCTGGTGATTAATTTCTAAAATGCCGTATTTATGATTGTTGGTAGCGGCAATGCCATTCGGAATTCCGGTTACGGTCTGATTGGCTGTTCCGCAGTATTCAACAATGCTCAATGGATCAAGGTAATAATCCATCCGGTTCAATCCTGAAATCATAGAGTTAATGCAGGATGCAGTGGCTGTACCAGAATACAAACCTCCGGTATGGGCAGTCCTCAGCCTGGAATCCTGATTAAGCTGAATACAGGCATAATAATTTGCCTGCTGACGTGCCAAAATCTGCCTTGTTCCAAGGCTTAAGATACCATCCATTTCAAAAGTTGTATGGGTGTTTCGGTCAGAAGAAGCATGAGACGCGATTTGAAGTGGCTGAGTTGAAAATTCGGCATCCAGTACACACTCACCGGATACAAAAATCTTTACTTGCCTTATATCATGGTTAGTTGAAGAGCGGTTATAGGTCGTGGTTCCTGTACGGTTAAACCAGATATTACCGAATTTGGTATATGTGGTAAGATGATTGGCATGACTGATTATGCCGGTACCCCCGACAGAGAAAGTGGTTCCGTAAATGTACAAGTAGTTTTCCGGATTCTCTTCACCCTGATAAGCATCGAAGCTTATGGTTCCACCGGTCTGATTGAAGTTACCCATTAAGGTTACCTGCACTGAGTCTGCTGTAACTGCATTTCTGGCGTGGAAATTAAAAGTACCTCCTGATTGTGTGTAGTTGCCGCTGATAATAAAATCGGTTTTACCGGTATTCCATTTTGCATTAACAGTACCACCGGTTATGGAAACATTTCCGTTAACTGATACGGCAGCATTGCCTCCAACTGTTGAGCAATACAGATTACCTGCTGTAACAGTAAGATTATTCATGATGCTGAGTGTAACATCATGATTATTGCCATAAGGTGTTGTTGTACCTGCAATAAAAACATCGGAGGCAGCCAAAGTCATGCTGCCGGATATTCCGATAAACTCATTGCCCGAAGAAGCACTGCTAAGAAAATAAGCCGTAGTGTTAGAGCCCGATGTCATAAAATTACCTCCTATGGTAAGCATAAGGCCGGCATTATTGATTCCCGCCTGGTTTATTAAAACAACCCTGTTAACACTAGAAGTAAACCTGATATCAAAATCGCCAAGGCAATTAATCACCACATTTCTGCCATCGGTAACATTACTATTATGAAAATAAAAACTGCCACCATTGTAATTAAATGAGCCAATAGTGCAAACGGCTGTTCCGTAATTGCCGGAAGTGGTGTTGTTGGTGCCGTAAAAAGTGCCATTGTTCATGGCCATAGATTGGGCAACATTCAAGGAAATACTTCCTAAACCGGCTGTCTGATAAAACAACCCTGAGCTAATGGTAAAATTTCTTCCTGCTGAAAGATTTACATCAGCACTTGAAGTGGTGTTATACTGTCCGTAAACAATTGAACTTGTAGAACTGATCAGTATATCTCTTCCAACGGAGATGTTTGCAAGTCCGCTACTGTTAACCATGCGGAACGAGCCGCGAACAACAGTAAGATCATTGGTAACATTCAATTGCAATGTTCCTGTGCTTGAAGGGCTGTTGATAAAATAAAACACACTGCCAATTCCGTTCATGTAAAAGTTTCCGTTAATATTCACCACAACACTTCCTGTCGGATTAGCACCACCATTGATCTCATTACGGGCGCCACCGGTAACGTTCAAATTCGTAGTAGAGAAAGAAACACTGCCCGAACCGGTCTCATTAAGACGGAAATAATTCGGGTTTCCTGAGATGTTGGTATTGCCGGTTACCGTAAGAGATACAGGCCCGTCCATTACACGGTTAAACCCAATCCTGCCACCGCTTACATTCAGATCGCCATTCACCTGAATGATGCTGGAGCCGGTTTCGGCACCTGTAGTTCCAATCTGAGCATTAAAATCATGAGACAAATTAAGGTTCCCATTAACCGTCCAGTTCAATACTCCATGGGAACGAAACATAATGGTGGTTGCAGTGGTTGAAACGCTGTTATCCGTAAAGTTTCCGGTTACAAGAGTCAGGTTTCTGTTTGCCCCGCGCTGAAAAACAATACTGCCGGTACCATTTATAATCACATCATTCAAAGTAAGACTTGTGGTCATTCCCGTACCATTATCCATATTGACTGAACCGGATGAAACCGTAAAAGTTCCCTTAATTCGTGCTGGAGAAAACAATCCGTTTTGATTCCAGTTAGCTAAGGATGCATTGATAGTGATATTCCCAAAATCGCTGCTGACTCCCGTAGCCAGAGGTGAATTGCTGTTGAACCAGTTATTCACAATAATATTGGAGGCGGCATTAAAATTTTCAGTGCCGGCAAAAATGGTTGTCGAAGCAGCGCTAAGATTTGCATGTGTATAAGTGGAACCTGAGTTCATTAGGAAAGTTCCGGTAACGGTAACCGGGTTGGAAGCGATCAGATTTCCGGTTGAATTGATAGTGAGGTTGTTTGCATAACCTGAAACATCGGCTGTAACAGTATGATTAATGACAATGTCTGAAGCACAGGAAGGAGGCACAACACCGCCTGACCAGGTTGCTGCCGATGACCAGTTTCCGTTGGCAATAGAAGTAAAGGTTACTCCTCCTGCATCAGAAGTTAATGTTCCGTGATTAACTCCTGCTCCGGGATCATTGCCTGCAATTACTGCTGTTCCGCCAGCCAAGGTTCTCAGCAACTGGCCGGAAGCCATGGTGGTAAGTCCCCGCATCTGAAGATTGCTGATATAAAGATTATCCAGACGGTTTGTTCCGCTAACTGATAGCGTTACCGTTACCGTAGTGGAAGTTACAGCTACAGAAGCAAAGGTGATATTTCTTCCGGCAGTGTAGCTCACAGTACCCACACCCGGATTAAATTCAAAGTTTACCGGTGCAGTAAGTATCAAGGTAACATTGGTTTGGGGAGAGGCAAAGTCTGTCATGGCACTTTCGGCAACAGTAATTGTTCCGATGTTGCTGAAAGCTCCGGGGGAGACCTGAAGGCAGGTTCCGTTCGCTGCCGGTGTAACAGTAACATTTGCTGCTGAAATACCGGGTAACAATGGGAGAAACCATAAGAAGAACTTTTTCATAACAGTGGTTATATTGTTTTTAAAAACTGAATGTTTTGCAACAGGTAGTTGTGGCTCCATAGCAGATTATTTGTTTGTGAAGATTGAAACGATCAATAATCCGTAAGGCTGCATGGCTTGACCATTTACCTTGCTTCTGTAAGATTCAGGAAGTTCTGTTAAGAAAACGCTTCAGTGCATAACGCCTGTGAACCAATGTTGAAATGCAGTTTCCTGATCAGGAGATGGCTCAGGTTTTCTGATGATCATTGCTTTATCAAAATAACGGTTTGACGAACTCAGTGCAATCTGAACTTCTTTTTTTCGTTTGAATCGCAGAACAGAGAGAATCAGCTTATCCTGTTCTTCGCGAATTTCAACCACCTCATCACCGTGCATCAACCCTGAATGGTCTGCAGGAGCACCGGGATAAATACTGCTGATACGGGGATAGGGTGCAGATTGATCTGTTCTGAATCCCGCTCTTCTTTCATGTACCAGTGAATTAGCTTCAAGCTTTACATCCAATGCAAGATTTTCGAACAATTCCTTCAAAACAGCAAGATAAGAGCTTCTAAACGTCAACATCTGCTCAAAAAATGCATGTTCACCATCCCCTGTAACCTCTTTTAACAAATCAATCAATTGTTCCTGCCTGTAGCCGACTTTGGCTTTTCCGAAACGAACATACAACAATCGCACAAAATCATCTAACGACTTGTGTGGATTATTCTTCCTGATGTACAAATCAAACATTAAAGCTATTAAAGAGCCTTCATCATAAATGGAGGTTTTACGTCCGGGAACACCGGGTTCATAACCATCAAGCCATGTATCAAAAGAAGATTCAAGCACACTGTAATTATCCTTGCCCGGATTATCTAAATGCTTCTGAAGCCTTGCTGTAATTTCGGCAAGGTATTCATCAACAGAAAAAAATCCGGAACGGGCAAGAAATAAATCTCCGTAATATGTTGTAATGCCTTCGTACACCCATCCTGAGGTTGAATAGTTCTCATGGTGGTAGTTATAAGGCATCATTTCAGCCGGACGAATAGTCTTTACATTCCACACATGAAACAATTCATGCGATGCTACTCCTATAAGTTCAGGATATAAATTCTCTGTCATTAATTCATCGGCAGGGCCCAAAGCAAGAACAGTGCTTTTCAAATGCTCTACGCCATGATAAAAACGAAAAGGCAACACAAGAATAAGAAAATGATATTCGCTTACAGGAAAGTCGCCCATGGTATTCAGCTGAACTCTGGTAAATGCGCTGAAATCGGAAATCACTTTTTTCCGATTAATTTTCTGAACCCCATAAAACCAGAGATGAAAAGTTAAATCGTTTACGGCATAGCTTTCGTGCAGCAAGGATGAAGAAGCAAGAATAGGCGAATCAACCAATTCATCGTAATCGGCCGCTGTGAATTCATGGCAGTTTATCCATCTCAGAGAAGTTGCTGTTTTGAATTCTGCAGGAAGGTCAAGAATGATTCTGCAGGGCAACTGCTCCATTCCTTTAATGCCAATACAACAATGAACTGGGTTCACATAAAAAATATCTTCATCAAGCCAGCAACTACCGGCATCAGGTCTTACAGCGAAGTATTCGTATGAAATAACAACTTCAGAATTTTCTTCCGTCTTGATTTTCCACTGGTTTTTGGAAATTTTGTTAAATGACAATTCCATTCCTGAAGATGAGGTAACCTTAAAATGACGGACATTTTTAGAAAAATTTCCTAACTCATATCTTCCGGGTCGCCACGAGGAAAGAAAGATATCAAGCTCTGCAGCCTTCACCTCACTAACCGTAACGCTGACTTTAACAAACTGGCCAAAGCTGCCATAGCTAAGCCTGTAAACCAGTTTTTCTGACACACTTGATGAATTCTTCATGCTGAAATTTCAACCGCTACATCATTCAGGTTTGAAAAAACGGTTTCATTTCTTCCACTAATTTCAAGGCTTCCTCTCGAGCACGCAAGGCAAAATCTTTTCCTGAAGATGCATACAAAATGCTTCGTGAAGCATTAATCAATAGACCAAAATCTTTATTCATTCCATAACGACAAACTTCTGCAACAGTGCCTCCCTGTGCCCCCACACCGGGAACAAGCAGAAAGTGATCAGGAATGATCTTGCGAATATCGTTAAGCATGGATGCTTTTGTAGCTCCGATTACATACATAAGGTTTCCTGATGATTTCCATTCGATAGATTTTCTGATGACATGTTCAAATAAACTCTGACCGGCTGAATCAAGAAATTGAAAATCGGCAGAGCCGGGATTGGAGGTCAATGCGAGCAAAATAGTCCATTTATTTTCATAACGGAGAAATGGTTCAACAGAATCAAATCCCATGTATGGCGCCACGGTTACAGCATCAAAATCATAAATTTCAAAAAAAGTTTTGGCATACATAGCAGATGTGTTTCCTATATCTCCGCGTTTGGCATCAGCAATGGTAAAAATAGTATCAGGAATTATTTTCATCGTTTTACTGAGCGAATTCCAGCCGGAAATTCCGAGGCACTCATAAAAAGCAATGTTGGGTTTAACAGCTACACATAAGTCATGGGTTGCCTCAATGATTTGTTTGTTGAATTCAAATACCGGGTCATCATAATCAAGCAGGTGCTTCGGAATTTTCTGAACATCGGTATCCAGCCCGATACAAAGTATGGATTTTTTATTCCTGATATTTTCAATGAGCCGGTGTCGAGTCATGGATGTTTTAAATCATGCTGGCTTCTTTCATTTTCTCGGTATTCTCGGCCAATTGAAGGGCATCAATAAACTCCTGAATGTCGCCATTCATGAAACCGGTAAGGTTATAACTGGTTAAACCTATTCGGTGATCTGTAACACGGTTCTGCGGATAATTGTAAGTTCTGATTTTGGCGGAGCGATCACCGGTAGAAACCATCGTTTTTCTTTTTCTTGAAATTTCATCCAGATGTTTCTGCAATTCTGCCTCGTATAATCGTGTGCGAAGCATCTGCAACGCCAATGCACGGTTGCCATGCTGCGAGCGTTCAATCTGGCAGGTAACTACAATGCCGGAAGGTTTATGGGTAAGCTGAACTTTGGTTTCCACTTTATTGACATTCTGCCCACCTGCCCCGCTTGAGCGTGCTGTTTGCCATTCAAGATCGGCCGGATTAATCTGTACATCCACTTCTTCGGCTTCAGGCAATACTGCCACTGTAGCGGCAGAAGTATGAACTCTTCCCATTGTTTCCGTTTCAGGAACGCGCTGTACACGATGCACACCCGATTCATATTTCAACTGGCCGTAAACATTATCCCCTTTTACTGATAAAATAATTTCCTTGTAACCGCCTGCGGTGCCCGCATTACTGTCAATTACTTCACATTTCCAGCCGCGTTTTTCGCAGTAACGGGAATACATTCGATATAAATCACCGGCAAAAATAGAAGCCTCATCTCCGCCTGTTCCTGCCCGAATTTCAATCTGAACATCTTTTTCATCCTCCGGATCTTTCGGTATCAATTGCCATCGAATCTGCTCTTCCAGTTTTACTATTTCTGCTTCAAGATGGCTAACTTCGTCTTTGGCCATACTTCTGAATTCTTCATCCTTTTCAGTCATCATGACATGCCGCGCCTGAGCAAGATTATCAAGAATGTTTTTGTAAGTGGCATATAGTTCTACTACAGGTTGCAGCTCGCGATACGACTTATTCAAGGCAGTAAAACGTTTCATATCATTAACCACCTCCGGACTTCCGAGTTGCATTTCAATATCCAGAAAACGCTGGCGAAGCGATTCTAATTTTTCCGTCAAATCCATGTGGCGAAGTTACATTGTTGATTCCTAATTAAATCAATCGTTTTCATTCAGTAAGGCGAACTGATGCAGGTCAATCCACCTGTTTGATTTCCATTCGCATTCATGCTGGGTTCCTTCAATGCGGAAACCGAGCTTTGAAAGGGTTTTAATGCTTGAGGTGTTTTCAGTTTCAACGGTAGCTTCAATGCGATGCATTTTCAATTGATTAAAGGTAAAATTGATAACTGCTCCTGCTGCCTCATGGATATATCCTTTTCCCCAAAATCCCTTTTGAAGCCAGAAGCCCATTTCGCATTTACGGTGAATCATATTGATATTGTAAATACCTACCGTACCCATCAACCGTGTACTGCCTGCCATACATACAGCCCACCATTTTCCTGTTTTGCTCTTTTCAATTTGCTCGTACCATTTCATTTGCTCACGTGTATCTTCAAAACTGCGGTACGAAATTCCGTAAAAACGCACAACGTCTGCATCGGATAATCCATTAAAAATATCCTGTTGATCGCCCGGCAGGATGGAACGAAGCCAGAGACGTGCAGAATGTAAATCAGGAAAACTCATTTTACTTTAAAAACGTCCAAAGGTGCAAAACTCCATAAAATGGCTTAAGCCTGCATATTTTCGCAGCGATGACCACTGCTAATACCGCCTTTTCTCAATTCGGTTTTAATAAACAGATTATTACTGCCATTAAAGAGTGCGGTTATGAAACTCCTACTCCGGTGCAACAACAGGCTATTCCGAAAATTTTAGCTGGCAAACAAGTTATAGCCATTGCTCATACGGGTACAGGCAAAACGGCTTCCTATTTACTTCCGTTGTTGAAAATTCTTGGTTACCCTCAAAGCAATGAACCCCGATGCCTGATTGTTGTTCCTGTTCATGAACTCTGCATACAGGTTCAAAATGCCGCGGCTTCCCTTGCACTTCATACCGGATTGCGCATCATTTCCGTTTACGGAGGCGGTAGTATAAAAACACAACGGGAACAGCTTCAGGCTGGCTGCGATTTTGTTATTGGCACCCCGGGGCGGTTACTTGAACTGTATAAAGAAGGCTCGCTGGTATTTAAAAAAGTAAAACATCTTGTAATTGATGAGGCCGATAAATTGCTTGATATGGGTTTTATGCCCCAGCTTAACAAATTGTTTGAAGTGCTGCCTGTTAAAAGACAAAATTTGTTGTTTTCTGCAACGATGAATGACAAAGTGAAAAGGTTGGCCGAAAACTTCATTGCGTTTCCCGAATACCTCGAAATTCAACAGGAACAAAAAACAGCTCCGGGTGTAGCGCAGAAGATTTATGCTATTCCCAATTTTTCTTCAAAAGCAAAATTTCTGATCCGCTTTTTGAATGATGAAAATCAAGCAATGAATAAAGTAATTGTTTTCTGCCGGACTAAAGCCATTGCCAAACGCCTGAGTGATGAATTGAAGTTATCGTTTGGCACAAGCGCAGTACGAAGGATTGATGGCAACATGCAGCAGCAAGCGCGCATCAATGCAGTGCAGGCTTTGAATGAAGGCGCAGTGAGAATTCTGGTTGCTACCGATATAGCCGCCCGCGGACTTGACATCAGAAATGTTACTCATGTCATCAATTTTGATGTACCCTTGATTTATGATGATTACATACATCGTATCGGAAGGACCGGACGTGTTTTTACCAAAGGAGAGAGCATAACCTATTGCACCGAAGCAGATTTATGGCACTGGAAAAAAATTGAAAAACTCACCGGAAAAAAAATACCCTTTACACCTTTGCCCGGTGATTTTGAAACAGAAAAAACACCTTATGAAGAGCAACAGTTCATGAACCGTGAACTGGATAAGCAGCGCAGGAAAGACGATCCGGAGTATCAGGGTGCATTTCATGAAAAGAAATCATCGAATAAGCACAAAAGAATACTAAGGCGTTAAGTTACTTTTGACCGCAGATTTTTACATCGCTTTTCGTGAAAGAGGAAGACAAGTTTACACGATGGATTTACCTTGCTGTGCTGGCAGTCATTTGGGGTAGTTCATTCATCCTGATGAAGGTTGGGCTAAAATCATTTGACCCCGGTCAGGTTGCTTCCTTGCGGTTATTTGTTTCCTGGTGTGCGTTGTTTCCTTTAGTGATTCACCGGTTTAAAGAAGTTAAGAAGGAAAAGTTCAGGTATATTCTTGCTACAGGGTTGCTGGGAAACGGAATCCCTGCATTTCTGTTTGCCATTGCTCAAACCAATATATCCAGCTCGCTGGCAGGAATGCTTAATTCACTTACGCCTGTATTTGTTGTATTGATAGGCTACTTCCTTTTCAAATCTGTATTCAAAGCCTCTCAGATTATTGGAGTAATTACCGGTATTACCGGAGCATTCGCCTTGATTTTAATAAGCCAAAAAGCCAATGTGTTTTCAGGCAATGCCTGGTTCGGATTACTGATTGTACTGGCCACTATTTGCTATGCATTCAGTGTTACTATCATCAGAAATTATCTGCACCATGTTGATTCGGTACTTATTACAGGCTTTGCTCTGTTTATTGCCGGAATACCCAGTGGCATTTACCTGTTCACTACCGACTTTATTCCGCGGTTTTCGGTTTATGACGATGCCTGGCTGAGTTTTATTAGTGTTGTTGCATTAGGTCTGCTGAGTACGGCATTTTCTACTGTCCTTTTCAACAAACTCATAAAAATTTCGAATGCCTTATATGCCTCTTCCGTTACTTACCTTATTCCGATTGTAGCCATTTTGTGGGGAGTGTTGGATGGCGAAGTCATCCACTGGAAACACATCCTGGCCATGCTCGCCATTCTGACAGGAATCTATCTGATAAATTTTGAAAGTATCAGGGAGATGAAAAAGCAAAAATTGAAAAACTGATTTTAATTTGCGCTGCTTGCCTTCTTAGCTCAGCTGGTAGAGCAGTTCATTCGTAATGAACGGGTCGCAGGTTCGAGTCCTGTAGAAGGCTCTGAAAACTAAACTAACTTGAATAACAAATGATTATTTAAGGAATGCAGGTATAGACCTGTAAACACTCCTTATTTTTAGGCTTTCTCCTTCGGGCTGTCTGCCATAAAATTATGACCGCCCTTTTTCACATGAACGGTGTACCATAACCAGAAGAATGTTCCTATAAAACCGATGATGATAAAAAGTATGTCAACTGACATACCAATGGGTTCTGCAAGTTTGAAGATATACTCAAAAAAGTTGGCAATGCCGTACCAGATTGCATCCATAACATATTGTATTAGGCTGCAAACGTAATTGTTTTTCTTAAATACAAAAAGTTAACAAGTAATGCTTATAAATTTAGTTGCTGACTTATTAAAAGAGTTTTCTTTACGCATTCAAAACATGTGATGATTGTATCACTCTTCAAAACAAGACAGCCGGGTTACTATGTGTTCTTATCGCTGTTAAGTATTGTTGTTTACATATCGGTCGTAAGATCGGCAATGCTTGTAACTTCCGAAAACGGAATGCTGCTTTACCGGCTGATTACCGCTTATGCTGACACTTACGGAAATCTGTATTTCATTGCAGGGCTGATTCTATTTGTTTTACAAGGCATTCAAATCCATTTGCTTGTAAATCAATTTGAAGTGCTTTACAAATCTTCGTACTTACCTTGGCTTATGTACATGGTATTGATGGGTTCAGTGCCCGGTTTGCTGATGTTCTCCCCTGCCCTGTTATCCAATACATTGCTGCTGCTAATGCTCGACCGTATTTTCAGAATTTATAAAAGCGAGTATGCCCAGGGCTATCATTTTGAAGCAGCTGCCATGCTATCGCTGGCTGTTTGCATTTACCTGCCTACACTGTCTTTTATTTTGTTGTTGATAGCCTCCATCCTGATTTTGCATCCTTTTGATTGGCGCAACTGGGTTTCTGCCATTCTTGGATTTATGACTCCGCTTTATATGCTGGCTTTCATTTTGTTTCTAACTGACCGAACAGCGTTGATGATTCCTGAAAATTTTCTTTCAGGCTATCAAATAACTTTTAAAATCAAGAGTGCATTACCGCCCAGTTATACAGTAACAGCAGTAATTGTATTTATTATTTCTGTGATTTCCATTTTAACGCTGCGCGAGAATTTTTACAAAAACACATCGCGTACACGAAGCTATCAGCAAGTGGTTATTATTTACTTTTTCATCACCCTTTTGATTCCGTTCTTCACCCCGGGCATTCCTCTTTTCAAATTCGCGTTACCTGCTATTCCTTTATCTATACTTATCGGTTACTATCTGCTGGCCGTCCGCAAAAACTGGGTAGCCGATACGGCACTTATTCTGTTAGTTGCTTTGGCATTGTTCAATCATTTAAAACTAACTTTCAGTCTTTAAATTACTTTTGCACTCCAACTTATCATGCTCATGAAATTCGGTGTTGTTATTTTTCCGGGAAGCAACTGCGACCGCGATATGATTTATGTGCTGCAGAACATTCTGAACCAGAAAGTGGAAATTCTATGGCATAAAGATCATGATCTGCATGGTTGCGATATGGTTATACTGCCGGGCGGATTTTCTTATGGAGATTACCTCCGCTCAGGAGCCATTGCCCGTTTTTCGCCCATCATGAATGAGGTACAGGAGTTTGCTGATCAAGGCGGACTGGTATTAGGCATCTGTAACGGATTTCAGATTTTATGCGAATCGCATTTATTGCCCGGAGCTTTACTGCATAACAACAACCATAAGTTCATCTGTAAAAATATATTTATCCGTACCGAAACGGATGAAAGCCTTGTAACATCCAAACTGAAAATCGGGCAGGCATTAAAAATTCCTGTTGCGCATGGCGAAGGAAGGTATTTTGCTGATGAAAATACTTTGAAAGAATTGGAAGAGAAAAACCGTGTATTGTTCCGTTATTGTAATGAGCGTGGTGAAGTAACGGACACGGCCAACCCTAATGGTGCAGTAAATAACATAGCCGGAATATGCAATGCAGGCAGAAATGTTTTCGGCATGATGCCCCATCCTGAGCGTGCAGCAGATACTACATTGGGCAACACCGATGGCCTGCACATTTTTAGGTCGGTACTGCAATATGCAATTGCCTGAAATTCTTTTCCGGAATTCCGTCTTTAATTATTTTACTCTTAACGACAGCATGGTAATATCATCATTAAACGGAGTGTTGTTTCTGAAACTGTCTATTTGGTTCAATAGTTTTTTATGCACTTCAGCCAGCGGTGATTGTGCAATCTGATTTCTGAGGCAATCCGTTAAAAGTTCAGAGCCGAAAAATTCACCGTCAGGATTTTCGCATTCGGTAATGCCGTCAGTGTATGTTACCAGCACTGACCGGTTATTCAGGGGTAAGGTTTCCGTTTCGAGAAAAGGAAGTTCTTCCAGCATTCCGAAACCGAGAGTGCCCTTGTCGAGTTCGCGCACTAACTTTCCTTCAATAAGCAAAGGCGGATTATGGCCTGCATTGACATAATATATGGTTTTCTCTTTCCGGTTAATGATGGCAATGAAAGCCGTTACATAGCGGTCGCCTTTGGCATTCCGATAAACGGCTGTATTCAGGTGATGAGCCATTTTATCCAAACCTGCATTGAAAGAGGCCAGCGCACGTAAGTGAGATTGAAAGCTTGAAGCCAGCAAAGCGGCAGCCATTCCCTTTCCCGAAACATCGGCCATGCAAACAATGGCTTCAGTCTCATTCAATCGGATGAAATCATAAAAATCGCCCCCCACTTCGGTATGCGGAAGGTAGGTTGCTTCTATTTCGAAACCGGTTTGTTTATCCAGATCAGAAGGCAGAAGCATGGCCTGCATTTCGGCCGCCAGTTCAAGTTCTTTTTTAATGGCTGCCTGCCGGATGCTTTCTTCGGTCAGGCGTTTATTTTCAATTCCGGTAATGATAATGTTGGTAATGGTATGCACAAAAGAGATGACTTCCTTCTTCTCGCCTGCTATGTTTTTAAATCCTGCAAGAAATGCATAGGCCAGAAAACGGTTTTGATGTGTTACGGGAATAATGATTTCAAATTGCTGCGTCCACTTGATTTTATGTTCGCTGCCCGGCAGAAAATTATCAGGATCCGAAAAATCTTTTTCAATATCAATTTCCAAATCTTGATAACTTAATCCGGCCGATAAAATCTGCTTCCATCCCCTGTCGTTCAGGAATAAAATCACCTTCTCCACTCCCAACTGCTGCGTTACTACATGCTGATAAATTTCAAAAAGTTTGGAAGCAGGCAGGTTGTAATTCACTGCTTTGGTAATCTGCAGCAGCCAGTGAAGCTGCATGGATTTAAACTGCAATTCGCTGCTCATTTTTTGTCTTTGAGGATTTCAATAACGGAAGGAAGGTTTTTAATCATGGCCAGCTCTTTCATTTTTTCACGCGCCTCGCGCACCGGGCTGCCGAAATACGTTTTATTGCCTTCCAAGGATTTTGGTATGCCCGACTGGCCCAAAACCACGGCTCCTTTACCAATTGTCAAATCTTTCTGCACACCCACCTGACCCCACAGTATTACATCGTCCTCAATAGTTACCACTCCGGCAATGCCTACCTGTGCGGCAAACAGGCAATTCTTTCCGATTACGGTATCATGGCCTACATGTACCTGATTATCCATTTTGGTTCCTTGCCCGATTACAGTATCTGCGCTTACTCCGCGGTCAATAGTGCAACTGCTGCCAATTTCCACATCATCTTCAATGACAACGCTTCCGCATGAAAACAACTTTTCATAACCCGATGGCCTGCGTTTAAAATAAAATGCATCGCTGCCAATAACGGCATTGGCATGCACTACCACACGGTTTCCTATTTTACAGTGGTCGTAAATAACCGCACCCGGATAAATGACACAATCATTACCAACAGTAACATGAGCGCCAATGACAGCACCATGATGAATGAGAGTGTTTCTTCCGATGATCACTGAAGGGTGAACAGCCTGATGCATCGGTTCGTGTTTAAAATAAAACGAGGTGAGTTTATTGTAATCGCGGAATGGATCATCGCTGATAAAAAGCACTTTGCCCTGCGGGCATTCTGTTTCCTTATTGATGATGATTCCAGTGGCTGCAGAGCTTAAAACTTTGTCATAATACTTGGGATGGTCAACAAAGGAAACATCACCGTTTTCGACCCTGTGAATTTCATTGAAGCCTGTAAGCAGCAGTTCGCTGTTACCGACAAGACGCGCATTGATTTTTGCTGCAAGGTCAGAAGCTTTTACCGGTTTTATTTTCATTGGTGCAATGTTAATGACCTTCGGCTATTACTCCGAACTGTGACCGGTAAAGAATACCGAACAAACCATCTTTTTTCAACAATTCAGCAGCCGTTCCAAACTCAGCCACCTTTCCCTTTTCCATTACCAGCACTGCATGGGCATTACGGATGGTGGAAAGCCTGTGAGCTATGATAATAGCTGAACGCCCGGCAGACAGTTGCTGAGTGGCTTTAATGATTTGTTCTTCCGAAGCCGAATCAATAGAAGAAGTGGCTTCATCAAGAATAATAATATCAGGCTGAAATGCATATGCACGAGCAAAAGAAATAAGCTGCCGCTGGCCTGTACTCAGTAACACTCCGCGTTCATGCGCATTAAAATCATAACCGCCCGGCAGTTTTTCTATGAAAGCATGAGCCCCGGTTACTATTGCTGCTTCTCTTACTTTTTCTGCCGTGATGTATGGCTCAAACAGCGAGATGTTGTCATAAACCGAACCTGAGAAGAGAAACACATCCTGTAATACCAAACCCAACCTGTTTCTTAAGGCATGCAGCTCATACTCGTTTATGTTTACTCCGTCAATCAGAATTTCACCTTTCCGGGGCTGATAAAAACGGCAGATCAGGCTGATGATGGTGGTTTTGCCTGAGCCGGTAGCACCTACAATGGCTAAGGTTGTTCCGGCAGAAACAGTAAAACTTACATCGCGCAAAACCCATTCATCATCTTTGTAAGCAAACCAAACGTTTCGGAATTCAATTTCACCTTGAAATTTTTCCGGTTTCAGCGAGCCAGTATTTGTTTCTTCTTCCTGCTCATCCATCAGTTTAAAAACTCTTTCGGTACTCACTACACCCATCTGCAGCGTATTGAACTTATCCGCTAATTCGCGTATAGGACGAAAAAGCAGGTTGATGTACATAATAAACGCAACAACAGTTCCGAACCCTGCTGTGCCTCTAAGCACATCGCCCGTTCCCTGCCATACTACCAATGCAATGGAAACCGCAGACAATACCTCAACCACCGGAAAAAAAATACTGTAGTACCAGATGCTGCGGATGTTAGCTTTTAGATGGTAACGGTTAATACTTTCAAATTTTTCCTTTTCCTCCTTTTCCTTTCCGAAAATCTGCACAATGCTCATGCCTGTAATATGTTCCTGAACAAATGTGTTGAGTTTGGCAACGGCATTTCTCACTTCATGAAAGGTACTGCGAATGCCCCGCCTGAAGATGTTGGTCGCAATCATAAGCAAAGGCAAAGTAGAAAGACTGATTATAGCAAGCTTGGCGTCCATGTAAAACATAAAGACGATGATCAGTGCAATCTGAATCAAATCGCCAATGATGATAATGAGGCCTTCGGAAAAAATATCGGCAATGGTTTCCATATCATTCACCAATCGTGTAATGAAAATGCCAACGGGAGTTTTATCAAAAAACCTCATGCGGAAAGAAATCAGTTTACAGAATAATTGCTTTCTCAAATCGCGGATAACCAACTGGCCTGCAAGCCCGGTGTAGTATTGCTGAAAATATTGAGTGATGGCCTGCAGCACCTGAAGGATAATAAGAAATACTGTGAATTGAATCAGGCTTTTCAAATTGCCTTCGGCAATGGGATGGTCAATGATGTATTGAACCAACCAGGGACGCAAGGGACCCAAAGCAGCTACCAGCAGGGTAAGCAAAATGGACGAAACAAAAACAACCCGGTAAGGACGTGCATACCTGGCAATGCGGAGCAGCAATTTAAAATCGTGTCCTGCTTTCATTTATTTTGAAATGACAAACGGGAAATAAACAGGCCTGTTGATTTTGAGGAAAGGATACTCTACACCGGTAAGGTAAAGCCCGTGAGCCGGAACAGAAACACCGGCAAGGCTGCGGTCTCCTTTTCGGATAATGAAATCAAACTCATCGGGAGTAATTATTCCCTTTCCGGCTTTTACCAGAGTACCTGTAATTGCCCTTACCATTCCGCGCAGAAAACGGTTTGCTGTTATCGTGAAACAATGAAGATCATCCTGCATAAGCCAATGGGCCTGATAGATTTCACATATCGTGTTTTCATCGCCTCCGGCTTTGGCAAAGGCGCTGAAGTCAGAATGTTTTAACAACCTGCGGCAGCATTCATCAATCATACTTTTATCAAGGTCGAAATAAAAAGCGGCAGCAGCATTTTTAAGGAAAGGGTTCTTGTTTCTGTAAGCAAAATACGTGTATGTTCTGCGGTTGGCATCAAAACGGGCATGGGATTTTTCACTCACCTTATGTACCTGATAAACCACTATGTCTTCAGGCAGTATTCCATTCAGACTGAACAGAAACTGCGTTTCATCTTCAATTGTTTTCTTTAAGTCAGTGTGTAAAAAAAATTGTTGTGCATGAACACCGGTATCGGTACGGCAGCAGCCAAGTGTGCTAACTTCTTTTCCGGCCAAAACGTTCAGAGCATTATTAATAACCTGTTGAATACCGATGGCATTTTTCTGCGACTGCCATCCGTTGTAATTCGAGCCGTTAAAAGCAAGTTCAAGAAAATAGCGGGGCATTGAAAAAGTGAGTTGGGTAGCGTTTCAAATCTTTCTTACATATTCCTCCGGTACTGCCCTCCTACTTCGAACAATGCATGGGTAATCTGCCCGAGCGAGCAGTATTTAGAAACCTCCATCAGTTGTTCAAACATGTTATGATTCGTTATGGCAGCATGCTGAAGTTCTTTCAGTCTGGAAGCGCATACATCATTGTTTCTTTCATGCAGGTTTTTCAATGTTTCAATCTGCTGCTCTTTTTCTGCTTCCGAAGCACGGATCACTTCCTGCGGTAAAATGGTTGGAGAGCCTTTGCTGGATAGAAATGTATTTACTCCGATGATGGGATATTCTCCCGTATGCTTCAGTGTTTCGTAATACAGACTTTCTTCCTGAATTTTTCCGCGCTGATACATGGTCTCCATGGCACCTAGCACTCCGCCCCTTTCGGTGATGCGGTCAAATTCGCTGAGAACTGCTTCTTCCACCAGATCGGTAAGCTCTTCAATGATGAACGAACCCTGCAGCGGATTTTCATTCTTGGCCAATCCTAATTCTTTATTGATGATAAGCTGAATGGCCATAGCCCTGCGCACGCTTTCTTCGGTGGGTGTTGTGATGGCCTCGTCATAGGCATTGGTATGAAGCGAATTGCAGTTGTCATAGATGGCATACAGTGCCTGCAGCGTAGTGCGTATGTCGTTGAAATCAATTTCCTGCGCATGGAGCGAACGTCCGCTGGTCTGTATATGATACTTCAGCATTTGCGAACGCTCGTTGGCCTTGTATTTATTCTTCATGGCCGTTGCCCAAATCCTGCGTGCTACACGTCCGATGACGGCATACTCTGGGTCAATGCCATTGGAGAAAAAGAAAGAAAGGTTGGGAGCAAAATCATCAATATGCATTCCGCGGCTGAGGTAATACTCAACATAAGTAAATCCATTGGCCAGGGTAAAGGCTAACTGAGTTATCGGATTGGCTCCAGCTTCGGCAATATGATAACCGCTGATAGAAACCGAATAAAAATTCCGGATTTTGTTCTGAATAAAATACTGCTGCATGTCGCCCATCAGGCGGAGCGAAAACTCGGTAGAGAAAATACAGGTGTTCTGCGCCTGATCTTCTTTAAGAATATCGGCCTGAACGGTTCCACGCACCTGTGAGAGCGTATAGGCTTTTATTTTTTCATAGACATCTTTCGGCAGCACTTTATCACCGGTAGTTCCGAGCAACATCAAACCCAGTCCGTCATTTCCTTCGGGTAATTCTTTACCGGAGTAAGGAATATAGCGGGGCTGCTTCTGATTTTTTTCGCTGAATATCTGTTTTAGTTTTTCCTGTACTTGTTCTTCAAGGTTATGCTGCCTGATGTAAAGTTCGCATTGCTGGTCAATAGCGGCATTCATAAAAAACGAAGCAATGACAGCAGCCGGCCCGTTAATGGTCATGGAAACGGAGGTAGCCGGATGGCAGAGGTTGAAACCGCTGTAAAGTTTCTTGGCATCGTCAAGGCAACATACGCTTACTCCGCTGTTACCTATTTTACCATAAATATCAGGACGGTAGTCGGGGTCGTGACCGTAAAGCGTAACCGAGTCAAAAGCGGTTGACAACCGCTTGGCCGGCATGCCGAGCGAAACATAATGGAACCGTTTGTTGGTTCTTTCGGGAGTTCCTTCACCGGCAAACATTCGTGTAGGGTCTTCGTTCTCTCTTTTAAAACGGAATACACCGGCTGTAAAAGGAAACTCGCCCGGCACATTTTCTTTTAATATCCATTTTAACAAATCGCCCCAGGCTTTGTATTTCGGAAATGAAACTTTAGGAATACGATTTCGCGACAATGATTCGGAATATGTTTGAATCTTCAGCACTTTCTCGCGCACTTTGAACTCATAGAAATCTTCAAGATAGGCTTCAACCTTTACCGGAAGGTCTTCCAGCAGTTTTTTATTGTTGCCGTCAAAGGAGCGTTCCCATTCAGCATACTGTTTTCTCAGTTCATTCAAAACCGGTTTACTGTCTGCATTTTGTTCAAGCAGGGTCAATGTTTCATGCAGTGCATAAAGTTTCTGCGCTAATGCGCTTTGCTCATCAGCCCACTTTAAATACTGGCGGTTGTTTTCCGAAATTTCGCTCAGGTAACGGATTCGGTGCGGAGGAATGATGTAAATTTTTTCACTCATCTCTTCCGTTACATGAAAATCACTTTTTAAAGGAGCACCGGTTTTAGTAGCAATGGTGTTCATTACAGCCCGGTAAAGGCGGTTCATTCCCGGGTCGTTAAACTGCGAGGCAATGGTTCCGAAAACAGGAATATCATCATCACTTACATCAAACAGTTTGTGATTGCGCTTGTATTGTTTTCTCACATCGCGCAGGGCATCCATGCTTCCGCGTTTATCAAACTTATTGATGGCTATAAGGTCGGCAAAATCGAGCATGTCAATTTTTTCTAATTGCGAAGCGGCTCCGTACTCGGGAGTCATTACGTAGAGCGAAACATCGCTATGGTCGGTTATTTCCGTATCGCTTTGTCCGATGCCTGATGTTTCGAGGATCACAAGATCAAAGCCTGCATGCTTAACAATTTCGAGGGCTTCGCGCACATGGGCAGAGAGTGCAAGGTTGCTCTGACGGGTAGCCAGCGAGCGCATATACACGCGCGGATTGCGTATGCTGTTCATGCGGATACGGTCGCCCAGTAAAGCGCCACCGGTTTTTCTTTTTGACGGGTCAACCGAAAGAATGGCAATGAATTTATCGTTGAACTCCAGCAGAAATCTTCTTACCAGTTCATCAATCAAAGAAGATTTACCTGAGCCGCCTGTTCCTGTAATTCCAAGCACAGGAGGAATTTTAGCACCGGTTGTTTTAATCTTTGGATAAAATGTTTCAAACTCCGCATGATTGTTTTCGGCAGCAGAAATAAGTTTGGCAATGACTTTATGATTGGTTTTGCTCAATAGCTCCGCTTCACCATTCAGATTTACGCCTGTAGGGAAGTCGCATTTCTGCAGCATGTCGTTTATCATTCCCTGCAAACCCATGGCGCGGCCGTCATCAGGATGATAAATACGGGCAATGCCGTATGCATGCAGTTCTTTTATTTCGTCAGGAAGAATGGTGCCGCCACCGCCACCAAAAATTCTGATGTGGCTGCAGCCGCGTTCTTTCAGCAAATCAAACATGTATTTAAAAAATTCCATGTGTCCGCCCTGATAAGAAGTTACGGCAATGGCATTGGCATCTTCCTGAATGGCGCATTCTACAATTTCCCGGGCACTGCGGTCGTGGCCGAGATGAATTACTTCCGCTCCGCTCTGCTGCATAATCCTGCGCATGATGTTAATAGAAGCATCATGGCCGTCAAACAACGAAGCAGCGGTAACAATCCTGATTTTATTTTTCGGAACAAACGATGCTGTTACTTGCATAGAGGTTTATAATTCGGGCTTCGAATTTCGGCATTTCGGAACGAATAACGGTAATGCAGGGAGTGAACGGTAATTTGCCTGTGGTTGATGTTCTTTCACCATCCACAATATCCCACTCGTTGCGCACTTCCCATACTTCGTAACAGGACGCAGCCCTGAAGAGCGCTTGCGCACTTTAAGGCCGGATTCTTTAGTTTCTGTTATTAAAACGTTTTCAGACAAGGCGATGATCCAAACCGTGAATACCAATGCTGATAAATGCAGAAAATTGAAGACGGGGATAAAAATACCGGCTCAGTTTTTCAAAAGCCTGAAAGTTCAGAAAAGTTAAATCTGATATACATTTCAGACCGCTCTGTTTATTTTCGCCTTGTGAATAAGGACGATTATTTTGAACTTGGATACATCTCACGGCTTCATGGCGTTAAAGGAGCATTTGTTATTCAGATGGATACCGACCATCCCGAACGCTACCGTAATTTGAAAGAAATTTGGGTATTGAAAGATAATTCTGCCGGATGTTTTCGGGTAGAAGAAATCTCTGTTCGTAATAACGAAGCTATTGTAAAACTTCAGGGTGTAAATACGGTTGATGCAGCTTCTGACTTTATCCGAAAGACCGTTTACCTGCCGCTTGACATGCTTCCGCAGCTTACCGGAAAGCAATTTTATTTTCACGAAATAAAAGACTTCTTTATTAAGGATATTACCTATGGCGAATTAGGAAAAATAGAATCGGTGTACAATTTACCCCAGCATCCCGTTGCCGGAATTATGTTGAACGGAAAAGAAATTCTGATTCCCCTCGTTTCTGATTTTATTGAAACCCTAGACAGAGAAAATAAGACCATCTGTACCCAACTTCCCGAAGGCATGATTGAAGTTTACACTAACAAGACTGAGAAGGACGATGACTGAGAAATCTTTTTTGAAGTTTTTGTTTGTGATTGCATGGCTCATCTATTCTGCCGTTTTCACTTATCCGCTCAATGCACAATCGCAACAGGAAAAAAGAATTGAACTGCTCAATGCCGATGTATTGGAAGGCGATGAAAGGCTGGGCAGAAATGCAGCGCGTCTTATTGGCAATGTGCGCTTTAAGCATGAGGATGCCATTATGTATTGCGACAGCGCTTACCGGTTTTCCGAAGAAAACAGATTTGATGCTTTTGGAAATGTGCATATTATTGAAAACGACAGCCTGAGCATTACCGGAAATAAATTAATTTATACAGGCAAAAATTCTTTAGCGGTAATGCAGCAAAACGTGGTGATGAATGACGGTAAGATGACCTTACGTACTTCAGAGCTTCAATACAACCTTAACAGCAACCAGGCAGTGTTTTCAACCGGTGCCGAAATAACGGATGCCGAAAATAAACTTACCAGTATGCGCGGTATTTATCATTCGCCAACGAAGATGCTTTTCTTCCGCGATTCGGTAAAACTTGATAATCCGCGTTACAGGCTTAATGCCGATTCGCTGAAATATCATACCATTACCAAAACAGCTTTCTTCACAGGCTATACCATTATCGAATCAAAAGCATCTGACAGTTCATGGATTTATTGTACGGATGGCTGGTATGAAACCGAAAGCGGCAAATCATGGTTCGGCAAAAACTCATACATCGTTGCCAAAGAACAAACGCTTTATGCCGACAGTCTTTTTTATGATTCGAAAGCCATGGCTGCGAATGCATTTCACAATATAAAAATACATGACCATCCGAATAAGGCCATGGTAACCGGCCAGCGTGCATGGTATGATGAGAATAAGAGGTACAGCATCATTACCCGGCAGGCTATGATGGCTCAGCAGATGGATAACGATTCTATGTTTCTCCATGCCGATACGCTGTTTGCAAAATGGGACAGCACCAATACAAAAAGACAATGGCATGCTTATCGCCACTGCCGAATATTTAAAAGTGACCTTCAGGCTAAAACCGATTCGCTGGTATATCACAACACAGACAGCATGTTTCGCATGTATGGCTCACCGGTTATCTGGAGCTCGGTCAATCAGCTCACCTCCGATTCGGTTTATATACAAACGGCCAACAGTAAAATAGATAAGATGCTGCTCTTTAATTCTGCATTTATTTCATCAGAAGTTGACAGCATGCGCTTTGACCAAATTCGCGGCCGCAACATGACAGGTCATTTCATCAACAGCAAGCTTCACCGAATTGATGTGGAGGGCAACGGCCAGTCAATCTATCATGTAAAAAACCGCAAAGGCCGCATTACCGGTGTTAACCGTGCCGACTGTACCGACATGAGCATTCTGATAAAGGATGAAAAAGTTTCGGGTATTAAGCTTTATCAAGCACCCGAAGCAACACTGTTTCCGTTGGCAGAAGCAAAGCCCGAAGAATTTAAATTGAAAGGATTCTCGTGGCAAAGTGAAAAACGACCGCTGAGCAAGGAAGATATTTTTGAGTGGAAGTAAGTAATGATGAACCTATCAATAATGCTAAATTCATTCTAAATTTTCGGTTTTTCATTTAACAATCCTCTTGCTGAATATCTTTGCCCCATGTCCTTTTCTAAATTAAAGCGGGTATTGTTACTTTCTGTTATCAGCCTGCTCCTTTTCTCTTCGTGCAGCCGCTTTAACAAAATAATGAAAAGCACTGATAATGAACTTAAATACCAGACAGCACTTCGTTACTATGCAGATAAAAAATACTTTCAGGCAATGCAGTTGCTTGATGAGTTGATTGTAGTTTTCCGTGCAACCCCTAAAGGAGAAGAAGTTTATTATTACTACGCAAAATCGTATTACGGAACTGGCGATTATTTAAATGCCGCTTATCACCTCAGCAATTTTGCCAAAACATACCCCAACAGCCGTTATGCTGAAGAATGTTTGTTTCTGAATGCCTACTGTTATTACCTGGATTCACCTATCTATTCGCTTGATCAGAAAAGCACACTGGATGCCATTCAGCAGTTTCAGTTATTCATCAATAAGTATCCGCAAAGCAGCAGAATAGAGGAATGCAATAAACTAATTGACGAGTTAAGGCTTAAATTGGAAAACAAGGCCTATCAGAATGCCAAACTTTTTTACCGTACTGAAGATTACCGTGCTGCTGCCATAGCTTTTAAAAATGTGGTGAGAGATTATCCTTCCTCCGGATTTGTGGAGGAATGTCTTTTTATGTCGTTAAAATCAACTTATTACTTTGCTAAAAACAGCGTTCCTGCTAAACGAAAGGAGCGATATAACGATGCCATAGAACACTATTTCAGTTTAATTGAAAAGTATCCGAATGGTAAGTATCAAAAAGAAGCCGACCGCATATTTGAAGAAGTAAAAAAACAACTTACCCCAACAGAAGATCAGAAAAATGTAACTTTGGGCCGGAATTAAAATTTGCTTCTTATCAAAATCAATTAATTACCTCATTTTCAACTCATCTCATTAATAAGTTACCGTCATGTCATATAAAAACGCAGCCACTACCACTGTTACGCGCGATCTTTTAAAGTTTGAAGAACGCACCGGAAATATCTACGAAACGGTTGTCATTATATCCAAAAGAGCAAATCATATTGCAGCCGAAATGAAAGAAGAGTTACACAACAAACTCTCAGAATTTGCTACTTCTCAAGATAATCTGGAAGAAATTTTTGAAAACCGGGAGCAAATTGAAATTTCGAAGTTTTACGAAAAGCTACCCAAACCTACCCTGATTGCTATTCAGGAATACCTTGACGGAAAAATCTATTTCCGAAATCCTGCCAAGGATAAAAAGTAAACCCGCATTTTATTTTAAATGCAGCTAAAAGGCAAACGCATTCTGCTTGGAGTAACAGGCAGTATTGCTGCCTATAAAATTCCGATGCTTGCCCGCCTTCTGATTAAAGAAGGCGCTGAAGTAAAAGTATTGTTAACCACATCGGCTGCTGATTTTGTAACCCCACATACCCTTTCTGTAATTACCGGCAACCCTGTTTACTCTTCTTTTTATTCTCATGATGGTGTTTGGAATAATCATGTAGAACTCGGGCTTTGGGCTGATTTGATGGTAATAGCACCTGCATCGGCTCATTCAATGGCTAAAATGGCTCATGGATTATGCGATAACTTATTACTATCCGTTTACCTCTCGGCCCGATGCCCGGTTATGCTTGCCCCGGCCATGGATGCCGACATGTTCAGCCATCCTGCCACACAGGAAAATCTTAAGAGGCTGAAAAAATCCGGTCATGAAATTATTGGTCCCGGTACCGGTGAATTAGCAAGCGGATTGACAGGATGGGGAAGAATGGAAGAACCTGAATTTATTTTCGGAAAAATTATCCTTCATTTCAGTTTTCAAAAAGACTTCTATCAGAAGAAAGTGTTGATTACCTGCGGACCTACGCGCGAATCCATTGACCCCGTAAGGTTTTTAAGTAACCGGTCTTCCGGCAAAATGGGAATAGCCCTTGCCCTTGAATTTGAAAACCGCGGAGGTGATGTTACTTTAATTGCAGGACCGGGTGTACAGAAACCGGAATCGTTTTCAGGTAAATTCATTTCCGTTGAATCTGCATCAGATATGTATCAAACCTGCATGGAAAATTTTCCGGATGCTGAAATTATCATTATGGCAGCTGCGGTGGCTGATTTTACTATTGCCGCTCCCGCAAAAGAAAAAATCAAAAAATCTAAAGGAGAGTCATTTATCCTCAACCTCTCCCCTGCTCCCGATATTTTATCGGAAATGGGAAAAAAGAAAAGAAAAAAACAATTCCTTGCCGGTTTTGCACTTGAAAGCAATAATGAGCTTAAAAATGCAGTTAACAAATTAGAAAAGAAAAATCTGGATATGATTGTGCTGAATTCGATAAACGATGCCGGTGCCGGATTTGAATCCGACTCTAACAAAATAACTATCATAGGCCGCAGCAAGAAAAAAAATTCCTTTCCTTTGAAATTAAAAAAAGAGGTCGCCAAAGACATTGCCGATTACATTAAAAAGAATCATCATGCATAAATTGATTTTTGTTTTCTTGTTGCTTGCTTCGACTTGCATTCGCGCTCAGGAATTAAATTGTCAGGTAAGTGTACTTACCCCGCAGATTCAAAGCAGCGATAAACGCATTTACAATACGCTACAGCAATCCATTGCTGAATTCATGAACAATACCAACTGGACAGATGACAAGTTCCTGAATCAGGAAAGAATTCAGTGCGCTTTTCAAATTACGATTGATGAGCGTGTGTCAAACGATGAATTTAAAGGCAGCATTCAGGTTCAGCTTTCAAGACCGGTTTACAAATCAACTTACGATTCTCCTGTCTTTACTATGAAAGACAATGATTTCAGTTTCCGCTATCTTGAATATCAGAATATAGAATATAACCAAACCGGCAGCAACACAAACCTTGCCGCTGTACTTGCTTTTTATGCAAACATTATTCTGGGAATTGATTACGACAGTTTTTCATTGCTGGGCGGAAGTCCTTATTTCAAAAAAGCGCAGCAGATTGTAGCTAACATGCAGACAGCCCCTGAGCGCGGGTGGAAACAATTTGAAAGTACCCGCAACCGCTACTGGCTTGCAGAAAATCTGAATGATCCCGTTTTCCGACCCGTGCGTGAACTATATTACAATTATCACCGCAAAGGACTTGATATGATGGTCAATAAAAAAGATGAAGCTATCATCAACATTACCGAAAGTTTACAGGCACTTCAAAAACTTCACAGGGAAAAACCTACTTCCTTTCTGATGCAAACCGTATTTGATGCAAAAGCCGATGAAGTTGTAAACCTGCTAACCACTGCCACACCTGATACAAAAACCCGGATGTATAATCTTCTAACCGAAATAAATCCTGCCAATACTTTAAAGTACCAGGCTATTGTAAAAAATTGATTGATAAAATAAAGAATACTGAAGAAGTTCTTTTGAAGAGGCTGACCTAAAGTGGTCTATCATTTCTAACCATTCAGCCATAGTAACTCACTACGTTTAGGTTTATTTTAAATACGCGAATCTGAAGCGCTTTGCGCTGCCCACTTTTTGTTACTCGTGATACTTCTGGTTGTGCTCCATCTGCGTTCCACAGTTAGCACATGCAATTGCCTGCCCGCCTCCGCCTGCACAACCTTTCGGACATGTATAATGCCAAACCCCTTTTGCATTTTGCGGAGATTCAGGTGCAGGTGGTTGCTGCTGCTGCATTTGATTAGCAGTATTTAACTGAATCTGATTATTCTGAGGTTGCACATTTAACTGTGGTTGTTGTTGCTGTGCCTGATGAAATGCATCATTATGTATAAGATCTGTTTTGCAAACAGGACACTTGCCTTGTCCTTCGCTGCCGCCCCCTGCACACCTATTCGGGCAGATGTAATGAAAAAGGGCATTGGCAGGTGAAGCAGGCGCAGGAACTTGCGCTGTTGTTGCAGGATTTGATACTTCTCCCTGTGGTTGAACCATTGATTCTGCTGCTGGTTCCGGCTTAGTTGCCGAAGATTCAGTTGCCGGATTCTGTTCGGACGACTGCGAAGTGTTATTCTGAGAATCAGTACTTGTACAGGAATACATCATCGCTACTGCTGATATAAAAGAGATAAGTGAAGTTTTATTCATTGCAAATTACTTTGAGGCAATTATACGAATATGCATGAAACTACAAGCAGATTCTTTTAATTATGCTAAGATGAAATCGATCCCTTTCGGACTCATCTTCGCTTTCTTCGGAATTATCTCTGCTGCTGTTATTTCCATTTTGCGCGGAAATGACTACAGTATTTCTTTTCGGCTCCGGTTTCAGCATTGCTGACAGGAATTTTCTCATGGTAATTAGTAGGGCACCACATCAACTCATGGCTGAGAATAATCACAGCCGGAATTATATCCGGTGCCTTCTAACACTACCTGTGCCTGTTATTTAGCGGCTTTGGTTTTTTACTTTGCTACCATTTAACCGGAAGTTGTACTGACGGTCTTGAAAAACCTCCTACACCAGCTTTCAAGCAGTTTTCGGTTAGTTTTCATCTTTCGCTACTCAGTTTATTCTTATCAGGATGGATGACGGTACCCGTAGCAGTTATTGCTTCTTTGTTTAACGGTTACCTGATACGGAGCAAAGTAAATCTGCTTACTTCAAGCGCCATCAAACAGATTGTTGAGCAGAATTTCAGCATTTTTGTTGTTCGAATAAAGTTCATTCAGCAACAATTGCCTTCTGTCAATCTCGGTCTGCTTCAATTCAATTCTGAAAATTTCAGAAATACGCTTTTTGAAATCTTCTGCGGTTTCTGCATGAATGCAAAGTGATTCCAACCCTGTATTGGCTGTCATCATAGGATTAACAAGACAAAACCTTCCGTTAAAGAGGGAGTGAAGCAACTTCAGCCTGATGCCAGAAATGGAGAATGCAGGCAATACCTGCACATGTGCATTGCTTACAAGTTCTTCCATCTGTTCTGCAGAAGGATCAGCAATCAATTTATGGATGGATGGCTTTGTAAAGAGTTCTTTAACTTCGTCAGTCGGGTTCTGACCGGCAATAATGAGCGGAATATTCAGTTCCTTAAAAACCTCATTCATCAGAAACTCTGCCGCTTCCACGTTGTCGTTAACAGAAAGATTGGCATGATAAAGTGCAAATTCTCCCTTGCCGGGGCGCGAGTTTACCTTATCATGCAAATGAAAAGCAGGCAATAAAAAAGAATTTTGATACTGATGGCTAAAATGAATGTTTTCCTTTTCGGAAATGGCAGCAATTGCTGTGGCATTGGCAAGCACTTTCTCGTATTTCAATAATTTGGATGACTCTGCGTTGAAAAAATACCTGCGTGCAAAGTTTCTTTCGTGACGTGCCAACTGCTTGTAATAGTCATGTTCTATATTGTGAGCTCTTACAATTCTTCTTTTATGCTGAATAGAAGGGTCGGATAAAAAATATGATGTATGCAATCCTTCAAACAAAATGGGGAAATCATCGGCAGCAAGTTTTACAAGTAATTCTTCGTTTGCCCGTGATATAACAATATAAGGCAGCCTGTTAAAAAGCAGTGTACGCGATTCATTACGCTGATAGTAATGCACTGTATTACTGAAATTCGTCAATACATCCGGTTCTTTTCTTCCGTACTGAAAACAATGCAGATGCACCTTTACTCCAAGGGCATGCATAGCCTTCAGCTTTCCGAAAACATCAATCACACCGCCATAATCAGCCGGCCATGGAACATCAAAACTTACAAGGTGAATATGTTTATCTGAAAATTTCATAAGTAATGTCAAGCAATTTTTTTTCTTCAACCGACCAGCTTAACTGTCGGGCTGCTGTAATCAGATTTTTTTTCCAGGTTGCGTATCTGTCATTGTCTGCAAACATAAAAGTAATCTTGTCAGCTATATGTCTCGGATCGTGATTCTCAATTACCACACCGATATTGTATTGTTCAACAATTTTTTTTACTTCAGGCACAAAAGAAGCAAGCACCGGTATTCCGGCATGGATATAATCAAAGAGTTTATTGGGCAGGCTTAATCTGTAATTGATGTTTGTATCTTTATCGAGTGTGAGACCTGCGTCTGCAATCCTTGTATAATTCATCAATTGGTCGAATGGCATTTTATCCAGAAATTTCACTTTAGCGTCAAGATGATGCTCTTTTACCATTGCTTTAAGTTTTCCAATCACATCACCGCTGCCAATAATCAGCAGCGTGACAGAATCAAGATATTGCATGGCCTGAACAGCTTCTTCAGCTCCACGATCTACATTAATTCCAGCGCCTTGCATGATCAGCAATTTATTTCCGTTTTCAATTGGAATGCTGTTTCTTAACTCTTCTACTTGCAGCGGGTTGCTCAATAACGGAATTTCCGGAATGTTTCTGATTACCTTCACTTCCTTATGATACATCTTGCTGTAAAGAGCAGCAATGGAATCATTAACGGTAACAATATACCTGAGTCTTGGAAAAATCAATCGCTCCAAACTAATCCAAACTTTACGCGCAAAGGAATTATTCTCCAGTTCGGGAACTCCGGTAAAAAATTCATGGCTGTCGTAAAGCAGCGGTTTTCTTTTAAGTGTTGATGCGAGGTAGTTGGCCAAAAGCGTATCCAGATCATTGGCCACCAGCAAATCAAATTTTCTGAACATCAAATAAAAAAAAAGGCGAATGTTGAAAGCGGCATAAAACAGAGGGCCTTTTTCAAATGGAAGTTGAAACCTGAATGCACGATACCTTCTGCCATTGAGAGGCATACTGCTTTTAAGTTTTCTTCCAACCAGAGTAACTTTCCAGCCTTGCTTTGTATAGGTTAAAGCTGTGCGATGCACGCGCTGGTCGGTAACCAGATCGCTGATGACGGAAATAATAATACGTTTGCGTTCCATTTAAGGGAAGCGGCCAAATTATAGAAAGAAGAAATGTTCCTGAAAATTATACCGGGCACAACCCCTTTTTCATTTTCTTTTTATTGAACTCCCTGCCGCAGCTTTGCCATTTCAGACCAAGAAAAAAATCAAATCCTGTTGAATTTATCAAGCCGGTATAAAAAGGAAGCCTGTCGGTTCCGATTACAAAAATGCCTTTTCTGATGGCAAACCCAATTGTAGGATTCTTAAATTCAAAGAGAATAACAGGCATTGAAACTTCAAACTTTCGTTTTTCAAAACGGGGAGTAATAGCTATTTGTGCAGGCCTGCGCGGAACCTTGTAATGAAAAGGAATAGGATGAATCACAGTTGCATTCAAATACCATCTCGGGGCAAGGCAGTAATCTAGTTGAACACTGGCTGCCGCAGGGGTAAACATTACAAACTCTGTCTCTGCAAGGCTGCCATAAGGTTTACCCAGAAACTTGTTGCTGGTTAGGGTATCAATATAAAACCAGCTTAAAAACTGCACAGTATCAATTCCCGGCCAATAGGCTGATTTGTTGTTAATGATCAGCTTCTTAGTGCCTTTAGTGCTGTTTTTAAAATAACCTAAATCCATCAATGAAAATCCAAGCCGGTAATGATATTTTTTCAAACCATCGGCAGCATCATAACAATCGTAAGCTGCGCGGTTTAAATGTTTAATATGAGTTACGCCTATGCTTACTCTGGCACCGACTCCTTTAATCTTAAACATTTCCCTTATTATTTCTTCACGGTCATTGGGTACTGTATGTCCATACTCTACATCCCAGTTATTTACAATAAGCAAGTCGCTGGCCGGCACTATGTAGTCAATCTTTTTGGAATTAATGTAAATTCCATAAGAGCTCATATTGAAGGTGCCGGTAAAACCTGCTTTCCAAACGCTTTCATTTTCGTTAGTGGCGCTGAGTTGTTTTGCATACGTACCTCCTATTTCTAACCAGCCTGCGGCTGCAGCTCTCCAGGGTCCGGCTGTATATCGAATGTTATGCTGAGGAGCATAAGAAAATCCTTCATAAAAGAACTTTGCCAGATGATAAGGCACATCAGTTCCGCTGTTTCCGCTTCGCCAGGCAATGTGGGCTCCCCAGGAATATTTATCATTTACCTTAATGTAAGCCGGCCCTGTTAAATGACCGCCCGCATATCCACGCTTGTTTTTTTTATCATAGTAATCAAGAATCCGGTCTTCAGGTATATCTTCACCGGAAATAGTACGTCTGATTACTCCGCTGTTTTGTCTCAGGTAAAGATAATTGTTATCTGCAAAAGCGTCTAATGACAAGGCATGGATTTCATGTTTATACGGAGCCAAAGCAATAGAGGAGGGATTCATATAAATTCCCATTTGCCCGGCAAAGTTGCTGTTGCAGATGCCCAGCATTTCCTGTGCAGAACTATGAAAATACATCAGGAGGGTAATCAGTAAACCTGTGATGGATGCTTTCATATAGCCACGACTAAAATAAACTTAATCTGACACAGAGTAATTAAATTTTGCTGAATTGCCTTTTTTTGAGGTTAAACGGTACTAATCAGGAAAGATTTTACCGGGATTAAGGATATTAAGCGGATCGAAAACAGCCTTGATTTTTTGCTGAACTTCGATTTGCCGTTTGTTAAAGACCAGGGGTAAGTAGTTTTTCTGAACATAACCTATACCGTGTTCGCCTGAAATTGTACCCCCTAACTGATAACAGAGCTCAAAAATTTCCTTTATACCAGTGGGTATTTTAATGTTCCAATCTTCATTGCTCATATTTTCCTTTATAATATTCACATGCAGATTTCCATCCCCTGCATGGCCATAACACACTGACCGGAAGCCATACTTCTGTCCTATTGCTTTCACCCCTTTCAGTAAGGCCGGAAGTTGTGCCCTGGGTACCACAGTATCCTCCTCTTTGTAAACCGAATGTGATTTAACAGCCTCTCCTGCTGCTCTTCGTAATTTCCAGAGTTCTGCTTTTTGTGAAGCGGTATCGGCAAACATTACCTCATCACAATCATGCTGCATCATCACTTCAGAAATTTTTTCGCAATCGCGCATTAACACTTCCCTGTCAAATCCATCAACTTCAATTATCAAATGAGCATTGATATGGGGTTTAATAACCAATGAGGATTGATGAAAACGCATGACAAAATCAATGGCATCGCGTTCCATAAATTCCATAGCTGATGGCGTAATCCCTGCACGGAATACTGCACTCACTGCCTCACAAGCTTTTTCTGCAGAAGAGAATGGAACAAGCATCAATAAATCTTCTGTTGGCTTAGGTATTAACCGGAAAACAATTTTAGTGATTATGCCCAGCGTTCCTTCACTTCCAATCATAAGTTGAGTAAGATTGTAACCTGTTGAGTTCTTCAGAACATTGGCACCTGTCCATATTATTTCACCATCAGGAAGCACCACTTCGCAATTGAGAACATAGTCTTTGGTAACACCGTACTTGACCGCCTTGGGTCCGCCTGCATTCTCAGCAAGATTGCCTCCCAGAAAGCAGGAACCTCGGCTGGCAGGGTCTGGTGGATAAAATAATCCTTTCGCTTCAACAGCGTCACGAAACACCTGATTAATCACTCCCGGTTCAACTGTAGCCTGAAGATTTTGTTCGTCAATAGAAATAATGCGGTTTAATTTTTCAGTAGATAAAACAATGCCCCCGAATAAAGGTAAGGCTCCTCCGCTTAATCCGGTTCCTGCACCACGCGGAGTAACAGGAATTTTATGCCTGCTTGCAATTTTCATTACCGAAGAAACTTGTGCGGCAGAATCAGGTTTCACAACTATTACAGGCATAAAAACTAAATCTTCGGTTTCATCACTGCCGTATTGAATCAGCGATTCTATATCGGTTAGAACACCTGTATTGCCACAAAGCGTTTTTAATTGAAGAATTACTTCTTCGTTAACCACTCCATAATTGCTCATGCCGCAAAGTTGCAAACCCCGGCAGCTAATTGGTTAAATGAATCAGTAAAAAAAGTCAGAGCTTATAAATGACCCCGGCCTGAATACCATAACCGCCAAAGCGTTGTGATAACCGGTATTCAGTCTTGGTAATGTCAGGCAACTGACGGAAATAGGAAGGTTCGAAAAGCAGTTTTATTTTATCCGTAACACGGTATCCAATTCCTGCAGCACTCATGAATGTAAAGCCGGTAACTTTATTAAAAGGGGATGTGGAAACATCCTGGATACTGAAAAGATAAGCTGAATCAGGGGCCAGAATTTTTCCGGAATAAGTGGATGAAAAGTTAAGCGCCAACCCTGCAGAAGCATAAAATGAAAATTTTGATGCATTAAGAGTAACCCCGGCCATTATGGGAAAGCTGAGAAAACGATATTCTGCCTTATCTCTCAATGTATAATCGGCCAACAACTTATAATTTTCAGCTTCTGAAACGGAAAGCAGTTGTGTTGGATCCGTGTTCTCATTCCGGAAGCCCACAATAGTATCCGTTGTAATGCCGTCTATCTGCGCCTGGATATAACGCATTCCGATCTTCTCGGATATGGAAGTATAATTAATACCGGTTCGAATAAAAAATAACCTGCTCAAATCAACCTGTAAAAGCACAGAGGCAGACCATGCGGAGTTTCGCAATTCAGCTTCGTTACGATACTGAATATACTTTTCATCACCGGGGTAGCCAAACTTTGAGTCTAATTGCTTGCCTGCAACCAGCGGCCCTGCAGTAATGAGTAATGATAAGTTACCGGGAACCTCTGTTGAAGAAGAAGGATCAGATTCAATGGATGAAACGGATAATGCCTGTGCATCAGACTCAAGATGATCAAGCCATAGCATTGATACAGGAAAATACTCTGTGATTTCTGTTGATGAATTTACTGAATCCTGATCTGATATTGCCAAAGGGCTAAAGGATTGAGTACTGTTTGAGTATAATGTTGAATTGCTTGTGGAAAGCAATTTATAATGAGGTTCTTGCTTTTTGATACTGTTTAACTTCATTGCCTGATCTGGTGCAGCTCCGGATGGCACATGATTTACAGATTCGGTTCGGGTTTCAGTTTTTACATCTTGTGTCAATTGATTTTCGCTTTGAATAGCAATCTGTTTTTGATCATGTGGTAAAAGAAATAACAAACCGGCAGTAATAAAAACCATCACTAAGCCGGCCATCCACCGGAAAAAACCCTTCCTGTTAGTTCTCTTTTTCTCAATTCCGGCCCATACTTCAGGTGGAGGTACAACCTGGTGGCCGGCAAGTTTGGAATGGAGAATTCTGTCAAATTGTTCGTTATTCATAGCGCTGCAATGGTCATAATGGATTTAAACTTTTCTGAAAGAGATTTGCGTGCTTTAGCGAGCATACTTCTGGAAGCTGATTCTGTTATTCGCAGAATTCCGGCAATTTCTGAATGTTCGTAGCCGTCAATAGCATATAAACTGATGATGATGCGCTGGGTAGTCGGCAGCTTTTGAATAGCCTTCAGCATATCTTCTGAACTTAAACGCAAAATCACCTCATTATTTACTGTCGTTAAATATGAATTCGTGTTCTCAATTGTTTCGAAACTCAAATTATGCTTTTTATATCTGTGAAAATCTATGCATGTATTTACCACCACTCTTCTTATCCACCCCTGAAAAGTTCCCTGAAAATCGAACTTGTGAAGGTTATCAAATACCTTAATAAAACTGTCCTGAAGCATATCGCAGGCATCAGCATAGTTTCCGGCATACCTAAGGCAAATGGAGAACATTAGCGGAGAATGCATATCGTAGAGTTTTCTTTGCGATAACCTGTTACCGTTAATACACTCCCGAATAAGTTCCCTTTCGGTCATGGTTATATCCTCATATGCCATTATAGACTGCAAAAGCATGCTTAGCGCTTCTTTAATCGTTGAATATTTCTTCAAAAATAAGGTAAACCGCCACAAACACCTATCAAACCCTACTCAAGATAGAAACAGAAACAACTAATGGTAAAAAAGCTCAGCCATTAAGACAATTACAGGGCAATTAACAGGATTCAGTTTACATTTGCCGGCTGATTTTTACTTTTCATGAATACACTTTTGAATACACTTTTTAAGCAAAAATTAACCATACTCCTAATTTTAACATCGCTAAGTGCCTGCCGGAATCAGAAAGATGTTACCTATTTTCAGGAAAAAAAATCTGATGAGGAAATTTCAAGCCGAATAGAGTGGAAAAACTTTACTTCTAAAGATACTACTAAATTGGTTGTTTATGAACCAGTTATACAGCCTAATGACATATTGAAAATTTACATAACAAGCATCAATAAAGAAGCCAGCAGTTTTTTCAACCCTTTGCTATCCTCAGAATTACGGGTTGATGACCCTCAGGCTTCGGGGTATCTGGTTGACTCGTACGGTAAAATTGATTTGCCTGTTTTAGGCAATGTTAAAGTAGCCGGTTATACTGTTCCTCAAATCAGAGATACCTTAAAATTACGTCTGAGCAAATACTTAGAAAACCCATCTGTAAGGGTCATTTTTGATAATTTTAAAATTACAGTTTTAGGTGAAGTTCAAAGGCCGGGAGTTTACTCAGTACGAAACGAACGATTAACCTTGCCCGAAGCCTTGGGATTGGCAGGAGATATGACCATATTCGGCAATCGTAAAACGGTATTATTAATCAGAGAAGAATACAATAAAAGAAATTTTATTCGTATTGATATGACCGACCGGCAATTCTTTGATTCCCCTTCATACTTTTTGCATCCAAACGACATTGTTTATGTTGAACCAACCAAAGGAAAGACAGCAGTATCGGATAACTTTTACCGAATAGCGCCTATCCTCATCAGTACTTTAACACTAATTTCAGTACTGATTATCAGATTTCAGAATTAATCATTACCACAAAAATGGAAACTCAACAGCCTGCAGAAATCAACCCGTTAAAGGAAAACAGGTTCGATGCAAAATCACTTCTAATAAGGTATGTTCTCAATATCTGGTATTTTTATGTATTGACTATAGCCCTTACTTTGATATTCGCTTATTATTATATCTGGTACACCACACCGGTTTACAGCGCCAAAACCACCTTGCTGATTAAGGATAATAAACGACCGGCTACTGCTGATTTGCTTTCCGAGCTCGATGAATACTATAATATAGGCGGACTTGAGAATGAAATTGGCATTTTAACTTCAAGAACACTGATTTTTAAAACCATCAAAGAGCTTAATTTTGATGTAAGTTATTACCTCAAAGGAAACATTAAAGTTACTGAATTATACCGTAATACACCTGTAAAAATTGATTATGAAAATTTAGTTTTTGCATCTTACCAGACCCCGCTTTACCTCACCGTAAATAATTCAGAGCAGATTACGCTCAGTTTCAATTCGCCCAATTCGGAAGAACGGGTTACTATAAATTCCAAATTCAATACTCCCATTCAAACACCAATCGGAAAATTTACCATTAGCAAAAATGATAACTTCCGGAACGACTTGTTAAATGATCCTTTTTATGAAAAGCGAAATTTTATTTTCAGGTTTCATACCTTAGAACATCTGTCTGATATCTACCTGAAAAGATTAAGAATTCAGCCGATAAATAAAAAGTCAACCATTCTCGAAATTGCAGTTACCGATCCGGTGCCTGATAAAGCAGCCGACTTCCTGAACAAACTAACAGAGGTGTATCTGAATAATGCTATTGAGCTGAAAAACGCACTAGCCAGTAATTCCCTTAAGTTTATTGACGATCAGTTGGCTTTATTATCTCAGCAGGTAGATACTTCTGAACGGTCGCTTGAACAATTCAAATCCAGCCAGGGAATTGCTGATATGAGTACCGAGGCTCAGTCAGTGATGAATACAGTTAATTTTTTCGAAAGCAAACTGACAGAAATTGATCTGCAGTTAAGCTTTCTTACTTATCTCGAAAAGTATGTTAACGAAGGCAAGAACCTAAAAGAACTTTCACCGGCAAGTATTGGTATCAATGATGTACTTTTATTAAAACTCATTCAGCAACTGGCTGAACTTGCTTCTCAAAGAAAAGAGCAAATTCAGACTACTACCGAAGATAATCCATTAATCCGAAACCTTGATGTGCAAATTCAGAATACCAAAGCTAATCTTCAGGAAAATATCAGAAGTATCCGTGATGGATTGTTAGCCTCGAGAAAGGAGGCTATTTCAAAGTTAGGTGTTATTGAAGGAAAGATTAAAAATATACCCTCCATCGAAAGGCAGCTTTTCGGGCTGCAGAGGGAATCGCAGATAAAACAATCTCTTTATACATATCTACTTCAAAAAAAAGCAGAAACAGCCATACTTCTGGCCAGCACCACTTCTGATAACAGGGTTATAGATATGGCCCGGGTTTCGTTAAAACCCGTTAAACCGGTTAAAGGTCAAACCTATACTCTCGCAATTATTATTGCCTTGCTTATTCCGGCAGGTTTTGTTTACATAAGAGATGTTTTAAACGACCGCATTAAAGACAGAAATGATCTTGAAAGACAAACTCAGATTCCTATATTAGGAATTGTAGGTGTGAGTAAAAGCCAGGAAACCTTGGTAGTTATTGAAAAACCTGAATCGCAGATTGCAGAAGCTTTCAGAAGTTTAAGAACTAACCTTCAGTTTTTCAGTACAGAAAAGAAATCAAAAATTATATTAATCACCTCTTCCATCAGCGCAGAAGGCAAAAGCTTTTGTGCCGCCAATCTGGCTGCCATCATAGCTCATTCAGGAAAAAAAGTATTGTTGGTGGGTGGCGATATGAGAAAACCAAAAAAGAGTTCAGAATTTCATCTGCAGCATGAAATGGGTCTTAGCAATTACCTCGCAGGAAATGCTACCATTAAAGAAATTACACAGAAAGGCGAGAGCATTCAAAACCTCGATATAATTCTTTCAGGCCCGAAACCACCCAACCCTTCTGAGTTAATTGAAAATAATCTGATGAGAGAGTTTATTGAAACTGTGCAACAGTTTTATGACTACATCATCATTGATTCCCCGCCTATCGGTATTGTTACCGACAGCATGTTACTTTCGCAATATGCAGATGTAGTTGTATATGTGATACGGCAAAACGTTACCCGGAAACACCATCTTGATTTTGTAAACAGCCAGTTCCATGCAGGTAAATTAAAGAATTTGTGCATCATTCTGAATGCTGTTCATTCTTCCGGAGCAGGCTATGGATATGGATATGGATATGGATATGGGTATGGCTATGGCTATGGGTACGGTTATTATGATGAGGATAAAAAAAAGCCCGGATTAATTTCCCGCTTCTTTACAGGCAAAAACAAAGCCGATAACAAATCATGACTAATTAACGGTTTCCGATGGGATTGTTCGGGTGGTTGCTTAAACGGTTCGACCGGCAGTCAAAAATTTTATTTAAAAACACATCTTGGATTCTCGGCTCCACGGCTTTCCGATCCGTTATGTCCTTTCTTAAATCCATTGTTGTAGCCCGTGGACTCGGAGTCGAGTTTTACGGTATCTACATCTTTATTTCCAACTTTGTTCTTACCGTTCAGGATTTCTTTGATATGAACATTGATGCAGGGATTATTCGCTTTGGTGCAGTTTACCGAAGTAACAACCGAATGGATAAGCTCATCAGTTTGATAAAGATAAGTGTGCTTTCCATTATAGTTTCTTCCTTGATCTCCATTCTTCTTATTGTAATTCTGGTAAACTTCTTTTATGACAAGTATGTACCTCAACATGGCCTTGAGATGTATATCATTCTTTTTGCCATTGCTGATCTTTCAAGCTTTTTTGACCCGCTGGGTAAAAGTTTGCTGAGGCTTTATTATAAATTTAAAATTAATTCCATTATTCAAAGCTTGAGCAGTTTGCTCGAATTGATTGTGGTGAGCATCACCATAATAATTTTTAAAGCCGATTTAAAAGCTTTTTTTATCAGCTTGATTATTGCCCGCCTTTTAACTGCGGCAGCATACATAGGCGGCATGTGGTGGGAATTAAAAGATGAGTTTCGCCCTCATTTAAATGCTAAAATTAATTTAATCAAAGATCAGTATCGTGAAATTTTTATTTTCATGACCGGCAATGCAATGACACGGACTCTGATAACATTAATTAATCGCGGAGATGCGTTGCTGCTTGGTACCCTGGCCGGCCCGGCATCACTGGCCTTTTACAATTTGTCAAAACGGCTGGCTAATATGTTTATGGTAGTTGCCGATCCGTTTGCCCAGGGTATTTATCCGCAGATTTCTTACCTGCTTGCAGAAAAAAAATTCAAAGAGCTTAAACTGATGTTAATCAAACTTACGCGCTCAACTGCATTGCCTTTGGCGCTATCCATTCCGGTTGTTTTTTTCATTCATGAGTGGTTTATTTCTTTGTTTTATGGTGCTGAATACATTGGTGCTGCAAGACCTTTCATGTATTTATATGTTGCTTCCATACTGGCCACTGTCTTCTTCTGGAATCAATCTTTTATGCTTGGAACCGGGAATATAAAAGCGCGTTTTACTTTCATCTTTATCTCTGCCTTAATCGGATTTTTTATATCGTACTTACTCATCCCTGACTATAAAGATGTCGGCATGGCGATTGGAAATTTAATTCTGCGGACACTTCAGTTTTCAAGTATGGCCATCTTTTCTTTTCATTTCCTTAATAAAAAACTTAACAGAAGCGCGCCCGATGGATAGAAGCCTGTCAGCATTGGTTAAAGATAGAAGGCATGCCCTTCAACAACTCATTCAATTGAAATCCGGATCAGTGATTGAACAAATTGTACTCTTATTTGCTCCCCACCGGATTCTCCATAAAAGAGCGCTACAATTTTTTGAGCGGCACAAATCATTAAATGTTGATCAGGCAAATCATGCTCATCTTATTTCTGTTCAACCGTACACAGGGCAGAATGCTACTGCCATTCAATTGAAAGATCTGGTTCTTTCACAATTAAAGGATGATATAGAAGACATACTTATTCATGGCAGTGTGGCCGATGAAACAACATGTTCTTACAGCGATTTTGATTGCCTCATTATCCTTAAAGATGAAGTATCGGAGTCTGTTCAGCGAATTAAAAGGGTTGGTTACAAACTATGGAAATGGCAGCGACTTCTGCTGCTTACGGATATTCTTCAGCATCATGGTTGGTTTATTGCTTTTAAAAGCGATTTAAAATACTGGGATCAGACTTACCTCCCTGCAGAAGTGTTCCGAAAGGCAAAATCATTGCTGAAACACGAGACTTTTATCCTCCCCATGTTTACTGACCATACAGAAGATTTTAAGCAGCCCTTTCTTAAACTGTGCAATGAGTTATTGAGCGTTACGCCTCCAATTATAAAGCGTTCGAACAGCTATGAACTGAAATCATTTATCAGCCGTTTTTTTCTGATGCCGGCTCTTTATTATCAGGCACGATACGGGCAAGGGATTTACAAAAGAGACAGCTTCGAGTTGGCAAGACAAGATTTTCAACAGGATATGTGGGAGTCTGTACAATCATTATCAAAACTGCGCCTTAGCTGGAAACAAGATTACAGCCAGGTAACTTCCAAGCTGATTACTGCTTTTTACTTATGGCCATCCTCCCTAAGGAAACATCTGTACCCAACGGTGGATGCAAAAACAAAAAAAACTGTACTTGATGAGTTACCCGGAATACACCGGCTACTTGAAGCCATGAAAAAAAATATTCTTCAATCTGACTTCTGAAATTGCTTTTAACATCCTTTTTCTTCCATTTTTGCAATTCATTTAAGTAAATGCCTTTTCCAACATTGTCATCCGCTCCCGTTAAAATCAAAGCAATAACTTTTTTTAGCTAATGCCTTTAACCCGTTCAAAACTTACTCAATGGCCGGTTTATCATCCCCCTGAAGAATACGAGCTTGCCATCAAAACAATGACAAACATACTGAAGCCGGTAAGCGAAGTTTTGAGTATTTATCAGGTAGGCGGAATATCAGATTACGGCATATCGGATATTGATATGCTTGTTGTTTTTAAAGACGGAGGAAGTTTTAAAGACAATCCCATATCCATGTCAGGAAAACTCGTAAATCGTTACCTGTTTACTCATCGGCTTTTCGGAACTACAGAAAACCGGCTTAACAATCTGGAGAACTTTACCCGCTTCGGAACCTATAATTTTCTTAACGGAAAACAACAAATTTTTAAGCTTTGTCTTTCTGTAAAAGATTTGAGAATAATTGAAACACAAATCGCCTTAGAATATATGCTTAAAGCATTTATAAGCCTGCATACAGCCATTTGTTATGGTCAGATAAAAGTCAGAAATCTGCTGCTTCATGTAAAAGCATTAAGGCTTGACCTCCAATTACTGAATATAAGCAGTGGAGTGTTCTTCGAAATAGTTCATGATCTTATTGCTTTAAGAAAAGTATGGTTTCAAAAAACTCCGGACCCTGATTCTTTAAACAAAAAAATAGATACTCTCTACTCGGAATTTAAAAATCTCATGGGAGAATTGCTCCGGACTTATCCCTTTTATGTCATTAACAGCGATGTTGCCACTGTATCAAAAAATATCAAATTGGTGAATGAATCTACGTTTATCTATCCGTCAACAAAAATACCGGGATGGATAAAATTATTGGCCCCTGAAAAAAAACGGGAAAGCATTTTGAACCGGCTTTTCAAATTCCGTTTCGGCATTCCAGTAAAAAGCAGCAATATCCCTGATGTTATATTGCAACGTCATCATTACATTAAAACAGGAATTGAGAATAATCTTATGCATTATCCAAATTTTTTGTGTACTGCATACGGTTTAGACATCTTCAACCATAAAAAATCTGCATAGTGAAGATCAGAAACTTAGGAGCTATTATTAATGATAGCCTGCGGAAACAATTCATTCTGGCAAGTTTTGAACGGTATGGACATAAAAATGAGTTGCTTGATTTAGGCTGTGGAATCAAGCCTTTCCGCCATGTATATTTTAAATACACTGCTTCATCCATCGGTATTGATGTTGCTACTTCTCCGCATACACAAACGCAGGTAGATGTTATTTATGATGGAATCAATATCCCTTTTGAAAGCAGTCGTTTCGATTATGTTTTATGCACCGAAGTGATGGAACATGTTGCTGAACCAACTGCCTTTTTAAAAGAAATAAACCGGGTAATGCGTCCTGGCGGAATTTTGATTATGACAACACCATTTCTTGTTCCTTTACATGAAGAGCCATATGATTTCTACCGATATACCAAACATGGAATAAGTCATTTAATTTCTAATGCCGGTTTTAAACTTGAGCATATTGAGTCATTCAGCGGATATTGGGGAGTATTAATAGCTTTTCTTGTTCAGCCTCAATTAAAAATATGGAACAAACTAAGCAAGTTGTTGAGATTCAAATTGCTCTATTCGGCTTTTAATCCATTCATTTTTTTGGGTGTGGTTGCTCCTCAGTTTCTATATCTTTTTCTGATAACCCTTTCCGGAAAAACAAAGTCTGGCCCATTGACCAATTATACACCTCGTGGTTATGGTTATACCGCCCGTAAAATGTAAACAACAAGGTAAATGAAAGTGCTTCACTTTATTTGGTCAGCAAACTTTGGCGGTATTGAAAAACTGGTTATTAATCTTGCCAGACAACAGCTTTTAAATCCACATTTGAATGTTTCTTTATTAATCGGCAACCGGAAAGGCAAATTTTTATCTGTGATTGAGAACTACCAATTACCTGTTGAGTTCGCTGATTTAAAAACAGGACTTGATTTTTCCCTGAGAAAATATAATAAAGTGCTGCAATTAATGAAAGCGTTTGATATTATTCATATTCATACTTTCAATCCTGTTATTGTACAGGCAGCCATACAGTCAGGAAAAAAAATAATCTTTACCGTTCATGGAAATTTTGGTTTTGGAAGGAAACGAAGCATAGGCAACTTTATCCTGCAAAGGTGGTGTGGCTACTTTATTCGACACTATGTTGATTATGTAACTTATAACTCTGAGTTCAGCCAACGTTATGCCGCAAAGTTTTACAGGCTACACAGTGAAATCAAAGAAGCACTGATTTACAATGCCATTCCGGAAAATGAAATGAAATCTGTCAAAGTGGAAAATCATGAGTTTCCGAAGCAAGAAAATCAATTTGTAATTGGCACAGCTTCGCGTTTTGCCGGATTCAAACGAATTGACAGGCTTATTGAAGCCTTCCGTATTTTTTGCAGCAATAAGCCTGACACGCGATTACTTCTTGTAGGTGACGGTGTCAAAATGGAAGAATACAAACAACTGGTATCAAGAAGCGGAATCGAAAGGCATGTAACCTTTACCGGCTATCGTGAAAATGTATATTCCTGGCTTAACAGTATGGATGTGTGTGTATTTCCATCAGAGAATGAGCCTTTCGGTATTGTGGCACTGGAAGCGCTGAGGCTGGGTAAACCGGTTCTTGTTTTTGCTGATGGCGGAGGCCTGACAGAAATCATCCGTCCCCTAAATCAGAATAATATTGCCGGTAATGTTGCCCAATTAGTTGAGCGTCTTTCCTTCTATTATCAAAACCGTACGGCACTTGAAGACGAAAAGTCTGCAAACAGCCAGTATGCCCAGCGCTTTAATATTACAGATATGGAACAGGCTTATTTTAAAGTTTACAGTCATGTATTAAATAATAGCTGATATGACTGATAATTTAATTTTACTTGTAACCAATATTCCAAACCCATACCGTTTGGCTTTGTTTAATGAACTAAATGTCCGATTTAAGCAGATGAATTACCGGTTCATGGTGCTTTTTGGAGCCTTTACATACAGCAGAAGGAAATACAAGCTCAATACCGATTCATTTCAATTTTCACATACCGTTTTAAAATCCAACACCATCCATTTTGGAAATAATGAACATACATACATTTCCTATGCAGGATTGTGCAGAAAAATAATCAGCCTGAAACCGGCAATCGTAATTACCAGTGGATTTAACCTTGCCACCGTGAAGGTAGCCATCCTAAGTTTATTCATGCCTTTTAAGATGATTATCTGGAGCGGAAGTATAATTAAGCCCGGAAGAAACGATTCGTTACTGCGTAAATTATTCAGAAAGCTGCTTATGAAATGCAGTACTGCTTTTGTTGTTTACGGCTCGAAAGCAAATAACTACTTACAAAGTCTTGGGGCTAATCAAAAACAAATATTTACTGCAATCAACACAGTAGATACACAGTATTTCAGAGAAGAGTCAATTAAAAGAAAAGCCCTTATTAGAAAAAATCCGCCATATCATTTTTGTACCATCGGCTATTTATCGAAAAGAAAAAATGGCATAACAATGCTTAAAGCCGTTAAGCGCCTCAGTGAACAAAATGACAATTTTGTACTGGATATTATTGGCGATGGAAATGATCTTGATAATTTGAAGGCTTTCGTTGAAGAAAATAATTTACAGAGCATGGTTGTTTTTCATGGGTACAAACAACAGCATGAACTGCCTGATTTTCTGGCTAATTCCATTGGATTTTTATTTCAGACTGATTTTGATATATGGGGATTAGTTCTTAACGAAGCAATGGCTTCGGGAGTTCCCTGTATCTCCTCAGTTAATGCAGCGGCTACACACGATTTGATAATTCATAACAAAAACGGTTTTGCCGTTAACTTTGACGATACTGTTGCTACCGCAGCCTGTATGAATTATTTGTTACAACATACCGAAAAGGCAGAAAAAATGGGCTTAGAAGCGGCTGCCCATATTCAAGAAACGGCAACCATTGAAATAAGTGCTGAAGGATTTTTAAAAGCCGTTGCATTTTGCAGACGCCATGAGATTTAAAGATTGGAAGAACTGGTATAGGTCACTTCATTGGCCATTTAAAGTATTTATATGGTTAATACTGACCAGACCTTTGGTTGACGGTTTCTATTTTCTTAAAGAGGTAAGCCCTTTAGCCTCCCCTCTTTATATTACAGGTGTTATAAGTTTCCTTTTATCACTGTTTTGTATTCTTAATTTCAAGAAACATTTTTTCAACCCTATTGATATTGCTTACAAATTTTACATGACTGCGCTTGTCGTTGCGTTAATCATGCTGATTACCCGGTTTAACTTTGAAATGATAACACTCGAAGTAACTTTTAAAACTTTAAATGCTGCTTTACTATTTTTCATAGCCCGCAGGCTTATCAGAAATCTGAAGGATGTAGATGGCGTTTTACAGACTTTTCTATACTCCTCCATCCTAGTGGCCGGCTTGATACTCGTAGAAATATGGATTAAACCTTTCAAAACCATAAGCTCCCGTGGTCTTGAAAGGCTTGAAGGGGCATTTGCTGACGTTCTTAATTATTCTATTTACTTAGTCATGACTGTACTTATTGCCTGTTTTTTCTACTTAAGAAAAAACATTGCATTTAGTAAAACACGCAGACAATATCTACTGCTGATCATACTTGTATTTTCAGTTGTTGCTCTCACACGTATAAATCATGTTGCCACGTTGGCCATCTTTCTGGGCCTGCTTGCCTTGTTTATGTTGTTCATATTCCGAACAGGTGTCTTACAAGCAACTCTCTTTATTTCGGTAAGTTTCCTTGTACTTCAGTTCTTTGCAAGCGACATAATTGAATCGAATGTATTGCCGCTTTTAAAAACCGACCTGGAAGTCTATTCAGGAGAAAGGGAAAGGTCACAGGCATTTCATGGCCGTGTTGGAAGATGGGAACTGCTATGGGAAAAATTTTCATCAGAACCTCTTATTGGTCAAATTTTAGGTATGCCTTATAGCATGACGGCCTATTCAAGCCAGATTACAGGTGGTTCTCACAACGACTTTCTCCGCATTCTCTTTCTCACCGGTTTTGTTGGACTGATTTTTTACCTATTCCTGCTTTTTCAGATTTTTCTGCAAATCAATAAGTTCAACACCGCATATCAGTTTCTGTTGCTCGGTGCTTTAAGTATTATGCTGTTATACAGCATAAGCACATTGCCCACTATGTATATGCCTCTGATGAATATTATTTCTGTTATTTACGCTATGGCCTGCTTGCCTGAGCATGTGGCAAAATCCTCCTCATGAATTCAACACAAACATTTTCTGTTCTGATTTTAGGTAAGCTTCCTCCACCTTATATGGGGCCGGCCATCGCTACCCGGATTATTCTTGATTCTTCGCTAAAGAATCATTTCAATCTGCTACACATCAATACACAGGCCAATACCGATCTTACAGGAATAGGACGTTGGAGTTTTTCAAAACTCTTTCGGAATTTTAAAATTTATTTTAATATTCTTTCTGTTTGCCTGAAAAAGCGTCCGGCACTTGTTCTTATCCCTATCAGTCAATCCACATCAGGTTTTTTAAAAGACAGCATGTTTATTCTCATTTCGAGAATGACCGGCACAAAAGTGTTAATCCACTTGCGGGGAAGTAACTTTAAAACCTGGCTCGAAAAATCATCATTCCCCGTGCGCACATACGTTCGAAGTGTTCTATCTCTCACTTCAGGAGTAATTGTTCTCGGAAAAAAACTTCGTCATCTGTTTGAAGATTTCTATCCTGAAGAAAAAATTCACGTTGTTCCCAATGGCGGTAATTATTGTCTTCCAAAAAGGAGCCGTTCAGATGAAAACATTTTTGAAATTGTTTACCTCGCCAACCTTCAGCCATCCAAAGGCATTGAAGATGTAATACAGGCTACCAAGCTTTTAAAAGAAAGAACTAGCAAGAAGTTCCATCTCACAGTGGTAGGTGCATGGAGAAACGAACAAACAAGGGAAACTATTTCTGAATGGATTAAAAATTATGATCTTCCTGTTACTATTCTGACTCCTGAGATGGCCGGGAATAAATTTCAACATTTGGTAAATGCCGATGCATTTGTTTTTACACCACGCGAACCCGAAGGGCATCCCTGGGTAATTGTTGAAGCTATGGCCTGCGGGCTGCCTGTTATTTCAACCGATCAGGGTGCTATCACCGAATCGGTCATTGACAGTCAAAATGGATTTATCGTTTCAACCTCATCGCCCAATCAAATTTTTGACAAGCTTATACTTCTTATGAATGATCCGGAATTAAGAAACCGAATGGGAGAACAAAGCCGGAAACTTTATGAATCTCAGTTCACTGAAGACAGGATGGTTGAAAATCTTGTTGCTGTATTTAACAAAGTCATCACACCGAGCTAAAATTCCGAAATCACTTTCGCACTTCAGCCTGAACAACAGATACAAAAGCGGAAGTCAGCCTGTTCATGGCATTCTCTATTTGTTTATCGGTAAGTGTCTTTTCATCATCCTGCAAATAGAAGCTGATGGCCATTGATACTTTTCCTTCCGGTATTTTATCTCCTTTGTAAATATCGAATACATTCATTTTACGCAACAGGCCCGGTAATGCAGAAAAAGCAGTTTGCTCTAATTCCGAATAAGTTGTTGCCTGCCCAATCAACAAGGCAAGATCGCGCTTAACAACTGGATAGGAAGAAGGCTCAGCAATAATTCTTTTAGCGGATACACAATCCAGACTTCCGTCAAGATCAATAACAGCACAAAGTACTTCAGTATCAATTTTGAAATTTTTCAATACTGAATTACTTACATAACCCATGGCTCCAATCTCATTATTATTTATTCTGCACAGAACAGCCATTTCAAAATGTGAATGCTGTGCGGGTGTAAAAATCAACTCATTCACATTGATTCCAGCCATGCCAAGCATCTGAATGAAGATTGATTTTAATGTGAAAAAATTATTCTCTTCAGGCTTCATCTCAATCCACGATTCCATATTTCTGTTTCTGATCATGAATAGAGCCAAGCAGTTCTTTTCAACAAAATCTTTTCCGGAAGAATGATATACACGCCCGGTTTCAAACATACGCAGCAACTGGTTTTTGCGGTGGAGGTTATAGGAAAGGGTTTGGAGTCCGGACGTAATCATCTCAGAACGCATGGCAGAATGCTCGATGCTTAACGGGTTGAGAAGCTGTACCGGACTGCCATCATTAGTTGCCGGTACCAAAGAGTTATTTAAGATTTCTGTAAATCCATTGGAAACAAGAAACGATTCCATTTTTCCACGGAAGGATTCATAATTGTCTGTTGCACTTGTTGGAATCGGCAAATGTATTTTAACGGGAAGAGGAATGTTGTTGTATCCATAAATGCGCAAAATTTCCTCAGTAACATCAGCAAGGTTTCTAACTTCTGTCTTAAAGGTTGGTACTGTAATAAGCCAGTCATTCTTTGTACTTTTCTGAATAACAAATCCAAGTTCATGTAATATGGCCTGCATTACTGATTCATCAATTTGAAATCCCATAAGCCTGCATGCCTTTTCAGGGCTGAAGGGAATGACATGTTGCATGAATGGAGCGGGAACAACATCAATATGCTTGGAAATCTGGCCACCGCATATTTCCTGAATTAACTGTGCAGCACGAAACAATGCCGGAAGTGTCATTTCAAAATCAGAACCTCTTTCAAAACGGAAAGAAGCATCTGTCTTGAGACCATGAAATTTTGACGTGTTACGAACAGAAGCAGGATGAAAACAAGCGCTTTCAATAAAAACGCGGGTGGTTGATTCACTGATACCGCTTTGAATACCCCCAAAAACACCGGCAATGCAAAGTCCTCCTGACTCATCGCAAATCATCAACTCTTTACCGTTCAGTTTTCTTTCTACGTTATCAAGCGTGATAAAAGAAGTTCCGGCCGGAAGGTTTTTTACAATGATATGATTGCCTGAAATTTTACCGGCATCAAAAGCATGAAGCGGCTGACCCAGTTCGTGAAGAACAAAATTGGTAATGTCAACCACATTATTAATAGGCTTCAATCCGGTTGAAATTAAACGATGCTTTAGCCATGAGGGAGATTCCTGAACCTTGATGCCTTCAATCAGAAGACCGGAATAACGCAGGCATGCAGAAGAGTTCTGAATGGAAACTTTTACAGGACATTCAAAGTTTCCATTTTTACCTTTTTCAAAATCAGGAAATAAAAGTTTAGCTTCCGGATGAATCACTTTGGGATTACGGTGATTGATCACTGCAGCCAGATCGCGTGCCACACCAAAATGAGAAGCGGCATCTCCACGATTGGGTGTAAGGCCGATTTCAAAAACGGTATCGCTGATAAGCTGATCTTTAAAATAATCTGAAGCAGGCATTCCGGGCAGAGATTCCGAACGCAACACCATAATTCCATCATGATTATTGCCCAATCCAATTTCATCTTCTGCACATATCATTCCTTCGGAAACCTCTCCCCTGATTTTCGATTTTTTAATTTCGAATGCTTCACCGTTTACAGGATAAAGTTTAGTACCCGGTAATGCCACAATAACTTTCTGCCCTGTGGCAACATTGGAAGCCCCGCAAACAATCTGTTGAATGGCATTTCCCGTATTTACTTTACAGATACTCAGTTTATCGGCATTAGGATGCTTTTGCTTATCCAGAACCTCACCCACTACCAACCCATTAAGCATTTCAGGAACCGATTCATAAGTTGTTACTGATTCTGTTTCCAGCCCGCAAAAGGTCAATAACTCTGCTACTACCTCCGCAGGCAACTCAACTGCACAATACTGTTTCAGCCAATTGAAAGAAATCTTCACGGGTATAAAATAAACAAGAAGAATTCAGGAGGGGTTACGATTACATCCATCCGGGAGTATTGGTAATAGCTCCGGATTTCTGTAAAACAAAAAACAAAATTATCATGAGTAAAAAAGCTACAGCAAAAGTGATGGTTAAGGTTTTATAAAGGCTGGCATTTTTTCTCAATTTATGGTAGCGGTAAATGTTGAACAGCGCTTTTTCAGCACGATAAAACGCACTCTCGCCTTTTACTATGTAATCAAACGCACCATACTTCATGGTGTCAACGGCAACCTCAATCTTATCCTGACCTGATAACATCACCACTTCACAATTAGGATGTGTTTTTTTGATTTCTACCAGTACATCCAATCCATCCATGGCATCAGGTATAATGCTGTTAAGGTAATAGTCAAGATAAATGATTACCGGATTGTCTTTGGATGTGGAAAGATGTTTGAGACATTCTTCTCCTGTAGGAAAAGATTTAATAGGATAGTTGGACATTTTGCCAATGTGATCGGCAAGCAGTTCGCGCTGCATGTCATCATCTTCAACAATATAGATTGCGGGGCTGTTGCTCATTATGCAAAGTTAGAGGGTGCTAAAGTCGTAAAAAAAAGCATTTAAAATAAGTTAAGGCAGTTTATCAACCGCCAATTTCTTTTTTCAATTCAGGATAAGCCTCATCAAGAATGGATTTAAGCTGCGAAATCAATTCATTGGTACCATGCTCTATGGAGGCTGCACCGTTATTCTCAATGGTACGAATAAGGTCTTCACCGCTTTTAATGCCCATATAGGTTATTTGCGGTTTCAGCGAATGTGCCGATGATTTCAATGCACTCCAGTTTTTCTCAATGTATGCTTTTTCAATGTTCTGCATCATAACCGGTGCGTGCTGCAGAAACATACCAATATATTTCTTCATTCGCTCGGGATCATTCTTTGTAAATCCTCTCAGAAAGGTGAGATCAATGATGTTCATATTTGTTTTGTTTGGGGTTTTCGTTTAATAAAAGACGACTCATTTTACTGATCAGTTCAGCCTGGTTGAACGGCTTTGCCACAAATTCGTCCATTCCCGCTTCAAAGCAGTCTTCTACTTCTTCGCGGGTTACGCTTGCCGTCATGGCAATGATAGGAACTGCCGATAATGGAGAAGGAAGTTCCTTTCTTATTTTCTGTGATGCCTGAAATCCATCCATTTCGGGCATTTGAATATCCATAATGATAAGGTCATAGTTATTCTTTTGGTGCATTTCCACTGCAATTCTGCCGTTCTCTGCAAGGTCAAGAGGCATATCCGGAATGATTTCATGAATACTATCAACGGCAACAATCTGGTTAAATGCATTGTCTTCCACAATAAGCACTCTTTTATCTTTAATCAGATTAAGTGTATTGGGAGATGGAATATCTGTTCCTTTTTCAACCGGTGTTTCTACGGTTTCGAGATATGGAATGGTGAAGGAGAAGACAGATCCCTCTCCCGGCCTGCTCCATACGGTAATTAGTCCTTTTTGAATTTCAATCAATTGCTTTGAAATAGTCAGGCCAAGTCCCGTACCACCGAATTTTCGTGTCGTATCACTGCTTGCCTGAGTGAACTTTTCAAAAATCTTGCTGAGATTTTCCTCGCTTATTCCAATGCCGGTATCCGACACATCAAAACGTATCGGAATCTGACCGTCACTATGACCTGCAGTGATCACATTGATATTTACATGGCCTCGTTCGGTAAACTTGATGGCATTGCCAACCAGATTCATAAGTACCTGATACAAACGCACCGGATCTCCTTTAATGCCTGACGGAACACTTGGGTCAATTTTGCTGGAAAGGGTTAATCCCTTTTCGTCTGCTTTATGTTTTAGCGTGGTAATTACCAGTTCAAGTGTATCGTTTATTGAAAAAGGAATATGTTCAATCTTGATCTTGCCCGATTCGATTTTTGATAAATCAAGAATGTCATTAATAATGGCTAATAAATTTTCGGCCGAGTCTTTAATTCCTTTAATGTATTTCAACTGGCGGTACTCTGTTGAAATATTCATCAGCAGCTTTGTCATTCCTATAATGGCATTCATCGGAGTTCTGATTTCATGACTCATGTTAGCCAGAAACTGTCTTTCATGCTTTTTTGCTTCTTCAGCTTTTTGCCTTTCAATTTCTGCTATCTCTTTATCATGAATGGCTTTTTGCAATTGCTCCCTTGCCTGCATTCCTTTTCTGATTACTTCTACCTCAACTAAAGTTTTTTCGATGGTTTTTTCAAGGTCAGAAAAATTAATGGGTTTGGTAATGAAATCAAAAGCGCCCAGATTCATGGCATTTCTGATGTTATCTAAATCGCCATAAGCAGAAACCACTACAGCTTTATACTGACCATCGAGAAATTTAATGTTTGAGAGCAACGTCAACCCATCCATCTCAGGCATATTGAGGTCAGTAAGGATCATATCATAGTCGTTCTCCTGTTTCAGCATTTCAAGCGCTTCCACTCCATTGCCTGCAAAACTGAAACGGTACTTTCCATCTCTAATCTGGTGTCTGAATTTCTGACGAATCAGCAGCTCCAGATCAGGCTCATCATCTACAATTAAAATATGAGGTGGCATTCGACAAAGTAACAGAAAATTATGCTGGCACCATTATTTTATTCTTTATAGTTAACTGGCATTGCGAATTTCATTAGACCTCCTGCATTAATTCTTTACACACCCGTAACCCGCCTTAACGCGGGCATTTGCGTGCTGTTCCCTCTTAGGGATAAAGGGTGAGCGGGGGCTGAAATGATACAAGTTACCATTTATGCCAGAGGGCCATTGTCTGATTACATAAACGATTAGTCTGAAAAATATAATCCGTGATACTTTAATTGTACCACGGATCAAAAATAAATGATTTCAAACCTTATTCTGACTTGACTACCTTCTTTTGAATAACACGGCCATTTACTTCGGCAAAAAGAATATAGGTTCCAGCGGGATAGTGCATTCCAAACTCAAATTCTTTGGCTACTTTACCTTCCTCCATTATTCTGCCTGACAAATCAATGATTTTTACAAGTGCATTCTCTGTTTCATCAGAAAGTTTGATTTGAAAATACTCTGTGGAAGGATTCGGATAAACCGCTACCGGGTCAACATCTGCCGTTTCCTCCCCGATTCTGCAGGCTGTAACTTCTACGGCAACCATACCTGATGTTTTCGAACATCCGAATTCATTGGTCACCACCACTTTGTAATTTCCCTTATTCTTTACGGTAATTGATTGGTTGGTTTTTCCATTCATGATGGCATTGTAGCGCGTCCATTGATAAGAAAGATTACTTCCGCTGTTGGCAGAAAGCAAAACAGAATCACCATTACATAAAAAGGTACTACCGTTAACTGAAATTTCGGCAACCGGTTTCGGATTCACGGTAATCTGAATCTGAGCCGATAGTGAAGTACATCCATAAGCATTGGTAGTTACCACCCGGTATCTGGCACTTTGTTTTGCAGCAAATGAAATAGAGTTGGCACCGGCAACATCATTGGCAAATTTTCTCCATTGATATTGATGAAAAGTTTCCGGATTTTGAACCGTTAACAAGGCCTGACCACCCTGGCAAAAAGTAACAGGATCGGCAGTGGCGATTACCGGTTTTGCAGGAGATGGATATGTAATAATCATGAAAGTGGTATTGTTCATGGCCGAACATCCATAGGAATTTGTGATGAGGCAACCGGGTGCAGGATAATTGGAATAATGAGAAACCAGAATTGACTGAGAAGTTTGTCCTCCATCCCAGGAATAACTGTATGGTCCGTATTCACCGCTGATGTCTAAGGCAAAAATTTCAGTAGAAGTTCCAAAACATCCGCCCTGCTGGCCACCGGTATAAACAACAGGAGTAGGATTTTTTACAACAACTACTTCCATTTGTGATGAGCATCCGGCAGAAGAAGTCATGGTAACCATATATGAACCAGAGTGCTCCGGCTGAGCATTTGGAATATAAATGTATTGACCGGAGGAACTGAATCCGTTCGGGCCGGCCCATGAATAGGTGTAAACCTGACTGTAATCATCAGGATAAGCCAAAAGTTCGATGGTGCTGTTTGCGCAGGTATTCTGATCAAAATTGGCTACCTGAACAAGACATTGTGCTCCGGCAGAAAAATTTATCAATAATAAAAGAAGAAGAAAGTTGGTTTTGTTTGCTTTCATAACACAATTGGTTGCTAACAAGCTATTACAATGACCTTACCAATGAAGCAAGCTGGTTTTGTAAGTTTTCATCATTTTTGAAATTATTGGTAAACTTATCCGCAGCATTGGTAAATGCTAAATGCGGTATTACAGACATTGAATAATCATAGGCGAATGAATAAACCGCATTGTTAATAACCCTTCTTATCACATCATGATACGGGAAAAAGCTTTAAGAACTTCAGGAATGATTAGGTTTGACCGCTAAAACATTTGTCCAATGAAAAAAACTCTTTTACTGATTGTAAGTTTCTTTATCTGTTTCAACATTTATGCACAGGATTCCCTGTTGAAAATTGATGACATTTTTGCCAGCCGGCAGTTTGCTGCCCGCGGAGTTTTCGGCTTTAAACCCATGAATGATGGATTGCATTACACACTGACCAAAATGAATGATAAAACCAAAAGTCTCGATATTCTGCGCTATGAATATAAAAATGGAACCGTGAAAGACACCTTATTAAAAGGTGAAATGCTGAAATGGAACAATGAACCCCTGGTGTGGTCAGATTATGAATTTGATGCCTCTGAAACTCAATTACTGCTAACCGCCAATGAAGAATCTGTTTACAGGCATTCTACCAGAGCTGAATTTTATATTTATGACCTTACTAAAAAGAAACCGGAACCGGTTTCAGAAAAAGGGAAACAGATGTATGCTTCGTTTTCACCGGATGGAAATAAAGTTGCTTTTGTGAGAGACAATAATGTGTTTTACAAAGACATTCCTTCCGGCAGAGAAATCCAGGTTACTTTTGACGGTAGGAAAAACGAAATCATCAATGGCGGTTGCGATTGGGTTTATGAAGAAGAATTTGCGTTTGACAAAGCTTATGAATGGTCGCCTGATGGAAAAAGAATTGCCTATTACAAATTTGACGAAAGCCGTGTAAGGGAATTTACACTTACCTACTACGATAGCCTTTATCCACGCGAGGAAAGATATAAGTACCCGAAAGCAGGCGAAGACAATTCTGTTGTTTCCATTCATTTGTATGAACTCTCATCAGGTAAAACTCTTAAAGCCGGAACAGGAAGTGAAAAAAACATTTACATTCCCAGAATAAAATGGACTGCCGATCCGCAGAAGCTTTGCATCATGCGCATGAACCGCCATCAGAACAAACTTGAACTACTTTCATGTGATGCCATCACCGGCATTGCCCTTCCTTTTTATACAGAAACCAATGAACGTTTTATTGACATAGAAATCAATGACCATCTGCATTTTACTTCTGATAAGCAGCATTTCATCTGGTTAAAACCTCATGAGGGATTCACTCACATATTTAAAATGAGCATGAATGGAAAGCCCCTAGCCCAGATAACGAAAGGAAATTTTGATGTCACAGAGTTTTTTGGCTACGATGAGAAAACAAAAATCTATTACTATAAAAGCGCTGAGGTCAGCCCTCGTGACAGGCAGATTTACCGCATTTCAGAATCGGGCAAGAAAACTTTATTGAGCAAGCCAACCGGCACGAACAGCGCTCAGTTCAGCAGCAGATTCAGGTATTTCATCAACACATGGTCTGATGCCAACAGTCCTTACTTATGCGAATTATATTCAGGAGAGGGTAAATGGATACGTATGATTGAAGACAACAAGACCGTTGCTGAGAACATGAAAAAATATAAGCTGTCGCAAAAATCCTTTTTCACATTTAAAACAAGCGAAGGGGTTGAACTGAACGGCTGGATAATTAAGCCGCCCGATTTTGATGCCTCAAAAAAATATCCCGTATTTCAATACATGTATGGCGGGCCGGGAGCCAATACGGTTAATAATGCATGGGAAGGCGGAAATTATTTCTTCTGGCAATTGCTTGCTCAGAAAGGATATATCGTTGTAAGTGTTGACAATCGCGGTACCGGTGCACGGGGAGAAGAATTTCAGAAATGCACCTATCTCAATCTCGGTAAACTCGAAACCATCGACCAGATTGAAGTTGCCAAGTATCTTGGTACATTAAGCTATGTTGACAAAGAAAGAATCGGGGTTTTCGGATGGAGCTACGGAGGTTACATGGTTTCGCTGCTGATGACTAAAGGTGCTGATTATTTTAAAGCCGGAATTGCCGTTGCACCTGTTACCAACTGGCGTTATTATGATACCATTTATACAGAACGTTATTTGCGAACTCCGCAGGAGAATGCCAAAGGCTATGACGAAAACTCACCTATCCATTTTGCGGATAAACTTAAAGGCAAATTCCTGCTGGTGCATGGTACAACGGATGACAATGTACATTTTCAAAATTCAGTTGACCTCGTTACCTCATTGGTAAAAAACAAAAAACAGTTTGAAACATTCTTTTATCCTAACAGCAATCACGGTTTGCCGGGTATGAGGTATCATCTTTATACCAAAATGGAAGATTTTATTATTAAAAACCTTTGATTGCTTTAATCTTCGAAGGAAATAACAAGGTTATCCAACCTTAAAGGTAAGGCCTTCAATGGCCAGTTCCGTGTTTGAAAAAACACTTCGGGCTTCCTTCAATAAAGGTTCAAGGTCGCGGTAGCGGGCTGAAAAATGTCCGATTAGTAATTTCTTTACAGAAGCCTTTACCGCAATTTGTGCGGCTTGCCTGGCAGTAGTATGAAAGGTAGCCTCTGCCCTTTCGGCCATATCGTGAAGAAAAGTGGCTTCATGATAAAGTAAATCTACGCGGCTGATGTCAGGCAGTATAGATTCTGAATAACGGGTATCAGAGCAGAATGCATAGCTAACGGCATCTGACGGAGGCAAACAAAATTCAGAGGAAGGAATCAATTCACCGGTTTCTGTTACAAAATCATCCCCTTCTTTTATCCGGTTATAGAGTTCAACCGGAACATTATATTTTCTGAGCTTTTCAATTATCAGATTTCCCTTTACCGGTTTGCTTGTAAACACAAAACCTGCGCATGGAATACGGTGGTTCATGATGATGGATTTTACCTTTACCGATTGATCCTCAAAAATAATCTGCGAACTATAATGCCGCAGCGGATGAAAAATTAGATTGAACCGTAAAACCGTGGCTGATAACCTGAACTGCAATTCCAGAATATCCATTAACTCCTGCTGAGCAAAAAGGTGCAGTTCCTGTGTCCTTCCGTTCAGATGCATGGTAAAGAGCAGGCCTGTTAATCCTAAATAATGATCGCCATGCAGATGACTTATAAAGATGCACGAAATGCGGCTCATCTTTACCTTGTAGCGCATTAACTGCATTTGAGTTGCCTCTCCGCAATCAATCAGATAAAGGTTATTGTGCAGGCTTAAGACCTGTGCAGTAGGATGACGGTTAAATATAGGTGTGGCCGAATTACTGCCAAGAATGGTTAACTCCAAACCCGATTCACTTTTGCTGAACTATCAGGCGCCTTGTTAATGTACTGGCATTGCCTGAGAGCGAATACATATAAACTCCCGGTACAAGATCTTTTACATTCACCTCAATGGTATGAATACCTTTCCATGCATGAATTATCTGTGACTGAACTTCCTTGCCTATCAGGTTAAAAAGTTTGAACTGATAATCGCCATTTACAGGTGCATAAAAATCAATCATGGTTTTGCTGAACGCAGGATTAGGATAATTCTGGCCGAGATTTAGCATGGCAGGATTGATATCTGAAAGCCCGGTTACCCCTATTACTATGGTGTAGTAATCAATCGTATCATTTTGAGTGAGCAAAATTGTTTGCCCGAAGAGTACAACAGAACCTGTGGTTTTAACTATAGCAATGGGATTATAGACACCGGGTGTGTTAGGAGTTCCTGAAAGCAGCACACAGCCGTTAGATCCTCCCGGAAAAAGGCAGTTGGCCGGATTACAGGCATAGGTAATTCCCGGAGGAAGACCGGTAAAACTCATTAATTCTATACTTTGAATGGTCGCTGTTAAACTGAAGCCGAGATAAACCACTTGTGTATCAACCGGAACTTTAATTTGCATAACCTGATTATAAGGCTGGCCAACAACTCCCGGAGCAAGACCGGTGGCACTGTCAGGATATATGCCCGGTTGGGTTATTGTTAAATCAGGGATACATTGTGTAAAGGCAGCATATCCTGAAAATAAAATGCAAAGAAGTAGTGTGATTTTTTTCATAACCTTAATAATTAAGAATTGATGGAAGAGATAGCTTCGTCCATAGTACCTGAGATAGTGAGTACTGAATCGAGTTGTGAAATAGTAATAAGCTTTTTTACATTATCGGAAAGGCCAGTAAGCACAAAATTACCGTTGGCATTACGGCATACCCGGTTGCCTACCAGAATAGCGCTGAGGCCGGATGAGTCGCAATACTGAGTATCCGTTAAATCAAGAATAATGTTGTTAAATCCCTGACTGTTAATAATCAGCATTTCCGACTTCAACTCGGCACTGATAAGGGTGTTCAGTTTTGGCTCGTGCAGTTTAAATACTGCGAACTTCTCGTTCTTATCCAATGAATAACGCATACAGAGTGTTCAGGTTTTAAATGTTGTGTTTGTTAACAGAAATTAAATTGAAACAAAAGTAGGATTCTGATTTATCCTACAAATATAAACCAAGGGATGATTTCAACATCAGGCTGTTGCTTTCTTGCCCGCCAGCAGGTATAGCACGGCCATGCGGATGGCTACTCCGTTTTCGACCTGGTCAAGAATGATGGACTGGTTGGAATCAGCCACATCGCTGGTTATTTCCACTCCCCTGTTGATAGGGCCGGGATGCATGATGATGATTTTCTTGTTTACAGTTTCAAGCAATTGCTTACTTACTCCGTACTGCAGTATGTATTCGCGAAGCGTAGGAAAGTAACGTATGTCCTGCCGTTCCATTTGTATGCGCAGCATGTTGGCCACATCACACCACTGAAGTGCTTTCCTGATGTCAGTTTCTACCTTAACCCCTAATTCTTCAATATACTTAGGTATTAATGTAAGCGGTCCGCAAACCATCACCTTGGCCCCGAGGCGCTGAAGTAACAGAATGTTTGACAAGGCTACACGCGAGTGAAGAATATCGCCCACAATAACCACTTTCACATTTTTAAGGCTTCCTGTTTTTTCACGGATGGAATAAGCGTCTAACAGCGCCTGTGTCGGGTGTTCATGTGTTCCATCACCGGCATTGATAATCTGCGCATGGATATGACGCGAAAGAAACATGCTCGCTCCTGCCATCGGATGTCGCATAACGACCATATCCACCTTCATGGCCAGTATATTTTTAACAGTGTCAACCAGCGTTTCGCCTTTGCTTACGGATGATGCCGATGCAGAAAAATTGAGTACATCGGCAGAAAGGCGCTTCTCTGCCAATTCAAATGAGATGCGGGTACGGGTTGAATTTTCGAAAAAGAGGTTAACAATGGTTACATCCCTGAGCGATGGAACTTTTTTAATGGGGCGGTTAATGACTTCTTTAAAATTGTCGGCTGTCTGAAAAATGAGTTGAATATCGTCAAGGTGGAGGTCTTTTATTCCGAGCAGGTGATGTGCTTTGAATGATGCGCTCATTTTTTCTTAACGGGTTGAGGTTGGTTATCGTTATCAGTTAACAGCCATACTCCGTCTTCGCCATCGGTTTCTTTCCAGGTAACTTTCACTTTATCAGACGAGCGGGTATCAATGGTTTTGCCGGTATAATCGGGTTCGATAGGAAGATGGCGCGCAAACCTGCGGTCAATCAGCACCATGAGTTCAACTTTTTCAGGCCTGCCGAAAGAGAGCATGGCATCAAGCCCGGCACGGATAGTTCGGCCCGTAAAAAGTACATCATCAATAAGCACTACTTTCTTATTTTCGATGATGAAATCAATGTTGGTTTCGGAAGCAACAGGAATGTTTTCCCTGCGCCTGAAGTCATCCCGGAAGAAAGTAATATCAAGCGATCCGGTTTTCAGTTCGGAGACCCCTGTTGTTTTATTGAGTATTTTGTGAATCCGTTCGGCTAATAAAGTGCCGCGGGGCTGAAGGCCGATGAATACGGTATTATTAAAAGGGAAATGATTTTCGATGAGTTGATAGCAAAGCCGGGAGATAGTGAGCTGGAATTGTTCTTTATCGAGAAACAGCTTTGTTTTCATTTCAGGCCGCAGCAAAAGTAATCATTTACGATTAGGGATGAACTATCAGGCAGATGCTCCTTCTACAAGACAGGATGTTATTGACATACCGGAAAAGAATACACAATGAGACTAAAGGACGCAGTAATAAAAAATAATCCAGAATGCAGAATGTTCAACGCTCAATGCAGAAGTGCCTGAAGTGGTAAGTGCTTATATCCATAATCGCTTTCGCACTGGCTTGCCTACAGACTGCAGACAGCGGGAGGCCGGGCTTCGGAAAAGAACCTGAAGCACTACGAAAAACACAAGGAGCTATACAAACGCAGGCAGATGATGAACGAACATATCTTCGGCACCATCAAACGAAAATGGGGATACAATTACACCGACCTGCGGGGCC
>CAADHD010000026.1 GCA_900696575.1 uncultured Bacteroidota bacterium
CGATTATTTTTCACTTCAGAAGTTAGCCGCATAATTTTCTTTAATAAATCATCCCTTATATGGCTTCTGAATGCTTCCTTTAGCTTTATCCGCAATCCATGTTGCGTTTAAGAGGGTATTTTCACAGTTTGGCGGCTTGGCGAAGTGGCGGATTTCGGAGCACAAAACTGTCAATACACCACAAAAGCTGATGCGAGGTAGAATGTTCAATTAACCACGTCACCCGCCATTGAGCCAAACGCATGTTACCGCCTAGTGCTTCTTTTTCTTCGTCCATTTGTCTGTCGGTCGTGCGGTTGGACAGACACACTATTTGCCAAGTTTTGGCTTGTGTGTCGGCTGGTGCGACTTGGCAATGTGTGTGGCTGTGAAGGGTAGGCATCAGTTCTTTACTTCAATTATTTCTACAAAATTGTCAAGATTACCAACTTTTACTATGTCACCAACTGTATGACCTAGAATTGATGTCGCTAAAGGTGATTTCAAACTTATTTTTTGAATTCCGTTGGTAATTTCATTCTTGTTAGCTGTCTCAACAATGTGCACTTTAATGTCTTTACCATTGTTCATATACTTTACTGTAACTTTACTTCCTAAGCTGATTTCATCTTTGAAAAGTTTTGCTTGCTTGTCTTGTTTCTTTTCAATGCTTTTAATTGTCGCAATCTCATTGTCGGTATCAATAATTGTTGTTTGAGCAACATAATTTTCAACCATTTGAAACTCGTCTGTAAATGCAAATGATGTTTTAGAATGGTCAGCTAAGTTGTAGTCATTTCTCGACTCTACACTTCTGATGAATTCAATTAAAAGCTTCGTTTCTTTCTGAGGGTTTCGCCACCAATTTGTACTCCATATTCTATGAAATACAAAACCGTGGCTTTCAAGAATTTTTTGCCTGTGTCGGTCGTGCAAATAAGCTTCTCTACTTGAATGATATTTAGCACCATCACATTCAATTGCAATTTTTGGTACTCCTGAAATTTTAGGGTCGTACACAATATCAATTCTGAATTCAGAAACCTTCATTTGAGGAATTAGCTTTGATTCATCTACTTCATCTACTAAACGCTGATAAACTTCTTCTTCAAAAGGTGATTCTAACTCTCCAAAACTGCCAACGCTGAATGAGGTGCTTTTTGTTGAATTTTCACTAAGTGCAGTTAGGATTCCAATTCTTGAATCATTATTTCCTTCACTTACGGCTTTGCTGTAAGCAAGATAAGCGTAGAAAACTGCTCTCTTATTGTTTGAGCCTTCAGTTATCAAAAAATCTTTGTAATTCATAAATGCCTTTTCTGGCACAGATGAACAAACATAGACTTTATATTTTGCTCTTGTAATAATTACGTTTAATAACTTGTAACCTTTGGAATGGTTAATAGGGCCAAACCGCTGAGCAAATTTCCCGTCTTTTCCTGGGCCGTAAGTAGTCGATAGAATGATAACATCTCTTTCATCTCCTTGAATATTTTCTAGGTTCTTGATGAACATACCATTTTCTTCTAACTCCTGAATTTTTGCATTGAACTCTTCAAACTTTGAGAATTTTTGCCTTTCTAGGATTTTACTCTTTATATGATTTCGCTGAGCAATATTAAACGTTGCAATACCAACCGTTGGATATTCACCATTAGGTAGTCGATTAATATTGTTTTCAATTATTGACAATACCATTTCAGCTTCTGCATCATTGATGTGGTCTGAAAAAGTACCATTAACCTGAATGTATTTTATTGGTGTATAATCAAACGTATTTGGTAAAGGTTTAAGTCTTTGATTGTAGAATGCGTAATTTGAAAAATCTATAAGGTAGGGATGTCTTGACCTATAATGAAAATCAAGGTGACGTTTCTCAAAATTAAGTTCAGCACCAAAGTCTAATAGGGATTCACAAGACAAAAGGATATTGTCCCTATCCACTACAATTTCATCTTCTTCTTCAAGGTCATCTTCGTCTTCAATTGTACCATCAAAGACTTTACTAAAGTAATTAGAAGGAGGCATTTGATGTTCATCACCTGCAATAACTATCTGCTTTCCCTTTAAAATTGCAGGCAAGTTGTCTTCTAAACGTAACTGGCTCGCTTCATCAAACATTACTATGTCGAAATAGCCATTCATTCCTTTAAACAGGTTGCTTGCGACATCCGGTGAAGTTAGAATTATCGGAAAAAAGGTAGTGAACAAATCAGCATCATATTGAACTATTTGCCGTAATGAAAGTCGCTTAAATCTGTTGCTGCTTCGCTTGTTGTATAGGTTTTCAACCGAAAGATTTGTATTTCTTTGTTCAAAATCTCTTGTTGTGTCAATCTGTTTTGAGAACCAAAACTCTCGGATATATTTTAATTGTTCTCTCTCTAATCCGTTTAATGTGCTGTTCAGTTCGATATGTTCGGAATCATTTGTTGGTAAGTCAACGTTTGCAGAATTCACGAGCATTGAATTTAGATAATGAATCAGAAAAGACTTTCTCCAATTATTTTTTCCTTTCAATTCATTTACAAGAAATTTAGCTTCATTCGAAAGTCCATTGTAAAATTGAAACCACTTAAACTCTGTTGTAAAAATGTCGTTTTCGTTGTTGAAATATTCCTTTTTTTCCTGAATGATTTTGTCAACTGCTTTAATGAAACCTTTGAATTCATTAGATGTAATTTTATGACTAGTCCAACTATCAGTTGTAATTTTTTCCTTTAGCAGCGAACAGCTATCTTTTAGTGCTTTTAAAATATCAGTTTGATATTCAGAAGTTGAGAATTCTAAAACATTGATGGAGTCATATTCATTTTCAATTTTGGTCTGAAAATCAGAACTGGTTCTGTCAATCAGTTTATTAGCTTCTTCAATTTTTAAAAGATTACCTTTTATCGATTGTGAAACTTGAAAACCTTTGAGGTCATTACATTTTGAGTAATGATTTTCAAGATTTGCGAAAAGGTCTTTGATTCTCTTTTGGTCTTGGACAACTTTCTTTTTTGGTTGAGAGAAAATCGTTAAGGTTTTATACAGAAATCCATTTGTTTTTTCTTCATCAAGAAAATCAGAATTGGCTTTGTGTTCTGTATAAATGGCATTTATCGAATCTTGAATCTGTCGTCCGTTTCGTATCTGCTCAGAAAGTTCGGCTTTTCTTAGCTTGAAATACTCGCTTTTATATTTTGATTCAAGTTCATAAACTTTTTGAAGTAACTTATCATATTCTTCAAATGAATCGTTTATTCCTTGCTCAATTACGTATGGATTATCCCCGACTAATTTCTTTGAGTTGAGAAATGAAGTTGAATCATACGTTTGAAAATTTGAATAGAGATTTTGGCCTTTCTGAACTAATTCTAAAAGTCCGTTCAATTCTTGTGAGTTATACTTGAATTGAGATTTGTCGATGTTTAAAGTATGGTCTTCATCAGTTCCGTTAAGTTCAGATAAAAGCGTTCCGACTATATCAGTCCAAGATTTGTCTCCTAGAAGTTTTTCATCAAGTTTTTTATGCTTTCCGTTAATGGAATCAATAAGTCCTTTAGCTTTTTTGATAAGGTTGTCAAGAGATTCTTTGGAATACGTGTAGCGGTATCTTCGATAAGATGAATTGTCAACCCTGTCTCTAACGGAATCAACAACTGTTTTTCGGTCTTTGACAATATCACGAATTAAAACGCAGTGATAGTTTAAGTCTTTCTCTATTAAAGCATTATGTAAAACTTCTAAAGCCGTTCTCTTTTCACAAACTACAATTGTCTTTTTGTGATTCTCTAAGGCATTAATAAGAATTGCAGATAATGTTTGACTCTTTCCTGTCCCTGGAGGGCCTTGAATTAGTATGTTTCTTGTTGCTTCCAAGGAATGTAAAATTCCTTGTTGGGATGGGTCAGTTTCGACTGATGAAATAGGTTGAAAAGTATGATTTTCTAAGTCGTCAAGGTCAATAGAAAGACCTTCCAACTCCATCAAATTACCATAGTCGTTAATTATGTTTTGCTTCTGTACTTCAAAAATGGAGAATAAACCACCAAAGTCAATAAGTGCATTAGTGGAATTTATCGGAAGTTTTTCGTAATGATTTTTATCTCCAATTGAAATTACGTTATCAAGTTTCTTGATAAACGCATCTTTGATGTCAGAAGGAACGGAAGAATTAATCTCTTTGATGAGCTTTACGCATATTTCAATTAATTCATCTTTTGTGATTAGCCCATCATCTAACATTTCACTTGGAATCTGCTCAATCTCAATGTTTGAATCTGATTGCATGTGATTGATTAAAACTTCATTTAAATAAATCGGGTCGTCTTCATTTCTGTTAATTTCCCAAGTATTGAACTCTTTAGTTCGTTTAATTCTCAAAGACCAAATTAGGATAGGAGCAACTGTTAGTTTGTTGTCTGATTGGTCACGTCTGATAAGAATTGGAAAACCGAATCCAAATGTGTTAATTCCTTTCTCTGATTCAATCGCTTCTGTCTGATTGATTAAATTTTCAAAGGATTTTGTAATTCTGACTAATTGGGTTTGGTCTTCTTCAAAAAGTGTGTTTAAGTCTGGAACATTGTCCTTCCAACTTATTCTAAATTTTAATGGTTGTTCAGACAGTAAACTCTTTATAAAGTTGTCAGGAAGATTCTTGTCAATATGAGAAAGTCTGTTTAAGTCAAACTTATATCTTGAATTTGCAGGTATAGCGTTAAGGTGAACGCCCCTACGGTTTCCTATCTTCAGTCGTCTTTGAAGTTCATTTAATAATTTTTCTGTCAGTTCCATTCTTATTCCTTAGTGCGTTGGCAAAAATTCAGGCTCTTTTGCTTGCGAAGCGGTCGCCCGTGTGTTAGGGCAAGCAAATGTGCCTGAATGTGCGGTTGGCATTTTATCTCTGTCATCCAATTTGCTCACTGTCGTTGTCTTTTTAGCATTGGCGGTAACAATTAAATATCAGCACCAAATCTATCAAAAGGTTCGTTTTTGCGCACGAATTGTGTTGGCTTTGCGTACTTCTTAAGGTGCTGTAATTCACATCGCTCACTAAAGCCTCCCTTTAATCTGTTTATTAATAATCCTCACCTCCAATGTTCTTCAGAAACGGGTTGATTTTAAGAATGAAGCATTATCTTCGCCCCCTCAAAAAATTTAAACACCCTCATTTACAAACTATTATGGCTAATAAAGGAAGAGTTACTCAGGTTATAGGTCCCGTGGTTGACGTAGCTTTTGATGCTCAAGGTTCGTCATTGCCAAACATTTATGATGCATTGGAAATAAACCGCCCTGACGGAACTAAACTGGTTCTCGAATGTCAGCAGCATATTGGCGAAGACACCGTGCGTGCCATTGCCATGGATTCAACCGATGGATTGGTTCGCAATACCGAAGTAATTGCTACCGGAACTTCTATTAAAATGCCAAAAGGCGATGCCATTAAAGGTCGCCTGTTTAATGTTATCGGTGCAGCTATTGATGGCATTGGCACTGTATCTAACGAAAACGGTTATCCTATTCACCGCGAAGCACCGAAGTTTGAAGACCTGAGTACCGAAACGCAGGTTCTCTTTACGGGTATTAAAGTTATTGACCTGCTTGAGCCTTATTCCAAAGGCGGTAAAATTGGTTTGTTTGGCGGAGCGGGTGTAGGTAAAACGGTTCTTATTATGGAGCTGATTAACAACATTGCCAAGGGCTATGCAGGGTTGTCGGTGTTTGCAGGAGTAGGTGAGCGTACACGCGAAGGAAATGATTTGCTGCGCGAAATGATTGAATCGAATGTTATCCGGTATGGAAAAGAATTTAAGCACAGCATGGAATCAGGCGGATGGGATTTGAGCAAGGTTGATAAAAACGAATTGCTGCAGTCGCAAGCTACGCTTGTTTTCGGGCAGATGAATGAACCTCCCGGAGCGCGTGCCCGCGTTGCCTTATCAGGATTAACAGTGGCAGAATATTTCCGCGATGGCGATGAGCAATCAGGCGGAAGAGATATTCTTTTCTTTATTGATAATATTTTTCGTTTTACGCAGGCGGGTTCTGAAGTATCAGCCCTGCTTGGCCGCATGCCTTCGGCCGTAGGGTATCAGCCAACGCTGGCTACAGAAATGGGTGCCATGCAGGAACGTATTACTTCGACCAAACGCGGTTCTATCACCTCTGTTCAGGCTGTATATGTACCGGCTGATGATTTGACCGACCCCGCACCGGCTACTACCTTTGCGCACTTAGATGCAACCACGGTATTGAGCAGAAAGATTGCAGAGCTTGGCATTTATCCTGCTGTTGATCCGCTTGATTCTACTTCACGAATTCTGAGCGCTGCCGTTCTTGGCGATGAGCATTACAACTGCGCACAGCGTGTAAAAGGAATTCTGCAGCGCTATAAAGAGCTGCAGGATATTATTGCCATTCTTGGTATGGATGAGTTGAGCGATGAAGATAAATTAGTAGTAAGCCGTGCAAGGCGCGTACAGCGCTTCCTTTCGCAGCCATTCCACGTGGCAGAGCAGTTTACCGGATTGAAAGGCGTGATGGTACCCATAGAAGAAACCATTAAAGGATTTAACATGATAATGGATGGCGAGGTGGATGAATATCCCGAAGCGGCTTTCAACTTGGTGGGAACTATTGATGATGCCATTGAAAAAGGTAAAAAGCTGTTAGCCGAAGCGAATAAATAATTGACTGACGGTATCATGATCTTAGAAATTATTTCTCCCGAAAAGAAACTCTTCAGTGGCGAAGCCGGTTCGGTTACCGTACCCGGCAGCAACGGCCTGTTTCAGGTGCTCAATAACCACGCTCCCATTATTTCCACTTTAAAAAAAGGAACGGTAAAAGTAGAAACAGCCGAAGGAGAAAAGTCTTTTGAAATAAATGGCGGGGTGGTTGAAGTGCTGAATAACAAAGTGATTGTTCTGGCAGGGTAAATCTCAAATAAATTACCTGTTAAGTTTTAAGTCGGTACGCGAGAATACAAAGTCTTTAACCGTCAATCGTTTTACTTTATTGAAATAATACATGGCCGAAAGGGCTGAAGCTGCATAGCCAACGGATGAAGCCAATGCTGCACCTTCGGCTCCCCTGTTCGGGATAAGCGTAATGCTGAAAATGACAAGTGAAACAAAGGCAAGTAAAGATGCTTTCAGTGCAATGGAAGGCTGGCCGCTGCCCGAGAAATAATGCACCAGAATAATGTTGAGGGTTAACAGTACCACACCGGGTATAAGCCAGGGAAAGATGGATGATAAATGCAGAAACTCATCACCGAAAATAAAAGCATAAAAACTGCCGGGCAGCAACAGAATGACCACGGAAGGAATAAGTGTTGTTGCCAATACAAGACGAAAGGTTGATAGTGTTTGAGCGATGTTCTTTTCCTTATCTGTTGAATTGGAAATTTTTGAATAGAGGTTAATGGCAAAACTATTGGCAACAATCCAAAGGACTTCGGCTAATGAAACCGCCATGGAAAATATGCCTACGGCTGCCTTGCCTGAAAAAAAGTCGAGCAGGTAAAACGATAGCCTGTAATTAAGCAACTGAATGATGTTGCCGGCCTGTACTACATAGCCATACTTCCAGGCTGCTTTCAGTTCGGCAAACACATTAAAAACAGGAATGAAAAACTTTTCATTCTTCAATGCAAACACTCCGGCAAGTACTGATGCAAGCGAACCGGCCAGCACCGCCCACAAAAATGATACGGGGCTAATCATGTTCAAATACTCAAACAATATCCATACACAGGTAATAGCGGCAAACGGATAAAGCAGGTTGATGAGGTTATTGGCAAGAATTCTTTCCTGAGAAATCAGATATCCTGATTGTACTCTCAATACTGATTGCAGCCATGAAACGGCCATCAGCATCCATAAGGTGGAACGCGCATCTTCACTGAGAGCCGCCATTACCAGAGGAATCAGTACCGATACGGCAGTTACCCAATACAGCGAAGCGAAATACATCTGCACTTTATTATGCCTCGGAAAGAGATAAACCAGCCCTGCCCCACCGATAAACCCTGCGGCTAACTGAACCAAAGTAGTATTGAGAATAAAAATGCTGATAAACCCGCGCCCTTCTGCACCGAGGTAACGGGCGCTGATGATCGCCAACAGAAAATTGATGACGGCTGTAAGTCCGCGTGTGCCGATGGTAATCAGGCTGCTCTTAAGCATGGGTTGCAGTCAGGTAAGGCAGTAACGGGATAATGCCCCGCTTTATTTATTTACCTTTTTGAGGTATTGTTCAATCGCCATAGTCATACTTGGCGCCTCCGGAACGGGAGCCTGTACATCCAATCGCAAACCGGCATCCAATACTGCCTGGCAAGTAGTTTGGCCGAAAGCGGCAATGCGTGTATTGTTCTGTTTAAACTTCGGAAAGTTTTTAAACAGCGAGGTAATTCCTGAAGGGCTGAAAAACACGAGCATATCGTAATTCACATCTTTCAAATCGCTCAGGTCGCTGCAAACAGTGCGGTAAATAACCGCTTTGGTAAACTCAATGCCATGCTGCGCCAGCGTATCGGGTATTTCCTGTTTGTGAATGTCGGAACACGGTAACAGGAATTTATCCTTACGGTGTTTTTTAATGACATCAATAAGATCGTCAATAGATTGCCTGCCTATAAAAATTCTGCGTTTGCGGTACTGCATGAATTTCTGAAGGTAATAAGCCGTTGACTCCGACATGCAGAAATACTTGAATTCATCCAGTTTGCCCACACGCATGTCTTTGCAGATTCTGAAAAAATTATCGGCAGCATGGCGGCTGGTCAGGATAATAGAAGTGAATGACGGAATGTTGATTCTTGATTTGCGGAAGTCATGTGCCGAAATGCCTTCTACATGAATGAACGGACGGAAATCAATCTTCACGCTGAACTTCTTTGCAATAGCAAAGTAGGGTGATTTATCCGACTCGGGTTTAGGCTGCGTTACAAGAATGGATTTTACTTTCAATGCTTTTGCTGTTTTTTAATCCGCCTGTCTAACAAAACAAAACAGCCCGTCTGTCATAACAACTTTAAAACGATGAGCAGAGGAGCTATTTCGAGAGCGCAAATGTAAAAAATTAAATAGAGCACAGTATGCCGCGATACCGAAAGCCAGGCCATGATGCCTCGCAGCAGGCGGTAAACCCAAAGAAAAGCAAAAACCCACAGGCAGGACCAAAGAAAATAGTTGTGCGAATGATGCGTAAAAAAATGAAATATCAGCAGGGGTAGAAAAATCAATCCGGCTGCATTGTTGAACAGCAATACATGAAACAGGTAGTTGCTCGCTGTTTTTTCAGCTTTGTAAACCACTCCGAGAAATTTTACAAGAATCATCTTCAATGTGTAAACAACGGCTAAAAACGAAAGCGAAATAAAAAACATGGCCGTGTCGCGTAAATCAAAACTCAGCTTTTCGGATTGTTCAGCCAATAAGGAAAGAACCAATCCGCCCGTTATCAGAAAACCGATGGAAAGCAAAGCCGAAACCCGCTGTATGGTAATATTCTCATCGCGCACCAACTGATTACTTACCGAGTAATTAATGATGGCTTTGAACAACCTGCCAATAGAGCGGCTGTAAATAAGAAACAGGGCGGTATAAAAAACCACAGCGATGATGATTACCAGTGTTATCCAGTCTTCAATCGGCCTGTCATGCGGCTGAGGAATTATAGCATTGGTTTTTAACTCATGGTTTTCGAACAAGGCGTGTTTCTTAATCTGCACAGGCAATACAGCAACGGCATCCTCGCTGTCGCTGAAAATAAATTCAGCAGCGGTGTCAGACTGTATGATTGTAAGCATATCGTTCTGCGGCATTAAAAGACGAGGCGGTTTGAAGGGCTAAAAGTATTGATACTTCACTTTGCCAAATCAGGATACCCGCACAATACCTCCTCATTTATTCACATCAGGATTATTCTGTCTCCTTACTTTAGCCTCCTTCTTTTTTATTATGCGCATTACTGTTTTCCTTTCCGTCCTTCTGCTTTTTGCCTGTAACATGCACATGCAAACTTCGCCTTCAGACCCGCACTCATTTTCCAATCCGCAGGAAGTAGTTATCCGCCATCTTTCCTTAAACCTGAATGTTGATTTCAATGAAAAAAAACTTTCAGGCTATGCAGAGCTTACTATCGAAAACAAAACCGGAACGAAAGAACTGAAACTCGACAGCCGCAATCTGCAGATTGAAAAAGCTGAAGCTGACGGGAAAGAAACCCGCTTTCATTTGTCTGAGCCCGTCTCTGCTTTCGGAAGTTGTCTTTCCGTTTCCATTACTCCTCAAACCAAAAAAGTAAAAGTGTATTACCACACCCTGCCGGGAGCAGAAGCCCTGCAATGGTTAAACCCCGAACAGACAGCAGGAGGTATTCATCCTTTTCTGTTCACTCAATCGCAGGCTATTCTTGCCCGCACCTGGATTCCGGTTCAGGATAGCCCGGGAGTAAGGTTTACGTATGATGCCAACATTACTTCTCCGCCATCGCTCATGGCATTGATGAGTGCTGAAAACGATACCACACTTCATGCCGATGGCGTTTATCATTTCAACATGCCGCAACCTGTTCCTTCTTACCTGATGGCATTGGCTGTTGGCGATTTGCGTTTTCATGCTTATGACCATCGCTGCGGTGTTTTTGCCGAGCCGGCAATGATTGACAATGCCGCTTATGAATTTGCCGACATGCCCGCCATGATTGATTCGGCTTCGCTGCTTTATGGCGATTACCGATGGGGAAGGTATGATGTGCTGGTATTGCCTCCAAGTTTTCCGTTTGGCGGAATGGAAAATCCGCGGTTAACATTTGCCACACCAACTGTCATTGCAGGCGACCGCTCGCTTACTTCGCTTATTGCACATGAACTGGCTCATTCGTGGAGCGGCAACTTAGTTACCAATGCTACCTGGAACGATTTCTGGCTTAACGAAGGATTTACCACCTACTTCGAAATGCGCATCATGGAGAAAATTTATGGTAAGCCATACGCTGATATGCTTTCGAAAATTTCGCTGGAAGAATTAAAGCATACAATTGAAGATATGGGCGATACCAATCCTGATACGCGTTTGTTTCTTGATTTGAAAGGACGCAATCCTGATGATGGCGTAACGGATATTGCGTATGAAAAAGGCAGAATGTTTCTCACGCTTCTTGAACAGACTGTTGGCAGGATGCGATGGGATGTTTTTCTGAAAAATTATTTTAATGAATATGCCTTCAAAAGTGTAACAACAGCTCAGTTTGAAAAATATCTGAATGACCATTTGCTTACTGACGATGAAAAAAAGAAAGTAATTGTTGCGCAATGGATTTACCGGCCCGGCCTGCCTGATGATTGCCCTGAAATTGTTTCGGATGAATTACTCAAAGCTGAAACTGCAGCCAATGATTTTGTTTCCGGCAAGGAGGTGAATCATGAAACATTCAAAGGATGGACTACCCATCATTTCCTTCACTACATGCGTTCATTACCTGAAAAATTATCACTCAGCCAGCTTTATTTTCTTGATAAAAATCTTGGATTTAATGCTGTACAGAATGCAGAGATACGTTGCCAGTGGCTGCAGCTCTGCATCAAAAATGATTACCGTCCGGCTTACGGGAATCTTGAAAATTTTCTCACTGCCGTTGGCCGCAGAAAATTTGTGCGCCCGTTGTACAAACAACTTGCAGCTACACCGGCAGGAAAAGAGTTTGCATTGAAAGTGTATGAAACGGCACGGCCGGGTTACCATTCGGTTACTCGGAAAAGCATTGATGAAATTTTAGGATGGGAACAAACACATTGAGCCATGCAGATTATCGCCAATAAAAATCCTTCCGCTCCGGTTGGAGTTTTCGATTCGGGAATCGGGGGGTTAACGGTTGCTCGCGCTATTTCTGATTTGTTGCCCGATGAGAAACTCATATATTTTGGTGATACAGCCCACATGCCTTATGGAAATAAATCGGCTCAGTTAGTCAGCGGCTTTGCTCTGCGCATTTCTGATTTCCTGCTGCGCGAAATGCAATGCAAAGCGGTAGTGATTGCCTGCAATACTGCCTCTGCGGCTGCTTACACCCTGTTACGCGATAAATACGAAGGTGCCGCTCCGGTTATCAATGTTATTGACCCGATGGTAGAAGCCGTGATTGCTGATGATGCAGTGAAGAAAGTCGGCATCATTGGTACGCTTACCACCATCAGCAGCGGAGTTTATACCGAAAAGCTTGCAAGACGCAAGCCTTCTTTAAAGTATGCTGCATTGGCTACTCCGTTGCTTGCTTCGCTTATTGAAGAAGGCTATCATCATACCGGTGAAATCCGTTCTATCCTCAAACAATATCTTTCTCATCCATCTTTCGAAGATATTGATGCATTGGTGCTGGCCTGCACGCATTATCCGATAATCAAAGACGAAATTGCGGAATGCTTCAACCGGCCGGTAAAAATTTTCGATTCGGCATTGGTTGTGGCTCAGAGGCTGAAAGAAATTCTGACGATTGAAAAATTATTGACCGATAAAAGACAGGGCGATGATGTGTTTTATGTTTCTGATCTTACCGATTCATTCCGTCTTAATGCCCGTATATTCTTCAACCGCGATGTTGATTTATTGCTTCATCCGGTGTAATGCCGGGGCTAACCTGTAAGGAAGACGCTCTGCCGCATTCCTTTGCCGGATGATTTTTCCGGTTAGCGCTGCAGCAATTATTTCTTAATGATTTTCTCCGTTCTGATTTTATTTTCACCTTCTAATTGCAGGTAATACAAACCGGAAGGCAAATTATCCAGATTCAGAAACCGGCCGGTTGATCCGCTTCGTTCAACGGCTCCATTTTGGTTTATCAAAGTATAGCGCTGATAATCATTATTGCCATAAAAAATCAATTGTTCTCCGGCCGGATTGGGATAGAAATAAAAATCCTCCTCTACAGAAGGTTCGGTAATTACAGTGGCATTTGTCAACCCGTAAAAATTCTGCAAGACACGGTTCTGCTGATTAAAAGCATTGCGGAAAAGTACGCGTACCATACCCTGCCCCGGGGTTAAATCGGTATAAAAATAGAAGATAAAAGGCTGCACTGTTAAGGGGGGGGCCGTTATTCGGATAGAATCATCGGTAGGGGCATAACAGATATCGGCACAAAGGGCTGTATTCCATCCTGCCGGAATGTTAACCTGTCTTTTAATAATATCCATCACCACATTTTGATTGGCTGCAGTATTGGTAAGGGTAGCATGTATGGCAAGCGTTTGTCCGGGCAAGCCATACTCCACAGAGTCCAGATCAAGGGCAAAAGAAAAATTGCCGTTGTTTCCGAATGAGGTACACTGACCGGAATTAAATCCCAAAAGACTGTCAACAGAACAGAACATGTTATCAGGCGGCTTATTAAACCAGCCGTGTTTGGCAACTACCCTTCCATTGCCATCAATCAGGTAGGCATTGTTGGGGGCAGGGCCATAGTTAAGCCACCAGTTGTTGCAAGGCCCGTCTATTAGTACAGGTACATTAATGGTAAATAATGAAAGCATGGTATCAACCATAGCCTTTCGTTCGCCATAAGTTACCGGCTGTCTGAACAGGATATTTTCCGTTTGGTTGGAACTTGTAGTCCATACCGTTCCGCTGTACGGGCTGATGTCAATAACGGGATGCGCTTCAACCGTGTAAACAATAAATATCTGCAACTGGCTGCCGTAAACGGAGGCCATTTGGTTTATCACCGGAATTTTTCCGCGGTAAACCGGGCAGGTAAGGCTTGAAGAGATAAGCAAAACCGGAGTGCCGCTTTGCAGTAATGTGCTAAGGTTATAGGCTGTTCCGTTAAGGTCATAAAGCGTAAAATCAGGAACGGTATCCGAAACCGTATATCCGGTATTATCGAAACTGCCGGTATAAACCGGTATGGGACAAATGCTGTCCGAATCAGCCGGCAAGGCATTCAGGCCAATACCCGGCTGTGTTTGCCCGAAGGCAGCCGTTGTAAACCGCCAAAGAATCCAGATAACAAGAGGGTACTTCATGAGGTAAAGGTTTGGCCGTAGGAATTAAAAAAACGGAATAAGTTTAAAGATAAATGCAAATTTATACCATTGGTAAAATGGTAACGGACGCATTGGCCTTTTCTCTTGTTATTATGTTTTACTGATGGCAGTTATACCGGCATTACCGGTGCTTTTTACTTTTTGTAATTTTTTTTCTGTCCGATGAATCAGCATTGCCGGCCAGGGCAAAATCAATCTGTTTCTTTTCAATGTCGGTTTTTTTGAGAATTACCTTTACCTCATCGCCCAATTGAAAAACTCTCCGGCTTCGCACTCCGCGAATGCAGTAATTCTTTTCGTCAAACTCATAAAAGTCATCACCTATTTCGCGCAGGCGGATAAGGCCTTCGCATTTGTTGTCAATCAGTTCCACAAAAATTCCCCATTCGGTTACGCCTGATATAATGGCATCAAACTGCTGCCCTTGCTTGCCCGAAAGGTATTGCACTTGTTTAAACTTAACACTGTTGCGCTCGGCATCGGCAGCCTGTATTTCCATTTCTGTACTGTGGCGGCATTGCTTTTCAAGGTCATCGGCAGCGGGCGGTTTACTGTTGTCAAGATAAATGGTGAGCAACCGGTGCACCATCATATCGGGATAGCGCCTGATGGGCGAAGTAAAGTGCGAGTAATAATCAAATGCCAATCCGTAATGGCCTATGTTCTCAGTCGTGTATTTGGCTTTAGACATAGAACGCACGGCTAATTGTTCCAATACATTCTGCTCTTTCTTTCCGCTTACGTCTTTCATTAACTGATTAAGCGAATGAGCAATTTCTTTATCGCTGTTGGTTTTTATTTTATATCCGAAACGGGAAGCAAAGCGGGCAAAGTCTTCAATCTTATCAGCAGGCGGTGCATCGTGAACGCGATAGACAAACGGTCGTTGATTTTTTTGCGTATCATCTTTTTGTTTTTTCGGCTTGCCTATGAATGCTGCCACACTGCGGTTTGCCAGCAGCATGAACTCTTCAATCAGTTTGTTGGAATCTTTGTATTCTTTCAGATAAACACCCAGCGGATTTCCTTTTTCATCTAACCGGAATTTTACTTCAACTTTATCAAAACTGATGGCTCCTTTTCTGAATCGTTCGGTTCTGAGTCTTTGGGCAATGGTATTCATGGTTTTTATTTCACGGGAAAAATCGCCAATGCCGGTTTCGATAACCTGCTGCGCTTCTTCGTAAGTAAACCTGCGGTCGGAATGAATAATCGTTCTGCCGAACCATTCATGGTAAACATGGCCATGATCATCCATTTCAAAAACGGCTGAATAGCAAAGCTTGTCCTCATTCGGACGGAGTGAACAAACATGATTAGAAAGTTTTTCGGGAAGCATGGGAATTACGCGGTCAACTAAGTAAACCGAAGTGGCGCGTTTATATGCCTCCTTCTCCAGAAAAGAATTTTCAGGGATGTAATGCGTTACATCAGCAATATGCACTCCGATTTCATAATGACCGTTTTCTAATTGTCGAAACGAAAGAGCATCGTCAAAATCTTTGGCATCTGCAGGATCAATGGTAAAGGTGGTGATGGCGCGGAAGTCTCTGCGGTTTTTAATTTCTGATTTGGGAATGATGAATGGGATTTGTTCGGCTTCACGTTCCACCTCGGCAGGAAATCCAAGAGGAAATCCATACTCTACAAGAATGGCATCCATCTCAGTATTGTTATCGCCCGGTTTTCCCAGAACACGGATAACCTCACCGACAGGATTGCGTGCATCGGCACTCCATTCGGTAATTTTTCCGATTACTTTATCGCCATTCTTGGCTCCGTTAAGGTGTTTAAGCGGAATGAAAATGTCGGTATGCATTTTATTGCTGTCAGGAACCAGGAAAGCAAACTTGGGAGAAACCTGTATTACCCCGACAAACTCCATTCGGGCACGCTCCAGAATTTCGACTACTTCGCCTTCCTGCCTTTTGTTTTTTCTGCGGGCATAGAGAAAAATTTTTACGCGGTCGCCATGCAATGCATTTTTCACATTGGCGGGAGCTATGTAAATATCATCCTCATAATTTTCGTCCATCACATAAGCAGCACCAGTACTGACCATGTCCATTATTCCTTCGGCATAAGCATGCACCGGCACAGCCATATAGCGGCCGGTATCTTTCTCAACTACTTCACCGGCTTTAATAAGCTCATCCAGCAATTGCTCAATTACTTCGCGTTTTGCGCTCTTTTCTGTTTCACTTTCTGCAAAAGCGCGAACGGAAATGTTGCCGGCATTTCTGAGTCTTTTTAAAAGCTGTTTATGGTTAAACGATTGGGTGGGATGTTCTTTCAGAATATCAATAATGGCGGCTTTCAGTTCTTTATGCGTAGCCGGTTGTTTGTGTTTTTTCATTAGATAATAAAGTGCAAAGGTGGGATATTGAAAAGTGAGGGCAAAAACCTGCTGTTTACTTCCTCGCTGGCGCTTTTGGCCCGCCTTGCCGGATAATTTTTTCTATCACTTAATCTCAACAGTAAAGCAAAAGCATAATACTTTCTTCGTATTTTACTTTAAATACGCCATAAACTTTTCAACAACCCTTGCTTTTTATATTTCGTTTGTTTTTACATTTGTAATATTGTTTGATACCTGTTGCATTTACTGCGCTCCAACCCCAGGTGCAGTTGTGTAACAGTTCGGGTGTGAGTTTA
>CAADHD010000027.1 GCA_900696575.1 uncultured Bacteroidota bacterium
CCACAAAATCTGCTACAATCATTCCATTCCTTCGGGATTGAATCGGTGCTGAAAATTTGATTCAGTAACGGAATTAAAACCGCAAAGCGGTGGAATGATTATAAAATGACCATTGATCATAAAAGGAATCCCGAAGGGATGGCATAAAATAGTATTTCTTTGTAGTTTGCTAATTAACCCATCCGGGCTTTTGCTATTTTCACCCCCGCATTCATCTTGGTTATTCTGCACCGAAATGCTGGGCGCATACATCAAAACAGTTTACACAAATGTTGTGTCTTTGCTGAAAGGCATGAGGCGTACTGGATATTATTTTACGCATCACAAGGAAATCATCACACAGCAATATCCTGAATACAATCCGCCACTGCCTGAGCGTTTCCGCGGAGAGGTAGTAATGCCTCACAACGAAAACAACGAACACCGTTGCACCGGCTGCACCGCCTGCGAATTAGCCTGCCCCAACGGAACCATTAAAATCGTTACCAAGTTTGAAGTGAATGCTGAAGGGAAAAAGAAAAAAGCCATTGATAAGTTTGTGTATCACCTCGAATTATGCACTATGTGTAATTTGTGCATTGAAGCCTGCCCTACGGCAGCCATTAAAATGGACCAGGCCTTTGAACACAGTGTGTATGACCGCAGGGAGCTGACAAAAATTTTAAATAAACCAGACAGCAAGCTGATGGAGGGAGTGGAATAGCATGGAAACAAAAGCTGAAAACTGAAATATGAAAGAATGGATTTTTTATTTGCTGATGGCCATGTCGCTGATAAGCGGAGCGATGGCTGTTACTTCTATTAAAATTTTCAGGGCGGCTATTTATTTATTGTTTTCCTTGATTGGCATTGCCTTTATTTACCTGATGCTCGGTTTTGAATTTGTGTTTGCCGTGCAGGTAATTGTGTATGTAGGCGGCATTGTGGTGCTTATTATTTTCAGCATTTTTCTTACCCAACAATCGGGTACAGAATTGCCGGAACCATCACGCGGAAGAAAAATTGCTTCTATGCTGGCTGCCATTACCGGTTTCGGTTTTTTTGCATCGTTGCTCATGGCACATCACTTTCAGGGAACTACGCAGCATGCCATTGAACCGGAGGTCAATACCATCGGTACACAATTGCTCAACATTCATGAAACCGGCCTTGCCCTGCCGTTTGAAATTATTTCCATTCTTCTGCTTGCTGCCATGATCGGATGCATTGTTATTGCTATAAAAAAGGAAGCTAAAGCTGTATGAGAACGCAAAAAAGCACCATTCGTAATTCGAATTAATCAATGAACATAACCTTACACGAAATTTTAATTTTCAGCGCAGCGCTGTTTTTCATTGGCGTTTACGGTTTCCTAACGCGCAGGAATATGATCACCATGCTGATGGCTGTTGAACTGATGCTGAACAGCGTAAACATCAATTTCATTGCTTTTAACAAATACCTGTGGAATCACCAATTGGATGGAGTGTTCTTCACGCTCTTTATTATTGCCATAGCTGCTGCCGAAGCCGCTGTTGCTATTGCCATCATCATTCATGTTTATCGGCACTTTAAATCCATTGATGCCGAAGATGCTGTTGAGTTGAAAAATTGAAATCGCATTTTAGATGACCTCTCTCCTCCTCATTCCTCTCCTTCCCTTCGCAGTTTTTCTCCTTCTCGGGTTCTTCGGAAAAAAAATTCAGGGAAATGCATCGGGATGGATTGCCTCTGTTGCTATGCTTGCTTCCTTCCTGCTCAGTGTAACAACGGCTGCCGATTATTTTTTTATTTCCGGTAAAACAGATGGTGTTTTTCAAACCATCGTTGCATGGGAAATACCCTGGCTTAAATTTTCCGAAAACCTGTCCATCAACATGGGTATTCTGCTCGACCCTATTTCTGTCATGATGCTGTTGGTGGTAACGCTTGTTTCGCTCATGGTCCACGTTTACAGCATTAAATACATGAAAGGCGAAGAGCGTTATTCTGTATTCTTTTCGTACCTGTCATTGTTCACTTTCTCCATGCTGGGATTAGTGATGTCATCCAACCTGTTTCAGATTTATATTTTCTGGGAGCTGGTGGGCGTAAGTTCTTTCCTGCTCATTGGTTTTTATTATGACAAACCATCAGCAGTAAAAGCATCTAAAAAAGCATTTATCGTAACACGTTTTGCCGATTTGGGATTTCTCATCGGCATTCTTATCCTTGCTTTTGGCGCTGATACCCTCGATTTTCATACACTTATCAACCGGCTTACCGATTCATCTTCCTCTCAGCTTAACGGAATGGTCACCACCGGTTTTCTCGGAGTCAGCGTGCTTACGTGGGGGCTGTCATTAGTGTTCATTGGCGGAGCGGGAAAGTCAGCCATGTTTCCATTGCACATTTGGCTGCCCGATGCCATGGAAGGCCCTACACCTGTTTCTGCTTTAATCCATGCAGCTACCATGGTGGTTGCCGGTGTTTATCTCGTAGCAAGGCTGTTTCCGGTAATGGCCTTATCCTGTCCGGCTGTACTTGATCTGGTAACAACGGTTGGATTACTTTCTGCAGCAATGGCTGCTGTTATTGCCTGTACGCAAACCGATATTAAACGCATCCTTGCCTACAGCACCATGTCGCAGATCGGCTACATGATGTTTTCGCTCGGTGTAGCACGTTGGGGTGGTGACCTTAGCCTTGGCTATACCGCTTCCATGTTTCACCTGTTCACTCATGCATTTTTTAAAGCACTGCTCTTCCTGGGTGCCGGTGTTGTGATTCATCATGTTCACAGCAACGAACTGAAAGACATGGGCGGACTGCGAAAGCATCTCCCTGTTACTCATCTCACTTTCCTGATTGCCTGTCTTGCCATTGCAGGCATTCCTCCGCTCAGCGGTTTTTTCAGCAAGGAAGAAATACTGTTGGCATCATGGAATCACAGCAAGGTGGTTTATTTCATCGCATTGTTTACATCAGCGCTTACAGCTTTTTATATGTTCCGTCTTTATTTCGGGATATTCTTTGCCTCTCCTCATGTCGTTAAGTACCATGAGAACGGGGCTCATCGGGAAGGCGGAGCGGTCATTCTTTTACCATTACTTCTTCTCTGCACCGGAGCAGCGCTTGCCGGATTTATTCCTTTCGGAAATTATGTTTCGGCAGATGGCGCAGCCTTGCATACCGAAGTACATTTTGATTTTGCATTTGCTCCTGTGCTGCTCAGTTTGGCAGGAATTTTAACAGCCATGATGATGTATAAAACGCAAAGTGAGTTACCACAGAAAATTTCAAATTCATTTGGCGTGGCATACCGTTGGGTGTATCATAAGTTTTTTGTGGATGAATTGTATTTGTTCTTCACCAAGAAAATTTTATTTAAAGCCGTAGGTCGTCCGGCAGCCTGGATAGACCGCAAGGTGGTTGACGGCAGCGTAAACATTACAGCCGATGCAGCCGAAACAATAGCTGAAGGCATGCGGCCGTGGCAAAGCGGACGGGTGCAGGAGTATGCCTGGTGGTTTGTTGCAGGAATTGCGGTGATGGTGATCGTGGTGATGTGTTGGAAGTGAATGAAAGAAGGTGACAGGGGCCTGGCAAAAGCGTTTTTGTTTTATTTAAAAAGCATAGTTTCTGTCGGGGTTCAGTTTTGCATTGTCATAGTGGCTACAATCATTTCATCCCTTCGGGATTGAAACAACGTATGATTACAATTCTTAACCGAAAACAAAACCGCGAAGCGGTGAAATAAATAATCGAAGAAAGTTATATCACCCCTTCGGGGTTCAGCAAATACCGGGTTAATTTTTACTACAATCATTTTATCCCTTCGGGATTGAATCGGTGTTGAAAATTTGATTTATGAACGAAATTAAAACCGCGAAGCGGAGGAATGATTATAGAATGACCAATGATCATAAAAAGAATCCCGAAGGGATGGTATAAAATTAACATCCAGCCTTCTAGCACAGCCATCAGAATTTATAATTTAATTTGTGGCATCATTGACCTATTAGCCACCATGGCCGGAACATTCTCACAGCTTTACATTCATATTGTTTTTGCAGTTAAAGGCAGAGAAAATCTTATATCCAAATCATGGAAAGACGAACTACATAAATACATTTCCGGCATCATTAAAGCTAAACAGCAAAAGCCAATTATCATAAATGGCATGCCCGATCATATTCATGCTTTCATCGGCTTGCGACCTGCCTTGTCTATTGCTGATCTTGTCCGGGACATAAAAAACAATAGTTCCCGGTTCATCAATGATAAGAAGTGGGTAAAAGGTAGATTTGCCTGGCAGGAAGGGTATGGAGCATTCTCCTATTCTCAATCTCACATTGAAAAACTATATGACTACATCAAAAATCAGGAACAGCACCATAAGAAAAAATCATTTCGCGAAGAATACCTTGATTTGCTGAAGAAATTTCAGATTCTCTTTGAAGAAAAATACTTATTTGAATGGATAGATTAGAATCTGAAATCAACAAAGTATGAACCTTACCCTCCTTCTCATCATTCCGCTGCTTACTGCCGTTGGTGTATTGTTCTGCCGTAATGCGCAGCAGGTACGGTGGCTGTCGCTGGCAGGCGCTGCCGTGCAGTTTATACTGGTGATGGCGCTCCTCTTTGCTTTTTATGCGGCACGAAGCAATGGTAATACTGATGCCTTTCTGTTTTCGGAAAGATGTATGTGGTTTGCCCCGTTGAACATTCAGTTTATTACGGGAGCGGATGGCATTTCGGTAAGTATGTTGCTGCTTACGGCTGCTGTGGTTTTAGCCGGTGTTCTGGTTTCGTGGAAGGAAGAAACAATGGCCAAAGAATTTTTCTTCCTGCTTCACCTGCTGGCCTTTGGAGCTTATGGCTTTTTTATTTCGCTCGATGTATTCACGCTTTTCTTCTTCCTCGAAATTGCTGTCATCCCAAAATACCTGCTCATTGGCATTTGGGGAAGCGGCCGTAAAGAATACAGCGCTAACAAACTTGCTTTAATGCTGATGGGCGGCTCAGCGCTTGTATTAATCGGAATGCTGGGCATGTATTATCAGTCGGGCGCCAATACATTCGATTTGATTCGCCTTTCCGAAGTGCATATTCCTTATGCAACCCAGCTTCAATTCTTCCCTTTGCTGTTTCTTGGTTTTGGCGTGTTCACTGCCATCTTCCCCTTTCATACCTGGGTACCTGACGGGCACAGTGCTGCACCCACAGCCGGAAGTATGTTTCTGGCCGGCATCTCCATGAAACTTGGCGGATACGGATGCCTACGTGTGGCAACTTATCTGATGCCCGATGCTGCCGCTTATTATGCTCCTTATATAATCGGCTTAGCAACTATCGCCATTATTTACGGTGCATTTGCTACCCTCATGCAAACCGATCTAAAATACATCAATGCATATTCATCTGTTTCTCACTGCGGATTTGTTTTGCTCGGTATCGGTATGCTCAATCAAACGGCCATAACAGGTGCCGTAATGCAAATGGTTTCTCACGGACTTATGACAGCTCTCTTCTTTGCTGTTATCGGAATGATTTACCAGCGAACGCATACACGTATGGTCAGGCAGATGGGAGGTTTACTGAAAGCCATGCCTTTTATTATGACAGTGTTCTTCATTGCCGGTCTTACTTCGCTCGGCTTGCCCGGCTTCAGCGGTTTTGTAGCTGAGATGACCGTGCTTATGGGTGCCTGGCAAAACCCTAAAACCATGTACCGCATTGCCACCATTCTTGCCTGTGCATCTATTGTTGTAACAGCCGTGTATATTTTGCGCGCAACAGGGCAGGTAGCCATGGGGCCATTAAAACAACATGATGAACCTTTAAATGATGCCCGGTGGTATGAAAAACTGGCTGCTTTTATATTAATTGCCGGAATAGTGGCTATTGGGGTGGCTCCTTTCTGGTTGAATGATTTGATAACTCCCGGGGCGAAAATCATCATGCAAAAAATTGTTTCACTGAGCCGTTGATGTATGACTGACCTTATCCTCCTCAAACACGAACTGCTGCTAACAGCATTGTTGCTCATTTTCATTCTGATGAAACTCGGGAAAGACATATCCAATTCCTCATTTCTGAAAATGTCAAACGCCTTACTGCTCATTAATTTTATTATCGGGTTTTTCGGAAATCAACACGGGCAAATGTTTGCATCCATGTTTCAAACCAATGAATTAATGGCTTTGCAGAAAAACATGCTGAACGGTGGGTTGCTGCTCATTTCCCTTTCCTCATCACGCTGGCTGAACAATCACATCCATCTGCCTGAATTTTTTATGTTGATTGTGGCCACCCTGCTCGGCATGTTCTTTATGATTTCATCGAACAACCTGTTAGTGTTTTACCTCGCTCTTGAATTAGCCACTATTCCGCTGGCTGCATTGTGCAGTTTTGATTTAGATAAACGCCAATCTTCAGAAGCCGGAATGAAGATGATAATGTCATCAGCATTTGCTTCAGGCATTTTACTAATGGGGATTTCTCTTGTTTACGGTGTTACCGGTACGCTTGCTTTTACTGAAATGTCATCACTCATAGCATCAGATCATCTTACTGTTTTTGCGCTGATACTTCTGTTTGCAGGTTTTGCTTTCAAACTTTCTGTTGTTCCCTTTCACCTTTGGACGGCTGATGTGTATGAAGGCTCGCCTGTTGCCGTAACCTCATACCTGTCTGTTATATCAAAAGGAGCCATGGTGTTTGTATTCACTTCCGTGTTATATCAGGTTTTCAAACCCATGCAGGAAGTCATGTATCAACTCATTTATATTGGCGCTGTGTTGAGCATGACTATCGGGAACCTGTTTGCCATGCGTCAGCAGAACATCAAACGGTTTCTGGCTTTTTCTTCCATTGCTCAGGTGGGTTTTATTCTCACCGGCATCAGCGGGTTCTCGCATACTGGAGCAGCTTCAGCTACTTTTTTTATATTGGTGTATGTGTTTTCAAACATGGCTGCTTTTGCAGTAGCCGGCATCGTTTCATCTGCCATAGGAAGAGAAACCATTGATGATTACAAAGGTTTTTACCGTACAAATCCTTTCCTTTCGTGGGTGCTGGCAATAGCCTTATTCTCTCTGGCCGGTATTCCTCCCACAGCAGGTTTCTTCGGAAAGTTTTTTCTGCTTTCGGCCGGTGCTGCCAAAGGAAACTATGTGTTGATTACGATTGCTGCGCTCAACATGATTATCTCGCTTTACTATTACCTGCGTATTGTCAGAGCCATGTTTATGGATAAAAATGAAACCCCCATCGGTTCTGTTAACTTATCCTTCAATGAACGGGCAGCCATTATTATTTGCATAGCAGGCATTCTGATTTCCGGAATATGGAATGGGCCGTTCCACACCATTCATCATTCTGTAACAGAAGCCTTTTCCATCACTCCATTTTGATGTAATTCTGAGACTGCCTTTTTCAATCCATCAAACTTATTCTCACATTTGCTCAAACATATCTTATGAAACGAATACTGTTTTTAATTTCACTTGCTTTTCTATGGTCATGCAAACCTGCACAAAAAACAACGGTTGAACTTCCGCCCGTTGAAGTAAAGAAGGAAGAGAAAAAACTTCCGGAACAGAAAGTTTACCGCGCTGCCAATACACGATTGAGCGATATTCAGCACATGGAACTACGTGTAAGTTTCGACTGGAATAAAAAATACCTCTTTGGCGAAGCCACACTTACCGTGAAGCCCTATTGGTATCCGCAGAACATGCTTTACCTTGATGCACGGGGGATGGAAATAAAAGAAGTAAGCCTGATAACAACCAAAGAAAAAAAGCCATTGGTTTATGAATACAAAAACGACAGCCTTTTTATTTCGCTTGATAAAACTTACACGCGCGATGAATCTTACAAGGTATTTATTGATTACACCGCTAAGCCCGATGAGCTGAAAAAAACAGGAGGCAGTGCAGCCATATCCTCTGACAAAGGTTTGTACTTTATCAATGCCGATGGCAGCGATCCTAAAAAACCAATGCAAATATGGACGCAGGGCGAAACGCAAAGCAACTCCGTTTGGTTTCCGACTATTGACTCGCCTAACGAGCAGATTACACAGGAACTCTACATTACGGTTGACACCTCCTTTGTTACCCTTTCCAACGGGTTGCTGATCAGTTCCATCGTCAATAAAAATCAAGGCACACGAACAGATTACTGGAAACAGACCATTCCGCATGCTCCTTATCTTGTGATGATGGCTATTGGTAAATACTCCATTGTAAAAGATAAATGGCGCAAAATTTCCGTTGATTATTATGTAGAACCCGAGTATGCTCCTCATGCCCATGCCATTTTCGGAAATACACCGGAGATGCTTGAGTTTTATTCTAAAATTCTGGGGGTTGATTATCCGTGGGAAAAATATGCTCAGGTAGTTGTGCGCGATTTTGTTTCGGGTGCAATGGAAAATACTACGGCCACCATTCATGGTGAGTTTCTCCAGACCGACAGCCGGTATTTACTGGATAACAGTTTTGAAGATGTTATTGCCCATGAATTGTTTCATCACTGGTTTGGCGATCTGGTAACATGTGAATCGTGGGCCAATATTTCCATGAATGAATCCTTTGCTACCTATGGAGAGTATGTTTGGAATGAATACAAGTACGGCCGCGATTATGCAGATGCCGGCCTGAATAATGATCTGGATTCTTATACCGGGCAAACACGCGCACGCCACAAGCATCTTATCCGCTTTGACTATGAAAACCGTGAAGATGTTTTTGATGTGGTTTCGTATCAGAAGGGAGCGCGGGTGCTGCACATGCTCAGAAATACAATGGGCGATGAAGCCTTCTTTAAATCATTGCAGCTTTATCTTAACCGCCATCGCCATCAGCCTGTGGAAGCGCATCAGTTAAGACTGGCGATGGAAGAGGTAACCGGCCGCGACCTCAACTGGTTTTTCAATCAATGGTTTTTTAACAATGGACATCCCGAAATGGAAATTAATTATGAGTGGGATGAAACAAACAAAATGCAAAAAGTAATTATTGAGCAAAAACAGGATTTTGAAAAAAACCCGCTTTACCGTTTACCCATGGCCATTGATGTTTATACTGCCGGTGGAAAGCAGCGGCATCAGATTGAAGTAAGCAAAGTGAAAGATGTTTTTGAATTTCCTGTTGACTCCAGGCCAATTTTGGTAATTGTGGATGCAGATAAATACCTGCTCTGCACTAAAAAAGACAACCTTCCGAAAGAACAATGGATTGAACTATACAACCGCGGTACCTTGTATATGGACAGATACGAAGCACTTCAGAAAATTTCGAAGAATGTAAAATCCGGAACACAGGAAGCAGAAACATTGATTAAAGCCATGGATGATAAGTATCCGGGCCTTCGGCAAATGGCTATCAGGGCAATTGCTCCATTGGCTAAGGATGAAAAAACAAAACTGCAGGTTAAAGATGTTCTGTTGCGCATTGCATCGCGCGATGAAAAGGCCCCGGTAAGAGCGGCTGCCTTAACAGCACTTTACAAAAACTATAAAGACGATGAAACGGTAGCCGATGTGCTTGATAAGGCAGTGCGCGATTCCTCTTACCGTGTCATCGAAACGGCATTGACCGGAATTTGCGAAATGAACAAGAAGAAAGGAGTTTCGCTTACAGCTTCCCTGGAAGATTCACCGAATAAGTACCTGCGCAAAATTGCATTTAGCATTTATACAGCATATGGCAGTGAGGAACAGAATCAGTTTCTGATGACAGCGTTGGAGGATATTGCTGGCGGAGATAAGTATCAGGCTGTACTCAACTATGGCAAATTTCTTACCCGCAGCAAACCTGCCACTGTTGAAACCGGGTTATCTTCTATTCTGGATATTGCCCGAAACGGAAAACCCTGGTGGATTAAGCTTTCAGGACATCAGGCATTAAGCGAACTGAGCAAAACCTGCGAAAAGAAAGCAGAAGAAGCCGGCAATGATGTTGCCCTTGCCGACAGATTTAAATCTTTGAAAGCGCATATAGACAATAAGATTAAAGAAATTAAAGAAGCCGAAACCGACAGCAACCTGCGCAGAATGTGGGGAATGGAAGCCGGAGGAGAGGAAGAGGACGAAGAATAAACCCTTACGTTGTATCTTTCTATTTCCCGGAAAACGGAAATTTTGATTTGTCGAACAGCATGACCAGAATAAAAATCAAAAACGGCAATGCCGGCACTTTAAACCTGACCAATGATCCGGCTGTGGTGGCAGTAAATCCAATGAGGATATAAAGCATTACAACAAAAAATACCGAGAGTACAAACAGCGGAAGATACCGTGATTTCACTTTTTTCGAAAAAGTGATAGATAGCAGCAGACAGCACAGCAGCAATAAATTTTCAATTGCTGAGAACAAGGCAAACGGGTTATGTGCATCGGTTATCAATGGATGAATGATGGCACTCCATAGCGCTGCCGGTACGTTCAACAGGATACTCATGGCCGATAAATCAATGATGGGAGGATGGATAATGCTACGCGATTGCATGTAATCGGCAAATACAATGGAATTGTGCTGTTTGTAGTAAAGAACTTCTACCGGATTGAAAGAAGAAATGATGTAGGGTATGTTAAACAGCAGCAGAAAATAAAAAGCATGCGCAACTCCGTGTTTCAGCCAGATATGTTTCGGTGATGTTTTTTCCGTCCATATCCATGCCGCAAGGCCGGGAATCAGCAGCGCCAGCACATACATCTTCACCATCATCAACAGCAGTAAGGAGGAGAAAAGAAATACATAAGCACTGCAGAAACGGGTATTAAAACGGAGCAGCAGATGCAATCCATAGAACAGGAATCCCATACCAAGAACAAGAATACCTTCTTTCAGAATGCCCGATGTCCAGAACATAAGCGAAGGAAGCATAAACAGCCCGGCAAACAACAGTTTATGGTTGCGCCAGGCAGGCCTGCGCATGATGCGGTAAAATGCCATGATGCCGGTAAGCGAAAAAAACGAAAAGAACAACACATGCACATTATAAATACCGAAAGAAACAAAACGAATAAGTGCATTGATGCGGATGATGGTCTGTGCATCGAAATCAAACAGTTCGTAGGATTTCCATAATCCCAGCGAATCGTAAAACGGAGTAAGTTCAGGAGCATCGCAGCCGGCCATCACCATCCAGAATTGCTTAGGATTGCTTAATACAAGTTCATGAATGCGGCAGGCATTTTCAAAATACGAATAAGTATCTCCTCCATTAAAATACTTGATGAAAAGAAATGCCAGCGTAATCCCGGCCATAAATTTCAGCAGATACACTGCAACAAAATACCAGCGCGGAATTTCAGGAACATCAAAAAATTTCCACCTGTAAATAATTAATATAAAACCGGCAGCAAACAACAGCGTTATCAGATGCTCAGCCATGCTGCGAATTAAGCTATTCTTTTGTCTTGCTTTCCATCAGCCGGAATAATGCAAAAAACAAAAACGGCAATCCCTGTATTTTATACCTCACCAATGCTCCGGATACAGGAGTTATCATGCCAATGACTGAAAATAATATCAGCACAAACAGTAATGAGAAAAAGAAAAAAACCGGTTGATGACCTTTTCTTTTGAAGAACCGGAAAAGCATGTACACAACGGCAATCAGAACCATGATGTTTTCTGCAGCGGACAACATCATCAAAGGCGAATTAACTTCATACGGTAACGGGCGAATCATTGAATTCATGAATCCGGCCGGAATATTAATAATGAAATTAAACAGCGTTCCATCCAATACCGGAATTTCAAAATAACTTCCTGCCTTCGATTCAACAGCCATGCGGATGTTCTCGGCTTGTTTTTCAGCCATGAAAGCAAATAAATCGGCCGATGCAAAGAGCCATTTCAAGGCTGCAGCCGAAAGGAAAAATAACACCAGCGGAATCAGTAACGACATCCACCATTTCAGTTTCAGGTGAAATGAAAACAACATAAATAATAAGCATGGTATCAGCACTAAGAAAATATGCAATTTGCTGAAAAACGTAAGCGTTGAGAAAAATACCAGCCCTGCTGCAAACTTTCCTTTGGTTATTTGATGCCGTTGAAATAGGGAAAGCATCAGCATGATTCCGCCAGTGCCGGCAAGGATAATTCCGTCTTTCATTACTCCGCTGCTCCAGAAGGTGAGCGATGGAAACAGGAAGACTGCATACACAAAATGTTTTTGGTAACGGCTTAAAAACGGGAGCAGCGCTTTGCAGTAAGCGGTTAAGCCGCAGAAAGTGATAAAACAGAAAATGATGCTATGCACATGATAGTATCCGAGTGAAATAAAACGCAGCAAAGTATTGATGCGTACCATCGTCCGGCCATCATTATAGATGGTGTATTGATTCCACCAGGTATTCAGGGTGTTCGAAAAGTCGAGATACTCTTGGCTGTAATGAACAGTACCGAGTAAAAACTGAAAGAACAGATTTCTGTCTTTAGAGAAGAGGTTAAAAAGTTTTTCACTGTCATCAAAATATTTGAACGTGTCAGCCGCTACACGGTCGGTGTACCAATGTGTGTATATCCATGCAAGGGTAATACCGGCAAGAATTTTCAGGACAAAAAATCCGGACATCTGCCACTGTGGAATACCAGTAAGGTTGAAGAATTTCAATTTAGAAATCAGCCACAGAAAAAAAACGGTATAAATAACAGCAAGAGTGATATGCATGCAAACGGAATGCATAGCAAAGAACAACATAAATGCGCTATTCTTCATCATACAAAAGCATGAATGTTGCGGCAAGTTCAAATTGGAAGGAGAAGAACGGAAGGAATTAAAGATGGAGAGGAGAAATAATTTTTCCGTCTTCCATTTCTATGATGCGGTGTGTGCGTGAGGCGAACTCATTATCGTGAGTAACAATCAGAAGCGTTTGATGGAATTCATTGGCTAACCGGCTGAAAATTTCAAGAACGGTTTCGCTGTTTCTTTTATCAAGGTTTCCCGTTGGCTCATCAGCCATAATGATAAGCGGATTGTTAATCAGCGCACGCGCAATGGCTACCCGTTGTTTCTCGCCTCCCGAAAGCTGATTAGGTTTTTTCAGCACATGTTTTTCCATGCCAAGAATCTTTAGTTTTTCAAAGGCCATTTGTTCGATTTCGTCAAGCGGCCGTTCCGCTAACTTCATACCTGGAAGCATTACATTTTTCAAAACCGTAAACTCGTTCAGCAGGTAGTGAAACTGAAAGACGAAGCCGATTTTTTTATTCCTCACCCGGGCTAATTCCCTTTCCGTTTTGTTCTTCATAAGTTCCCCGTCAATCAGCAATGCTCCTTCGTATTCCGTGTCCATGGTGGAAAGGATATAAAGCAGGGTGGACTTGCCGCAGCCTGATTTTCCGATAATGGAAACAAACTCTCCCTTCTTGATTTCAAAACTGATTTTTTTAATAACCTGAAAGGAAACAGGATCGTGGAAGTACTTAATGATGTCGCGGGCCTCGAGAGCATTTTCCATGTTATTTGCCTCTGATAATAATTACAGGGTCAATACGGCTGGCTTTTTTTGCAGGAAAGAATCCTGACAGGTACGTAGTGATCAGAGAAAACACAATGCCGATGAGGTAAAACTTTGGATTATAGTTTACCGGGTATGTGGTGATAGTTGGCAGCGCCTGCGTGCGGAAGGGTATCAGATCAATTATGGAAGACAACCCGTATCCGAAAGCCAGCCCTGCCGAACCTCCGAAAAGTCCGATGGATAAAGCAATACCGATAAATATCATTTTAACATCACGCCCACTGAATCCGGTCGCTTTCATTATAGCAATAGAATCCATCTTTTCATAAATCATCATATTAAGAATGTTGTAAATGCCGAATCCGGCAACAATGAGCAGCGTGATGCCAACGGTGTAAGAAATTAAGGTACGGATAAAAGTTCCGGTTTCAAACTGTGCATTGGCCGTTTGAATATCCAGCGCTTCTGTACCATAAATCAGGCTGTACTCTTTGGCAACAGCAGGTGCCAGGTTGATGTCATAAAGCTTCACCTGAATATCCGTGATATAATCGGAGGCTTCCCCCATCATCTTTTGAGCAGTGGCAATGGAAGTGTAGCTGTTTACTTTGTCAAAATCGGCAAGTCCTGACTGAAAAAAGCCAACTACCTTTAATTGCATTTTATTCCCTTTCACAGTGGTAACTGTAATAACATCTCCCGGCTCTACCATCATTTTTTCTGCAGCGCCTTTTCCGAGTATTATGCTATTGGGAGTGTTTTTAAGGTCAGCAGTATTTCCTGTTGTTACATAATCGTGAAAGAAAAACAAACGGCTTTCTTCTTCCGGATCAATGCCGTTTATTACTCCGGTAAGGTCAACGGTTCCAACAGTGTAAAATACCTGTTCCGAAAGTTTTGGCGCAATACCCATTACACGTTTGTCCTGTTTTAAAGAATGCATTATGGCTAAGCTGTTTCTGATGTTTGCCAGGTCCTTTTTTGGTTTGATGGAATGAATGAAATGATGCATTCCTTTAAAGGATTCATATTGATTTACAGGCTGTTCTGCCGATGGCCTTATTTCATTGTAAAGCCTGATATGCGGAGTGCGGTTAACAATTAAGCTGTCAAGCATATTATTCAATCCTGTCATAAAACTCAGCAAGGTTATAAACATAGTAATGCTGAAGGTTACTCCTATGGCAGCCACCAGCGTTTGTTTAAAGCGGGCCAGCAGCAACGAACGGGCAATTTCTGCAATAAGCCTGATGTTCATTATTCCGGTTTTAAAATTTCATCATCAGCCGAAATTCCCGAAAGGATTTCAATGAATTGATAATCTTTCATTCCGGTTTTTACGGTTGTAACACCTTCGTTTTTCCGGTTTACCAGTGAATCATTTTTCACATAACTTCTGGGTAATAACAAGGCATCCCTTTTTTCATGGATAATGATGCTTGCTTCAAGTGAAGTATTGGGATACAGTTTATCCGGAATTTTTAAAAAGGCTGCTTCAACGTTAAATGATTTTGTGCGCTCATCCATCATTGGCAAAACCCGCATAACGGAAGCTTCAAACACTTCGCCTTTATATGCATCCATGGTGATTAATACTTTCTGACCGGGTTCAATTCTTGTAATATCCTTTTCATCCACTTGCAGTTCAATAATAAATTCATTCGCTGAACCAATTACAGCCACAGGAGTCTGCGGGCTTACCATTTCGCCTTTCGATTTAAAAAGAAAATAAACCTTGCCCTGTATTTCACTCTTTAAAAGATAATCTCCACCAAGTGAAGCAGCAATGCCAATGTTATTCTTGGCTTGCTTTTCTGCAATAGAAAGCTGTCGGCTCAGGTCATCGCGTCTTACTTTGGCTGAGTACCATGCAGTTTTCGAATTTTCATAACTGAGTTGCCGTTGTTCCAGTTCTAGTTTACTCCCTATCTGCTGTTGCCACAATGCTGCCTGACGGAAGCAGAGCAGTGAATCGTTTTTCATCTTGTTAAAAGCCAGTTCCTCCTGAAGTTTAGCTTCATTTAATTTTCCCTGATTTGAGTTGAAATCGGAAAGTACTGCAGCCAGTTCGGCATTGGCTTTTGATAAACGTTGCGATTCGCTGGTAACTAACAGAATGGGCGAACCCGGTTTAACAGAATCGCCTTCGTTCACAAACACTTCTTTTATAATTCCGCTGGCTGTGGAATATGCCTGGTATTGATCCTTGCTTTTAATGATGCCTGATGCATAAACCGACTCGGTAATTCCGGATGTTATCGGCTTAATGGCATCTTTATTTTGATGGCAGGCTGAAAAAAGAAAAGCAATTATTAAAAAGGGAAAGGTGATTTTGTTCATGGAGTGGCAAATTTAAATCTAAACCTGTGTTCTGATTTGCTGCAAAGTATCATAGACAAATCTGATTAATCCGTTTAGAGGAGCCAAGTCCTTACATTTGCCCCCTTTATTTTTTTCAACCCCATGAGCCGTAAAATCTATCCTGAATTCAAGCAACTGGATTTGCCCGGTATTGCCGTCCAAATCCTGCAGCAATGGGAAAAGGACAAAACCTTCCTAAGAAGCATTGAAGTGCGCGAAGGTTGCCCTGATTTTACTTTTTACGAAGGGCCGCCATCAGCCAACGGGCTTCCCGGTATTCATCATGTAATGGCGCGCACCATAAAAGATATTTTTTGCCGATTCAAAACGATTCAGGGCTACCGGGTGAAAAGAAAAGGCGGATGGGATACACATGGTCTGCCCATTGAACTCAGCGTTGAAAAAACATTGGGCATAACAAAAGAAGATATCGGTAAGAAAATTACTGTTGACCAATACAACAAAGCTTGCCGTACCGAAGTGATGAAGTATAAAAATGTATGGGATGATTTAACTAAGAAGATGGGTTATTGGGTTGACCTGGATAATCCTTACATCACCTTTAACAACAGTTACATTGAAAGCTGCTGGTATTTGCTGAGCAAACTTTATGAGAAAGGATTGCTTTATAAAGGATACACCATTCAACCTTACTCGCCTGCAGCCGGAACAGGACTCAGTTCGCATGAACTGAACATGCCCGGCACTTACCGGAACATTAAAGACACATCCGTAGTGGCCATGTTTAAAGTAATACGCGATGAAAAATCAGCATTTCTTTTTGAAAAGGCCAATGGCGAAATCCACTTTCTTGCATGGACTACCACTCCATGGACATTGCCTGCCAACTGTGCATTGGCCGTAGGAAAAAATATTGAGTATGCAATGGTTCAAACGCTGAATCCCTACACAGCTTCAGCTATAAATGTCGTCCTCGCCAAAGATTTATTGCCGAAATACTTTTCTGAGCAGAATGAAAAAGGCGATTTTTCTGCTTTTAAAGCCGGTGATAAAAACCTTCCATGGAGAACCATTGCTGAATTTAAAGGCAAAGATTTTCCGGGAATCAGGTACTATCAACTGATGCCCTATGTGCAACCTAAAGGTAAAGCCTTTGAAGTAATAGCCGGTGATTTTGTAACTACCGAAGATGGAACAGGCATAGTACACACGGCTTCCGTTTTCGGAGCTGATGATTTCCGGGTTTGCAATGAAAACGGAATTGTTTCTATTATGGTGGAAGGCGAAGACGGCAAGCCATCGCCATTGGTTGACAAACGCGGCCGCTTTGTAACAGAAGTAACCGACTTTGCCGGGGAGTATGTGAAAGAAGAATTTTACACCGATGCCGAAAAAGAAGAAGAGCGCAAAAAACAAGGAGGCCAGAAATACCTCAGCACCGATGAACGCATTGCCATCAAATTGAAAAAAGAAGGCAAAGCCTTTAAAGTTGAAAAATACGAACACAGCTACCCGCATTGCTGGCGAACCGATAAGCCGGTTCTTTACTATCCGCTTGATTCATGGTTTATTAAAACCACGGCTCTTAAGGAGCGAATGGTTGAACTGAATAAAACCATCAACTGGAAACCGGAATCAACAGGAACGGGAAGGTTTGGCAACTGGCTTGAAAATTTAGTGGACTGGAACCTCTCGCGTTCACGTTTCTGGGGAATTCCCTTGCCGGTTTGGAGAACGGAAGATGGCAAAGAAGAAATCTGCATCGGAAACATAGAGCAGTTGTATGATGAAATTGAAAAAGCTGTGAAAGCCGGAATCATGAAATCAAATCCGTTGCCGGCCGATTCAAAAACCAATCCTGAGGAAGCCTTAAATAACCCTTCATTCGATTTACACCGCCCCTACATTGATGATGTTTTTCTTGTTTCCCCTTCAGGAAAAAAGATGGTACGCGAAAGCGATTTGATTGATGTGTGGTTCGACAGCGGAGCCATGCCTTACGCTCAATGGGGCCTTGATCATCAGAAACTGAAAAAAGGAGATATGCGGCCTTTTAAAAAAGATTTTGAAACCGCTTATCCGGCCGACTTTATTGCCGAAGGGGTTGACCAAACACGAGGTTGGTTTTTTACCCTTCACGCCATTGCCGTTATGCTGTTCAATTCCGTTGCTTTTAAAAATGTAGTGAGCAATGGCTTGGTGCTTGATAAAAACGGAAATAAAATGAGTAAGCGCCTTGGCAATGCCGTTGATCCGTTTGAAACCATAAATAAGTTCGGCCCGGATGCCACGCGATGGTATATGATTTCCAATGCCCCGCCATGGGACAACCTTAAGTTTAATGCTGATGGAATTGCAGAAGTACAACGCAAGTTTTTCGGAACGTTGTACAACACATACTCGTTTTTCTCCCTCTATGCCAACATTGACGGATTTAAAATAAATGAAAAGGATCTGGTGCCGGTTCATGAAAGGGCAGAGCTTGACCGCTGGATAATTTCCAAACTTCACAGTCTGATAAAGTATGTAACCGAAAGCTTTGGTGCATATGAACCAACTCAGGCAGTCCGTGCTACTGAAGAATTTGTAGATGAACATCTGAGCAACTGGTATGTACGGTTGTCAAGAAGGCGTTTTTGGAAAGGAGAAATGAGCATGGATAAGAAAGCTGCTTATGAAACATTGTACGAATGTTTAATGGTGGTTTCACAACTTATCAGCCCGGTAGCTCCGTTTTTTTCGGAATGGCTTTACAAAAATCTTTCTGACAACATCAGGCAGGAGGCCAAAAAAAACAACACCCCGCTGAGGTTTGAGTCTGTGCATTTAACCTTGTTAACTGATGCAAATGACAAACTGATTGATTCCGTTTTGGAAGAGCGCATGGCGCTTGCACAGAAAATTTCGAGCATGATACTTTCGCTACGTAAAAAAGCAAACATACGTGTAAGGCAGCCGCTGAACCGTATTCTGATTCCTGTTTTAGATTCATCCTTGAAACCAAAAATTGATTCTGTTAAAGACATCATCCTTGCCGAAGTCAACATTAAAAACATTGAATACATTGATAATACCGAAGGGCTGCTTACAAAAAAAATTAAACCTGACTTTAAAGCATTGGGCAAAAAGTTAGGACCGAAAATGAAAGAAGCTGCTAACATTATTTCCGGAATGAACCAGCAGCAAATTGCCGATTTTGAAAAGCATAAATCCTTTTCTTTTCTGAGTGCTGACGGAAGTTCGGTGGTTATTTCCATGGATGAAGTGGAGATTCTGACGGATGATTTGCCGGGCTGGGCAGTAAACTCCGAAGGCTTTTTAACCGTTGCCCTTGATACGGCCATTACCCCTGAATTAAGGAATGAAGGCCTTGCACGTGAACTGATTAACCGCGTTCAGAACCTCAGAAAGGACATGGGTTTTGAGGTAACAGACCGCATTAAAGTGAGACTGAAAAATCACGATAGTCTAACCCATGCTGTCAGGGCTAATTTAGACTATATTTGCGCGGAAATTTTAGCAGGGTCTTTTGAAATGGATGACCAGATCAACCCCCCTGCTGCCACCGAAATTGAGGTGGATGACAACATAAAAACACTGATTAAAATAGAAAGGATCTGACATTATGGCTAAAGCTAAAAAGAAACCATCTGCTGCTAAAAAAGCGACAAAAAAACCTGTAAAAAAGGCAGCTAAAAAACCGAAACCGGTTGTAAAGAAGGCGGCTAAACCGGCAAAAAAGAAAATTGCTAAACCAGTACTTAAAAAGGTAAAGCCTGTTAAAAAGGCTGTAAAACCCGCTGCAAAAAAAGTAACAAAGAAGCCCGTAAAACCGGTAAAGCCCGCTAAGGTGGTTGCTAAAAAAGAAGCAAAACCTGAAAAGAAAAAAGCCTTAGCACCAAATGCAGAACCGAAAAATGGAATGTTGACCAAAACTACTGCCGGACTTGCTGATGCTCCACGCAGAAGAGGCAGAAAACCAAATCCAAAACCGGAGAATGAAAAATCTTCTCAACCAAGAATTTTTGATGTGGTATATGTGCCGGTTGAACCTAAACCAAAACCGGCTCCTACTTTTATCCCTATGCGCCAGATGCCTGATGTGAAGTTACCTGAAAAAAAATCTTCCGCTTCATCTGCAGGCAAAACCCGTTATTCTGATAAAGAGCTTCAGGAGTTCAAGCAGTTGGTTGAGCGTAAATTAGCCGATGCCCGTGTTGAACTTGATAACTTGCAGGCTGCTTTAGTCAACTTGAATGAGCATGGTACTGACGATACCGGTACACATTTTAAAATGCTTGAAGACGGATCAGAAGCTTTGGCAAAGGAAGAAGCCGGTCAACTTGCAATTCGCCAGCGCAAGTATGTTGAGCAATTGGAAAATGCTCTGAAAAGAATCGAAAATAAAACGTATGGCATTTGCCGCGTAACCGGCAACCTGATTCCTAAAGAAAGACTGCTGGCAGTGCCGCATACTACTCAAAGCATTGAAGCAAAAATGAAGCAATACGGAAATTAATTCCGTTTTGATTTTTATTGATTCCAAAAATTGTCTTTAAGTCCCTCTTTCCGTAAGCCGTTGCTGATTATCGGCCTCATATTATTGGCCGATCAGCTCCTGAAGTTTTATATCAAAACTTCCATGATGCTCGGACAGGAGCATCATATTGCCGATTGGTTTATCATTCATTTTACCGAAAACAACGGAATGGCTTTCGGATTTGAGTTTGAAGGTGAATTTGGAAAACTATCCCTGACTCTTTTCAGAATTGCAGCGTTGATTGCTATAGGTTTTTACCTTTTCCGCTCAGCAAGAAAAAATTCAAACCCAAAACTGATTACAGCTTTGTCATTCGTTTTTGCCGGAGCCATGGGCAACATTATTGACTGTGTTTTTTACGGAAAGATTTTTTCTTCAAGTCAATACCAGATCGCATCCCTGTTTCCTGCCGAAGGCGGTTATGCTTCATGGCTGCACGGTAAAGTTGTGGATATGTTTTACTTCCCTATTATTCAGACCACATTACCCGGCTGGATTCCATTCTGGGGAGGCGAGTATTTTGTTTTCTTCCGTCCGGTATTTAACCTTGCCGATGCTTCCATTTCCATAGGGGTGGCGTTTATGCTGCTCTTTCAGAAACAGATTTTTCATCATGAGAAAGGGGAGGAGCAGAAAAAAAGCGTAACGGATGCCGCGGCCCCCGAACAACATTAATTTATTTTTTCTTCCCTGCCAGAAAAGCAACCTTTGATTCTTTACCTCTGAGCAGCCGCTCAATGTTTTTCTGATGGGTGGTTAATACCAGAATGGAAACTGCCATTGAGAAAAGATTTACTGTCGGGAGTGTTTCTTTGTAAATAAGCATAACGATAAACGGAAATGCCAGCGCAGCAACCATAGAGCCCAGAGAAACATAATGAGTGATGAGCAACATCACAGTAAAAATTCCGGCACACCATAACGCAGCCCACGGATGAATGGCAATCAGTACACCTAACAGGGTAGCTACTCCTTTTCCTCCGCGAAAACCGGCAAAAACCGGAAACACATGCCCTGCCAGTGCGCTGATGCCAAGAGCTAATTCAAAATTTATAAGCTGCTGCGAATGGGGAAGATATAGACCCGACAGCCAGGCAATTTTTACAGCCAGCCAGCCTTTGGCAATATCCAGAATCAGAACCGGCAATCCGGCTTTCCACCCCAAAACACGGAAAGTATTGGTAGCTCCTGCATTCCCGCTTCCGTATTCGCGTACATCTGTTCCATAAAAAAATTTACCCATCCAGACTGCCGATGGCACTGAGCCTAAAAGGTAGGCCACAATTAATGCAAGGGTGTTTGCCGGGGTAATCAAGCGTTGTTAATTTTCTTCGGTGAATTTTTTTACAAACTCATTTTTCTTGCGCTCTGTTGAGAGCATATACTGATATGGCGCTTTGTTATCCTTCTCCTTGGCCACCCGTTTTTCTTCTTTCGTGTTACTGATGATGTCATTGTATTTGGTTTCTGATGAGATGGACTGCATCACTCCGCGGGCATAATTGAAATAGTACCATGTAGATGGGTCGGTTTCAAAATAAAAATTGAATACATCACCCGATTTTCTTTTTTGTATTTCAAGATATCCTTTTACCATACGGCTTATGGACTGTTTGTTAATGATGCCTATTCCGATGTTGCCGGTTGATTTGTAAGACTGCGTCTGTTTATCCCAGTACATTTTGATTTCGGGCAACACTAAGGAATGCTGCAGTTCCTCCGGAATTTTTTTCACTGAACCATACAGGCTCATATCTGCAATAAGTTTATCGCCTTTTGCTTTTCCTAAAATTTCTGTGATGGCTTTATGATATACCGGACGGTTGTCAGTTGTTCCGCTGAGTGAAGGGTTGAACAGGATTTGGTCAGCCATGGTTTTCAACGCGTCTTCAGAAAACATAAAATCAAGATCCATGAACAAATCAAACTTCAATGAATCGCGGTAATAATCATGCTCAATGTTTCCGATGGCCTTCATAACAAACTGTCCGAAGTCGGCTCCGAAATCAACCTTGCCTTCTCCGCTGACAAGGCATTTGTTATCAGTAAGGGTGATGCTGTTACCTGAAATTAATCCGGTTTTTTCATCAGCAAGCGGAGCAATGCTATAGGTACTGTTCTGCGGATTGTATTTCAGAAATCCTTCTGCTGTCATCAGGTCTTTATCCGATGAGCGTTTTTTCGGAGAGAGAAAAGTTGAATATACATTGAGTGAATCGGTTGACATGCTTATAGAAACCGTAAGTTTTTCTTTTGTTTCGCTAACCGGATTCACCACCGGTATGTTTACTCCGGCAGGGTCAATTTCAGAAGCAAATGAAAACCAGTATTTATCCAGTGCATCACAGCCGTGATTTAACCGGGCTAATCCGGAGAAGTAAAGCAGTTTGCTGGCCGCATGCAGCGTAACTTTGCCTTTGTATTGAATGTTGGGGCTGAGTGAAAAGTTCATGGTATCAGGAATTTCGCCATTGGCAAATGTTTGTCCTGAAGTATCAATACTGATTAAAGGCAAACGGATAAGGTGTTTCACTTTAGCCATATCGGTGTAGCTGTAATCGCCCATACCGGAATATTTTTTTCTTCCGGCTATGTTGATGGTTGCATTCAGCATGGTGTGGTACTTGGTAGAAGTGTTGGCAATTACTTTAGCATTCCTTAGTGTCTGCATTCGCGCTTCTTTTTCAACCACTACATTCCCTTCGTCAGGAATTACAGAGGCATCGGCCACCAGAATTTGCTTTACGCCTTTGGTGCGGATGTTGTAATCAGTCAGGCTGTAATTTGCTTCAGGAGCAAAGAACCGCAGAGAATCCTGGGCCGGATGAACCGAAACAAATTCCGCACCTTCTACATTCATTTTTGTTTTTCCCGCTGAAGCTAAGAACTGAATATCCTTCCGGTCGAAGTACCATTTAAACTGTTCAATAAAACAGATGTACTGGTTAACAGGAAAATTGACATACGAACCGCTGCCGTTGGAACTGAATTCGCCCTCGCGTTTATCAAGGTCAATTTTTGTTCTCATGTTTTTAGTGGTAAGTGCAAGGGCTTTGTCAATATCCGAGTTGAGTTTAAAATCGGCAGTATCGGCCCCGAAAACCGTTTGCTTCAGATAAAACTGATTGGATAAAAGTTCTGCCTGATCGAACAGGATTCTGCCATTGGCATCCACCCCTTTGTTGGAAAGTACAAGGTTGCCATCGAGCGCGGCTTTGCGATCATACAAATCCATATTCGAAGTTTTTTTGAAAACAAACATTTTATCCTCCTTAGGCCTCCAGTTGATGTAAACATCTTTTGCTTTTACATCGGGATAAGCAGTATTCCCTACAGTTCGTTTTTGCAGTTCAAACACAGTGGCATCATAGTTGGCCGAATCGGGAAAGAAAGTAATGTCGTTGGAAACGGAGGTAGAAGCTAAATAATCTATCTTTCCTTTTCCTCTCAAACCTTTATGGCTGAGTTGCAGCTTTTCATAAAATGTTCCTTTTCCGTTGTAGGCAAGCAGGCCTTCGGCCGGAGTCATGCGTGAAAATCCAAGCGATAAATCCTGCTGAATGACCAGGGTTTCACGCATGGGGGTAAAAATATCGGCAGAATTAAAAACTCCGTTAAAGGCAATTCCTTCGCGGCTGTAATTATCGAGGCTGTCAAGAGTAAAGGGATCAAGCTTGAAATAAAAATTACTTTTTCTGTAAATCGAATCAAAAATATGTTTGTACTCATAATATACATACGATTCTTTAGTACTGTTAAAAACCGGGAAGGAAGGGCTGGGGCGGAAACTTGATTTGTTGTTTTCCGAATCAATAAGCAAATCACCGGTAAGATGTTCAATAACGCTGCGTACCGGAATTTTAACCTTCTGTCCATTCTGATCCGGTTCATCTCCCGGAACACGCAGCCGGAGGGAGTCAACATTCTGCAAACTGATTTTGAATTTCTCATAATTAAACACAAAATCATTTCCGAAAAAATCAAGATGTCCGGCACGCACGCGGCCACTGCATATAAAATTACGGTTGGCTTTCAATAGCAGTTCCTGATCCTTTGGGACAACATACACCTGCTGCGAATCGCTGAGCATCACTTGCGAAACGCCCCGCATGGTAATATCAAAGTTGAGCAGGTTGATGGTGGCATTTGGTTTAGCAGAGATAAGCGAGTTGAAGGCTATGATGTCATAATCTAATTTACCAACGCTGGCTTTCAGATAAAAATTCACTTTGTCTTTCAATACAGCTTTTCCTTCTTCGGCATCATAGCTAAGGAACCCTTCATTGGAAAGATCAATAAAGAGATTCCGGATTTGTGTTTCGCTTATTTTCCAGGCTGCGGCAAGGTCGGATGCATAAATGGCGCGTGCCCCTGTAAGTTCTGCATATTTCCTGATGCGGTAAAGCGGATGCTCATCATTCAATCCCTGCAGTTTCCGGTATCGTTGTTCGCGAAAGTAATTGACCGATTCAAAAGCCATTTTGCTTTCGGCACCGCCCGATACCATTTTGATATGAATCTGCGGGTCGCGCACTTTCCAGACAATGGCATCGCAGAACATATCCACATCATGATAGGTGTTGTAAAACGGGCTGTTGCTGTTGCTCTGTGTATTACGAAGAATGGTTACTTCTTCTTCGCGGGTCAGGTATTTGAATTCAATATCGCTGTGAAAGATGGAATCGGTTTTGCCGTCATGCTCCCAGTAAATGATCATGGAAGCACGGTCAGAGGAAACTCGCTCCGGACGTACCACAAAACTTTTTGAAGAGAGTACCATCAGCGGTTTATTCTGATACCGGAAAATCAATTTAGCATCGCCATCAGCCGTGCCTGAACCAATCATGCGTGAGCCATGCAATGAAAATCCTCCTTTAAAATCGGCTGCCGGAATCAAATCTTTAATCTGCTGATTGAGCGAATAAGAGCGGAAGCGTGGGTAAGTGGCGTTTTCAACGGTAGTATTGGCAAGAAGCTTATCCGTCAGTTTGCCTTGCATCGGCTCAGGGAAAATCATGCGGTAGTAAAATGTAACGGTATCTGCCGAATATTCCGAACCGGCAAGATTGATTTGGTACCGCTTCAGTTGAGCATACACATCGGCAGCAGGAAGACCTGCCCGTTCCCAGGAAACACGGCCTCCATTACCGTAAAACATTTTGAGCGAGGGATAATAAACCCCCTTGGCATTCTGTATTTGCAGGCTGTCATTTTTTGCACTGCAAATAAGAGTCATTTCTCCGAATGTAATTTTAGGAAGAGTGTCGAAACCGAATGTGTAAGAAGAGGTACTGCTGCTCCAGCGTACATTGGCTGATTCATAAAGTACATTTTGCTGAAAAAGGCCGGTGCATACTTCTAAGTAGTCGCTGAATCTGCGTACGCTGCCTTGCAACATTCGCCCCATGCTTGCATGCCATTGTTTGAAATTTTCTGCCGGCTGATTGCTCTTTACAAATCCGGTAAGTGCCTGCATGTACATGACAAAGTCAGGAAATGCTTTCAGTCTTTTCTTCAGCATGGCATTGCTGTTTTCATACACAAGTTCTTTTTGTGCAGATGACAGTGCTCCCGAATTCCAGAACGGTATAAATTCTTTCATCAGCTTCTCTGTTTCTTTCTGATTGGTTTCTGAAAGAAACTTCTGCAGGTCGCTGATAAACCCGGTTTCAGTAGCAGTAAAATTTTTTATGGATTGAGCGCTGGCTGAAAACGCTGAAAGTAAAAAAGCTGCTAAGCAGAGAGCCTTAAGTTCATAAATCAGTTTCATCAAATGGCAAACGTGATGGCCAAAAGTAAAATTTTATGAAACGGAAGCATGAAAGATCTTCGGAAGTTTTTAGCAGAGGTAATCAAACGACCGGATAGGCCTTAAATCCTTTCAAGGCTGATATTCCGGCTGACAGCATCTGCACACCTCTCTCCATCCATTGCTGCCGAAACAATACCTCCGGCATAACCGGCCCCTTCGCCACAGGGAAACAAACCATCACAATCGGGATGCATCCGTGTTTTTTCATCTCGCGGTATGCGAACAGGCGATGAAGTGCGCGATTCGGTGGCCACCACCACGGCTTCGTTGGTAAAGTATCCTTTCATCTTTTTCCCGAAATCCCTGAATGCGGCTTTTAATGCCTGAGTTATTTCTTTCGGAAAAATATCTGCAAGTGGTGCAGAGGTTATGCCGGGCTTGTAGGAACATGCCGGCAGCAAGGACGAAATTTTTCCTTCCGTAAAATCAACCATACGTTGTGCCGGGGCAAATAAATTTTCACCTCCGGCCAGAAATGATTTTTGTTCTGTCTCTTTCTGAAAATGCAAAAAACGAAGGGCTCCTGTTTTGGAAAACCGCTTTACATCATCTTCAGTAATCGTTACCACAATGCCTGAATTGGAATACGGATTGTTTCTTTTCGATGGCGACCATCCGTTAACCACTACTTCACCGGGCGAGGTAGCTGCCGGAGCAATAATTCCTCCCGGGCACATACAAAAAGAGTACACTCCGCGGTTGCCGGATTGAGTCTTAAGCGAGTAAGCAGCAGGTGGCAGATAGTCGTTCCTCTTTTTACAGCGATACTGAATGCTGTCAATCAGCGACTGCTGATGTTCAATGCGAACTCCCAGAGCAAACGGCTTGGCTTCGATAGTAAGTTTGTTTTCAGGCAGCATGCCAAAAACATCGCGTGCCGAATGGCCGGTAGCAAGTATCAACGCTGTTGCTTTTTCTGTCCATTCACCGGAGGCGCTGCAAAGTTTTATGCCTTTCAGTTTTCTGTTCTGAATCACAAGCCCTGTAAGTTTTGTATTGAAGAAAAACGCTCCGCCACAATCAAGAATCTGTTTACGGATAGCTGTGATAATGCCCGGCAGTTTATTGGTACCGATATGCGGATGAGCATCAATGGCAATATCGCTGTCAGCTCCGAAAGAGATAAACGTATTCAGGATATGCCCAATACTGCCGCGTTTGCCTGATCGGGTGTATAGTTTTCCATCGGAGTAAGTCCCGGCTCCGCCTTCGCCAAAGCAGTAATTCGAATCGGGGTTAACGATGCCTTGTTTGGTTATCAAAGCCAGATCTCGCCTGCGTTCGCGTACTTCTTTTCCGCGTTCAATAATAACGGGTTTAAAACCGGATTCAATCAGGCGCAATGCCGCAAACAAACCTGCCGGACCGCTGCCGGCAATAAATACCGGTTGGGCGGAAGAAACATTCAGGTATTTCCGTTCAAACTTTTCCTGATTTTGCTTTTCCGAATCCTCAATAACATTGACAAGAAAAACAACTTTCACTTTTCCATGTCTTGCATCAATGGATCTTTTAAGAATGACAAAATTTTTTCCTGATAAATCAGGGTGATTTTTAAAAACAGAATCACGCTGATGCTCATCAAAAGCCTGTTCGGGGTTCAGGATGATATCAATCTGTTTCATCCTGAAAAATCACTCAAAGGTGAGCGAAAATTGCCAGATTTTAGACCTCAGGCTGCTTAGGGAGGTGGAGAAAATCCTGTTATCAGGCACTAACAGATCAGGAATGCCGTGATACATTTTTATTTCGGGCGACAGTTTAAAAAGCTGCATGTACAAATCAAACCCTAATCCGATAGTATAGCCATAATCTTTTCGTGAAAGCCGTACGAAATCGCGGTCTTTATTTTCCACTTTTTCCTGCGAAACCATATCAATGCTATAACGGAATCCTGCCAGAACATACACGCGATAATTTTTTACGCGGGCTGATTTGTATTTCACTTCGAGCGGAAATTCGAGAAAGGTGGATTCAATCTGCTTTATTGTAGTACTGAATGGAGTTCCGTTTTCATAAAAAGAATAAATCAGGTTGCGCTGCGAAAAGGACAGGTCGGGAACAAATCGCAGATCAAAATATTCTGCTAGCCGAAGGTTGGAAACAATGCCGAGGTTAAAACCGCTGGTGGGCTGCACTTCCACCACATAAAGAGAATCAAGATAATTGAAGGTGCCAATGCGTTTAACTACAAAATCAGTTTTATTCATCCCCAGCAGAAAACCGAAATGCAGTTTCTGTTTATCGTATTTCGGAAGATTCTGAACTGTATTGCGCTGTGCATTAACAACAGCGTTAAATAGAAAAAACGAAAGTGAAAAAAAAATCAACCTCATCATAAGTCAATCAATTTTTGTGCGCAGTATAAAGCGAAGCGATGCCAAAAGTAAGATAGCGATGCCATGTTTTTGTGAACCCGCAGGAATGAAGAATTCCGCAAAAATTTTCTGGAGATGGAAATGCATACACTGATTCAGGAAGGTATTGATAAGCTCTTTTGTCACGTGAAAAAAATCGCCCGATGGCAGGCAGCACATAACGGAAATAAAACAGGTAAAATTGTTTTACCGGAAATTGCGGAGGAGTAGAAAACTCAAGCACGGCAATTACTCCGTTTTTCTTGAGCACGCGGTTAATCTCTTTTAACCCTGCTTCTATGTTTTCAAAATTGCGCACACCAAAAGCAATGGTGCAGGCATCAAAGGAGCCATCCGTAAATGGAAGACTGAGTGCATCGGCCTGAAGAAATTTGATTTTACCGGCCTGCAAGCTTTTTTTCTTTTTTTCTTCGGCAATGCTGAGCATGTTAGCTGCAATATCCACCCCTGTAACTTCTGCATTTAATTGTTTGGCTGATGCAAAGGCTAAGTCTCCGGTGCCGGTAGCAACATCCAGAATATTAGCCGGCTGTTTTTTTTTTAATTCGCTGATTACTTTTTTTCTCCATCGTTTGTCAATTCCCATGGAGAGAAAATGATTCAGAAAATCATAACGGTGGGCAATGTTGTTGAACATTTGCTCTACCTGTTTCCGTTTTCCATCGGGCAGATCGTGATAGGGGAGTACTTCACTCATCATCCAACCATGAAATGCGTTTCGGGATAACGGTAGTTTACCGTTTTCACTCTCTTGCTGAGTGCAAAAGCCAATGTAAGCGGTCCGATCCTTCCAATAAACATACTGACAATTAGAACCAATTTCCCGCTTTCAGAAAGCAGCGGAGTAATGCCGGTTGAAAGTCCGACAGTACCGATAGCCGAAACCTGTTCGAACATGATTTTGACTAAATCAATCTGAGGGTCGGTAATGGTAAGCAGAAATGTTCCGAGAAACACTCCGCCCGCAAAAAAGGTAAAGATGGAAAACGCTTTATTCAACAACTCCCAATTGATGGTGCGCTTGAAGAGTTCAATGTTTCTTTTGCCGCGAATGGTGGCATAAGCCGAAAGAAGTATGAGCGTGAACGTTGTTGTTTTAATTCCTCCGCCTGTCGAGCCGGGCGAAGCGCCAACAAACATCAGGAACATAAAGAGTACCAGCGTGGAGGAATGAACCAAGCCGAAGTCAACAGTGCTGAAACCGGCTGTGCGTGCAGAAGCGGCATGAAAAAGTGAAGTAAGGAAACGCTCCACGGGTTTTTCTTTCAGAATTGTATTATTCGCTTCAAGCCAATCGAATATGAAACCTCCGCCAATAGTCAGCATAATAGCAGCATACAGGCAAACCCGGGTACTGGTTTTGAAATTCTTCCAGGGCATTTTCATGCGCTGACGCATGTTTTCAATTCCGAAAATATCCTGTATGGAATAGAAACCAAGGCTGCCCATGAAAATAATAACGGTCATAGCCAAATGAAGAATGTAACTTGAGGAGTTGAGCGGATGCATCATTCCATTGGTGAAAGTGGAAAAGCCTGCATTGTTAAAACAGGAGATGGAATGGAAAACCGATACATAAATTTTTTCGATGGTACTTTTCCATTCCAGATCGGGGTTCCAGAGCGAATAAATAGCTATGGCTCCGGCCGTTTCAATTACTAAGGTGGTGAGGAGAACCTGCCTCAGCAGACTCTTGGCATCGTAAAGCATATCGCTGCTGAAATGGTCATGCACCATGCTGTGATGTTTCAGGCCCATGCCCCTTGAATAAAACGATGCGAAGAAGGTGGCAAATGACAAAATATTCAAACCTCCTAATTGCATCAGCATCATTATTACCAACTGACCTTTAAGAGTGAAATACGTTCCGGTATCCACCACTATTAATCCTGTTACACAGCTTGCACTGGTTGAGGTGAACAAGGCTTCGAGCCATGTAGCTCCCTGTCCGTTAACGGTCATCTCAGGCAAAACAAGGAGTAGAGTTCCACCACCAATAAGCACTGCGTAAGCAAGGATGAAAAGACCGGATGTGCTTATCTTAAAAAAGTCAAGCAACGTACCGAGTTTGGCTACATCAATAAGCAGAAAAGTTATGAGCAATCCCTGCAATACAAACATATACCAGAAAACAAATTGCTCCCTGCCCAATGATTTTACAATATGATAAACAAGTGGCCGGTCAATAATTAAATCGGTAAGCGCTTCAATGATGATGAGAATAAGCAGTACCAATTCAAGCCATGTAGTACGGATAAATTTTCCGGGTTCGAACGTGTAAAAGAATCTTACAAAATAATTAAGCAGGTAGAAACCGAAAATAAATTTGAGAAAGAAAATCTCAATCTTACGCGATTCTTCGGTTTGAGGAAAACCGAATACATAAACCAGAAAAGCAATGCCGAAACAGGCTACCAGAATACTTTGCACTCTGAATATCTTCAGTACAATGGGCTTGCTGCTGAAAATTTTCAGGTTTACTTTTTCGCGAAACCGGTCAACAGATGACATGCAGATGCAATCTTAAACCAAACCCTCCCTGTGCGCTTCTTCCATCAGTTGGTTTTTATTCACAGGCACAACCCCCACTTTTTCGCAAACCAATCCTCCGGCCAGATTGGCCAAAGCGGCTGTGTATGAAGGATGACAGTTCATAGCCAGGCATAAGGCAGCTACGCTGATGACGGTATCGCCCGCCCCGGAGACATCGGATATATTACGAACATGAGCAGGAATTATTTCACTTTTTCCTTTGGCCGAATAATAAACGCCATGATCGGATAGCGTTACAATAAGCTGTTTGATTTGATGCCGGCTGATGAATTTTTTCAATTCGGTGTTTTTATTCAGGTTTTCATGCGATAGCGAATCAAGCTTTAACCCTTCTCTCAGTTCTTTAAGGTTTGGTTTAAACAGAGTTGCTCCTTTGTAATGATGAAAGTTTTTCTTCTTGGGGTCAACAGCTACCGGTATTCCGGAGTTAGATGCCATAGCCATAACTGCGCTTATTACTTCAGGAGTTATCAATCCTTTATCATAATCTTCGAAAATAATGACATGCGGTTTTACCGTGCTTATCATTTTGCGAAGCGAACCAATAAATGCATGCGATTCTTTTTTGCTCAGGTCAAGCAATGTTTCTTCATCCACCCTCATCAACTGGTGCCGGTTACCGATAACTCTTGTTTTAACAGTAGTAACTCTTTCATTGCTTGTAATGATTCCATTTACAGGCAACCCGTTTTTTTTCATCAGGCTGACGAACTTCTTGCCGGCCTCATCCTTCCCTGTCATAGTACATAAAACAGGCATGGCACCCATGGCTTTTATATTCAAGGCCACATTGGCCGCTCCGCCCGGGCGATCTTCTTTTTTATTGACTGTTACTACCGGTACGGGAGCTTCGGGCGAAATGCGTTCTACCTGTCCCCATACATAGGCATCAACCATGGCATCTCCTATTATCAGGACTTTAAGCCGGTTAAAATTTTCGAATAATTTTTTGAGGGAATCCACTGTGTGAAAAGCCGGCCAAAGATATGGGAATAGGGAATGAAACAAGTCTTTTGTTGTTAAGGCATGAGTTCCCTTCTCCCTTTCTTTGCTCCTCTGAAAAAACTTTTATCCCTCTCATTTTCATCCGGCATAGCCCATATGCTGGTGGCCGTTGTAAGCTTTTCGCTGATGAATGTGTTTGTAAAGCTTGCCGGCCGCCTGCCTGTAATGGAATTGGTTTTTTTCCGTTGCGGCATTTCAACAATACTGAGTATGGCGGTGCTGTTATCCATCCGTGAAAACCTGATTGGTAATAACCATCGCCTGCTTATACTGCGGGGTGTATTCGGGACTATTGCCCTGCTCACTTATTTTGTTACCGTTAAAGAAATGCCGCTGGGTACTGCCGTTACTATTCAGTACCTGTCGCCCATTTTTACTGCCATCATCGCTTTGTTTTTTCTTAATGAAAAGGTAAAGCCCGTACAATGGCTTTTCTTCCTGATTTCATTTTCGGGTGTGGTACTCATCAAGGGTTTCGATTCACGAGTTTCGCTTTGGTGCCTTGGAATCGGATTATTTTCTGCCTTGTGTTCGGCTATTGCTTACAACTTTGTACGTACACTAAGCGGCAGGGAGCATCCGTTAGTAGTGGTGCTGCATTTTCAACTGATAGGCGCCATCACCGGCCTGGCTTTTTCAATTTTTGATTGGGGGCAACCGCAGGGTTGGGAGTGGTTTTACCTGCTGATGATTGGCATTACTACGCAGTTAGGACAGGTACATCTTACCAAAGCGCTGCAAAAAGACAAGGCGGCTAAGGTTTCCATTATTCAATACATAGGAGTTGTGTTTGCCGTTGGCTTTGGTATATTTATTTTTAATGAACATTATTCAATGGCTGCACTTTCAGGACTAGCGCTGGTAGTGGCGGGAGTTGTTTTGGATGTGCTGTCAGGGAGTAAGAAACAAAAGAGCAACGGCTAAAATGGAGTAAGCAGGTAGCAGAGTGATGGCCGGCAGACTGCCAATTGTCCTGATAAACTGTTTCAGGCCAAATCATAACACACCCTCCGTTATTCTTTGCATTTGTTTTCAAATCTTAAAATCTGCCAGATTATGAAAAACATGATTTCCTTTTTTTCGGTTGTGCTTATGCTGACAGTACAGGGTAGTTGGGGGCAGAATTACTCCTGGAAACAAAAAGCAGATTTGCCCGGTATGTCACGGTGGGGTGCGCTTTCATTCTCAATCGGTAATTTCGGTTATGTGGGTGGAGGGCGCAACACAGTTAATCTGAATGATTTCTGGCAATATGACCCTGCAACCGACACATGGACACAAAAATCAAATTTACCTGTTGCCGTAAGAACGGCAGGCACTTTTAGCATTGGCGGACTGGGGTACTTTATAGGCGGCATTGCCTCAGGACTTATCAATAGTCTTTATGAATATAATCCTGTATTAAACACATGGTCTCAAAAAGCTCCGTTTCCCGGCCCTGCAAGATATGGCGCTGCCGCTTTTGCAATAGGTCAAAATGGCTATTACGGGTTGGGAAATATAGGATCAAGTACGGGTCCTTTTGTAAATGATTTTTATGAGTACAATGCTATTTCAGACACTTGGACTCAGAAAGCAAGTTTTCCGGGTATTGCCCGCTACGGAGTTTGTGGTATTGGAACTTCTACGGCCGGATACGCTGGCTTTGGATTTGAAAACAACGGAGCCACATCAGCATTTTTTTATGATTGGTGGGAGTACTCGCCCTTATCAAATTCATGGACACAAAAAAGCAATTTGCCGGCAGCCGCCCGATCATATCCGGGTGTTTTTTGTTTAAATGATATTATTTATGCAGGCACAGGTAACATTGGTGCAAGTGCAGCAAGTGATTTTTTTAAGTATGATCCTGCCATCAATCAATGGCAGCCGCTCGCTAACTTTCCGGGTGGCGGCCGCTGGCTGGTTTCTTCTCTGTCTATTGGTAATGCTGGATACTTCGGTTTTGGAGACAACTTTAATACGCTTTTTAATGACTGGTGGGAATACTCCCCCGACTCGGTCGGATCTTTGATTTGCTTCACCCTAAAACCGGATGCTGCTGAAGGAAAGGATGCAAATATTTTAAGTGGTATGCCGAACACTAACACTGAGCCTTCTACAGAATCAGGCGCCATTGCATGGACTTGTGGCGGCATTTCTTGTATTGACCGGGCATTAATTGAGTTTGACTTTACGCAGATTCCCATTGGTTCATCTATTATTTCTGCAGGTTTAAGTTTGTATGCTCATCCCAGCCCCATAACTACACCTACAGCCATGTATGGAACCAATAATGCCGTTTTAATTCAGCGGATAACTTCACCATGGAGTGAAAATGCAGTAACCTGGAATACGCAGCCGTCCACAACTACTTTAAACCAGATTGTGCTTTCTCATACCGGCAATCCCGCACAGAATTACCTCAACATAGATGTAAAAAATCTTGTTCAGGACATGATTGATTATCCCAACAGTTATGGTTTCATGCTGCGCCTGCAAACAGAAGCGTATTACAATGCAAAAAATTTTGCCTCAAGCGATTATCCTAATCCATTTTATCATCCGTCTATTGAAGTTTGTTATGTAGCTCCAACTTCCGTAATACAACAAGAATTTCAGCCCCGCCTTTTCGTGTATCCTAATCCTGTTGCCGACTGGCTTTTTATTGAAACATCAGGCATTGATTTCATAGAATCGGTTACTGTAATGGATGCTGCAAGCCGCATTATTATTAAAAAGACACAAGACAAGAGTAGTCGCTTTTTTATGCTCGAATGTTCCAACATGGCCATGGGGTATTATCTCATAACCATTAAGACATCAACTGGCCTCTATAAGAAGAAGATTGTAAAAATCTGATTGTTTCTTTACAGTTTTGCTGCATGCTGAAATCATTTTATCGTGCAGCGGTATTCCCTGCAGCCATTCGTTTGGGTTTGGATAAGGTGCTCAGGCGGCTGTCTGAAAGAAAGCGCATCATTTTAATGTATCATGGAGTAGTTCCGAAGCCGGACTTAAAACTTTCCGTAAACCATCTTTCAGTGAATGACTTTGAACAGCACATGGCTTACCTGAACCGAAGTTTTAAAATCAGGAAACTCTGTGATTTGTTTGAAGATTACCGCAACGATGTGGTTCCTAAAGATTATGAGGTTGCCATCACATTTGATGACGGGTATGCGAATAATTATCACTATGCCTTTCCGGTGTTAAAACAATTAAAGATGCCGGCAACTATATTCATGGTAACAAAAGCATTGGATAATCCCAACCATATTTTATGGTACGATTTTATTGACGGGGTAAAGCCGCAGATTGATTACAAGAGCCTGACGGCAGTTAATTTCGGGTTCCCGCCATCCAAAGAGGGGGTATTTAAAAAAATACGAGACGCTGAATCGCTGAAGGCTTTCATGAAACTGATCAGCGTAATCGAAAAGAACCGAATTATTCAGTGGATTACCGAACAAGGCATCCAGCCTGATACGACCGGTCATAAAGAATTTTTTGAATTGCTCTCTGCTGAACAGATAAAAGAAATGACAGATTCAGGACTTATTGAAATAGGCTCACATACACACAACCATCCAAATTTATCTGAAATTTCGGTCTCAGAAGCAGAGCAGGAAATCAGCTATTCCAAAGCGCTGATTGAAAGAATTACAGGTGATGCTGTAGAGAGCATTGCATTTCCTGACGGCAGTTACAACGAGGAAATAAAAAACCTTTGTATCAATGCCGGATATCGTAATCTGCTGGCTGTTGATTATAAACTTAAATCAGATATTTACAAAAAAAATATTTTATCTCGCTTTTGCATAAGCAATACAACCACTAATGAGTCTAATTTTCTAAGATTAGGAGTTCGCTTTTTATTTGAGCCTTAGTTTTTTGGAAGTTTCAGGTTTGCAAATCAAGAAGTTTAAGCCATTGGCTTTTCGAAGATTTTTTTCACACAATATTCCTTTTGTTTCATCAATACTATAGAATTCATACTGTAAACCACTAAGTAAATTTTCAATTTCGTACCCCAATTCATTCGATTGGATCTCAATAATCATGTCTGGCATAAATTGTTTTAAATATTTCCCCATACCCTTCAATACTTGCGGCTCGTGGGTTTCAACATCTAATTTCATCACATCAATTTTATTGATTTTATGATGTTCAATAAAGTCCTCCAATCTAATGACATCAATTTCTTCCTCGTAAACCTTCTCGTTCACAAATAAATTTTTGTTTACCGTTACAGAATATACATGGTCCAAGGAGGTTGGGAAAATCTTTGCTTTACCCGTGAAGTCTGATAAGGCTAATTTGTGTAAAGAAATATTATGGCTATTGAGTTTAACGTTATGGCTAAGTTTTTTAAAGATGGAGTCCATTGGTTCAAATGCATAGATTTGAGATGAGCGGTTAATGGTTTTGGCTATTAAGGCATAACAGCCGGTATTTGCTCCAATGTCAAAAATGACCTCTGCATCATTGCATAAACCAATCCAAATTCTACTGGATTCTTTCTCCCATCCATTCTTGATGCCTCCCCAAAAAAAATGATTTTCTACATGATACCTATAACCATAATTCATCATTTTAAAACTTGATTTTCCTATCGAAGTTTTAAAAACACCTTGGAAATAAAAATATTCATGCCAGCTAAAAGGTAATCTAATGCATCGTCTTAAAATTTTATAGAAAAAGATTTTTCCTGGAATAGCCTCATAAAGGCGTCTAAGCCATCGCTTCAATTTAGGGTTTATCATTTATAAAAGTGTAATCCAACGACTGTTTTATTTGATTAAAGGTGTTTAAAAACACGGAGGTGTCCTTTCCATATGGATCGGGAATATCTTTATCGGAAATAAAATAAACTCGCGACTTTTCAACACCCAGTTTTATAAGGTGAAAATAATTAATTCTATCCATGACAATGAATGCATCGTATTTACTCTTTTCTTTAACATTAAAGCATCGAGATAGGTGATTTGATATATCAACATTCATCTGTTGAGCAACTAAGACAGCATTGAGAGGAGGGAGTCTTTCTTCAATATTTACAAATCCAAATGAGGCGAACTTGTGCTTAGGAAAGTGTTTTTTTGAATAAATTTCTGCAAATGGACTTCGGCAAATATTGCCGTGGCAAATAAAAGCTATTGATAATGATCTGGAGGATTTAATTTTTAATTTATTTCTTGTAATCAGTGAGTATTTCTGAATAAACTTAGAATATAATCTTTTTAAATCATGAAAATAAAGTTCAACAAAGTGTAGCGGATCACGGAAAAATCCATCTTCAATTATCTCGTTTCTTTTAAAGTTAAAAAGAATGCTACAAGACCACTTAAAAAATTCCAAAAATTTTCCTTGCATACATTTTGAGCCATATAGCATAGCTTCCATATGGAGGTTTCGCACTTTTAGCTTCTTAAGAGAGCTAATTTTATTGATTTTTTTATTAAGCACAATCATCTCATAAAGCTGAACGGGGAAGTTCAATCCGCTGTAAATTCCAACATTCAGAGACCCCCAAAATCTGCCATTCATTTCCATTAAAACAGCTTTATTTGAATCGGCTTTAAATTCAATCATGGCTACCCCTGTCCAGCCAATGCTTTTTAAAAGACTTTCTATTTTTGTTTCAAGGTTATATGTACTTGAATTGATAATTTCCCGATAGCTACTTACTCCATTAATCTCCGTAATTCTTTTATGAAGGTAATAGTTAATTATTTCCCCATTGTAAGCAATCAAATTAAAACCTATACCTGTCCCTCTCACTCTTTTTTGTATGATCAACGGTGTTGAATGGATAAGCTCTCTGACCAAATCAGAAAGGTGTTCTCTTGATTCAGCAATCCGCACTTTAAATTCTAAGATTTTATTGTTTTTTATTTTAGCGGAGAAGGCAGGTTTTAGAATACATGGAAATTCGAAATCAGGCTTAATCAGATTTAAATCGGTTATATTTTCAATAAAGACACTTTCAGGAATTTCAATTCCATGCCTGCCGGCTTCCAACAAAAGTTTCCTTTTATCATGTGCAAATTCATAAACACGGCTGGGATTTAAATTAAGAATGGGTGTATGCAAATTGATTTCTCTTTCATGCTTATGGCAAATCTCCATTGCCGGATCATTTATTGGCAAGATACATTTGTAAGATCCCTTTTTTACAATTTCAATAAGCCTTTCTGAAAATTCCATTTCATCTTCCGAAGGATTACCAATATCAATGTATTTATGAATATACCTGGAATTTCTAATAGGAAGTTTATACCAGTCAATAATGTTGATTTCTAGTCCGTAATCATACAATGATTTGGCTACAGCCATCCCGGATTGCAAACTAGCCCCTATGAGCAATATTCTATTCTTCATGAACAAGCATTCGTTTTTGGGGGATTATGATCAGTTATTTTTTAAAAGGGAATATTGATGAAAGTAGCAATACAATTCTCTTTACTAGGACAAATGCTTAAAAGTATTATCTCATCCATTTCAAAAACCAAAGTTTAAAAACAAACAAAGACCAGATGCGTTGAAAGGTAACCGGTTTATTATCAAAATAATTTTTGATCATCTTTTTAATTTCAGTCTCATTAAAAATGCCGTTGCAACCCAGCTGGGAATCAAAAATAGTGTAATTAAGCATTTTTTTTAGGTCTGACTGAAACCATTTTTCGTAAGGTATATTAAACCCCATCTTCTTCCGTTCCATCATTTCTGCCGGTACATATTGATGAACAATATGCCTCAGCAGGCGTTTGCCTTTGTCGTTGTGCCATTTAAAGTGTGATGGCAATGATGCTGCGTATTCAATAATGCGGTGATCTAACAGCGGCTCGCGTGCTTCTAAAGAAACAGCCATGCCGGCACGGTCAACCTTGCAAAGAATGTCATCCACTAAGAATGTACGGTAATCGGTATGCAAATAGTGTGCAAGCGGATCATGTTTTGTCATCACCAATACATCTTCAAAAGCCGTTGGCGGAAAAGCGGCATCCACCGAAAGCAGGCGTTTTATTTCGCGCTGTGTCATGGCTTGTGTAATGATGTTGAACAGCGCAGCCGGATGCTTTTCGCGCAGGGCAAGTATCAGTTTATTAAGCCTGTCAGGTCTTGCAAGGTTGGAAACAGGCATTAACCTCTGAACTAAAGAAAGCAATGAAGCCGCAGACATTTTTAAAAAGCCGGGCAACAGGTGCAACTGCGAGTTATAACGCAGGCACTTGCCGTATTTATCATAACCTGCAAAGATTTCATCACCGCCATCGGCACTAAGGGCAACGGTAACCTGCTGTTGCGCCATTTTGCTTACTAAGTAAGTAGGTATGGCAGAGGAGTCGGCAAAAGGCTCATCATATATTTCAGGAAGTTGTGGAATTATATTCATGGCTTCGCGCCAGGTGCAGATGTATTCATGATGGTCGGTGCCCAGATGAGCGGCCACCTGCCGTGCATAAGGGGCTTCGTTAAAAGTATTTTCTTCAAAACCGATGGTAAATGTCTTGAGCTTCTGCTGTTGGTTTTTCTGAATTAAAGCCGTAACCAAAGTACTGTCGTAGCCACCGCTAAGGAATACACCAACAGGTACATCGCTTACCATGCGCAACTGAAAGGCCTGCTGCATAATACGCTCGGTTTCTGCTGCAGCTTCATTAAAAGAAATTGGAGGAGAAGGCTTATTGTAAAACTCAGTTACACTCCAATACTGTTTCTGTAAAACACTTTTCGATTTAAGGCTGATGGTGAGGTAATGCCCCGGCAACAGTTTGTACGTTCTGCTGAAGATGGTATATGGTGCAGGGATGTAACCATGTTGAAAATACAAGGCCAGTGCAGCGGGGCTTATCACATTTAAAAAATGCGGATGTTTATGAAAAGCTTTCAGTTCTGAGGCAAAAAGAAAATGCTGCCCGTCATTAAAATAATAAAGCGGCTTAACACCTGCTCGGTCGCGTATCAGGTGCAGCAGTTCGTTTTTACGATCAAGTATGGCAATGGCAAACATGCCGCGGAACCGGTGAATGCAGTTTATTCCCCAGTGCGAAAATGCTTTGAGCAGAACTTCCGTATCGGTGCGGCTTTTAAAAGTGTGCCCGAGTTTTTCGAGTTCGGTTTTTACTTCCGTAAAATTGTAAAGCTCTCCATTAAGCATGGCGGTTAATCCGGCCTCTTCAAAATGCATAGGCTGATGGCCTGCAGGTGTAAGGTCAAGAATGCTAAGCCTTCTGAATCCGAATCCCACTTGTGTATTTGCGAAATCAAACAATTCATAGCCGCTGTCGTCTGGTCCGCGGTATTCGAGTGTGTCGGCCATTTGCCGAACGGTGTCAATAGTTGACTGTCCGTCAAAATCAACAAAACCTGCAATGCCGCACATGGGTGTAAAAATGAGATATTGAAAAATTATGTGCTGATTTCGGTTTTTATTTCCGTAAGTATTTTACGGATGGAAATAATGTGAGCAAACAATACAACTGGCACTACTACGGCAGGCAGCCATACAAATGGGAAATATGTTACGGCCAGATTAGGCTGTGCCTGCCCGAAAACCTGAAACGGGGTCGGCAATGAAAGTATGGCAGTGATTACAATGTTGAAGAGTAACGTCAATCCTACACAGTTCCAGATAAACAGAAATTTTAAACCTGTTTTTGAATCATAAAACCAGCGATGAGAAAAAATAATGGCAGAAAGCCCTGCAACAATGTCGAAGTTTCTTCCTTCAAAAGTCATTTCAACAGGAATTTCTTTGTCATAAAAAAGGCTTAATAAAAGGAGTTCAACCGGAATGCGGACAAGATGAATAAAGGTGAGTTTACGAAGGTGAAAATGATTTAATTTATTTCTGACCACCCCGAAATAGATAACAGTTAATACGGCAGGTATAACAGCCAGAAACATTCTTGGGAACAGGGAAACAAAATTTCTGTAAAAACCTGTGCCGGCAATTAAAGCCTGAAGCAGCATCCAGATACCAATCGCAGAAAAAACAATCAGCAACGTTGGCTTACCCGTTTGCTGAAATGCATTTAAAAATAGAAAGAGTGTAAGCAGAACCGTAAAAAGAAATCCAAGGGAAAGGTCGGGTTCATAAAGCTGTGACACCGGGCAAAGGTAAATTTGAAACCCATATAAAAAAAATCCTCCCGACTGATGCCGGGAGGATTTTATATGTTACTATCAACTAAGAAGAAGCTTAATCCCAGCTCTGAATGGTATTCAGTTTTGCCGTCTGTGCATTCAGTACCTGCATGTTGGAAGCATTGTAAACGTATGCTACTACATAACAGTTGCTGATGTTAAACAAAGGAGGCAAATCAAAAGTTACACGATGACGGAAATGGCCGCCCATAACAAGGTGAGAAGAAGGAATGCTTACCCCATCAACAGAAGTTAGCATCTGGCGGACCACATAATTATGAGTATAATTCGGAATCGGGTTACCCATGTTATAGAAAGGGCTGGCCGGATCGTTATTACCTGAGTTTGCCTGATCAAAACCCTGGCCTGCACCGGTTACATTATTTTCAACTAAGTAAGCAACCAGTTTATAGTTTCCGCTTAACGTAGTGTTAAACCCTGAATGCAGAAATACATTGACAAGATTCGTAGCGGAAACTGACGATTGAATGGCAAGGCCGGCAACTGCGGTTGATGAAAGAGTAGCCGGTAGGTTGCTGTTCCAGTTCATACTTGTGTTAAATAAGTTGCCATTGTAAGGAATTCTGTTCTGCATGGTAGCCGGAATCTGAGAAGGCTGGCTTCCGATAAATCCAAGCAATTCATCGCTGGCAGAAGAACTCAATTTGTCATTATTGTGAAAATTGGCTGCAACAATCCGGTTAGGATATAATCCGCGAACAGTGTTAAGCATGTAATCGTTCATTGGTGTACGTCCTTCGTTAGCACTCACGTACGATTCCACCAGCGCTTTTTGTGTAAAGGTGGAGGGCGGAGTGCTAATAACAGGATTGATAATTGTGCCTGAACCCTGACGGTTGTTTCCATTTTCATTAGGCACCATGGCATTGTCGCTTTCCTTCTGGCAGGAAACAAGGGCCAGACCGATAACTGCAAGCGATAGCAGGTTTGTGATTTGTTTTTTCATATTGTAGCTGTGTTTTATTTTGTCTGTTGAATGACAAAACTAAAGCCCCATTTCTGCTGATTTTTTCATGGATTGGAAAATCCTTGCAAATGCAAGCGTTCAATTAAAGGAGAACCACAAATGAGTTATCGCAGGGCCGATAATACCTTTCGGTAAGATTCAACCTGAGACTCTTTTGTGAAAAAACGTTGTACCAGAGAAGCCATTTCTTCTGCCGGAAAACGGGTAAGCGCTGCTGCTGAAATGCTTTGTCCTTCTTCTAAAACAATTCCGCATCGGTTATTTCTTACAAAATCAGCGTAGTCGCCAATGCCTGCAGAAATGATAACAGGCAATCCGGCACCTAGATACTCGGCAAATTTGGTAGGCGATGCCACGCGGTTGGTAACAGACGATTCGCGAATCAATACTCCGTAATCGCAGGCTGATAATAAAGGAGTAACTTCATCATGTTTAACCCAGGCCCGGAAAATCCTTTCCGGCAATTCCTTCTGCATTTCCTCAATATGCTTGTCAGGCGGAGACAAAAACAGCAATGCTGCATTTTCCGACTCCTTTAATAATGGCCTTAAGGTTTGCTTTACCAGTCCGAAGGATTGCCAACCGGAAACGGAGCCGGAGTAAACCAATACAAAAGCATCGGGATGAATTCCATGTTTCTGACGGATAGCCGTTTTTTCTTCTTTACTTAGCTGCTGAAATTTAAAACTTGAATTTACTAAGCAGGGAATGACTACGTGTTTATCATCCTGATAACTGAAACGCTCTTTCCAGTATTCCACTAATTTTTCGGAAACAGAGATTCTGAAATCCGGATTTAATGCTGCATTTTTTTCAAGATGATGGATGGTTATTTTCAGGTTCGGATACGGCACCACATCATATTCGGACCATTCGGCAGCAATGGCTCCGCGGCCATCGTATCCTGCCTTTTTAATAAAACCTGCTTTTCGGCACAGCAGAGCCAGATTGCAGGCAAGTACTCCGCGGGCAAGAATAGATTTTGTTCGCGTTAAAAGACAGATGATTAACAACAGTGGCAGCGAGCACTTCCAATAATTCGCTTTCGGTATCATCGGCAGGATGATGGCATCTTTCACTTCTGACTGAATTCTCTTTTTTGTTTCAAAAAAATTTCGCAGCGAAACAAAAGCTACCAGCCGAATGTCGGCATGCAGGTTGTCATTCAAAAAATTAACCACATCGCACACCTGGCTGCTGTAAACGCCCGATGGCTGGTCGGCATAGGTAAGGTATATCATCCGGCTCATTCCAATCCTTTTTCTTTCAGGCAGATTTTAAAATCGGTAATTACTTCGAAGTTTTTAAATGCATCATCCAAAAACTTTTCAAAAAGCAGATGATGGTTTCGGGTTATCATTTTAGGATGGGAAAGAAAATGCATATAGTCATTGCCTTTCAGAAACGACTTATATAATGGCATGGAAACCGGTGTGAGTAATTCAACGGCTATACGTTGTCTGAGATTCTGCATGACATCAAATCCCGGTTTCCGTTTTTCGGGCTGAGGAATCAATGGTTGCGAAGCATGTCCGTTTCCTGATGCAGGTAAATTGTTTTTGATAAAGTACGGTGAAAATTTTAGCCAGATTCTGTCCAGAATTCTATGAACCGATGTAAATGGAACCGAGGATACCGTAAGCTGAATAAAACGTCCGTTTTCTTTTTCGATACACTCATCTTCTTCAAAACGGTAAATGTTTTTTCCGGGGCAATCCGTAAAATCAAAATGCTGCGCATTGGTAAAAGAGTAAAAACCGGGCAGCACGCTCATTTCATAACGGAGGCCATGCTCAATAAATAAATTCCTGAAATCGCTAAAGGGCTGTATGCACCAACCTCCGGCACGGAATCCGTCTAATTTGTAATCAGGCACTATCGGTAAAATAATTTCTTTCAAAATCTCGATTGAACGAATGAAAGCTTCCTTTCGTGTTTCAGCATTGCATTGATGAAAACGGTATCTGCTTACATCCGACAAATTCCATTGATGGGTGGATGAATCATAAACTGCATCGAGCCAATGGGTATGAATATGCGGATAGATGTAATGACCCAGCGAAATGATTTTTTCAAACTGCTCCTTAAGCAATGCGAAGTCCTTCTGTGCATGAATGTTTCCGTTAGCGGCAAGTTCTTTCAGCCGTACCAATTGAAGAGTATCGGTAAAAAAGATAGCCTTGGCTTGGTGTTTTTTTAGAATAGACAGGGTTTTTTCCGTAGGTATGATCTGACACTGAGCCACCGTTCCGCTACGCCTGCCGAGAAACAATTCGTAGTCGTAAGTAAGTATCAGGTATTTTTTCATGGACAGGCGGCAAAAATAGACGGACAATCACCGTAAGTTTTACCAAAACAGAAAAATCGTGCAGGGTTTTTAAACATCGGGCTTTGAAAAGAAACAGTGTTTAATTATTGTCATGAACAGCTTCACCTCAGTGAATGGTTATTTTTGCCCGCTTTAATATAGGCATGTCGTCAGACGGAAGCAAAATGGCGCAGCGCGCTTTGCGCTCTTCTTATGTAAGCACGGTGGTAAGTACTTCGCTCGTGCTTTTCATAGCCGGAGTACTGGCAGTACTTATTTTAAATGCCAAAAAGGTTTCGGATTACTTCAAAGAAAACATCCTGATAAGCTTTGTTATGAAAAGTCAGGCAGGGGAGGATGAAATAAAAAAGTTTGCGGAGGAATTGTCGGCTCATCCTGCCGTAAAAACCGTAACCATCATCAGCCGGGAAGAGGCAGCCGAAAAGCTTTCAAAAGAGTTGGGCGAAGACTTTGTTACGTTCCTTGGCTCCAATCCGCTGCTTCCTTCAGTAGATGTAAACATAAAAGCGGATTATGCCGAAAAGGATTCTATCCGTGCTTTGGTGAATCATTTCAGCAAAAATCCGTTGGTGATGGAAGCACGCTATGATGAAACATTGACGGAAGCACTGGCCTCGAACATTAAAAAAATAAGCCTGATTATTCTGGCTTTCGGAAGTTTGTTGTTTTTTATCATGATGGTGCTAATTAATAACACCATCAGGCTTACCCTCTATGCAAAACGATTTCTGATTAAAAGCATGCAACTGGTGGGCGCAACCCGCAGTTTTATACGCTGGCCGTTTGTACTGCGCGGCATTCTGAGCGGCATTTACGGAGCCATCATTGCTAATGTGTTGCTTGTAGTGCTGCTTTATTTTTTACAGAAACATCTGGCTGATATTTTCGGGCTGCAGGATGTTGTATTCATGCTAACGCTGTTTGCTATTGTACTCATTACCGGTGTGCTCATTTCGGGTATCAGTACGTGGTTTGCAGTGAACCGCTATCTTCGTAAAAGTTTTGACGAATTATTTTAATCTCTTCATATCATGGCAAAAACCAACCAACCTGCTGCTAAAAAGGAATTGTTACCCAAATCTGACTTTGCATTTGGCAGAATCAATTATATCCTCATGTTATCGGGCATCGGCCTGATTGTACTTGGGTTCATCCTCATGGCCGGAGGTAAATCAGATGATCCTAATGTGTTCAACCCCGATGTATTCAGCTTCCGCAGAATTACGCTGGCTCCCATTGTCGTGCTTTCAGGATTTGCTTTAAACATTTATGCTATTCTGAAAAAATCGAAAGACTGAACCTGCTACAACTCTGCCTTGATTAATGACATTCATTGAAGCCATCATACTTGCCATTGTAGAAGGGATAACGGAATTTCTTCCCATCTCTTCAACCGGTCACATGATAATTGCCTCTTCGCTGATGGGCATTGCCGAAGATAGTTTTACCAAAACATTTACGGTTTCTATTCAGTTCGGAGCCATTCTTTCCGTAGTATGGCTTTACCGCGACCGTTTTATTCCAAAAGGGGGAATCAACAGAACCATCATTGATTTTTATTCGAGAATTTTAGTGGCTTTTATACCGGCCATTATTCTCGGTTTTGTTTTTGATGATTTTATTGATTCTCTTTTAGGCAATGTAATGGTAGTGGCATTTACACTACTGGCTGGTGGGATTTTTATTTTATTTCTGGATGTTTTTATCCGTGAGAATAAAGATAAAGACAGCGATACGGTAACCTACCGGTCAGCCTTCATTATCGGCTTGTATCAATGTATTGCCATGATTCCCGGAGTATCGCGCTCGGCCGCTACTATTATTGGCGGCTTGCAGCAGCGGCTGAATCTGAAATCATCGGCTGAGTTTTCTTTCTTTCTGGCAGTGCCTACCATGTTTGCGGCTACCGCTTACAAAACGTTGAAATTTTTTAAAGAAGGAGCAGCTATAGAGCAGAATCAGGTGTGGATGCTTGTAGCTGGTAATATAGTTGCTTTTATTGTGGCGGCTTTGGCCATTAAATCCTTTATCGGTTTTCTGACCAAATACGGTTTGCGTGCATTCGGCTACTACCGCATTATTGTCGGAGTACTCATCATCTTGCTTTCCGCCCTGGGTATTGATTTGAAAATTGTCTGATCATTTGCCTATGGATTTTTTTAAGGGCGAAATACTGTTGGTGGATAAACCCCTTCGTTGGACTTCGTTTGATGTGGTCAACAAAATCAAGCATCTGCTAAAAAAAATTCCGCCTCCCGAAGCAGGCAGAAAACTAAAAACAGGACATGCCGGTACGCTTGATCCGTTAGCTACAGGGCTTTTGATAATTTGCACCGGAAACATGAACAAGCAGATTGAGCAGTTTCAGAATGCAGAGAAGCAGTACACCGGCACTTTTTTTTTGGGTGCGACCACTCCGACTTATGATCTTGAATCGGAACCGGAGAATTTTAAAGACATCAGCGTTTTAACTAAAGAGAAAATTTTTGAATGCGCTGAGAAACTAACCGGCAACATCATGCAAATTCCGCCTGCTCATTCCGCCATGAAAATTGAAGGGCAGCGGGCGTACAAACGTGCGCGCAAAGGCCATGAGGTAAGGCTGGAAGCCCGTCCGGTAACAATTCATGAGTTTGAAATTACCAACATAGAAATGCCTGTTGTCAGTTTCCGTATTGTTTGCAGCAAAGGCACCTACATCCGCAGCATAGCGCATGACTTCGGGCAGTTGACCGGTACCGGAGCCTACCTTGCTTCGCTTTGCCGCACCCGCATCGGGAATTATTGGTTGAAAGATGCATGGAACCTTGAAACGCTCATTGCCGAACTGAAAAACAACATTCTTACTGCTCCCTGATTTGTAAATGCATGAAAAAATATTTCTCAACACCTCGCCTCACCCTGATTAACACCGGCCATCTGGAAGGAATCTCCTTTCTCCTTTTATTGTTTATTGCCATGCCGTTAAAATACATGTGGGATATGCCCCGGGCGGTTACCCTTGTCGGCAGTATTCACGGCATTTTGTTCATAGCATTTGTTTCTGTGTTGTGGGATGCCAAAAGAAAAATTCCGTTAAGCATGAAAACAGGCATCATTTGTTTTTTGCTTTCGATAATTCCGTTTGGAACTTTTTTTCTTGGCAGGGCAGTGAAGGGGTGATTTACGGCCGAAAGTTCAGGATGGCCATTCAATTATTTCTCTCAATTCACTTTCGCCATCTTCTTGCTTTTCACAATTTTTCCATCCACAACGAGGGTGTAGGTATAAACGCCTGAATATAGTCTGGAGCCGAATACCTGCAGTTCGCCATTGCCTTTTTCGGTTATGCGGTATTGATTGATCTGCTGCCCGCGCTCATCATAAAAGAAGATAACGGCATTAGTGAAGTCGTTAGTAATTGACCAGCGGATGATGGTTGATTCTGAAAACGGATTAGGATCCGCTGTTAAGAGTTGAAGCGATTTAATATTCTTCAATTCTATTGAGCCTGTTTCATCAGGATTGTTTGGGAGGCGCAGGTTGCAGCAGGAGTTGATTTGTTGCTGTAGGGAATCAAGTCTTGTGAACAGGGAATCTAATAAATGGGATTGTTGCTGATGACCGTGGATTAAAAGAGCAATGAATTCTGAATAATTCAAAGCTAAAAATTCCTTTTCCGGATAAATAACAGTCCCGGAATCTGAAAGCCATTCCGGCTCAACAAATGGCTTTACAAGCTGAGGAAAAAAACCGGCCACTTCTTGTGAAATCATTCCATAATGTGTTCCATGAGGAAGATTCATCTGAGGCGCAACAATGGTGTCAAACTCAAAGGAGTAAATATGGATGCTGTCAAGAACACTGAATGAATCAGGAAGAAGGCTTATATTATTTTTAAGACTTGAATCGGAAGGCATGAAATTCACTGTTGAATAAACCGGCCCGCTGAAATATCCTGCAGCCACCGGACATGTATTTATTCCGGGTGCGCAATTAGGATTCTGAACTGTAGCATACATACCATAAGCAAAAGTTCCTCCTTGTGCATTAAAATAAGCTCCATAATTACGATCGCTACCGCTTGCAAAGAAGTTTCCGCCAAGATTTCGGCCACGTAAAGTGTTCCTGACCCCTGTGCTTGTTCCCTGAACGCCAATCTGGCTGTAATATGGATTATCCGCTGTACCCAGATGATTACCCCAAATGGATGAAGTATATTTTTCGACTTCCTGAGGCAATGTTGTTTCAACATAAAAGTGTGGGCGATTCCAAACTGAAAAAGTTAAAGGCAAGGCAGTAGTTGAAAAATCGCGTTTGATAATAACATTTTCCTCCTGGGGATATATTGTCAAATAATCTTCAGTAGTTGAATTAAGCCCCCAAGGCCCAAGTCTTCTGAATGTTATCGGCTTACCCAAAGTTTCTATGATTGATTGCCCATCGGTTATTTGACTCAGAGGAGTTCCTGAATTATTCTCAACATAAATTTTGAAGTGATCGCTGCTTGGAATATTTCCGGGAGCAAGTACCGGTTGATTGGAATAAACAATCAATCCAAACCTTGTATTACCATCCACATGGGTTTGAACTGCCAATGGAGTTTTAATGCCAATGTTTGTATTGTAAGTTGGCAAAATCGCGGCAGGCGGTGTGTTTGAAAACAAACCTGCACCTGCATTTTGAAAAGTATAGAATAATTGCTGAGAAGGATTGGTTAAATTGGTATTTACACCAAAATGACTGCCGTCATCAAAGGCAATGGTGTTACACAATTCAGTAGAGCCGCTAACGGCTGAAAACTTGACCACGTGGTTAATGGCAGGTCCGGGAGTCTGGCAGGCAAAAACTCCGCTATTGCCGCCTTCATCGTACACAAAAATTACATCACCATTGGCATCAACGCTTAGAACGCCTTTTTGCAGGTCAGGGTTCGCAATGGGCGTTACATTATTGGTAAGGTTACGGAATCTTAAGCCTGCTAATTGAGGAGATAAAGCTGTGGAATTTATTTCAAGCGTATTCAGCGGAGGAAATGCACTTGAACAATTGATACCGACAAAATGAGGCTCAGGATTCTGTCCATTCATCCGCTGCGTATTGATAAGCAAATCTCCTTGATCAGTATTTCGAAAATCAGTCCATACACCATTGGCAACATTGATATTGTAAGTATGCGAAAGCCGCAACTGCGCATTATCTGCATCCTGTATATGCAGTTTACGATGCGGCCCGCCTGAAACATTTGACAGACCTATGCCTACATTTATTTGATTGTCTCCTAAAATCATTTTGTTATCATTAAGAACTGTGGCATTAGCGCCAATGGCTGCGGCATTTATTAAATTACTGATAATGCCTGATCCGCTATTAAAACCGAGAAAAGTATTCTCGGAACCTATAGTATTTGAAAGCCCGGCATCAGCCCCTATGAAAACATTATTAATGCCTTTTGTATTTCTGAATCCGGCACGTCTTCCAAAGAAGGAATTCTGACTCCCAGTTGTATTGGATGGTCCGCTTTCTGATCCATAAAAACTATTGTAATCGGCATCATTTGAGAAGCCCGATTGAAAACCCGAAAACACATTCTCATTCCCATTGGCATTTCTTCCGCTTTCGTATCCTGAAAATACATTGAAATCTCCTGAAATAAACTGCTGACCAGAACTATTACCAATAAATAAATTTTGACTGCCTTCGTTAACCGTACCGGTAAACATCCCAATAAAAGTATTCAAATTTCCCGAATTTCTGAATCCACTTCCTCCGCCAACAAATACATTTGATACACCCGTATTATCCTCACCTGAACGACTTCCTACAAATGTATTTTCTCCTCTGTCATAATTTCTTCCTGCATTCCATCCGACATAGGTATTACCCCCCTGAACCGAGTTATTATATCCAGCATCCATCCCGAAAAATGCATTGGCAAATCCAGTGGAATTGTTTCTTCCGGCCCCAACACCCACAAAAATATTCTGAGTACCCCAGTTATGCAGCACGGTTTCATTGTTTATTCCAATGCCTGTATTCGGGAAATTGGCATCCGGTAAAATATCGAGTATGTCATTGCCCGGCATGTGGTTAAGGCCTATGCCGATGTGGCCGGGTGTACGGTCTATGATCAGGCGCTGGTTGTTGAATATGCCGTTGCCGGCATTGGTGTAAAATCGGATGGGTTTATCCAGTTCATGTTTTATATTCAAATCCGGCCCCCCTGGATTAATATCCCAACCAAGATAATCCGCTTGTGAAAACCAAGTATTTGGTGTTATTGTAGCTTGTCCAAAGGTTTTAAAACTAAAGAATGAGCTTATACAGATAATTAAATATGTTATATTTTTCATGTTATTCAATCTTGATAAGTTTATGTAATGTAGAGGTATTGTCTTTATATATTAGTTTTAAAACGTAAACACCGGCCTTTAAAAAGCCGAGATTAATTCTTGAAATTGAATTTCGGGAATTCTCTAGCTCAGTTGCAGTAATTAATGACTTACTGTCAATGTCATAAATTTCGAATAAAATTGCTTTTTTGTTTTCAAATTGTATATTTACTGATTCAAGAAAAGGGTTCGGAGAAATGAGTACTTCAGTAGCATAGGAGGAATTTTTAATTCCAGTTAAACTATCTACCATAACGGTAAAACTGTCGAAGAAATAGTAAGCCGCAGAGCTTGGTATAATGAAGGTTGTATCTGTATGCGCATCATCAAAAAAATTTCCGACTGATAAGAATGCATAATTAGAATCAGCTATAAAGCTACCTTCTATTTTTACCCAGTTTAGTGTATCGGAAATTATTGAATCAGTATAAATATGAGCAAAATTATTTGTTGGCGGAGGGTTACTTAAAGTATAGCTTGTTGTACTGAATAGTACCCCTAATTTATTACATGGAATTTGTTTTCCACCCCCTCCGGCCAGCGAAACATAAAATGAATAATAATATTTTACTCCTATCTGCAAAATGCTTGTTAACTCACAAGTAAAATATTCACGAATGTTTTGTACTGGTCTATAGTAAGCAATGAAACCCACATAGGCAGAACCATGATTCGCGTATTGAAATCCACAAAAATTCTGGGGCACTGCGGTATTACCATTCATCCAGTCGCATTCATGAAAATAATCAGGGGATTCATTACTTGGCCACCATCCAACTGCCTTATCTACCTGATTATTAAAATGCGGACACTCAACCGTATCCTCAAAACTCGGATTAGGCACAAGGTTAATTTGTGCTTGCACTTTAATGTAAACTATCAATAAACAAAATGCTAGTATGTATTTCATTGTTTAACAATTTTAATTTTTAATGGAAGCAGTTATTTGCTGTTTCAGTACTTCAATATCTGCTTTTAGCTGCATAACCAAAGCCATCAAATCGGTTTTGCCTTCATTTGTTATCAAAAATAATTCTTTGGTAGCTAAAGAGCCGTTCACTTCAAGCGTTGCCTGCGGCCTGTCTGTGTTAATGCCTGTAAACCTGCCGCCTATTACCGTGCAATCGCTGCAGTTTACTTTTGTATGGCTGCCAATGGCTATGGCATTATTCACTTCCAAATCAGAACCGGAGTGGCTTCCGATAAAGGTATTGCCGTTTCCGGTTATGTTTTGCTTGCCGGCCCCAACACTCACAAAAATATTCTGAGTACCCCAGTTATGCAGCACGGTTTCATGGTTTATGCCAATACCTGTATTCGGGAATACCGGCATCCGGTAAAATATCGAGTATGTCATTGCCCGGCATGTGGTTAAGGCCTATGCCGATGTGGCCGGGATTGACATCAATGATCATGCGTTGGTTGTTGAATAATCCAACCCCATTAGCTGCGTCAGTGAAAAAACGAATAGGTTGATTTAACTCGTGTTTAATAAATAATGGGGTAATGTTAGTAGGGGTTAAATCCCATCCTAAAAATTCATTCCCGCCTAAAACCCATACGTTTCCCGGAGTTGTTGACTGTGCAAAGGCTGCATTGCATATCATGGTTATAGCTGAGATTTGTTATAATTGAATGAGTTGTTTCATAATTTATAGTTTTTGAATTTTTTGAATTGAAAATGTTTTTTTAGAAATGAGTTCTATCAGATATAAGCCAGGAGGAAAATTGCTCAAATCAATTTCGCCATCATGATGAATTAATTCGAACTTTCGGCCACTGTAATCTATCAGATTAACAGTTATAAGTGATTCAAACCCAGACTTGATTGCAATGCTACCGGTTGTCGGGTTCGGATAAATAGTTAAATGCTTGACAGGATTTTCATTTATGTTTAAGGCAGTATCTTCCGTTAAAGAAATAGCGTCAATATAATAATATGCATAAGGATAAGCTGGCGGAAAAAAAATAACAGAGGTTAGAGAGTCACTGAAAACTCTGCCAATGGTCATAAAGGTATAAGCTGAATCTGCTATAAAACGGCCGCTTACTAAAACCCAATTTGCCGTATCGGTGATAACACTATCAGTATAAAGCTGCGCATAATTTTGGATTGTAAATGGTGAGTTTACATTAAAATCAACCGTACTGAAAAAAGTGCCTATCATATTACAGGTTAGCCGGTAAAAAAGGTCGCCTACGGAAAGGTAGAAGGAAATATTATATTTTTTGCCGATGTTTAATGGAGAAAGAAGTTGACAGGTGAACGATTCCGTAAAATTGCTAATGCTACTTGAATAAACTCCGATTCCTGTGTATGCAAGTCCGTCTTGTGCGAATTGATAGCCTCGATAGTTGCTCGGTACCGAAGTCGTTCCATTTAACCAATCGCATTCATGGAAATAATCAGGAGTCCATGAACTTGTATGCCATCCGACAGCTTTATCAATTTGAGAGGCAAAGTGAGGGCAACTCACCGTATCCTCAAAACTTGGATTAGGCACTAAATTAATTTGAGCAAATAAAACCTGAGAGTAAAATAAAGCGGAATAAAAGCATATTTTTTTCATGCGTGTAAAATTAATATAAAAGAATTTTTTTAAAAAAAACGAGTAGCCATTCAAATACTATCCCGCCCAGCCTTCTCTGTCTAAACTGCGGTATTGAATGGCTTCGGCTAAATGTTCTGTGCGGATTTGTTCGCTGCTGTCAAGGTCTGCAATGGTGCGCGACACTTTCAGGATGCGGTCATAAGCGCGGGCGCTAAGGCCGAGCTTTTCCATAGCGGTTTTCAGCAGTTGTGTTCCGGCTTCGGGTATTTGACAATACTCAGGAAGTTGCTTGGCAGAAATCTGTGCATTGCAGTAAACGCCCGGATTGTCTTTAAACCTTTCTGATTGTATTTCTCTTGCATTTACCACCCGTTGCCTTACGGATTCACTTTTCTCGGATGCTTTCTGTTTGGATAGTTCATTAAAGGAAACAGGAGTTACTTCCACATGCAGGTCAATGCGGTCTAACAGCGGCCCTGAAATTTTGTTCAGGTATTTCTGCACTACGCCCGGGGCACACACACATTCTTTTTCGGGATGATTAAAAAATCCGCAAGGACATGGATTCATGCTTGCCACCAACATGAACGATGCAGGGTATTCAATCGAAAATTTTGCCCGCGAGATGGTTACCTTTCTTTCTTCCAGAGGCTGGCGCATTACTTCGAGTACGGTGCGTTTAAATTCGGGCAACTCATCCAGAAACAACACCCCGTTATGCGCCAAAGAAATTTCACCGGGCTGCGGAACGCCTCCGCCACCTACCAGCGCTACATCGCTGATGGTATGATGGGGAGCGCGAAACGGACGGATGGAAATCAGCGATGCCTGTTTTCCGGTTTTACCGGCAACGGAATGAATCTTGGTTGTTTCGAGCGCTTCGTGCAATGACAATGGCGGAAGAATAGTAGGAAGCCTTTTGGCTAACATCGTTTTTCCTGCACCGGGCGGACCAATGAGGATAACATTATGCCCTCCGGCTGCAGCAATTTCCAGCGCGCGTTTTATGTTTTCCTGTCCTTTCACTTCGCTGAAATCAAATTCGCTTTCGCTCTGGCGGGCATAAAATTCTTCGCGGGTGTTTACCACCGTTCGGGTTAATGATCCATTGCCTGTAAAAAAATCAATCACTTCGCGCATGGAAGTAACGCCATACACTTCCAGTTCGTCAACAATAGCTGCTTCGCGTGCATTGGCCTCGGGCAGGATGAAACCTTTAAACCCTGCTTTGTGTGCTTCAATAGCAATGGGCAAGGCTCCTTTGATGGGCTGCAATCCTCCGTCAAGCGATAATTCGCCCATAATCATGTAATGTTCCAGATCGGGAGCATCAATCTGCTGGCTGGCGGCCAGTATTCCCATGGCAATGGTAAGATCGTAAGACGAACCTTCTTTACGTATATCAGCCGGAGCCATATTTACTGTGGTTTTCATACCCGGCATTTTAAAGCCGATGTTTTTCAATGCAGCTTCAATACGTTGCTGACTTTCCTTAACGGCATTGTCAGGCAGACCTACCAGAAAAAATTTACTACCCTGAGAACAGTTTACTTCAACCGTAATGGTAGTGGCATTGATTCCATACACTGCGCAGCCATACGTTTTAACAAGCATAATTAAATCAATTAAGCAAGCGCTTTTTCAATTAACAGGATGAGGCAGTGAATTACCTTTATATGGATTTCCTGAGCGCGGTCGGCATAAGGGGTATGCGGAGCGCGTATTTCCACCTCGGCCATTGTTTTCAGTTTACCTCCGTCTTTTCCTGTCAGTGCTATTATTTTCATTCCTTTATTCTGTGCAGCATGAGCCGCCTGAACAATATTTTCTGAATTTCCGCTGGTGCTTATGCACAGCAGCACATCACCTTTATTTCCCATGCCTTCCACAAAACGGGAAAAGACAAACTGAAAACCGTAATCGTTGCCGGTGCAGGTAAGGTATGACGGGTCGCAGATGGCAATGGCGGGTAATGGTTTACGGTCATCACGGAACCGGCCGCAAAGCTCTTCGGCAAAGTGCATGGCATCGCACATACTTCCACCGTTGCCGCAGGAAATAATTTTTCCGCCCTGCTTTAACGATTCAATCATCAAAGCGGCTGCTTTTTCTATTTGCTGAACGGAATGTTCATCCGCAAGAAATTTTTCGAGCGATTGTTTCGCTTCTTCCAATTGCTGACGGATAAGTTCTTTCATCTTCAAAAATCAATTTCTTTTTCTGAAACGGCACAGGCCTTCTTCAAGAAAACGGTTGTAAACTTCTATTTCGGGAGTGTAGCCGCGGGGTTTGGCCAACAGTTTTCCGTTAGGGTCGAGCAGAACGTAATATGGCTGTGAGTTGGTATGATAAACAGCAGCCTGCATTTCGCTCCACTTGTTGCCGGTGGTGCGAATGCGTTTTCCGGTAACCGGAGAAACATATTGTTTATCGGCCGGCAAGGGAGTTTTATCATCCACATAAAGTGAAATGAGCACATAATCTTCGCGGAGTTTTTTCAACACGCGGCTGTCGCTCCATACATTGTCTTCCATCTTACGGCAATTCACACAGCTCCATCCTGTATAATCAACCATCACAGGTTTATTGTTGTTCTTCGCATACCGCATGCCTTCTTCGTAGTCGTGAAAACAGCTTAATCCGTGCGGGCAATGATCGCCTGCCTGTCCGGTGTTCCATTCCCTGTAAAATTCGGGAGGCGGAAAACCGCTGATGAGTTTAAGCGGGGCCCCCCAAAGGCCGGGAACCAGATAAACAGTGAATGACAAGGTGAGAATGGCCATGAGTAAGCGCGGAATGCCGATGTGCTGAACTTCGCTGTCGTGTTCAAACTTCAGCCAGCCCAGCAAATAAATTCCCATCAGGCCGAAAATGACAATCCAAAGAGTAAGGAAAATTTCGCGTTGCAGGAAGCCCCAGTGATAAGCAAGATCAACATTGCTTAAAAATTTGAAGGCAAGAGCCAGTTCAAGAAATCCGAGCGAAACTTTAACGGTGTTTAGCCATCCGCCAGACTTTGGCAACGAATTAAGCCATCCCGGAAATGCTGCAAACAGAGCAAAAGGCAACGCAAGCGCTAAAGCAAAACCGCTCATGCCGGCCAACGGACCGAGATAACTGCGGCCATGCGCTGCTTCAACTAACAATGTTCCGATGATTGGTCCGGTACATGAAAACGAAACAAGCGAAAGCGTAAAAGCCATGAAAAAAATTCCAATCAACCCGCCTTTATCGCTGGCCTGATCAGCTTTGTTTATCCATGAGCTTGGCAGTACAATTTCAAAGGCACCGAAAAAGGAAATAGCGAAAATCAGGAAAATAAAAAAGAAAGCAAGGTTGAAGAAAGCATTGCTGGCTAACTCATTCAAGGCATCGCTGCCCAGTGTAACGGTAACCAATAATCCCAGTCCTACATAAATAACCATGATGAACAAGGCATAGATTAAGGCATTGATTACTCCTTTTCTGCGGTTGCCGCTGCGTTTGGTAAAAAAGCTTACGGTTAGCGGAATCATAGGGAATACACAAGGTGTAAGCAGGGCTAATAATCCGCCTATCATTCCACCGATAAAAATTCCCCAAAGCGATGAGTAATCTTTTACTGCTCCTTCGGTTTCTCCGCAGCCTTCTTCGAGATAAGAATAATCAAGCATGTTGTCCGGTGGCGATAGCCCTGCTTGTGTTTTAGAAGTGGTATCAATTACCGGAGCCGGAGTATCAATGGTTGACGAGGTTTCGGGCGGAGCATCACTTCCGGTTTTTCCTTCGTTGATTTTAAAAACAAACTCGGCATCATCAGGCGGCAAACACATTTTATCATCGCAAATCTGATAGCCTATGCTTGCGTTGATTTGAAACGGTGCCTGATTTTTGATTTTTATTTTCTGTGAGAAGAAAGCACCATCGCTCAGGTAAGTAACTTCAAAACCCCAGGTGGCATCCATCATTTTATGACCGCCTGTTTCTTTGGGTTTGCCCAGCAATTCATAATCATTGGATTTGGCGAAGGTGATTTCAGTAGGTATCGGGCCATCGCCTTCAATTACCTGCCCGTAAATATGCCATCCTTTTTCAATAATGGGTTTAAAGATGAGCGTGGCTTCGGTTTCGTTTTTCTGTTCAACGGAAGAAGACCACTTAATTGGATTCAGAATCTGAGCCTTGGCGGCAACGGAGAAAAGTAACAGGAGAGCGGCAAGCCCAAAGCGCCTCAACATCATAACTTACAGTTTTCGAAAAGGAGCGTAAAAATAGTATTTAGGATGCAGTTGGTAGACAGGAGGTATGAAGCTGAGCGCATTTGGTTTAGCTAATCGTAGTTTTTACCTCTTTATTTCATAGACCATTAACATTACAATTACAGCACTCCCCAATTTCCCCTCCCGTTTTCCGTTTTAATTTCTGTCTATACCTTTGAATAAACCCATCCGCTATGAAAAAAATCGTCCTTGCACTGTTCATATTCTTTCCTGCATTTCTCTTCGCTCAGGATGTAATCTACTTGAAAAACGGAACTGAAATTAAAGCCCATGTTAAAGAAGTAGGTGTTTATGATATCCGTTACAAACGCGCTGATAATGCTGACGGGCCGATGATGGTGCTGATGAAAACAGAAGTGAATAAAATCAAGTATGAAAACGGAAGCACTGATGTTTTTAATGCTGCAGTTAAAACAACGGGTGAGCAGGAAGTTACTGATTACAAATTCAGCTTTATGCCTTTTCTCGGAGTTTCAACCACTACTGATAATTATGACCGCGCCATGGCCGGAGGCACTGCCGGTGTTGAAGCTGTTTTTCCAACTGCCAATTTGCGATGGGCTATCATGCTCAGGCTGGCTTACACCATTCATAATTTTAATTTGAACTATTCCGTTCCGGTTGTTTGCGATTCGCCTCCCTGCTATCCCGGTTATGAAAATAAAACGACTTCGGGTTTGCAGCATATTATCAGTCCGGGTATCGGAATCCGTTTTCAATCGCTGCCGGCTCCTGCCCGGTTTTATGTTCATGCTGTTTTCGGAATGCAAACAATGGGTTATTCCGGCCTTGACCCGATTATCAGCAAGCGATGGATGTCGGGTTTGGAATCATCCATTGGCATTGGCGGTGAGTTTAACAAAAAGTTTAATGTGGGCATGAGGATAAACAACGGTTCAAACCACAGGGTGAGCAGCATTTATGGCAATTATTATGAAAGTGATTACAGCAACAACAACTCCGTGCAGATGATTTTCGGAATGCTGTTTTAAATCTGCTCAGCTGCAACCAACCTCCTTCCGCAGTACCTGCTCAGGTTAACTGCATTTATGCAGACATTAGTTACAAAAGTCTCTCTTCTTCATTTTTACGTCTCTCTACTTTTTACTAAATAACATACTTTCGCTCCACTAAACCTTATGGCGAACCTAGAACTTCAGTTAGCCGAAAACTTTGCCCTGCATACCGATGAAAACATGTTCATTACCGGCAATGCAGGAACCGGCAAAACCACATTATTAAAAAAGATAGTTGACAATTCTTTTAAGAATACACTCGTAGCAGCGCCTACCGGTGTGGCAGCTATCAATGCCGGTGGCGTTACGCTGCACTCGCTTTTTCAACTTCCGGTTACCAGTTTTATTCCGGCTGATGATGCCTGCAACCCGGCTGTGTTTACCAACCGATACATGCTGCTGCGTCATTTAAAACTGAGCAAGGAAAAAATTACGCTGCTGCGCGAACTCGAACAGTTGATTATTGACGAAGCCAGCATGGTACGCAGCGATGTGCTCGATGCGGTTGATTTTGTTTTGCGTGCCGTAAGAAAAAATAAACATCCCTTTGGCGGAGTGCAGGTAGTGATGATTGGCGATTTGCACCAGTTGCCGCCCGTGATGAAAGACCATGAATGGGAAACACTGCAGCAGTTTTATCAAAGCCCTTATTTTTTCGATTCACTGATCTGGCAGGATGCTAATCCGGTGTATATTGAACTGATGGAAATTTTCAGGCAGCGCGATGAGCGGTTCATCCGTTTACTGAACAACATACGCAACCGCGAACCCGATGAAGATGATTTTAAATTGCTCACACAGCGTTACCGCCCGCAGGATGAAACCGAAAATAATTTCATCCTGCTTACTACACATAATTACAAAGCCGATCAGGTTAATCTGGAAAAACTGAATAAGACGGATGGAAAACTGTTTTCCTATTTGGCAGAGGTTAAGGAAGACTTTCCTGAGCATTTGTTTCCCTGCGAAAAGAAACTTACGCTCAAACAGGGAGCAAGGGTGATGTTTATGAAAAACGATACGATGGAAGGGCAGTATTACAACGGCTTAACCGGAACGGTAACTCATCTCAATGAAAAAGAAGTAGTAGTTACTACCGATGACGGCAAAGAACTGAACGTTAAAAAATACACATGGGAAAACATCAAGTACATGACTAATGGCGAAACCGGAAAAATCCACAAAGAGCCGGCAGGAACATTCCGTCAGTATCCTTTACGGCTGGCCTGGGCGGTTACCATTCACAAAAGCCAGGGATTAACGTTTGACAAAGTGATGGTTGATGCAGGAAAATCATTTGCGCCCGGCCAAGTATATGTGGCTTTAAGCCGCTGCCGGTCACTGGAAGGAATTGTATTGCTTTCAAAAATTACTTCAGAAGTTTTGTTCAGCGACAGCCGCGTTCTGGAGTTTTCATCGTACTCAAAAAACAATGCTGCATTGCAATCAAGGCTTGAAGATGCGCGTACGCAGTATTCCGTTCGCCAGTTATCGCTCATCTTCCGGTTTGAAAAACTTAAAAATTCCATCAGCCTGTGGGAAGATAGTTTTAAAGATTCCGAATTTCCTTTGAAAGAGAAAGCAATTGAAACACTTGAAAAAATAAATGAGCTGATGATTGCTTTGGATGAGGTGTCAGGTAAATTCAACAAACAGTTGGATCAGCTAATTCCCTTGGCGTTGACCAGCAGCGAACATCAATATCTGTTAATTGAGCGCTGCTCCAAAGCGATTGATTACTTCACCGGTGAACTTTATCACAAGATTATTCTTCCGGTGAATGAGTACATCAATCAATTGGCATTTAAAACAAAAGTGAAGCGCCATGTCAATGCAGCTATGGAGTTGAGCAATTATGTATGGCAGAATATCAGCCGGTTATATCAGGCTCAGTTTAATGGAGTGAGATTGTATGCAGGCGAAATCAGGTTTAAAAGAGAAGAGCTTGTGGTAGCGCAATCATCATCCACCAAAAAGAAAAAGGTAAAAGGCGATTCAATACTGGATACGTTTGCTTTATTTCAGCAGAAAAAAACAATAGAAGAAATTGCGGAAATAAGAAGCCTTGCCCGAAGCACTATCAAAGGCCATTTTGCCGAACTGATAAAAAAGAACAAGGTGGATATTCATGAAGTGTTGCCGCACGATTCGATTTCCATCATCCGTACTGCCATTAATAAATCAGGCAGCACAAGCTTTACGGAAGTGCGCAATCATCTTCCCGAGGGATTTGATTTAAACGAAGTAAGAATGGTGGTAAACTGGATAGAAGCCGGAAAAATTTTCAGGGTTTAAGGCAAGGGCTGTGCATACTGCTTTGTGAACCTGCCTTGGTAACACAAATCATTATAGGCATCCTGTTCAGAGAGAAAATAAATTTCTTTTCCATGCGCTTTCCATTGTCTTAAAGAATCTTCCGGCTCGTAATACACCATGTGCAGATGAGCAGGAAGTGTATCTATTGGAAACATGACATCATTATACCAGAAACCTGCAATGATGACGGAAGGATTTTTAAGCTGTTTTATTTTCTCTGCCGTGCGGTTTGCAAAATCCATTCTGTTGATGCGCTTGCTTTGTTCGGCAATTACCGGCCCGCGCAGAAAATCTATTACCACCGCACGGTTCATCACGGTGGTCTTTATACTCCATGCACCGGGAGTAGCTGCCCTTTCTCCCGAATCGAGATTGATACTTACAAAAAAGGAAGACAACACCATGGAAAAAGAAAAAGCCGTAATGAATCTTGATGGAAACAAAACACAAATCAATACAATCACAAAAGGAACAACAGGAATAAAAAAAGCAGCCTTATGTGGCAGCATGATGAATGAAGTGAGATAAATAATAATTACAAGCAATGCAAAAACGGCCATTACTTTCTGAAACGGTTTAAATGAAAGGTCAGCGCCTATTTGATTTCTGCGGATGAATCCTGCTGTAAGCAAAGCCAGCAAATCAATAAACCCGATAACGCCCCAGGTGCCGATGGTTGCGCGGAACAGCGCTTTATCTGCCGGAGCAGGAACGCGTGCTGTGTAATCGAAGAAATGCAATCCGTAGCGGCTGTAAACCGGATAAAAAACAATAAGAAAAACAATGATAGCGGTAGAAAGCATGGCAGCCATACCAATATAGGACTCCCTTTTTTTCTCTTTATCATAAATCCAGTAACAGAACGGAAGAAGCATGGCCAATGAGGTAATCCGGCAACCGGCTGCAATGCCCAGCGTTAATCCGCTCCAGCGTGGTTGCCGCCATTGCAGAAAATAAAAAGCTGCCATTACCAGGGCCTGTGTCCACATATAATCCATCACATTGCTGCTGTTAATGAATATGACCGGGGCAAAAGCAAAAGCAATACCGGCAGGCAGCCAACTACGAATACCCATCATAATAAGGTTGAGCATAAAAAAACCCGTAGCCATTACGCTGAAAACAGCCGTGATAAGATTAAGCTCCCAAGCCGGGCGGTTACTGATGGCTGCATAAATAAACTCCTGTACGGGATGGCCGGGCAAACGCGATACTTCATACTGGCCGGTGGCCGCAATCTTTTTCGCTGTTAAAATCAACCCCCAGGCATCTTCTTCACCCCCAAAACCTGCATTGATAAACGGAAGGCGCGAAGCGAAGACAAGCAGGAGCACTAAAAAAAATCCACGCCTGTCATAAGGTTTCTCTGCCATTGAGCAAATATCGTAAGGTTATTCACGTTTCCTTTTTTGATCCCTTATGAGTCAATTGTCTTTGATTTTATTTGCTGTATGAAACACTTAAGAATATTTTACCTTCTCTTTCTATTTCTGATTTATTCAACCCTCAGTTATTCTCAGAAAGGAGAATTTCAGATACGTGGAGGGGTTGGCCTTGCCGTGTATGGAACCAAATCCGAATTTATTTTCGATTTCTTCGGAATGAAATTTCATCAGACCGAAGAAGACGGGGCGGCTACCGTACATGTGCCGGTTGAACTCCGCTACGGATTAACCGAACGGTTTTCTGCAGGGCTTGATGTAAAATTCGGCTCTTATTTATATGACCCCGACAGTGCAGAAGGAAAAAGCAACCGCTTTCTGGTTATTGGTCCGCATGTGGAGTTTAACTTGATAGCCAATGAGAATTTTAGATGGTACCTCGGTGCAGGGTTCAATACGGCCGCTCTCGAATTGCAGGAAGATAAAGAAGAAACCATCCCCACCCGTTACATTTCCAAATATACAGGTGCAGGCATAAGGGTTAACACCGGCATTCTCTGGTTTTTTACCCACCCGCTGGGGCTGCACTTTAATGTAGCTTTCGACAGTCATGCTTTTAAGCTGAAAAATTTTTCTGTTAACGGAAACGATACGAATCTTGATAATATAGAAGGCAAACTGACCGTGAAAGGAGCCGACATGGTACTCGGTTTGGTGTTCAGGTTTTAGTATGATTTATTAACCCTCACATCCTTTCAGGTTTTTTTCTTTTAGTTTTGGCAACAATCTGATATGAATTGCCGCTGGCTTTTTTCCCTACTGATTTTCTGCATGATGATGACTGCTATTCATGCTCAGGATAAAATCGTAAAACTTAATGGACGAACCATTGACATTAAGAACTACTCATTGAAAGGCGACTGGCTTTTTTACGTAAAGCAGGATGATGCCAAAGAGAAACAACGCAGGGTGGAGCGATATGATGTCTTTTCTGTTTTGATGGCTGATGGTACTGAAGAAATTATTTATGACCCCGATACCGTCAATGAAGGCGATCCGTCAATAGAACAGGTAAGGCGGTATATAAAAGGAGAACAGTATGGTATGCAGATGTATCATCCACCCTGGACTAAACCTGCCGGAGCGGCTGCCGGTATCGGCAGTGGTTTCATCGGTTTTTACGGGCCGCCTTTTGTGTTTGGATATGCGCTCATTGCAGGAGCAGTTCCGGTAAAGAAAATTCCGCCCAGCGATACGATTGACCCGGCTATTTTCAACTCCGATGAATTTATAACCGGTTACCGAAGATATGCCCGTAATAAAAAAATGCGTGATGGATTAATCTGGGGCGGAGTAGCATTTGCTGTCAGTTTCCCGACATTCTATTTTATTTTCCACGACAAATAAAGGCTTAATAGTGCGCAACGCTCATCAACCTTTGCGCCTTGTTCAGCCATTAGCGGCTTATTCGCTAACACAGCAATCATTGATTTTTTCAGGCTTTTCATTTCACTGGTTTCAACCGGTTGCAATGCTGATTTTTTCGGGAGGGTTTATAGCTTACAACTTCTACAGCGCAGGGTTCTTTCTTCGATTTGTTTCTGCTGCTGCAATTGTTTTGTTGCTGCTGCAGATGAACCCCGGCATTCAATTAATTATTCTGCTTACAGTAACAGGGCTGCTTTCATGGTTGTATCTGAAGAGAAATGTAAGTTTTGGTTCATTCGTGCTTTCGATAAGAAAAGTTCCGTTTCTCAAAACCTTACTGCTTACTGTTATCTGGACACTTGCAACGGCTGTTGTTCCATTAGCAAATCAGATTTCAGGCTTTGAATTATTGCTTGAAATCTCAGCGCGTTTCCTTTTTCTTTTTCCGGTAATTATTGCTTCCGACCGTATTGATTTTGAAAAAGACAAAGCAGCCGGTGTATTATCGCTTCCTGTAATTACCGGTGAAAAAAAATCAAGATGGATAACAGCAATTCTGCTTTTGATTTACCTGATGTTTATAGAGTTCGTTTACTTGCCTTCGCAAAATCAACAGATGGATTCATCGGTTGAAGCGCTTATGTTGGTTTCGGTAATTTTAACAGGCAGTATGTGTCTGGCAAGCCTGAAAAGCAAAATACTACACCGCATTCTTCTTGATCTGTCTGTTTCCTCGCTGTTTTTAATGTTGCTGATTTTTTATGCTTTGAGCTAACAGACAGGAATGCTACTTCGCAGCTTTCCATCCTTTCAAATAACCGTTTCGTAATTCTTTCAGTTTTTTATCGCCTCCGGTATATTGTTCTGCTAATTTTTTAGCATTGCCTTTCGGGTTGGCTGCCCTGTCTCGTGTAGCCAATGCCCGCCCTAAGCGGTTAAGGCTGCTCCTGATAAAGTTCACCTCATAACCTCTTGAAAGAGCTAACTTGAAAAGGCGCAGCGATTTGTCAAACTCCGTATCGAGCAGGGCTTTTTCGCCCATAAACTTTACAAAGTTGTTACGGCATTTGGTTTCGGTAAATTCTTCCAGCGATAGATGACGAAGACCATACCGTTTTACATTTTTCATTTCGAAAAACTCACCGGCTTCGCGGTAGCGTTCTATCGAAGCGGCATATTGTTCCTGCTCATGCATGATAAGTACAGAAGCAATCATGGACTGGTAACTGTAGCCATCATGTATGTTCTCCATTTCATCAGCAAGGCGGTATGTGTTTAATCCGCAATCTTTGTTTTCAATAACAGTTTGGCTGGCATCCGAATAAAACTTCTGCGCTTTCAGAAAATCAAGTTCGGTAGCCGCCTGGTTTCCTTTTTTGTACAGATCGTTGAATTTGTCCTGTGCTTTTTTACATTCCTGCGAAAAGATTTTGCCCTTCAATTCTGTTATCAATCCTGAAAGTTCTTTGTCATCCAAAGCATATTTGCTGATCCATTCATCTGCTTCGCGTGCTTTTTTTCTGGCAGGTTCCAGTTGATTATTAGCCGCAAGGCCCAGTCCTTCTTCTATTTTGATTCTGGCCAAAGGGGCAGCAGCACTCTTCTTTATAGAAGCGGCTTCGGCAGAAGGTTTAACAGATGGAAATTCAGCCAGCATATAATCGGCATATTCCAATTGCTCTAAAGCGTCACTGTACTTACCACTGTTTACCAGTGCTTTTGATTTGGAAATGATATCGTCATACCTTTTTTGAATAATCGCAGTACCGATGGTGCGTTCAGTTTCCGAATCGGTTATGTCAGCGTTGTATTTCTCGCGCAGGCGTTTGGCTTCTTTTAGTTTACGCTCTGCTTTTTCAAGTTCATTGTTTTTGTAGTGAGAGGCTGCAGCATCCAGCAGGTTTTTGTAAAGACCGTTACGCGCTGAACGAAAGTTTTCATCCAGTTCGGAAGTGCATTTTACTTCACGTAAATCATGGCATAAAGCCTCGGCCAGTAAGAGGTTTTCATTTGCCTCGTTGAATTTACCTGAGCGCAGTTGCCTTTTGGCAGATTCAATGTACTCCTGATACAAATCGCGGGCAAGGTTTGCTGCATAATCATACGTAACCGGGTCGGGCATCATTTTCAACAATACCTGACGAACATGCATATCGGCATCGCACAGGTTGTTGCTTCGGAATTCCATCAGTGCCATCTGCATGGCTGCCGGAGCAAACATGGGGTTAAACGTAAGCGCCCGGCCTAAGTACAGCCTTGCCAGATGTTTATTCCCACTGCTCAAAAACCATATGGCCTTATCATAATACAATTGGGGAAGCATGGTAAAAGTCTGATTCATTTCACCTCGTAATCTGAACAACATTTCCTTCTGCACACCTAATTGAGTAAGAAAAGCCGCAGGGTCATTCAGATAAAGATTAAAGTATGCGGAATAATTGCGCGCTTCGAACAGGGTTACATTTTTCTCCAGTGCTTCAAGTCTTGCATTCTGCATTTCGAAATTTTCAAAATCGCGGGGGTTAATGGTTGAGGCTAATTTTATATCGCCTTGCAATATGTTGGCATCGCGGTAATAATCATTTATTCGGTCAGTGTAATCATAGAATGCTTTTTGCAAGTCATTGCTGAATTGAAAGCTAACGTCTTGTGCACTTACTGACCAGGGGGTATTATCAGGATCATCTACCTCTTCTTCTCTGCGGTCGGCTGTTTTGTTGCGAATAGGAACACTGTTAAACTTGTGTTCAAGTGGAATTGGTCTTCCACCGCTGCTGTTGATTCTTACAAGGGTCATACTCATAGAAGAAGGAATGATCAAATCGCTTACATCCATACCACGATAATAAACAGGGCCGATGGTACTGAACATATCATTCATGGCAATCACTTTTATTTTTAGCCCTGTTCTCATAATGCTCAGCCGCTGGCGGTATTCAATAGTGTATTCCGTGCTCATAAGCGGGCGGTTGTTTCCCTCGGCAAGCTTTTTCAGGAGGTTATTAAGCGGAGCAGGATTGGAGGTGCTGTAGCGGAATGTTTGCTGTTTGATTTTTGTATCATCAAAAATGTTTTGGGCAGCTAACCGCGAAGCAATCAACAGTAATGCAAGCAGGTAGATTTTTTTCATAGCATTTGATTTAAAACGGCAGATTCAACATCTGTACCTCAGCCGAGGAAAGGTTGTGAAATACACGTGAATAAAGTTTTTCAAAGGCGGGTAAAAGTATGCAACCTGCTGTTACATTTGCTTGGAACAAATACCAGCAACCATGCAAAAACTCATTGTGATTTTATTCGTCATCCTTGCCATGCCCTCTCTGGCACAACAGAAAAAAATTAAGGATTCATTGGTTCCGGAAAGCGTGCTGAACGGTTACAAAGAGAAGTACAAAAAAACTCCGGTGAATAACTGGTACGAAGGCGATGGCGGATATTCGGCCTTGTTTGATAAAGGAGAAGCTACCTATCAGGCATTCTTTACCAATTCGGGAGAATGGATAAGAACAGTGAGTAAAATAAAGGAGTCGGCTGTAAGCGGGGCTGTGAAAAAATCTATTCAGAATACCGAATGGAAAGAATGGAAAATGAGTGACTGCTATAAAGTGGAAACACCGGAAGCCAAAAAGCTTTTTGAAATACATCTTAAGAAGGGCAAGGAGAAGAAAGTGATTCTTTTTGATCCCACAGGAAAGGCGATAGATATAAAATAATGAGGGCAACCATAGACCATTTTGTTCGTAATCATGCCAAACCAAACCAAAAAAACATACAATGAAAAAAATCCTTCTGTCTGCCTTTTGTGTTTTTTCTGCAGTTACTTTTAGTAACGCCCAGATTGACAACCTCACCAACCTCAGCCCCGAATGGGTGCGTACCGGTGCAAGAAATGCCACTATCAACTCGCCTGATGCTGTAGTGTATAATCCGGCTGGAGTCTCTAAGCTTGAAGAAGGCTGGCACATTGGCTTGGGGAATCAATCATTTTTCCGCAAACCATCACACCGCTATAACCTCGGGTTTGGCGAGGTAAAAAACGAACAGGATGGCAACGATATGTTTGTTCCTAATCTGTATGCGGCTTACCGTAAAGGAAAAATTTCAGGTTTTGGCGGAGTATATATTGCCGGAGGAGGAGCTACTGCCAATTATCCGAACGGAACCATTAACACAGAATTGATCAGCATGATGTCATTAATGGCCGCTGAAGGCGCTTACGAAGCATATCATAAACAATACTTCAAGGCCAATTCGTACTACCTCACTTCGCTGCTTGGCTTTAGTTATTCCCTCAGCGAAAACCTTAGTATGAGCGCTTCTGTAAGAATGCTCAGCGCCAAGAATAAAATTGAAGCCGGAACTACCTTGACCATGTCTCCTCTTGAGTTGCCGGATCTTCCCATAGCGGTTGATGCAGAAAGTAAAGCCAGCGGTATGGGAGTAATGATTGGTCTGAATCACATGATCAATGAAAAAACAAACATTATGATCCGGTACGAATCAAAAGTGAAGCTCGACTTTAAAAACAAAACAGAAAAAGACGATGCCGGGCTGTTTCCTGACGGGGAAAAAGCACGCAGGGATTTTCCGGCTGTGCTTGCAACGGGAATTGGCAGTAACCTCTCCGACAAAATCAGGGTAAGCATTGAATACAGTTTTTATTTTCAGAAGAATGCCGACTGGGGAACAACCTATACCGAAAACGGTGAAGTATCCCTTTCCAAACTTGCAGGTGATGTAAGCGTTTTTGGTTTGGCTGCCGAATACAAAACCAGCGAAAAGTTTTTAATCAGTGCCGGAACCATGTACACCGTTAATCATTACTCCGACAAAGCAGGTTATTATACAACAGCCGGAGCATTTGAAACTGCGCCCGGAACAAACCTCAGCCTCAATGCCGGTTTCTGTTATTCCATTAATGCTCAAGTGAAGGTGAATCTGGGAGCGGCAAAAATTTTCTGGAAAAAAGATGAGCAACTCCTTATAAAAAACTTATTGCCTGCTGAAGTGCCGGCTGTTATTAATAACGATATGTTTGCTGTTGGCGCAGGAATTAATTTTTCATTCTGAACAGTGTTCCGCAATTTTTTAAAACAAGAAATTCAATAAACACAGAGCGAACAGCAGGACTACAGTTTTTTTGAAGTACGATTAACATGAAAGAACGAATTTTAATTACAGGCGGTGCAGGATTTATCGGTTCCGCCATTATCAAACATTTTGAAAATTCAGGAGCTGAGCTTTTTGTGCTTGACAATTTAAGTTTCGGCAGCCGTGATTTCATCCCTACCGATGATGCACATTTTTTCCCGACCGACATCCTTGACCAGCCTGCTGTCAATTCCATTTTTGAAAAGGTAAAACCACACAAAGTATTACATCTGGCTGCCATTCACTTTATTCCTTACTGCAATCAGCATCCCTTCGAATCGAGTGACATAAACATACGCGGAACAATTCACATACTGAAAGCCGCTGCAGCGCAGAAAGTAAACCAGTTGCTGTTTGCTTCTACGGCTGCCGTTTATCCGATTTGCGATGATGCCGTAAGCGAAACGCATCCTACAAAACCGATGGATATTTATGGCTTGTCAAAGCTTGCAGGCGAGCATTTGTGTCATGAGTTTTTTCTTGAAACAAAAATCAACACGATCATCTGCCGGTTCTTCAATGCTTTCGGGCCGAACGAAACCAACCCGCATCTGATTCCAGAAATTCAAAAACAGGTTAATGACGGATTGCGTAAAATCAAGCTGGGAAACCTTACGCCAAAGCGCGATTTCATTCATACTTATGATATGGCTGCCGCCATTGATACGCTGCTCCGCAAAGCCACAAATGGTTACGATACGTTTAATCTCGGAAGAGGAATAGAGTATTCCGTAACCGAAATTGTGGAAGCCTTTGAACGTCAGATAGGCGAAAAAATTGAAATCGAAGTAGATCAGGCTCGCGTGCGCAAAGTGGAACGCATGCATTTGTTAGCCGATGTTTCCAAGCTTAAATCGCTGGGATGGGAACCAAAAATCGGTATTGATGAAGGCATCAGTACGCTGGTAAAAAAGATGATTGCCTGATTGTTTCTTTGCAGCGTAAAGCCGTGATGAACAAAAAGCTGAAAATCATTTTTGTTACTGATGGAATTTTTCCGCATTCGGTTGGCGGCATGCAGCGCCATAGCCGGTTACTTATTGAAGCCCTGGCCAACACCGAAGAATGCAATTTAATGGTCATCCATCCACATGAAGGAAAAAAGATTTTTGAAGGCATACCTGCTGTAACGGAAATTCCATTGCCATTCCAAACGCCTGAATCACAGTTTCAGTATCTGTTGCATCATTACCGCTATTCAAAACAGGTTCATCGGGTATTACTGCAGCATCCCGATGCGGTAATTTATTCGCAGGGGCTGGCTGTTTGGTACCGCATCAGCGATGTAGCGCACAGGCTTATTATCAATCCTCACGGCCTGGAGGCCTTTCAGGTAATGACCGTGAAAGAAAAAGTCATTACCATGCTATTCCGATGGTTGCATATTTATTTGTTCAGACATTGTGCAAAAGTTGTTTCATTAGGAGGAAGACTCACGGAAATTCTGGTGAATAAGGCAGGAGTAGATAAAAGAAAGATTGTAATTCTTCCCAATGCGGTGAATATGCCGAATGCAGTACAGCGCACCTTTGACAAACAGGTAACTCAGTTCATTTTTGTCGGCCGCTTTGCATTCAATAAAGGTATTGATGTATTGATGGAAGCCATTAAGAAAGTAAATGCTTCGGGCTATTCGGAAAAAACAAAATTTGTACTGGTAGGCAAAGGTCCGGAGTATGACCGCATCACAACAACTTACCAAGAGCCGAATGTCATGTTTGCCGGTGGCGCTGATGATGAAACGCTGTTCAGGCTTTACCGCGAAAGCGATGCGTTTGTATTACCGACATTATTTGAAGGTATGCCAACCGTTGCCCTCGAGGCCATGAGTTACGGATTACCTGTTATAATTACCGATACCGGAGCTACGCTTGAACTGGCTGGTGCCGATAATGCCATCATCGTTGAAAAGCGCAGCGTGGATTCGCTGGCCGGGGCCATTAAAAAAATAGCAGACATGCCCGCTTCGGAAAAAACGAAAATGGCGGAAGCTTCGGTTACAAAAGTGAGCCGTAATTTTACATGGCCTGTTGTAGCAGCCAATCATTTGAAAATTTTCAGAAACATAATGAACGGACATGATTGATTACCTGAAGCGGAATATCCAGTTTATTATCATGATTACCCTTTGGGTTGTATCAGGCATGTATGGCGGGCCTTCTTATTATCTCGTAGTGCCTGCCAGCCTGATGCTGTTGAGGATGCGAAATATGCATTCTGAGGTTTTATTCGGATTACTGATTATCACCGTACTTTCCGACCACTGGAAACCGCATTTGCTTTGGGCTTCGAATGTGAAAGACATCTACCTGATGATGATGTTTGTAATGTTCCTGTTTAACACCAAAGATTTCAGTTACAAAAACATGGTCATTGGTCCGTTTCTGCCATACCTTATCTGGATTTTTATTCCGCTGCTGCGAAGCCCCGATGCCTTTGTGGCATTTCAGAAAACCATCAGTACCGTGTTATTTTATTCCATCACTCCGGTGTGGATTATGAAAGCCTTGTCCGAAGAGAAAGAACATTTTTTGAAAGGAGCTGTACTTACCATGACAGCCTTGCTCTTTTATGGATTATTCATGGCTGTTATCTGGCCCGAATCAGCATACCTGATGGGAAGATTCAGAGGCGTAACCGGCAATCCCAATTCGCTGGGAATTATCTGCACGGTTTTTTTCGCCATGTTCACCATCATCAATTCCCATTACAAAGAGATGTTCTCTAAATGGGAAGCAGGTATTATCTATGCCGCCATTCTTCTATCGGTAGTTCTTTCAGGCTCGCGCAATACTATTTTTGCCATTCTTATTTTTTATTCGTTTGCACGGTTCTTCAAAGTTTCCTACCTGCTAGGCTTTACCGCTGTGGTGGTATTGGCTGTTCTTTATCAGATCCTGATAACCAATCTTCCGGCTATCATTGCTGCTCTTGGCCTGCAGGAATACATGAGGGTTGAAAATATAGAAGACGGCTCCAGCCGCCTCATTGCATGGCAGTTTACGCTTAACCACCTTAAACAGGACTACCTGATGGGGCATGGCATCGGTTACGAAGTGTATTTTTTTCAGACGTATGGTATGGATTTGTTTTTCAAGTATCATGTGGGAAACACGCATAACTCCTGGTTAGCCATTTGGCTCAACACCGGTATTATTGGCCTTATTCTCTATGCAGGGGCATTGATTTACCGCTTTGTTTCCTTCGCTTCGCATTCAGTCTATGCCATTCCCATGTTGTACAGCGTTATGTTCTCGGCCACATTCGAATCGTGGCTGGCCGGTGTGCTCAGCCCTTATATCTTGTTAATGCTGATTACGCTTTCAGTCATTGCTGCACTTGAGCCTGCTACTGTAACAACGAAACAAGAACAGGAAACTCAAACCGGAGTAATACCTGTTTCACCATTATGAACCGTAAAGTTGTTTTCCTTTCCTGTAATCCTTCCGGATATTTATTCACCTGCATTGAAAGGCTGGTGGATGAACATAAAGTTCAGGCTTTGGTTATTCATTATCCTCTGGATAAGGATGCCCCGTTCCAATTAAATACTCAGAAACAAGGAATCCTTTTTCTGGATAAATCATCCTGTACTCAGGAATTGCTGATAAGCCGCATTCAGGAGTTTAACCCCGATGCGATTTTCTGCAGCGGATGGGCTGATAAAGAATACATGCAGGTTTGCAAAATCATGAAAGGGAAGACAAAACGGGTTTTAAAGTTTGATAATCCGTGGCGCAGTACACTTAAGCAAAACCTGATGCGCATGATAGGCCCCGTTTACCTTCGAAGATTTTTTGATGCCTGCTGGGTATCGGGTCGGCCTCAGAGAGAATATGCACGCAAATGCGGGTTTACAGAAATGGAAATAAGTGAAGGCGGATATTCGGCAAATTATGAGTACTTCCGTCAGGCTTACCTTAACCACAGAGAAAACAAAATGAAAAAGTTTCCGCACCGCTTTATTTATGTGGGAAGGTATATCCCCATAAAAGGCGTTGACCTGATGTGGAATGCATTTTATGAGTTTCAGCAGGAAACGCCCAACGATTGGGAGTTATGGTGCCTTGGCAAAGGTGAACTGCGGCCTCAAATGCCCGATCACCCCGCCATTAAAGATTTCGGATTTGTTCAGCCGGCAGAAATGGAAAAATTTGTAGCTGACACGGGAGTGTTTATCATGTCGTCCATCAAAGATCATTGGGGAGTAGCGGTACATGAATATGCCGCTTCCGGATTTCCTTTGGTTTGCAGCAGCGGTGTGTATGCATATACAGCCTTTCTTAAAAACGGATTTAACGGGTTTGTTCATCAACCCGGAAATAAAGCATCACTTAAAAAAGCATTAAAGAAAATAACTTCCTTGCCTGATGAACAGCTTTGGGAGATGGGAAACCGCAGCGCTCAATTGGCCGGCATTATGACACCATCGGTTTGGGCTTCTATTGCCTGGCAGTTTGCCGACAGTAATCAATGGCCGCAGTTCCGCTTTCCGGAAAACCAAACTGAATAACGCATGAGCTGATTTGCATTTTTTCAAACACAATAGCTTATTCAATCGTATGAAATGCCAATTCTGATTTTCTTTGCCAAACCATTTACCGCTTGAAAATTTCCGTCATCACCATTACTTACAACAGCCAGTTTACGGTTGAAGATACCATTAAATCTGTATTATCTCAGGACTATCCTGATGTGGAATACATTATTGTAGATGGTTTATCAAAAGATAAAACCATGGAAGTAGTAAATCAATACCGCAACAGAATTTCAAAAATAATTTCGGAAAAAGATAAAGGCCTTTATGACGCCTTGAATAAAGGAATCGGCCTGGCAACAGGCGATATTGTGGGGATGTTGCACAGCGATGATATTTATGCCAATGAACATGTATTGAGCAGAATTGCTGATGAGTTTAAACAGCACAGCAATACCCAGGCAGTATATGGCGATCTTGTTTTTGTAAACAGAGCCGACACCCAAAAAATAATGCGCACTTGGACAGCCGGTGCTTACAACGAAGACGCTTTTCTGCAGGGATGGATGCCGCCACATCCTACTTTTTACATTAAAAAAGAGTGTTACGATAAGTACGGAGTGTTTAATACTTCATTGAAACTCTCTGCCGATTATGAACTTATGCTCCGTATGATTCATAAGAACAAAGTCAAGGTAAGGTACATACCGCAGACACTGGTTAAAATGAGAATGGGCGGAGTTAGCAATGTGAGTTTCTTTGTAAAGCTGAAAGCAAACCTTGAAGATAAATTGGCCTGGAAGCTGAATGACATTAAACCCGGCAAGCTTACCCTTCTTAAAAAACCCCTGCACAAGCTTTCCCAGTACTTTAAAAGGAAGTAAATCAACACAAACATTTTTACTGCTGTACTTTTGGCAGCCTTTAAGATATGGCTGTACCCACCTTTGATGAGATTTATATGGAGCTGGCGTGGAATCTTTCGCGTAAATCGCATTGCGTTAAAATTAAAGTAGGGGCAGTGCTTGCCCGCGATACACGCATCATCTCGCTCGGTTACAATGGACCTCCTGCCGGTACCCATAACTGCGATGAACGCTGGCCCGAAACCGGTTGCCCGCGCGATAGCAAAGGCGGTTGCTCTTTAGCCATCCATGCAGAGCAGAATGCCATCATTTATGCTGCTAAAAACAAATCTACCATTGAAGGCTCGGTACTTTATGTTACGCTTTCACCCTGCCTTGCCTGCGCCCGGATTATTTACACTTCAGGAATTAAAAAAGTGCTTTTTCTTCAATCCTATGCAAAGTATAAGGACATTCAGGCAGATGAAGGCGTGGATTTTTTAAGGCAATTCGGGGTAACCGTAGAACAGTTTGTTCCTTCATCTCTTAAACCACACGTCAGTTTTTAACCAATTCCATGATTCATAAAAAATACCTGCCGCTTATCATCTTCGGCATGCTGGCCATCGGAGTTTTTCTGGGCGCGCGTTTGAATACTACCTTTATTCAAAGCAAAACATTCTTTACTTCCCGAAGTACTCAGTTTAACAAGCTTTCTGAAATCATCAGCTACATTTCCAATGAATATGTTGACACCATTGATCAGAAAACACTGGTGGATAACAGCATTGAAAAAATTCTCCAGCAACTTGACCCGCACAGCTCTTACATACCGGCAGAAGATTTACAGGCCGTTAATGAATCGCTCGAAGGAAATTTTGAAGGCATAGGCATTGAGTTTTATATTCTTGAAGATACTATCATGGTGGTAAGCGCTATTTCAGGAGGGCCTAGCGAAGCGGTGGGAATACTTCCGGGAGACAGAATTGTAAAAGTGAATGAGGAGATTGTGGCAGGAGTCGGCATTTCAAACCGCGAAGTACTGCAGAAATTACGCGGTAAAGGCGGAACCGAAGTTACCGTGCAGATTGCCAGAAGGGGGTTAAAAAAATTGCTGCCGTTTAAAATCGTAAGAGGTAAAATACCCATCTACTCGGTGGATGTTGCTTACATGATTAATGACTCCACAGGACTTATTAAAATTAGCCGATTTGCTGCCACCACTTTTGATGAGTTTAAAAAAGCGCTTGCAGACCTGCAGGCCGAAGGAATGAATCATCTCATTCTTGACTTGCGCGGCAACCCGGGCGGATACCTTGATGCTGCCATCCGTATGGCTGATGAGTTTTTGCCTGACAGAAAACTAATTGTTTATACCGAAGGCAAATCACGCCCGCGCACCTCTTACAGCGCTACACGCAAAGGCGATTTTGAAACCGGCAACCTCGCTGTTTTAATTGATGAAGGTTCTGCCTCTGCCAGCGAGATTGTTGCAGGCGCTGTTCAGGATTGGGACCGCGCTGTCATAATCGGTCGCAGAACTTTCGGAAAAGGATTGGTTCAGGAACAAACAGTTTTTCCTGATGGCTCTGCCCTTCGGCTAACCATTGCCCGTTACTACACCCCTACCGGAAGAAGCATTCAGAAACCTTATTCAGGCGGATACGAAGATTATCTGCGCGAAATACAAAATCGAGCATCGCATGGCGAACTTGAATCGGCTGACAGCATTCACTTTACCGACACCTTAAAATATACTACACCCGGTGGCAAAACGGTTTATGGTGGCGGAGGCATAATGCCTGATTATTTTATTCCGCTCGATACTTCTGTTTATTCCGAATACCTGCAGCAAGTGATTGCCAACGCTGTCATCAGCCAGTTTGCCTATGATTATGTTGACAAAAACCGCAAAGCGCTTGATGGCTATACTTCCGTTAAGCAGTTTATCAACACTTTTTCGGTCAACGAACAGTTTATGAGGGAATTTGTAAAGTATGCACAAACGAAAGGAGTTAACCACGATGAGAAAGGATTAAAAATTTCAGGAAGCCTTATCAGCATGCAATTAAAAGCAAACATTGGCAGGTTATTGTTCCGAAATGAAGGATTTTTTCCGGTACTCTATGAAAATGATCCTTCGGTTATTAAAGCGGTACAGGTATTTGCCGGAGAAGAGAACTGAATACTAAATTTTTTATAAACCAGTAATTTTTTTTTTAAACCTCGCTCATACTGCTTAAAGCAGAGCTTCTTCCGGTAATTTTATCACGCAGGTAAGCCACCCTTTTTACAAAGTACGTGTTAAGGGTCAGCATGGTCATCAGAATTGAAATAATGATGAAATAGTTAATGTGGATAAAGCGGAATTGCTCCTGAAAAAGAATAAGCGAAAGATTAAACACCAGAAGAATAAAACAAATGCCGTTGTGTCCGAAATGCTGTCGGCCAATCATGTGATGCAAATGATTCCGGTCTGGTTTCATGGGTGAATCTCCTGACACAACACGAATAACTACTACCCGGATAAGATCATAAGACGGGATAAACAGTACGGAATAAACAAATGTCAAGGAGGCAGATTCATTCAAGTCATGCACTACAGGATTGATATTTATAATCATAATACCCTGAATAATGAGCAGAAAACCAACGGTAAGTGAGCCGGTATCTCCCATGAAGATGCGGGCGGGATGTTTGTTCAGATAAAGGAATCCCAGCAGCGCACCGGTTAGGCAAATCGAGAGTAGTGCAAGATCTCCCTGCCCGCTCCGGAATGCCATAACTCCGAATATAAAAGATGAAACAGCACCAAGCGATCCGGCCAATCCATCAATACCATCAATAAAATTAAAGGCATTTACAAAAAACACAATCACCAGCATGGTGAATGCAACGGCATACGCTTCCGGCAACTGATAAATGCCGAGAAAACCGTGCAGGTTGGTTATGACCACACCGTTATAGCAAACTATAAATGCGGCCACTATCTGCATAATAAATTTTTTGAATGGAGGAAGATTCAGCAGGTCATCAAAGAAGCCCGTGAAGAACATGATACAGGCTGCGGCAAGCACAGCATGAGTTTGAGTAAAGTCATGAAATCCGCAGAAAAGAAGAAAGGTGATAACCAATGCAGAAAAAATTCCGATGCCTCCCATATTGGGAGTTGCATCAAGGTGGTGTTTCCGCGAATCGGGTTTATCAAACAAGTGCCAGTTCATACTGGCTTTAATCCACAGTCCTGTGGTAAAAACTGCAATAACGAATGCGGTTGCAAAGGGTAAACTGATTAGCAAAAAATCTTTCATGGGTTATCTGATAATGTTAATCTCCACTCTCCGGTTTCGTGCTTTGCCGTATTCTGTGCCGTTTTCCATCAAAGGCATTGTTTCGCCATAGAATACCGCTTTAATTCTCTTCTCGCTTACTCCCTGTCCGGTGAGATAGCGTTTTACCGTGTTGACACGTGCTTCCGATAATCTCATGTTATGCAAGTCATCGCCTTCGCTGTCAGTATGACCCGTAAGGATGATGGTGCTGTTCGGATATTGATACATCACATCAATGGCATATTCAATGATGTCATAAATGTCAGGAGTGCGGATAATGGCTTTTCCGGTTTCAAATTCAATATTTCTGAACTGTTTGAGTAGTTGTGACTTATCTGCCGCAAACGATTTAGCCGGACAGCCATTCAGTTCTGCCAAACCAAATTCCATCGGGCATAAGTCTTTATGGTCCACCAAACCATCTGCGTCAGAATCCGGACATCCTTTAGTAGCTGCGCTTCCTTTAATATAAGGACATTCATCCTCCTCATCAGCAATGCCATCTCCGTCAATATCTTTAATACGAAATGCAGCAACTTTTTTGTCTTTGCCTAATGCCGGTTTGGTTTCTTCCGTTTTTGCAGGCGTTACTGGTGCTGGCGATTCGGTTTTCGCTGTAGTGTTTTCTGCAATGGCTTCTTTAGCCGGTAATGATTCTGTAACAGGAGTAACTGCTTTCGATTCTGATATTGTTTTTGCAGTATCAGTAATTGCAGCAACAGGAGCTGTTTCAGTTGCAACGGGAGAAACTGCAGGAGGAGTAGCAACAGCAGGTACATTGACCGTAGTGTTTGTTACGGGCGAAGCAGAGGCAATAACTTTTTCTGCATTTCCGAACGGAGAAACCTGTGCAGGTTTTTCAGCAATAGACATTTCGCTTGCCGGATTATGGATCATCGGCATTCCCGTATTAACAGGCGCTTTCTGAACCTTTGCAGGTTTAGTATTTGCTTTTTCTTTAGGTTTTGGCAAGTCTTCCGCTTTGCTGATTTTACGTTTCGGTATGTAACTCAAGGTAACTTCAAAACCGCCTTTTCCTCCGGTAGCTTTTTTCAGGGATGAAGTATTGATGTCATAACTTGTTCCTATAAACAGGTTGCTGATCTGATAACCTGCATAAGCAATCAATGCATCATTATTGCGCGCCATCATTCCAAACTGAAGTTTATTCAGATTAGGAAGAAGATAATTCATCATTACTCCTGCATACAGTTCATGATGATGATCCTGAATCATCACTACTGAAATTGGCTTCAGTTCCGTTTTTTCCGAGAGTTGAATGCCTGCACCGAAATGATAGGTTTGCCTTACAGGTAAGGTGTTGTTATCAACAAAAAATGTTTCTTTCGGCTTGTTGATGTGAGAAAAGGCTATACCGCCAAAAGGTTTGAATTTTATTTTACGGCTGGTCAGTCCGCGTTGATACATCATTCCAAAACCCAGATCAGGCCTTATGATACCGGTGTTATAGAATAATTCACCTGACGGAAGCGATGGGTCATAACCTGCATCTTCCATAAACTGGCTGTCGAATGTCAGATTAGAAGGATTGAAACTTTTCTGAAACATTCCTGCCTGTACAGCACATGATATTTTGCCGTAAGTCCCTGCAGGAATATGATAAGCAAGATTTCCATTAAGAAAAAGCTGATTCATGCCGGCTGATCCTGCCCCGTTTTTAATCACACTTAATCCGAAGCCGAATCTCCCTACGGCTTTATCAATCATAAAACCCTGAGTAGAAAACGGGCTGGATACCGATGCCCATTGATTTCGATAAACTGCCGTTGCGCGTAGGTGTTCAAGTCCGTTTCCTGTGTGAGCCGGATTAAGGTACACCGGTAAATTTTGATACTGCGAAAAGTGCGGATCCTGCGCCATCAATGCATGAGCAGTACAGAAAAGCAGCGTAAGTATTTTTTTCAGATGCGCTTTCATGGCCTATCGTATTACCGTTACCGCTCCTTTGTACGTTTCGGTTTTGTTGTTTTTAAAAGTTACATCAATCACATACACGTATGTTCCGTTCTGCACTAAATCGCCTCTTACTTTTCCATCCCAGAAATTGAGCGGGGCATTGTAAATTCTTTCTCCCCATTGATTATAAATGTTGATTTTTACTGATTCAATATTGTTTCCTCTTACGCGGAACATATCGTTTCTTCCATCCAGGTTAGGAGTGAAAGCAGAAGGAATGAATACTTCGCTGTTGCGATCAACGGCAACTACCTGAGTGATGGAGTCGCTGCAGCCAAAAGCATTGGTGCCTGTAAGCGAAACAGTATAGTTACCCGGTTGCGAATATTGATGGACGGGATTGACAAGCGTGGAATAATTTTCCGGTGAACCCTGGTCTCCGAAATTCCAATTATATTGAATGGCACCGGAGGAGTTATTTACAAAAATGACCTGTAACCCGCTTGTGGTTCCTGAGGAGTTGGCAGTAGTAAAAGCAAGCTGAGGCGAAGGAACAACAATAGCATAGGCAGCAAAGCGGTTTGGATTGATGCACCCTTGCGCACTGCGTAATTCTGCATAGTATATTGTTGTACCGTTTAAAGCAGGGGTTGTAAAAGTTGCACCGGTTCCCAGCCATGAACCACCGGAAGAAGCATTATACCAGTAATAAGACACACCGGGCGCTGAACTAACAGTGAGTGTTGCCGTTTCGCCTTTGCAAATGCTGTCATTTTGTGTTATGGCCGTTATGGGGTAGGTGTTCATGATTACATTTACCGGTGATGATTGTGCAGTACATCCTCCGCTGATGGTAACGGTTACCGAATAGCTGCCGCCTGTTTTTACATAAATGGCTTGCTGCGTGGCGCCATTGCTCCAGAGCCATGAAGCACCGCTGGAAGCGGTTAGCAATACACTGTCGCCCTGACAGAAATTTACAGGACCGTTTGGCGAGATGGAAGCAACCGGAGTACTGAGTATGGTAATGCTGATGGTGTCAGAAGTTATGGTATAACCCAGTCCGTCAATGGCGGTGCAATGAACCTGATGAATCCCCGTGCTGAAGTTGGTTACCGTAATGCTTCCGGTTGAAGATGTGCCAAGAACAGTTACCCCTTCTTTAAAGGTGTAATTGGTAAGTCCTGAAGGTGATGCCGTAAGGGTTACCGGCTGTCCCGCGCAAAACGTGTTTATAGAAGAGTTGGTTGAAAGTGTAATTGTAACGGTTGATACCGGTGCAATTTTGCGGATGAGGTGATTGTAGGAGTCGGCAGCAAACAAACAATGCAACGGCTTAAAGTAAGCCAATGCTGTTACGCCATTGAAAGTGGAGCTTCCAACCGGGCCGTTACTGAAACCGGGCATACCTGTAATTCCTGAGTAGGTACTTACAATTCCTGCCTGAGTAATTTTACGGATGGTGAAATTGTTTCCATCACCTACGTAAATGTTATTCAGGGAATCAACAGCTACGCCCCAGGGGGCATTGAAAGAAGATGTTGAAGCGTTTCCATTGGCACTTCCTGCTGTTCCGTTTCCTGCAACAGTGCTTACCACACCCGAAGTTGTAACTTTTCTTATCTGATTATTCCATTCATCAGCAACGATGATACTGCCTGAGTTGTCAAGACAAATGGAATAGGGATGATCAAATTTGGCAATGGATCCAGCACCATTGGTATTCCCGGGGCTGAAAGCAATACCAGCCAGTGTGGTTACCTGTCCGTTTTCGATTTTACGGATTGTATGTGTCATGCGGTCGCATACATAAATAATGCTGCCATCGGCATTCACAGTGATGCCTGAAGGAAACCCGAACTGGGCAATATTGACTGCGCCATTGGTACTTCCGAAAACACCTGTGCCGGCAACGGTTGTTACCACTCCGGCCGTTGTTACTTTTCTGATTTTGTAATTCTTGGTATCGGCAATGTAAAGGTTGCCATTGGTATCGCAGGCTAAAGACCAGGGTTCGTTAAACGATGCTGCTGTTCCGGTACCATCAGCACTGCCGGGCAATCCTGAGCCTGCCAGGGTGCTGACTGTTCCTGAGGTAGAGATTTTTCTGATGCGGTGATTGTAACGGTCGGCTACATATAAATTGCCTTGTTTGTCGGCACATACACCATGCGGACTGTTAAACCGCGAAGCCAATGCGCTGCCATCGGTATAACCCGATATGCCGGCCATACCGGCATAAGTAGTTACGTCCTGTGCAAATGCCTGAAAGCACAGAACAGAAAGAAAAACAAAAATTAAAAAACGTAAAGGTTTCACTTCCGAATGGTTATTGTATGCCGAAGCATACCGTTTTGATTCGGGCAGTGATACGACTTTTAGGCGAGCAGGGTTTCTTTAACCAAAAAAAACCTTTCAGAAATTTTTATAAAGCCGGCCTGACCAGATGGCTGTAAATAAATTAGTGCTTCAGCGCAAGCAGGGGTACTTCTGTGTGGAAAACCACTTTACGGGTTACACTCTTGCCGAAGAGTTTATCAAAGAATCCTGATTTATGAGTAAACATAGACAGAATGCAGGGTTGATTTGCTAATGCAAAATCATGTATTCCGTTTTCAATGGATGCATTTTGAATAATTTTAACCCTCAAATCCTTAATGTTGAATTCGGAGCTGAAGCGCGTTCTTATATCTTCTTCTTCCTTTTCAGTATGAGAACCATCAGGTGAAATGTGCAGCAATGTTATTCCTGATCCGAGAACTGCTGCAAGCGGAGCAATAATCCGTAGCTTTGGTTCAAGGTTATTCAGGTCGGTAGTTAAAATGATACGTGGATGTTTGCCATATGTAGTTCCGGGCGGAACGGCTAATACAGGGATGGAAGATTTTGCAATAACATCGGATGCATTGCTGCCTAATATGCTTCCAATAATTCCTGATGCCCCCCTAGTTCCCATAACTACCAGATCAATTCCGTTTTCGTTTGCATAACTATTGATAGCAGAAGATAAAAATTCGCCCTGCACACAAATGGTTTTTATTTTCTGTTCCGGATAACTCTTTTTTATTTCCCCGGCAAGCGTTTTTAAATTGTGCTGTGCATTCTCCGTCATTTTTTCGAGAATCATGTTCATGTGTACCTGAGCAGCCGCATGAGTGTAGGATTCAACATGAATCAGATGAAAGAGATGAACTGAAGCATTCAGCCTGGCAGCTAATGCAATACCGTAATTTATAGCCGTTCGCGCTGCCGGTGAAAAATCTGTAGGAATAACAAGGTTGATCATATTTGTGCAAAGAGAATCAAAATATATTATTTAGCAATTCCCGAAAGGAAGACCTTGAAACTTTGAAAAACTGAGAAAAATCATAAAACAGAAACCGTCTGCTTAGTCTGTTTTTAAAATAGCGTACGATAATTAAACAGAATATTTTTATTACAAACAGATGCTTTAAATCTTTTGTCAGAAAAGATTCAACCTTTTTGTCCATTCAATGATTTATTTACATTTGCGCACCCTTTCGGGATTTTTACACAACACTGACAATAACCTGTTTAACCTGAATCATACCACCGATATGGCCGGCACTAAAAGGATGATTTTACGAGTTGCTTATGCATTTCTTTTCCTCTTACTTAGTAATACTGCATTCTCCCAGCCAAGCGGAGAAGCTCTGTTTAAAGGCAACTGTGCGCAATGTCACAGCACCGGTGATAACAAAGTTATCGGTCCGGGTTTAAAAAACATACATGAAAGAAGAGATATTGAATGGCTGCTTAAATGGACAAAAAATTCTCAGGCGCTTGTAAAAGCAGGGGATGACTATGCCGTAAAAATTTTCAATGATTATGGCAAAGTGGTAATGCCAAATCAAAACCTGAAAGACGATGAAATAATTGCCATTTATGATTATGTGAAAGCCGAAGGTCAGAAAGCGGCTGCTGTTCCGGCAGCGACTACCGGTGGCGGAACGACAGAGCCCATCGCAGATCAAAAAACCTCGCCATGGCTGATTATCACCATTGTAATTTCTCTTCTTGTTCTTTACCGGATACTTAACCGTATTAAAAAAGGTCTTGAACATGCCTTATTGGCCAAAGAAGGAAAACCCATACCAGAACCCGTTCCGGCAAAACAAGCCACCAAAAACTGGATAAGAGGAAATAAAAAACTGATTGCTTTTATACTTCTTATATTATTTGTTTGGGGAAGCGTTGAAGGATGGTATGCATTGGCCGGAATTGGTATTCAACAAGGATACGAGCCTGATCAGCCAATTAAATTTTCGCACAAGCTGCATGCCGGTACTAATAAAATAGACTGCCAGTATTGCCACAGCAGTGCAGCGAAAAGCCGGCATGCCGGAATACCTTCGGCCAACGTATGCATGAACTGCCACAAATATGTTCAGGAAGGCCCGGTTTACGGGAAAGAAGAAATATCAAAAATTTATGCTGCATTGGATTACGATCCAAATACAGGGAATTATGGCCCGAATCAAAAACCTATTCAATGGGTACAAGTGCATAACCTTCCTGATCTGGCATACTTTAATCATTCGCAGCACGTAACAGTAGGTAAAATTGCCTGCCAGACCTGCCACGGGCCTGTAGAGGAAATGGATGTACTGTATCAGTTTTCTGCACTTACTATGGGATGGTGTATTGATTGCCATCGCACTACAGAAGTTAAAATGGAAGGCAATGCCTATTATGCCGATTATGCCATGTGGTTAAAAGAAAAACACGGGCCTGATGTAAAATTAACCGTTGATAAAATTGGCGGTTTGGAATGTTCGCGTTGTCATTATTAATTTTTGGAACCAGCTCACTATGGAAAAAAGATACTGGAAAGGATTAGAAGAACTACAGAACGATCCTGAGTTTATAAAACTTCGCGATAATGAGTTTTATGAGTTGCTTCCGGTAAAGGAAAATGATCATAAGCCGGAAACATCAAGAAGGGATTTTTTGAAATATCTTGGTTTCGGTGTTGCAGCGGCCTCTCTGGCAGCCTGCGAAGCGCCTGTCAAAAAAGCAATTCCTTACCTTGTAAAGCCTGAAGAAATTACTCCCGGAGTTCCTAATTATTATGCGTCCACTTTTTTTGACGGACATGATTATGCCAGCGTATTAGTTAAAACCCGCGAAGGCCGCCCGATAAAAGTAGAAGGCAATGAGTTGTCATCCATTAATGGGAGCGGAACAAATGCAAGAACCCAGGCCTCTGTACTTGGTCTTTATGACACCGGAAGGTTGCAGCATCCGAAAGTTAACGGTAAAGAAACCGACTGGAAAGCAGTTGACAATGAAATAACCGCTAAGTTGAATGATGTTGCATCCAAACAAGGCAACATCCGCATACTTTCTTCTACCATCATCAGCCCGTCAACCAAAAAAGCAATTACCGACTTTGCTGCCAGGTTTCCGAATACGAAACACATTCAGTACGATGCCATTTCGTATTCAGGAATGATAAAGGCCAATCAGCTTACTTTTGATAAAGCGGCCATTCCGTCTTACCGTTTTGATAAGGCTGACTGCATAGTTGCTTTTGAATGTGATTTTATCGGTAATTGGATTTCTTCTTCTCAATATGCCCGTCAGTATGCACAAACCCGCAAACTGAATGCACAGAAGAAAAATATGTCAAGGCATTTTCAGTTTGAAGCCAACCTGTCCTTAACAGGAAGCAATGCTGATTTCCGCTATAAACTTCCGGTTACCGAACATGGTGCAGCATTAGTGGCACTCTATAATCTCATTGCCTCAAAAGCCGGAGCAACAGCGCTGACATCTGCATCAACTTCTGTAAGCGAAGGCCTTTCAAAGGCTGCTGATGCCCTTTGGAATGCACGCGGTAAAAGTTTAGTAGTGTGCGGAAGCAATGATGTAAACCATCAGGTGGTGGTTAACGGCATCAATCAGTTACTCGGTAATTATGGATCAACCATTGACATTGCCAATCACAGTAACCTTCGGCAGGGGATTGACGAGGCGGTTAATGAATTAATTGCCGAACTAAACGCTGGTAATGTTGGCGCATTGATAGTTTATAATTCCAATCCGGTATATTCTTTACCCGATGGTGAAGCTTTTGCTTCGGCATTGAAAAAAGTAAACCTTACGATTTCCATTTCCGATCGCGAAGATGAAACATCTGTACATTGCCAATATCTCTGTCCTGATAATCATTACCTCGAATCATGGAATGATGCAGAGCCCGAAGCAGGAGTTTACAGCACCTGCCAGCCTGCTATCCGTCCGCTTTACAATACCCGTCAGGGTCAGCAAAGCTTATTGATATGGGCAGGCGCTCCGGTAACAGATTTTCATGAATACATGAAAGCCAACTGGAATACCTTGCTTGCCGGCAGCGGAAAATCATGGCAGAATATATTACAAGATGGCGTTTTTAAAAAAACAAACACTGCTGCTCCGCTTGTTTTTAAAGACAGTGCCTTAGCCGAAGCAGGAAATAATGCTGCTGCAAAAAAATCAGGAACCGGATTGGTGATTTATGAAATGACAGCCATGGGCAATGGCTCACAAGCCAACAATCCCTGGCTGCTCGAATTTCCTGATCCGATTTCACGTCTTACCTGGGATAATTATTTTGCCGTGTCAATCACTTATGCCAATACTTTAGGTATAAAACAGGGAAATATAATTGAAGTAAAAGCCGGAAATAAATCATTGAAAGGGCCGGTGCTTATACAACCCGGACTGGCAGATAACACTATTGCCATTGCTTATGGTTTCGGAAGAACACATGCAGGCAAAGCCGGTAATGGAATTGGCGTAAATGCGTATCGCTTAGCAAACGGATTTCAGCATTTGATTTCAGGAGTTGAAGTTTCAAAAACCATTGAAGACGATCATCAGTTTGCCGGAATACAGACGCATCATACCCTGATGGGTCGCAACCGCGACATCCTGAAAGAAACAACACTTGCTGCATGGACTCAGGATTCGGCTTCTAATAATACGGTTGAAAAAATAACCACCTATAAAGGTAAGCAACTTCCGCATGAAGTGGATTTATGGGCTACAGAAAAACAACCGGGCTTTGATAAACCTAATCATCTCTGGGGAATGGTCATTGACCTGAACTCTTGCTTCGGATGTGGTTCATGCGTGGTTGCCTGTACAGCAGAAAACAATGTTCCGGTTGTAGGAAAAGATGAAATAAGACGCAGCCGCGAAATGCATTGGATACGCATTGACCGTTATTACAGCAGCGATGCCGATCCTGATAAGAATGAGGGCAAAAAGGATTACAGCAAAATGGAAATACCATCGGATAATCCGCAAGTGGTCTTTCAACCCATGATGTGCCAACATTGTAATCATGCACCTTGCGAAACAGTTTGTCCGGTTGCTGCTACCCCTCACAGTTCAGAAGGATTGAACATGATGGCTTACAACCGCTGTGTGGGAACACGTTACTGCGAAAACAACTGTCCTTATAAAGTAAGAAGGTTTAACTGGTTCAAGTATTTTGATAATGACCAGTTTGATTATAATATGAACAACTCTACCGGCAAGATGGTATTGAATCCTGATGTGATTGTACGTTCGCGCGGAGTCATGGAAAAATGCTCCTTGTGTGTGCAACGCATTCAGGCCGGTAAACTGCAGGCCAAGAAAGAAGGAAGAAGACCTCATGACGGTGAAATTAAAACCGCCTGTGCACAGGCCTGCCCTGCTGATGCAATTGTGTTTGGAGATTATCTGAACAAAGAATCAGAAGCAGCTAAAATGAAAGAGGATCCGCGCAGTTACCATGTGCTTCCTGCTTTAAACACACAGCCGAATATCTATTATCAAGTTAAAGTACGTAATGTTTAACCAATAATTTAAAGACACTAATCACTCTATACAATGGGTCACTTCAAAGAATCGGATTTAAGGCTGCCGCTGATCCTTGGCGATAAAAGCGTACACCAGATTACCGAAGATATATGCCGTCCTATCGAAGGCAAAGCCAATAAATGGTGGTGGATTGCTTTTTCCATTGCCTCAGCCGCTTTGCTTTGGTGGATTATCTGCGTTGGATATACGGTAGGAACAGGGTTGGGGGTATGGGGAGTAAATAAAACAGTTGACTGGGCATGGGACATCACCAACTTCGTATGGTGGGTCGGTATTGGTCATGCCGGCACTTTGATTTCTGCCATCCTTCTTTTATTCCGTCAGAAATGGAGATTGTCTATTAACCGTTCCGCAGAAGCCATGACCATCTTCGCAGTTATTTGTGCCGCATCGTTTATAGTATCTCACATGGGTCGTCCCTGGGTAGCTTATTGGCCTATTCCATTACCCAATCAATTCGGTTCCCTGTGGGTAAACTTCAACTCGCCTTTGGTATGGGATGTATTTGCCATCTCGACTTATTTCTCTGTATCGCTGGTTTTCTGGTACACCGGATTAATTCCTGATTTTGCTGCCGTACGCGACCGGGCAAAAACAAAAGTCAGAAAATTCTGGTACACCATTCTCAGTTTCGGGTGGGTAGGAACAGCTAAAAACTGGCAACGCTTTGAAGAAGTTTCGCTGGTGCTTGCCGGTATTTCTACTCCGCTGGTATTGTCAGTTCACTCTGTAGTATCCATGGACTTCGCTACTTCGGTTATCCCCGGATGGCACACTACTATTTTTCCTCCCTACTTCGTTGCAGGGGCTATCTTCTCAGGTTTCGCTATGGTGCAAACCCTTCTCATCATCACCCGCAAAGTGCTGAACATGGAAGAGTACATCACCATCTATCATATTGACATGATGAACCGCATTATTCTCATCACTGGTTCCATAGTAGGAGTAGCTTACCTTACAGAATTTTTCATAGCATGGTATTCAGGGGTTGAGTACGAACAATATGCTTTCATTAACCGCGCAACCGGCCCGTACTGGTGGGCTTACTGGAGTATGATGACCTGCAATGTCATTACGCCTCAGTTATTCTGGTCGAAAAGACTTCGCGAAAGCGTGTTTGCAACGTTTGTAATTTCCATCTTCGTTAACATAGGCATGTGGTTCGAAAGGTTTGTAATCATTGTTACTTCTCTTCACAGGGATTATCTTCCTTCAAGCTGGGTGATGTATTCGCCCACCTGGGTTGAAATCGGAATCTTTATCGGCTCGCTGGGATTGTTTTTTGTTCCATTCTTGCTGTTCACACGATTTTTCCCTGTTATTGCCATGAGCGAATTGAAAACGATTGTAAAAACTTCAAGCTCTCAAGCTAAAAAGAAAGGAGCGCATCATGAGTCATAAGAAACTTATCTACGGAATTTTTGATGATGAAGATGTTTTGATGAGAGGAATCAAAACACTTAAAGAACACGGCATTGCGGTTAAAGATGTAATTTCTCCTTATCCAATTCACGGATTGGACAGCGCAATTGGACTTAACCGCACGCGCATCAGCATCTGCTGTTTTCTTTACGGAATAACAGGCACCTGCCTGGCTTTGCTGATGATGTGGTACATGAACATTTTTGACTGGCCGATGGACATCGGAGGCAAGCCCAGTTTTGCGCTCTACAAAAACCTGCCGGCTTTTATACCGGTAACATTTGAATCAACAGTATTATGTGCTGCTCACGGAATGGTAATTACGTTTTATCTGCGCAGCAAACTACTTCCCGGGGTAGAACCTCATGTTATTCATCCCCGCCAGGCTGATGATTATTTTGTTATGTCGGTTGAAGCCGATGAGAATAAAGTTTCAACCATTGAAGGAATGCTGAAACAGTCGGGAGCTGTAGAAATCAAATGCTGATGATAACGGAGAAAATGATGAAAAACCTTTCAACCCTTGCTGTCCTTTCATTTATTGCTTTGATGTATTCATCATGCAAAAGCGATAAGAAACATCCGGGCTATGAGTTTATGCCTGACATGTACCGTAATGCAGCGGTAAAGACTTACCGGGTAAGCGATTTTTTCAACGATAGTTTATCAGCGCTTACCCCTGTTGCCGGTACCATGCCCCGCGGAATCAATACGTATTTTCCATACCCTAACACGAATGAAGGATATGAAGCAGCAGGTGCTACGCTGACAAATCCTGTTGCTTTAACAGACCTAACCATTGAAGAAGGCAAAGAACTGTACACAATAAAATGCCGGCATTGTCATGGTGAAAAAGGTGATGGCAAGGGAACCATAAAGGTAAAAGGCGATCTGTTTCCGGTTCCTTCTTATTTTGATGAAACGCGAATGGCGCTAAAAGAAGGACACATGTTCTTCAGCATAACCTATGGCAAAAACCTGATGGGGCCTCATGCTTCATTGCTGTCTCAGGAAGAAAGGTGGAAAGTAATACACTACATACAGCACCTTCAGAAAAATTATTTAGCTGAACAAAATAAAACAGCCGCAGGCAATTAAAACCGGATTTAATATGGGAGCTAATTTTAACATAACCGACAAGCGATACGAGTTTACTCAGAACAGCAAACTCATTTCTTATGTGATGATTGCCATCGGGATGGTTGCCATCATCACTTCTTTTGTAACGCATTCGCATCAGGCATGGAGCAACCTGCTTATCAATAATATCTTTTTCATGGTAATTGCTTTGGGCGGATTGTTTTTTCTTGCTGTTCAGTATGCTGCCGAAGTGGGGTGGTCTGTTGGTATAAGAAGAGTACCTGAAGCCATGGCAATGTACCTGCCCTGGGGGGCTGCCCTGATGACCATAATTTTAATTGGAAATTATATTGCAGGTCACAGTTCAGGTCATTATCTATATCACTGGTGGCATCATGATTTATTTAATCCTGAAAGCCCGGAATTCGATCACATTATTGCCGGCAAATCCGGATTTCTCAATATGCCTTTCTTCATTGCAAGGGTTGCTTTTTACTTTATTGTATGGATTGGATTTGCCATGTACTTCCGCAAACTTTCAAGGCAGCAGGACAGTGCTCCTAACGGAAGCGAGCTGCATTTGAAAATGCGCAGCGCTTCATACAAATTTCTGGTTCTCTTTGCGGTTACTTCGTCTATGATGGCATGGGATTTCATCATGTCCATTGACACCCATTGGTACAGCACCCTGTTTGGCTGGTACACCTTCGCCAGTCTGTTTGTATCGTGTATTGCAGTTATGGCCATCATGATTGTTTCCATGAAACGCAAAGGCCTGATGGATCATGTAAACGAGCATCATTTGCATAATGTCGGTTTATTCCTGTTTGCATTCAGTGTGTTCTGGACGTACCTATGGTTCTCTCAGTTTATGTTGATATGGTATTCCAATATTCCCGAAGAAGTGGCTTATTTTATGATAAGACAGGATCATTACCGTGCATTCTGGATAGCCACATTCTTTATCAATTTTATTGCCCCGTTGCTGTTGCTGATGACAAGAGATGCAAAGCGTAAGCCTGTTTTATTACTTGTAATCGGAGCATTGGTTTTCGTTGGTCATTGGATGGACTTCTTCCAGATGATTACTCCCGGAGTTGTTGGCTCCGAGTGGCATTGCGGATGGATGGAAATTGGAACTGCAGTAGGGTTTCTTGGCTTATTTAGGTATGTGGCACTCAACCAGATTTCCAAAGCCGCTCTTGTTCCACGCAACGATCCATTCATGGAAGAAAGCCTTCAGCATACATTTTAATTGATTTGATCACCTTAAATTTGAAATCAAAATAAATATTACAGCATGAACCTACTCATTTGGATTGCCGCTTTGCTTGGTGTTCTGGTTCTTATCCGCCTGATGAACATAGTTCAACTGACTGCAGCACTGTCAGGCGAAAGCGAGGAAGAAGAACAAAACAGAGACAATAAAACCAATGCCATTCTGAGCATGGCCTTTATGATTATCGGGCTGGTGCTTATTGTTTACATGACTTTACGCTATAGTAAATTTATGCTACCCCGTCCGGCTACAGAGCATGGAGTAGAAACCGACAACCTTCTTTGGATTAACTTCGGAGTAATCGGCATTGTGTTTTTTGCTACACAGATTGCCCTTTTCTGGTTTGCTTACAAATACCGCTATGATAAAAGCCGCAGAGCCTATTTCTATCCTGATAATCACAAACTCGAATTGATCTGGACGGTTGTTCCTACCATTGTTCTGGCTGCTCTTATCATTACAGGTTTGAACTCGTGGAATAAAATCACCCAGTCAAATCACACCGATGGAATGAAAATTCAGGTGTATGGTTACCAGTTTAACTGGATTGCACGCTATGCCGGTAAAGACAACACCCTCGGAGCAAGTAATTATAAACTGATTACCGATGATAACGGATTAGGTGTTGACTACCGCGATAAGGCTTCGGCTGATGATATCATGACTGCCGGTAATGAAATGCGTTTACCGGTGGGTATTCCCATTGACATGGAATTTAATTCACGTGATGTAATACACAGCGCCTATTTCCCTCATTTGCGTGTGCAGATGAACTGTGTGCCCGGCATGACAACAAAATTTTATTTTAAGCCAACCATTACCACCGCTGAAATGAGAAAAATAACCGGTGATCCAAACTTTGATTATGTATTGCTATGCAATAAAATCTGCGGAGTAGCACACTATACTATGAAAATGAAATTAGTAGTTGAAACCCCGGAAGAGTTTCAGGCATGGATTAAAACGCAGAAGCCTGTTATGGAAACGGCTACCGGAACTGCTGCACAGGAAATCACCGGTGGGAATAAATCAGTAGCGTCACTTTAATTTTAAAAAAGATAATTGACCATGGAAGTCAAAACCATTCATACAGAACATGACTCGCATCATGAACATCATGGTGAGCATCACCATCATGAACATCATGAAACTTTCTGGACGAAATACGTTTTCAGCCAGGACCATAAGATGATTGCCAAGCAATTTCTGATAACTGCCATCATAATGGCTTTCGTTGCTATGGGAATGTCGTTGATATTCCGTTTACAATTGGCATGGCCCGGTCATCCGTTTCCGTTTCTTGAAAAAATTATCGGCAACTTAGCTCCGGGCGGTGTGCTTGATTCAGGAGCTTATCTCGCTTTGGTTACCATACATGGAACTATCATGGTTTTCTTTGTACTTACCGGTGGATTGAGCGGAACATTTTCCAACTTACTTATTCCGTTGCAGGTGGGCGCGCGCGATATGGCCTCCGGATTTCTTAACATGCTTTCTTACTGGTTCTTCTTTGGCTCTTGCACGGTAATGACCATTTCTTTGTTTGTAGAAGGAGGGGCCGCTTCCGCAGGATGGACCATTTATCCACCGCTTAGCGCTTTACCGCAGGCCATTCCGGGTTCAGGTTTAGGAATGACGCTGTGGTTAGTGAGCATGTCGTTGTTTATCATCTCGGCATTGCTGGGCGGAATTAACTACATCACTACGGTTATTAACCTCCGCACAAAAGGAATGAGCATGTGGCGCTTGCCGCTTACTATATGGGCGTTTTTAATTACTGCTATTCTGGGGGCACTTTCATTTCCTGTTTTGTTTGCTGCTGCCTTACTTCTCATTTTCGACCGCAGCATGGGCACAAGTTTTTATCTGTCTGATATTTTTATTGGCGGTGAAGCTTTGCACTACTCAGGCGGCAGCCCCATTTTGTATCAGCACTTGTTCTGGTTCCTTGGCCATCCTGAAGTTTATATTGTTTTACTTCCTGCGTTAGGATTAGCATCAGAAGTAATCTCTGTTAACGCACGCAAACCAATCTTCGGATATAAGGCCATGGTGGCGTCTATGCTGGTAATTGCCTTCCTGTCTTTCATTGTATGGGGTCATCACATGTTTGTAACAGGGATGAATCCGTTTCTTGGTTCTGTGTTTGTATTTACCACTTTGCTGGTGGCTATTCCTTCTGCTGTTAAGGTTTTCAATTACATTGCTACGTTATGGCGTGCTAACATTCAGTTTACGCCTCAAATGTTATTTGCCATCGGTCTGGTTTCGTTTTTTATATCCGGTGGATTAACCGGAATTATTCTGGGAGACTCCGCACTTGACATCAACATTCACGATACCTATTTCGTGGTTGCACATTTCCATATTGTAATGGGGGCATCAGCCATTTTCGGAATGTTTGCCGGAGTGTATCACTGGTTCCCGCGTATGTTCGGGAAAATGATGAATAAAAAGCTTGGCTATGCTCATTTTTGGTTAACAGTTGTGGCTGTTTACGGTGTGTTTTTTCCTATGCATTTCCTTGGCCTGGCCGGTGTGCCGCGAAGGTATTATGCCAACACTGCCTATGAACCGTTTGATCAGCTCATCAACATCAATGAACTTGTAACCATCATGGCCATGATTGGCGGTATTGCTCAGTTGATTTTCGCCTTCAACTTTTTCTACTCCATTTTTAAAGGGAAGAAAGCACCGGCTAATCCTTGGAATGCTAATACCATTGAATGGACTTCGCCTCCCGGCCCGGGAGTTCACGGAAACTGGGAAGGGCCTATTCCGACCGTTTACCGCTGGCCTTACGACTATTCAAAGCCTAATGCCAAGGAAGATTTTATTCCGCAAACTGTGCCTTATTCACAAACTCCGGAATCGAATCTGCCAAACGAAAAAGATTAAAAGTTTGAGTTTTGATTTAAAGGCTGAACTACGGGTTCAGCCTTTTCTGTTTTACACCACTACATTCACAATCCGGCCCGGTACCACAATCACTTTTTTAGGACTGCCCTGAATGTACTTTTTTATTTCCTCGGCAGAAAGCACAGCCTGTTCCACTTCTTCTTTTGTAAGTTTTAAGGACAACGGAATTTTAAAACGTGTTTTACCATTGATGGATACCGGGTATTCATACGAATCTTCAACTAAGTATTGTTCTTCGTACTTCGGCCATCCGGCATAAGCAACACTTCCATCATGACCTAATTTGTTTTGCCACAATTCTTCGGCAAGGTGAGGTGCAAAGGGAGAGATAAGAATGCACAGCTTTTCTAGCACTTCTTTCGAGGTACACTTTAAATCCGTGAGTTCATTCACACAAATCATAAAGGCGCTCACAGCCGTGTTGAATGAATAGTTTTCAATATCTTCTGTAATTTTTTTGATCGTCCGGTGAAGCACCTTTAAGGCTTTTGAATCGGCTTCACTTTGTGAAGACAGGTCAGGGGAGAGGTGATACAGCCTCCACATCTTTTTCAGAAAATTAAACACTCCGGTAATGCCGTTGGTGTTCCATGGTTTATGCTGCTCCAGTGGCCCGAGAAACATTTCATACATACGCAGGCAGTCGGCTCCGTATTGTTCAATTATGCCGGGCTGACCGTTTTCAGGGTCGGTGTCAGGAGTAATTACATTGCGCTTGGATTTTGACATTTTTTCCACCTCCGGAACACTTTTGAATTCAAAATTTGCCGGCAGCAAACTTTCATCTTTCAATCTCCGGATAACAGAGCCTTGCTCATTAACCAAAATGTAAATATGATTAGCATTAGGATTATTTATATTCAATAGTTTTTCTGATTCAAAAAATCGCTTCAGGTCAAGCTTTGAATTTTCGAATAACCTTGCGTCCATATTCACCTGAATCACACTCTCCCTGTTCGAATCGTTGATCAGTTCTTCACTAATTAGTATTATTTGCCTAAGGTTATCAAGGTCAGAGGGAACTTCCATAGAACCATATTCATGAAAGTAAATTTCTATAGGCTGAGTAAGCCTGCTGTCAATGGCATCAATGCCTGTTGTGAAATAAATTAATCTTTTGTTTGGATTCGATGCAAAATCAAATCTACTGCTGATGCTCTTTGGTAAATAGACTTTCTCACTCACCCCCTGTATCATTCCCTGATTAATCAGCTTTTGCGCAGGCTCATCAATGGAGATATAGCCAAGGTCTTTTAAAAATTTTGTCCAAAAGCGGAAGTAAAGCAAATGACCGGTGGCATGTTCGCTGCCGCCAATGTAGAGGTCAACCTGCTGCCAGTAACCGGTGGCTGTCTTGCCGGCAAACTCTTTTTCATTTTGCGGATCCATATAACGCAGGAAGTACCACGAGCTGCCGGCCCATCCGGGCATGGTGGTGTGCTCATAATCAAACCGGTCTTTATATTTCCATTTTTCTGCTCGCGCTAATGGCGGCTCTCCGCTTTCGGTGGGTAAATACTTATCTACATCGGGAAGTACAACCGGCAAATCTTTTTCATCAACTGATTTTGGAATTCCTTTCTCATAGTAAATGGGTATAGGTTCACCCCAGTAACGCTGCCTTCCAAAAATGGCATCGCGCAAACGGTAATTCACTTTGCCTTTGCCTAATCCGCGCTTTTCAATTTCGGCAATAATTTTTTTGATGGCTTCTGTTACTTCAAGCCCGTTAATCAACTCGGAGTGGATGCATTGGCCATTATACGTATCAAAGCATTCTTCATTGGCAAGAGCCGGGTCGTTCGGTTGAATTACTTTTTTAATTGGTAAGTTAAAATGTTTTGCAAAAGCATAATCTCGTGTATCGTGTGCCGGTACGCCCATCACAGCGCCTGTTCCATATCCTGCTAACACATACTCGCCCACCCATACCGGAATTTTTTCATTGGTAAAAGGATGAATGGCATACGCTCCGGTAAACTGTCCTGTAATTTTTTTTACATCGGCCTGCCGCTCGCGCTCGCTTCGGTTTTTGGCGTAGTGAATGTATTCCTCAACCTTTGCTTTATACTCGTCAGTAATAATCTGTAGCACTAAATCATTTTCCGGTGCCAGCGTTAAAAAAGTAACGCCATAAACCGTATCGGGCCTGGTGGTAAAAACTTCAATAGTTAATTCTGAGTGTTCAATTTTAAATTGAATGGATGTCCCCTCACTCCTCCCGATCCAGTTCCGCTGTGCTTCCTTAATAGATTCGCTCCAGTCTAAAGTATCAAGTCCTTTCAACAACCTCTCGGCATAAGAGGTAATGCGCAGGCTCCATTGCGGCATTCGTTTGCGTTCTACCGGATGCCCTCCGCGCTCGCTCACACCATCTTTCACTTCATCGTTGGCAAGTACCGTTCCCAGAGCAGGACACCAGTTAACCCAGGCTTCGCTCAGGTATGCCAGCCGGTATTCCATCAATACATCCGATTGTTCTTTCTCATTCAGCTCATTCCATTTTTTCTCAAATCCATCAACCGTGAATCGTGATTCCTGATTTCTGAATCGCTCAATCAGCGTTTCAATCGGCTCTGCTTTATCCTTTTCGATATTGTACCACGAATTAAAAAGTTTCAGAAAAATCCACTGTGTCCATTTGTAATAATCCGGGTCAGAGGTTTTTACTTCACGGTCCCAGTCAAACGAAAACCCTATTTTATCAAGTTGCTCGCGGTAACGTTTTATGTTTTGCTCTGTGGTAACAGCCGGATGCTGTCCTGTCTGTATGGCGTACTGCTCAGCCGGTAACCCGAATGAATCATACCCCATAGGGTGAAGCACATTGTATCCGCAGAGGCGTTTGTACCGTGCTGCAATATCCGAAGCAATATAACCGAGCGGATGGCCTACATGCAATCCCGCCCCTGACGGATACGGAAACATATCAAGAACATAGTACTTGCCTTTAAAATTCTTTTTGCCGAATTCCGGATCATCCGGATTCAAAGCTTTGAAAGTTTTCTTCTTTGCCCAGTATTGCTGCCAGCGTTTCTCTATTTCTGAAAAATTGTATTCCACGTCTTCTGAAAAATCAGAGGCGAAGATAAAGAATGGAGTCGGGCGCAGATTTACTTCAGCACACTCAGCTTTTCTCCTACTTTCCTGAAAGCCTCCACCGCCCTGTCAATGTGATGATTTTCGTGAGCAGCCGAAAGCTGCACCCTGATGCGCGCATTGCCTTTGGCCACTACCGGAAAGAAAAACCCGATGACATAAATGCCTTCTTCAAGGAGCATGGCGGCAAAATCCTGCGCCAGCTTTGCTTCATAAAGCATAATCGGAACAATCGGGTGAATACCCGGCTTAATATCAAAACCTGCTTCGGTAATTTTTTTTCTGAAATAAGCCGTGTTGTCCCATAGCTTATCGCGTAAGGCAGTGGTTTCTGTCAGCATATCAAAAACGGCAATGGAAGCGCCCACAATCGAAGGAGCCAAGGAATTACTGAAAAGATAAGGCCGCGAACGCTGCCTCAGCATCTCAATTATTTCTTTTCTCCCCGATGTAAATCCCCCCATCGCCCCGCCCAGCGCTTTGCCCAGCGTTCCGGTTATAATGTCTATTCTCCCCATTACTCCGCAATACTCATGTGTTCCCCTTCCCGTCTTACCCATGAATCCCGAAGCATGGCATTCATCAATCATGATGAGCGCACGGTAACGGTCAGCTAAGTCGCATATTTTATCCAACTGTGCAATCGTTCCATCCATGCTGAATACCCCATCTGTCACAATAATGCGGTGGCGTTTATTCTGTGTGACCTTAAGCTTTTCCTCAAGGTCGTTCATGTCGTTGTGTTTGTAGCGGTGGCGGTCAGCCTTACACAATCTCACCCCGTCAATTATCGAAGCATGGTTCAGTTCATCACTGATGATGGCATCCTGATCATGAAAGAGCGGTTCAAACACACCGCCATTGGCATCAAAGGCCGCTGCATACAGAATGGTGTCTTCGGTTCCGAGAAAAGCGGAAATTTTCTGTTCAAGAGTTTTGTGAATGTCCTGTGTTCCGCAGATAAACCGAACTGATGACATGCCATAGCCATGCGAGTCAATGACTTTTTTTGCTGCTTCAATTACCCTGGGATGTGACGAAAGGCCGAGGTAATTATTAGCGCAGAAATTCAGAACCGGTTTGCCGTTCGCTGTTATCTCAGCTCCCTGAGGTGTACTGATTACCCTCTCCTGTTTAAACAATCCGGCATTTTTTATTTCCTGAATCTCCTGTTCAAGAATTGGTTTTAATGTCTGGTACATTGTGAAATTGATTTAAAGGGCGAATGTATTGATAAGCGCCTTAAGCATGTATTCCGGCAGTTTAACCTTATAAAATGTGAACACCCGGTTGAAAAATTTTAAAGTCAAAATTTTTTTAACTGGAATACCCAAATGTATTTCTGCTTATTATTGCAGTAACAACAACCTGTCTGTGGAATGACGTTCTTTTAAGGCAGGACGAAGTTACCCCAAATCAACATTTTTATCCCGGTCGTTCCACCGGCCGGGTTTTTTCTTTTTTACTATCCTCCCACCATTGTTTGAGTCACCGTAAGTAATCTTTCTATCCGATGAACGTCACTGCAATCCGTCACAGGCGGAGAAGCAGTCGCATCAATTTCATCACTGCACATCTCTGCGCCAGTTACTAGGTGCCTGTCATGCCGACCTGTTCCGTGTTAATCGGAAAGTATAAGGCATCTATTCAGTAATTAATAGTTTCCCTTACAACAATTCAGCCCAATACCCGTTCAGTATAATTAACAATTCCTGTTAATACTTATTATTGCCAACTGTTTGAAGATATAATTATTCCTTTTACGTTTACCACGTTGATTGCAGGAAGGGTTTGGAAGTTTAAAAAACATTCAGATGAATAAACTTTCCATTTTCCCCAGTAAACTAAAAGAGGCGGTGCCCCCCGCTTATCACAGCATCTTTTATTAAACTGCACACATACCGTTACCCGAAGAGGTAAAATATGGGTCACTATATCATCCCGTTTATCGGACGCTTTAAAAACAGGAGGGCTTATGTACGGATGATGCATTATATGCTGCAGCATGACCGGAGGTTATCCGGCAGCAGCAGGCAGGGGAAAAAGCAGCGCCCGAAGACCTGCTATCGGTTTGCAGGCTTACTGATAAGCTAAACCTGCAGCGGTTCCCGAAAAGCTTGAAGAGTAGGGAGAATTCGGAAAAAAATTATGAAAACAAAGTATATTTTATTTACAACATTATTTTTTATTCTCTTTTTGCTATTTAATACATCTTTTGCACAGCAAAAAACCTAAGGTCATCTTCATATAATGACAAGTGAAACGGAAGGGGAAGTAAGACTGCGAAATGGGGTTACAATTCCTTATTTCGATCAGGATTTTGTCGGTAAAGGATTGCATCAAAATGATTTTGTCGGCTTCAATATAGAAATGATCAATAATATGTTACTGGCTTCAAATTTAGAAAAGCAAATAACGAATCCCGCGCTTTTAAATTTGTTTTCCGGAATTGAGACAATTGAAAGTTTGGACGACCCTTTAATAATCGCTTTTATTAACAGCTCAGAATACTCTTCTCTGTCTGCTGATGTTAAACAAGAATTGGAAATTAGGCATGGAAATGTTTACGTGGCACATTATTCAAATATAAACCTAAAATTACTTATTATTCCATTTAAGCAACATTCTGTTACTCAATATGCCTATTTAACTTGTATTACTCATGTAAAAGTTACAGGAAATACATCAAGATATAAATTTTATAACATGATATGTGAAATTGAAAATAATTCCGTTGAAACAATAAAGGTGAGTTTTAAAAGTATGAATCAATCACTGCATTATTCTTTTTATCGATATCCGGATGGAATTTGCAGTGATCTGATGTTAGGTATTCCCATTCCCCAAGATGAGTTACTTATAGATGGGATCCCTCCTGTGATGATAGGATTAAAACCAAAGTGTACAGAGTTAGATTTTCTCGCCTGCTTTGTTTGCGGATGGCAGGAGTGCATGAATGAGGTTCTGTGCGGTCTTGCTTGCGGTAGTACGCCATTAGGCTGGATCGCATGTTCTATAGGCTTTGCTATTGGTTGTTTAATCGGAGGCTAAAAACATATCACATGAAACGATTAACAAATATAATTTCTGTCGTTAGTTTTATAGGTGGCGTAATACTAATTATTGCCGGAGCAGCATTTTATGTACAACAAGATAAAAATACCTTAGCATTAGTTCTGTTGCTTTCGGGTAATCGTAATCTGTTTTTTGGAATTTTGTTGTATGTAATTCTTAATAGAGAGAAACTACATTAACTTTCCGCCTCTTTTTGCTGACATAAAAGATTTTTTGGTTGATGTAAGCCCCCTAAGTAACGATTCCTGCTTGCACCAAATCCGCTTGCGTTTCTTCTGAAGCAATGAATCTGCAGCGCACCAGTTATACTTCTCACGGCCTTTTACGGGAAAACCATCTTCCCAATAAATCCCAAACTACAACAACGTTACTGCTTTTCCGCCACAGGCGGAAAAGCAGTAACATCAATTTAAGTACAGCACCTATTCCGCGCTTATCATGCTGCAGCATGAAGGCATCAACGCATAATTAATCAAACCCTAAAACCTATTCAACTTATCCCGCACCCGCATACATTCTTTAATTATTGCAAAAGTTGAAATTATGCAAGACTTCAGGATATCGGAAAAGGGAGAAAACAACCCTTACAACTTCACCATTTTCTAGAAAACTGATTTGCCACGACAGGTCAATTTTAAAAAGTAAAAACCCGATGGAAGTTTTTCTGTATCAAGTAATAATTTTTGCTCACGAGTTGATGAGGATAACATCTTTTTGCCTTCAGCAGAAATCAATTCAATACCGCTTTCTCCTGCCGGGTGAAAAAGAAAATTAATTTCAATTTGTTCACTACAGGGGTTGGGCGAAACAGACACTACATACTTTGCTACCTGCTCATCCATTGATAATGGCCAGCAGGTGTTTCCGGCCCATGTCCATATTAATTCTGTACTGTCGCTGAAACACAGCGGTTGTGGTCACCAGTCAAACGGTGGCACCTTGCGCGGAATTATACCATTGCTTATATCTCCAATGCATTCCACGCATCGCGGGGGCATATAAAAAACAGAAATAGGATTATTGATGATAGTAAAATCATAAGCTTTCCTCAATCCGGCAAAAGTCATTTCAGTATTAACAGCAGTTACCACCATCCGCACTGAATCAATCACCTCCGGAAAGGCGAATGTGTCGCCTACCGTAAGGTTAAAATCATAAAGCAGGTATTCGTCATTAAAAAAATTAACATGATAATCCCTGCAAAATACCTGTTTGTTTTGTTCTCGGATAAAAGCGATCGGAGGTACGGGAGCGCTTCCCGTTGTAGTATCACCTAAAAATACTTTATGATAAACCACATTATTTATGAGCGTGTCACCTTGAACAAAATACCATCGTCCATGTGAAAAATCTGGCCAAACGGTTCCGGCATGGTGTAATCTATGCTCCAGTATGCTTTGTCAGTCGGAAACGAAATATATGGTTGGCTTTTGCTTGGTAGAGAAACAGCTAACAAAACCGGTAATATGAACTTGAGGTTTTTCATTTTTAAAACAAAACTAATCATACCCCCTGATACATCTTCCCCGGCAGCGATTTAATCACTCCTTTAAACTCAAGGCTCAGCAGCGTTGCCGAAATTTTACTTACCGGCAAAGGAAGAGATGAGGTAATTAAATCAATATGCGTTTTGCCATTCTGCTCAATCAGATTGGCCAATTGCTTTTCTTCTTCGTTCAGCTCAATAAATAATTGCCGCTGCCGTGGTTTTTCCGTTTCGCGCTTTTCTAAATTCCATTGCATCATCCCTGCAATATCATCAGCCGATTCAACCAATGCAGCCTTATTGGTTTTAATGAAATAATTGCAGCCTGCGCTGTAAGTGTCATTCGTACGGCCAGGTATGGCAAACACATCACGGTTGTAACTGTTGGCTATCTCGGCAGTAATGAGTGCGCCTCCGCTTTTTGCTGCTTCAATCACCAATACGGCATCGCACATACCGGCTACAATGCGGTTGCGCTGTGGAAAGTTTTCCTTATCAGGGTTCGTCCCCGTCATAAACTCTGTGAGCAACCCGCCCTGCTCCATCATCTTTTCTGCCACAGGTTTGTGGAGGGCAGGATAAATACGGTCAAGCCCGTGGCCTAACACTCCGATTGTTGGCATTTCGTTTTTGATGGATGCTTTATGTGCAGCAATGTCAATTCCGTAAGCCAGTCCGCTTACTATAATAATATCATAAGCCTTCAGGTCTTCCGTAATTTTTTCAGTCATCTGTTTGCCGTAATCACTGGCATTGCGAGTGCCTACTATGGCAATCATGCGGTGATGATTCAAATTCGCTGTGCCTTTGTAATAAAGCAGTACCGGAGCATCGCTGCAGTTTTTTAACCGTGAAGGATATTCTTTATCCAGATAGAACAGCGGCTTTATTTCATACCTTTCAATAAAAACCAGTTCCTTCTCTGCTCTTTCAAAAGTATTATGACTTATTATTTTCTCTGCCGTTGCCGGCCCGATACCGGGTATCTTTTCAAGATTCTTTTTCTTCTCCTTAAAAACTCCCTCTACGCTGCCGCAATAGCCAACTAAATTGCGTGCCGTAACACTACCCACCCCTTCGAGCAAGGTAAGGGCAATACGCCATTTCAATTCCTCATCAACTACAACCTGTTGCATGGTTCAAAAAAAATATGGTCATTTGTGGGCATCCCGACCGGACAAAAATAACTCAACCATGCTCAACCCTATCCTCAGTTCTATTACTGCATTGTTTCTTTTAATTTCTTCTCAAATCCGTGCACAGGAATCTGTTATCATCGGCCTTGTGCGCGATTCAAAAACCCGTGAACCGTTGCCGGGGGTTAATGTGATTAAAGGAACAGAAGGAACCGTAACCAACGAAGCCGGCAAATACGAACTCAAAACCGAACCAGGAGATTTTACCATCGAATTTCGTTTCGTTGGATACGAGACGCAATCAAAAAAAATTACCCTGAAACCTGCCGAAGCGCGCATTCTCAACATTGACCTCATGCCTTCGGCCACCGAACTCGGCACCGTAGTAGTGAGTGCCGGCAAGTTTGAGCAGAAGATTGAAGAGGTAACCGTGTCCATGGCTGTGATTAAACCGGCCATGATTGAAAACATGAATACTACCGTAATGGACGATGCCATGCAGCACGTTCCCGGTGTTCAGGTTATTGACGGGCAGGCCAACATCCGCGGGGGAAGCGGTTTCAGTTACGGGGCCGGCAGCCGTGTGCTTATGTTGGTGGATGAACTTCCCATGTTGGCCGGTGATGCCAATGATGTAAAATGGAGTTTCCTCCCTACCGAAAATCTCGAACAGATTGAAGTATTGAAAGGAGCATCTTCGGCCCTCTACGGTTCCTCAGCCATGAATGGCGTTATTAATGTGCGGACAGCTTACCCCAAAGCCGTACCCGAATCGAAGGTTATGGTTTACAATGGAATTTATGACAGCCCTAAAAACAAGAATTACAAATGGTGGAATGAAACTCCTCTATACCGCGGAGCCAGCGTTTCGCACAGCCGCAAAACCGGCAGGCTTGATTTGGTAGGTGCCGGAAATTATTTCAAAGATGAAGGCTACCGCATGGGCGAAAACGAAGAGCGCTACCGTGTTAACCTCAACACACGTTATTCTTTCGACAAAAACCTTGAAGGATTATCCGTTGGCTTCAATACAAATTACATGAGAACTGAAGGCGCTCTGTTTTTCATCTGGCAGGACGATAGTATTGGCGCCCTCATCCCGCAAGGCGGACTGGATTCCAACACCACCATCAGCGAATACATTACCAAACGTTTCAATGTTGACCCCTTTGTTACTTACATCACCCAAAACGGAATTACTCACAAACTGCGTACGCGTTATTTCCTGACGGATAACACCAATAACACCAACCAGGAATCATTTGCTAAATTTTATTATGCCGAATACCAGTTCCAGAAAAAGTTCAACGAAAACTCAACTTGGACATGGGGCGTGGCCGAACAATATGCCGGTGTAGAAAGCGAACTGTATGGAAATCATCTTTCCAACAACCTTGGCTTCTACAATCAATTCGACCATCAGATTGACCGGTGGAATTTTTCATTCGGTGTGCGCTGGGAGCAAAACAGAATTGATACAGTAAAAGGTGAATTTACACCCGTTTTCCGCACCGGAATCAATTACCGTTTATTCAATAGCACCCATCTTCGTGTATCGTACGGGCAGGGTTACCGCTTTCCCAGCATTGCCGAAAAGTTTGTAAGAACGCAGGTAGGTAACGTGGTGATTTATCCTAATGACAGCCTGCAACCCGAAACCGGATTTACTGCCGAGATTGCCATCAACCAGGGTTTTAAAATCAGCAACTGGAGCGGCTCGCTTGATATTGCCGGCTTCTGGAGCGAATACAAAAACATGATGGAGTTTTCCTTCGGCCAGTGGGGAAACTTTTTAGTTGACCCTATGTTTGGCGTTGGTTTCAAATCGCTCAACATCGGCAACACACGTATTCAGGGCCTTGATTTTACATTAACCGGAAACGGCAAGGTTCGAAAAACTCCGTTGCAGGTGTTGGCCGGTTATACGGTAATGTATCCCATCCAGACCGACTTTGATGCAGCCGTGGATACACTGAAAAACACTGCCAATTACAACATCCTCAAATACCGTTACCGCAGATTGCTGAAAGCCGATGTGGAAGCCGGAATTTGGAATTTCACCATTGGCACCAGCGTACGTTACAACTCATTTATGGAAAACATTGATCAGGTATTCAACTTTCTTATTCCCGGTGTAGCGCGTTACCGCGAAAACAATCAGAAAGGCGACTGGGTGTTTGATGCTCGGATATTTTATTCCTTTCTTAAACATTTCGACATCGGCATCATCATTAAAAACCTGACCAACGAAGAATACCTGTCCCGCCCGGCCGATATGCAGCCGCCACGCAGTTTTGTGGTGCAGGCAAGAGTGAAGTTTTAACTTTCAACTAAAGGAAATACATTTCCATCATTCATCTCCCTGCCTTACCATTGCAGTATGAATAAACTCATCATCTTTTTGCTTTCCATAACACCTTTTGTAGTTTTATCACAATCGGTAAACCGCCCGCCTGAGCGGATGAAAATGCTGTTAGCCTTTAATGGCGAATGAAAAGGCGAATTGGCCGAAGTACGCAATGGCAAAAAAGTAAAAACAAAAATTTCGCATACCTCTGCCAAAATTGCAGCAGGATGGGGAGTGATGGTGCAGGAATCGGCTATGATACCCGAATTCGGCAAATATGTCTCTGCCCGTATTTTCAGTTACAGCTCATCAGGCGATACAACGTACATGTATGTGGTGGACAATCGTGGCGATACATGGTTTTATACCGGCACATGGAAATCAACCCGTAAACTTGAACTGGAGTCGCTCACCGATTTGCCTGATGGAAGAAAACAGAAGAAATCCGTCAAATACGATTTCATCAGCCTGAAAGAATATGAATACCGCTTTATGTCTGCTATTGGTGATTCGGTTATCTCAACTGTAGAGATGAGTATGAAAAAGCAATAAGCTGCACCATTTCAAGCATAAAAAAAGGCTGACGTTTTTGTCAGCCTTTTTTAGCTTTCCTGAATCAGAATTTATCTGTTAACCGTCAGCTTAACAGTTCTTATTGTCTGGTCGCCATTAACCAAAGAGCAGAGATAAATGCCTTGCTGCAGATTGCTTGTATTCAGAATAAAATTTTTAACCGGGGCATTCAATTTCACTTCCTGAATTTTTTTACCAAGCAGGTTGGTGATTACCATTTTTATTTCTCCTTTCGGATTGGTAATTCTGTAACTGAACGCAGCCATACTATTGGCAGGGTTGGGTGATGGTGAAGAAAGATAATTGGCAACAGCATTATTCTCGCTGATGCCAAGGGTAATGTCGTAGAAAAACTCAAAGCAAACCGAATCCTGCTGATTGGCCTGATCAAAGAAGCAATACGTAACACGGCTCAACCCAAGAATGCCATGCGGGTTTAATTGGCCTTTAAAGGAGGAGTTGGTGGCTCCTGATACTATGGGTTCAGGAGATGGAGATAAACTGATAAAGGGCGGATAACATTGAACACCCCAACAGAAATTGCTTTCATGACCGGAAGTAAGTGTTTCGGTTTTGCGCTCTACAGAAACATCAATTGTGGTGTTTCCTGTGTTAACTATGTCAACATAAGAGTCAACATACGTTGAGCCGTCTCCCGTATTCCAAATGGTCGGGTTAATGCCAATAATGTTATTTTGTGCGTAAGTGGCTACAGTGATAGACAGGAAAAGAATCAGAGAGTAAAGTTTTTTCATTGACTTAAATTTTGATATGCAAATGTACGGTTTCTGACGAATTATAAAAATGTTACTTCATTTTGAAATCCCTAACGATAGTCAGGCAGTACTTAGCTTTGCCCCATGCTTAAAAAACAGTCATACTTACTGATTCTGTTACAGGTTATTACTCTTTCCGGCTTCGGTCAGGAGCGCCAGTATAAAATTGCTTCTATCGGATTTTACAATCTCGAAAATTTATTTGATACCATTGACGGTCCGAATAACGATACAGAGTTTCTGCCAACGGGAGCCAATCAATATACAGGAACTGTTTACCTGGATAAGTTGGGAAAACTTTCAGAAGTGCTTTCGCAGATTGCTGCCGATAAAACACCGGATGGATTAGCGGTAGTTGGAGTAGCCGAAGTGGAAAACCGCTCTGTGCTGGAAGACCTGGTAAAGCAACCCAAACTTGCCAAAAGAAATTACGGAATAGTGCATTATGATTCTCCCGATGAGCGCGGAGTGGATGTAGCTATGCTTTACAATCCTAAATATTTTAAACCTGAATTCAGCGAGCCGTTGTTTGTTGAACTGTATGATGCCGATAACAAGCCGCGCTACACCCGCGATATTCTTTATGTGAAAGGCATGTTTGACGGGGAGCCCCTGCATATCATGGTTGGCCACTGGCCGTCAAGAAGAGGAGGCGAAGAAGCCAGCGCACCGGGAAGGGCTAAAGCAGCTTCCGTCTGCAAACACAAAGCCGATTCGATTTTTAAAACAGACCCATTAGCCAAAATTATCATCATGGGCGATTTGAATGATGATCCCATAAGCCCCAGTGTTGCTGTGGTGCTTGGTGCTAAATGCGAAACGAAAAGAGTAAAGCCAAAACAATTTTTTAATCCCTGGTGTGACTATTACCGCAAGGGAATAGGCACACTGGCTTACAACGATGCATGGAATCTTTTTGATCAGATTATCATTTCCCAAGCCTGGCTTAATAAAAGACAGAAAGGATATTTTTTAAAAGAAGCACTCATTTTCCGTAAACCGTGGATGGAACAGAAAAGCGGACGATATAAAGGGTATCCGCTGCGCACCTATGATTTCAGTAAATACATTGGCGGTTACAGCGATCATTTTCCGACTTATCTCATTCTCTTAAAAGAAGCACAGGTAAATCCATCTTTAAATTAGCAGGGATTCAACAACGAATAATTTTTTAAGTGTTGACAAACTTTTTTGGAAGGCAGTTGGTTATGATTTCTGCCGGGTATGAAAAAAGAACATAAGCCTCCTGTTTCTGTTTTCTGGTTCAGACGCGATTTAAGATTACAGGATAATGCAGGCCTGTATCATGCTCTTAAAAGCGGTTTTCCTGTTCAGTGTGTTTTTATTTTTGACAGGAACATTCTTGATCAGCTTGAAGATAAGCTTGACCGCAGAGTGTCTTTCATCCATTATCATCTTCAGAAAATCAATCAACAACTGAAGAAAAACGGAAGCAGGCTTATTTCATTATATGATACCCCTGAGTGTGCCTGGAAATCGCTTATCAGCCAATTCAACATCAAATCGGTTTATGCCAATCATGACTATGAGCCTTATGCCATTAAAAGAGATGCTGCTGTTGAAAAAATTTTAATTGCAAACGGAACAGCCTTTTACACGTTCAAAGATCAGGTGATTTTTGAAAAGAGCGAAGTAACAAAGGATGACGGCAGCCCCTACACCGTATTTACTCCTTACTGGAGAAAGTATCTTCAATTGCTGGATGATTCGAAATTTAAATCTTATCCATCGGAAAAGCTTTTAAAAAATCTAAATCCGGAAAAATGGGAAGAAATCATTCCGCTTGAAAAGATGGGATTTAAAAAATCAGACGGAGAAACAGAACCTGTATTACCCTCTTTAAGTTTGCTTAAAAATTACGGGGAAAGAAGAGAGTTCCCTTCGAAAGGGGGAACTTCAAGAATAAGCGTACACCTGCGTTTTGGAACAGTAAGCATAAGGCAATTGGTAAATCTTTCCATCAATAAAAGCGACCGATACATGAACGAACTTATATGGCGCGAATTTTACATGATGATATTGTGGCATTTCCCTGATGTAGTGCATTCGGCCTTTAAAAAAGAATTTGATGCCATTAGATGGCGAAATGACGAATCGGAATTTGAAAGATGGTGCAACGGAATTACGGGTTATCCGATTGTAGATGCCGGCATGCGCGAACTGAATGCAACCGGATACATGCACAACCGGGTACGCATGATAACGGCAAGCTTTCTTACCAAGCATTTATTGATTGACTGGCGCTGGGGCGAAGCGTATTTTGCGGCAAAGCTGCTGGATTTTGAACTGGCTTCGAATAACGGAGGCTGGCAATGGGCAGCAGGATGCGGAGTAGATGCCGCCCCGTATTTCCGAATTTTTAATCCGTATGAACAGCAAAAAAGATTTGATCCTGATTTTAAATACATTAAACAGTGGGTTCCTGAATTCGGAACACCGCAATATCCTGAGCCAATCGTTGAACACCGGTTTGCCCGCCATCGCTGTCTGGAAACTTTCGGAGTTACCCTTAAAAACAGCAGGCAGTTGAGGTTGCTGTAAAGTTTATATATGCAAAAAGCCGCAACCTGTTGGTTACGGCTTTGCCGGATTCATAGTTTTTCTGATTATCCTAATTGAATTCTTTTAAAGGCAGTAACGGTAAGTCCTTTTTCTATGCTGTCAAGATATTGACGAACTGTTTTTTTGTCTTCTTTTATGTAAGCCTGATTAAGCAGAGTTGATTCCTGATAAAATTTATTGAGCTTGCCCATAGCGATTTTTTCAATCATATTTTCGGGTTTGCCTTCGGCACGGGCCTGTTCCTTGCCGATTTCAATTTCGCGTTCTAAAGTTTTCTGATCTACATCATCTTTATCAATGGCAACAGGGCTCATGGCTGCAATTTGCATGGCTACATTTTTACCTGCTTCTTCCGTGTTGTTAGCGCTGCTTAAGCCAACCATAGAAACCACTTTGTTTCCCGGGTGAATGTAAACCACCACACGCGGAGCCTCTAAAATTTCAAAGCCGGTAATGTCAATCTTTTCACCGATTTTTCCCACAAGGTCAATCAGTTTATCGCCTACAGTAACTCCTTCCATCGGCAAGGCTTTAAGTGCATCTGCTGAGGCAGGATTATTTTGAACGGTGATATTCAGGACCTCTTCAGCAAACCTGATGAAGTCAGCGCTTTTGGCAACAAAATCAGTTTCGCAACTGAGGGCGATTAGCCAGCCTTTTGTTCCTTCGGCATTAGTTCGTGCTATTACATATCCTTCTTTGGCTTCACGGTCGGCACGGTTGGCGGCAACCTTCTGGCCTTTTTTACGGAGTTCATCAATGGCCTTTTCAAAATCGCCATTGGCTTCGAGCAATGCTTTTTTGCAGTCCATCATGCCGGCACCGGTAATCTGGCGAAGTTTGTTTACATCGGCTGCAGAGATTGATATAGTAGTTGACATAATATGAGATTGTTATTGGATAAAAATATCGGTTTTAAGTAATGTTCCGATAAAACTAAATTACCCGGGTTATTCTGATTTCTTTTTTCTGGAACCGGCAGCCTTTCTCGGGCGTGTGGCTTTCTTGGCTGTAACAGGGGCCGCAACTTCGCCTTCGGCAACCGGTTCTATGGAATCTTGTTCATCACCAGCGAATGCTTCAGCTTCCATTCCTTCTTCTTCAGCAGCAGCCATTTCCTTTTCGCGTTCCATCTCTTTATCGGCTTTCTTATCAGCAAGCCCTTCTTCAATGGCTTTAACAATTACCGACATGATGAGTTCAATAGACTGGCTTGCATCATCATTGGCCGGAATGGGGAAGTCAATATCTGTCGGGTCGGAATTGGTATCGCAAACGGCTATGGTAGGGATGTTAAGTTTCTTGGCTTCGGCAACTGCAATATGCTCTTTGACTACATCCACAATGAAAAGTGCCGAAGGAAGCCTGACCATATCCGCAATGCTTGAAAGAAAACGCTCCATCTTAATTTTCTGGCGTGAAATCTGAAGTTTTTCGCGTTTTGAAATGTTGGTGAAAGAAGTATCTGTCATCATTTTTTCAAATCCCTGCAGTTTCTTGACTGACTTACGCTGAGTAGCGAAGTTGGTTAAAAAACCTCCTGACCAACGCTCGGTGATGTAAGGCATATCAACGGATTTAGCTGCTTTGGCAACAATTTCTTTTGCTTGCTTTTTGGTGGCTACAAAAAGAATTTTCTTTCCTGATTTGGCTATCTGCCTAACAGCTGCAGCGGCTTCTTCAAGTTTAGCCTGGGTTTTATTTACATCAATCAAATGAATACCATTGCGCTCCATAAGAATATAAGGAGCCATTTTTGGATTCCATTTTCTTTTAAGGTGGCCAAAGTGAACACCTGCTTTAATCATTGCTTCCTGTGAAATCTGATTCATTGAGTTTATTTTCCGGATTAGTAATTAACGTTTGCTGAACTGGAATCTCTTTCTGGCTTTTTTCTGCCCCGGTTTTTTGCGTTCTACCATTCGCGAATCGCGGGTCAGCAATCCATTGGCGCGCAAAACAGGCTTATGTTCTTCATTTAATTTTACAAGTGCACGTGCAATAGCCAATCTCACAGCTTCTGCCTGTCCTGTAATACCACCGCCTTCTACATTGGCCTTTACATCAAAACTTTCTTTCTGGCCTGAAAGATCAAAAGCCTGATTGATTTTGTACTGAAGAGGCAGCGTGGGAAAGTATTCTTTGTAATCGCGGTTATTTATTTGAATGTTTCCGCTTCCATGTGTCAGGTAAATGCGGGCAATGGCTGTTTTCCTTCTTCCGATGGTGTGAGTAGCTTCCATTTATTATCAGATTGAGAATGTTACTTTTTTGGGTTTCTGTGCGGCATGCGGATGCTCTGTTCCTGAATAGATGAAAAGGTTTCTTTTCAACCGGTTGCCAAGTTTTGTTTTTGGAAGCATCCTGTGAACGGCATACTCAAGAATCAATGTGGGATCTTTTGCCATCAGTTGTTGCGGGGTAGCATGGCGCTGTCCACCGGGGTATCCGGTGTACCATACATATTCTTTTTCAGTCCACTTTTTACCGGTGAATTTAATTTTATCGGCATTGACAATGATGACATTATCACCGCAATCAACATGCGGAGTGAAAGAGGGCTTTGTTTTACCTCTTAGAATCATGGCTACCTGCGATGCAAAGCGGCCTACCACCTGGTTTTCAGCGTCAACTATAACCCATTGTTTATCAACGGTGTTTTTGTTGGCTGATACGGTATTATAACTGCGCGTATTCACTTTTATTAGGTTTTGAATAAGGGGTCGCAAATGTAAACTTTATTTACAGATTAACAAGGCGTAAAACGGGTTTTCCTTTAAATGGGAAATGTTGATAAGCATTAAGGTGCTATATATCCGGTAAATTAAGGCAGGTTAATTTAGCCCCATGCATGGCAACGTACTGGCAGTTTCCAATCTTTATGTGGATTACCAAAGCCCGAACGGTAAGACTACGGTTCTTGAAAACCTGTCTTTCAGTTTGCCCAGTGGCCATATTTTGGGCGTTGCAGGAGAGTCAGGCTCTGGAAAAACCACCATTGCATTAGCATTGATGCGCTTAATTTCAAGGCAAAAGGCTGATATTAAAGGTTGTGCACATTTTAAATCAGACGAGAACAATTCACTTGATCTGTTAAGTGCTCCTGATTCAGAAATGGAAGCTATAAGAGGAAGGAAGATTTCAATGGTTTTTCAGGAGCCGCGCTCAGCTTTCAACCCTTTGTTAACATGCGGTAATCAGATTGCAGAAACAATAAGAAGGCATCTGGGGGTTTCAAAATCTGAATCTGTTTTATTGACTAAAGAATGGCTTGCTAAAACCGACTTGTCAGAGCCGGAAAGGATTTTTCATTCATTTCCTCATCAGCTTTCAGGCGGCCAGCTTCAAAGAACAATGATTGCAATGGCATTATGCTGCAGGCCATCTTTGCTCATGGCTGATGAGCCCTTAGCATCTTCTGATTATTCAAATCATCAATCTCTGCTAAAGTTGTTCAGGAAGTTAAAAGAAGAAATAGGTTTGAGCATCATTTTTATAAGTCATGATTTTTCTGCAATTGAACAAATTGCAGATTCGGTGCTGGTTTTAAATAGGGGAAGGTTGGTAGAACAAGGCCAGGTGAAAGAGATTATTCACTCTCCTAAAAATTACTATACCTTACAATTGGTTGAGAGCAGAATTGATCGCAAGGAGTCAATTAAAGAATCAGCAACCGAAAGGGCAGAACAGATGGATAGATTACCTGTACTGACAGTGAAACATCTTAAAAAGATTTTTAAAGAGAGAAATGCTATATCCGGAGAAGTACTGAACTCAAAAGTCGCTGTTCAGGATCTTACCTTTGAACTCTTTCAAGGGGAAACGCTGGGAGTAACCGGCAATTCGGGCAGCGGGAAAACAACCTTAGCTCGATGTCTTTGCGGCTTACTTGAAATAGATGAGGGAGAAATCAAGTTTAAACATAAAAATTTTTTTACGGATACAAAAAAATCATTTTCTTCCATGGCCAAAGGGAAAGTTCAGATCATTTTTCAGAATCCTGATATTTCACTTAATCCGAAACAAACCATAGGAGAGGCTATTATGGAACCTTTAAAATACTTCGGTAGTCATGGAGGTATCAGTGAACAGAAAAAGTATGTGTTGAAGTTTATGGAAAAAGCAGGCCTGGAGTCATGTCTGTTTGACAGATTTCCACATCAGCTTAGCGGTGGGCAGAAACAACGAGCAGTTATTCTACGGGCTCTGGTAATGCAACCTGAAGTATTGATTTGTGATGAACCGGTCGCTGCGCTTGATGCCGTTATTCAATTGCAGATTCTGAAACTGCTGAATGATTTAAAACAAACATTCGGATTTGCGATGATTTTTATTTCGCATGACTGGCCGGTGGTGAAATACATGAGCGACAGAATCATGCTAATGGAAAAAGGAACCCTCAAGCCTATAGGTAAACCGGAAATACTCTTGGAGTTGTTGAACAGCGAACAGGCTGTTCACTGAAAAGCAGTCTTTACTTTCAGTTTGATATTCAATCAGACTTTTCTGAAAATCTTTTTGTAAAATGGTGTGCCGTTCGAGTCGGCTTCATAATAACCCGCTCCCCCTTTTATATAGCCGTAATTATGGCCGTAACCATAGCCGTACCTTTTGCTGAAGTCGGTATCATTAATAATAATGCTCATGTTCGATACTTTCCCTTCAACCCGCATGTCTTCAAGCGAGCGAATGAATTCAAGTTTTGAAAAATTCTCGCGAACAATATAAAGGTTGATGTTTGAATAACTCATCAATTGAAAAGCATCAGAAACAATTCCAAGCGGAGGAGTATCAATAATTACAATATCATATCGCTCTCTCAAACCGTCAAAAAATGTTTTCATTTCAGGTTTTGATATTAATTCTGCCGGATTGGGAGGGATTGGCCCTGATGTTACAATGTCAAGATTCTGAACTTCAGTTTTGCGGATTACCTGATCAAGCGAAGCCTGGCCAATGAGATAAGAACTCACCCCGATACGGTTGTCTAACCCGAAATCTTCAAACAGTTTAGGTTTTCTCAGGTCAAGGCCAACGAGTACTACTTTATTTTCCTGCAATGCAAACACCGTTGCCAGGTTGATGGAAACAAATGATTTGCCTTCACCACCAACGGAAGAGGTAATCAGAATTGTTTTTTTTCCCTGGCCGGTGCCGTAAAACTGAAGGTTAGTTCTTATGCTGCGGAATGCTTCGGCAATTGCAGATTTGGGTTTATGTAAAACCGCTTTATTATCCGATTGTTTTAAATGCCCGACAACACCGGTTACCGGAATTGAGGTTATGGAGGCCACTTCATCCCTGCTGCTTACTGTTGATTTAAACAGTTTCTGGAAGATAATAAAAACAACAGGGAATACCATTGAGAGGGCAAAAGCAATTCCAAAAATCAGTTTTACATTGGGGGCTACCGGTTCATCAAGCAGCATGGCTTCATCAAGCACCCGGTTGTCAGAAACAACAGTAGCTTTGGCTATGCTCGTTTCCGCTTTTTTTTGCAGAAGGTACAGGTAAATGTTCTGGTTTACATCAAACTTTCTTTTGATCGCCAATAAGTCGCGTTCAGTTTCCGGAACACGGCTGATGGAGGATTCAAGTGAAGCAATCTTGCTCATTAACGTCTGATTTGCAGTTTTGATATTGTTCTGAATAGACTTAATGTTTTCAATCAGTGCTGATCGGGTATCTGCTATTTGTTTATCAATTACTTTCAATGCAGGGGCATCGGATTTCATTCCATAAGAGATACTGTTGCGTTTGCTCTGCAATTGCTGGTAGGTTTGAATAAGTTGCACCAGCAACGGATCAGGCACGCCAAGACTTGAGGGCGCTAATTGCGTCATATCCCTGTTGCTCGAAACATAGTCGAGCAAATTATCAAGCGACTGCATCTCAATCTGTGAACGCATGCGCTCGGTTTCCACCAAATTAAGTCGGTCAAGAATAGCTTTTGATTCAAGGCTTAGGTCAACGGTTTTGTTTTTCTCTTTGAAAGTCTGCAATTCCTGTTCAATGGCTTCCAGTTGATCTGTTGTGGCATCTAACTGTTCATCAACAAATTTTAAAGTAAGTGATGCAACAGAAGCTTTGTCTTTTATGTCAAGATTGATATAACTTTCCGCAAGGGTGTTCAATATGTCAACTGCACGTACAGCGATGTTGTCTTTATAACTGAGTACTAAGATGGAAGCATCTTTATTCAGCGGTTCAATCTTGAGGTTCTCATCAAGGATAGCGGTGATTTTACTCGGAGAGTAAATGATGAACTTAAAGTCGGTATCTTCTGTTTCTACCTCAGGTTGTTTCAACAGTTTAAGAGAGAAGTAAGGAGAAGAAATAGTTTCACCGAAAGCAGCATGTTTTGAAAAACGGAATGGAGCTTTGCGTTCAACCTGCCCTTCAAACAAAATGGAATAACCGTTATTGTTAATTTTGACAGTGAATGGTGTATTGAAAATGAACGGGCTTACTGTGTCGTATTGTACTTTAAAAGGAGTTCGGAGATACAATGGCCTTTCCACAACGCTTGAAGTAGTGAAATAGCCAACCTGCAAGCCAAGCTTTTCAATTACTTCTAATTTTACAGTTTTAGAGCTTAATACCCCGGTTTCAGTGGCAATGTTCTGCTGCTCGCCAAATAAATCACCGGAAAGAATATCATCTAAGCTTTTGCTTGGCGTTTTTGATTTTTCTTCAATAACAATGGCAGAAACAGCTTTGTAAACCGGCAAGGTAATTTTGATGTAGAGTACGGCTGCACACATCAGTATAATGAACGAAATCAGAAACAGTTTCCACCGGTTTTTTAATTCCTGAAAATACCTGCTGATGTCAATATCTTCAGGCGAAGGCTGCATTCTGTTTTTAGTTTCCATTAATGCGGATAATCAAGCTTATGACAATAGCTGTAGTTGAAATGACGGAGGTTATTACGACCAAAGCCGGATTGATGTTAGCCAGTGCTTTTCTTTTTATGGGTTTGATATAGATAATATCATCAGGATGGACATACCGGTTATTGATTAAAGCATCAGGACTGGTAAGGTCAATTTTTATTTCCCTCACTTTCTCATCCACATCCTTTCGGTAAATCTTAATATCGGTACGGTCGCCATAATTAGTAAGATCACCGGCCATCCCCAAGGCTTCGGCAAAAGTCATTTTCTCATTCGAAATGTAATACAGGCCGGGCTTGTTAACTTCGCCAAGCACGGTAATTTTAAAACTTAATTTTTTTAAAACAACCACGGGGTCATCAATGTAGCGGGTAAAGCGGTTGGTAATGGAATCTTTGGCTGCGCTGAGCGAAAGACCGGCTATTTTAAGTTTCCCGGCTAATGGCAAATCAAGGTAGCCGAAGCGGTCAACTACAAAGCCTTTTTCATAAAAGGTACGGTTGTCAACGATTCCCTTATCAAAGTTGGCGCTCAAACCCGGCAAGGCTTCCGGGTTGATGGTAAACAGTTGAACGGAAAGAATATCCTCCGGAAAAATTTTTAATTCAAAATCGGATGCCTGTGAAGCATTATTTTCAAAGTGCTGAAAATAAACAATCTCTTTTTGCGGAGTGCAGGAAGCCAAAGCAATTAAAAGGGCCGTAACAAAAAAACAATAGCGGTTCATCAACGAAAAATTTTAATCAGCAAGCACTGAACGCGAAATCACAATTTTCTGTATTTCTGATGTGCCTTCATAAATCTGGGTGATTTTAGCATCGCGCATCAGCCGCTCCACATGAAATTCTTTTACATACCCATACCCTCCGTGAACCTGTACGGCTTCTACGGTTACATCCATAGCCACTTTTGAAGCATATAATTTGGCCATGCTTCCTGCAAGCGTGTAGCTTTCATGCTGGTCTTTCAACCATGCAGCTTTCAAACAAAGTAAACGCGCAGCCTCAATCTGGGTGGCCATATCTGCTAATTTAAACTGAATAGCCTGATGATGGCGAATTTCTTTTCCGAATGCTTTTCGTTCTTTCGAATACTTAAGCGCTAATTCATACGCCCCAGAAGCAATACCCAATGCCTGGGCCGCAATCCCTATTCTTCCGCCCTCCAGTGTTTTCATGGCGAATTTGAATCCGAATCCGTCTTCGCCAATACGGTTTTCTTTTGGAACTTTTACATCTGTAAACATTAAAGAGTGGGTATCTGAACCTCGAATTCCTAATTTGTTTTCCTTAGGTCCAACGGTAAAGCCGGGCATTCCTTTTTCTACAATCAGGCAATTAATGCCTTTATGACCTTTACTAACATCGGTTTGTGCCATCACCAAATATACCGAAGCGGTTGATCCGTTGGTAATCCAGTTTTTGGTTCCGTTAAGCAGATAATGGTCGCCTTTATCAATGGCTGTAGTGCGTTGTGAAGTGGCGTCACTTCCGGCTTCCGGTTCCGAAAGGCAGAATGCCCCGATAATTTCGCCTTTAGCCAAAGGAACAAGGTACTTTCTTTTTTGCTCTTCATTACCGTATTGTTCAAGCCCCCAGCATACTAATGAGTTGTTAACCGACATGACCACTGAAGCCGATGCATCAACTTTTGAAATTTCTTCCATGGCTAATACATACGCTACTGTGTCAAGTCCGCTTCCACCGTATTCAGGACTTACCATCATACCCAAAAATCCCAGTTCTCCGAGTTTTTTAATTTGTTCGGCAGGGAATTTCTGATGTTCATCTCTTTCAATAACACCCGGTAAAAGTTCATTTTGTGCAAAGTCGCGGGCAGCTTTTTGTATCATTTTCTGCTCCTCAGTCAGTTCAAACAGCATAGTCTTTTCTTTTGGAAAACGACAAAGGTAAAGTTATTGGCACAATAAATTAATATGTAATGCATAGCATGGAATGATTTCCTTGAAACAATTCTCTACTTTCGCATCAATAAAATTTTAAACTATGAACATTGTGGAAGAATCGAAAGACAGTGAATTATGGCGCCTTGCCAAAAAAAGAGCTGTTTTTCAAAAACATTTGCGCACTTACATAATCATGAATGTCTTTTTCTGGATCATCTGGTATTTCACGTCTCCTGAATATTATGGAGGGCTTCCCTGGCCGGGCTGGGCTATGTTGGGGTGGGGTATCGGGTTGCTGTTCAACTATTTTGATGCTTATCATGGCAGTATGGATAATGCGGCAGAACGGGAATACCAAAAACTGAAAAAAGAGAAAAACGGGTAAAATCCTGTTTATCTTTTCATTTCGGGGTTTATAAAATCACCTATTTGAATGCCTTGTATGAAATAATCAACACCTGTTGATATTTTTTTACTTTTGTCGGCCATTTATGAAGAAGGGGAGGAGTTATGGAATACCGGTCCAAATTCAACATATCCATTTCAGGTCTGCCCGTAACCGGACAGCAATTTGAGTACGAACTTGGAGAAGAGTTTTTTGCCTATTTCAATCATCCCGACTTAAAAAAAGGAAAGCTGAAAGCAAACATTGAAATGAACCGAATTGAAAAATCCTATGCTATAGACATGGCCATTTCAGGTTTGGTAGAAATTAGCTGCGACCGGTGTCTTGGCAGTTATAATTTTCCGGTAGAAGTAAAACATCAACTTTATGCCAGAAATGAGGCAGATTGTTCGGAGACTGATCTGGAAGATGATGACATTATTGTGATTAAACAGGGAGAGCATGTCATCAATATGGCTCAGCATCTGCATGATTTTATTTCTTTAACTCTACCTTACCGCAAAGTGCATCCTGATGATGAATCTGGAACAAGCACTTGCGATCCCGAATTTCTAAAACGCATCAGCAAGGAAGAATTTCATAAGCCTACCGGTACCGATCCGCGCTGGGATATTTTAAAAAACCTTAAAAACAACTAGTCTTTAATTTGACAGATTATGCCAAATCCAAAACACCGACACTCCAAAGCGCGCAGCCGCTCAAGAAGGACACATTACAAAGCCGAAGAACCAACCATTGCCGTTTGTTCCGTTACCGGTGAAACTCATCTTTATCACCGTGCATACTGGCACGACAACAAGCTTTACTACAAGGGTAAAGTGGTAATGGAAAAATCAGCTTAATAAAGCTAACCGTAACTTAGAAACATACCCCATATCAGCCTGATGAAAATCGGAATTGATATCATGGGAGGCGACTATGCTCCGCAGGAGACAGTTGCCGGTTGCATTGAAGCTGCAAAAGAATTGCGCAGCATTGCCCGCCTTGTTCTTATTGGTGATGAAAAAGCCATTCTTCAGGAATTGAAAAATCGTAATTCACCCCCTTCAGGTTTTGAAATCATAGATGCACCTGAAACAATTACATTTAACGATTCGCCAACCAAGGCCTTAGTTCAGAAACCCAACTCAGGCATGGCCATCGGCTTTAAATTATTGGCCTCAAAAAAAATTGACGCTTTTGCCAGTGCCGGCAATACCGGAGCCATGATGGTAGGAGCTATGTTTTCCGTAAAAACCATTTCCGGCATTATCAGGCCTACAATAAGTTCTGTTATCCCTAAAGAAAAAGGCGGATATGGAATTATTCTGGACGTTGGCATCAATGCCGATTGTAAGCCTGAAATGCTGCAGCAGTTTGCTCTGGTAGGTTCATTGTATGCTGAACATGTGCTGCATATCAAAAACCCGAAAGTAGGACTGCTGAACATTGGCGAAGAAGAAGAAAAAGGCAATCTGCTGGCTCAATCAGCTTTAACACTTTTAAAACAAATGCCTGAAATCAACTTTATCGGTAATGTGGAAGGCCGCGATTTGTTCAATGAAAAAGCAGACGTAATAGTATGTGACGGCTTCACCGGAAATGTAGTTCTTAAACAGGCAGAATCGTTTTATACGCTCATAAAAAAAAGAAACATACACGATCCGTACTTCGATCGTTTTGATTTTGAAGACTACGGAGGGACACCGTTGCTTGGCGTTAATGCACCGGTCATAATTGCACACGGAATCTCACGCGCCAAGGCAATTAAAAACATGATTAAACTTTCGTATGAAGTGGCTGCTGCAGGCCTAAATCAGAAAATTTCTGCTGCTTTAACAGCTACTGTTGCCAACACAGACTGAACATGCAGAAAATCAGAGCAGCAATAACAGCAGTTGCCGGTTGGGTTCCACCGGATATGGTTACCAATAAAGACCTTGAAAAAATGGTGGATACCAATGATGAGTGGATTGTCAGCCGTACAGGAATTAAAGAACGGAGAATTTTAAAAGGTGAGGGTTTAGGCACTTCCGATATTGCCGCTCCGGCTGTTAAAGAGTTGTTGAGAAAACGCGGAATAAGCGCTGAAGAAATTGATCTTCTAATTTGCGCTACCACTACACCGGATATGTTATTTCCGGCAACAGCCAATATCATTTGCGACAAGATTGGAGCCAAGAATGCTTTCGGCTACGATATAAGCGCTGCCTGCTCGGGTTTCCTGTTCAGCCTTGCTACTGCAGCTAAATTTGTGGAGTCTGGCAGGTATAAAAAAGTAGTAGTTGTCGGGGCTGATAAAATGTCATCTATCCTTAATTTTAAAGACCGCGCTACCTGCATTATTTTTGGTGATGGAGGCGGAGCGGTTTTATTAGAGCCAAACACGGAGGGATATGGCATTCAAGATGAAATTTTAGCCAGTGATGGAAGCGGACGCGCTTACCTGCATCAGAAAGCCGGAGGAAGCATAATGCCACCCACCCACGAAACAGTTGAAAAAGAACTTCACTATGTTTATCAGGAAGGGCAAACAGTTTTTAAGTTTGCTGTAAAAGGAATGGCGGATGTGGCTGCGGCTATTATGGAAAGAAACAACCTGAAAGCCGATGATATTGCATGGCTTGTTCCTCATCAGGCAAACAAAAGAATAATTGATGCCACAGCAGTCCGGATGGGATTGAGCGAAGAAAAAGTGATGATAAATATACAACGTTACGGCAATACCACTAACGGTACATTACCTTTATGCCTGTGGGAATGGGAGTCAAGACTTTACAAAGGCGATAACATTATTCTTGCCGCATTTGGAGGCGGATTTACCTGGGGAGCGATTTATCTAAAATGGGCTTACGGTTCAAAATAATCTTCCTGAGAAATAGCACTACTTTTGTTTCACCTGACTAAAACCAACAACTATGAACAAAAAAGAAATTGAAGAGCTGATTAAATTCGTTTCCAAAGCAGGAGTCAGCGAGGTAAGTATTGAACAAAAGGATTTTAAAATTTGCATAAAAAATGCTCAGCCATCAACTGTTCAGACGCCTGCTTTTGCCCCGGCTCCGGTAGTCATGGCTCCGCCTCCTGCTTCGGTACAGGCAGCAGTTAAAGAAGAGCCTGTAAAAAAAGAGGCTTCCGGTACCATTGATGAAAGCAAATTGCACGTTATCAAATCACCAATGATCGGAACTTTTTATCGCGCTTCCAGCCCCGATAAACCCAACTTTGTAAATGTTGGTGATGAAATAAAAGCCGGTAAAACGCTCTGCATCATTGAAGCCATGAAACTTTTCAATGAAATTGAATCAGATGTAGCCGGTAAAATCGTAAAAGTACTGGTTGATAATGCCACGCCCGTAGAATACGATCAACCATTATTCCTTGTTGATCCAAGCTAATTTTCACTTTTGTTTTTTTGTGAATGAGCAATCAATCAGTCAGTATTATTTACAAAATAACACTTCAGCTTAAAAAACCTTTATGTTCAAAAAAATACTGATTGCCAATCGCGGAGAAATCGCTTTGCGGATTATCCGTACCTGCAAGGAAATGGGAATAAATACCGTTGCCGTTTACTCTACAGCCGATAAGGACAGCCTGCATGTTAAGTTTGCTGATGAAGCAGTTTGCATTGGACCTCCTGCAAGCCGCGAATCTTATCTGAATATACCCAACATCATTTCAGCCGCAGAAATAACCAATGCCGATGCCATTCATCCCGGTTATGGTTTCCTTTCTGAAAACTCAAAGTTCTCCGACATCTGCGGAAAGCATGGAATTAAATTTATCGGGGCTACTCCCGAGCAGATTGATGCCATGGGCGATAAATCAAATGCCAAAGACACTATGAAGGCAGCCGGTGTACCTACCATACCCGGAAGCGATGGATTAGTGCTGGATTTGAAAGACGGTCTGAAGACAGCCAAAAAAATCGGCTATCCGGTTATGCTGAAAGCAACAGCCGGAGGCGGTGGCCGTGGTATGCGTATTATTTGGAAGCCCGAAGAATTTGAAGATGCATGGAATGCTGCGCGTGCCGAAGCGGCTGCAGCATTCGGCAATGACGGAGTATATCTTGAAAAGTTTGTAGAAGAACCGCGCCATATCGAAATTCAGATTGCAGGCGATCAGTATGGCCGCGCCTGTCACCTCAGTGAACGCGATTGTTCCATTCAGCGTAGGCATCAGAAACTGTTGGAAGAAACGCCTTCACCCTTTATGACAGACAAACTACGCAAAGCCATGGGCGATGCGGCTATTAAAGCTGCACAAGCAGTAAAATACGAAGGTGTTGGTACAGTAGAGTTTTTAGTTGATAAGCATCGTAATTTTTATTTTATGGAGATGAACACCCGCATTCAGGTAGAACATCCCATTACCGAAGAAGTGATTAACTACGATTTGATTAAAGAACAAATCAAAATTGCCGCTGGCGAAAAAATTTCAGGAAAAAACTATTTTCCCGAAATGCATGCCATCGAATGCCGCATCAATGCAGAAGACCCTTATAACGGTTTCAGGCCATCACCCGGAAAAATTACAACGCTTCACGTTCCGGGCGGTCATGGTGTTCGCATTGATTCGCATATCTATGCCGGCTATGTGATTCCTCCATATTATGACAGCATGATTTCTAAAATCATCACCATAGCCCGTACGCGCGATGAAGCCATCAATACCATGGAACGTGCGCTAAGCGAGTTTGTCGTAGAAGGGGTAAAAACCACTATTCCGTTCCATCAGCAACTGATGCAGGATAAAAACTTCCGTAAAGGAAATTACACTACTAAGTTTATGGAGAGTTTTAAGTTGAAGTAATACAGTTAAGGCTATTGTAATTATTCCGGCTAAAAAAGTTCTTTTTGTCTAAAATAAAAAAGGCGGGTATCTCAACCCGCCCACATTGAACCTATTTGTATGAAAAGCTGATACTAATTTTTAATAGTTGGTGTTTTGAGGATTAAAGTTGCACCATCCCTGTGTCCAGTCGGTTACTCCGAAAGCGCCACGGTAATCAACCTGCTCAAATCCTGCCAGATTAGGATTATTGAACGATGAGCCAGCCAGCACCGGAGAGTTGGATGCCGGTAAAAAGTTGGGTGCTGAAAGATTGAACGGATTGGTAATCAGCAAATCGGAATTATTGACGAACAGTGCATTGTTCCATCCGGAAGTGTTAAACCATGTAGTGATGTCAAATGTACTTCCTGAATTTACAGCCAGCGGGGTGGCACAGCCTGCAATGATATTGTTGCGGAATTGCAAGTCGTTGTTTGCCGCATTGGTTTCGCAAAGTGAGCCATCTATTAAGAGTCCGGTAGGATATCCGCAAAAAATGGAATTGTAAATTTTCAACTGGGTGTTTCTGCGGAGGTGGGCAGCACGTTTAAATTGTGAGTTAATAGTTGTAGAACCATCTGCCTGCGGGCCGAAAACACTGATGTTTGAGAATATGGCTGAAGTATAAGGAGTGGCAGTAGTTCCCTGTCCGTCATTATCAGATTCAAATCCGTTGGAGCCTGACTGGTCGGCAATGTTCGGATCGCGAAGGGCAACAGCAAACTGTACATTGCCTGAAAATCCGTTGTCAGAATCAAAATCATCATCCCATGAACGGAAAGAAACAATGTGTTTAAGATTTACACTGCCACCGAACATTTCGAACGAGTCATCGCCATTATAAGACACCTGGATATACTCTATTTCAGTTCCTGATCCTACACCGCCAAGCGTAAGGCCATTGATTTCATTGTTTGGCTGAAATGCAATACCGCTGAATTCGATACGCACATACTTCAGTTTACCTGAATTATCATTCGTATTGTTTCCTCCGAATTGTGCGCCTACGCCTCCTTCAATAGTTCCTTCGCCACCGGGCAAATTAACCGGTGCGCGTCCGCAGATAATGATGCCGCCCCAGTCGCCATAGTCGCGCTGACCGGCCGGTTGGGCTGAGGTAAACACAATGGGTTTACCGGCAGTTCCAACAGCCATTATTTTAGCGCCTCTTTCAATAATCAAGGTGCCTTTTGTGTTTTTATCTCCTTTTATTATCGTTCCTGCTTCGATGGTAAGTGTGGCCGGTTCCTTAACATAAACAAAACCTTTGATAATGTAAGTGTTGTTGCTTGTCCAGTTTGCATCTGAAGTAATGTTTCCTTGCACTTCGATAGTTTGGCCGGCTTGTGTTTCACAAAATGTGCCTGTGAATCCGGCAGGACAATCGCAGCCGCAGTTGTCATTAACGACTCCTCCGTTTTGACAGGTGGTTTTACAATCGTCTTTTTTCTTACAAGACGGTAAAGAAGCAACAGCCAGAAAAATCAGTGTTACTGTTCCTAAATGTTTAAGAATGTTGATAGTGGTTCTCATTGTTGTTAAATTTTTGTTTAGCTGGTGCAATAATCTCCAGCCAGTGTTAAGCAGGAGTTAACACAACAGAAAGTAAAGGTTAACAACAGTGGTAACCTGAAAAAAGAAGAAAAATAATGCCGGTTTAGTGGATGCTGGTTTTGAAATACATTTCAACGCAGCGGCCGTTATCCGAAAAAATTACCTGATCAGAAAGATGTTTCATCAGGAAAACACCGCGTCCTGTAGGTTTTTCAAGGTTTTCAGGCGCTGTCGGGTCGGGCAGATTGTAAAAATCAAACCCCGGGCCTTCGTCCTGAACAGTAAAAATCAGATTATCACCTTCAACTTCATAAGTAACCGTTACTTTTTTGGAAGGGTTATATTCATTTCCATGTTGTATGGCATTATTCACTGCTTCAGTAACCGATACCAGTATATTTCCGAATGCGTCTTCATGGATATTATGCTCTGTGCGCAATTCCTCAATAAGGTTTTCTATAATGTTGATGCTTTCCGGCTCGCTTACAATGCTGATGGTTTTCTTGGTGGGCTGTGCAGTGCTGGTCATAATGGTATTCATTTCAGTGGTGCGAAGGTACGAAGGTAACGGAATAGAAATGCCTGTAACATTTTTTGTAAAAGAGTTTTTCAACATACGGAAAGTGAAATCCGTTGCGGGCCTGAAGGTAGAAGGGTATCTGGGTGAAATCATGTAGGTTTGCCACCTTTATTTTTAAAATTACATGGACAGAAATCAGGTCATTGGCTTTGTGTTGATAGCAGCAGTATTGATTGTTTTCGGAGTGCTGAACAAGCCATCAGAAGAAGAATTAGCCGCCAGAAAACATTATCAGGATTCCATTGCACGGCTGAACTCTGCGCCTGTGCAGCAAACAGGGCAGGACCCCGTCATGGATTCAACCTTAACAATTCCATCCGTTAATGATTCGCTCGCAGCAGAACCGGATACATTTGCTCTCGCCTCAACTGCGAATGCCGCAAGGGATGAATATGTGATTGAGAATAATCTTATCCGCCTTTCTGTTTCCACGCTTGGCGGAAAAATTTCGGGAGTGGAACTGAAGAATTACAAAACCTCTTCGGGCGCCCCGCTCTTGCTTATTGATAATGACACGGCCTCCTTCGGGTTTAACTTTTTTGCTCAGAACAGAGCGGTTTCTACTTCGAAACTGAATTTCACTAAAGCCTATTCTTCTGAAGATTCATTGGTCATGAAATTTGAGGCCGGTGAAAACCGTAGCATCACCCTTCATTACAGCCTTAAACCCGACTCCTACCTTGTTGGTTTTGATGTAAAATTTCACAACCTGCACGAACTGGTCGCACCCAACACTTCCTACATGGAGCTTGACTGGAAGTATGCCATGTTGCAAACCGAGAAAGACCTTAAAAGCGAGCGGCCTAATGCCACGCCATATTACATGTTCAGCGCTGACCGCGAAGTAGAATCGCTTTCGTATTCATCGTCAGAAAATAAAAACATCACTACCCGTCTGAAATGGGTCGCCTTTAAACAACATTTTTTTACTTCCGCTCTTATTGCTTCTGATGAGTTCGAAAAACCCACCAACATCTCCGTTGAAGAGCCCCTGACTGACGATGCCGTTAAAATATGCGCGGCTTCTTTTACTATCCCTTTCATTCATCAGCCTGAAGTGAACCATTCTTTTCAATTTTATTTCGGGCCGAATCACTATCAGACCCTGAAGAAGATTGGCCTGAACATGGAGCAATTGGTTAATCTCGGCTTCTTTGGTTTCGTAAGCAAATGGTTAGTCATCCCTGTGTTTAACTGGCTGAACAGTTTCAACCTGAACTTCGGAATCATCATCCTTATCCTCACCATCCTTATCCGCATAATCCTGCTGCCGCTTACTTACAAATCGTTTCTGGCAACAGCCAAAATGCGTGTGCTGCAACCTGAGGTAAATGAACTGAATGAGAAATTCAAAGACGACCCTATGAAGAAGCAACAGGAACTCATGGGGCTTTACCGCAAGGCGGGAGTAAATCCGCTGGGAGGCTGCATACCTGCACTGCTGCAGATTCCCATCCTGTTTGCCATGTTCAGCTTCTTTCCTACCTCCATTGAGTTAAGGCAGGAAAGTTTCCTGTGGGCCAAAGACCTTTCTACTTACGATTCTATTCTTGATTTGCCATTCAACATTCCGTTTTACGGAAGCCATGTAAGCCTGTTTACATTGCTGATGACGGTTTCCATTCTGCTTTACACCTCCATCAACATGCAGATGACGGCTGCTACCAATCCGCAAATGAAAATCATCATGTACATCATGCCGGTTATGTTCCTCGGAGTGTTTAACAGTTATTCTGCAGGCTTGAGTTATTATTATTTTCTGAGCAACCTGTTTGGTCTTGGCCAGCAGTATATGTTTAAAGCTTTTGTAGATGAGGACGAAATTCACCGCAAGATTCAGGAGAATAAAAAGAAGCCGGTAAAGAAATCTTCGTTTCAGGAGCGATTGGAAAAGATGGCAAAGGAGCGCGGCTACCAGGCGCCTAAAAAGAAATAGAGTTGAATCAAATCAGCTAAGATGAGGTTTACAGCTTATGTACTTGTATGTTTAATAGTGGTTGCAGGCATTTTTTTCGGCCGTTGTAAATCATCAGAAAAACCGACAGCAGGCAACACCCTGAATAACGATACCATACTGCTGGCCTCCATAGAGCGCACTCCCTGTTTCGGCATTTGCCCGGTGTATAAAACCGTTATTTACCGGAGTGGTTATGCTATAATGCATGGAAAGCGAAATGTACCAAACATTGGCCGGTTCAGTACAAGGCTTACACAGGAGCAGGTCAAATCCATCATCCGCTTTGCAGAAGAAAATAAAATCTTTGACCTCGAAGGCGAATACATTGAACCCCGCATTGCCGACTTTCCGACTACCATTACCGAACTGAACATACATGGCCGCTACAAACGCATTGTAAATACACAGCCTTCGGCTCCCGAAGTATTGCTGCATTGGGAAAAATTTCTGGATTCGTTTTTTAATGAACATACGCAGTGGCAGTTGATGAATGATCCTCAGGGGGAGGAGTGACCTGTCAGTGCCGGTAAGAAAGTAAAAAGACAAAAAACTTTTGCCATTTATGGTTGAGTCTTTTTTTACCCCCGTTTTGAATTTTCAAAATTTATTTACATTTGTATTCCCGATTTGGATCATGACCCACCCTGTAAACACCATTCTCCCGCTGCACGATTCTTGTGGTGTGTGTGTGACGACACGCTAAAAACCCAAACCGAAAAAAATATAGTCCCGTTTTGTCTCGTCCATGAAAGACGAGACAAGGCGGGATTTTTTTTATTCTCTGACTTAAACCAAAAATCAATAAACTTATGAAAAGCAAATTCAAATTTATCGTAATCGCTTTAAGCGTATTATTCAGTTCATGTGCAAAAGATGGTGAAATAGGGCCGCAGGGTCCTGCCGGTAGTAAAGGAGATCAAGGTCCTCAAGGGGTTCCGGGTAATGCCAATGTTAAAACTGTAACGGTATCAACTTCAAACTGGACAATGTTTGGTACAATTGGTCAACCCGGGTAAGGTTATCAAACAACCATTTCAGTTAGTGATATTACTCAGGATATAATTGATAAAGGGTTTGTAATGGTATATATCCAGAATGGAGGACAATATATTGCTCTTCCGGTTACTGTTGTAGCAACCTCAACATGGTCAACTTCATGGGCGTTTTTATTTGAATTAGGATCTGTAATTATTCAAACACAAGATTCAGACGGAATTACTCCGAACCCGGGTAACCGCACTTTCAAAATCGTAATTGTTGCCGGACCGGCCAGACTCATGAACATAGATTGGAATAATTATGATGAAGTGAAGTCAAGGTTTCAATTAATGGAATAGCAACATTCCGGTTAAAGAATTTCCAATGTCGGAAAACTATTTCCCAATGTTGGAACGCTCCTTTTATATTATATATGGGGAATTTTAATCCCCATGTGGGAAAACTCCATCCCCATGTCGGAAAGCTCCTTCCCTATGTCGGAAGGCTCAATCCCTATGTCGGAAAGCTCCTTCCCGACATGTCTTCATAATACTAACACATTAAAAATCAATAATTAAACAATTTAAAACCAAAAACACCATGATCATCACACCAAAAATGGGCTTAAAAAAGCTCACCGACCCGCAGATTAATACCTATGCGGAAGAAAAGTTCATCAAATTAAACGGCAATGCAGCCTTTGCAGCCGTAAGCCCTTCGGCAGCCGAGGTGGAAGCTAAGCGGGTTGACTATGCCGCCAAATTAGCCACCGCTCAGGACGGTACCTAGGCCGATACCGAAGCAAAAAACCAGGCGCGCAAACTGCTCGAAGAAATGCTTACGCTTCAGGCACTCGACTGCGCCCGCATTGCCAATGACGACATGACCCTTTACAATGGCGAACTGCCCGGCAACCTTTGGTTTAACAATACATGGGATACTTATAATAATGGTGCAACACTAACTCCGCAGTATTGGACTGCCACTACTACAGGACCTGATTATCCGGTGAACAATACAGCAGGACAACGTTATTTGGCAATTAATCCTGCACCTTATCCTGCAAACTTATTCGATTGCTCTGTCAGCCAGCCATGCAACATCCCAATGATAATTCACAATGAAGGCGATTCGGCTTCATCGTTTTCATTACAGTTTGCGCAGCAGATAGCGCAGAACGAATTGCCGGCCCTCAGCCAGGATGCCATAGCGCAATGGAAAGCACAGAAAGCGCTTTACGAATCATTGCGCAACAATCCTGAAATGTTCAGCGACCCCGTTTTGCAGCAGTTTTACGATTCGGCTTCGGTTGAAAACATCGGGCTTTTAACCGATGTAAATGATCTGATAGCATTAACGGCTGACACAACTATAAATACTGACAGCACTCTGCTTGCCGGTGTTATCGGTGATGCACATTCGCATAACAGCGCCATTGTGCCGGGCATCATTACCGAATTCAACGAAAAAGTTATTAACGAAATTTACCTGAACAGCTTTGCATCGGGAAGGTTAAAACTAACACCGGCCGAACTGGGCGATTCCATGATAGTGGCTATGCAGTGTATTTATGATGGCGGCCCGGCTGTTGCTGCTGCCCGCGCTTTGGTGCATAGCCAGTATCCTTTCACCATGTTTAACGATGAAGAGCTGTGTACAGGCTCCGCTTACAGGATGATGGCTTCAAACCCTGATTCAAAAGCGTTAAACCATTCTGCTGTTTTTCTATTCCCCAACCTTGTAAAGGATAAACTTACAATTGGTTTTAATGAGAAGGTTACATGCCTTGTACAGGTACTTGATATTGCAGGCCGTGTGCTGACGGAAGTTAAGCTGCCGGAAGGAAGCTATTCCGTAACCATGGATGTAAGCAAATTAAGCGCAGGCAGCTACCTTTACCGCATTGCCGGAACAGGAATATCGGGAAAATTTGAAGTGGTAAAATAAAAGATAAGGCAGCGGGCAGCATAAGCTGCCCGTTGTTCGTCTTAAAAAGAAAGTAATATGCGTTGGTTATTCATAGGTTGTTTTATTTGTATGTTTCATTTTGCTGCCTATGCACAAAAAGAGAAAAATCAGTGGGTGATCTCATGGTTAGGAATGGTTCAACAAAATAACATTATCAGTTCTCATTCTTTTATAGACTTCAATTCAGGAGTAGCAGATACAAGCAAAATCATAGGCCCCGCCCGATTTTTTCTGACCATAGCAAGTATATGCGACAGCAGCGGGCAGTTGCTGTTTTACAGCAACGGGCATACGGTTTACAACCGCCAGCACGATACGCTGTGGAACGGTGCGGGAATAAATCCGGGATATTGTACAAATTACTATGCACCTAACGGAGGCATGGGCATACCTCAGGGAGCATTGGTTTTTCCAAGACCGGGATATGCCGGCCAGTGTATTTTATATTTCATGCGAGCCGGTACTTATTGGAGGAAGTCAGATTTTCGGGCAGGCGCTTTCAATACCCTACAGCATTATAGACATGAGCCTTGACGGGGGATTGGGAGGCATTGTGCCGGGCAAAAAAGATCTGATTGCTTATTACGATACATTGATTTACGGAAGACTGACAGCCGTAAAACACGGCAAGGGGCGCGACTGGTGGGTCATTGACCATAAAAGCAATACCAACATTTACAACAAACTGTTGGTAACGCCCGATACGATGATACTTTACCAGCAACAGATAGGACGACCGCACGTGTTTGAGCAGGTGGTACAGCAGGCAGTCTTCAGCCCGCAGGGAGATAAGTTTGTAATCGGGATTACTATTGATGCTTCCTATATTGACAGTGTTTGGACATATCCGACCAATATAATTGACATGTACGATTTCGACCGGTGTACAGGACAACTGAGTAATGTGAAATTCATAGAAGTGCCTGATAACGTATATGTTGCTACCGGCTGCGGATTTTCCGCAAACGGAAGATGGCTGTATGTAAATACCAATAAAGATATTTACCAATACGATACCTGGAGCAGCAACATCAATGCAACACGAACAGTTGTGGCAACATGGGATACGACAACCGTACCTAAAACATTGTATTATTTTCAACTGCTCGGACCTGACGGGAAGATTTACCTGACCAATTATCATAGCGCAGCACTGCTGCATGTTATTGACAATCCAGATGCACAGGGCACAGCCTGTAGTGTTATACAAGGCGGTTTGCAGCTTCCGGTTCTTAATACTTTCGTACTTCCCAATGCCGTTAATTATTCTCTGGGGTCGGTAGCAGGCAGTGCATGCGATACTTTATTGTCGGTTACAATTAGCGAAATTGAAAGAATTTCCATTTCAGTTTATCCCAACCCCGCTGCTTCACAACTTACACTGCAATACTCACCACCAAAAACCACCGGCCTTGCAACCGTTTACAATGTGTTAGGCGAAGCAGTACAGCAACTCACCTTACTCCCCAACACCACCCGCCAGCAAGTAAACATTACTCACCTGCCCGCAGGGCTTTACTTAATAAAAGTAGAGACCGATGGGAAAAGCGGAGTAAAGCGGTTTGTAAAGCAGGAGTGATAGCAGGGAGTTAGCAACCCAATCAGCGTTTTCAACCCCCAAAGGAGTTCTTTTTACTCCTTCGGGGGTTTTGATGAATCATCCGTTTGCACCCTGCTTCGACTCAATATCCGTTACACCTCCCGAAATAATAAATTTCATCATCTCGGTTCCCGAAGCATTAATCGGAGTAACATTGCCGGAAGGAACTATAAAAAGCTGTCCGTTAAAACCATAAGAGAATGGAAAATAAACAGCAATTTTTCCGGCAGGTATGCCAAGGTTGGTCAGGTCATCCTCGGTTATGAACCCTATGCGCTGAATATCGCTGTCGGCATTTACTTTAACCAGTACAGGTTTGGTAAACCGTTTTTTCTCGCCTACAAATGCTTCAATCAAGTCTTTAACTGACGAATAAACAATTTTGACCATGGGAGTTCGGTTCAGCAACTTATCAAAAATGATATAAGCCGGATTGGCAACCAGCGATGTTGCAAAATAGCCGAACACAGAAACCAGAACGAAGATGGCCAGAATTCCCAGTCCGTGAATATCTACTTCGCCAATGCCCGGAATTTTAACGGGGAAATTAAAGGGAAGCAGATTGTCAATCCATACAATAGAAACATACAGCACATAAACAGTAACCGCTACCGGAACAATCAGCAGGCAACCCTGAAGAAAGTAATTGAATAATTTTTTCATCATAACACGATGGTTTTTGCAAAGATGATAAGAAAGCGGTTGCGGATTTTATTTCGAACAATAAACCCTGAGATGGAAAATGGTTCCTGCAAAAAGGAAAAAGGCGCCTGCCTGATGAATGACCCCCAGCCATACAGGCACGGAATACAACAAGGTAAACATGCCCAGTAAAAACTGAGCAGTTACCATAAAAGCTAAAAAACTCAGCGAATATTTCTGCTGGAACGTCAGACCCGATGATTTTCGGAGCGACCCAATCCACTTTCCGATAATCCATAACGCAATGATCCAGGCTAAGCAACGGTGAATAAACTGAACAACGGAAATATCATTAATCAAAGCACTCCATCCGTTGCGTTCAAGAGCAAATGAAACCGAAGTGGCAATCCATTCATCGCCCATTTTCGGAAAAGTGTTGTAAATATGACCGGCTTTGGTTCCGGCTACAAAAGCTCCGTAAATAATCTGAACGAAAACCAGAATCAGTAAAACCAATGCGGAACGGTAACCATCACTTTTTGTCTTTGATAAATTTTTTGTTTCGCTCTCATTTAAACCCTGTAGCAGCCAGTAGGTAAAACCGAAGGTAATGAAGGCCATACCCAGATGAATGGCAAGGCGGATATGGCTAACGCGAACGTTTTCAGTAAGTCCGCTTTTTACCATAAACCAACCTAAGAAACCCTGCAGTGCGCCAAGCCCGAACAGAAATAGCAATTTCGGCATCAGGCTGCGGCTTATCATCCCCTTCATCCAAAAAATGACAAATGGAATGATGAATACTAAACCGATGATGCGGCCAATAAGCCTGTGTATGTATTCCCACCAGTAAATGCCTTTAAAATCTTCAAGTGTGAAATGATAATTCTGCTCTTTGTATTGAGGAATCTGCCGGTAGTTTTCAAATTCTTCCTGCCATTCTTTTTCATTAAGAGGAGGAATGGTTCCGCGTATCAGTTTCCATTCGGTAATAGATAGGCCGCTTCCCGAAAGGCGTGTAATGCCTCCTACAATAACCATCACAAAAATGAGCAGGCAGCCAAAAAAGAGCCAGAGCGCCAATGGATTTTTTAACTTGATCATCAAAAAAAATGTCCGCCAAATTAAGGCGGACATTCTTAATCAAAAGGCTGAAAACAGATTATCTTCTGATGATGAATCTGTGGCTTATTTCGCGATCTGCTGTCTTAATACGGATAAAATAAATTCCATCTGCCAGTTCAGTTAAGTTTAATGTGTATTTTCGGTTAGCGGCTTCTGCATTTCCTTCCAGAACGGTTTTGCCTATTATATTGTTAATCGAATAGGTTATAGAAGAAACATCACTATTGAACTTTAAGTTGAGTATGCCTTGTGAAGGAGTAGGATAAAGGCTAACTGATTCCTCCCTGTTATTTTCATGGAGGCCTACAGGGCCGAAGATAGTGAGGTCATCAAAGGCGACATTTAACCCGAGGGTTGGCTTTGAATAATAAAACTTAAGCTGAATGGTATTGGGAGAAAGCGGAAAATTCAGCGTTTGTTGAGTGGTTGAAAAACCGGAAATGGCAGTTACCTGATTCCAGCTGCTTCCATCGGGGGTTTCATAAACGTAAAAAGTGTTTTGATTATTTACTGTTCCGTTTCCTTTAAAAAAGAAACGAACGGAACCGGCATTGGCAAAAAAGGGAGTGATGATGGTTGCCGAGTCCCATCCGAATTTGTAAGAATTGCAAGACAAGCCGCAACTGGTGGCTCCGGTATAAAATGAATTGGTGCCGGTGCTGTCATTCCAGGTAATGATAAAACCGGCAGGTATGGAACCGATGGTACCGTTGTAAGTGTCAAAATTTTCAGATAGAATTACCGGCTGAGCAACAGCATTAATACCGGTAAGCAGTAAGGCGATGTATAAATGTTTTTTCATGCTATTATTTTGCGATTCAAAGTTATTCAAAATACAGTCAGGCAGTTTAAAAAATCATCATTTCTTATTAAAATCATTCATGGCATGGGTAATTCCTGCCGATATGAAGCAATGAATAGCTTCGGTACAGATTTTTATTCTTTCAGGCAGCGTTTGCTTTTCCGATTCGTTAAAAGGGCTGAGTACATAATCGGCCTGCCTCCCTTTCTGATAATCATTGCCAATGCCGAAACGCAGCCTGGGAAAGGCTGATGTTTGAATGGTTTCAATAATGTCGTGCAATCCGTTATGTCCTCCATCGCTGCCTTTGCTTCTGATTCGGATTTTACCGAAAGGCAAAGCAATATCATCCGTAACCACCATCATGTTTTCAGGAAGTATGTTTTCAACTTGCAGATAATAATTAACGGCTTTGCCGCTTAGGTTCATGTAAGTGGTGGGTTTGATAACGTGAACCTGCTTGCCGCGGAATTTAAAAGAAGCATAGAAAGCATACCGGGAAGAAATGAAAGATGCCCCGGCATGTTGAACCAGAGCATCGGCTATCATAAAACCTATATTATGACGGGTAAGGGCGTATTCACTACCCGGGTTACCCAGGCCGGCAATGAGGAATTTCATTGCTCAGCCGGTTACTTCTTTTCCGGAGCTTTTTTCTCAGCGGCAGGAGCAGCAGCAGCCGGTGCGGCAGCAGCGGGAGCCGCGGCAGCAGCAGCCGGTGTTTCTTCAACCACCTGACGGGTTACACGAACACCAACCACAATGTTGTTAGGAGAATCAAGAAAAGTAACTCCTTCTTTTTTCAGATCACCAACTCTTACTGAGTCGCCTATCTTTAACGGAGTGATGTCTATTTCAATGTTATCAGGCAGATGAGCCGGCAAAGCGCTGATCTGCACCTTTCTCATTTTCTGAATAAGGCGGCCACCTGCTTTTACCCCTTCGGCAGCACCGGTTACTTTAACCGGAATCTGAATGGTAACATTTTTATCAGGTTTGATTTCGAGAAAATCAATATGAATAATGTTATCATGAATAGGGTGAAACTGTGCATCCTGCATAATGGCTGTATATGTTTTGCCGTCAATATCAAGATGTACGGTATGTACATGCGGGGTGTAAACTAAGTTTCTGAATTGAAGCGCTTCTGCCGAGAAGTGAACATTCTGTTCGCCACCGTAAAGCACACAAATAACTTTTCCGGCTTTGCGGAGATTTTTTACTTCCTGTTTTGAGATTTCCTTGCGAAGAGTCCCTGTAATGTTGATGGATTTCATTGTGATAGTGGATTAAATATGACTTAAACTTTTAAAAATAATGTGCTGATAGATTCGTAAGTGTAAACACGCCTGATGGCTTTGGCAAAAAGCGAGGCAGTAGGCAATACTTTTATTTTAGGGGATTCCTGTTTGAGCGGGATAGTATCGCAAACTACGATTTCTTCAACCGGTGCTATGTCAATTCTTTCGTAAGCCGGGCTTGAAAGTACAGGATGGGTGCAGAATGCACGAACAGACTTCGCGCCATTTTTTCTGAGTAATTCGGCAGCTTTGGTAATGGTTCCGGCTGTGTCAATAATGTCATCTACCAGTATAACATCGCGACCTTCTACATCTCCAATGATTTGCATGCTTTCAATTTCGTTGGCGCGTTTGCGGTGCTTGTCAATAATGGCCATTTCCGCATTAAAAAATTTGGCATACTCACGGGCACGGTGAACACCGCCCATATCAGGGGCTGCTATAAGGATATTGGAAAGATTTAACTGGCGGATGTAAGGAACGAAAATAGAGGTGGCATCCAGATGGTCAACCGGCACATCAAAAAATCCCTGAATCTGCGGGGCATGCAAGTCCATAGTCATAATGCGTGTAACACCGGCAGCCGTAAGCAGATTGGCTACTAATTTGGAAGCTATGGCTACTCTGGGTTTGTCTTTCCTGTCGGAACGGGCAAACCCGAAATAAGGAATTACGGCAGTGATATAATGAGCCGAAGCACGTTTGGCTGCATCAATCAGTAGCAGCAATTCAAAAAGATTATCGGTAGGTGCAAAAGTTGACTGGATAATAAACACATCGCAACCTCTTACGCTTTCGTCAAAATGAGGCGAAAATTCTCCGTCATTAAACCGGGTAACCTTAGCAGCCCCCAGAGGTACTCCGTAAGCAACAGCAATCTGTTCAGCCAGGTATTTCGACCCGCTGCCTGAAAAGAGTTTTACATGCCTGGGATTCTCGGTTTTCATCACCTGTCTTTTAAGGGGTCGCAAATTAAAGCAATAGCAACAGCATGGCAAAATGAAATTGAAGTTCTTCTATCTATAGCATAATTTGGTTTCAGAAGCTTAGAATCAATACCTTAAATGATGATTTAGAGTTGGAAAAATCTGGTTCTGAAAAGAATTTGATCATGCCATATTCAAAATGCTCTATTTTCGGCCACGATTTAACTGCAAACACACCCACACCCCAGTTGCCCGGGTGGCGGAATTGGTAGACGCGCTGGTCTCAAACACCAGTGATAGCAATATCGTATCGGTTCGACCCCGATCCCGGGTACTCCGCTCATGTCCTGATATATTTTCAGGAGTTTTATATGTCAGAAAAAAAGTTGCGCCCTGTTCGTGTTGTCATTGCCAAAGTAGGCCTTGACGGCCATGACCGCGGAGCTAAAGTAATTGCTGCTTTTCTGCGCGATGCCGGTATGGAAGTGATTTATACAGGGCTGCGCCAGACACCGGAAATGGTAGTGAATACTGCCCTGCAGGAAGATGCTGATGTGATCGGTGTTAGTATTCTATCGGGTGCGCACATGACGGTTTTCCCGAGAATCGTACAACTGATGAAAGAGAAAGGTTTGAATGATGTGTTGCTTACCGGAGGCGGCATCATCCCTGACCACGACATGAAGAAACTGAATGAAATGGGAGTAGGAAAATTATTTGCCCCCGGCACCGACACCTCCGAAATCATCAATTACATAACAGATTACGTCAACCAAAATCGAAGATAATTTCAACCAATGGTATACAAGAATATCCTTACTCAAATTGCAAATTCGGTTTGTACTGTCACTGTAAACCGGCCGGATAAACTCAATGCACTGAACAAAGAAACCATTGCAGAGATTGGGCAAGCTGTAAAAGCAGCAGAGGCAGAAAGTTCGGTTCGGGTAATTATCATTACCGGATCCGGAACCAAATCATTTGTTGCAGGAGCTGATATTTCTGAGTTTGCATCCTATACAGATCAGCAGGGAAAGGAACTGGCGCGCCATGGCCAACAGGTTTTTAATTCAATTGAAAAATGTACAAAACCTGTAATTGCTGCAGTCAATGGATTTGCCTTGGGAGGAGGGTGTGAATTAGCCATGGCTTGTCACATTCGTTATGCATCAGATAATGCAAAGTTTGGCCAGCCTGAAGTGAAATTAGGGCTTACCCCCGGCTATGCCGGTACGCAGCGCCTTCCGAGATTAATCGGAATGGGGAGGGCTATTGAATTGCTGATTACGGGTGACATGATTGATGCGCAGGAAGCCTTCCGAATCGGCCTTGTTAATAAGGTTACCACTCAGGAAGAGTTAATGAATGCCTGCCTGCAGTTAGCCGGAAAAATTATTCAGCAGGCGCCAGTAGCAATTGCAGAGGTACTGAAATGCGTTGGCGATTATCAGAGTAAAACAACCGATGGTTTTGAAACAGAAATTCAGTCCTTCGGGTATTGCATTACCACAGAAGATTTTAAGGAAGGAACAGCAGCATTTCTTGAAAAGAGAAAACCGGTTTTCAAAGGGAAATAAACAATGGTCTGCTTCCGCATTTTTGTTTACGGAAAAGTGCAGGGAGTTTTCTTCCGCAAATACACACATGACAAAGCCCGTGAACTGGGGGTAAAGGGCAATGTGAGAAACTGTGCCGATGGCTCTGTCATGATTGAAGCGTGTGGACCGGAAACCGTGATGAATCAGTTTGTTTCGTGGTGTAAACAAGGTCCGCCCCAAGCCAGCGTTACCAAAGTGGAAACTCATGCCATGCCCGTGAAAAACTTCTCTTCTTTCAACATCGTTTACTGATTACAAACCGGAGAAACTTAGTAGCATTGTCAACCGGTTTTATCAAATTGTGAGTTCAATTAAACAATTAGCAGGACAAACGGCTGTTTACGGCCTGAGCAGCATTATAGGCAGGCTGCTTAATTACCTGCTTGTTCCATTTTACACACGCATTTTTACTGCCGGTGAATATGGTGTGGTTTCAGAGCTTTTTGCATGGGTAAGTTTTCTGGCTGTGCTATACACGTATGGAATGGAAACATCGTTTTTCCACTTTGCCAATAAAACCAGCGAACCTAAAAAAGTTTACAACACAGGGCTTACCTCATTGCTCATTTCTTCCGTTGTGCTTTCAGGAATCGCAATTGTGTTTTCAGGTTCAATTGCCGAGGCTTTGCAATACAGCAGGCATCCTGAATATATCACCTGGTTTGCACTTATCATCTTTTTTGATACCCTTACTACGCTTCCGTTTGCCAGGCTGAGGCGCGAAAACAAAGCACTGCGGTTTGCCGCCATCAGGCTGGTAAACATTTTCATCAATATCTTCTTCAATGTTTTTTTTCTGGTGCTTTGTCCTCTGTGGATAAAAGATAAAGGAGTTTTTCACAGCCTTGCCGAAACTGTTTATTCGCCATCTACAGGGGTAGGGTATGTTTTTATTTCAAACCTGCTGGCCAGCGCAATTACACTGCTCATGCTCGCTCCGCAGTTTAAAGGTTTTCGTTTACAGGCAGATAAAAAACTGTTGTTGGAGATGCTGCAATACGGTTTTCCGTTGCTCATTGCCGGCATGGCGGGTATGGTGAATGAAACGATGGACAGGGCTGTGTATAAATTTCTGGCGCCTGATGCTTCGAAAGCCATGCATGAGTTGGGCATTTATGCAGCCTGCTACAAACTTTCTATCATTATGACGTTGTTTATTCAGACCTTTCGCTATGCAGCCGAGCCTTTTTTCTTCAGCCATTACGGTAAGAACGGAAGCAAAGAAGTGTATGCCCGAGTAATGAACTATTTCATCATAGCCTGCTCATTCATTTTTGTGGTGGTGATGTTGTTTATGGATATTTTCAAATTGTTTATCGGAGAAAATTTTCGTTCCGGATTATCCGTAGTTCCCATCCTGCTGATGGCCAACCTGTGTCTCGGAGTATTTTACAATTTATCGGTATGGTATAAACTTACCGGACAAACACGCTATGGTGCTTTCTTTTCTGTAGCCGGAGCGCTGATAACCATTGCACTTTTGTTTTTACTGGTACCAAAGATGGGATATAAAGGAGCAGCCTGGGCTACGTTGATTTGTTATGCAGCCATGATGCTGATGTCTTATTTCACCGGCCGGAAAAACTTCCCGATTCCTTATGAGGTGGGGAAAATGTTTTTCTATCCTGTTATGGCTTTACTTATTTATTTTTCGATGGAAGGAGCCATGCTTCTGTTGAAACCTGAAGGAGGCATCAAATACTTGATGGCCGGTCTGCTTACCGGTATGTTTTTGCTGATGGTGCTCATGATGGAAAAGGAGAATAAGCAACATTTGCAGAAATGAGAACAGTCTCATTTTTTTTTAGAATTTTTTCTGCGGTTGAGTTCAGCCACTATCAAAGAAAGCTCGCGTCCCATCTGTCCAGCAATGGAAGTATTTTCCTGTACTCTTCTGGTAAGGTATGGTAATACGGAAGCCACAGGACCATAAGGCACATACTTGCAAACTTTATAGCCTGCATGGGCAAGATTAAAGCTGATGTGGTCACTCATGCCGAGCAGTTGTGAAAACCAGATGCGCTCATCATTACGGTCAATGTTTTTTTCTGACATAAGCTGAGCCAGCAGCAGGGAACTTTTTTCGTTATGTGTTCCGGCACAGATGCGGATGCGGTCAATATGTTTGATGCAAAAGCGCAATGCATCATTAAAATCGCGGTCGCATGATTCTTTATCAGGCTGAATAGGCGAGGGGTAATTCATCTTCTCGGCACGCTCTCTTTCTTTTTCCATGTAAGCGCCACGAACTAATTTCAGTCCGAGAAAATAATTCATCTCTTGCGCTTTTTGCAATGCGGTTTTAATGAATGCAAGCCTGTCGTGTCTGTAAAGTTGAACGGTATTGTAAACAATGGCTTTTTCGCGGTTGAAATGCTGCATCATGTTTTCGGCAAGGGAATCAACGGCATTTTGTATCCAGCTTTCTTCGGCATCAATAAAAACCCGTACATCATAATGGGCAGCCATTGAGCAAATTTTTTTAAACCGCTCATAAACCTGCTGATATTGTTTTAATTCATCGCTGCTGAGATGGGCATTCAGGCTAACTTTTTCAAGCAGACTGATGGAGGCAATTCCTGTCGGTTTGAAAACGCAGAATGGAATGGCAGAATTTCCTTTCGCTCTTTTAATGGTAGCGAGTATTTCTTCGCAGGTTTTATTAAAACTTTCTTCATCACCTTTCCCTTCAACCGAATAATCGAGAATGCTGCCTACATTGAACTTGTGAAGTCTGGCAATTGTTTGTTCACAGTCTTCAATAAATTCTCCACCGCAAAAGTGTTTGAACAGGGTAGCACGTATAATTCTTTTTACCGGCAGCTTAAACCGTGTAACGGCCATGGATACAAAAGGTGCCATGGCCACCACCCATCGTTTGCCAAGAAACCAGAATAACCAATAATCATTTCTGAGATCCTTATCGGATTTGGAAGCAAAAGCAATTTCAAGATTATCAAATGATAAATCTGCAGGCGAAGGCATAAGGTTTTATCCGGTCAGGCGGTGCAAACTTAAGGGGTTTGCCGATTACCATACTAAACAATGATACTTATCAGACTGCAAATCGTATGCAGAAGGAAAGCAGATAGGAAATGAACTTAATTACTGAGCATCTGCATCCGTTTGCCACAACAGCGCCATATGAGCTCAGCGAGTTATCTCAATAAAATTAGTAGCGGGGGCAGGACTCGAACCTGCGACCTTTGGGTTATGAGCCCAACGAGCTACCTCTGCTCCACCCCGCAATATGCGGACGCAAACCTAAGCGAAATTTTTTAGATGGCGATGTTAATACTAAAGTAAAAGAGAAAAGTGGATGGACTTGATCTTGTGTCAGCCTATTTGGCGGATATGAATCTAACAAGCTATCTGCCTGAGGCGGACTCTACCCCGCAATATGCGGGTACAATGGTTAGTCATCTTTTTCAATTATAAAGGAAAGAAATTATTCTTTGACAAAGAATCCGAAGTTTAGGCAACTTGCAGGCAGTTTCAATGATTTTCTTTGAAATCATGAGTCATGTTTTTTTCTATTTTTACCGACCCTATTTGAAAACCATTTCTTCCACCATCTTATTATCATGAAAAAACAACTACTTGTCCTGCTGTTAGTTCTTCTGACATCATCTACAAAAGCACAATTTCAACTTCAAAACTGTTTCTCCATTGGCGACAGCGCCACTACGGTAACCAACAGTTTACATGGCTTTGACCTTAACACCCGAATCTTTACCAGCGCACCAGGCAGCGATACGGCTTACATTGACATTGGTGATACCATTGAGTTCAGAACAGATTGTTTTGACCTTACCGGAATGACGTACGCCATTCTTTCCTTCAATCACATTTGCAAAATTGATTTTTTTGATGTGGCTATTGTTGAAGTGTCAATTGACTGTGGCCAGAACTGGTTTCAGCTTACAAGCGAATATGTAACTGATATTCTTAATCCTCCGGGAGCTCCGTTTGCTGCTCAGGGGTATCAGTTTTCAGCAGCTTCTTATCCTGCATGGCAACCGGGTAATGCATTGGCGGTACCCGAAAATTCATGGTGGCGAACCGAGTATTTTGATATTTCCAACTGGGCAGGTTTTGCCGACACAAGAATCCGGTTTATTATGTGGGATGCCAACATACCCGGTGGTAATGGTAATAATGGTTGGGCACTTGATGATGTATGCGTGGTAGCAGCTCCTTGTGAATTAACTCCGCCAACCCTTACTTTTATGCCTCCTGTATTTCAGAATGTGGTTTACAATCTTGGGCCTTACACTATTACAGCTGCTACAACTGACAACTCAGGAATAAGTAACGTAACTTTATTTTATTCAGTAAATGGAGGGGCCTTTACCTCTGTTGCCATGAACAACACCCAGGATTCGCTTTATGCAGGCCAAATTCCTGCAGTGAATGATGGAGATACTGTATGTTACTATGTGGTTTCAACGGATGGTTCTCCATGTGCTAATCAAACTACCTTTCCGGCATCAGGGTGCATTCAATTCGTTGCATCACAGGGAATCTCTTTCCCTTATTGTGATGGCTTTGATATTCCTCCGGCACTATGGTCTGATACTTCAACGGTTGGTAACTGGCAAAACGGAGTTCCATCAAATGGTACGCTTAATAATGCGCTCTCTCCACCAAACGTATGGGCAGTGGGGTTAACAGCTGTTTATCCTCCTAATGCAAATGCAAGATTGTATTCACCTGTGTTCGGGCCAATACCTGTAGGAACAAAGCTCAGTTTCTGGATGAATTATGATACTGAGAATTCATGGGATGGAACCAGGCTTGAGTATTCTACCGATGGCGGGGTATCATGGGCTATTCTGGGTGATATTGGCAATTCCTGCAATTGTCAGACTAATTGGTACAATGGAACTGTGAATTGCAGCGGGCAACCGGCATGGAATGGTCAAAGCAACGGTTGGGTAAAGGCAGAGTATGAGTTTCCGGCAAGTTTCCCGTTTGGCCCAAATATCCAGTTCAGATTTTTCTTTTGTTCTGATGGAATTATTCAAAACCAGGGATTCATGATTGATAATTTCTGTATTGAAACTCCTCAGCCCTTTGATGCAGGAATTCCTTCAATCATTTCGCCAGTAAATTTTGCAGCAGCCGGTACCTGTCAGGATATTATTGTCAATGTCAAGAACTATGGGCTTAACCCTATCAGCAATTTTGATATTTATTATTCAACCAATATCAGTGGAACAGTAACTACTTATGGCCCGTTTCTGTTTTCTGCAACGTTAAATCCGGGACAAACGCAAAGCATAACACTTCCGTGCTTAACTATGCCTGCAGGAAGTTTCACACTTTGTGCCTGGACGTCACTGCCCGGTGATGGCAATGCTCTGAATGATACCTCATGCGCACCATTGGTTGGCATTCCTGTAATTACAGTCGGTGCCAATTCAATCTGCGATGACTTCGAAAGTGGTAATCAGGGCTGGGTTTCTGTTATTAACAGCGGTGGAAATGCCGGTACCAATTGGCAATTCGGAACACCGGCTTTCGGTGCAACCACCGGAGCTCATTCCGGACTTACTGCATGGGACATTAATCTGACCAGTGCATACACCGCAAATGCAAACGTTTCGCTTTATTCTCCTATTTATGATTTCTCAACAGTTCCCAATGCTGGATTGTCATTTTGGATAAATTACAACACACAAGTAAACAGCGATGGTGTAACTTTAGAATATACTGATAACGGAGGGGCAAGCTGGACACAGATAGGCCTGATTAATCCCGGTCCGCCATATTACAACTGGTACAATGCCAACTTGTTCTGCAGTAACTTGCCGGGATGGAGCGGAAACAGTGCAGGTTGGAAAAAAGCTGAGATGACAAATCTTGGAGCGCTCGGAATTCCGGGCAATGCCAATGGCATTCAGTTTCGCTTTACATTCTGTGCCGATGGGTTTACTCAAAACGATGGTTTCTCAATGGATGATTTCTGTATTGTTATTCCTCAACCTTTGGATGCCGGAATTCCAACAATCGTTCAGCCTTCGAATTATGCGCCAGCAGGCAGTTGTCAGCCTGTAACAGTGGAGGTTACTAACTTCGGTCTTAATACCATCAGCAACTTTGATGTTTATTATTCCGTTGATTCTGCCGGTGTGGTAGTTGTTTACGGACCATTCCCCTTCACAGGATCACTTAATCCCGGCCAAACACAACAGGTAACTCTGCCTTGTGTTAATTTCCCTGTTGGTCAATTTACACTTTGCTCCTGGACTGCTTTGCCGGGCGATGGAAACACATTTAACGACACAAGTTGTGCAGTGCTTATTGGTGTACCTGTAATTACCATGGGAGCCTCAACATATTGTGATCAATTTGAAAACGGAAACCTTGGCTGGACTGTTGAATTACTGCCCGGTGGCGACCCTGCTTCAACATGGCAATTAGGAACTCCTGCTTTTGGTGCTACCACTGGCGCACACTCGGGTACCAATGCTTGGGATATTAACTTGTCAACTGCTTACACCGGCAATGCAAATGTTGCATTAATTTCTCCGATCTTTGATTTTGCCAATGTAACCTTAGCCGGAATCTCTTTCTGGATAAATTACAATACCGAAGGATTCTGGGATGGGACCCGTCTTGAATACTCTCTTAACGGAACTACATGGACCCAAATGGGTAACGCAGGGGCAGGTCCTCCTTACTTCAATTGGTACAATGGCAACATGAACTGCAGCGCTACCGATGGTTGGAATGGTAACAGCAATGGCTGGATAAAAGCAGAAATGAAAAACCTTGCTTCGCTTGGATTGGCCGGCCAGAACTATGTTCAATTCCGGTTTGTTTTCTGTGCTGATGCAGTCATACAGGTAGATGGTTTTTCAATAGATGATTTCTGTATTGAAATTCCTCAACCTTTCGATGCCGGAGTACCGGCTATAAACTCGCCTGTTGGTTTTGCTCCTGCCGGAAGTTGTCAGCCAGTAACTGTTACACTTGAAAACTTCGGACTTAATCCGTTGACATCCCTGAATCTGTACTATCAGGTAACCAGTGGAGGAACAACAACAAACTATGGTCCCTTCCCCTGGACAGGCAACTTAACCCCGGGCAGCAGCACTCAGGTTACCTTACCCTGTGTTACATTTCCAAGCGGAGGATTTACACTTTGCTCATGGTCTGAACTGGTAAACGATGGCAATGCGTTTAATGATACCGTATGCATTTCATTAACCGGTGTTCCTGTTATCACATTGAGTTATACTACCCCATATTGCGATGATTTTGAAGGCGGCAACATCGGATGGTCGTCCGTTTTAATGCCTGCAGGCAACGCAGGAACCATCTGGCAATTGGGAACACCTGCTTTTGGAGCAACCACAGGCGCTCATTCAGGTATAAATGCATGGGATATTAACCTTACCTCAGCTTATACCGGCAATGCAAACGTAGCCTTGTATTCACCCATCTTTGATATTACTCAGGGTCTTGATTGCAGTCTTTCCTTCTGGAGAAATCATAATACTGAAACAGCATGGGATGGTGTAAGGCTAGAATACACCTTGAACAGTTCCGGGGTTTGGAATACTTTAGGTGCTGTTGGAAGTACTTCTCCTTACGTAAACTGGTACACTAACACAACTATTTGCAGTAACAATCAGGCAGCGTGGGCCGGGGTTTCCGGTGGATGGGTAAAAAGCGAAATGCAAAATCTCGGTGTACTTCCCGGCTTTAATACTTCACAAACCATTCAGTTCAGATTTATTTTCTGCTCCGATGCATCTGTTAATTTAGATGGATTCTCCATTGATGATTTCTGTATGGAAGTTCCTGTTCCGCTCACTGCAGCTCCTGTAACAATTAAAGACAATACCACTTTCCCGTTGATTTTTGCAGGACAGCCCATTCAGTTCTCATCAGACCTGAAGAATAAAGGAACGACTCCGCTTAATTATCTGGAAGCACAGCTTTGGATTGACAATAACCAGGTGGCTAATGATATAATTAACTACAACCCGAATTTAGCTGCCGGTGCAACTCAGCTTCACAATTTTTCTACCTTCACATGGATTGCAACATCAGGTATTCATGATGTGTGTGTGGTAACCAATAACCCTAATCAAACTGCTGATTTGAATCCAACAGATGATACACTTTGTTATCAGATACAAGTAATTGATACCATCAGCGTGGTGAACAATAATGTTTGTACCGACTTTGAATCTGCCCCGGATTGGGTTACACTTAATGCTTTAAGTTATACCAACAATACTTCATGGCAATGGGGTACTCCGGCACAAACCGTGCTTAACGGAGCTTACAGTGGAACAAAAGCATGGATGACCAATCTCACAGCCAACTATCCTAACCGCGATTCATCAGGATTGTTCTCGGCTCTTTACACTATCAATCCGCTTAATTATTATAAACTCAGCTTCAGGCATAAATTCTCCACTGAGCTTTTCCAGGATGGATGTGCTGTTGATTATTCAACCGATTACGGCAATACGTGGCAAATTTTAGGTGGATTCGATCCCGTCAACAATTGGTATAACGCTCCGTTCATTATTGCCTTGGGCGGTCTTCCTCCGGATCCCGGATTTACAGGCTCCTTGGGAACTTACATTCTTTCCGAATTTGAAAAGCATTTTGGATTTAGTTCAACCGCTGTAATCTTCCGTTTCAGATTTATGTCTGATTATTCGGTAACAAATGAAGGCTGGGTTATTGATGATGTCTGTTTTCAGGATATGGGCCCAACCGGTATCAATGAGCCTTCTTTATCTGTATCAGGGCTTGCATTAGGTCAAAATGTACCAAACCCGGCAAATTCATCAACCGAAATTCCTTATTTCCTGCCTGCTGATGGAAAAGTTACCCTGGAAATAACCGATTTAGTCGGCAAGTCTGTTTTAGTATTGGCTTATGAAACTCAGTCTGCAGGATTACATACTTTTAGTCTGAGGACTGGTCAATTAAATGCCGGCTTGTACTTCTACTCCTTGACTTTCAATGGAGAACGGCTTACAAGAAGGATGATTATTACAAGGTAGCATAATCAACAATCTCACTTTAAAGACCCGCTTCGGTAAAAAAGCGGGTCTTTACTTTTTAAGTATGGGTTACCAACTTTCAGCCTTTATTAAATTATTTGAAAAGCAGGTTGTCATTTTGAAAAACAATTTTACTTTTGCGCTCCCTTAAAAAAGGGGTATATACTATTGATAATAACTATTTTAACAGTAACGAATGCCAACCATACAGCAGCTTGTCCGCAAAGGGAGGGAAAAACTCACCTATAAAAGCAAGTCTCCCGCTCTTACTTCATGTCCGCAGCGCAGGGGAGTTTGCACCCGTGTTTATACAACTACTCCCAAAAAACCCAATTCAGCTTTGCGTAAAGTTGCGCGTGTAAGGCTTACCAATAAGTTTGAAGTAACAGCATACATTCCCGGAGAAGGACACAATTTACAGGAACACTCTATAGTGCTTGTGCGCGGTGGCCGCGTTAAAGACCTGCCCGGAGTACGTTATCATATTGTCCGTGGATCACTTGATACTTCCGGTGTGGATGGCAGAAAACAACAGCGCTCCAAGTATGGAACCAAGCGTCCTAAAGAAACTGCTCCTAAGAAATAATCAGCCTGAATCATCATGAGAAAAGATAAACCTAAAAAACGATTGTTATTGCCAGACCCGAAGTTTAATGATACTTTGGTAACACGGTTCGTCAATAACCTGATGAAATCAGGAAAAAGAAGCACTGCATCCGGCCTCTTTTATGATGCCCTCAACATTGTTGCCGAAAAAACACAGGAGGATGGATTGGAAACCTGGAAAAAAGCATTGACCAACATTATGCCTGCAGTTGAAGTTAAAAGCCGCAGAGTTGGCGGAGCTACTTTTCAGATTCCTACAGAGATCCGTCCCGATCGCAAAACCGCTCTTGGCATGAAGTGGATGATTGGCTATGCATCTTTAAGAAACGAAAAATCAATGGCTGAAAGATTAGCCGGGGAAATTATTGCCGCATCAAAAGGTGAAGGTGCTGCAGTAAAGAAGAAGGATGATACTCACCGTATGGCAGAAGCCAATAAAGCATTTTCACATTTCAGAGTTTAAAGCCCCATCTTTTATCTTAACATGAGCAACGAACTAAAATATACGCGAAACATAGGAATCTCAGCGCACATTGATGCGGGTAAGACCACTACCACTGAGCGTATATTGTATTATACCGGAGTAACCCATAAAATTGGGGAGGTGCATGATGGTGCTGCTACCATGGACTGGATGGTGCAGGAGCAGGAGCGCGGTATTACCATTACCTCTGCTGCCACTACCTGCTACTGGAACTACAACAACGAAAAATATAAAATCAATATCATTGATACCCCCGGACACGTTGACTTCACCGTTGAAGTAGAGCGTTCGCTTCGGGTACTTGACGGTGCCGTTGCGCTTTTTTGTGCTGTGGGCGGTGTTGAGCCACAATCCGAAACCGTATGGAGACAGATGAACAAATACAATGTTCCGCGTGTGGCTTTTGTAAATAAAATGGATCGTGCAGGCGCTGATTTCTTTACCGTTGTTAAACAAATTAAAGAAAGGCTGGGCGGCAATCCTGTTCCGCTTCAATATCCTATTGGTTCTGAAGAAACTTTTAAAGGTGTTGTTGACCTGATTACTAACAAAGCATTGATTTGGGATGAAGAAACCAAAGGAATGACCTTTAAAGAAATTCCGATTCCTGCTGAAATTGCCGAAGAAGTTCAGCAATGGCGTGCTCAGTTAGTTGAATCTGTTGCTGAGTTTGATGACCATTTGATGGAGAAGTTTTTTGATAATCCTGACTCCATTACCCGCGAAGAAATGATGGAAGCTATTCGAAAGGCAACCATCTCTATGACCATAACACCTGTATTGTGCGGATCTGCCTTTAAAAATAAAGGCGTGCAAACAATGCTTGATGCAGTTATTTCTTACCTGCCTGCACCATCAGATATTCCTGCCGTTACCGGAATTAATCCTGAATCAGGTGAAGAAGAAAGCCGCAAACCAGTTTCTACAGAACCTTTTGCTGCACTTGCCTTTAAAATCATGACTGACCCGTTTGTTGGCCGTCTTGCCTTCTTCAGGGTCTATTCAGGATCCCTTAATGCCGGTTCTTACGTGTTGAATACACGTACCATGAAAAATGAGCGTATTTCACGAATCATACGCATGCATGCCAACAAACAAAATCCGATAGAAACTATTACAGCAGGTGATATTGGTGCAGCCGTTGGTTTTAAAGATATCAAAACGGGCGATACGCTTTGCGATGAAAAGAAGCCGATTGTTCTTGAATCCATGTCATTTCCCGAGCCGGTTATAGGTCTTGCTATTGAGCCAAAGACACAGGCTGATGTTGACAAACTTGGCATGGCACTGGGAAAACTGGCTGAAGAAGATCCTACGTTTCGAGTTAAAACTGACGAAGAAACCGGTCAAACTATTATTAGCGGAATGGGTGAACTGCACCTTGAAATTATCGTTGACCGCTTAAAGCGCGAATTCAAAGTTGAATGTAACCAGGGGGCACCTCAGGTAGCTTACAAGGAAGCTATTACCGGCACCGTTGAACATCGTGAACTCTATAAAAAGCAAACCGGTGGTCGTGGTAAATTTGCTGATATCAAAGTAATTATTTCTCCGGTTGATGAAGGAAAAGCAGGCCTTCAGTTTGAAAACGAAATTACCGGAGGTAACATTCCCCGCGAATATATTCCTGCCGTTGAAAAAGGTTTTAAGGCTGCCATGGCCAACGGTCCTTTAGCCGGCTACATGGTTGACAGCTTAAAAGTCAGGTTGATTGACGGTTCATTCCATGCCGTTGACTCTGACTCGCTTTCATTTGAAATTTGTGCAAGAGCAGCATATCGGGAAGCAATGCCCAAAGCAAAACCTGTTCTTCTCGAACCCATCATGAAAGTGGAAGTAGTTACCCCTGAAGAAAATATGGGCGATGTAATGGGCGATTTGAATAAACGCAGAGGCCAGATGGAAGGAATGGATACCCGTGCAGGAGCACAGGTTATCAAAGCTAAAGTTCCGCTTTCTGAAATGTTTGGTTATGTTACATCATTACGTACCATCACCTCAGGAAGAGCCTCGTCATCAATGGAATTTTCTCATTATGCAGAAGTACCGCGCGCTATTGCCGAAGAAGTAATTGCCAAAGCAAAAGGCAAAACCGAAAAAGTATCTTAACCACTACTATAAAAAGCGTTCTTATATACCCTACACCATGAGTCAGCGAATCAGAATCAAATTAAAATCATACGACTTCAACTTAGTTGACAAGTCGGCTGAAAAAATTGTAAAGACTGTTAAAAGTACAGGAGCTGCGGTCAGCGGACCCATTCCTTTGCCAACAGAAAAAAAAATCTATACTGTGCTGCGCTCGCCCCATGTAAATAAAAAGGCGAGAGAACAGTTTCAGTTGTGTTCTTACAAAAGACTGCTTGATATCTACAGCACCAACGCTAAAACGGTTGATGCACTCATGAAGCTCGAATTGCCGAGTGGAGTTGAGGTAGAAATCAAAGTTTGAGTTTATTATTCTAAAATTAAATTAACAGGCCATGTTGCTGCAAGCTTCATTGCACAACCTCTGGCCACAACATAAAATACTATGTCTGGAATACTAGGAAAGAAAGTCGGCATGACCAGCATCTTCGATGCCGATGGTAAAAATGTACCGTGCACTGTGATTGAAGCAGGTCCGTGTGTGGTAACTCAGGTTAAAACTGTCGAAACAGATGGCTATGATGCCGTGCAGCTTTCTTTTGACGACCGCAAGGAAAAAAATACACCTGCTGCCCTTAAAGGCCATTTTAAAAAGTCAGGCGCTGCAGCCAAACGTTATGTGGCTGAGTTTCGCGAATTTACTCAGCAAGTAAAATCAGGCGATGTGCTTAAAGCCGATATCATTTCTGAAGGAACATTCTGTGATATTACCGGAACATCAAAAGGAAAAGGATTTCAGGGGGTGGTTAAACGCCACAACTTTGCCGGAGTAGGAGGCGCAACCCACGGGCAGCATAACAGAATGAGGGCTCCCGGTTCAATGGGTAACTCATCTTTTGCGTCTCGGGTTATTAAAGGCAAACGCCTTTCCGGCCACATGGGTGACGAAAAAGTAAAAGTACAGAATCTTCAGGTGATTAAAGTGATCCCTGAACATAATCTTATATTGATAAAAGGTGCTGTTCCCGGTGCCAAAGGGTCTTACTTAAAAGTGGAGTTTTAATTATGGAATTAGCGGTAAAAAATAAAACCGGTCAGGAAACCGGAAGAAAAGTAAACCTCAACACAGCGATATTCGGTGTTGAGCCAAATGATCATGCTATCTATCTTGACGTAAAGCAATACCTCGCCAACCAGAGACAAGGTACCGCTAAGACAAAGCAGCGTAACGAAGTATCAGGCTCAACCAAAAAAATTCACCGGCAGAAAGGTACCGGTGGTGCCCGTCATGGCAGCCGTAAGGCTCCCATCTTTGTTGGCGGGGGTAGAATTTTCGGCCCGCAACCGCGCGATTACACTTTTAAACTCAACAAAAAAGTAAAACGCTTAGCCCGTATCTCTGCGCTTTCCTATAAAGCAAAAGACAATGAAGTTACTGTAATTGAAAACTTCAGTATGGAAAAACCGGCTACCAAAGAATTTAACTCTATACTTAAAAGCCTTGCACTTGACGGCAAAAAAGCCTTGGTGGTAATTCCTGAAATCAATAAAAACCTCGTTTTGTCATCACGTAACCTGCCGAAGGCGAAAGTGGTTCAGGCTACCGATATTAATACCTATGATATTCTTAACGCCCAGCAATTGGTATTGCTCGAAGGCGCATTACCCGTAATCGAAAAAACATTGGCATCATGAGCATATTAAAAAGACCCGTTGTTTCTGAAAAAGCTACCCGTCAGGGCGAAAAACTCAGACAGTATGGCTTTATAGTGGATAGGAATGCTAACAAAATCCAGATTAAAAAAGCCGTTGAGCAGATGTATGGCGTTACCGTTGAATCGGTAAACACCATGCTGATGAGAGGTAAAACCGTTATGCGCGGCACCAAATCAGGAATGACAAAAGGAATTAAAGGTAGAAATAAAAAAGCAGTGGTAACTGTCAAAGATGGCGATGTCATTGACTTTTACAGCAGTATTTAACCATTAAAGAATAAGGACAATGGGCGTAAAAAAATTCAATCCGGTAACCCCGGGACAACGTTTCAAAATTGTTAATGATTTTGATACTCTAACGGCAAGCCGTCCCGAAAAATCGTTGGTTGTTACCAAGAAACGCAGTGGCGGACGTAACAATACCGGCAAAATGACCATGCGCTACATCGGTGGCGGCCATCGTAAAAAACTTCGCTTAATTGATTTCAAAAGAGATAAACACGGCATTGAAGGAGTAGTAAAAACAGTTGAATACGATCCTAACCGTACAGCCAATATCGCTTTGGTGTTTTATAAAGACGGAGAAAAAAGATATATCATAGCTCCTAACGGAATTCAGGTAGGTCAAAAAATCACCTCCGGTGAAAAAGCCACTCCTGAAATCGGCAATGCTCTTTTCCTGAAAGATATTCCGCTCGGCACTTTGATTCATAACATTGAAATGCGCCCCGGACAAGGAGGAAAACTCGCGCGCAGTGCCGGTTCGTATGCTCAATTAGCTGCCCGCGATGGACGTTATGCAACTTTAAAAATGCCTTCGGGCGAAACCCGAACCATTCTTACTGCCTGCATGGCAACCATCGGAACAGTAAGCAACTCCGATCATGATAAAGAAAGCCATGGTAAGGCAGGTCGCGTTCGCTGGATGGGACGCAGGCCGAGAGTACGCGGTGTTGCCATGAATCCGGTTGATCATCCCATGGGTGGAGGTGAAGGACGAGCGTCAGGTGGTCATCCACGTTCTCGAAAAGGATTGTATGCCAAAGGGTATAAAACCAGAAAGAAGAAAAATCTTTCCAACAAATACATCATCGAAAGAAGAAAGAAATAAAAAAATTGAAACTGTAACATGAGCCGTTCACTAAAAAAAGGTCCTTTCATTGACTACAAACTTGAACAGAAAATTTTCAAGTTAAATGAGTCAAAAAAGAAAACCGTCATTAAAACATGGTCGCGCAGAAGCATGATTTCTCCTGATTTTGTCGGCCATACACTTGCCGTGCATAACGGGAATAAGTTCATACCTGTATATGTTACTGAAAACATGGTTGGTCACAAGCTCGGAGAATTTGCTCCAACACGCACCTTCCGAGGCCATTCAGGAAATAAAGACAAAGCATCAGCATAAATCATTAAAACCATGGGAGCCAGAAAAAGAAAAGCAGCCGAAGCGCGCAAAGAAGCAATGAAGAAAATTGCCTTTGCCAAATTGAACGATACCCCGACCTCTCCGCGCAAAATGAGGCTGGTGGCTGATATGATAAGAGGAAAAAAAATTGAGCATGCCCTCAACCTGCTTCGCTTCAGCACCAAAGAAGCCGCAGGCCGCCTTGAAAAACTTTTGCTTTCAGCCATTAATAACTGGCAGGCAAAAAATGAGGGAGAACGTATGGAAGATCATAACATCATTGTCAGTGAAATTTTTGTGGACGAAGGTCGCAGCCTTAAAAGGCTGCGTCCGGCTCCGCAAGGACGTGGATACAGAATCAGGAAAAGATCAAATCATGTAACCATCGTTCTTGACAGCTTAACTGCACGCGAACAACAAACCGAAACAGCTAATCAAACTCAATCAACAGAACAAAACGCTTAATCCGAATGGGACAAAAAACTAATGCTATAGGTAACAGGCTGGGTATCATACGCGGCTGGGATTCTAATTGGTACGGAGGTAATAACTATGCCGATAAAATTGCCGAAGACGAAAAAATCCGCAAATACCTGCTTGCCCGGCTTTCAAAAGGCGGAATTGCACGAATTGTTATTGAACGCACCCTTAAGCTCATTACTGTTACCATTCATACTGCCCGCCCTGGAATGGTTATCGGAAAAGGTGGTCAGGAGGTAGATAAACTTAAAGAAGAACTGAAAAAAATAACGAAAAAAGAAGTTCAGATTAACATCTTCGAAATAAAAAGACCAGAACTTGATGCACAGCTGGTTGCCGAAGGCATTGCCCGCCAGCTGGAAGCCCGCATCTCTTTCAGAAGAGCCATGAAAGGAGCTGTTTCTTCTTCCATGAGGGCAGGTGCTGAAGGAATCCGTGTATTGGTTTCTGGCCGTCTCGGAGGTGCTGAAATTGCCCGCAGCGAACAGTATAAAGAAGGCCGCATTCCATTACATACATTTCGTGCTGACATTGATTTTGCTATTGGCGAAGCCTATACTTCCTATGGCTTGATTGGCGTAAAAGTATGGATTTGCAGAGGTGAAGTCTTCGGCAAACGCGATCTTTCTCCTAATGTCGGTATGACAGGACAGGCAAAAACCAAAGGCAATGTTTCCGGTGGAGAAAGAAGAGACAGGCGTGATCGCGGTGACAGGCGCGACCGCGGAGAAAGAGGAGATCGTGGTGGCGAACGCAGACAAAGAGGAAACTAAACTTAAATCAGAATAATAAACAGAAGATATGTTACAGCCTAAGAAATCAAAGTTCAGGAAGGCCCATAAAATGAAGCCTAAAGGTATTGCCTCCAGAGGCCATCAGCTTGCTTTTGGTTCTTTCGGACTCAAATCACTTGAACGATGCTGGGTTACACAAAGGCAATTGGAGGCAGCCCGTGTGGCGTTAACCCGTTTTATGAAACGTGAAGGACAATCATGGATACGCGTTTTCCCGGATAAGCCCATCACCAAAAAGCCCCTCGAAGTACGTATGGGAAAGGGTAAAGGTGCGCCCGAATATTGGGTGGCAGTTGTAAAACCAGGTACTATCATGTTCGAAGCAGAAGGTGTTACTCTCGAAGTTGCCAAAGAAGCTATGCGCCTGGCTGCTCAAAAACTTCCGGTTACCACCAAATTTATTATTAGACCTGATTATGTTGCTTAACCAGTAAATACATCGCTCAATGAAACAATCAATAGTTAAAGATCTTACCACCGATGAAATCCGCGACCGGATTGCAGAAGAAACAGCCAACTACCGTAAATTGACAATGAGCCATGCTGTTTCTCCTATCGAAAATCCGTTAAAAATCCGCAGCACCAGAAGGCTTATAGCACGGCTTAACACCGAATTGAAAAAAAGAACAACTCAGAAATAATTCCAATGGAAAATACACAAACCGAAAAAAGAGCACTTCGCAAAACGAAGATTGGCATCGTTACCGGTAATAAAATGAACAAGTCAATTGTAGTGTCGGAACACCGCAAGGAAAAACATCCGATCTACGGAAAGTTCATTAACAAAACCAAAAAGTTTGTTGCGCATGACGAAAAGAATGAATGCGGATTAGGCGACCGTGTATTGATTATGGAAACACGCCCGATGAGCAAAACCAAACGCTGGAGACTGGTTGAAGTTCTGGAAAAAGCAAAATAAACATCTGAATATCCGATAGTTAAAATAAAAAGAAATTAACAATGATACAGCAGGAATCAAGACTGATAGTGGCCGATAACAGCGGAGCCAAAGAGGTTCTTTGTATCCGTGTACTGGGTGGTACAGGAAAACGCTATGCTTCGCTTGGCGATAAAATAGTGGTAACCGTTAAAAACGCATTGCCCGCTGGCGGCATCAAAAAAGGAACGGTAAGTAAAGCCGTTGTCGTAAGAGTAAACAAAGAAGTAAGAAGGCCTGACGGATCGTATATCCGCTTTGACGATAATGCTGTAGTGCTGCTCAATGCCCAGGACGAATTGCGCGGTACCCGTATCTTCGGTCCTGTTGCCCGCGAATTGCGCGAAAAACAATTTATGAAAATAGTTTCATTAGCTCCGGAGGTGCTTTAATATCATGGAAAGAAAATTTAATAAAACACCGAAATTGAAAATCCGAAAGGGAGATATGGTCATGGTTATTGCCGGTGACAGTAAAGGCTCCAAAGGAAAAGTACTCGAAGTACTGGTTAAAGAAAACCGTGCTATCGTTGAACAGGTTAACATCGTATCAAAACATACCCGTCCCAATGCAAAAAACACTCAGGGCGGAATTGTAAAACAGGAAGCCCCCGTTCATATTTCAAATCTCATGGTGATTGATCCTAAAGAAGGAAAACCTACCCGTGTGGGAAGAAAAAAGAATGAGGATGGCAAATTAGTCAGGTATGCAAAAAAATCAGGGGAGGTGATTAAAAATGGATAAGTACACACCGCGTTTAAAAGAAAAATATGCTAAGGAAATTGCTCCTAAACTGAAAGAAAAGTTTCAGTACAAAAGCGTAATGCAGGTTCCCAAGCTTCAGAAAATTTGCCTGAATCAGGGAGTGGGCGATGCAGTTGGCGATAAAAAACTGATTGAATCGGCACTTACCGAAATGTCTAACATCTCAGGTCAGAAAGCTGTTCCGACCAAATCGAAAAAAGATATTTCGAATTTCAAACTCAGAGCCAATGTCGCCATCGGTGTTCGAACCACGCTGCGTGATGAGAAAATGTATGAGTTTCTCGACAGGCTTATTTCCGTAGCCCTTCCCCGTATCCGCGACTTTAAAGGAATTAATGATAAAGGTTTTGACGGCCGTGGCAATTACACTCTCGGAATTACCGAGCAAATCATTTTTCCGGAAATTGACATTGATAAAGTAAGCCGCATTTCAGGTCTCGATATTACCTTCGTTACCTCAGCCAAAACCGATACTGAAGCAATGGAACTTCTCAAAGAATTCGGAATGCCTTTCAAAAATTCAAATAACTAAAAACAGCATGGCTAAAGAATCAATTAAAGCTCGCGAAAGAAAACGCATCAGAACAGCAGAAAAATATGCTGCCAAACGTGCTGCACTTAAAGAAGCAGGCGACTATCTGGGATTGCAAAAACTGCCACGCAATGCATCGCCCGTTCGTGTGCATAACCGCTGCAAACTCACAGGCAGGCCGCGCGGCTATATGCGCCAGTTCGGTATATCACGTATAATGTTCAGAAAACTTGCCCTCGAAGGTAAAATTGCGGGCGTAACCAAAGCAAGCTGGTAATCTTCATCACTATTAAAGAATTTATATCATGACAGATCCGATTTCAGATTTTCTAACACGAATTAGAAATGCAGTTAAGGCCAACCACAGAGTGGTGGATATCCCTGCATCCAACATTAAAAAAGAAATCACTAAGATTCTTTTTGACAAAGGATATATTTCAAATTACAAGTTTGAAAATACACCCGACAACCAGGGCAAGATTAAAATAGCACTTAAATACAATCCGGTTACACGTTCTTCTGCCATCAGAAGCTTGCGCAGAATAAGCACCCCCGGACTGAGAAAGTATGTTAGCCACGATAAACTGCCGCGTGTTCTCAATGGATTAGGAGTAGCCATTATTTCCACTTCCAAAGGGGTTATTACCGATAAAGAAGCGCGTGCATTGAATGTAGGCGGTGAAGTTTTATGTTACATCTATTAAAAACAGTTACGTCATGTCACGAATAGGAAAATCACCCATTGAAGTGCCGGCCGGAGTTCAGGTACAGGTGGATAATAACAAAGTAACCGTTAAAGGCCCCAAAGGAACATTAACCCAGCAGATTGAAGACGGAGTATCAGTAAAGGTAGATGGTAATACCATTACTCTGACCCGTGCAACTGAGCAAAAGAGACACCGCGCTTTACACGGACTATACCGTTCTTTGATTGCTAACATGGTTAAAGGAGTAACCCAGGGTTACAAAATAGAGCAGGAACTGGTGGGGGTGGGTTATCGCGCCAGTACACAAGGACAAATGCTTGACTTAGTGTTAGGTTATTCTCACCACGTTGTCTTTCAGATTCCGACTGAAGTTAAAATTTCTGCCAAACAGGAACGTGGTCAGAATCCGATCATCACTCTTGAGAGTCACGACAAACAATTGATTGGTGCCGTTGCCGCAAAAATCCGCTCACTGCGTACTCCGGAGCCTTACAAGGGAAAAGGAATTAAATTCGTTAACGAAACGCTGAGAAGAAAAGCAGGTAAATCAGCAGCTAAAAAATAATTGAGATATGCAAAGCAGAAAAGCATTAAGAAGAACCAGCATACGCAAACGCATCCGCAGGGTAATAACCGGAAGCGTTGAAAGGCCACGCCTTTCGGTTTACAGAAGTAACAAACAGATTTATGCCCAGTTGATTGATGACGTTAAAGGGCATACCATTGCCGCTGCAAGTTCTACAGAAGTAACATCTGATGGGAAAATAAAAAAATCAGAGGCCGCTATGCAGGTAGGTAAGCTCATAGCCGAGAAAGCCATTCAGGCAGGAATCACCAATGTGGTTTTTGACCGTGGAGGCTATTTGTATCATGGACGTGTAAAGTCGTTAGCCGAAGGTGCACGTAATGCAGGTTTAAAATTTTGATTAAGAAAATATGGTAGGACAAGAAGTAAAAAGAGTACGATCAGCCGAAACGGAATTAAAAGACCGCTTGGTTTCAGTTAACCGTGTAACCAAGGTTACCAAAGGTGGACGCGCATTCGGGTTTGCGGCCATTGTGGTAGTGGGTGATGAAAAAGGGGTGGTTGGTTATGGCCTGGGCAAGGCTAAGGAAGTTACCGATGCCGTTTCAAAAGGTATTGACGATGCTAAAAAGAACTTAGTGAAAGTAACCCTTTCAGGAGCTACGGTTCCTCATGAAATCACCGGCAAGTTCGGTGGAGCAAGAGTGTTGCTGAAACCTGCTGCTCCCGGTACCGGTGTAATTGCAGGAGGTGCTATGCGTGCCGTGCTGGAAAGTGTAGGCATTCATGATGTACTTGCAAAATCTAAAGGATCATCTAATCCGCATAATGTGGTGAAAGCCACCATCAGTGCTTTGCTTCAGATGCGCGATGCAGTGCAGGTATCGCAGCAGCGCGGAGTTAAACTTTCAAAAGTATTTCATGGCTGATAAATCAGAAAGGACACATCATGGCTAAAGTCAAAATCACTCAGGTAAAAAGCGGTATAGACCGCCCCGCCATTCAGAAAAGAACATTGAAAGCGCTTGGCGTACGCATGAATAAAACGGTGGAAGTGGAAGCTACTCCGCAAATCATGGGCATGATTAATAAAGTAAAACATCTGCTCAAAGTAGAAAACAATTAAACCTCATAAAACAGGAGTAAAACGTATGAACTTAAGCAATCTAAAACCGGCAGATGGATCTGTAAAAAGAAATGTGAAACGACTGGGCAGGGGCGAAGGCTCAAGCCGTGGCGGCACTTCAGCCCGCGGACATAAAGGTGCGCAATCACGCTCAGGATACAGCGCCAAGAAAGGTTTTGAAGGAGGCCAGATGCCTTTGCAAAGACGAATTCCGAAATTCGGTTTTAAAAATATTAACCGTGTGGAGTATAACGGCATCAACCTCGACACCATTCAGGCACTCTCCGAAAAATTTGGAATTACTGATTTTACACGCGAAGTTTTTGTGGAAAGAGGACTTGTGGCTAAAAAGGACTTAGTAAAAATTCTCGGCCGCGGTGAACTCAAATCAAAAGTAAACATCAAAGCGCATGCATTCTCGGCCAGCGCAAAATCAGCCATTGAATCAGCAGGAGGAACAGCAGAAATTATCGCCCAATGAAAAACCTGATCAACACCATAAGAAACATTTTCACAATTGAGGATTTGCGTTTCCGCATCCTCAATACGCTTTTTCTAATTCTTGTTTACCGTCTTGGTGCACATGTGGTGTTGCCCGGTATTGATCATTCTCAATTAGCCGGGTTGAAAAATCAAACATCAGGCGGACTGCTCAGCCTGCTCGACATGTTTGCCGGTGGCGCATTTTCGCAAGCTTCCATTCTCGCTCTGGGTATCATGCCATACATCTCCGCTTCTATCGTAATTCAGTTGTTAAGCGTGGCAGTTCCATACTTCCAGCGTATGCAAAAAGAAGGAGAAAGCGGAAGAAAAAAATTAAATCAGATTACACGCTACCTCACTGTGCTGGTTGTTTTAGGACAAGCCCCCGGTTACCTGGTTAACCTGCGCGCTCAGGCGCCAGGTGCCATGATTGCTTATACCAATCCTGATGTGCTTGCCCCAGGTTTATTTTGGGTTACTTCCATTATCCTTCTTCTTGCCGGTACTTTGTTCGTCATGTGGCTGGGAGAAAGAATCACCGAAAAAGGAATCGGCAATGGTATTTCCATGATCATCATGATCGGAATCATTGCTCGTTTACCCTTTGCCTTCCGTGACGAATTAATGTCAAGATTAAACGAAGGAGGGGGCTTAGTTATGTTCCTTGTTGAAATAGTGGCACTCTTCTTAGTGATTGTAGGTGTAATCCTGCTTGTTCAGGGAACCAGAAAAATTCCTGTTCAGTTTGCAAAGAAGATTGTCGGCAATAAGCAATACGGTGGTGTACGCCAGTATATCCCGATCAAAGTAAATGCAGCCGGTGTAATGCCAATCGTATTTGCACAGGCTATCATGTTTATACCGGCAACCATTGCACAGTTCTTTCCTGAGTCGGATGCATGGCAGGGCTTTGCCGCAGCTATGACTAACTTCTTCTCATTCTGGTATAACTTTGTGTTTGCTACATTAGTTATTCTCTTCACCTATTTCTACACAGCCATTGCCGTAAATCCGAACCAGATGGCGGAAGACATGAAAAAGAATGGCGGATTCATTCCCGGTGTAAAGCCAGGCAAAGCCACCGCTTCTTTTATAGACGATGTGCTTTCGCGCATTACCTTACCCGGTTCTATCTTCCTTGCCTTTGTGGCTATCATGCCAACATTTGCAAGCATGGCCGGTGTAAACCAGAATTTTGCTTCCTTCTATGGAGGCACCTCTTTATTAATCATGATCGGAGTTATTCTTGATACTCTGCAACAAATAGAAAGTCACCTGCTTATGCGCCATTACGATGGGCTGATGAAAACCGGCCGCATTAAAGGCAGAGCAACAGCGGGTGCAGCGGTATAATGATGTTGCAAAGAGTAAGCGGAGTTATCAAGACTGATGAAGAGATTGAATTAATCAGGATTAGTTCTTTACTTGTTGGAAAAACATTGGCACTGATGGCGGCTCACCTGAAGCCGGGTATCAACACGTTGTTTCTTGATAAAATGGCGGAAGAATTTATCCGCGATCAGAATGCAAGACCGGTGTTTAAAGGCTACAACGGATTTCCGGCCTCGCTCTGTATTTCAGTTAACGAGGAAGTAGTTCATGGAATACCCGGCAAAAGAGAGCTGAAGGATGGCGATGTGGTTTCCATTGATTGCGGAATTGAGAAGAATGGCTTCATTGGCGATTCGGCTTATACCTTTGCAGTTGGCCAAGTAAGTGATGAAAACATCAGGCTATTGCATGTTACACATGAATGCCTTAACAGAGCAGTAGAAGCAGCCGTAGCCGGAAACAGAGTAGGCGATATTTCTCACGCTGTGCAAAGTCATGCAGAAGCCAATGGTTTTGGGGTAGTACGCGAGCTGGTAGGTCATGGAGTAGGAAAGTCGCTGCACGAAAAACCGGAGATACCCAATTATGGCAAGCGCGGATCAGGACCGTTGTTGAAAGAAGGCATGGTGCTGGCCATAGAACCGATGATTAACCGAGGGGTGAGAAATGTGAAAACATTATCAGACCACTGGACTGTTGTAACTGCCGACCTTTTGCCTGCAGCACATTATGAGCACAATGTGGCTGTAAGGAAAAATAAAAGTGAAGTGCTCTCCTCCTTCAGGGAAATTATTGAAGCAGAAAAATTGAATAATAACTTAAATACAAAACATCATATTTAAACAAACCAATGGCAAAACAAAGTTCGATAGAACAGGACGGAACTATCGTTGAAACATTATCCAACGCAATGTTCCGTGTTGAACTGGAGAACGGGCATGAAATCATAGCGCACATTTCAGGAAAAATGCGGATGCATTACATCAAAATTCTGAAAGGTGACAGGGTAAAAGTAGAAATGTCGCCTTATGATCTCACCAAAGGAAGAATAACATATCGGTATAAATAAAACAGCGAAACGGAGGAATTATGAAAGTAAAACCATCATTGAAGAAGCGCAGCCCAGAATGCATCATTGTAAGACGCAAAGGGCGACTTTACGTAATCAACAAAAAAAATCCGAGGTTTAAACAACGTCAGGGATAATCCATTGAACCATTAAAATTGAAATAACACATGGCACGTATAGCAGGTATTGATTTACCCAAGCACAAAAGAGGCGAAATAGGCCTTACTTACATCTACGGAATTGGCCGCAGCACTGCCCAGAATATTCTTTCTGAAGCCGGAGTGGACTGGAATAAGAAAGTAGAAGAATGGAATGATGAGGAATTGAATAAAATCCGCTCCATCATTACCGAACAAATAAAGGTAGAAGGTGCATTGCGTAGCGAAGTGCAACTGAACATTAAACGCCTGATGGATATTGGCGCTTACCGCGGCATCCGTCACCGTTTGGGGCTTCCTGTACGCGGACAGAAAACCAAGAACAACTGCCGCACCCGCAAAGGAAAGCGCAAAACCGTAGCTAACAAAAAGAAAGTAACCAAGTAATCTGAATTAATAAAAAAGCAAATGGCTAAACAAGCATCAGCACAGGCATCAGAGAAAAAAACTGCTCGCAAGCGTACCGTAAAAGTAGAAGCGGTTGGCGAAGCACACATTAATGCCACCTTTAATAACATCATCATCAGCCTCACTAATTCATCAGGGCAGGTAATTGCATGGAGCTCTGCAGGAAAAATGGGCTTCAGAGGCTCCAAGAAAAATACACCTTACGCAGCCCAGCTTGCTTCAAGCGATTGCGCCAAAGTAGCTTACGATTTAGGTTTACGTAAGGTGAAAGTATTCGTAAAAGGACCGGGGGCAGGTCGCGAATCAGCTATCCGTACTTTGCATGGTGCAGGCATTGAAGTATCCGAAATTGTTGACATCACTCCCATACCTCACAACGGATGCCGCCCTCCTAAAAAACGCAGAATATAATTTTATCATCTTAACATTAAAACATGGCACGATACATAGGACCCAAAACCAAAATTGCACGCAAGTTTCGCGAAGCAATTTACGGCCCCGACCGTCATTTCGATAAACGCAGCTACCCGCCCGGCCAGCACGGCATTTCCAAAAGAAGAACAAAGCAATCAGAGTATGCAGTTCAGTTGGCCGAAAAACAGAAAGTGAAATACATGTATGGAATTCTTGAACGCCAGTTCGCCAAAATTTTCGACCGCGCTTCTCGCAGGCAGGGAATTACCGGTACCAACCTTTTGCAATTGATTGAATCACGACTTGATAATGTGGTTTTCCGTCTTGGCATTGCCCCGACCCGGTCTGCAGCAAGACAATTGATTTCTCATAAACATATCATGGTGAATGGACGCGTGGTTAATGTTTCTTCTTATACATGCAAATCAGGCGACCTTATCAGCGTGCGCGAACGCTCACGCGCTAACGAAGCCATTACCGAATCGCTGAAAGGCAGAATGCACAAACATGGATGGCTTGAATGGGACGAAGCAACCATGACAGGGAAGTTTATTAACCCTCCGGCACGCGAAGAAATCACCGAGAACATCAAAGAACAACTCATTGTCGAATTGTATTCTAAATAATTAACATCATCATTTTAACTCAGCAAAAAATCATATTATGCCAATACTAGCATTCCAGAAACCTGATAAGGTTTACATGAATCACTCAAGCGAGACATTCGGTCAGTTTGAATTCCGCCCGCTTGAACCCGGCTATGGTATTACCATCGGTAATGCATTACGCAGGGTGCTGCTTAACTCGCTCGAAGGCTATGCCATCACAAACGTAAAGTTTGCCGGCATTAACCACGAGTTCTCTACCATCAAAGGAGTGGTTGAAGATTTAATGGAAATTATCCTGAATCTCAAACAGGTTCGCTTTAAAAAACAGATTGAAGCAGAGCAAAGTGAAAAAGTGAGCATTCTCATCAATGGCAAAAATCAATTCGTTGCCGGTGATATTGCCCGCCACACTTCTATTTTCCAGGTTCTGAATCCGGATCATGTAATCTGTAACATGGAAACCTCCGTGAAACTTCAGCTTGACATTACCATTGAAAAAGGACGCGGATACAGGCCTTCAGAAGAAAATAAACACGAAGAAATGCCTGTAGGAACCATTGCTATTGACTCGATTTTCACCCCAATCCGCAATGTGAAGTACTTTATTGAAAACTTCCGTGTAGAACAGAAAACAGATTTCGAAAAGTTGGTTTTTGAAATCCAGACTGACGGATCCATTCACCCGAAAGATGCTTTAAAAGAAGCTGCCGAAATTCTCATTCATCATTTCATGCTTTTCAGTGATGAAAAAATTACACTCGAAGCCAAGCCGAAAACTCCGGTAGAAGAACTGGATGAAAATACCCTTCACATGCGCCAGCTTCTGAAAACTAAACTTGTTGACCTTGATCTTTCCGTTCGTGCATTAAACTGCCTGAAAGCGGCTGATGTGGAAACATTGGGCGAACTGGTTTCTTATTCAAAGGCTGACCTTCTAAAGTTCCGCAACTTCGGTAAGAAATCGTTGACCGAACTGGAAGATCTGGTGCGCAGCAAAAACCTGAACTTCGGAATGAACATTGCAAAATTTAAGATTGAAAGGGAATAAAAATTTCTTTCTGGAATAGTTACCGATAAAAATAGAGAATTATGAGGCACGGAAAAAAAGTAAACCATCTCGGAAGAACATCTTCCCATCGTGAAGCATTGCTTTCCAACATGGCTGCTTCGCTTATACTGAATAAGCGGATAAACACTACATTGGCTAAAGCTAAAGCCTTGCGTAAGTATGTGGAGCCATTAATTACCAAATCAAAATCAGACAGCACTCATTCGCGAAGGGTAGTATTCAGCTACCTGCAGAATAAATATGCCGTTACGGAATTATTCCGAGAAGTGTCTGCAAAGGTGGCCGATCGTCCGGGCGGATATACGCGCATCATCAAACTCGGTAACCGACCCGGTGATGCAGCAGAATTGGCTATGATTGAACTGGTGGATTTTAATACCATGTACACCAAAGAGAAAGCAGCTAAGAAAGCCAAGACTACACGCAGAGGCCGTAAACCAAAAGCAAAAGCCGAAGGCGCTGAAGTATCTGCCGAATCAACAGCAGAACCTAAGAAAAAAGCATCATCTAAAAAGAAGGAATCAAGCGAAGAGTAAATGGTTTCTTCCGGTAAATCAAAGGGACAATGCATTAAAAGTGTTGTCCCTTTTTTCATTTCTCTATTTTTGTTCACTGATTAAAACATAACCGCCACATGAAATATACTGAGCGCTCGCCTGCCATACTCTTGCTTGCCGATGGAACAGTTTTCTATGGAAAATCTGCCGGAAAATACGGAACAGCTACCGGAGAGATTTGTTTTAACACCGGCATGACAGGTTACCAGGAAGTGTTTACCGATCCGTCTTATTTCGGGCAGATCATGATCACTACACATGTTCACATTGGTAATTATGGAGTGAAACACAGTGAATCGGAATCGGGTTCAATTAAAATAGCAGGTCTGGTTTGCCGCACCTTGAGTAATCACTTTTCAAGAAAGCAATCAGAAGTTTCTCTGCAGGATTGGTTGGTTGAGCAAAATACGGTTGTGATAACTGATGTTGATACAAGAGCCCTGGTACGTTACATTCGCGATAAGGGAGCTATGAATGCCCTTATATCTTCAGAAGATAAATCCATTGAAGAGTTGAAATCTATTCTTGCCTCAGTACCTTCCATGGCCGGGCTGGAATTATCATCGCGGGTAACGGCAGAGAAACCATACTACTATGGTATCCCTCAGGCAGCGGTAAGAATTGCCGTTCCTGATGCCGGGGTTAAAGAAAATATCCTGCGCTGCTTATCCGACCGCGATTGTTATATAAAAGTTTTTCCCTGTAATACATCGTTTGAAGAAATGCAACTGTGGCAGCCTGACGGATATTTGGTTTCCAATGGTCCGGGTGACCCATCCGTTATGACTGGCATGGTAGAAACGCTTAAAAAAATTCTTGCCCGGAATATCCCTGTTTTCGGTATTTGCTTAGGTCATCAAATGCTTGCCGAAGCCTGCGGAGTTTCAACTTACAAAATGTTTAATGGCCACAGAGGAATTAATCATCCCGTAAAAAATCTGATTTCAGGCCACTGTGAAGTTACTTCTCAAAATCACGGATTCTCAGTATCAAAAGAAGAACTTGAAAAATCTGCCGACATTATTATCACCCACCAAAACCTGAATGACCGGACCATTGAAGGCATCAGGATAAAAAACAAACATGCATTCTCAGTTCAGTACCATCCCGAATCAGCTCCCGGCCCCGATGATGCACGTTACCTGTTTGATGAGTTTGTTGAGATGGTGAAAAAAGTAAAAACCAAAACCGGTCAGCCGGTTTAATTCTGTCAGATAAGAGATTTATCATCTCTGTCCTGCAAGAGTGTCTCAACTCATATATCCCGCAAGGGTGTCCCCGCCCGAATATCAAGGTTAATTACAAAATAAATATCTGATAATTGGCCATGACACCAAATCATGGACAGTGTTCCGCAAAACTTTTCTACTTTTGTTAGGCTATGAATGATTTGAATGTAACGCTGGTTCAATCAAAACTGTACTGGGAAGACCGTGAGAAAAACTTAAAACATTTTACTGCCTTGCTCAAAAAGTTGAAACGCGGAAGTTCGGATATTATAATTCTTCCTGAAATGTTTGCCACCGGTTTCAGCATGAATTCAAAAATGCTGGCTGAAAAAATGGATGGAGAAAGTATAGCATGGATGCGCAAATTGGCATCAGAAAAAAATGCAGTGGTAACCGGCAGCCTTATAATAAAAGAAGGGGATGACTGTTTCAACCGTTTAATCTGGATGGCTCCTGAAGGTTCACTGCGGTACTATGATAAGCGCCATTTATTTCGCATGGCAAAAGAAGATCAGCATTATGCAGCAGGCCGGCAAAAACTGATTTTGGAATACAAAGGCTGGCGAATATGCCCAATGATTTGCTATGATTTACGTTTTCCGGTTTGGTGCAGAAATACTTCTTCGCAGAAATATGACCTGATACTTTTTGTGGCCAACTGGCCTGTAAAACGCATTTCGGCATGGAGGCAGTTGCTTATTTCAAGAGCCATCGAAAACCAATGTTATGTTGCCGGAGTGAACCGTATCGGTAAAGATGGAAACGGAATCAGCTACAATGGCCATTCGGCATTGATTAACCCTACAGGAAAAAAAATAAGCCGTATGCGTGCCGGAGTTCAATCTATGGAAACGATAAAACTCTCAGCCCACGAACTGGAGAAAACTCGAAGGGCATTGCCGTTTCTGAATGATGCCGATGAATTTGATCTTACAATTTGAATGATATGCAGACCAATCCGAAAAACCTGTTGAAAGAATCTGTTTACAAAGCATTGCCAAGCCGCGGTAAAGGCGGACAGCATGTAAACAAAACGGCCACCAAGATTGAATTGAGTTTTGATGTGCTCGGTTCATCGTTTTTAAATGCAGAAGAAAAAGACATCATCTTCAAAAAGCTTGGAAGCAAAATTTCTGCAGAAGGAATTCTCAGAATTGTTTCTTCCGAACAGCGATCACAATTTGCCAACAAAAAGAAAGCACAGGAACGTCTTCTGGCCATTATTGAAAAAGCACTCAAACCCAGACGGAAAAGAAAAGCAGCCACTCCTTCCAAAGAATCGAAAGAGAAAAGATTGAAAGGGAAGAAGATTATCGGAGAAAAAAAACAAAGCAGAAAAAAACCTCAACTCTGAACCCTGCATGGTAAACGCAGAACGGTTTTCGTCTATCCTGTTTCTCGATATTGAAACAGTTCCTCAGAAACAGGCTTTTGATGAATTAACAGACGCTGAGAAGGAATTGTGGGTGCGTAAAGCCGAGTTTCTCCGCAAAGGCGAACTCGATACTCCGGCTACCATTTACAACCGTGCCGGCATTTATGCCGAATTCGGAAAAATCATTTGCATCTCTACCGGCATTATTGCTGAAAAGGACGGACAGCGGAACCTTCGCCTCAAATCATTTTACGGCCATGATGAAAAACAATTGCTCGAAGAATTTGCTTCCCTTCTGAACAAACATTTCTCCAAACCGCATCATCAGCTTTGTGCTCATAATGGAAAAGAGTTTGATTTTCCGTTTATTGCCAGAAGAATGCTGATACATGGAATTAAACTTCCTGTAATTCTGAATACCTCCGGCAAAAAACCATGGGAAGTGCAGCATCTTGATACCATGGAATTGTGGCGCTTTGGCGATTACAAAAATTTTACACCGCTCAATTTATTGGCTCATGTGCTTGGCATTCCCAGCCCGAAAGAAGATATTGACGGCAGCATGGTATGGTTTGTTTACTGGAAAGAAAACAACCTGGAGCGCATTGTAAGTTACTGTCGCAGGGACGTGGTTACTGTCGCACGCATTTACCTGCGTATGCAGGGTGAGTCCACAATACCGGATGAATCTGTGTTATATGCCGAAGAGTTGTAAACCTTTTACTTTTGATGCCATGCGTATCCTCCTCCTGATTTTGTTTTTATGTTTAACTTTTGGTTTTGCCAACGCACAGCTTAACGATAATTTTTCTGATGGTGATTTTACCAACAATCCTGCATGGAGCGGTGATGGAGGAGATTTTACCGTCAATACTTCCTTACAATTACAACTGAATGCCTCCGTTGCAGGCACTTCATACCTCAGCACCTCAGGAAATACGCCAACATTAGATAACACGGAATGGCAGTTTTACATACGCCTGAATTTTGCTCCTTCAAACAACAACTATGCAAGGGTTTACCTTGTCTCTGATCAGACGAATCTTAAAAATGCTTTGAATGGTTATTACCTTCAGTTTGGGGAGTCCGGTTCAAACGATGCCATTGAACTTTTCAAACAGACAGGCACAACTTCTGTTTCTGTTGCACGGGGAACGAATGGCTTCATTGCTTCGGCTTTCATCATCACGGTTAAAGTGACGCGCGATAACACCGGACTTTGGAGCATTTATTCCGATGCAGCAGCAGGCAATAATTTCACACTGCAGGCTACAGGAACGGATAACAGTTACATTTCCAGTTCCTGGTTCGGAATGGTATGTACCTACACATCCTCAAACATTTCCGGTTTTTATTTTGATGATTTTACATGGCCTTTCGCAGCCGATGTTACCCCTCCTTCGCTTTCTTCGGTTTCAGTAATCAATTCAACGCAACTTGATGTGGTATTTGATGAAGCTGTTGAAATTTCTTCGGCACAAAATGTTTTGAATTACTCCGTCAATAATTCAATCGGCAATCCCTCTTCGGCCGTTCGCGATGCAGCAGATCTTTCTTTGGTGCATCTCACTTTCGCCAATGCTTTCCAGAACGGAATAACCAATACGCTTACCGTTACAGGAATAACTGATCTGAACGGGAATACTTTGTTCACACCTTCTTCCTTGCCGTTCACCTACTTTATTCCTGTACAGCCGCAGAGGTATGATGTTGTAATCAATGAAATCATGGCTGATCCTAACCCTGTTGTTCAACTTCCCGATTTTGAATACCTTGAAATTTTTAACCGCTCCGGCAAAACACTCAATTTAAACAACTGGTCTATCGCTGCAGGCTCTACTACCAAGGTTTTTGGAAATACGGTAATGACTCCCGGAAGTTATCTCATCATTTGTACTGCAAGCGCAGTTCCATCGCTTTCGGTTTTTGGCACAACATCTCCCATTTTTACTTCTGCAACTACATTGACTAATTCAGGTACACTTTTGTTATTGAAAGATAACAACGGAGCAGTGATAGATTCGGTTGAGTACAGCGATACATGGTACCGCGATTCGCAGAAGAAAGACGGAGGCTGGAGTATTGAGCGAATCAATCCCGATTTTACCTGTTACAACGAACTGAACTGGATTGCCGCTGTTGACCCGCGTGGCGGAACACCGGGAACAATAAACAGTGTAAATGGAAATTTTGCCGACACAGAACCTCCACGTTTGCTACGCGCTTACCTTAATGCTCTTAATAAAGTGGTGGCTGTATTCAGTGAGCCACTGGATGTTTCGTTGTTGCTGAATGTAAACAATTATTCGGTGAGCAGTATTGGTAATCCTTCGTCTGTTCAATTACTTAATGCCCTCGAAATTGAACTCACGCTGCCGGCCAACATTGTTTCAGGTATGGTTTACACACTTACCGTTAACAGTGCTATTACCGATTGCCCCGGCAATGTGATTACGAAAAACACTGCCCTGTTTGCCGATGCTTTGACTCCTGATATTTCTGACATCTTGATTAACGAAGTGCTGTATCGCCCAACGGATACAGGCGCTGAGTTTGTGGAAATTTACAACCGCTCACAGAAAGTGATTGACCTCTCAAAAATTAAAATATCCAAAGTGAATGCTGATAATACATTGCAAACCCAGTATGCACTTGCTGCACAGGCATGGCTGATGTTTCCGGGCGAGTATTATGTCATTTCTAAAGACCCACAGGCAGTAAAAAATTCTTATTCCACCCCGAGTACGGATAATTTCATTTCCATGAACAGTATGCCTTCATTAACAGATGGAGGCGATGAATTAACATTAATCAATGCAGGCGGTACACGTATTGATCAGTTCAGGTATTCTCCTCAATGGCAGTTTGCTTTACTGAATGATGACAAAGGCATTTCGTTAGAGCGCATCAGTTTTAACCGGCCTACACAGGACAGTACTAACTGGCATTCGGCTGCCGAAGCCGTTGGTTTTGCAACGCCTGCTTATAAAAACTCTCAGTATGCCGAACCGGAAAATGACGGCAGCGAAGTAGCGGTAACGCCTGAAATTTTTTCGCCTGATAATGACGGTTTCAATGATGTGGTTTTTATCAATTACAGTTTTGATAAACCCGGTTACATTGCCAACCTTAAAATTTTTGATTCGCGGGGAAGAGAAATTATTCATCTTGTAAAAAATCAATTGCTCGGAACGGAAGGCTCATTCTCCTGGGATGGCATAACGACTGACCGGCAGAAAGCCAATATCGGAATTTACATTGCCTGGCTTGAAGTGTTTCACGAATCAGGCACAGTGAAAAAATTTAAGAAAACACTGGTGCTGGGAAGTAAGTTGTGAATTAGATCATAGCGGTGTTGAATCCGGAGGCTTTTACTGTTTCTTCAGATAAGGTTACAGGTTGAAAATGAACTGGTGTTGTCATACCGAGTAATGAGGCATTTCCCGGTTAGGTTTTGAATGTTTGGTAAGGAAATGTTTGACAGATACAGATTGGGGGGAAGCCTCGACATTCGGCATGACAGCCTAAGTAGAGCAGACGCTTTTCCAAAATCTTTCCTATAAGAATACAAGGTGTAATAAAAGTCAACCTATTTCAGGCATCAACAAATCGTGTATCGTGAATTCTTCAATGTGAATCCTACTCCTCACCTTAAAAAATTATGCTTCTTTTAACGCTTTAAGACCCTCAAAACCTGCCTGAGAGCAGGGAAAAACTACCTTTGTCGGCCTTACAGTTTTAATGCCAGCAACCCTAAAGGATAAGATAGACCATAGCGCACTGCCTGAACATATTGCCATTATTATGGATGGCAACGGGCGGTGGGCTAAGCAGCATGGCAAAATCAGGACGTTTGGTCATCAACATGGCGTAGAAGCGGTGCGCGATACGGCTGAAGCCTGTGCCGAGCTGGGCATTAAGTACCTTACGCTGTATGCTTTCAGTACCGAAAACTGGGTAAGACCCAAGTATGAAGTAAATGCACTGATGACACTGCTGGTTAGTACCATTTCGGCTGAAACGAAAACACTATTGAAGAATAAAATCCGTTTGCTCACTATTGGAGATATTTCAAAACTGCCTGCCGATTGCCGCAAGTCTTTGAATGAGTGCATGGAGAAAACAAAAAACTTAGACCGGATGAATCTTGTGCTGGCGCTCAATTACAGTTCGAAGTGGGAAATTGCAGAAGCAGCGCGCACGATAGCCGGAAAAGTTGAAGCAGGAGAATTGAAGAGTAAGGATGTGGATGAAAAACTTTTTGCTTCGTTTCTCTCTACTGCCGGTATGCCCGACCCCGAGTTGCTGATACGCACCAGTGGCGAATACCGCATCAGCAATTTTTTGCTATGGCAGATTGCTTATGCCGAGCTGCATTTTACTCCTGTGCTCTGGCCCGACTTCCGCAGGAACGATGTTTATCAGGCTATTATTGATTTTCAGAAAAGAGAAAGACGATTCGGTGGTATTAAACCCGTAACAAAACAACATGCGTAACCTGTTTTTATTATTGATTATTTTAATTCTGTTTTCGCTTGATGCCCGTGCACAGGTAACCATTGGCGAAGATTCATTGGAATTGGATTATGCCAGTCCGAAAGAATATACCATTGGCGGTTTAACCGTTAGCGGCATTAAATATCTTGATGAAAATGTTTTGAAAGCATTATCAGGACTCTCGGCAGGAGATAAAATTCGCATTCCGGGCGATGCCCTTTCCGAAGCCATTGAAAAACTCTGGAAACAGGGTATTCTTTCCGACATCAGAATTGAATATACCAGAATTGAAGGCAACACCATCTTTTTGAACCTTGCCCTGCAGGAAAAACCAAGACTAAGCAGGTTCTCTTTTACGGGGGTGAAAAAAGGGGATGCTGATAAGCTGAGAGAAAAAATAAGATTAACTGCCGGACGTATTTTAACTGAAAGTGTAATTCTGAGTACCCAAAACGAAGTGAAAGGGCATTTTGTAGAAAAAGGATTTCTGGATACAGAGGTAAAAATTGAACTGGCGGATGATTCGATAGCTAAAAATTCTCAGGTGATGTTTATACACATTGAGAAAAACAAGAAAGTGAAGATTAAACAAATCAGCATTACAGGCAATACTGCCATGAGTGACGGCAAATTGCGCAGGGCAATGAAAGACACAAAACAGAAAAAATGGTGGAAAATCTTTACCAACTCAAAATTCAATGAAGAAAAATTTGAAGCCGATAAACGCAGAATTGAAGCCAAACTGAATGAAAGAGGTTATCGCGATGCGCGTATAGTTTCCGATTCGGTTTACCGCCTCTCCGGCAGCCGCCATCTGGGTATTGACATTTACCTGAACGAAGGCAGCCGCTACTATTTCCGAAACATCAATTGGGTAGGAAATACCAAATACACTTCGGCTCAGCTTAGCCAACAGTTAGGCATTAAGAAAGGCGATGTTTACAGCAGCAAGCAGCTTGATGAAGGATTGTTTGCCAGCCAGGCCGGGCGTGATATTACTTCTCTTTACATGGATGACGGCTATCTCTTTTTTCAGGTAAATCCGGTCGAGGTAAAAGTTGAAGGCGATTCCATTGACATTGAAATGCGCATTTACGAAGGCAAGCAGGCTACCATTAACAAAATAACCGTAACCGGAAATACCAAAACAAATGACAAGGTAGTGATGCGTGAAATACGCACCAAGCCCGGACAGTTGTTTAACCGCAGCGACATTATCCGTACACAAAGAGAACTCGCACAGTTAGGTTATTTTGATCCTGAAAAACTGAATGTGATTCCTACTCCTAACCCCACCGAAGGAACGGTGGATATTGAATATGTAGTAGAAGAAAAACCATCAGACCAGGTTGAACTTTCAGGCGGATGGGGGGCAGGTCAGGTAGTGGGAACACTCGGTGTATCGTTCAATAATTTTTCAGCACGAAACATGTTCCGTAAAGGATACTGGAGCCCCTTGCCGGCCGGTGACGGGCAAAAACTCAGCCTGCGGTTTGTTACCAACGGAAAAGCTTATCAATCATACAATGTTTCTTTTACAGAACCCTGGCTTGGCGGCAAGAAACCAAACTCGTTAAGTGTGGCATACTTCCACTCCGTCCGTAATTTTTCAGAAACGCAGAGTTATACCACCGATGGAGTTTCTGTGGGAATGGGTAAACGCCTTAAATGGCCCGATGATTTTTTCAGTGTTTATTATGAAACCAATTACAATTACTACGTGATAGAAAATTACAGCGGATTTATTTTTAATAATGGATTCGCCAATAGTTTCAGTTTAAGCGCCTCGCTATCGCGCAATTCGGTAGATCAGCCCATCTATCCCCGAAGAGGAGCTAATGTTTCGGCAACGCTGCAGTTTACCCCGCCTTATTCGCTGCTCAACAATAAAGATTATTCTACTTCCACTCCGCAGGAGAAATATAAGTTTATTGAGTATCATAAATGGAAATTCAATGCAAGCTGGTTTACAACGCTTGTCGGCAGCAAATTAGTACTTGCTTCAAGGGCGCAGTTTGGGTTTCTCGGGTACTATTCAAAAGACATTGGCCAATCGCCTTTTGAAAGATTCTATCTGGGAGGGGATGGCCTGTCAGGAAATTTTACACTTTACGGCAACGATGTAATCGGCATGAGAGGATATGATGCCTCTTCTTTCGGCACGATTGCTTATGATAAATTCACCATGGAACTGCGCTACCCTATTTCTCTTAATCCGAATGCAACGCTGTATGGAATGGGATTTCTGGAAGCCGGAAACTCGTGGGAAAGGTTCCGCGATTTCAATCCGTTTAACCTGAGGCGAAGTGCAGGTTTTGGCGTACGTATTTTCTTACCTATGTTCGGCCTGTTAGGCCTTGACTGGGGCTGGCCGTTTGACCCACCATTAGGTTTCAGCCGCGAGTTTCTGTTTGAGAAAAGCCCGAAGTTTCAGTTTACGCTTGGCCAGTTCTTTTAACCTGTTGTTCATCTGTTTTCATAGTAACGGCATGATAATTCCCTCACTTTTGCGTTGAACATAAATCCTAAAACATCAAACATTACATTTGCACTCCTTAAAATTTTTATCATGAAAAAAACTGTTGTAACACTTCTGTTTGCCTTAGCCGTTTTCACTCATGTTGATGCACAGAAATTCTGCTATGTAAACACCGAGTATATTCTTGAAAACATACCGGAATACAAATCGGCTATGCAGCAGCTTGACCAGATTTCCATTCAATGGCAGAAAGAAATTGAAGCCAAGTACGCCCATATTGATAAGCTGTATAAGGACTATCAGGCAGAACAGATTCTTCTCACTGAAGAAATGCGCAAAAAACGCGAGCAGGAAATAGTGAACCGCGAAAAAGAAGCAAAAGATTTGCAGAAACAGCGCTTTGGTTATGAAGGCGACCTATTCAAGAAAAAACAGGAACTGGTTAAGCCCATTCAGGATAAAATTTATAATGCCATTAAAAAGATGGCCACCGACCAGAGTTATGCCGTTATCTTTGATAAATCGAGCGACCTGATTATGCTTTATTCCAGCGCCAAATACGATAAGAGCGATGAAATTCTTTTACAGCTTGGTTATAAAGCCGGCACTAAAGGCGAAACCAAATCTGGCAGTGGCGATTCAAAAACCGGTGATACCAAACAGGAAACTCCTCGCCAGCCTGTGGAATCAAAGCCGGGAATGGACAGAAAATAAAACCATCAACATAACTTAAACTCCGTTCACATTTTACATTATGAAAAAATTCATTTTTACAGTAATCATTCTATCTGTTGCAGGATTCACCAATGCACAGAACATCAAATTAGGACACATCAACTCCACTCAATTGCTTTCGCTAATGCCCGAAACCAAAGGCGCTGATTCTACACTTCAGAAGTTTGGAACACAGCTTGAAAACCAGTTAAAAACCATGAGTGCTGAATACGAAAGCAAGGTGAACAGCTACAAAAAAGACGAAGCCAGCATGGCAGATCCTATTAAGCAGGCCCGTATTAAAGAAATTACTGACCTTGAAGACCGTATTCAGGATTTTCAGCAAACAGCACAGCAGTCTATTCAGAAAAAAAAGGAAGAGTTGTATTCGCCTATCATCAAAAAAGCAGATGAGGCCATTAAAGCAGTTGCCAAAGACAAGGGTTACACTTATATTTTCGATTCTTCGGTAGGCGCTTTGCTTTATGCCAATGATTCCGATGAAATACTTGGATTGGTAAAATCGAAGCTCGGGCTTAAGTAGTCATCCTGTTACGCTTAATTTCTGATTCCGAACCTTCGGGTTCCTGATTTCATTTATTCAAAAATCATGACCATCGGCATTATCCGCGAGGAAAAGATACCTCACGATAAACGCGTCTGTTTTACTCCGAAACAATGCAAACAACTGATGGAAACCTTTCCCGGTGTTAGTATCCTTGTTCAGCCATCGCCTTTCAGAACTTACACTGATGAGGAATACAGAACCGAAGGCATTATACTGAGCGAAGATCTCTCATCCTGCAATTTATTGATGGGCATTAAAGAAGTTCCTCCGCACTTTCTGATAGAAGGAAAAACATACCTCTTCTTTTCGCATACCATCAAGATGCAGCCGCACAACCAAAAGTTGTTGCAGGAAATCATAAAGAAAAAAATAACAATGGTGGACTATGAATGCCTTACCGATAAAGAAGGCAATCGCGTAATTGGTTTCGGTAGGTTTGCAGGAATTGTTGGCGCATACAACGGCCTAATGGGTTACGGATTAAAATACAATCTCTTTAGTCTTAAACCAGCCCATCTCTGTAAAGACAAGAAAGAACTGTTTGCCGAGCTTGATAAAATTTCACTACCCAACATCAAAGTGGTGGTTACAGGCGGTGGCCGTGTAGCCAATGGCGCCTGCGAAACCTTAGGTGCTATGAATATGAGAAAAGTTACGCCTTACGAATTGGTTCATTACACTTTCCGTGAACCTGTATATGCACAAATTCATTCGGAAAATTATTACAAGGCTAAGGATGGTTCACCATTCAGTGCTTACGAGTTTCATCATCATCCCGAAAACTTCCGATGCTCATTCAGTGATGATAATTCCTTTGCTTCGGTAACCGACTTGCTTATTCACTGTACCTTCTGGAATCCGAAAGCCGATATCCTTTTTACCCGCGCCCGTATGCGCGACCCCGATTTCCGCATCAGCGTGATAGCCGATGTAACCTGCGATATAAACGGAAGTATTCCATCTACCTTTCGTGCATCCTCCATTGAAGATAAATTTTATGGTTACGACCCATTAACTGAAAAAGAAACCCAGCCGTTTGATAAATCGGCCATCACTGTAATGGCCATTGACAATTTGCCCTGTGAACTTCCGCGCGATGCTTCCGAAGGTTTTGGCCGCCACTTAATTGAACGCGTAATGCCGGCTTTGATTGATAAAGATGAGGATCAAATTATTCTGCGCGCCACCATTGCTTCGGGCGGAGAACTGATGCCTGCTTTTGAGTATTTGCGTGAATATGCTGAAGGAAAGTGAAATTTCAGGTAAGAGGTGAAAGGTGAGGGGGTGAGAGCAGGTTAATTCACGATGCAGGATTCACAATTCACAGTGTGCTGATGCCTGTTATTGGTTGAGCTTTTATACTTTTTACAGCGGTTAGAAGAAGAACATGATGCAGAACCTGTTATGCAGAACTATGAGTCTTATCCCAAATAAACTCAAAACGGATACCCGATAGCGAAATTACCGATGCCATCGCGCAGTTGCATTTTACGGTAAACCCAGCGTTCATCTTCAGGTTTACGCGGGTCGCGGAATTTATAACCCATATCAATCCTGAAAATAAAATAATTGAAGTTAAACCGGAAACCAAATCCGCCACCGGCTGCAACTTCAGACAGAAAATCGTTGGCTTCAAACTTTGACCCCGGCCGGTTTGGGTCTTCTTTAAACAACCATACATTGCCTGCATCAATAAAAAAAGCGCCTTCGAGTACACGAATCAGATCAAAACGGTATTCAAGATTGGCATTGAGTTTTATCTCACCCGACTGCTGAATTTTTTCTTCCTTATCAAACGAACCCGGTCCTACAGATCGGGCGTTGAAAGCGCGCAAATCGTTGGCTCCTCCTGCAAAAAAACTTTTCTCGAAAGGCAACGCTTTCGAGTTAAGATATGGAATTCCCATACCTGCATAAATACGATAAACGATGTTGTTATTCTCATTCAGCCAATGATAATATCTGAAATCAATATCAGGTTTGATATATTGTGCATATTCGTTTTTCAGCACACGCGAAACATCGTCCTCTTTTTTTACTCTTCCGGTTAGACGGTCTATCAGACGGACAGAATTACCGGCTGCTTCAAAGTTGAAACGGAAGAAAATAAAATTGCGCAACGCACTTCCCTGTTGTGTGTTGATGATAAGACTGTATCGGCCATCCGTAATGAGGTAGTTGCCATAACTGGCCGTAAGGGCCGGATCGCCAATTTCTTCTAATTTCAATTTGAAATCAGGGGCCGGAGTTACATTTACAAAATTGATTTCGGCCGGAATAATCTGATGACTTACTGTTCTTTTTCTGCGGATGGTTAGTCCTGCTGAAAAGCCGGCAAGGCGTTTGAAAAATTCAGGACGCTGCTGAAGGTTGTAAGAAACCGTAAAGCTGGTGTAGGGAGTTGAAACTCTATAGCGTGGAATAATACGTGAAAACGGCCAAACCTGAAAAATCCGCGGCAGCCGGTAAGTAAACTCAGGGCCGATATCAAATGTGTTGAACCAAAGAATTTTGTTGTCGCTTCCGGTAAATTGTTTCTGATCTTCAAAGGCAGTTTTAATTCTGAACTCTGAAATCTCTGCTCCATTGAACGTGTTCCTGTTGGTGTAAACAAAATTAAATGCCGTTCCTAAATTTCCACCGTTGTGTGTTCCTTCTACTTCCACACGGTACGCCTGCCGTTTCATCGGGGTAAGATTGAAAAATGCGTTAATAAAGTTTCTAGTAGAATCCTTCCGTATGGAATCTTTCCGGAAAGTGATATTCACGAAACGGAAATTATTCATATCGGCCAGAGAACGGTAAGCACTTTCATGATTGTTGAGCATGTACATGCTGTCGCGTCTTGAAAAAATATGATTGGACAATGCAGCAGGCCTGAAATTCTTTTTGGCAGTGCGTGTTATAAAATACCGGTTGCGGTATTCAAGCGTATCGGCAATATCGTAAAACGAAGCAGGCGCAGAAGGGTCGTAATCAGAACGCACATAGATGTTGTTTACATGATATTGCCGGTGTTTGCCTGCATCGGAATTGGTGCTATCAGCCGTTGCCGGAGGATTGCTGATGTAAGTGTAAATATCTACCTGGTTTGATTTTAGTGTGCTGTCCACTTTAAAGGTAACAAAGAGTTGATTGAAAAAATAATAACCCCGGTTGCGAAGCTGGTTTGTAATCCGTTCGCGCTCTTTTTGAAAATCATGGAGGTTGTATATCCTGCTTCGTTTCAGAATGCATTGCTGTGTATCGGAAAGAACAATTTTCTTTATGAGCGAATCTTCAATGACATAGTACACATCCCTGATTCGGAATGGTTCACCGGCATGGACCTGATACAGAACATTGGCCTTCCACTGTTTCGGAAAATAAACTGTATCTGTAACCGTAGCATGGAAGTAACCGATATTTTCCATGTATTGGCGCAGTTGCCTTGCCGAAATATCGGTAAGCAGACTGTCGAAAAGTACCGGGCTTTCGCCTATGGTTGTTTTAACCCAATTATTAAATTTTGTAGGTTTAAACTGGTCAAACAATGTAAAAACACCAAGATGAAACCGGAAAATATTCAACAATTTGCGGTTGGGCTTCTGTTTAAGAATCGGGTATAGCTCAGATGCAATTTCCTTGCGCTCACATTTGATAGTATTTTTGTTAAGCAGTACAGCATCCTTGCCCAGTTTGCGCACAGGGTTACAGGAAAAGAAAAATGCTGCCGATAACAGCAACAGAAAAAAAGTAGGCTTAAAACTCACCGGCTGCAAAAAAGTTCAGGTGGTCGTAAAAGTAACATGAAGAATTAGTTTTGCCATGACATAAACAGGCAATATGCCAACACTAAAAGAACAAAAACTCATCCGCAGCCTCAGGCTTAAAAAGTTCAGGCAGGAGCATCGTTTGTTTATTGTAGAAGGAATTAAGAATGTGAATTGCCTCCTGGCTTCTTCCTTCAAAACGGAGGCTGTTTATCATGTGGACAACTGGAAGAGTGAAATACCACTGCCTGCAGGAAAAACAGAAATGCACATTGTTTCGCCTGAGTGGATGAAAAAAGTATCGCTGTTCGAAAGTTCTTCATCTGTTTTGGCCATTGTGCGAATACCTGAACCCAAGAAAAAGTTTTCATTTGACCAATCGGTAATTCCCGTGCTTGCCGGAATCAATGATCCGGGAAATCTGGGAACCATCATTCGCCTGTGCGACTGGTTCGGAATAAAAACACTTGTTGTTTCAGAAAATACCGTTGATGAGTTTAACCCTAAAACCGTTCAGGCAACTATGGGCGCCCTATTTAATGTGGCAGTTTACCGTAACGGCCTTAAAGAATTTTTCACGGAGAATGAACAGCTATACCACATTCCTGTTTTTGCGGCTGATATGCGAGGAAGGCCATTGAGTTCAATCCATCAGCCCGAAAAAATGATTCTTGTTTTTGGCAGTGAATCGCATGGAATACCGGAAGAGTTGCATTCCTTTATCCGCGAATACATTCACATCCCATCCAAAGGAACTCCTTTAGCCGAGTCGCTTAACGCTGCTATGGCAGCTTCCATTCTGCTCCATTATTTTACACGGTCATGAGAGGGATTCGGCCGTCATCCGTTGTTTTTACTCTGCTTTTTATCCTTCTCATCATCATCATTTCATTCAACAACCGTCCGGCTGCCGATGATTTTTACTATCTGTACTGCGTTCCTGAAAATGGAATTGTAAAATGCGTAACCGATCTGTACCATGGCTACAGCGCGCGGTGGGCGGCTTACACACTGGCCGCAGCCGTTATTCCGGTGAAATGGTTGTTTGCCGTATTTCCTGTTATTTCTGTATTGTTGATTTCTGTTGTCATTGCTGCTATCATTAAAGCGCTTTCGCAAAGGCTGTTTTCATTTTCATTGAAAAATACAGAGGCATTCATCACAGGGATAATGCTTTGCTCGGCCTTCTTTTTTACTTCCTTCTCCATTGATGAGTCGTGGTTCTGGATGATACAGGTTTGCACCTATGCCATTAGTATGGCTGCCCAGCTTTCTGTTTTTTATTGCTTGATTTCGGAAAAAAGATATTGGTTCTTGCTGCTGATAGCCTCAGTATTCACAGGTGGCAGCAGCGAATCTTTTGCTTTGATCGTCATGGCTGCCTTGATATTGCTTTATATTTTCAGAAACAGACTTAAAGGGAAAATCTTTCCGGAAAAACATTTCCGTTTTAACGTGTTGCTTGCGCTGGCCGGTTGTTTTATTTCCTTTTTAATCATGATAAGTTCGAAAGGGAACCTGGTTCGTTACGGAGCCTTGCCTGATGCATCTGTTCCTGAACTTATTTGGATCATCTTTAAAACATGGGGAAAATCGCTCCTGATAAAACCATTTTTTGTTTTGCCATATTACGTATTGTTTGGTCTAATGGCATTCATTGCCGGCAGACGAATGAAGGCTGAATCAGGAATTTCATTTGCTGAATTTTTAAGAGGATGGATGAAATCAATCGCGCTGCTTCCGTTTATCGTATTGATATTAATACTGCCGGCAACGATAGTCATGTCAGGCCTGCCCCCTGACAGGGCTATGATGCAGGTATCGTTTACCATAACGGCATTCATCCTCATCTTTTCCTTTGATGCCGGCAAAAAACTGAGTGAGTTAAGGTTTGAAAATTCTGCTTTTGGAATTTGCATATCTGCTTTTCTGCTTTTGATGGTAAGCTATCATCTAATACACCAAACCAGAATTACAATGCAGTATGCAAAAGCATTTGATGAGAGAATAGTTTACCTGAATAATTTAAATGCAAAAGGCCAAAAGGAATTGATAGCACTTGAACCATTGCCAGAATCCGGCATGATATACTCATCAGAAATCAGTGAATACGAAGTTCACTTTACCAATTCATTTTTAAAGAAATATCTGGAGCTTGAGTTTGAAATCAGGAAAGCAGAGCGCTGATTATTCAGCCATCAGTTTGCCGCCTTTAATTTCTTCTGATTTACTGCGGTACTTGTCTGCAAGTGCATTCTGTCCAAGCATTTTGTAAGCACGGCCTAAACTGTCGTACGCTGCAACGGAGTAAGGATAACGTTCAATGTTCATTTTAAGAATGCGTACAGCTTCTTCAGGTCTGCGTTTACGCAGCAACTGATTGCTCAGGCTAAGGGCCTGATCATTACTTAAAGGAAGTATTTGTGCCAGGGTGCTTTCTTTTTTATCAGTCTGATTCGATTCAATCCAGGCCAGTTCTTTCTGAATTTTATTGATTTTGGTAAAGAAGTATTCAAAAGGAATGGTGCCATCAAGCAGGTCGTGCTGATACGCTTCCATGACATTATTCAAATGAGTTTTAGCGCCTTCTTTATCAAGCACAGGCCGTTTGTAATTAGCCATCATGCGGTCGCCTCTTACAAGGAAAACCGTATCGCCATCCTGATGCAGCATGTTTTCGAATAGGATAATACTGGCCAATGCAATCTGCGAATAGTTTTGCGATTCATTCCGGAAGCCGCGGCATTCCGTTGTCCATATTTTCTGAAACAATGCAATTCCTCCTTCGGTAGGATTTAATTGATCTAACATGCAACTCACATTTCCCCATCCGGCATGATAGATATGCATTATCAGCAAGCGGAACCACAGGTCATGCTCATCAAAAGCAATGTTGCGTGCCATGAGGTAATCTTTCAGGTAAGGTACACAGGCTGAGCGAAGCAGGCGTGCGGCAGCACCTGCTGATTTTTCAAGACTTGTCCTTTCATCAACTGTCTTATTGATTTTTAGACCATACTTGATGGCCACACTTCTCATCAACTGAAATGGTCCTAAAGCACCTGCTGATGATTTCTGCCGGTTCCTGCCCGGGCTTTCAATCAGCAGAATAGTTTGAGCATACCAGGGATCTACTCCTTCGCGAAGAAATACTTCTGCCGCTTTGCCGATTTGAGAAACGGTGCTTTTGTATTCATAAAAATCGCGTTTGCCTGAAGTTACAAAGATGACTTCGTTCTCATTCAGCCCGTAAGCCTGGCGTAAATACTGGCGATAGGATTCCTTCTCTGTATCTGTTTGACAATGCCATTCTTCACTTGATATAAAATGCAACGGTTTACGTCCGGAAGCCACATTGATGATTACACTGTCGGGTGGTAACTTGATGATATGCTGCCAGAAACGCGTATGAGGAAGCGTATCCCATTGTTCGGAAAACACCTGTTTGTTACTGACGAATTTCAGCTTCAAGGTATCATTGTAAAAAGCAACGGTTTTGGTAGTCAATAAATTCTCATGGCCTGCATTAGCTATGACAGGAAACAACAACAGGATGATAACAGTCCTTTTCAGCATATCCGGGTCAGTGAATGGTCTCTTACGAATTTAAGTTGTTACAGTTTCGTTCTTTTCAAAAGCAAAGATAACGCCTCACAGGCCTTTGATAATTTTTGTTCATCAAAACTTACTGACGGTTGACAGCTGATTAGTCACGAATGACCAAAATGATTTGCTTTTTCCATCTAAATTTAATGAAAAGATTATTGAGTTGAATTTATGTATTGATTATTTCAGCAAAGTAAAATGGCCTGTCTTTACTTTTCTTCCTGAATGTAAATCCTGCCATTCCAGTTGGTACAAATAAACTCCCTGCGGGCATAGCATTCCGTTTTCATTTCTTCCGTTCCAGCCAGCATTCTTTCCGTTGTAAATCTGTTTTCCCCACCGGTTATAAATCTGAAGCGTAAAATCAGAAGAAAATGATAAGACCGGGATAAACCATTCATTCCTGCCATCATTATCGGGTGTAAATGCTGATGGCATAAAAACAATACCGGATGCTTCACATTGTACCATTACTTCTTTACTAACTGATCCGGTACATGGCTCATCTGATGTAACTGTGAGTGTAACCGGAAAAATTCCGTTTTCATCATAGTGCTGTAATGGATTCTGCAAAACAGATGTTGAATTACCCAAATGCCATTGCCAGCTAACAATACTGCCGTTCAGTGCAGTTGATTGATCTTTGAAGAACACCGTACGGGATGAACAATCATTCAGAAATATGAAATCAGTTTCAATAACAGGGTTTACTGCGATAGCTTTTGTCAGCGTTGACCGGCATCCTGTGCTGGATTGTACGGTCAAAGAAACAGGATACGTATTTATCTGGCCGAAACTGTGCAAAGGATTTTCATCTGATGATGTAGTTCCATTTCCGAAATTCCATTGATATGAAGTTATTGTTCCGTGATTATCGGTTGAAGTGTTGATAAATTCAACTGTGTTATTGCATTTAAGAATATGATTGAATGCTGCATTCGGAACAATATCAGGTACAGAGATGGAAAAATGATAATCGCAACCATTAGCCGCTTTTAATGTAAGCGAAACGTTGCTGCCATAATTGTAACTGCTCAGGTTGATAGCCTGTGTTGTATCTCCTGTTGACCATTCATAATGAAAACCGGGCGGAGCGGTAAAGGTGATGGTTCCGTCATCGTTGCATTCTGATGTTTCCATTTTCATGGCAGTGGCATGTCCATCAATGTAAGCATAGCCGAAATGGCCGCCCATGCCGCAATCGCCCGTAGCAAATTCAATGGTGATTTGCCTGCCTATGTATGCAGTAAGATTGATTCCCACATCCGTCCATGGCCTGAAACGGTAATTGCCATTGGCCATAAAGCCCGGTAAATTATTCGCACAGGCAACCTGGTAATATCCGCATTCGACAGGGATCCCATCTTCATCGCGAACGGTAATTTCAAAATGCGGCTGTTTAATTTCAGGATGATCGGGTGGAAATTCAAACACTACAGCATATCGGTAAACATAAAACGGAGATTGTGGCTGAACTGTAAAAGTGTATGAAAGTTTTTCGGCCTGCGAGCCGGTATGGTCATTTCCGAGACGAACCGAATACAATCCTCCTGGCGCTACTACAGGAATCAATCCCATCGAATAAGGATCAAAGGCATTTCCTGACATGATTGCATGACGCGAAGAATCAAAACCGACAACAGGAGTTTCAATTGGGCAGCATGAGCCTGTGAAGGCACTCCAGCCTGAGAAAGTTCCGGTTTCAAAATCGGAGTTGTGATAAACGGATTGAGCGCTCAGAAAAAACGGAAAGAGGCAAGCCATGCCCATCAGCATAAAAACCATCACTACATGCTTTTTCATTATGGCCGGAAAAACTAAGAGTAAAAGTAGTAAAAAATACCTAAGCAGGTATTCAGTTAAATCCGCTGATTTCTTTCCAGAGTTTACTGAATGGTTTGCGTGCTGGCTGCAAAGGTTTACGCAGTTTCAAATCGGATTTTATAAAAATGCTGTTCACATAAAAATCGAGCGAACGGCCGGGCACCGGCATTTTGTTTTTACGTGCAGCCGCTTTTGTCCAGAAAAAATAAAACCATTTCTCTGAAGATGGAACATGATTACGGTTAACAGAACTCTGCCGGTTGAGTAACAGCAGCTTTTCAAAATGGATATTTACCGGGCAAACCGATGAATGCCTGCCATCCAGGGTGAAAGAAAAACTGTCGGTTATCTTTTCACCGCTGCGGTCGAGCGCCTGCAATTTTAATTCATCTACCATCCTTGTTCCGGAAGGATGCATAAAACAATTATTGCAGCCGATGCAGTGAAGCAGCGAACGATGCGATTTAACGGCCATCATTTCTGCTGCCTTGTTTTCGGTAATGAACACATGAACCTCCGAATCTGCAGAAGTGCGTCCGAATACAAGGTTCAAGGAAGTTGTTGATTCACCATTCCGTAATCGAATCATCGTTTCAAGGCTGGATAAAGATGGCAGTACCCTGTCAACCGAAGCAACAAGAATTAAATCATCGCCTTCCGGCAAGCGGTATCCTTCTGGTAATGAGAAAGTCACTCCACCCGGATCAGCCATAAGGTAACCGGCATTGATCAGCCATGCCTGTTTCCCGTTTTCATTCTTGCTGATTTTAAGAAGTGCAGGATCGTTTGTTGAATACAGGCTTATATTCAGCTTCAGATTTTTCTTTTTAAGCAACAGTTTCAGATCATCAGCTATTTCCTTTTCATTAAACGCCCAATGCACAATTCCCCCCCTGCGGCTGAAATTCGATTCAAACTCAATCAGGTATTTATCGGCAAAATTGATCCCTTTCCAGCGTATATGTGCTGCCCGTTTCATTAATAAAGATGAGCTATCCGATCCTTTTTTTGCAGGGATTATTAATGGCTCAACCATGTGAATAACTTTTGTTTCCGTTAATTCTTCGGCAAGCAACCGGGCTGACATGCTGCGAATTAACCCGATCCTGCAATGCCAATGGGGCAGGTTCTATAACAGATATTAAAATTTTTTTTAACAATGCAATGCCCCCCTCAACTCAACCGTTAACTTTGGGGCAAATCATAATTCACCAATGAAATCATTAGCCCATCACATTGAAGCATTGATTTTTACTGCCGAGCAGGGAATCTCCATTCAGGAAATACAGGCGTGCCTTAAAACAGCTTACGACTGGGATTTGTCTTCCGAAGAAATTACAGCAGAAATTGAAATACTGAAAGAGAAGTATGCTTCTGATGAGTTTTCTTTTGAAATAAGAGAGATTGCCGAAGGATTTGAATTTCTTACCAAAAAAGAATTTCATGCACCGGTAAGTACGTTGCTGCAGATAAAAGAGAAAAAGAAACTCACCAACTCCGCGCTTGAAACGCTGGCTATCATTGCTTACAAACAGCCTGTATCAAAAACAGAAATTGAACAGATACGCGGTGTAAACTGCGATTACAGCATTCAGAAACTGCTTGAAAAAGAGTTGATCGTCATTAAAGGTAAAAGCGATGGGCCGGGAAGGCCATTGCTCTATGGAACATCCGAACAGTTCATGGATCATTTCGGATTGAAAAGCGTACGAGACCTGCCCAAGCTGAAAGATCTGCATATTGAAGCAAATGAAATAGGCATACCCTCCGAACAGTTGGAAGCAGTAACTGAGGAACTTGTACCGCCTACTGTACCGGAACAGCAACAGGAAGAGAATAACTAAGCGCTTTCACACTGCGTTCACTGCGGTTGGAATGCCGTTTGGCTTGAAACAGTCAATGAAAAAAATGATTCTTACCCTTTTTCTCACCGCTCTCGGGGCATCTTCCAATCTTACTGCCGAAGATGAGGTTTTCCGCAGGCATCCCAATACAGCTTTTACAGTTAACGAAGCACTCGAATACCGGGTGCATTACGGATTGATTAATGCCGGAACTGCACGGCTTGAAATTTTGCCTGATGTAAAAGAATTCAACGGACGCAAAGTGTATCATGCTGTAGGTACCGGAAGGACAACCGGCATGTTCGACTGGTTTTTTAAAGTGCGCGACCGCTATGAAAGTTATATTGATACGCAGGCTTTGGTTCCTCTGCATTTTATCCGCAGGGTCAATGAAGGAGGCTACATCATTAATCAGGATGTAACGTTTGACCACCGCGAAAATAAAGCTACCAGTCAGAAAGCCACTATTGAAGTGCCTGATAACATACAAGACCTTGTTTCGGCCTACTACTTTGCACGTAACCTTAATTTTGATACCGCAAAAATTGGAACCACCTATCCTTTACGCACCTATCTTGATGATGAAGTCATCAATCTCAATCTTAAATTCATAGGAAAAGAAAAAGTCAGTGTTTCGGCAGGAACTTTCAACTGCCTTAAGTTCCGTCCGGTCATTTTACAGGGAAGGGTCTTCAAAGAAGAAGATGATTTAACCATCTGGATAAGCGATGATAAAAACAAAGTAGTGGTAAGAGCCGAAGCAGAAATTTTAGTCGGCTCCGTTAAAATGGATCTGAAAAATTATTCGGGCTTAGCCAATCCGCTCTCTTCAAAAGTGAAATAATTAACATCAAATGAGCGGTGTGATGAGAGTATTCCCCATGCAGAATTTTGTGGATGCCTGACGGAAATGTTTAAGTTGATAACCGCCCTTGCTCAGGGATTTGTTACGGGAGGCAAACCTCAAACTACAGGCTGGACTCCTGCCTAGCAAAAGCTGGTATTTAAACCGGGAAGCGTACCACCTGCCTCTCCGCATAACTCGTAGCCCCGGTAGGAATCGAACCTACATCTCAAGTTCCGGAAACTTGCATACTATCCATTGTACTACGGAGCCATGTTTACAGCGCAAAGATGTTGAATCACAAAAAAAGTAACCTGTTTTCCGCTTGTTAATTTCCTTAAGCCCAAAGACAGATAATTCCGCCCATGATCATCATGCATACTATCCAGAAACCTGCATTAATAAAAATGTATTTTCCTGATTTCCGTTCGAACAATGCATTAACGGCAATTACGGGTAACACAATAGTAATTCCTCCCAATGTCCCATGAAACATACCATGCTTAAACGTACGGAAATGAGTTCCGTACTTTTCAAGCGATGCGGTAAGCCATTGATGTGTTTCGCTGCCCTCCTGATTCATGGCCGGATCATCAGCTACTAAAGAATAAAGGTGCATATCATGGTTCACCATAAAGTTGATGGCCATAGATAAAAAAAGCCCGAACAAATAAGTTAGTCCGAAAACTAAAGCCTTGCCGGCTCCTTTGGCGCTATCGGGAGTTACACCACTGGCAGCCATCCATGAATTACCGAATACTTTTGGATGATACCAGATGAAACCGATGATTAACGGAACAAGTGCGGTCATAAACAGGATAGAGAAGTGGATAGGCAAAGGTTTTTATTTTTGACAAATGTAAATGCAAATCTCATTAGCACCAAATGATTTTTTTTTTGAAGCATGAAAAAAGAAACAAAGGTTAAACTCGGGCAGTTCTTTCAATTGCTGAATAAACATTTTGATAAACAGAAAGCCGGGGAGATGAAAAAATATATGAAAGACCATTTTGAATTTTATGGAATACCTAAACCAAAACGAACAGAGCTGAGTAAACCTTTTATAATCGAAATAACGAAACTTGAGACAAATGAAATAATTCAGGTTAGTAAAAATCTTTGGAGAATGCCGCAGCGCGAACTTCAATATGTTGCTTTGGAAATACTGATGAAATCAAAAGTTCATACAGCAGAAAACAGCGATAAGTTTTTTGAATGGCTGGTTACTACGCGCAGTTGGTGGGATACGGTTGATACTCTTGCCACACGACTATTTGGAAAATACTTTCTCGTATTTCCTGAAAAGAGAGATAAGCGATTGGGCAACTGGTGCAAATCAGGTAACTTATGGCTGATAAGGTCTGCTATTCTTTTTCAGCTCTACTACAAGAATAAAACCGATGAAGTTCTGCTGTTCGGGTTATGTAAGCAACATGCCGGTGAAAAAGAGTTTTTTATTAAGAAGGCCATTGGCTGGGCATTGCGACAGTATGCGAGAACACATCCCGATGCAGTTAGAAAATTTGTGAAGAATAATACACTTCAGCCATTGAGCCTTCGTGAAGCGATGAAACATCTTTAAATGCAAATAACCGATTGCTTTCCTTCCCCCTATGTCCCTAAATATAGGGAGCAGCGCACAGATAGCTCTGGAGATTCACGGGTGGAAAAAGTTTCATCATAACGATATACTGAATCATCATCTTTGTGCAGAATAAAAATCGTCTTTCTGCATGTCTTTTCGTGGAATTTTAATGTTTGCTTCAGTGCTGATGATCATTTCAGGCTGTACTCCGGAAACCAATAAATCATCAACAGAGAATAAGGTTGAAGAATATCAGCCTGCCGTTCCGTTGCCTGAGTTCAATGCCGACAGCGCATTTACCTTTTTAAAACAACAGGTTGACTTCGGGCCACGCATACCGGGTACGAAAGCCCATTCACAGTGTGCCGATTGGATGAAAAGTATAATGCTTTCGTACGGGCTGGAAGTAACCGAGCAGAACGGCATGATGAAAACGTATGATGGTAAATCGTTTAACCTGCGCAACATCATTTCTGTTTATCGTCCTGATTTAAAAAGAAGATTACTGCTTTGCGCTCACTGGGACACCCGCCCCTTTGCCGACCGTGATGAAAGCAACAATGACAAACCCTTTGCCGGAGCTAATGATGGAGCCAGCGGAATTGCTGTATTGATGGAAATAGCTCGCCTCATTCAGGAATCAAAGCCTGACATCGGGATTGATTTTATTTTTTTCGATCTTGAAGATTATGGAGATGCTGATGGCAAAGTTCCCGATTCATGGTGTTTAGGGTCGCAGTTCTGGTCAAAGAATCTGCATGTTGCGGGCTACAGCCCTGTTTATGGAATCCTGCTCGATATGGTAGGAGGGAAGGATGCCATTTTCCCGAAAGAAGGAACATCCATGAGGTATGCTCCGGGGGTTGTAAATAAAGTCTGGTCGCTGGCACGCTCGCTTGGTTATACCATGTTTGTTAACAATGTTGGCCCCGAAACAACCGATGACCATCTTTACATCAACAAGATTGCCGGTATCCCTTGTATTGACATTGTGCATTACGAAGTGGCAAAGATGGATTACATGAGCTGTCATCACCGCCACTGCGATAACCTTTCAATCATTGACCCGGTCGTGATGAAAATTGTCGGGCATGTGGTAATGGAAGTAATACACCGGGAAGCCGCTATGAAACTTTAACCATGTGCTACAACATTGCCTACATCGAAAAACGGGCAGAGCGAATATCCGCTCATTACGGTGCATTCTTCAAACCGGAAGACCGGCAGCTAAAGTTTTTTCATGTCAGCGGATTTGTACATCCTCAGGTGTATGTCATTACGCAGGAAGAACCTCAATGGATACAGGCTTACGAATGGGGTTTGATACCCGCATGGTGCAAGGACGAAAAACAGGCTGAAGAAATTAATAATCATACATTGAATGCAATGTGCGAAACTATATTTGAAAAACCTTCCTTCCGCGCTTCCATCAGGAAGAAAAGGTGCTTGGTTATTGTCAGCGGATTTTATGAATGGCACACCTTAGGCAAAAAGAAATTTCCGTTTTACATTCATCATAAGAGCGGAGAGTTCTTCTCAATGGGGGGCATTTACGAGCATTGGCTTAATAAAACCACCGGAGAATTACACCGAACGTTCAGCATTATTACCACTCCCGCCAATCGGCTTTTATCAGTAATTCATAACAGCAAAATGCGGATGCCTTTAATTTTTACGAAAAAGGATGAAAAGCAATGGATTCATCATGACTTATCCAAAGAAAAAATTACTTCCCTGATGAAACCCTTGCCCGATGGGGAGTTGAAAGCTTATTCAGTCTCCCGAAGAATAACCAACCGCAAACTAAACAGCAATACGGAAGAAGTAATGGAGCCTTTAGATTATACGGAGTTGCAAGGATTGAACTTTAATTAGTCAACTGTACCCTTTAGGCCGGTTTTAAAGATAGTTTTCGTCATGTCCCATGATGATTTAATTTAACCGTTCAGGTTTTGCGAATTAGTTGCCCTGTTTACATTTGCCGCCCCATTCACCAAGAAATACCATGAACACAAATCTTTCGCAAGGAGCTAAATTTTATAATGATGTGGTTGCATACTTTGATAAAGCGGCCGCCCTTACCAATTTCGAACCCGGCCTATTGGAACAAATCAAGGTTTGCAACAGCGTTTATAAATTCTATTTCCCTATAGAACTGGAAGACGGAAAAGTAAAAGTGTTTGAAGGCATCCGCGTGCAGCATTCGCACCATAAAACACCTACCAAGGGAGGTATCCGTTTCAGCAATTTTGTTGACGAAGATGAGGTAAAAGCATTGGCAACGCTGATGACTTTTAAATGTGCCGTAGTGGATATCCCTTTCGGAGGCGCGAAAGGCGGTATCAAACTCAGCCCGATTGCCTATAACGCAAAACAATTAGAACGCATTACCCGCAGATATACCACTGAACTGATAAAGAAAAACATGATTGGGCCGGCCGTTGATGTTCCGGCTCCTGATTATGGCAGCGGCCCGCGCGAAATGGCTTGGATTGCCGATACGTATGCAACCTTTAAATACGATGATTTGAATGCCTTAGGCTGTGTTACAGGAAAACCCATTGGACAGGGAGGTATTCATGGCCGAACGGAAGCCACCGGACTTGGAGTATATTATGGAACCCGCGAAGCGCTAGAAAATGCGGAAGACTGTAAAGCTTTAGGGCTTACCCCCGGCATAAAAGGAAAACGCGTAATCCTTCAGGGATTAGGAAATGTTGGTTTTTATGCAGGAAAGTTTTTTGCCGAAGGCGGAGCGGTTATTGTCGGAATTGCCGAACGCGAAGGCGGTATTTATAATGCCGATGGGCTGGATATTGAAAAAGTATTTCAGTACAGGAAGGAAAGCGGCAGCATATTAAATTATCCGGGAGCCAAAAACATAGAGCCATCACTGGCAGTGCTTGAAATGGATTGTGACATTTTAATACCTGCTGCTCTCGAAAACCAGATTACAAAAGAGAATGCGCCAAGAATTAAGGCGAAGATTATAGCTGAAGGCGCCAACGGCCCCGTTTCGAAAGAAGCAGAAGAAATGCTAACAGCTAAAAATGTATTGATTGTTCCGGATTTATTTCTGAATGCAGGCGGAGTAACCGTAAGTTATTTCGAATGGCTTAAAAACTTGTCGCATGTACGATTCGGAAGAATGGAAAAGCGCTTTAACGAAACATCGGCTTCTAACATCATTAATATGGTTGAAAGAATTACTGGAAAGTCGCTCGATCAGAAGGAGAGAAAAATACTAACTCATGGCGCTGATGAAATTGATTTGGTTCGTTCCGGTCTTGAAGAAACAATGATCTATGCCTACAATGAAATTCGCGAAACCAAAAAACGGGATAACCGGATTACTGATTTACGTACAGCAGCCTTCGTAAACGGCATTAACAAACTTGGCGTTTCATATCAGGCCCTGGGAATCTTCCCTTAATAATTCAGGGCTAAACGGAAATCCGTACTACCGGAATTTCTGTTTGAACGGTTTGCAGCTGTCACTGTATTTTTTTGACAAAGTGTAGCTTAATTGAATTCCGGCAAACATGTACCAGTCTCTGTGAGCAGCATCTCCGCGCTGTCGGTCGTTATTATTGCCATTTAATTGGTCAGGGGTGCGGTCGGAAAGCAGAACGGCTAAAGGTCCTGAGGATGCAAGAAGTAAATCTTTTTTAGGGTAAGTAGTACTGATGTCATCCAGATAATCTGTAAAAGTTCTTCTTGCTCCGGCCTCAATCGCCATTCCGAAACGCTCGGAAAGTTTGAATTTTATTCCTCCCCCAAATGGAATAGCAATTTGAATACGCCTGTATTTTTTGCGGTTATATAGATTGATACCTTGACCTTCTGTACCGAGAGGCTGCAGCTCAATCCAGTCATCACCCAACGGAGCATGAGGATTAAAACGGTAAACAGCAATTCCGGCTAACAGATATGGAGTCCAGGCACTGGCAGGATTGGCGGTCTGGTATTGAAGAAAATTAAATTCCCAGATCCATGAACCTTCCAAAATTCTTGAACGAAAACTCAGATTTCGGTAAAGCTGAAAAGGGTCATTGCTGTCAAAATCGTTTCCTGCAATGGTTCCGTAGCTTAAGCCCAGCCTGTGAGACCAATGATTATTTATTGACCTTTTGAAAAAAATACCTGCTGCAGGTTTAAAGCCAACCGGATCAAACAAACTCTGAATAATATCGCCTTTGTAAGAAGAAAAGCCGAGCATGAAACCCGCTTCGGAACTCTGTCCTGAAGAAGAAAGTGAAGTTCCGGATATAAGAATGAAAAAAATTGCTAACCGTTTTGCCATCATAAAGCCGGCAAAATAACGGTAATCAGACCGTAAAATTTCAGATTAAATCAGAAGAGGGGATAGGATTGGCGTCCGGTTCTGATTTTGTAATTGATGGTAACTACACCAAACATGTAAGTGTCGGTATAGCGAGGGTCGCCCCGCTGAGCACCCGGAGCGGTGATATAGGGATACACACCATTAGAGCGGTCAGACAGCACATACGATTCATAACCTACCTGCGAAAGTAAAATGTTTTTATCGTAATAGGTACGGCTTGCATCGTCAATATAATCAGTAAATGTTTTTCTGACTCCATATTCAATGCCGATTCCCCATCTTCGGCTGACAGTGTATTTAAAACCTACTCCGAAAGGAATGCAGAACTGGGTGCGGCTGTATTTTTTTCTTGTTTCCACCAAGCCTTGTCCTTCGGTTGAAAGTGAATGCAGGTCATAAGATTGACCGTTTTCAGCAATTTTTGCTTTAGGGTTAAAATGAAAAACACCGGCCCCGATAAAAGTATAGGCCATCATTTCGAAACCGCGTTGTCCTTTTACTCTGCGCAAACGATAGCGGTGGCCAACCTGTTCTTTAATGAATGCAAATTCGAAATTCGCATTCAATTCATATATGGGTGAAGTAAAAGACAGGTTTCTGTAATTGCGGAAAAATTCTTCGGTAAGTTTATCATCACCGGCAACTTGGCCATAAGTAAAATGAGGATTGATGGCAATGGCTTTTGAAAGTTTATACCTGTAACCTATTTGAAAAGCCGGTCGGGTTTGTGAAAATTCAAAATCTTTAAAAAAGTGAGTTCCAACCTGATTTGCACCTCCCAGCTCACCTAAAAAATTGGAGGCTCCTATTCCAATATTCAACTCGCCACGCATGGCTTTCCAGCGATTGCGCAGACGTTGTGCATCGCTGTAATATGGTATGAGTACAATGATTCCAAGAATAAACAGGAAAGATTTTTTCATAGTTCTTGAATTAGTAGCACAAAAGTAGAATAATTATACCTGACGAAAAAAAATTTGTTCCTTAAAAAATCAATTTCTTGTATCCAATCCCCAATTGAGCTTGTTTCTGAGGGTTTTCAGGAAGTTGTCGTCATACAATCGTATGATGTTAAAAGTAAAATCGGCCAGTCTTACTGCAAATTGAATAGACGAATCAACCGTTACTGAACGGGAGTCGAGCGTTGTTAAAAAAAACTGGCTTCGGCCTTCTACTTCGAGCGTAATTACGTTCTTATCGGAAACAACCATTGGCCTGATGTTAAGGTTATGCGGTGCGATAGGAGTGATGACAAAGTTGGATGATTGAGGAGCTACGATGGGGCCACCGCAACTGAGCGAATATCCGGTTGAACCGGTTGGTGTGCAAATAATTAATCCGTCAGACCAGTACGTGGTTAAGTATTCTCCGTTAAGATAGGTGTGAATTTTAATCATTGACGAACTGTCTTTTTTGTGGATGGTCATTTCATTCAAAGCATAATTCATGGCACCGAACAGGTTTTTATCTGTATCCAATTTAAGCACGGTCCTTTTATCAAGCGAAAAGGTTCCTTTTAGCAAACATTCCATGGCCGCTCTCGTGTTTTCTGCAGCACAACCGGTCAGAAATCCCAACCTTCCGGAATTGATACCAAGTACAGGAACTGATGAATCATGAACAATGGTTAACGTATCCAGTATGGTTCCGTCTCCTCCAATGCTTATCATAAAATCAGCAGCTTCCCGGAACTCTTCGGCTGATGAGAATGATTGCATTTTATGGTTATGAATTCCATAGCTTTTCAGTTGGCTCATACAGGTATCATAAATCAATACATCACATTGATTTTCTATGAGACTTTTCATTGCTTCCTGAAAAGCCAGAATGACCCCGTCATTAAGACTTCTGAAATAGATCGCTGCAGTCATAAAAAGTCTTTAAAATATCGGGGCTGTAAAGTGAAGAAAAAAACCATGCTCGCCAAATTTATTAAAGCTGTATTCCATACGTAACACCAGATCATAGTAGGTAACATAATCAAGCCCTATTCCTGCGCCAGGAAGCCATTCATTGGCCAATGGATTGGTTGACTGAAACTGGCGATCGCGGGCATAACCAAGGTCAACAAATGCATTCAGGTAAAAGGCAAAAGGTATTTTGTTGAATTTGGAGAATGGCAGCGGACGTATGGTAAATACCTGTTCCGGAACAAGAATAAACTTCAGGGTTGATTTAAAAACAACCCAATTTTGCCCACCGGCAACATAGTATTCATACCCTCTTACAAAATCGCTTCCGTAGCCCAAACCCCGTTGATTGTAATATGGTGCAAAACTCCGGCCCGAAAGTTTGCCTTTTATCCCTGATGCAAAGTACCAGCGGTGATCGAGCTTCCAGTATTTGCGGTAGTTTGAAACCACAACAAAAAGATCAGGCTCATCTTTAAATGCACCAATCCCCTGTTTGGTCATGGTTATATCAAAGTAATATCCCCTGAGCGGATATACTTTTATATCGCGATAATCTTTTTTATATTCTAATGTTAAATAAACAGCTTTCTGAGTGCTGTGGTTACGAAGAAAATAGTCGCGGTTGTAAAACAAAACCGTATCGGCAATGCGGTTGCTCTGAAATTCCACCCCGATTCCGTAATAATCGTGAATGCCTTCGCGGTGTGTGTATTTTAATCCGGCTCCGAATTGTTCTCTGACATATTGCGAAGGATCTTTGAAAAATTTAAGTTTGCTTTCTTCGAGTCCGTAAGCAATTTCGCGGTTGCGGGTATATGTAATTCCGGCTGCAAGCCCGTTATCTTTTGTTTGATTTAGGTAAGGAATGGTGTAATACAACCCTATCCGTTGCGAATATCCTAATCGCACTAATACACTTAGTTTCTCTTTTCTTCCTCTGAAGTTCTCTCGCGTAACATAAGCCCCGTAATTCGTTCTGCTAAAATCTTTCGTTTGCCACCATTCATTAAAATTCCGGTCAACGGCTTCGAAAACCGGCAGCGGCCAGAGGTACCAGCGCTCCGCCAGATTAAAAATTACAAATACCTGTGAAGAATCATTACTGTCGAACTGAATATGCGGAACAACAAAATTAAATAATGAGGTATTTAATAGGTTTTCGCGGCTGCGCTCTACCGCCCTGTTTAGCGTAAGCCAGGGCAGTTCATCACCCTTGCGGAAGATGATTTCGCGCATAATGACATGATGGCGCGTAACTTCATTTCCCGTAATGATGATGTCGGCTACTTTAACCCAACTGGGTTGCTCCTGGTAACCGGAAGTGTCGGTTTGTGCAAACAACGGTGTAGAAAACAGAAACAAGAAGAAGAAACAGCGCAACTGCGTGTGAGGAAATAAATGAAAATGTTTATTCACACTTTGAGATAGCTCATCAAAGAATCATACCGGTCTTTGGTATCACCGATTGATTCGGTTTGCTGGTAATATCCTGTTACCTGATAATCGTTACGGGCAAGCGCAGCTAAAATCCGGGTAAGGTCAAGACGGTTCACTTTTACGATTACTTCAAGCATGGAGCCATCAGCTGTAGGATAAGTGCTCAGGCTGATAATGCTTGCATCATTCGACTCAACAACTCGTGCCAGCGAAGAAAAAAGATACTCCTGCGGTTTGATCTGTAAGTGGATGATACCTCCCGGTATCATCACTCCGTTGGTAATGGCAAAAGTTTCAATCAGATCATGAACAGTTATTATTCCTGCAAACTCATTGTCGCTGTTCAATACCGGAACTACCGGATAATTAAACTGCGTTACAAACCGGATAGCATCAAACAAATGCTGGTTTTCATAAATAAAAGCACGGTCAAGCGGCAAGGCAGCATCGCCAATTCTGGTGTTACGGTCGGCCATGCCGAGTATATCGGTTTCCGAAATCAATCCGATAAACTCTTTTTTATTGATAACAGGAAGGTACTGCAACCGGAATTCTTCCATCCATGCAAGCGCACGATGCCCGTTATCCGTTACTTTTAACGGAGGTATAAGATCACGGATTAATTCTTTGGCCAGCATGCCGGTTTTTTACGAATTGAAAAATAATTTGTTTGTAAACGGCAAACATAGCAACTTTGTTAAACGGCAATACGATTTTTGCACCTCATGACAAAGCTGAGCGTTAACATAAACAAAATAGCCACACTACGCAATGCGCGTGGAGGAAGCATTCCTGATGTTACCCAATCGGCAATCAACATTCAGCATTACGGGGCAGATGGCATCACCGTTCATCCGCGGCCTGATGAGCGGCATATCCGTTATGACGATGTACGAAGTATTGCTAAAGTGATAACTACAGAACTGAATATAGAAGGTTATCCCGATAAAAAGTTCGTTAAACTTATTGAAGAAGTAAAACCGCATCAGGTTACCTTGGTGCCCGACCCGCCCGGTGTGATTACCTCCAATACCGGATGGGATACCGTAAAGCATCAGTCATTCCTTAGTGATGTAATCAGTCATTTTAAATCATTGGGCTGCCGTGTTTCTGTTTTTCTGAATGCTGACATTCGTATGGTTAAACCTGCTGCACAAACAGGAACTGACCGCATTGAGCTTTACACAGGTCCTTATGCCGAACAATTTCAACACCATCCCGAAAAAGCTATTGCTCCTTATACTGAAGCAGCCCAAGCGGCATTGAATAACCATCTTGGCATCAATGCCGGCCATGATCTGGATTTGAAGAATCTGAAATACTTCAAACAACATATTCCCGGCCTTCTGGAAGTTTCCATTGGTCATGCCCTTATTAGCGATGCGCTTTACTTCGGTCTGGAAAATACCATAGCCATGTATAAACGTTTGTTGCAATAAGGTATTGGTTCTATGGTGAGCATTGAAAGAAAGATAGAGTTAACCGGGCATAAAGGCCCGCTCTATGCACTCATAGATTACAGGGATGGAATAATTACTGCCGGTGGTGATAAAATGATTGTTTACTGGAAGGATTTGAATTGTAATGAAGGAAGCCTGCTGGCCATGGCCTCTGGGCCGGTGTATTCGTTGCTGCCCCTCAATAGGAAAAATCAATTGCTTGCCGCCAACGATTCAGGCGGAATACATGTTATTGACCTGATTACTCACAAGGAAATAAGACTGCTGAAGTTTCATAACGCTCCTGTTTTTGATATGCTGTTGGCTGAAAACTCCGGCCTGATGATAACTGCTTCGGGTGACGGTACGGTTGCTCTGATTGAAACGGATGATTTTACTATTCAGAAACAGATAAAACTTACCAGTCTAAAAGTGCGCTGTCTGCAGTTATTGAATAAGGAGAGATTATTGGTTGCCGGTACCGGTGACGGACTGATTTATATATTCACTGTTCCTGAAATGAAACTGATTGAAAAAATTCAGGCTCATCAACCGGAGTTTTCTGTAAACACAATGATCTATTATCCAGAAAAAAAACTGCTGATAACGGGTGGCCGCGATGCACATGTAAATGTTTTCAGTACAGAAGGTTCATTCAATATGCTTGAATCCATCCCTGCTCATAATTATTCGGTTTACTCCATTGTGTTCAGCCCTGATAAGAAATGGATGGCCACCGCTTCGCGCGATAAAACCATCAAACTATGGGAGGCTGAAAATTTTAATGTGCTCAAACGGATTTCGCGGCCGGAGTTTACTTCGCACTCTCATTCTGTAAACAAGCTTCTCTGGAAAGCCAATAAGCTGTTTTCCATCGGTGATGACCGTAAAATTATTTTGTGGACAATCAAAGGATAATTACAGTTTTAAAAAAAATGCTTTATGCGTTGGATCCCTTCAGGGCAACGGGTGCGGGGAGGATACGAATCTCATTACTCAACAAAATGCACAAGCTGTGCTTTCAGTTTTTGCCGTGCCATGTGTATCCTTATTTTCACAGTTCCTAATGGGATGCTAAGTTTTTCGGCAATTTCTTCGTATTTGAAACCATTGTAACTCATCATAAACGGAATACGCAGGTTATCGCTCAACCCGTTAATGGCTTCCATGATCTCTTCAACACCTAAATCATTCTCAGCATCGTTCGCACTGGTGCTTTTGGCTGAGTTGATGTAATACTGTTTATCGGTATCATCAGAAAAAATCTTACTGTTTACAACCCTGCGGTAGTGATTGATAAATATGTTTTTCATGATGGTATAGAGCCAGCCTTTCAGATTGGTTCCTTTCTCAAACTTCTCTTCGTATTTCATGGCCTTATACACTGTTTCCTGAACAAGATCATTGGCATCCTCGCGGTCTTGAGTGAGTTTAAGTGCAAAATTTCTGAGTTTGAAATACTCTTCCTGAACGAGGTCTCTGAATACAGTGTTCATATTGTTTATGTGTTTATTGTTTAAACTTCTACAAAAGTACAGTTTATGTCAATATGAACAAATTTTGTACATGAATTTATTGTTAATTTTTATACAAAAGTCTATTTAGTTGATTCAGAAGCCGATTCCAGGCTTGCTTAAAAGACTAAGCTTTGAAAATGAAATGTATGTACAGATTGCCTGTAAAGACTAAACGATAGCGGAAAACTTATTCAGACTTTGTGTCTTTGCATAAAAAGATCAACTCACCTTTTCCCATACACCTTTCTTTTGTTTCTTTAATTGAAGAACCGTATGTAAAACAGTGTGCTGAGGGAGTTGAAGATGCGGATCATTTGCCAGAACAGAAGCAGAAGCATTTCGAGCCAGTTCAAGCAGGGATTGATCGGTTATCAGGTCTGCGATTTTAAAATTCAGGGTTCCGCTTTGCTGAGTTCCCATCAAATCGCCCGGACCGCGCAGCCGCATATCGGCATCGGCAATAATAAACCCATCGTTGGTTTGAGTCATGGCTTTAATCCTTTCGAGAGCATCGGCACTCAGTTTATTACCAGTCATCAGTATGCAATACGATTGTTCAGCGCCACGCCCAACCCTGCCGCGTAACTGATGAAGTTGCGATAATCCGAATCGCTCTGCGCTTTCAATGACCATTACCGAAGCATTCGGAACATTTACACCTACTTCGATTACAGTAGTGGCTACCATGATGTGTGTTTTGCCTTCGGCAAACAGTTTCATTTCCTGCTGGCGTAAATCGGCTTTCTGTCTTCCGTGTACAATGCTGACGCGGTATTCAGGCTCAGGAAAATCACGGCCTAAGTTTTCATATCCCTGCACAAGGTTGGCGTAATCCATTTTTTCACTCTCTTCAATCAACGGATAGACAACGTAAACCTGCCGGCCTTCCTTTACCTGCCTTTTTAAAAAACCGATAAGTGCTAATCTTTTTTCTTCACGGTAATGATAGGTGGCAACAGGTTTACGGCCAGGAGGCAGTTCATTGATAACAGAAACATCCAGATCTCCGTAAAGAGTCATGGCCAAAGTACGGGGAATGGGAGTAGCGGTCATCACCAGCACATGCGGTTTCTGCGGTTCGTTTATCCAGAGCCGGGCACGTTGCTCTACACCAAAACGGTGCTGCTCATCAATAATGGCCAATCCAAGATTTTGAAACTGTACGGTATCTTCAATCAAAGCATGGGTGCCAATGAGAAGGTGCAGGCTGCCGTCAGCTAAGGCAGAAAGAATTTGTTTGCGATGTGCCGTTTTGGTATTTCCTGTCAAGAGTTCAACCGTTACGGGAAGCGAAGTCGTAAGTGATTTAATGGTTTCACAATGTTGCATGGCCAGAATTTCGGTTGGGGCCATCAGGCAGGCCTGGCAACCATTATCAATGGCAAGCAGCATGCTCATCAAAGCCACTATGGTTTTTCCGCTGCCTACATCGCCCTGCAGCAACCGGTTCATTTGTTTTCCGGAGGCAGTATCGCTTCTTATTTCTTTCAATACTTTTTTCTGTGCATGGGTAAGTTCAAACGGAAGACATTCATGATAAAAGCGGTTGAACAGTGCCCCCACTTTTTCGAACCGTATTCCTGCAACCTGCTCTTTTCGGCTTGTTTTTAAAGACAGGATGGATAGTTGTAAGTAAAACAATTCTTCAAACTTGAGTCGTTTGCGGGCTGCCTGCAGGGCTTCATTATCTTTCGGAAAGTGAATGTTAATGAGCGAAGTTTTCAATCCGTACAATTGATGCTGTTGCAACAGATAGTCAGGTAATGTTTCCGGGATATTTTCTGTCTGAAATTTTTCTATGAGCATACGCGTCATGCGTGCCAAGGCATTGCTGTCAACTCCTTTGGCTTTGCATTTTTCGGTTGTATGGTAAAATGGTTTGAGATAGGTTGAAACCGATTCACTGCCTTCTTCAGCCTTTTCAATTTCGGGGTGAACAATGTTAATGCGGTTTCCATAACGTGTTGGCTTCCCGAATGCAATATACTCTTCTCCGGCTTTTAATACATCCCTCATCCATTTTATTCCCTGAAACCAAACAAGGTCAAGGCTTCCCGTTTCATCACGGAACTGTGCTGTCAATCGTGTGGTCCGCTTATCGCCATGAGAAGTAACGGTAATGATTTTTCCTTTTACCAGCACCAGAGGCATCTCTTCATTGATTTCTGAAATTTTATACAGCCGTGTACGGTCGGCATAGCGGTAAGGAAAATGATACAGCAGGTTATGAAATGTATGGATGCCGAGTTCTTTTTTCAGAAGTTCTCCTTTAACCGGCCCTACGCCTTTAAGATATTCAATGGGAGTATCGAAAAAACTGTTTCTCATTCTTCAGGCGAAGTAATGAAAATCTCCGACAATGGATAGGGTGATCGGAGAATTGTGCACTTGGGATGGTTGGCTTTTCCCTTTTAGGGATTAAGGGCTTGCAAAAGCACATCGTTTTAAACCTGTGGCACAAGAATTTTCATCTGCTTCTTTCCGTAATCAATCACGGCTTTGTACTGAAGCAGGAAATCGCCACCCAATACCCCATCTACCGGTTTAATTTTTATCAGTTCAAACGACTGATTGATGTTGGCAAGGTCAAGGCAGATGAACTGCATGCTTTCAAAAAGTTTTTTTCCCAACCGAAGATTTACTTCATCAATTACGAAGCTTTTCATATCCGAAACACCAAGCCCGGTACTCGTCATTTCATGCTGACGCACGGCTTTGCCGTTATGAAATAGTTTGATACGGTTTAAATCAAGTACCGATTGCGATGCGCCCGTATCTACAATAAAGCGTGCGGGTTTTTTATTGATTCGTCCGGTAATGAGTAAATGAATTCCCTGCCCTTGAATTTTAAGTAGTTTCAGTGGAAGGATGAGATGCGGCATTACTCAGAATTGATAAAGTTCCAGAAGTTGTTTTTCAAATCGTTCTTTCGGGAGAAAATTCCATTCCAGCGCTGATGACATGGGGATGGGAGTATCCAGCGAAGCCGAACGTACCACAGGAGCATCAAGATGCACAAAACATTTTTCTGCAATGCGTGCCGCAATCTCAGCACCTATGCCACCGGTCAGAGTGTCTTCGTGAAGGATGATGACTTTGCCTGTTTTCTTTACGGATTGAATAACGGCCTCCTCATCCCATGGTAGCAATGTGCGCAGGTCAACCAAATCAGCATTGAGTTGCGGATGTTTATTCAGCACTTCCAATGCCCAGTGAACTCCGAAGCCGTAAGTAATGATGCTCATGTCATCACCCTGTTTAACAAGGTTGGCTTTACCGAAAGGAATGGTGAAATATCCTTCGGGCACCATTCCCGTAATACTGCGGTAAAGTGCTTTATGTTCAAAGTACATCACCGGGTTCGGGTCTTCAATGGATGTAAGCATCAGCCCTTTGGCATCGGCCGGAAATGCAGGATAGGCAATCTTCAATCCCGGTGTGTGAAAGAACCATGCTTCGTTTGATTGCGAATGAAAAGGCCCTGCACCTACGCCTGCGCCTGTGGGCATACGCACAATAACATCAGCATTTTGCCCCCAGCGGTAATGCGTCTTGGCTAAGTTGTTAATGATTTGATTGAATCCGCACGTTACAAAATCGGCAAACTGCATTTCCACAATGGATTTGTAACCGTTGATGGATAAACCAAGTCCGGCACCAATGATGGCTGATTCGCAAAGCGGTGTATTTCGGATTCTGTCTTTACCGAATTCTTCCACAAATCCCTGCGTAGCTTTAAACACGCCACCGTATCCGGCAATATCCTGACCCATGATAACCATGTTCGGATATTTTTTCAATCCCAATCGCATGGCATCGGTTATGGCATCAAGAAAACGCATTTCCTTTTCAGCGCCTGTTGGTTTCTGTTCTATGAAATCAAATGGAAAATAAATCTGCGAAATTTCTTTTGCTGTATCGGGTTTTACTTCTTCTTCGGCAAAGGTGATTTCAAGCCCCTGTTCAATTTCGTTTTTAATTTCTTCCCTGATGTGATGAATGGTTTCTGAATTCAGCACATTTTCGCTGAGTAAATAATTTTCAAAGTTGATTAACGGGTCTTTCTTTCCCCAATCTTCAAACAGATGTTGAGGCACGTACTTAGTTCCTGATGCTTCTTCATGCCCGCGCATACGGAAGGTAAGGCATTCCAATAATACCGGACGCGGGTTCATTCTGATGCTTTGTGCAATCTGATTCACGGCATGATACACTTCGAGGATATTGTTGCCGTCAACCTGAACGGCATCAATTCCATAGCCGATTCCTTTATCAATAAACTGTTTGCACCGGAATTGCTCGTTGGAAGGAGTGGAGAGACCGTAGCCGTTATTTTCAATGATAAAAATAACAGGCAAATCCCACACAGCGGCAACATTGACAGACTCGTGAAAATCGCCTTCGCTGGCTCCGCCATCACCGGTAAATACTGCTGTGCAGCGCTGCTCTATGCGGAGCTTGTGAGCCAAGGCAATGCCGTCAGCAACGCCCATCTGCGGGCCAAGATGCGATATCATGCCAATGATTTTATATTTCTGCGTGCCGAAGTGAAAAGAGCGGTCGCGGCCCTGAGTAAATCCTCCCGGCTTTCCCTGAAACTGCGAAAACAAACGGTGCAGCGGAATACCGCGTACCGTAAAAATGCCCAGATTGCGGTGCATAGGTAAGATGTATTCATCCTGCCTCATGGCTAAAGCGGTCCCAACGGAAATGGCTTCCTGCCCTATGCCCGAAAACCATTTGGCTATACGCCCCTGCCTAAGCAGTACCAGCATCTTTTCTTCAATCATGCGCGGCTTGAGTAACTGCCGGTAAACATGACGAAGGAAGTCGTCCGTATAATCGTGTCGGTTAAAATTCATGGGGCGAAATTAGCGGAGTTGATTTTTGTGCCGGCCTTGGTGTAATACAGCCCTTCCTTGTCATGCCGAAGCAAAGCGAGGCATCTCCCCAGAATTACCTAAACAAAAAACAGGGAGATGCCTCGTACCTCGGCATGACAAACTCAGAGTAATCGGATATTAATTCTGTTCAATAAAATATGAGTGCAAGCGCCCTTCAGAGCCACGGGTGCGCGCAGGCAAATCAAATTTAATTTAAAAGTTACAGCGCTGCATTATCAATTAGCCTCACCGCTGATGCATTCACCGCAATAAATGCCCTTACATTTTCTGTGCTGTCATTTTTGTCAAGCAATGCAATGCTTCCTTCCGAAGCATCAACGCGTGCCAGTTCAAAATATTCAAGGGTGAATAATTTCTCATCTTCAACCATGGCCTTCACGGCTTTTCTGATTTCTGATGTTTCATTTCCGCCTTTAAAATCTTTCAAAGCCCTGAGCAGCGATTGATAAATAACCGGTGCTGCTTTTCTTTCATCCGATGTCAACCTCACATTTCTTGAACTCATGGCCACCCCGTCATCCTCACGAACAGTAGGGCAGGGAATAATTTCCACCGGCATGTTCATTTGCTTTACCAATTGACGGATAACCATTAACTGCTGAAAATCTTTTTCTCCGAAATACGCTCTATGCGGCTTCACCATGCTGAACAGTTTGTAAACAACAGTTGCCACTCCTTTAAAATGGCCGGGGCGGAATCTTCCTTCCATCATTCTTTCTAATTCTCCAAAATCCATTTCCAGCAGTTTCTTGTCGGGATACATTTCATTTACAGTCGGAATAAAAACAAGATTACACTTTGCCAGATCCAGCTTTTTCAAATCCGCCTCTTCTGTTCGAGGGTAATTTTTCAAATCTTCCCGATTATTAAACTGTGCAGGATTTACAAATACGGAACATACACTGAACTCATTCTCTTTAACACATCGTTCAATCAAAGCAATATGCCCTTTATGCAATGCGCCCATGGTTGGTACAAACCCTATCTGCATTTTTTTACTCAATGCCTCGGCAACATGCTTCTGCAACTCGCCTATGGTACGTGCAATGATCATTGCGCCAAAACTATTCATTGTGCCATTATGAATTACATCTGAATGCTTTTTTACTGGCACACGTGTTGAAATTGTCTTACTAAAATCTGAAAGGAGGATACCCAAATGAAAAAAATGATCTACACCATCGCACTCGGCCTGCTGTCTTTTTCAGCCATGGCTTATCATCAGCTCAGCGACCTTCGTCTTAATGTTTATGGCAACACTTTGTTTACCGTAGCGCTTGATGGCCGGCATTACCCGTATCCCGATACACGTTACGAAATACGCGACATTACTCCCGGCCAGCATTTTCTTGAAGTGTTCCGAACCGGGGGTTACTATGGCAGCGTTGTACTCTTTGCCGGTTATATTCACATCCCTGGTTCATCTGTTGTGAATGCCCGCATTGACCGCTTCGGACGATTCATCGTTAACCATATTACATCCAAATACATGGTGCCTGTTATTTATCAGCCTGCACCGGTATGCGCACCCGTAAGTGCTCCTGCCTTTTACCCGATGAGTGATTACGACTTCGGCCTCTTGCGCGAAAGTATCCGCAGCAAAAGTTTTGACAGCACCCGGTTGCAGGTTGCCCGGCAGGCTCTTGATTCACGCAGGCTTACTTCTCGCCAGGTATGCGAACTGATGGACCTCATGTGGTTCGAATCAACCAAGCTCGACCTTGCCAAGTTTGCTTACCACCGCGTGGTTGATAAGGAAAGATTCTTCCTTGTTAATGATGCCTTCAGTTTTTCAAGCAGCATTGACGAACTTGACCGATTCATTCGCGGCAGCTGGGGTTAACCATATTGTTCAGAGTAGTTTTTGAGGCGGGCCGTAACCCGCCTTTTTTATTTTTATACAGCGAGTGCCATGCTGCGAGAGTTCTGCCGTGCAGGGTCATGTCATGCTTTGTCATGCCGAAGCAAAGCGAGGCTTCTGCCCATAACTCTTTATGTCATTCACTATTCACTGCCCCATCTTCCTCTCCCTTACTTTCTGTGCCGGATTTCCCTGATATACACAGTATGCCTCCATATGGCTTGTTGCCACCGAGTTTACACTCAGCACTGCATGCGACCTGCACGTTACTCCCGGACATACCACAGCATGTGCACCTATCCATACACCTTCTTCCAAAATTATTTTACCTATTATCAAATCAAACGATGATTTCTTGTAATCATGATTTCCGCACAAAAGCATTGCTCCCTGCGACAGGCAGCAGTTATCACCTATCACTGTGTCGGTATGATTTTCAATCCATACTCTTTCGCCTATCCATACATGATTACCGATGCTCAGCATCCACGGATACTTAATAAGTACCCTTGGCTTAATTACTACGCCTTTGCCCACCTTAGCTCCAAACATACGTAACAACCATACCTTCGGAAACGATAGCAAACACCACCCTCCTGCAAAAAACACTGAAGAAGTAATCATCCATAAGAATCTTTTTACGGCATTGCCAGGCTTATACCAGCTATTATCAAACTTCGAAAGGTCTGTTTTCTGCATGGCCTCAAACCTACACGAAATTTTAAAACTGTCATACATGCCTTTTTGTTCCCGTCATTCAATTATTCAGTTGTTTTAATATTCCATTATTCCACTTTTCTACTTTGCAATTATTCTACTCTTCTAACTGTTCTTTCCTACTTTTACCCCGTTGCTTATTCAATTATGTTTAGCCTAAATTCCATTGCTGCCTTTGTTGATGCCTGGCTTAACTCAACCTTCTCACCGGCCACCGCGCTGGCTTTCCAATTCATCATCATCGGCCTGCTGGCCATTTCGCTATTTGCCGTACTCGGTCTTGTGCTTGTACTTATGGAACGCAAAGTTTCTGCCTATATGCAAATTCGCCTTGGCCCCAACCGCGTAGGTCCTAAAGGCTCGCTCCAGACCGTTGCCGATACGCTGAAACTTGTCTCCAAAGAAGGTCTTACCCCTGCTGGTGCTGATAAATTCCTCTTTAACCTCGCACCCTTTATAGTAATGATTGCAGCCATGATGCTGCTGGCCCCTATCGCCTTTGCCCGCGATTTTCAATTGTGGGATATCAACATCGGTGTGCTTTACATTACCTCCGTTTCTTCCATGGCCGTCATTGGCATCCTCATTGCCGGATGGAGCAGCAACAACAAATACTCGCTGCTTGGCGCCATGCGCAGCGGTGCCCAGATTGTGAGCTATGAACTATCGGCAGGGCTATCTGTAATCACCATTGTTTTACTGGCAGGCAGCCTCAGTATCTCCGAAATCATCCATTCACAAGCCGATGGCTGGTGGATTTTCAAAGGCCACATTCCCGCCCTCATCTCCTTCGTTATCTTCATCATTGCCGTTACAGCCGAAACCAACCGTGCCCCTTTTGATCTTGCCGAAGCCGAAAGCGAACTAACGGCCGGCTTCCACACCGAATACTCAGGCATGAAGTTCGCCCTCTTCTTTCTGGCCGAATACATCAACATCTTTATTGTTTGTGCCATCGGCTCCATCCTCTTCCTTGGCGGCTGGATGCCTTTCCACATTGGAAACTGGGCTGCCTTTAACCACATAATGGATTACATTCCTTCATCTCTCTGGTTCTTTGGCAAAACTTTCTTCCTCATATTCGTTATCATGTGGTTCCGCTGGACCTTTCCCCGCCTGCGCATAGACCAGCTCCTGAACCTTGAATGGAAGTATCTTCTCCCTATTGGCATGATCAATCTTCTGTTGGCTGCTGCAGTAGCTATCGGGGGATGGCATTTTTAAGGGTATCGTAATCGTCATTCCGCTTCAAAAGAGACTATTCAAAAAAGTGTGTCAACAAAAAAAATAAACTTTGACACATGAAAGAAAACAAACCGACATTTGATTTTGAAAAATTTGCCAGAGAAGCGGCTAAACATCTGAAATCAGGCAAACCCATGGTAGGCAGCGAAGGAGTGTTTACTCCTTTATTAAAACGCATACTAGAAGCAGCGCTGGAAGGGGAACAGGAAGCCCATTTAGAGCAGACCCGGAAAGCGGAACAAAACAGACGGAACGGTCGGAAGCGAAAAAATTTACAAAGCCCTTTGGGAGGCTTTGAAATTTTTTCACCCCGCGATCGCAATGCGACCTTCGAGCCGCAGATAGTTAAAAAGCGACAGCACAAGATTACCAGTGATATAGATGAGCAGATTCTGGCTTTGTACAGCCGGGGGATGAGCTATCTGGATATTCAGTACCATCTGCGGGAAATCTATGGAATAGAAGTAGCCGAGGGAACCTTATCGGCCATCATAGACCGTATCATTCCTGAGATAAAAGAATGGCAGAACCGGCCTTTGGAAAGCGTCTATCCGGTAATCTGGCTCGATGCCATGCATTTTAAAGTAAGAGACAACGGAACGGTGATTACCAAAGCCATTTACTCCATACTGGCTGTAAGCTGTGAAGGAGAAAAAGAAGTAATCGGTATTTACTTCGGAGAACATGAATCAAGCACCTTCTGGCGGGCTGTCCTGCACGATCTGAAAATGCGCGGAGTAAAAGATATATTCATTGCCTGCATAGATAATCTCCGGGGTTTTGCCGATGCGATTGAAGACATTTATCCAAACACCGATGTACAACTCTGCCTTGTTCACCAAATGCGCAATTCCATGAAATACATCCCTGATAAAGACCTTAAACCTATGGTGAAAGACTTAAAGAAAATCTATCAGGCTTCGAATGCCGACATGGCTCAACATTATCTTGAAGAAGCAGAAAAGACATGGGGTGATAAATACAAAATCGTATTCCGAAGCTGGCATAATAACTGGAGCCGGCTAACCAATTTCTTTAAACACCCTCCGGCTTTGCGAAAAGTAATCTACACCACCAATCCCATTGAAAGTTATCATCGCATGATTAGAAAAGTAACCAAGACCAAAGGAGCATTTAATTCCGAAACCGCCATTATCAAACAAATCTATCTGGCTACCATTAATGCTCATACCCGTTGGCGTGGAACTATTTTCGGTTGGACTTCTATCCGCTTAGATTTAAATAATTATTTTGGCATCAGATTCTTAAACCCTGACACACTTAATTGAATACTCCCTTTTGCAAACATCAGCCGCTTAGGTTTAAACATTCATCGCATCAGTATCCTCATTTCAATTGCTCTGCTGTTCCTCATTTCCCCCCTAATTCCTTTCTTCGCCTTTCCGCTCATTATCGATGCCTTCCGCCCGGCTGCTGCTCTACACTGTGATTCTCCTTCTCAATATAAGAAGCAGCATGGCGCAACCAGTTACATCCGTAACTGCCGGTAAGCTTTGCAGCGAGCTGTCTGTGTTTTACATGGCGCAGTATGATGCTTCCAGCATGCCGGCCGAAAAAACCGGAAAGCATTTCCAGGCTGGCATTTCACTTCTTCGGGAGGCGCGTTACAACAAATCCGCTAATGCCTTTGCCGATGCATTGTATGAACACAAAAGCCTCAGCGAAAAGCAGCCCATGGCCATCATGGCTTCCCTGGCCGGGCTGGCACACTGGCTTAACAGCGAAAACGAAAAAGCCCTTCAGTACCTTTACAATGCTTATGATCTGAGCCGCGATAACAACTTTGCTACTCTCGAACCCGTTATCTCTGCCCTGCTCGGTACTGTTTACCTGTCGCGCGGTGATACCACGCTTGCCCGCTCATTTATGAGCGATGCCTGGAAAAAGCGCAAACGGGCCGTCAACAGAACCATGGTCATTCTGTTCCAAGCTGCCGGTGAAGCCGCCCTGCTGCGCAATCAAACCCGAGCTGCGCTTATATTCTTCAGTCGGCAGGCCGAACTTATTCCATCTGACGATTACGATGCTCGTGCTAATGCCATTCTCAACTCTGCCATTGCGCATTTTCGCAAAGGCGATTTTGATGTTGCTGTTAACCTGATTGATCAAAGCCTCAACCTGCGCATTTCGCTTCCTGCTTATCGCCTTAAAAAGGATGCACTTCTGAAAGCAGCTTCGCTTTACAGTTTCAAAAACGAATTTGATAAAGCTGATGCCTTTCACCTTCGCTATCGTAATGTAAAAGATACACTCGAAAAACACATGGGCGATCTGGTGCAAAGCCGCTTCTCTAAACAAATTCAGCAGGAGCAGCAGCGCATAATCCGACTGCTAACTGCTGAACAGCAGCTCGCCTCCCGCATCATTGAGCAGCATGACCTCGAACTCAGCCGCCAGATGACTGCCACAGAAATGGAGCGACAGATAAAAGAGAATGCCCTTGAAGAACTTAATGTGGCCATGATTGAGAAGAAGGAAAAAGAGCGCGAACTGCTCCAGCTCTCCAAAGAAAAAGCCGAACAGAACCTTGAACTCAGCCGCCAAACCCTTGAACTCGAAAAAGCAAAACGCACGGTCAGCATACTCATTGCTGCAGCGGTACTTATCCTGGCGGCTGCTTTTTTTATTTACAACCGCTACCGGTTCAAGAAAAAAGCCAATTCCGAACTGCAGGCTGCACTTGATAAGCTGAAATCTGCACAAGATCAGTTGGTTCATGCGCAAAAGATGGCTTCTTTCGGAGAACTTACAGCCGGTATTGCCCATGAACTTCAGAATCCTCTCAATTTTGTAAATAACTTTTCGCAAATCTCCATAGAAATGATGAGTGAGTTGAAAACCGTAAATGCAGATAAGCAAGAAGAAATCATCAAAGAGATGGAAGTTGCCTTGCAAAAAGTTGAAGAACATGGAAAACGTGCTTCCGGCATAATCAAAAACATGTTGATGCACAGCCGTCATCCTTCTTCAGAAAAGCAACCTGTAAGCCTTAACCAGATGGTAGAATCTTCTGTTAGCCTTGCAGTAACTGGATACCATTCCTCCCATCCCGAATTCAAATTCAAACTCACAGAAAACTATCAGCAGGTTAGTCCTGTGGTCAATGTTTTTATGCAGGATATCAGCCGGGTAGTCATCAATCTAATCTCCAATGCCCTGCAGGCCATGGCCGAAAACATAAAGAAAGGCATCATATTCAATCCCGAGCTCCTTATCACCACTTCAAGCAACGATTCAGAAGCCGAAGTAATGGTTTGTAATAACGGACCGGGCATTCCCCCCGAAATACAGGATAAAATTTTCCAGCCATTTTTCACCACCAAAGCTCCGGGCAGCGGAACAGGTTTAGGGTTGAGCATCAGCTTCGACATCATAACCAAGGGGCATGGCGGTAAACTGGATTTTACTTCGTCTGATAATAAAACCTGTTTCCGCTTTACTATTCCGTTACAATCCTGACACAACTCATCTTTGAAGAATATGGCAATGGCTACCTTAGCCACCCTTTAAAATACATGACACTGGCTGATGTAAAACCCGGGCAGCATTGCACCGTTGTTTCATTTACCGATGAATTTCTCAAACTTAAACTCATGGAGATGGGCTGCCTGCCGGGCGAAGTTGTAAAAGTAATCCGTCTGGCTCCTCCCGGTGACCCAATGGCTGTTTCCGTTTCCAACTATGTTCTTGCCATCAGGATTTACGAAGCCAAAACCATTGTTGTTGAACCGCTGCTCTGATTTAATGTTGTTTACAGAAATTAAGCCTGCAAAATCAGTGAGAACCGTTAAGGTGGCCTTGGTCGGAAATCCGAACAGCGGGAAGTCAACCTTGTTCAATGCGCTTACAGGATTAAATCAGAAAACAGCCAACTTTCCCGGAGTTACTGTTGAGAAACGCACAGGGAGATGCACACTGAAAAATGCAGCAGGAGAGTCTTTTCATTTTGATATAACCGATTTGCCCGGTACTTACAGCCTCTATCCTAAAACACCTGATGAACGTATCTCGTTTGAAGTGCTTTGCGATCCGGGAAATGACGACCATCCCGATATGGTTGTTGTTATAGCCGAAGGAACGAACCTGAAGCGCAACCTCTTTCTCTGCTCGCAGATTATTGATTTGAAAGTGCCCGTCATTCTTGTCATCAACATGATGGACATGGTCAATTACAAAGGCATCCGCATAGATTTTGAAGGATTGGCCAAAGAGCTGGGAGTAAAAATTATTCCGATGGTGGCACGAAAAGGAATAGGTGTTACAGAGCTTAAACAGGCTATGACAGAAACAGTTCCTGTTCCTGAACATGAGTTAATTGATGTAAAAAGGTTTGCACCGGATGTTGTGGAAGGAATCATGGCTGAAGTGAATGTAAAAAGCCGGTATGCCGCATTTCAGATTGCAAGTAACCTTGAACTGATAAGCTGGTTCAGAAAAAAGCAATATAAAAAAGAGAACATAAAAAAACTCATTTCCGATTTCGGGTTCGATGCTGTGCAGCAGCAAGCTCTCGAAACTCTTGAACGTTATAAAGTCATCACTAAATTTTTAAAAGAGCATGTAAAAACGGAACCTGTTCTCAATAGGCCGGAGTGGAGCAGTAAATTAGACAGCATACTCACGCACCGTATCTGGGGCTATGTCATTTTTCTGACGGTGTTGTTCATTATTTTCCAGGCAATTTTCAGTTGGGCGCAGTACCCCATGGATTTTATTGACGGATGGTTTGCCTCGTTTGGAACATGGGTTCATGATGTACTGCCTCATGGCATGCTGAACGATTTAATTGTAAACGGCATTTTAGCCGGGCTTGCCGGTATTGTAATTTTTATTCCGCAGATTGCTTTATTGTTTGCGTTTATAACAGTTCTGGAGGATACAGGCTATATGGCACGCGTAAGTTTCATCATGGATAAGCTGATGAGGCGTTACGGGTTAAACGGCCGATCGCTTATTCCGCTGATAAGCGGAGTAGCCTGTGCCGTACCTGCCATTATGGGAACACGAACAGTTCAAAGTTGGAAACAACGCATCATCACCATCATGGTTATTCCGCTGATGAGCTGCTCGGCACGATTGCCGGTTTATACTCTCATTATTTCCATGATAATCCCATCATCCGATGTTTTCGGAGTACTGAATTTGCAGGGACTTGTTATGATGTCGTTATATGTACTGGGATTTGTTGCTGCCATTGCCGTTGCCTCACTCATGAAATTTTTTGTAAAACAGAAAGAACGCGATTTTTTTATTATGGAACTTCCCCTGTACCGGGTTCCGCGATGGCCTGATGCAGCCATCACCGTTATTGATAAAGTGAAAGTATTTCTGTTTGATGCCGGAAAAATCATCATTGCTATTTCCATAGTACTCTGGTTTTTATCCTCGCGCGGACCCGGAGATAATTTTACTAAGCTGAATGATAAAATAGAAACGCTTTCTTCTTCGGGTACAGATGAAGAAACCATTGCCTATCTCGAATCGCAGAAACTAGAACATTCTTATGCAGGTCGCATCGGTCATTTTATTGAGCCGGCTATCGCTCCTTTAGGGTTTGACTGGAAGATCGGAATTGCCTTGATTACGTCTTTTGCCGCACGTGAAGTGGTTGTAGGAACCATGTCAACCATCTACAGTGCAGGCAACGAGGCAGGAACTAAAAGAACAGTGAAAGACAAAATGATGGCCGAAATAAATCCTGCCACCGGCAAAAAACGTTATGATGTGGCCACGGGCTGGTCCTTAATGTTATTTTATGCCTTTGCCATGCAATGCATGAGTACTTTAGCCGTAGTAAAACGCGAAACCGGAGATTGGAAATGGCCGCTTATTCAACTCACCTATTTAAGCATATTGGCCTACCTTGCCAGCTTTATTGTTTATTCGCTGCTAAGCTGAAATCTGTTTCAACATTTTTCGTTTTCATGTGCATTCATCCGGATACTGAATGAGCCGTATTCGTTTAAAATGGATTTTAATTCCTGTTGTTTTGCTGCTGGCATTTTTTCTTTCGGCAGTTATCATACCGGTAAAAACCACGGCTGACTATTCCACAGTTGTTTATTCGGCCGACAGCTCTGTTCTGCATGTTTTTTTAAACAGGGATGATAAATGGAGGCTGCAGGTTAAGGCTGAAGAAGTTTCTCCGCAATTAAAAAATGTTTTGCTGTTTAAGGAAGACAAATACTTCCAGTATCATCCCGGTGTAAATCCGTTGGCAGTGATAAGGGCGGCATTCAATAATTTTTTCAGGGGCAGAAGAACTTCAGGAGCCAGCACCATTACCATGCAAACAGCAAGATTGCTTTATCCTGCCGAGCGGACATTGAAAAACAAGTTGCTTGAAATGTTCCGGGCCTTTCAATTGGAATTAAGATTTTCAAAGGATGAAATACTGTCACTCTATTTCAGTCTTGCTCCTTACGGGGGAAATCTTGAAGGTGTGCAGGCAGCTTCTCTGATGGTATTTGGTAAGGAGGCAAAACATCTGAGTCTTTCAGAAGCGGTTGTTCTTGCCATCATTCCCAATAGACCCAACTCCCTGTCGCCCTTTAAAAATCCACAGGAACTTACGGCATCCCGTAATCAATGGCTGAAAAGGCTAAAGGAAGAAGATAAGATTTCGGATGATGATTTTGAAGATGCCATTCATGAACCTCTTCCCGCAAAAAAATTTATGATGCCGAAAATGGTTCCGCATCTTGCTCTCCGTCTGAAGAAACAATATCCATCACGGCAAAGAATCTATACTCATATTGAACTGTCTGTTCAGAAAACAACAGAACAGTTGCTTTCGGATTATATGAAAGGCATGCAGTCAATTCATGTGTACAATGCTGCGGTGATGATAATTGACAATGGTAAACATGCTGTAATTACTTACTGCGGTTCCAATAATTTTAATGATGCTGTCCATTATGGCCAGGTGGATGGTTTACGTGCGTTACGATCTCCGGGCAGCACATTGAAGCCTGCCATTTATGCCTTGGCATTTGACAATGGCCTCATCACTCCTAAATCAAGAATTACTGATGTGCCGGTAGATTATTCAGGATATTCACCTTCCAACTATGATAATCAATACCGCGGATCCATTACTGCTGAGCAGGCATTGATTCATTCCCTGAACGTCCCTGCCGTAAAACTGTTAAGTGAAAACGGATTGAATAATCTGCTGGAGCTTCTTGGTAAAGCACAGTTTCAATCATTAAAAGGGAAGGAAAATCAGCTTGGATTGAGTGTGGCCCTGGGCGGATGCTCTGTAAGGCCGGAGGAAATGGCAGGATTGTTTTCAGCCTTTAGCTCAGGAGTTTTTATAAAACCATCTCTGATAAAATCAGAGCAGCATGACAGTGTGCCGTTGTTAAGCAAGGAAGCTGCTTATATGATTTCGGAAATTTTGATGCAGACAGAGCGGCCTGACTTTCCGGAAAATTTTCAGCAGGCTGTAAATACTCCGCGTATTGCCTGGAAAACCGGAACATCATACGGAAGGAGGGATGCCTGGGCTATCGGTTACAATCAGCGATACACAATAGCAGTTTGGGCAGGAAATTTTTCGGGCGAAGGGACGCCTGAGTTGGCTGGGGCGCGAATTGCAACTCCGCTCTTATTCCGTTTGTTCACTGCTGTTGACAACAGAGGCCATCAACTATGGCTCAAAGCGCCTGAAGGAATTGATTACCGCATGGTTTGCAGCGTAACAGGCATGCCTGCCAATGATTTCTGTGAAAAACGAATCAGTGATGTTTTTATTCCTTCCGTTTCTCCATATCAGAAATGCAATCATCTCACCAAAACATTTTTATCTCACCATGAGCAATTTTCTTATTGTATGAACTGTTTGCCCGATGCCGGTTATAAAGTAAAAATGCTTGATAACCTTCCACCGGAACTGATCGCTTTTTACCGCAGCGAAAAAATTCCGTTTAGCGAAGTTCCTCCTCATAACCCGACATGCAGTAAAGTCATTGCCGGAAAAGCGCCTGTCATTGTTCAGCCGGCTAATGGAAAAGAATACCTGATGGAAAAAGACACACAGCTAAAGCTTCAATGCCTTACCGATGCCGATGTAAGCGAGGTTTACTGGTATGTAAACAACCGTTTTTTACGAAAAGCTGCATCTAAAGAAAGTGTATTTATTACTCCGCAGGAGGGGAACAACAAAATATCCTGTACAGATGACAAAGGGCGAAGCGCCCATTCAGAAATCAGTGTGGTGTTTTATTAAAAATGACCGAACCGTTTAAACACTTCGTGAATGATGTCGCCATACCGGTGGCCGAAGGTAGTCAGGCACCACACCATCAACATCTTTCGCTCGTCTTTTTTTAACCATTGAATAGCTTTTCTCAATTCTTTTCGAAACAATACCCTGTCAAAACTGACCTTGGTAAGGATTTGTTTAGTGTATTCGAACATATCTTCCGGTTATAGAGGTGCTAATGTAACAGGTTAACGTCCTAAAATCCAAATTATTTCTAAAATTTCTGACTTTTATCCTGTTGAAAACTCCCGTGTCAAAAACTGCCTTTGAAAGGGCTGATATTCATCAGTAAGAAAGGTTTACAAAGTTGCTTTCAATGTATTATCCGCATTTCGAATGCCCGCAACTACGGCATTTAAGACAACCTTCTTCATAAACTAACCCTTCCGGATCGTTACATTCGGGACAGCGCTTGTCGGCAGCTTCGGTGCCGTCAGGAATAAATTTTTTCAATGTACGTTCTACCCCGCTTCTCCACGAGTTAATGGTATCATTGGTGAAGTGAAGGTTTTCAATAAGATATACGACCTGCGGCAATGGCATACCATGACGAAGCACTCCGGAAATCAGCTTTGCATAATTCCAGTATTCGGGATTAAAGGAGCGCGACAGCCCTTCAATGGTAACACGGTAACCGTCTTTATCTTCGTATTGAAAATCGTAACGTTTCTTGCCGTTCCCGTTCAGGTTTTTAATTACCCACCCTTTGTTAACCCACGAAGGAAAGGAGAAGGCATCTTCGGCACGGCCGGTAAAAATTTCATACGGTCTTCCATCCAATAAGCCCACCACCGCTATCCATTTTTCCTCATTATTCATAAAGCGCACCACTTCTGCTTCAAGAATCTTAGGCCGTTTGGGCGGCATGGTTTCTCTTACGGCAGCCTCCGTTTTTTCAGGTTTAGAACTTCCGGCAACCAGTACTCCGCTGCGTGACCCTTCGCGGTAAACGGTAATTCCTTTTAAACCTTTGCGCCATGCTTCAAGGTAAATGCTGCTTACCTGTTCAGTGCTTGCCTCGGCAGGCAGGTTAATGGTAGAGGAAATGGAATGGGTGGTGTAATGCTGAACGGCAGCCTGCATCTCTACGCGTTTATCCCAGGCTATGTCATTGGCGGTAGCGTTATAGTAAGGGCTTTGTTCAATCGTATCTATGCCGCTGATCTGCATCCAGCGTTTTACCCCATGATGATACACCGTGAATTCCTGCCATGTATCGCCCAAAGCATCAGTAAAATCAATCCGTGCTGTTTTATCATCAGGATTCACTTTTCTTCTTCTTGTATAGGAAAGCATGAAAACCGGCTCAATGCCTGAAGAAGTTTGAGTAAGTATGCTTAATGTGCCGGTTGGGGCTACTGTTGAAATGGAAATGTTTCTTCTTCCGTATTTCATCATGCGCTGATGCACATCCGGAAATTCTTTTTCAAGCATCTGTATAAACTCCGATTCTTTTTCAATGTCAGGATTAAAATCTTCAAAACTTCCGCGCTCAATGGCCATGTCAACGGAGCTTTCAAATTCTGCCTTGCATTTGGTTTGCATGATGTGCTTAACGTATTCAATAGCTTCATGGCTGTCAAATTTCATGGATAAGGCAGCAAGGGTATCGGCCAGGGCTGTAAATCCTAATCCTGTTCTGCGGCCTTTCTTTCCGGTTTCGTAAAGGAGCTTCCAGGTGCGCAGTTCGTTGTCTTTGATGTAATCCGGCTCAGGGTCTGATTTTATTTTGGCAAGAATGCGTTCAATGGCTTCTAATTCCAGATCTACCAAATCATCCATAAGACGCTGTGCTTCATAAGTAACCTCATAAAACTTTTCATGATTGAAAGAGGCTTCGGCTGTAAATGGATGCTCGACAAATGACAACAGGTTGATGGCTATTAAACGGCAGGAATCGCCCCCCTGCATGGCAATTTCAGAACAAGGATTCGTAGAAACATTGTGGTAGCCGGGATAGATGGAAGAAGTGGAGTAGCGATGCTGCCTGTCCCAAAAAATTATTCCCGGTTCGGCAGTGCGGTGCGCACATTCAATAATGGTATTCCACAACTGGCGGGCATTGATTTTTTTGGTGATAGTGGGGTTTGGCGAATCTATCGGAAAGCGAAGATGGAATTCTCTGTTTGTTACCACAGCATTCATAAACTCATCGCTGATACGAACAGAAACATTGGCTCCGGTAACCTTGGTCAGGTCTTGCTTAATGGTTACAAACTGTTCAATATCGGGATGGGCTACATCCATGGTAATCATCAATGCACCGCGTCTGCCATGTTGCGCCACTTCACGCGTGGTATTGGAAAACCGTTCCATAAAGGAAACAGCACCCGAAGTAGTGCCTGCTGCATTGCTTACCCGCATACCCGATGGACGGATAGTACTCAGGTCTATACCTACACCGCATCTGCGTTTGAAAAGCTGAGCCAATTGCTGATCAGTGAAAAAAATACCGCCATACGAATCCTGAATTTCAGGGAGTACGACACAGTTGGAAAGCGATGCCAGTACGTTTTTATTTCCCAAAGAGGCCATGACGCTGCCCTGCGGAATAACATACCGGAAACGGTCAAACAGATTGAAAATTTTTTCTTCGGTTAATGGCTGACGGCTTCTGCCATAATCAGACAGATTTTTTTTATTGCCATCTGCCGAAGGATAATTTTTTTCAATTCGTGCAAATTCCTTTGCCAGCCGTTTATGCATTTCAGCCGGAGTAAGCTCAAGAAAATTTCCTGCTTTATCTTTCAGGGCATATTTATTCATCCAGGTAGTAGCCGCCAGTTCATCATTCTCAAAATAGAGCAGGCAGGCTTTTAAAACTTCATCGCGGTTATAAAAAGTTTTGGAAGCAGGGCGCACAGGCATAACAAGTGTATCAGTCATCTGTTGTAAAATTAAAGGTTATAAAACTGAGGATTGAGGAAACAGGAAAAAGTTTTCCTTCCGGCAGCAAACCTATTTCAGCTTAGTGTTGAGCAATGTCATATTTCGGAAAAGTTTTCCAATCGTTGTGATTTATGCCAATTCAAACAACTCATTTTTTAACTGGCTGAAAGTAAATTTCTAAGAAGGTAACTGTAAAGTTGCTTAGCGCTGACTTTTACACATTTGCACCCCTGCCAATTTATGATGAAAACTTTTCCTGCTTTCTTTTTGCTTATTCTTTTTGCTGTTGAGGTGTGTGCTCAGCCTAACCGCACAGCTACGTATGATGAGTGCATTGCCTTTTACAAGTGGCTTGAGAAAAAACACCCTCAGGCAAAATTGCTGGAGTATGGACTGACCGATATAGGAAAGCCGCTTCACGTGATGGCAATCAGCAGTGATGGCGATTTTAATCCGCTGTCCGTACATCAGAAAAACCGCCCGGTGGTTTTAATCCTTAACGGAATTCATCCCGGTGAACCTGATGGCATTGATGCAAGTATGATTTTAGCTGATACAATTCTTTCAACGGAATCAGGAAAAAATCTTTTAGGAAACACTGTGCTTCTTATCATTCCGGCTTACAACATTGACGGCATGCTGAACAGAGGATGCTGCAGCCGCGCCAATCAGAACGGACCGGAAGAATATGGCTTCCGGGGTAATGCCCGCAACCTTGATTTGAACCGCGATTTTATAAAGTGCGATTCTGAAAATGCTAAGTCCTTTACCCGTTTGTTCCGTGAATGGAATCCGCACGTACTGATGGATACGCATGTAAGCGATGGGGCTGATTATCCTTACACCATGACGCTGATTTCTACACAGCATAATAAACTGCATCCTGTTGTCGGAAATTTTCTGAAGCAGGTTTTTACTCCCGCTCTTTTTAAAAGCATGAAAGAGAAAGGCGATGAAATGATTCCTTATGTCAACACCAAATCGTATGGCGATGACCCGGAAACCGGCCTTTACGGCTTTTTGGAATCACCGCGTTATGCAACAGGGTATGCAGCCCTTTTCAATACGATTGGTTTTGTAGCCGAATCGCACATGCTGAAACCGTTTCCGCAGCGGGTGCAGTCTACCTGCCGGTTGCTGGTTTCATTGATGGAAAATGTAAAAGCATATTCCGGTGAAATCATTTCGAATAAAAGAAAAGCCGGCAAGGAATGTGCCTCCATGAAAACTTTCGGATTGAAATGGGAGGCAGATACTTCAAGGTTTGATACGCTGCTTTTTCGCGGTTATGAAATAAGAAAAGAGAAAAGTAAGGCGACAGGACTTGAGCGTATCCGGTATGACAGAAGCGCACCGTTTGAAAGGCCTATCCGGTTTTATGATTATTACAAGGAAACCCTTACTGTTCAGCGGCCTGAGTTTTATTTGCTTCCGCAGGCTTGGAAAGAAGTAGTGGAAAGGATGAAACTGAATAATGTGAAAATGATTCCGCTAACCGCTGATAGTACAGTAGAAGCAGAAGTGATGTACATTGATAAGTACAAAGCCACTTCAACACCTTATGAAGGCCATTATCTGAACACTGTTCAGGAACTGAGAAAGCAAAAAGAAAAAGTGAAAGTTTACAAGGGAGATTTTCTCATTCCTGTAAATCAGTCATGCAACCGATACATAGTCGAAACGCTCGAGCCGCAGGGAGCAGACAGTTGGTTTACCTGGGGTTTTTTTGATGCCATCCTGCAGCAGAAAGAATGGTTTTCATCGTATGTGTTTGAAGATTTAGCCGATTCGCTGTTGAAAGCCGATGTGAAACTACGCGCTGATTTTATTGCGAAAAAAGAAACTGACAGTGCTTTTGCCAAAGATGAATTTGCCCAGCTCTATTTTATCTATCAGCGCTCGCCCTTCTTTGAAAAAACCTACAGGCGTTATCCGGTTTTAAGAATCAACTGAGCAGCTTAATAAGCTATTTCCTTGAATTCTTTTTTAATGTCTTCCAATGCCGGAGTAATAAATGATGTTGTTTTCAGAACCGGCTCGTATAAGATTGATTTGTTTTTCATATCGTTGCTGATGAAATCCCAGTGTGGTTCAAGGGCTTTGAATGACCACAATACAACACTGACTACCAATCCGAATTTGAAAATACCCAACAGCGTACCGGCAATCTGGTTGAAAAGGTGGAGGGAAGTGATCTTGAGGATTCCTTCAAGAAACCTTGCAAACAGAATCATAACCAGCAGCACCGCAGCAAAAACTAAGGCGAATGAGAGGGATGGAAGTATGGCACTGTCTTCAGCAATGAAGTTTTTCAGCAATCCCTGAGCAAGGCTTGAAAATTTAAACGCAGCATACAGCCCGATAATCAGCCCGATTATCATCAGTACTTCGAATATCAGTCCGCGTTTAAAACCGCGGTATGCTCCCCACAGCAGCGGTATGGCAATGATCACATCAAGAAGGTTCATGCGTTTTTAAAGCAACGCAAATCTACGGGTGTAGCACAGTACTAAAGCGTAACCATGTCAGACTATTTTTACACCCTGTAATTTTGAAATTGTGAATACCGGCCTGCCTGTTTTTCTGGATTACAATTCAACAACTCCGGTTGATCCGTATGTGCTGGAAGCCATGCTTCCTTATTTTACCGAGCGTTACGGAAATGCAGCATCAAAAACACATGCTTACGGCTGGATTGCCGATGAAGCCGTTGAAATAGCCCGTGAGCAGGCGGCTGTTCTGATCGGAGCAGAGAAACAGGAAATCGTCTTCACTTCAGGCAGTACAGAATCCATCAATGTTGCATTGAAAGGCATGATGGAAATGCATGGCAAAAGCAAGAATCATATCATTACCAGCAAAACCGAACATAAGGCCGTGCTTGATACCTGCGCATGGCTTGAACTGCATGGAGCGAAAATCACGTATCTGGAGGTTAACCGCGATGGGTTGATAGACTTGCAGCATTTGAATGAGGCGGTGAATGAAAATACTTTAATGGTATCCATCATGTTTGCCAACAATGAAACAGGCGTTATTCAACCGGTGAGTGAAATAGGTAAACTGTGCCGCGAAAAGGGTATTTATTTTTTTACCGATGCTACTCAGGCAGCCGGCAAAGTGAGAGTTGACGTGAATGAACAATGCATTGATTTACTGTGTATTTCATCCCATAAAATTTACGGACCAAAAGGATCGGGTCTTCTTTATGTAAGGAGAAAAGAACCGCGTGTAGCAATATCTCCTATCATTCATGGAGGCGGGCATGAAAAGGGATTGCGCTCAGGAACTGTTAATGTACCGGCCATAGCTGGATTCGGGAAGGCCTGTGAGCTTGCGGCTAACAAGTGGTTTGAAGAGGGTCAACGGTTTTCGCAGTTGCGTACAAAACTTGAGCAGGCATTAACCGATGAGGGTGCGGCCTTCATTAACGGAAGTACAAGAAACAGATTGCCAAGCACTACAAACCTTTGTTTTAAAAATGTGAGCAGTGCTGAATTTATCAGAATGTTTCCTCAGCTTGCGGTAGCTGCGGGTTCGGCCTGTACTTCGTCTGATAATAAACCTTCGCATGTACTCCGCGCAATGGGATTAACCGACAAAGAATCGCAATCATCCATTCGCTTCAGTATTGGACGGTTTACCAAGGAAGAAGAGATTGAATTTGCTGTCAGCCTGATAAGAAATAAGCTGAAGGAAATCAGTATTTGAATGAATCAGAGTTCTTTTCTCAACCGTGCAACCGGAATGTTGAGTTGCTCACGGTATTTTGCTACTGTTCTGCGGGCAAGGTTATAACCTTTTTCTTTCAACAGTTTAGAGAGCTGATCATCGGTTACGGGATTACGTTTGTCTTCGGCACCAATGGCATCGCTCAGTATTTTTTTCACTTCACGACTCGATACTTCCTCCCCGCTTTCGGTAGTAAGGCTTTCCGAGAAAAACGATTTAAGCAGGTATGTGCCGAAGTGAGTCTGTATGTATTTGCTGTTGGCAACACGTGATATGGTGGAAATATCCATCCCTACAATATCGGCAATGTCTTTAAGTATCATCGGACGGAGTTTTCGTTCGTCCCCTTCAAGAAAGTATTCTTTCTGATATTCGAGTATGGTGTTCATTACATTCAAAAGCGTATGCTGGCGTTGCTGTATGGCATCAATAAACCATTTGGCAGCATCTAATTTTTGTTTTACAAAGGTCAAAGCTTCGCGTGCCGACTGGCTTTTCTTTTTATCCTTGCTGTACTCCTGCAGCATATTCAGGTAAGTTTTACTCAATTTTAAATCAGGAGCATTTTTTGAATTGAGTGAAAGTTCCAGCTTACCCTCATCATTTGTCAGAATAAAATCGGGAATAACAGTTTCGCTGGAGCGGCTGCCGCTGGCAAATGTACTTCCGGGAAGTGGATTCAATCTTAAAATCTCGTGCAAAACCTCTTTCATTTCTTCATCGGTAAGAGCCAGGGATAAGGCAATTTTTTCGTAATGCTTTTTCGAAAATTCCTCCATGTATTTGGTAAGCGTCCGTTTGGCTAATTGAATGGATTTTGTTGGCTCTTTTCTTTCTAATTGAAGCAACAAACATTCCTGCAGATTTCTGGCACCGATGCCGGGAGGGTCGAAAGTCTGAATGAGTTTAAGTACAGCCATTATTTCTTCTTCACCGGCAATAACATTCTGTGCAAATGCTAAATCATCAATAATGTTTTCAAGTGGTCTGCGCAGGTAGCCGTCTTCATCAATGCTGCCGATTAGCTGCAGCCCGATTTGATACTGTTTTTCATCAAGGTTTTGTTCGCCAAGCTGTGCAATCAAACTATCCTGAAAAGAAATAGTATTCACCACAGGCGCCTCGTAACGTTCATCATCGGGTGAAGAATTGTTTACATGCGTTTTGTAGTAAGGAACATCATCGTCATTAATATAATCAGCTAAATCAAAATCATCGTTCAGTTTTTCTTCGCGGGGCTTATCATCAAATTCCTGATTAAAATCCTGCTCATTTTCTGATTGAATATCGGTTTCAGCATCACCGGTGTTTTGTTCGCCTTCGGTTTCAAAGGCCACATCATCCGGAAACTCTTCCTGTTCTTCCTGTTCCTGCTCTTCTTCGTCTTCCTCCCTGCCTTCTTCCAATGCAGGATTCGATTCCAATTCTTCCTTAATCCTCTGCTCCAGCATGGCAGCCGGTACCTGCAGCAATTTCATCATCTGAATCTGCTGGGGCGAAAGTTTCTGTTGTAGCTTCTGCTGTAATGTCTGCTTTAACATGTTTCAAAAATAGAAAAATCGTTTAGTCTTAATTTTTTACGGCAATACCTTAATCAAGGTTCAGACATATTTATTGTTCGGTGAAATAAATTTTAAACCTTACACAGTCTTTCCGCTGCGGCTTTCAGGGTTTCATCCTTTTTGGCAAAACAAAACCGTAGCAGCTTTTTATCAGGTGGGTTTTTATAAAAAACAGAAACCGGAATGGAGGCAACGCCATGTTCAACCGTCAGGCGTTTTGCAAAATCAGTATCTTTTTCATTACTGATTTTTGAATAATCGAAAAGCAGGAAATAAGAGCCATGGCAGTCTAAAGGTTTAAAACGCGATGGCTTCATCAGGGTTAGAAAATAATCGCGCTTTCGGGCATACATGGCTTCTATGCCGGTATAGGTTATCTCATCTGACATAAAATCAGCAAGTGCAAACTGTAAAGGGGTATTGACCGAAAACACATTGAACTGATGAACCTTCCGGAATTCAGCCATCAATTTGGAAGGAGCCAGAATATAACCGCACTTCCAACCGGTAGCATGGAATGTTTTGCCGAATGAGAATACCACGAAACTGCGTTTAACCAATTCGGGGAATCGCATGACGCTTTGATGCTCGTATCCGTCAAAAATGATATGCTCATACACTTCATCGCTCAGTATAAGAATGTCAGTTTGTTTGGTCAGTTTTTCAAGCTGCATCATGTCCCTTGCCGTGAGAATACTGCCGGTGGGATTATGCGGAGTATTAATCATTATCATTCGCGTTCTTTGATTGATGGTTCGCTTTACTTCATTCCAGTCAATAGAAAATGAGGGAGGTTTCAACTGAAGCGAAACAGGAATGCCGCCTGCCAGTTCGATGGCGGGGGCATAACAATCATAAGCCGGGTCAAATAAAATAACTTCATCGCCTTCTTTTATTACTGACAGGATAGCCGTAAAAATGGCCTGCGTGCCACCGGCCGTAACGGTTATTTCTGTTGCCGGATCGTAAGCGGCAGAATAAAGTTTTTTTACTTTTTTCGAAATGATTTCGCGCAACAGTTGAATACCCGGCATAGGCGCATACTGATTCTGCCCGTTTTTCATTTTTTCATAAACTAAGTTTATCAGTTCTGAAGAGACTTCAAAATCTGGAAAGCCTTGCGAAAGGTTGATAGCCTTATGCTCGCTGGCTAATGCACTCATAATGGTGAAAATGGTAGTGCCGGCACGCGGAAGCTTGGAAGAAAGAGGTCCTTTAAAATCGGGCATGGATTAAGGGGTTATTATCAGCGTCAAATTTAACCGCCTTGTTTTCTTTTGCATGAATATGGAGAAGGAAATCATTCAGGAAGCAGAAAGTAAGCTCTTTGAAGCCATCGGAAACCGGTGTAATATTGTTAATCTGAAACCGGTGGGTGGAGGATGTATTAATCAGTCGCTTGAAGTCATTACCCAAAGCGGAAATTATTTTATTAAGCTGAATGATGCGGCAGCATATCCCGGCATGTTTGAAGCAGAGGCATACGGACTTGATTTATTAAGGAAAGCAAAAGCCCTGTCTGTTCCTTCCGTCATAACCTTAGGTGAAGCACAAGGTAAATCTTTTCTTATTCTCGAATGGATTGAATCGGGCAAAAGGGCAAAAAACTTTTTTGAGGATTTCGGAAAGCATCTGGCGCTGCTTCACAGCCAAACCGCAAATTTTTACGGTCTTGATAAAAACAATTACATCGGCTCACTGATGCAGTATAACACACCAGCGGAATCGTATATTGATTTTTTTATCCTGCAGCGGCTCGATGTGCACATCCGGTCAGCGGTTGATTATGGTAAATTACCACCTGCTGTTCTTAAATCGTTTGAAAGGCTTTACATAAAACTTCCGGAGATTATTCCAGCCGAAAAGCCGGCCTTGTTGCACGGTGACTTATGGAATGGAAATTTCATGACAGGCGCTGACGGATATGCATGCCTGTTTGACCCGTCTGTGTATTACGGTCACCGCGAAACGGATTTAGCAATGACATTGCTGTTTGGTGGTTTTGATAATGATTTTTATGAATCGTATCACAGTCATTTCCCTTTGGAAAAAAACTGGCGAAAAAGGGTGGACATTTTCAATCTGTACCCTTTACTGGTTCATGTAAATCTGTTTGGAGGAGGGTATGCCGGTGAAGTGATGCGCATTGTAAAACGATTCTGAGAATATCAGGAATGAAACTTTTCTCTGATGTATTCGGCAATCTGTACGGCATTGGTAGCAGCGCCTTTGCGGAGGTTATCAGCAACAATCCACAGGTTGAGACAATGGTTTCTGCTTTCATCTCTTCGTATTCTGCCAACAAAAACTTCATCTTTTCCTTTTGCAGTTAATGGCATGGGGTATTTAAGCAGTGAAGGCTCATCATCCATAATCAATCCTTTGGTGTTATGGAGGATACTTCTTACTTCGGTCAAATCAAAATCTTTATCAAATTCAATGTTCACCGCTTCAGAGTGACCGCCCATTACAGGAACTCTTACCGTTGTAGCGGTTACCGCAATGCTTGCATCACGCATTATTTTTTTTGTTTCATTCACCATTTTCATTTCTTCCTTAGTGTATCCGTTTTCAAGAAAAACATCCACCTGTGGAAGAATGTTCATGTCAATGGGATAAGGATAAGCCATCTTTCCGGTTACCCCCTGGCGCTCATTTATCAGTTGATCAACAGCCGCTTTTCCGGTACCGGTTACAGATTGATAAGTTGAAACTACCACCCGGTTGATTTTATATTTTTTATGCAGCGGATTCAGCACCATCACCATCTGAATGGTAGAGCAATTCGGATTGGCGATGATGCGGTGATGCGGTTCAATAACATCGGCATTGATTTCAGGGACCACGAGAGGAACTTCGGGATGCATTCTCCAGGCAGAGCTGTTGTCAATAACTGTACATCCGGCATTTTTAAATTGAGGGGCCAGTTCCAGCGAAGCATTCCCGCCTGCACTGAATAAAGCAATATCTGGTTTGGCATTAATTGCCTCAGCGGCAAGAATGGTTTTTATCTTTTTATCATGAAAAGAAATTTCGGTTCCTGCGCTTCTTTCAGAAGATACCGGAATAAATTCCGAAACCGGAAATTTTCTTTCTTCAAGCACACGGCACATCATAGAGCCTACCAGGCCGGTAGCTCCAACTACAGCCACTTTCATTGATCAATTATTTTTAATGATTTTACCGGAAATAATGTTTCCATTTTCATCGGCAAAAGTGAGCAAATAAAAACCATTGCTTAAATGGCTTACATCAGTTTCTGCCATGTTTCCATGGGTTGAAAATGCCGTACCCGTTTTCTTTCCTTCTATAGTGAGCAGGGTAGGGGAAATAATCTTTCCCGAAGAAACAAGTTTCAGTTTGTCAGTAGCATAAGAATTGAAGATAACATTTGCTGATGCCGAAATATTTTCAACTGACAGCAACAGGCTTTCATCGAGCCGCACCAGCCCTCCTGAAGTGGTGCCAATCCATAAAATTCCGTTTAGGTCTTTCTCAATAAAGGTAACTACGTTATCAGGAAAAACAGAGTTGGAGGGATTGTAAGCAGTGAAGTTTGTACCTGATTTTCTAACAAGCCCCACGTCAAGTGTTCCTATCCAAATCACCCCGGAATAATCAGAGAGTTCAATACTGGAAGTGGATGCGCTGGGTATAGAAGAAGTAAACGGAGTATAGATAAGCCAAGTAAAGCCTCCCGGATGAGCTACCAGACCATTAGCCGGTGTGGAAAGCCATTCTACACCATTCTGATCAATGGCAATTTCGAGAATAGTGTTATCGGGTATTCCGCTTCCGTTTGGAATGGTGAAAACCTGCCAGTTGCCATTGTTGATGTAAATCAAGCCGCCATTCATGGTACCGATTCTGAAAAAATTGTTGTTATCAATGTTTATACATGAAATGTTGTCAGAAAGCTGATAAGGAGAATTGCTCATGTCATAAACGGTCCATGTAACATCATCAAACTCCACCATTCCGATAATAGTGCCAATCCATTTATGACCTGAAGTATCAAAAGCAATAGTTTTGATATAGTCATCCGGCAAATCAGAATTTTGTGTGTTGTAAACAGTCCAGTTATTACCGTCATATTTTACTAACCCACCGAAAAAAGTACCAATCCATTTGTTATTGAAACGATCAACTCCAATGCAACGAATGGCATTATCGGGCAAACCGGAGTTCATGGTGTTAAAAACATTCCAGGTGGTTCCGTCAAAAGAGGCCAGGCCGAATTCGGTGCCAATCCATTTTACACCGGTACTGTCGAAAGCTATGCAATTAACACCATCAAAGGGCAAAGGGCTGTTTTGTGAATTGTAAATGGTAAAAGCATTTTGTGCGTTTGAGGTAAAAATAAACGAAAGAAAAAGTGCAGATAGTTTGAAAATTTTTTTAACCATGCGGTTTATTGTTTTCACAAAGGTATAAGTTGAGTATTATATGGTAATGATTCCGGTCATTGTTGATGGCAAAAGAAAGTCCCGCACGGAGGCGGGACTTTGTTGATTCAGGTAAATAAGTTATTGAATAACAAATCTTGCAGATGCTTTTGAGTTGTCACTCTGTCCGGTAATCACATATAATCCCGGTTTCAGATCAGTGATATTCACTATGGCGCTGATGGAAGATTGTTCAAGAATTCCCAGTTCAATTTCCTTTACTGTTTTGCCTATTACATCGGTAATAATGATGCGGGCATTGTTAAGGTTGAAATTGGTAAGTGATACCTCTACAATCTGACCGGATGCCGGATTGGGAGAAACATCAATCGATGATTGAATGGCAGGATTGAAAGCAGCTCCTTCACGGCAGGTAATGGCAACTGCCAAACCTTTATTTGTTCCTTCACCACAAGCGTTAATTGCTTTTGCAAAAACAGAACCCGGAGTGGTTTTCCAGTTTACAGTTACGTTGGTTGCTGTAGTATAGAGTGTAGTTGCTGATGATGTTGTTGTTCCGTCATTAATTCTGGCACCGCTGGGTACTGTCCATTTGTAGGAAGTAGCACCAGCTACAGGATCAATGCTGTAAGGTACTCCTTGCTGGTTCGCACAAACACTGATGGGACCATTAACTGCCGCTGGCGTTGCTGGCGTAGCACGTACAACTAAGTTTCTTGGAGCGCTTACACCACAGTTATTTCCGGCTGTAACACTTAGTGTAGCTTGTGTGTATCCCGGCAGAAAGTTAACATTGATAGAATTGGTTCCTTGCCCGTTTACAATTTGAACATTGCCTGAATTGAAACTCCAGCTATAGGTTCTGTTTGCAACCAGAGTAACGCTATAGCTAAACCCTGATGCATTGCAAACATTGTAAGCACTACCGGTTATGGCTGATGGAGTTGTAGGTGTATCACGGATAATGCGTAGAAAACGAGGGGCGCTTTCACCGCAATTATTTACGGCTCGCACCCAAAGGGAGTCTGTTTGTGTAAAGCTGCCGGTGTAAGAAACGGTTACTTGTACCGTACCCTGGCCGGAAGTAATGACCGCTCCGGCAGGAGGAGTCCAGTTATATGATGTAGCTCCGCTTACAGCATTTATTTTGTAAGTAATTACAGAGCCGGGGCAAGGTTTCTGTGTTCCTCCAATAGTACTGATAGTGCCGGGTTGAGTTGTAGTAGCACAATTGATAACAGTTGTTTGTTTTACATCGGTGTTGGAGCAGCCATTGCCATCTGTGAAAGTATAGGAAATGTTGTAAGGTCCGCCTACACCGGCTGCAGCCGGGTTAAAAGTATTACCGCTTACTCCCTGGCCGCTGAAAGTTCCGCCAGTTGGAGTTCCGGTAAGCGTAACAGGGGCAGCGTTTACCTGATAGCTTGATGCGAGGCCGTTTAAAGAAACTAATGGCAATGCGTTAACCACCACAGAAACCTGTGCAGTATTAGTGCATCCCTGTGCAGAAGTTCCGGTAACAGTGTAAGTCTGATTGGTTGAGGGGGATGCAGAAACCTGTGCTCCTGAAGTTCCGCTCAATCCTGTAGCGGGAGACCATGTATAGGTTGAAGCGCCACCGGCATTCAGATTAGTTGATGAACCTAAGCAAATGGAAGTAGAACCTGACGGTGTAACAGTAACATTAGGAATTGAATTAACAGTTACGGTTACAGAATTTGTTCCGGTACATCCCTGGGCGTTGGTTCCGGTTACGGTGTATGTCTGAGTCGAATTCGGAGAGGCAGTTACTGATGAACCTGTTGTAGCATTAAGCCCGGTAGCCGGACTCCAGGAATAAGCATTAGCACCCCCGGCATTAAGCACGGCTGATTCGCCAAGACAGATGGATGTGTTTGAACTTACCGATACATTCGGTACAGGGTGGATGATAGCCGTTGCAGCAGTACGGGTGCTTACGCATGTTTGAGTCGGGGTTTGGATTTCCCAATCGTAAAAGAAGTAATAGAAAGAAGCGCCAGCAGAAGATCCGATAATGCTCACTACTCCGCCAACTGTATAAGGATAACTTACGCCTCCGTTATTTCTGTATAAACCGAAAGTTCCTGTTCGGGTCAGTCTGTATTCGTTGCCAATACTTAATGGAAAATTGAGAGTGATGCGGCTTTCCCCTGCCGGTACTGCTAAAGTAATCTGCTGTAAAACACTGGCTGCAGCATCCTGTAGCTGAACCGTGAGGTTACCCGCAGACTGAGCATAGATCTTAACCGACTTTAATGTACAGGGATTGCTGACGTTAAATGTTAAATACTGTGCACTTGTATTATAGGCCCCGCTGCCTATAGTATTAGCAACAGGAGGACAATAATATGTTTGTCCGGTGGCTGTTGAGGTAACTTCAGCAAAATAGCTGGTAGTGTTTGAAAGATTAGGGGTTACGAAACTTGTTCCTGTTCCTAAGGAACTGCCACCTGATACTGAATTAAACCAGTTGATGGTACCACTTCCTGATGCAGTTAAGGTTACGGAACCCGGTCCGCAATTTTCTGCATTTTGAGTAGTTGGAGCTGCCGGGCCGGTTGTAGTTACATTAAAAGGCGTTGATGTAGCGGCTCCACAGCTATTCGTAGCAGTAACCGTGTAGGTTCCATTTCCTGAAACAACAATGCTTTGGGTTGTAGCGCCATTACTCCACAAATATGACGTTGCGGCATTGGCAGTAAGTGTAACAGTTTCAGAAGAGCAAATCGGCATTGCTTTATTCGCTGTGATAGTGGCAGTGCCTGATGCCACCTGTTTGGTTAGTGTGATTGGAACAGCTACTACATTATTGTTCTCGTTTGTCTCAAGAAAGTAGTTGTAAGGGTCAATCTGAACCACTACCCAGTAAGTTCCGTTACAAGTGCCGGGAGGAATGTTGATCCACATACCATCTAAATTCTGGCTGTAAGTATCCATGTAACCGTTTGTAATTCCCTGAACGGTATTGTTACATCCGTAATTACCTCCGCCTAAGCCATAATTAGGAATATTCGTGTTATTGAGGATGTTGTTATTGCTGTCGCGGCAATAACCACTACTGGAAGTACAGTTTCCTAAGTCAATTAAGCAATAACCCAATTTAGACCCGGTACCTACTATTGGCCAGTTAAGCGGATTGGGATCTCCGTTGTTTACGCGAAGTGTATAAATTCCCCAGTCGTCAACATGTTGGTGACCATGCGAAGGATGGAATGTCATGGAGCCTGCAGGCCGTTCCCAATAATTCATACTGTTTCCGTTTTTACGGTAAATGCGTTGCATGATAAGCTGTTTGGGAGGTAAACCTGTACCCGGACAAGTAGCCGGAATGTTTGAAACAGTTCCGGCATTCAAAGTATCAGTTCCGCACACATACCATGCTGTTCCTCTCGATTCAAGTGGGCCATATCCGATGATTGGAGTAGAAACACCAATTCTCAACCTTCCATCATTACCACTGCATGGAGGGTTACATACCTGAGCGTACTCAGTATAATTTGATGGTTGATTAAGCGGTTGCTGGGCAATGGCTATATCCGGAATTAAATCGCAACTACCGCTTGATCCAGGGGGGCATACACAAGTAGTTGCATTAGAATTGGTTCCGGAGGCAGATGCACCTGTAATCGTACATTGACTCTGTGCCCATTGAAGGCAGCTAACGTAGAGAAGAATTAAACAGGAAATTTTTTTCATGCAATTGAAGTTTTTAACAGATTTGAAATAAATATAGAAGGATTCTATTATCGGTATGGCAAAATAAAGTAAAAGGAAGCGAAACTTCCACCTTATTGGGTGAAATTAATATTATTAAAGGTAAACACTGCTTAATCTTCTAACAGACGGAAAATCATTTTTTCAAACTCTTCCTTTTGCTTTACAAAGTGAATGCCTGTGGCCGGGCCATTAAAACCGGTATGGACTTTATGAATGTTTCCTTTTTTGTCAAGGATGATTGTAGTAGGGTAACCTCCTATCTTTTCAAACTGAGGAATAATGGTGTATATGTTTTTTCGGTTGCCGGCAAAAAGCAACGGGTATTTCGCTCCGGTAAAACTTCCGAACCTGCTGATGTTGTTAATCGCCTTGCTGAAGTCATCTGTCTTTTCAAACATCAGCCCGATTACTTCAACAGGTAGGTGTTTGTTGTTTTCTTTAAACCACGAAAGGTATTTGGTTTCGTCAACACAATTAGGACACCAGCTTCCTGAAACCTGAACGATGGTTACCTTGTTTTTAAATTTTTCTGATGGAAATGAAATCAGGTTGCTGTCTTTATCCGGAAAGCGGAATGAAAGCGTGGTAACTCCCTCCTTGAATTTTGAAATTTCATAAGGATTCGGAAGCTGAACAGTGTCATTTCTTAAACCATTCCATGCTGTTTGATAATGGATGCCTGAATAAAATTTTCCATCTATCTTTTTTTCGCTCATCTTTGCAAGAAACAGATAAGCAAAAGCTCCGTCAAAATAGGAAAGCTTAAGGCTGTCGCCATCAGACACACCTTCCAGAAATCGGTAATCTCCGGCATTGGTCATAAATGTTGCATTTACTTTTTTACCACTTTGTTCAAAAAGGCCAATGGCAAGGCTGCTGTCTTTTTCATTTTGCCGGAAATAGCAAGCATATCTTCCGGTGAAATCGGTTTTGGGAGCAGCAGCAGTGTTAAACCGGTTTATATTTCCTGATTCGGCATAAAATGCAATTTCGTTCTGGTCGGTACGTGAGTAATTATACCAGACACCTGCCATTCGATTTTCTTTTATGGCTGCATGAATTTCTGAATCATAAACCGGAAGCCTGATGATCAGAGAATCATTACGAAAGGTGATTTCATGCACTTCAATCTTCTCCAGACCATTTTGAATATAAATGATGTATGAGCCGTCTTTTTTCTGTAACTCAAAGTTGAAAGGCAATTCATTTCCATGAATATTTAACACAGCGCGCCAAATGCCAAGAGTTAACAGGAGTGTATTCATCGTTTTATTTCTTTATCATTTCCATGTACCTGCGTGCATTGGCAGTATCGCCAAGCATGTAATAAGTTACGGCAATGTTGTTCAGTACTTTCTGATTCTGCGGATTCAATTCATAAACCTTCATGTAATTGTGAAGTGCATTATTAAAATCTTTCATGGCTGCGTAACTGTTGCCGGTGTTGTTGTAGGCATCTTCGTAAAGGCTGTCTATCTTTATAGCCTCGGCATAATGAAGTATGGCTGTTGTAAAATTTCCGGCTTTGGCAAATGCATTGCCGAGGTTGTAGAGTACACCGGGCGATTCGGGGGATAAAAATTTAGCTTTTTCAAGAAAGTATTTTGCAGAATCAGTATTCCCCGATTCGGTGTGAAACATGCCGAGATTATTATACATTTCACCTGTGGGCGTTGCTATTTCTGTAGCCCTGTGTAAATCCTTTATGGCTTCGGCATATCGGTTAGCGGCTCCGTAAGCCAGTCCGGAGGAAACATAGAAGTCCGCAGCCGTCCATGTTTTGCTGCGCTTGGCAGCTTCGAAGGCAGCAACTGCTTTTACTGCATCACCTTTGTCTTTATAGGCCAACCCAAGATGGTAGAATGCATCGGCATACGTGCTTAAAATGCTTACTCCTTTTTCAAGCTGAACAATGGCTTCATCCAACAAACGGTTTCTTTTCTCTTTGTTTTTTTCAGGAATGGCCTGCTCAAATAATAAGGCGCTGCCGTAAGCATAACGGATGCGTGCACTTTCAGGATAGGTTTTTACATCTCTTGCCAATAATGTTAAGTTGTTTTTCCAATCAAAGTTGCGGCTGATGGTTTTTAAAGAAAACAAAACCAGAATCAATATCAATGCTGATGATAAAACCGGATTTGATTTTAACTGGAGGAGATTTTTTTCTCTTAGATTCAGTTTTGAAATTTTTGAAAGGAGTAATGCAACAGCTAAACAGAATCCTAAGGAAGGCATAAAGACAAACCGTTCGGCAAAGGTGGCTTCAATCAGAAATAATATATTAGATACTAATGCAATTGTTCCGAAGTAAAACAGAATGCAGAATGCTAACGGGTTTTTATTTTTCAATCCCATCAGTGCATAAACGACTAATCCGGCATGAATAAGCAATGAGAGCCAGGCAAGGGGAGAAGATGCTGTTTCCGATTTTATGGTGTTGAATGAATAATCAAATGAAAGCGGATGAGGAAGTATGTGCATCCACAGGTATTTTCCCATCAAATAAACTGCCATCATAAACCGTGAAAATCCTTCAGCGCCCAACATGGAGTTATTGATGATCTGCAGTTCTGTCTGATCTTCCAGTCCCTGTAAAACCGAAGCGCGGATGAAAAGATAAATTCCGGTAACAGCAGCAAGCATTGCCGAAGGGAGTATCAGCCCTTTTATTTTTTCATCGGTAAAAAACCAAAGAAGCAACGGAATGATTGCCATCATGGCTATGGCATTTTCTTTTGAGAGTAATGCAAGAAGAAAACAGAATGCTGAAGCGGCCATCCATAAAACCTTCTTCCATTCAACATACTTTAATGCACTGATCATGGCCAGTAATGAAAACAGCAGGCAGAGCAGTTCATCGCGGCTTTTGATGTTGGCAACAACTTCGGTATGCAACGGATGAACAGCAAAAAGCAGCGCAGCAGCAAAAGGTATAAGCGGATGATGTTTCACCAATAACCTTCTGAACAGGAAAAGCACAAGCACACATATCAATGCATACATCATCACATTTACAATATGGCCTAACCACGGCTTGCCTCCGGTTATCTGCCATTCGGCAGCAAACATGACTAACGACAGAGGCCGGTACAGGTTTTCTTTTCTGTCCCAGAATCCTGCGCGGTATCGCGTGCTGAAAATTTCGGGAATGGCGCTTACTCCCCTTTTTACTATCGTGTTATTCTGCATTACTGTTCCGTCATCCACGGTAAAATCATGATTCAGCGTATTGCAGTAAATCAATACAGCAAGTAAAGCAACAAACAGGTAAGTCCAACACATAGTAAGCGAAGCAGCATCCTGTGCAGATACAGACTTTATTTCTTCCGGTTCAGGCTTACTTCTTTTCTGTACTCGTGTTTTCTTCATTTACTGAAACGGTTTCGGCAACAGGTATATCAGGTTTTGAGTTGTTGTCTAAAGGATGAAATTCCTGACGGTAAATTTTTACAATCATCAGGAACCAGGAAATAAACAGCGGCCCGAAAATAATTCCCGGCAGGCCTATCAGCTTTATTCCCATGATCACGCCAAGCAGAGTAACCAGAGGGTGGATGTTTGCCATTTTTTTCTGAACAATAAAACGGAACACATTATCCACATTGGAAATAACAACCGCACCGTAAACCAACATGCCGACCCCCGGCCACATATGCCCTGCTGTAATCTGAAAAAGGCCTGCCGGCAGCCAAACTAAAGGTGTGCCTACCAGAGGAATGAATGAAAACAGGGCGGTAATCACTGCCCAGAAAAGCGGCTCAGGCAATCCGAAAATAACATAACCCAGCCATGCAAACAATCCCTGAATAACAGCGATAAGCGGTGCGCCCATCAGGTTGCTCATCACCATACTGTTCATCTCTTTTACAAAAAGTGCATTGTTCGTTTTGTTGAAAGGAAGATACTCAATCATTTTCTGCTCGATAACTCCCCGGCTCACTAACATAAAAAACAAAATAAAGTACATGATCACAATTACTAAAGCGGCTTCGGCTGTTTTGCTCAGAAAACCGGGTATAATACCGGCAACAAATTTCTTGGCAGCCGTAAGTGTCTCCATCGTCAGAATCCGGAAACCAATGATTTCTTCTATCATGCTGTCTACACGCTGAAGTCCATTGAGTATTACATCGGAATGATTCAATACATAATTCACCTTGCTGGTCAGCATCCATGTCATAATGCCGGCAGGAAGCAGGATGAGGATAAAAGAACCTGTCATTAGTACGATGGCAGAAAGGGTTTTGCCTAATTTCCATTTTGCTGAAAGTACCGGCATAAGCGGTTGCAGCATTACATAAAATATTAGCGCAGAAAGGAAAGGAGTAATAAAACTGCGCATGGCAAAAAGCAGCAGCAGGCCAACAGCCAGCACAGCAGCAAGCGAAACCAATTGTCGCAGGTAACGATTATTGTCAGACATGTTATATGTGCGGTGTAAAGGTTAAAAGAAATATGGAGTAGGATTGAAAATAAATTTAGAAAGCAATGGGCAAGAAATAAATTTTGTTATTTAGACTAATTCTAAACTACTTTTTTACATTTGCCCCCTCAAATCAATCACTATGGATTCAACCAAAAATTTTGTAGCTATCAATTACATAAACTGCCAGCCCGACTATGCCGAACGTTTCGAACAACTCTTCGCCACGCGCGCCAAAGCCATAGACCGCCTTCCGGGCTTTCACTCCATGCAGGTACTTAAACCGGCTGACGGAAACGGAAACTACCTCATCGTAAGTTTCTGGGACAGCGAAGAACATTTTAAAGCATGGACCCGCTCGCCCGAATTTCTGGAAGGTCACAAACGCGGTTTTGAAGACATAGCCAAAGCCAAACAGGAAGGCCGCACCCCGCCTATGACTTCCGATTTTAAAACCTACAACGTAATAAGCCGCTGATGGAACAGACCGTACCCAAAAAGAAAACAGCATGGCTCAAAAAACTGGGCGTAGCCGGTTTCCTGTTTTTCCTTATCAAAGGATTAGTATGGATAGGCATTGCAGTTTGGGCATGGCTGGGGTTAAGCAGTTAGGGAGTACTTACCACGCATTGGATTTTCACAAACAACTTCTTAATCTATGCAATCTTCTTTAGATAGTCCTGGAGCTTAATCCAGCGTCTGAAGAAGTCATCAATTCTGTTAGTAGAGGGGTTAAAATCTGCATCTCTGCGAAGTGGTCCCTGAGGGATTCAAACCCCCAACCTTCTGATCCGTAGTCAGATGCTCCCTGCCTGCCGTTACGCAGGCCATTGCACAAGGCAGGCAGGTATTCAGTTAAGCTAAGGAGGGAGGAA
>CAADHD010000028.1 GCA_900696575.1 uncultured Bacteroidota bacterium
TATTTCTTTGCTTGTATAATCGTTCCACATCAGCCTGATGATTTCTTTTTCGCGCTCGCTCATCTGAATCAGTTTCATTTTTCCTTTAAGTTTAAGAGTGTTCAATCCTTTATTGATAACAGATTCAGCAAACGTTGGAGAAAAGTAAAATGAATTCTTATTAACGCTGTTTAATGCCTGAATTATTTGACCTTCGGCACATGATTTACTTACAGCGGCCTTTACCCCTTCTTTAACAAAGGAAAAAACCAAAGGCAACTCGTGGTCATCAGCCATCAGAATCACCTGGCAGTTGCCATTGATTTTATAAATTTTACTAAGAATTGAATTGTTGGAATTTCGTATTAACGGTGAAACCAGAATAGCCAGGTCTATGGTTTTTTCTTTCTGAAAAAAAACATTCAGTTCATTTTGGTTGGCAGCTTGCGAAATGCGCATGGCCGCTCCAATCCTGAGAAGCATCTGAGCAAGCCCTTTCAGGTAAAAGGACTGGGTGCCTGCCAGCAGTATTTTGTTAAATGTATGTTCTAATCGCTGTTTCATACAGATAGCATCTTGTCTTGAAAATTATTCAAATAGTAGCGTTGCTCGTGGTCGCTGTTAACACCTAAAAGATAAATCAGACTCATGGGTTTAGGCACATATCCCGCAACCAGGGGGTGCTTTCCGTTTAGGTAATGAGTCTCATCCTTTTTGGATGAACTGTAAATATAAAGGCTGCATCGCTGTCTGACTGATGGAAGAAGTTTGCCAAAGTGTTCAAGAAATTCTTCTCCGTTAAATTCAGGCATAGCCAGATCAAGAAAAATAATTTCAGGCAGCAATTCAGGGCAGTTTGCATTTTTCTGAAGATAAGCAAGTGCATCAATTGAGTTGCTGCATTTGATCAGGTGTTTGCAGAAGTAGTAACGTTCAACTATTTTTTCAAGCACATAGATATCTTCTTCAACATCATCAATAACCATCGCATGATGCACACAAAGTCCGCATTCGTAACCTGTCATTTTTTTGCTGCTGTCTATTGTTACAATTTCCATAAAGCTGAATATGTCGCCAAGATTGTTACTCCCGGCCTTCATTTCAAACAGCCATTAAAAAAGTAATTAACAATGCGTGTTAATTGTTAGCCTTATTTTCGTTTTTATCAGGGCAAACTACCTTTTCATAGGCTGTTCAAAACTCAGAACAGAGCCTTTTTAATATGGTTGATTAATTTATATTTTTACCTCGCTGATCCCTTACAGCACTTTATTGAAATATATTTTAATGAACGCCCTTTCGGGGTATTCGTCTTAACTATTGTATTCCGATTCCATTCAGGTTACTTCTGCTACAGTTCGGTAATGATGTTTTATTATGTTGTCAAACCAGTAAAATTTACAAAAAATGAACTCTCTATCTGAAGTTCCGGTCGAAGGCCTGCTTAATCACAGTTATGTGCTTCTGATTAGTATGGATGGTAAAATTTTGTACAAAAATGAAAAGTGGAATACCGTTATCGGTAGCAATGACGCTATTCAATCAGTATTTGATCTGATTACACCTTTTGAAATTCCTAAATTAAAAGCGGTAATCACCCATCTTGCAGAATCGCATGAGAGTTCGGTTTCTTACAGTTTTAAGGCGAATAATCTATTCGGCAATGAAAACTGTTTTGAAGCAAAATTTTATTTTTTTCAGGATGAAACGGAAAATAAAATTCTGATTTTGGCAGATAATGTAACAGATAACGTCAGGCTTACCAACCGGTTAATTTTCGGTTTTGAAAACTCCAGTGATGTCATTTACGAAATTGATATTTTAAACAAGCGCTATAATTATGTAAGTCCTGCTTGTTTTGAGCTTTTTGAAATTACACCTGAGCAGGCTTTGAATATCCGTCCGGGAGAGCTTGAAAGCAGGATTCATATAGATGACTATAATGCTGTTCACAATCATTTCAGGTCTATCTGCAAAATGCCCGGTTCAGGAAAGAAGAGTTTCTTCATACGCTACCGTTACCACCATTCAAGAAGTGGGCTAAAATGGGTTATTGACAGACACACTGTATTTTACAACAGCAATTCAAAGCCATATTTGCTGATAGGCAACATTCGGGATATTACTGATTTACAGTATTCATATGAAATGGTTGCCCGCAACGAAAGAATGTTTAAAGGCATTGTCGAGAACAGTATTGATATTATTTCCATGCTCGACCGGGACGGAGTTATAAAGTTCATCAGCCCTTCCATTGAGCCCATATTAGGTTATAAACCTGAAGAAATCATCAACAAGCATCCTTTTGAGTTTATAGATCCTTCCATGCATGAGGAAGTAGCTAAGACCATGAAAGCCCTGCTCGAAAATCCGGGGCAGGTAATAGAAAGCGAAATGTACTTCAGGTATGTAACAGGCAGGGATGTTTACCTCCGGTCAAAGTTTATTAATTACCTTGATGAACCGCATATAAAGGCTATTCTTGGATCTACTCAGGATATTACCGGGCAGAAACTGAGTGAGCTAAAACTGAAAGAAAGCTTTACGGAACTAAATCATATCATCAATAATACAGATGATCCTATATGGTCAGTTGATCATGAGATGAAATTAACGGTTTTTAATCAGGCCTTTAAAAGCATGATTGAGCAGTTTTTTGGTTTCACGCCTGAAGCGGGGCAACATTTGTTCGATACCATAGTGGAACATGGGCATCCCGACCAGACCGAGTGCAGAATGTACTTTCAGGCTGCCCTTAACGGAAATAAAATCCAATTTGACCGTGTCTATGAATTTGGCAACCTCCGTGTATCCATGGATTATTCGATTAGCCCGTTATGTAATCCCGAAGGGATGGTTACCGGAGTTACCTGTTTCGGAAGAAACATTACTGATAAGGTCGTCATCCATCAGCAATTGCAGAATCAGAATGAAGAATTAAAAAAAGCCAACCGCGAATTAGACCGGTTTGTTTACAGCATGTCGCATGACCTGCGATCTCCGGTGGCTTCGGCTTTGGGTTTAGTTCAGGTAATGGAACTCGAAACAAAAGAGGCTGATGCATTGAAACATTTGCACATGCTTAAGAGAAGACTCAGCAGGCTTGATTCATTGATTGATGATATTCTGGTATTCGTAAAGCAGCGCAAAGAGGAATTAAAGCCTGAAGAAATTGATTTTTATGAAATGGTTGAGTTTATTTTAGAAAACCGCGGATACAGAGAAGAAACTCCCGATATAGAACTTACAGTGAAGCTGGAAAATAACTTTCCTGTTGTAACCGATCGCGCAAAACTGACTACCATATTGGAAAATCTGATTTCTAATGCTATCAAATACAGAGATCCTGTTAAAGGTACGTTGAAGTTACACATCTCGTGCTCGCCATCAGCAGAACAGGTAATAATAAAAGTAAAAGATAACGGAATCGGTGTTGCCGATAAACATAAAGAAAAAATCTTTGATATGTTTTTCAGGGCTTCCTCTTTAAGCAATGGCAGCGGCCTCGGTCTTTATATTGTAAAAGAAAACCTTGAGAGCATGCAGGGCAGTATTCAATTGGAATCTGTTCTGATGGAAGGCTCTTTATTTACAGTTCAGTTCAGGAATTATTTTCAATTTAACTCGATCAACCAACCACATGATGAATCAACCAAAAACCATCTGGATAATAGATGATACATACGAAGACCTTTACATTGCCGAAATGATTCTGAAAAAAGCAATTCCGGAGTGCAGAATAGTTGCCTTTCAGCATCCGGAAATCGCTTACCGGCAGTTATGCTTATATAATACACATGGCCAGCCATTGCCTGATATCATCATTCTCGACCTGAGCATGCCGGTTATGAGCGGGTTTGATTTTCTCGAATCCACTTCTAAGCTCATAAGTAATCATCCTCCTGTATTTATTTTGACTTCTTCGGCCGATGAACGTGATAAACAGTATGCAGAGAAATTTGAGCCGGTAAATGATTTTTTTACCAAACCTTTAACCAGACAAATGGCAGAACAGATTAAAAATGCATTGCATAAAGTTGCCCTCTTTGCACTTATAGTTTTACCGACAGCATAAGCCCGTCTCGCACAGGTAACAATACATTCATGACCCGTGGGTCAGCATTTAAGTTTTCTGCGTACTTAACAAGCCCGAGGGTTTCTTCGTCCATGTCATCCTTTTTCTTTAATACATGTCCGCTCCATAAAACATTATCGGCAATGATGATTCCGCCTTTTCTTACTCTGTCAATAACCAGGTTAAAATAGTTCACATAATTTACCTTATCGGCATCAATAAAAACCATGTCAAAATCTCCCTTTAATGCAGGGATAATTTCAAGAGCATTACCAACATGCATGGAAATCTGTTTCTCTTTTCCGGCTTTTTTGAAATAAGAGGTTGCCATGGTTTCGAGTTCCTCATTAATGTCAATGGTAAAAATCTTTCCGTCATCAGCAAGTCCTTCAGCAAGGCATAAAGCAGAATATCCGGTGTAAGTACCGATTTCAAGAATAAGCTTAGGGTTTATTAATCGGCTGATCAATGATAAAAATCTTCCCTGTAAATGGCCTGATAGCATGCGCGGCATGAGTATATGGGCCTGTGTGTCGCGGTTGAGCAGTGAGAGTAATTCCGGTTCAGCAGAAGTGAATCGGCTGGCATATTCTTCAATTTCTTCAGGTAAAAAATTCATAGCATTTATTGTTTCTGTTTTCCGATTCTGTTTAAGCCTGCCTGCGCTTTCTGTTCAATGCTGTTTTCATATTCGTGATTTTGCATGTCAATACACAGGTTATAATAATGTGCAGCTTTGTGAAAGTTCTTTTCTTGTTCATACAGTTGACCGAGCATTAATAACGAGTTGGCGGCAAAGTACCAGGTTTCATTTTTGCCAAGGCGGATGGTTTCAAGGTAATAGCGGATTGCTTTTTCACGGTCATTAAGTTTTTCGTACACACGCGCCAAACGGTAAATGAATTCCACCTGTTCTTTGGTTGTTGTTAATGTGGAAGTTTTAAGCGAGGCTAAAATTTTCAGAGATTCTTTGTAATAACCACCGTCAAACAGCAATCGCGAACGAAGTATGCCGGCATGAGGAATTATTTTATTTCGTGCTTCAACAAGAGCCTGCTTGTCTTCATCGGTAAAATCACCTTTGGAGGCTATGACACGCTGCATTACTTTATGATAATTTGCTGTGTCACCCTGTAACAACAATGCCCAGCCTTTTTTTTGAAGCGCTGCACGGATAAAACTGCTGCCTTTAAACTGATTTATGTATTGATCAAAGTGTTCTTCTGCCTGAAGATCGGTTTTATTCAGTAAGGCTGCTCCAAGAAGATATTCGAGATAAAGCAAACGGAACCGACCCGATGGATTGGTGTTGCCTTTCAGCAGCTTTAATACTTTTTCATTCTCTCCATTGTACATGAAAATACTGCCAGCGCCAAAATGCAGCAGCGGACTGTCAGAAAGGCTCATTTCATCAGCCATCTTCAAAGCTTCTCCTTTGCGGTTTTGAATGTGCCATTTTAAAAATCCTGTGAGAAAAAGCATTTCATCTTTCAGGTAAATTAATGAATTGTCTAATTTGCTTTGATTATAGAGTTTATCCAGTTCACTCATTCCTTCATCAATTGTTCCGCTGAATCCAAGCAGATTGATCAGCCATTTATATTTGGAAGGAACTGCTCCTATCAAGGCATGCATAAATCCGGCTGTTTTGTTGTTCTGCATAAATGAAGGATGTTTTTTTATGTTTTCCTGGCCTAACTTGTATGCTTTCCTGAATTCGTATCCGGCTGATAGCAATTCATTGAATTTAATTTTAAGAATGGCATAACTGAGGGCGGTTTCGCTTTTAAAGTGCAGATGGTAAGGCGAGTTTTTTTCATCTCCCGATTCGATTTTCTTCAGCAAAGTTTCTCTCGCTTCTTTGAATTTTGCAAAGTCATCAGCTTCTTCCGTAATAAATGTTTGCAGAAACAGCCTTTTCATCCTGATGTAATATGGAACTGCATTCTCCGGTTGTGACTCCATTTCTTTTTTAAGCAGCAATTCCGATTCCTCAAACCGGAAATCAATGACAAACTGATAGGCTTGCCGGCAGTTTACATTGAAATCATAAGGCGTTTTGCCATAGCCTGTAATCGTTAAAGCAATCAGGCACAGAAATGAAAGGAATAGGCTTCTCACGCAGCAAATCTATCGGAATTGCCGCTTTACGTTTAGTTTTGTGCGCATGACCGTTGAGAAGAAAGAAGAATTAATCGGCAGCAACCGTAAAGCGGGGTTCGAGTATCATATTGAGCAGAAGTGGGAAGCAGGTCTGCAGCTTACCGGAACGGAGATTAAGTCAGTAAGACAAAAGCAGGTAAACATAAACGATGCCTGGTGTACATTTATCAATGGAGAACTTTGGGTGAAAGGAATGCACATAGCTGTTTACAAAGAAGGAACACATTTCAATCATGAGGAAAAGCGCGACCGTAAACTTTTATTGAAAAAGCAGGAACTCAGGAAGCTGTTGAGCAAATCGAAAGAAAAAGGATTTACCATTATTCCGCTTAAAATTTACATCAGCAAACGCGGCCATGCTAAACTGGAAATTGCGCTTGCCAAAGGAAAAAAAAGTTTTGATAAACGCGAATCCATTAAGAAACGTGATACTGAGAAGGAATTACGCAGAATGAAAAAATCATATAGCCGCAAATAGCGTTACGGTATGCAGGCATCATTCTTATCACTTTGCGCTGAACACATCCTGAAAAAATGCGGTGAAGATTCATCATCAGCTTGCATTGTTTTTCCTACGCGCAGGGCGGCACTGTTCTTCAGAAAAGAGCTGGCAAAGCATATCACAAAGCCTGTATTTGCTCCTGAAATTTTATCCATTCATGATTTTGCAGAGGTGCTTTCTCCGGTTAAGACTTCTGACAACATCACACTTCTCTTTAAGCTTTTCAAATCATACAAAGAAGAATTTCCACTCGAATCATTCCATCATTATTTACACTGGGGAGAAATGATGCTGCGCGATTTTCATGAAATAGATATGGAATGCGTTGATGCCGAAAAATTGTTTGCGGCTGTAAAGGAATGGAAAGAAGTAGAAAGCCGGTTTGAATGGGAACCTGAAGAACTGGCTGCTATTCGAATGTTCTGGAATGAGTTTTCACTTCATGAACATGGTTTGTTACAACAATCCTTTCTTGAAACTTGGAAATCCATCCCGTCCGTTTACAGGCATTTTTACCGGGCGGCTCAGTCAGATCAGTTTGCATCGGAATCAATGGCATGGAAGAATGCTCTTCACGCTGCAGGGCAGGCCGCTTTTCTTTTACGGTGGAATAAAATTTTTTTCTGCGGATTTTATTTTATGGAACGTATTCATCAGAAACTGACCGATACTTTAAAACAACTGGCCTTTGTTGAATTTCTTTATGATGCCGACTCATACTATACCAATGACCTGTTTCAGGAAGCAGGAACAGCTTTCCGTAAACTCAGGGAGCCTTTTCTTTTTAAAGGAGATTATTTTTCATCACACCCGAAAACAATTACCATTACCGGTGTGCCTATGGGGGAGATGCAGGTGAAAACAGCAGGCCAGATTCTCCGCGAATGGATGAAAGACGGAACAGGAAAATCAACAGCCGTTGTTTTGCCTGATGAGAAACTTCTGCTTCCGCTGCTTAACAGTCTGTCTGAAGATATAACGAGTTTCAATGTTACTATGGGCTTTCCGGCACAACATACTGTTACCGGAAGTTTTATCCGTTCGCTGTATGATTTGCATACATACAGTCATTCCGGTTCTGAAAAGTTTTACAGCCTGCTGCTTATTCCTGTGCTAACGCATCCCGGCCTGCCCGTAGCTTTCAGAGAGCATGCGGCTGCCTTGCATAATCAGATTTTTCATTCGCAATTTGGTTGGATCAGTAACCGTCAGGTTAAAGAGCATCAACTGGATGATTTGTTTTTATACAAATCAAAAAGTTCAGTCAGTATGCTGGATTATCTTCTTCGCATTCTTAGGTTGATTTCTGAAACTGATAATGTTTTTGAAAGTTCTGTGGCTGCTTTCATGCATGAAAAATTCTCAGAAATTAAACCCTTGATGGATGAACCGGAGAATGAAATGGATGATGCTGCTGCCTGGAAGGTGGTCATGAAGATTATCCGCTCGTTGCGAATTCCGTTTTCCGGAGAACCCGTTGCCGGTATTCAGATTATGGGCATGCTCGAAACCCGAGCCCTTGATTTTGACCGAGTCATTATTCTTTCTGTAAACGAAGGCGTATTGCCGGGAAATTCATTAAATCCGTCTTTTATCCCATTTTCATTGCGAAGAGCTTTCGGTATGCCGGTTACCGAACATCATGATGCCGTTTATGCCTATCATTTTTATCGTTTGCTTCAACGGGCAAGTGAAGTGCATCTGATCTATGATACAGAAGGCAAACAGTTCTCAGGTGGGGAGATGAGCCGGTTTACCAATCAGTTGATTAATGAAGCTGAAAAAAAATCAGAAGGCAAATGCAGAATTATTCACCGTGTGGTTACGGCTCCATTAACTGTTATTACAAAAGAAAAAATTGTAATCAGTAAATCGCAGGAAATGATGGAAGCTTTCAGAAAGAAAATTTCGGAGAGTGAAAACGGATTATCTGCATCAGCCCTTACTTCCTACATTGCCTGCAAACTGAGGTTTTATTTCCGTTACATAGCCGGTTTGAAAGAGCCGGATAAGCTTAATGAAATTCCCGGCCCCGAAGTACTCGGCAACCTGCTCCATCATGCCATGGAGTTTTTATATGGCGATAAAAAGCTGGTTTCTTCCTTGGATATTCAGGCCATGAAATCAGGAATTAATGAAGCGGTTAATGTGGCTTTCGGTAAAGTATTTCCGCATCCCGATACTGAAGAAACCGGTTATAATTTTCTGAATAAACAGATTTTAAGAAAACTGGTGGCTGCCATTCTTGAAACCGATGCAGCAAGAATTCCTTTTGAAATCAAAGGACTTGAAGAACATTTTGAAAGTACTTTTACCGGTGGGCTGAAGGCCGGTGGCGTTATTGACCGGTTGCAGGTAAAAGAGAACACACTCGAAATTCTGGATTACAAATCCGGCAAAGCCGAATTGACTGCCGACCTGGAAAAAGTTTTCACCAATCCTGACACAAAAGCTACTTTCCAGTTATTGTATTACGGGATGCTGATGAGGAAGCAATTAAAAAACATTCCGTTTAAAGCTGGCCTGTATGTGATGAAGCAATTATCCGGTGGAATATCTTTTCTTAATGATGGCGAAATTATTTCGGATGAATTGATGGTTGAGTTTGAGAAGAAGCTGAATTTGTTGCTGGATGAAATTTTTGATCCTTCATTTTCTTTTACGCAAACGAAAGATCTCAGGCAGTGTGCTTACTGTCCTTATGTCGCCATTTGTAAAAGGTAAATTTTACTGAAAGTGTAATCGAAATGGATTCAAGGTTAAAGGCACGCTTACAAACGCATGCCTGTACGGGATGAAGTAATCAAAACCGCAAAGCGGTGATATGATTATAGCCGAACGCATGTAGTCAGGTAAGAATCCCGTATGGATGAAATAAACCGTTTAAAGTGATACTGGGTACACGCGTTGTAAATCTTTAATTGTCAGAGGCACGCATTACAAACACGCTCCTGGACGGCATGACCTAATCAAAACCGCGAAGCGGTGAAAAGATTATAGCCGAACGCATGTAGTCAGGAAAAAATCCCGAAGGGATGAAATAAACCGGTTAATTTCATATTGAAGGCACGCGTTACTAACATGTGCCAGTTAGAGGGGCATGAGGAAGAAAAATTTCTGCCAACATGCAGCGTATGCTTCCTCCTCCGGTTTTTTCAATGGTTGGGATGTTACAGATGACAGGCATTGCAGATTTTTCAATCAATCTTATTTGTTCAGGAAGAAGTGAATCAAAAGCAGTTTGGGAAAGAATGCAAAGCTGTTCTCTGCTTTTATTAAATGTCATCAGCATATTGCCGGCCATATTTTTTAATTGTTTAACAGAAATTACAAGTAATTCACGTGATGATGAAAGCCGGTCCATTACTTCAGTCCGGTATTGTTCATCCAGCACCTCAGGACAAATAACAGCGAATCGGTTTCCGATGGCCATCAGTACATTGGTATGATAAATTTCTTTTCCATCAAGCCTTGCATCAAAGAGCAGGTAATCATATCTGAGCAATAAGGAAACTTTTTTCAAAGGTTCTTCAAAAGTTCTGGAGGAACGGCAGGCGTAAATCATTTTGTTCTGATGATCCATCACCATGCTTCCTGTGCCCTCGAGAAATTTATTTTCAGTTTCAAAATAACTCAGGTCATGAAAGTTGCTGATTTGAAATCCGGCATCAGGCAAAATTTTCCTGAAAACATCCATCCGCTTTTCCTTTCTGCGGATTTCTGAAAGCATCGGGTAAATAATTACCGTTCCGTCATGATGAGTACTGAACCAGTTGTTGGGAAACGCAGAGTCGGGCAGAGGTTTTTCAGAATCATCGGCAATAATTACCTGAAGGCCATGCGAAAGCAGTAAATCAACGGAAGCATTAAATTCTTCAACGGCTTTTTGCTGAATATCTCCTTCCACTTTTTGCTGAAAAGCATTACTCTCAGCCGTTTCAGCATTAAAACCAAAACAGGCAGGACGGATCATTAACACTGCTGAAGCGCATGGAATCATCATGGCAAGTGTATGCAATGATGATTAATTCCAGCGTGCTCCTGAAAAAAAAATAATGAGGATGAAGAGTAAATAAAGCAATGCCGGAAGTACCGGTATCAGAAGAATACTGTTTGCCAGAATTATTTTCTTTTTTGAATATAACACCCGGCTGCCAATTAAAATTCCGAGCAAAACAGCGAGTAATCCTGCCCATAACGAAATGTTAAAGGAAGAAACAGTGCCGTCATTTAATCCAGAGAAAAAAAACAAAAGGGCAGTGAGTGTTACGATGGCATCAAGAATCCATAATAACTTAAACCACTTCATTGCCCTTTGTTATGATTATCAGCATTTGTTTTATGCCGTATGCAGATCGAACCGGTCGAGGTTCATCACTTTATTCCATGCTGCTACGAAATCATTTATAAACTTTTCTTTGACATCGCTGCAGGCATAAACTTCAGCCACGGCTCTCAGTTCAGAATTAGAACCGAAAATAAGGTCAACGCGGGTAGCTTTCCATTTAACGTTTCCTGTTTTACGGTCGCGGCCTTCAAAAACTTCTTTGCTGTCGTCAGTTGCTTTCCATTCAGTACCCATGTCAAGCAGGTTAACAAAGAAATCATTGCTCAAAGTTCCCGGTTTATCGGTAAAGACACCGAGAGGAGAATGGTCGTAATTGGCATTCATAGCGCGCATTCCGCCAACCAATACTGTCATTTCAGGAGCGGAGAGCGTAAGCAATTGTGCTTTGTCAACAAGCAATTCTTCTGTTGGTACACTGAATTTTGTTTTCAGATAATTGCGGAAGCCATCGGCTGCAGGCTCAAGAACAGCAAAAGAGTCAACATCGGTTTGTTCCTGAGAAGCATCGGTACGGCCGGGATTGAAAGGAACTGTAATGGTATGTCCGGCACTTTTAGCGGCTTGTTCAACAGCAGCACAACCGCCAAGAACAATTAAATCGGCTAACGAAATTTTCTTTCCATCTTTTTGTGCAGTGTTAAATTCTTTTTGAATGCCTTCGAGCTTATCAAGCACTTTTGATAATTGCTCCGGATTGTTAGCCTTCCAGTAACGCTGAGGCGATAAACGTATTCGGGCACCGTTAGCTCCGCCTCTTTTGTCTGAGCCTCTGAAGGTAGAAGCAGATGCCCAGGCAGTGGCCACTAGCTGCGGAACGGTGAGTCCTGAAGAAAGCAGTTTTGATTTAAGATCAGCAATATCTTTTTCATCCACTAATTTATGATCAACAGCGGGAACAGGATCCTGCCATAACAAATCTTCTTTCGGTACTTCCGGGCCTAAGTAGCGCGATTTCGGGCCCATATCACGGTGGGTGAGTTTGAACCATGCACGGGCAAAAGCATCGGCAAATTCATCAGGATTTTCCATGAACCTGCGCGAAATTTTTTCATAAGCCGGGTCGAAACGCAGCGATAAATCGGTAGTCAGCATGCGGGGCTCATGTCGGAGATTTTTATCAAAGGCATCAGGAACAGTACCTGCACCGGCACCGTGTTTAGGCCTCCATTGTTGTGCACCGGCAGGACTTTTAAAAAGTTCCCATTCGTAACCAAAAAGGTTCCAGAAGAAGTTGTTACTCCATTTTGTCGGGGTGGTTGTCCAGGTTACTTCAGGACCTCCGGTAATCGTATCCGGTCCTTTTCCTGATTTGTATTTGCTAATCCAACCAAGGCCTTGTTCTTCAATAGCTGCAGCTTCAGGTTCGGGGCCGAGCAGAGACGGATCACCGGCACCATGTGCTTTACCAAAAGTATGACCTCCGGCAATCAAAGCAACGGTTTCCTCATCATTCATGCCCATCCGAGCAAATGTTTCGCGTATGTCTCGCGCAGCGGCAATAGGATCAGGATTTCCGTTAGGCCCTTCGGGATTTACATAGATCAATCCCATTTGAACAGCAGCTAAAGGATTTTCAAGATTGCGGTCGCCACTGTAGCGTTTGTCGTCAAGCCATTTTTTTTCAGCGCCCCAGTAAACATCTTCTTCGGGCTCCCATACATCGGCACGCCCTCCGCCAAATCCGAAAGTTTTGAAGCCCATAGTTTCAAGCGCCACATTGCCGGCCAGTATCATCAAATCAGCCCAGGAAATTTTTTTGCCATATTTCTGTTTGACAGGCCAAAGCAATCTGCGCGCTTTGTCAAGATTGGTATTGTCTGGCCAGCTGTTAAGCGGAGCAAAGCGTTGTTGACCTGTTCCTGCACCTCCGCGGCCGTCACCGGTACGATAAGTACCTGCTGCATGCCAGGCCATGCGAATAAAGAGCGGACCGTAGTGTCCGAAGTCAGCCGGCCACCAGTCTTGCGAATCAGTCATCAGTGCGGCAAGATCTTTTTTTAACGCTTCATATTCCAGTTTTTTGAATTCACCGGCATAATTAAAATCTTTTTCCATCGGGTTGCTAAGCGCTGAGTTCTGGCGAAGGATATTAAGCTTTAATCGGTTTGGCCACCAGTCGTTGTTACTTGTTCCGTGGCCGGCCACTCCGGAATGCACTGTAGCACCGGTTACAGGGCATTTGCCTCCATTGTTTGATTTGTGTTCCATGTTAGTTTATTTTTTGTTATGTGTTGAACATATTTAGTGAGAAGAAGTTTGCCCCAAAGTTTTTTTCAGGCGCACAAAAATAATTACTCTGAATTTTGAAAATAGGTGACTAAAAACACCTGTTCAGGTATTTTACAGAAAGGTAGTGTGTGAAAATCTCATTTCAAATAAGAATATCTAAAATCTCAACCCGATATTGATTCCGGTTAATGCATGGCGATGGTATGGAATGACTGATGGAACAATGTTCATGCTCAGATTATCGCTCACATCAAAATAAAACAGATGGGCATCCACGCTGGCATCAACAATATTAAGTACGTAAACCAATCCAGCAAAAATCAGAGATAAATCGCGGTTGCGTCTGTAATAGTCGCGGAGCAGTTTTAAGTCATTGTCGGAGTAAACATCGGTAAAATGGTCAACCGTTTCGGGATTGCCGTCAATGCGAAAACGGTAAGCGGTGCGGTAGATGTCGTACTTGTCATCATTCCATTTGGCCAAATAGCCGAGACCTGCGAAGGCGGCATAAATAACCGGCACTTTCCAGTATTTACGATTATATACTTGCCCGGCACCGGGCAATAGGGTTGAATAAACAGAGGCTTTTACAGGCGAATGATTACGTATTAAACTGTCTGATTTTTGCGAAAAAGAGTCATACGAAAAAATTAAAACGACAGCAAAAAAAGGAAGTATTGTTTGGCGGAATGACATTCCGGTTTCAGGTATCAAGCATGTCAAGAATGCGGTTAAGGTCATCTATAGAAAAATAACTGATGGAGATAGACCCTCTGTCGCTGGTTTGCGGGTGTATTTCAACCTTGGTTTCAAACAAGGAGGATAACCGGTCGCTTATTCTTTTGTATTCAGGAGAAAGCGGCTGAGAAGACACCGAAGGCGATTTTCCTTTTCTGGTTCTGACCAATTCTTCCACATCCCTTACACTGAATTTCCCTTTCATGATTTCATGGAAAATTTTAAGTTGCATGGCAGCGTCATTTACATTAACGATGGCACGTGCATGTCCCATTGTAAGTTTTTTATCACGAATGGCAGCCTGAATAATTGGAGGAAGCTTAAGCAATCGTAAAAAATTCGAAACCGTAGAGCGGTCCTTACCCATTTTGGAAGCTAACTGTTCTATCGAAAGTTTTACCTCGTCAATCAGGCGCTGGTAGCTAATGGCTACTTCAATAGGATTCAGGTCTTCGCGCTGAATGTTTTCAACAATGGCCATTTCGAGCATAGATTCATCATTGGCCACACGGATGTAAGCCGGTATGTAATCAAGCCCGGCAAGTTTTGATGCCCGCCATCTGCGCTCTCCTGAAATGATCTGATAGCGGTCGTAATTCAATTTTCTTACGGTAACAGGTTGAATCACTCCATGTTGTTTGATGGATTCTGCCAATTCATTCAAAGCGGATTCTTCAAAATGATTTCTTGGTTGAAAAGGATTGGGTTCAATATTCTCTACCGGTATGCTCGTAATGGAGCCGGCAAAAGCAGTAAGTCCGTGAGATTCTGTGATGGGTTGATTTTCCGCAGGCTGATCGAGCAGTGCGCTAAGGCCACGGCCAAGGGCATTTCTTTTCGCAGTCATAATTTTTAATTTTCTCTCAAGGTTGCAACCGTGTTTTTATTTCCGGTTGATTGGGTTGCCATGCTGTTTTTTTTCAGGATTTCGCGTGCCAGATTCAGGTAATTCATGGCTCCTTTGCTATTGATGTCGTGCATGATGATAGTTTCTCCAAAACTGGGCGCTTCGCCTAATTTGGTATTCCGCTGAATGATGGTGCTGAATACCATTTGGTGAAAATGCATTTTTACCTCATCCACTACCTGATTGCTTAAGCGTAAACGCGAGTCGTACATGGTGAGCAGAATTCCTTCAATGGATAATTCAGGATTTAAACGCGACTGAACAATTTTAATTGTATTAAGCAGTTTGCCCAAACCTTCCAGAGCAAAATATTCGCACTGAACAGGAATGATGACAGAATCAGCAGCAGTGAGTGCATTCAGGGTAATCAACCCCAGGGAAGGTGCACAATCAATAATGATAAAATCAAAATCGTTTCTGATGTGGCTGAGCATGTTTTTCATCATTATTTCCCGCTCAGGCAAATTGATGAGTTCAACTTCAGCACCAACCAAATCAATGTTGGAAGGAAGAAGATAAAGGTTAGGAGTGCGCGTAGTAACAATGCTTTTTGTTGGGTTTTTCATGTGGAGGGTGCAGTCATATATACCACTTTTAACTAAGCGCGGGTCAACACCGACACCGGAAGTGGAATTTGCCTGAGGGTCGGCATCAATTAACAGGGTTTTGTATTCGAGCACAGCAAGGCTGGCAGCAAGGTTAATAGCAGTAGTGGTTTTACCTACTCCGCCTTTTTGGTTTGCAATGGCAATGATTTTTGACATAAGTTTTCGTTGAAATGAGTTTGATTTTTTTAGTTCTGACGTATCCAGTTGTTTCCGTTAGTATCGGTAAAACGAGCAGGCCCTTTCGACTTACTGTACCAGGCTGAGTCAATATTGTTGGTAGCCGAAGTACTTGATGCCACAAGCAGCATCAGGTCAGAGTAGTAAGCACCGCCAATTGAATCGGCAAGCTGAGGAAGTACATTCAATGCGGCCTTGCCGGAAAAGCGGGGCCATGAAAAACTGACATTCGTACCCCCGCCTTTCTTATCAACCTGAAACATGCCATAAATGGCAAGCGTATCGGCATCCCATTTGAAATTATTCGAAGTATAGGAGTCGTAATTATTACCTTCTTTCAAATATCCTCTCTGAAGGTTGAATACGCTGTAATTGCGGACTACCCCGCTTTGATTTTTAAATTTCAGTTGTTGCCCTTCGCTGTAAATCATCCATTCCTTGTCGCTCTCGGTAAACTCAGCGTAGTTGTATTTTTTACAGGAACTGAAAGCAACCGTTCCGGCAATAAGAACAGAAAGTAAAACGGTGTGTTTAAATTTATTCATTGTTTGCATCAAGTTAAAGGTTATAGGTTTTTCCGATTTCAGGGATCAGCAGATTTTTTCCTGCCGCTTCAAATTTTGTTCTGGCTTCGGCATGATCAATTTTGATATATCCGAAAGTGTCAAAATGAAGGGCTACAATTTTATCGCAGCGGATAAACTCTGCAGCAATGATTGCATTATCAATTCCCATGGTAAAGTTACCGCCAATGGGAAATAAGGCGAAATCAATTTTTTTGTAATCGCCAATCAGCTTCATGTCATAAGTAAGTGCTGTATCACCGCTGTAGTAAAAAATTTTCCTTTCGGCTTCTACCAGAAAACCCATCGGGTTTCCACCGTTGGAACCATCTGGCAAACTGCTCGAATGAATGGCATTGACGCATTTCACTTTTCCGAAATCGAAAAACCAGTGTCCTCCAATATTCATCGGATGGTTTTTGGAAATCCCTTTGGCAGCAAGCCAGCTCACAAGTTCAAAATTCGAAACTACGGTTGCTCCGGTCCGTTTAGCAATAGATTCGGCATCGGCAATGTGGTCTTCATGGCCGTGTGAAATCAAAATGTAATCGCATTCTATCTTGTCAGGATTAACTTTTCCTGCTAAAGGATTGCCCTTAATGAACGGATCGAACAGAATCGTTTTTCCGGAAACAACTATGCTGAAACAGGAATGACCGTAATAGGTAAAATTCATAAGGAAGAAGCGTTTGCAAAAGTAGATGCGCTGTCGGGAGCAACGTTTGAAAATTAGATCAATAAGCAGGCAAAGTCTTCTTTTAACCATGTAATTTTCAACAAAGCGGTGTTAATTGTTGATAAGAAGGTGTTTTCGTTTGATAACTTATTACTTAAAGGAAACGGTATTCTGCTTAATTACATTTGCTGCCTGATGATGATTCCTTTTTCACCGCCACGCATTGACCAGAAAATGATTGATGAAGTGGTTGAAGCCCTTAAGTCCGGATGGATAACTACCGGGCCGAGAACTAAAAAGTTTGAAAAGCAGTTAGCAGCTTATTGTAAGGTTCCGGCTATGGTTTGCCTCAGCTCTGCTACGGCAGGGCTTGAACTGATGCTGCGCTGGTTTGGTGTGAAAGAAGGCGATGAAGTTGTACTTCCTGCTTACACGTATTCTGCCACTGCCAATGTGGTGATTCATTGTGGTGCCAGGCCGGTTTTGGTTGATGCCGGTGATGATTTCAATATCCATGTTTCCCTTCTCCGAGAAGCCATCACTTCCAGAACCAAAGTCATCATGCCTGTGGATATCGGTGGATGGCCATGCAATTATGATGCTATTATGCAATTAGTTAATCAGCCTGAAGTGAAATCGTTATTCAATCCCGGCAATGATGTTCAGCAAAAACTCGGAAGAATAATGGTGCTGTCTGATGCCGCCCATAGCCTGGGAGCAACCTATAATGGAATAAAAACAGGTGCATTGGCCGATGCTACGGTTTTCTCTTTTCATGCAGTGAAGAATCTTACTACTGCCGAAGGCGGTGCCATTGCTTTAAACTTTCCTGCTCCTTTTAAGAATGAGGAATTGTATTCCTGCTTATGCATTTACTCGCTGCACGGACAGAATAAAGATGCTCTTGCCAAAATGCAAAAGGGTAACTGGAAGTATGACATCATTACGGCCGGCTATAAATGCAACATGACCGATTTACAGGCAGCCCTTGGCTTAGTTGAATTGCAACGCTATGATGATGACACCTTAATAAAGCGAAAGCAAGTCTGCCGGTTTTATGCTGATTTTTTCAAAACAAAAAAATGGGCTGAGGTTCCCGTTCAGTCATCGGGTGAAAGAGAAAGTTCTTATCACCTTTTTCAATTGCTGATTAAAGGTATTACCGAACAACAGCGTGACCGTATCATAACCGGAATTTTTAACCGTGATGTTTCTGTCAATGTGCATTTTATTCCTCTTCCGCTTCTTTCTTTTTACAAAAATCAGGGTTACAGGATGGAACATTATCCGAATGCCTATCAGCTTTACAGCCGCGAAATTTCACTGCCCGTTTTTTATGACCTTACCGATGAACAACTAAACAGGGTAGTAAATGCCGTTGCTGATTCCGTTGAAGAAGAAATCTGTTGAGATGATTAAAAGAACCTTTGATTTTACGGTTGCTCTCTTGCTTACGATTATTTTACTTCCGCTTTTCATCGTCATTGCAATCATGATTAAGAGAGACAGTAAAGGTCCGGTCTTTTTTATTCAGCAACGCGTTGGAAAAAATAATAAGGACTTCGGAATTCTTAAGTTCCGCACCATGTTTACCGATGCTGAGCAGAAAGGATCACTTACCGTTGGAAAAGACAAACGGATTACCCGCACAGGTCGGTTTTTAAGAAAATTTAAACTGGATGAACTGCCGCAACTTTTTAATGTGATGAAAGGCGACATGAGCCTTGTGGGTCCTCGCCCTGAAGTGAAAAAGTATGTTGAACTATACAATGAAGAGCAGAAAAAAGTGCTGAGTGTTAAACCGGGCATTACCGATACGGCCTCCATTCAGTTTGCCGATGAAAATATGTTGTTGGCCGGATGCGATGATCCTGAAAAAAAATACATCACAGAAATAATGCCTGCCAAACTCAAACTGAATCTGCAATATATTAATCAACAAAGTTTCCTGATTGATCTGAAAATTTTGTTACAAACCTTTTCAAAAGTTTTTCTGAAAAAAAGATAGAAATCACTTTTATTCGTTTGAAACATAAACAGGATTGGATTCTTTAAACAGCAATATCATCCCTTCGGGATTCATTGCGCGCAATAGGCAATTGACTACAATCATTCCACCGCTTTGCGGTTTTGTAAATGTGCTGAAATTCTATTCATCAAAAAATTAAAATCCCGAAGGGATAGAATGATTATAGGAATCAATACAATGAAAGACAGAACCCCGAAGGGGTGAAATAAAAATTCAGTTGTACACCCGACTGA
>CAADHD010000029.1 GCA_900696575.1 uncultured Bacteroidota bacterium
AAATCCTGTATCTGTTACCACCTGATAAAAGCGGAGTGTTCTCGGTGTATGATATCAACGGAAGGAAGGTGTATGAACACAAGTTGCCGCAGTGGAGTACGGTGCAAAGTATTAATCTGATGAGTGGGGGCCGGCACGCACCCGTGACCCTAAAGGGTTCCAACGCACCGATAGCAGATGGCATTTATCAATGCGTGATAACATCAGACGGGAAAAGAGTGAGCAAAAAAGTGGCAATTGTAAAGGAATAGTTATGCTATGACAGAAACCGGCCTTTACTTTTTGCTCCGCTTTTGTGTTAAGACAAAAGCGGAAAAACAACAATGAGAAATGAAAAAAGTTTCATTACTACTACTCATTCATAACTGAAAATAATTACTGATAGTACTGCTGAACTATCTTTTTCGGTAAAGTGCCTTTTTCTTCAATCTTCCTCAGTAACTGTTGAATTTGTTTTTGTCCTTATGTTTGGAAACCCTTCTCATCATTCTACTTTACTATGAAACAAAAAAAAATCCTTCTGCTTGGCTCAGGAGAGTTAGGTAAAGAATTTGTCATTGCCTGCCAGCGATACGGACAGTACGTCATTGCTGTTGACAGTTATCCCAAGGCACCGGCCATGCAGGTGGCACATGAATATGAGGTAGTCAATATGCTTGACGGAAATGCATTGGATGCTATGGTAAACAAACACAGGCCTGATATCATCGTTCCTGAAATAGAAGCCATCCGTACGGAACGTTTTTATGATTATGAGAAAGCGGGAATTCAGGTAGTTCCCAGCGCACGCGCTGCCAATTTTACCATGAACCGGAAGGCCATCCGCGATTTAGCTGCTGTTGATTTAAAGTTGAAAACAGCTGCTTACCGCTATGCATCATCCGAAAAAGAATTAAAGAATGCGGTTAAAGAGTTAGGGCTGCCGGTTGTTGTTAAACCATTGATGTCAAGTTCGGGCAAAGGGCAATCGGTCATCAGAACAGAAGAAGAAATTTTAGAAGCATGGAATTATGCGCAAAGCGGTAAGCGGGGTGATATTGCAGAAATAATTGTGGAAGCTTTTGTTCGCTTCAATTCAGAAATAACGTTACTTACTGTAACACAGAGGAACGGAGAAACCTTGTTTTGTCCACCGATAGGCCACCGGCAGGAGCATGGCGATTACCGGGAAAGCTGGCAGCCCCATGCCATGAGCGAGCATGATTATCATGAAGCCTGCCGCATGGCAGGGTTGGTAACTAAAAGCCTTGGCGGTGCAGGCATCTGGGGTGTTGAATTTTTTCTGGCCGATGATGGCGTTTATTTCAGCGAACTTTCTCCGCGTCCGCATGATACAGGTATGGTAACACTTTCAGGCTCTCAGAATTTTAACGAGTTTGAATTGCATGCCCGCGCTGTGCTTGATCTTCTCATTCCCGAAATAAAATTGGAATTTGCCGCTGCCAGTGCTGTTATTCTTGCTGCTGATGATAACCCGAACGAACCCGTTTACAGTGGCATGTTGGAGGCTGCTGCTTTTCCCGATTCCGATTTCCGCATTTTCGGTAAACCCTTCACTCGTAAATACAGGCGCATGGGTGTGGCCTGGAGCCGTGGCGATAAGCATACTTCAATAGAATCACTCAGAGAAAATGCCCGCATGGCTGCAGGTTGTATAACAGTGAACGGGTAAATAAAAGAATCCCCCGCAACGATGCAGGGGATTCGCATTAAAAAACAGATAACAAACTTATTTCTCAACTATTAAGCGGTAAACCTGCTGCTGCTGGTTGACGGAAAGGCGGAGCAGATACATGCCTGCATCCAATTTGGAAATATCTACTGTTTGATTCGCAGCTTTTATGCTTTGATTCATAACTGTCCTTCCGGCAACATCCTTAATTTCCATTTGCATTTTCTCATTTCCGAAAAACATTCCGGTAAGGTAAATGATTCCTGCAGATGGATTGGGAGAAACCGAAAGCTGATAAGCCGAAAGATTTTCATTAACACCAAGCGGATTAATCATCGTTACATTGGCATAATTAGTAATCACCGGCTGGTTGAAGTCAAAATAAATCGCAGCATCATCGCTGATGATATGTCCTGCTGCCAGGCCATTCATTGCATTTACTTTGAATGAAACGAATCCATGACTTCCCGGTTCGTTGGTATTGGAATCAGGCAGCATGATGTTGTTGAAGATGAAACTTACATTGCTACCGTTGCGGATTACATTTCCATTATGACTCATGGCTAAAAGCTGGAATGTATTAGGAATAAGATCAAGCGAAAGCACATCCACAATCGAAACATTCACTGCCGGAGCAGTTCCTGTATTCTGAAAGTTCACTACATAAGTAATGCTCTGGTCGGGATTAACGGATGAAATAATCTGTTCAGTAGGATTGTTGTTGTTGGTTTGAATACTGAGTTTGTTATTCGGATCCCATGAACCGGTAACTACCTGATGAACGGTATCCATATTATTGGTCAAATCAATATCTGTACCTGAAGTTGGCACTACACTTACTTCTTCCATTGTCATCTGTCCGATGGTAAGAGAAGTAGAAGCGTTGAATTTCACATAAACCATAGTAGAATTACCCGGAGCAATAGAAGGCAGAGTCCAGGTAATGGTTTGTGTGGTTGAATTATGGGAAGCAAATGCCGGATTGGTAGTTACATAATTCAGGTTCGGATCATAATGCATAGTAAGAATTGCACCGGTAGGCATAACACCCATGTTATTTACGTAGATATAATACCAGGCCGGGAAACCGGGAGTAACAGTTGTTCCGGGATAAATACTCACCGAAAGGTTTACTGTACCGGGAGGTATGTTCAATCCGAAATCATTATTGCCGTAAACATTTCCCTGAACAGTGGCAGAAACTGTATAGTTAGATGGTGTGGTAAGCGGATAAGGATTATAGGGCGACTGCGGAGAGTAACTCACTAAGTAAATGCCTGAAGGAACAGATATTGAGTACTCGCCATTGCTGTTGCTGTAAGCAGTAAAACTACCCACCTGAACTGCCTGATAGGGAATACCGGCTTCCCCGAATTCGTAAAGTCCGTTGTTGTTTAGATCAATAAATAACGTGCCGGTTATGGTTACACCCTGTTGCACACCAAAATCGTATCCGCATTGCGACTGACCAGCAGTTACCGTTAGCTGATACCATGCACAGCCTGTACTGTCATTAACGGAAGGAACGGTAAATACATTTCCGGGTGATGTACAATGATACAATAAGTAATTTCCGGGACTGAGTACAAACTGATAATAACCCTGGGCATTGGTTTGAATAAACTGCTGAGTTCCGTTTCCATAAACATAAACCATTCCGCCTGTAACCGGATTTTCACCCAAATCCTGAACGCCATTGCCATTGTTGTCAAACCAGATAGTTCCGCAGATGGTGTCAGTTGGTGAAGATTGTATTGAAACTACTGCACAATGGGAACCGCAAACATTCGCACCATTATAAACAGTAAGGCAAACCGTATAATTTCCGGGTGCTGCATAAACATGAAAGGGGCTAAGATTAGTGGAAGTGGTGCCATCGCCAAAATTCCATTCAAGGTGGGTGTAATTACCTGTTATATTTTGAAAGAAATTTGCTGATAATCCATTAACCTGTTGTCCAAATGTTACCCAGCAATTACCGGGTGAATTTCCTGCCAGAATGGAATCGCAAAATGTGGATTGGCATGAAACCGAATCCCAAACCGTTAAGCAGACTAAATAAATACCCGGAACATTATAATAATGTTGAGGATTATTCGTGATTGAACCGGAACCATCACCGAAATCCCAGAGAGAATAAACCCATGATCCTGTTGAAAGGTTGGTGAAATAGATAGTATCGCCCATGGCACTTGAAGAATATGTAAAGTTTGCCGAGCAATTAGCACCCTGTGCAACTGCTGATTGAACAGAGAAAAGTAAGGCCATAATTAACAATACGGTTCCTGCAAATGGTGTAGTTGAATTTTTCATAATCATTGGTTTTTTTGTTTGACAGTACAAATGTAGATGGATCATGCGTCACGGCATCTATTCAGTTTTTTATATTCTTACCTGCTTATCTGCTTAATAAAAGTTGATTAAGCCAACTGCTGTAGCTGATCAACTCAATGTCATCAGTTTCATCATCCGGATAAAGTTTGGTGAAATTTCTTACTTGTTCAATGAGCTTTTTATCTTGCCTGAAACCGGCAGAATTGATGATTTTGCGGAGCAGCCGGATAAACTTTCTGTCTTTTTCATTTTCTTCAAGTGCCAGGTAACTGCGGAATTCTTTCTGCGCCCGGTTAATTTTAAATTCAAGCAATTCGAAGTCTTTAAGTTCGTAACGTATGATCAATTCAGCCATAGCTATGCGGAAACGGATACTGATGTCTGTTGTTTTGTAATCATTCAGCAGGTAAAGCCTGTTCAGGTTGCGGATGGCTGTTTTGTAATCTTTCAAATCAAAGTGCAACACCACCAGGTTGAGGTAAACAAACACCATGTAAAAGACATGGCTTTTGATTTTAGAATTTTCTTTAAGGTCTTCGAGAATGCTGATCGCTTTTTGCGGATCGAGTTTGCTGTAATTGATGACTAAGGAATTATAATAGAAGAAGAAGTACTTATCATAAAGCAGGTGATGAAAGTCTTCCATGTTTTTGCGTAGCAACTGTGCATAACGGAGTGATTCGCGGTATTTGCCGTTTTTGAAAAGTGCATTTACCAGGTAGGTAAGAAGCTGAAGCTTCGTATCATGATTGCTTCTTACAAACAGTTTTTCCTTTTCAAAGTCATGATAGATGTTCAGCAGATAATTTTCAAGGGCGTTATAATCTCGTTTTTGCAGTAAAATCTGACTGACCGAGTGATAGAGCCGGAATCGCAGTTCGGGAGACCGCAGCAGTGCTTTGTCTTTCGATATTTTATTGACGGCATTCTGCAATAAATCTAGCACAGGATTCTTGCCGGGCTTGAAGTTTTGAGTAATCCGTAACTGATAGGTTACAATCGCTAAGATGTCATCAATCTGTCTAAGGGTTTCAATTTTTTCGCGGTTCAGCTTTCTTTTGCGGATATATTCTTCGGGATTGATGGCAGTTTTTTCCTGACTGAGTTTGATGTATTCGCCATAGATGATGTCAAGCAATTCAAGGCTGCTGCTTTTGCGCGCTTTGTTTTCTGCCCGCTTCAGAAAGTACTCTGCAATGGCAGGATTGTTTTTAAGCAGAAACAAATGGGCCAGAGCAAGCATATTCATGGCACTGATGTTTTCTTCTTTTTCGAAATGCTGAAGGTGCATGCTGCGCGCCACATCATTCAGCAAACGGTTCTTCAACCTGTAAAATGGATTTTTATTTCCTTTACCATAGAGTTTACTGAAAATTTTATTCTCATCATATTCTGCGCCATTCGTTCTTATAAAATTAAACAGTTGCAGATCTTTGCGGTCATCCGAAGTCATTCCTGCTTCAAACAGTTTGAAGAAGCGCACCTCTTCCTTATTCATGGAGCTGATGATAATCTGAAGAATGTCCATTGCTTTACAGGAGGCAAATGTAGTTTTTGGATAGGTAAGAATATAAAAAAAACGGAATCCGGGCATTCCATGGAGGTAGTTTATATTTGGGCAACATGAAAACATAAACACCGGAAACATGAAAGCCTTTAATAAACTCTTATTACTTGCTCTGTGCTTTTCACCTGTAATGGTGGTGGCTCAGAACAATCCGCAAATGCAGATTGTACAGCTTAATATGCCGCTGTTGCCGGGCGATACTGCTTTTGAAGCCAATATTTATCCTTTGTATTTTTCAGTACAGAATGTGAGTCCGGTGCCTGTGACTTCCGATACACTTTACATCCTGGCATACAATACCGATACATTAGTTCCTCAGCAGGAGCATGTTCTGGCTGATACCTTAATAAGCAATTTGTCTCAGGGCATGATTGCGCAGATGTTCAATCCGTTTTTTCAGTTCTCGGCATTAAATTACAAAGCAGGCGGCAACATTGTGGTGGTTTGGCCAAGGCTGGGTAATGATCCGCTTACCACTTTTGATTCCATTACTGTCAATATCTACTTTGTTCCGTTTCAGGCTTCGCTTGCACCCGAAGGTGTAAATTCCGTTCAGGGTATAATTCTGAACCCTGATATGCACACGGTACAGTTTAAAACCAATGGTGGTTATATGCCTGAACGGGTAAGGATATTCGATGTTTCCGGACGGATTTGTTTTCGATCTGTTCAAGCGTCAGGAGCCGTGTATTTACCGCAGATTTCCAAAGGAGTATATTTTATTGAATGGAAAAATCCTGACGGCAGCTATTCGCGTCTGAAATTCTTTTGGCCATAACCAAACCATGCTTTTGCCCATTTTTGCGGAGCTGTGTCAAAACTTATTATTGTTCCCACGCCTATCGGCAATCTGGATGACCTGACCCTTCGCGCCATTGAAGTGCTGAAACATGCCGATGTAATACTGGCCGAAGACACCCGCACATCCTCCGTGCTTTTACATCATTTCGGCATTGAAAAGAAAATGTTTTCGCATCATGCTTTCAATGAGCATCACACCATGCCTAAAATTATTGAGATGTTGCTAAGCGGAGTAAACATGGCCTTGATTTCCGATGCCGGTACACCGGGCATTTCCGATCCCGGATTCCTGCTTATACGCGAATGCATTAAAAACAACATTGATGTGGAATGCCTGCCCGGCCCTTCGGCTTTTCTTCCCGCCCTGGTTGTTTCGGGATTGCCGTCAGACAGATTCTGCTTCGAAGGTTTTCTTCCTGTTAAAAAAGGAAGGCAAACCGCTTTGAAAAAGTTAACTGTTGAAGATCGTACCATGATTTTTTATGAATCGCCTCACCGGTTGCTGAAATCGCTCCATGATTTTCAGTTACATTTCGGAACAGAGCGTAAAGTTTCCGTTTCGCGCGAGTTGACCAAAAAGTTTGAAGAAACGATAAGAGGCACTTTAACCGAAGTAATTCAGCATTTTGAAAAACATTCTCCCAAAGGAGAGTTTGTGATTGTGGTTAGCGGCCTCTCATAAATTGACATTTCGAAAACAGCGTAATTCTTTCAGATGTGCGGAAGCGCCCTTTAGAGCAACGGCCTGTGCCGAAGTATAAGGAAGTTCACGAAGTCAGTTATCTCTTTTATGAACCGTAGTAAGGTTTGATTTCAGCAGAAGGTTGCTGAATCTTTACTTCAGATAATTTTTTTCCAGTTCATCAACTGTCGGCAAATGGCGGTGATGCCACATGTCCACCACCACTCCGTTTTTCAGCAACACCAGGCCGGGGTTGGAGCGGATGATGGTTTTCAATGCTGTTTCATCAGCCGTGTAAAATTCAAAAGGTGTTTGCATCTCATGACGGAAAGGATCTGCCGGCATGTCGCCTCCGTAAACTCCGTAAAAGTGTAGTCCTTTTTTATCGCAGAAATCAGCCAGTTCATTCAGTTGCTTAAAAGCGTTGCGTTTGGTATTTCCGAGCTTGTACATTACTGCCATCATTGAATACTTTTCATCACTCAGCAACTGATCGGTAATGTCTTCACCCTCTGCATTACGGATAAACAGGTTATTGATTTTAGCCGGAATTCCCGGATCAATCACTACATCCTTGCGGTCAACAAAATCCCAGTTTTCATCAGCCTGATCCAATTCATCCATCTTAAAATTTCTTTCTTCTCCGGTGATTTTATTTTTATAAGCGAAAACATATTCACGCACTTCGGGCTTCAGTGCCTTGCGTAATTCGCGGATGTTATTTCCGGGTTTGTAAGGACGGAAATCAACAACAGGCAGATTCCACAGAAAGTTCGAAAAACAGAAAAGCAGCGAAAGCACGGTAGCCAGAGCTGTAGTGATATGCACTCCTGCTGTTGAAAACAGCGGCTTTATGTCTTTCACACGGATGACAAGAATAAAAATAAGTACATCCAGTACAATGTCTTTCCAGAATGTCTCCCAGGGTTTCAGTTTGATGAAATCGCCAAAGCAACCGCAGTCGGTAACTTTCATTTTGCTGGCGGTAAATCCGCAGGATAGCAAGGCATTTCCAAATTTCATCATCAACAGCATCACCACGGTTGTGCCTATAGCCAACCAGAAAATTTTATTTCCAACCTTATCATGAAACCTGGCTGCAGCAACTAACCACAAAGCCGAAACAGCAAGGCTCAGGATTCCGAAAGCCGCAGTAGGGCAGTAGCCCGAAAGGTAGGTGAAACCGGTAAGGACAGTAAAGAACATGGTCATCAGGTACAGAATCCACACGGTAAGTTTCGGAATCCAACCGATGAGCAGCGCCACTCCGGCAGCCATTTCAACTACTATCATGATTACGGCAATGGGAGTACTCCATGCACTCATGGCCTGCCACAAACCCTGCATACCCAATGAACTGAAGGCCTCAAAATACTCATGCATTTTGTAGCTGGTACCAAGCGGGTCAATGGCTTTTACAAAGCCTGAGAAAATAAAAAGCCCGCCAACCACTATGCGGATAAGGGAAACCAATCCTTTCATAAATAAAAGTTTTTAATTGAGGGCAATAATAAAAATCAAAGTATGAAGAGAATGCTATGCTTATTCGTCAAACTTGATAAGTGCGAACACTGCATAGTTAACAATGTCGCAGTAATTGGCTTCAATGCCTTCCGAAATCAGCGTTTCGCCTTTATTGTCTTCAATCTGTTTTATGCGAAGCAGTTTCATCAGAATTAAATCGGTCATGCTGCTGACGCGCATTTTGCGCCACGCTTCATCGTAATCGTGATTTTTATTTTCCATCAGGCTTCGTGCTTTTTTTACATGATGATCAAAAAGTTTAACAGCCTGTTCGGTATTTAAATCGGGTTTTATTCCTGTTCCCAGTTCTAATTGGATGCAGGCAATAATGGCATAATTGATAATGCCGGCAAACTCTTCGCGTATGCCGTCTTCCACCCGCTGAGTTCCCTTCTCTTCAATACTGCGTATACGTTGCGCCTTGATAAAAATCTGATCGGTAATGCTTGATGTACGGAGAATACGCCATGCGCTGCCGTAATCTTTCATCTTCTTCTCGAATATATCTTTGCAAAAAGCAATGGCCTTATCGTACTGGCGCATGGTAGGGGTCATAACCTGCATAACTGATTTTAATTTTTTCTACTGTGAAGTTTTCAAAAATTCCCTCCCTGATTAACTGTAACGGACGGCTGCTTTCCTTCTCGCCTCCTGTTGTGATGGGAATTCTGAACCTTACACCTGATTCTTTTTTTGACGGAGGCAAATTTACAGATATGCGCAGGATGCTGAGCCATACCGCTGAAATGATAAAACAAGGTGCTGCCATTATTGATATCGGGGCGCAGAGCACCCGCCCCGGTGCAAAGTTTATCAGCGAGAAGGAAGAACTGAAACGGTTGATTCCGGCACTTGAAATTCTTGTAAAAAAATTTCCGGATATAATTTTTTCGGCAGATACATTCCGCTCATCGGTTGCCAAGGCAGCCGTTGAAGCAGGTGCACACATTGTCAATGATATTTCCGGAGGAACTTTGGATAAGAAAATGTACAAGGCAGCCGGTAAACTGTGCGTACCCTACATCCTGATGCACCTCAAAGGCACGCCTCAAACCATGCAGCAGAATCCGCATTATAAAAATGTGGTTACCGAAGTGATTGATTTTTTACAAAAGAGAATTTACCGGTTGCGTAATGAAGGGGTGAAAGACCTAATCATTGATCCCGGCTTTGGATTCGGAAAAACATTGCAACACAATCTCGAATTACTGAATCATCTTTCGGAAATCAGATTGATAACAGGCTGCCCGTTGCTGGCAGGTATCAGCCGTAAATCAATGATTAACAAAATACTCGGAACTACTCCTGCGGATGCGCTTAACGGCACAACCGTAATGAATACCATTGCTTTATTAAAAGGAGCAGATATTTTAAGAGTGCATGATGTGAAAGAAGCGGTTCAAGCAGTAAAAATTTGTCACTCAGTGCCGGAAACAACATAAATGATAAACAGTAAACTCACGCTTTCATTTCTCTTTGTCCTCACTTGGGCCTCCTGTAACTGCAATTGCAAGAATCAAAGTACAACTGCCGATGAATTAAAAATTGCTGCCATGCTCGATTCGCTGAATACGGCAGCAGCGCAAGCCGACTTTTCGCGTTACTTTTCCTTTTATGCCGATGATGCCGTCTTTATGGGTACTGATGCCACTGAACGATGGAACAAGAAAAGTTTTATGGAATGGTCAAAGCCTTACTTCGACCGCGGCAAGGCATGGAGCTTTACGGCAGTGAAAAGAAACATCCTGTTTGATGAGTCAGGGAAAATGGCATGGTTTGATGAGTTGCTCGATACACAGATGAAAATATGTGGTGGTTCGGGGGTAGTGGTAAAAAAAGGAAATGATTGGAAGATTAAGCAATACGTACTCAGCATAACCATTCCGAACAGCGTTGCGGATTCCATCATTTCCGTTAAAAGTGCAGAAGAGGATTCGTTGCTTAAAGCATGGGGCCAACACAGCTCAAATCAATAATTTCAGAAATACTTTCGTTACGAACTACCTGATCAGAACTCCCGACTCGCAACTACTTACTCCCCATTATACACTATTTTCGCCATGCAAAATAAAAATGCGCTTTTTACCCATGAGGCTTAATTTTTCAATCCTTGCTTTGCTTGTTTCGTTACAGTCGTCCGCTCAGTTTTATCAGGGCATGACCCAGTCGTTTGGCAAAAACCGGGTGCAGTACAACGATTTTCTGTGGAATTTTTATCGCTTTAAGAATGTTGATGTTTACTTCTACCTTGGCGGTAATGAGTTAGCCGGTTTTATAGGCAAGACGGCAGATGAAGATATGGGTGATATCGAGCGCATGTTCGATTACAAAATATCGGGCCGCCTGCAGGTAATGGTATTTAACCGCATGAGTGATATGAAGCAAACCAACATCGGACTTGAAACAGATGAAATGGAAAACGGAAACATAGGCGGAGTAACAAGGGTTATCGGCAATAAAGTTCTTATCTGTTTCGATGGTGACCATAACAACCTCCGTAGCGCTTTCCGTGCCGGTGTTTCGCGCGTGCTGCTTGAACAACTCATGTATGGCGGCAACATTAAAGACCGTATTCAGAGCTCTGTATTGCTTCACCTTCCTTACTGGTATGCCGAAGGATTGGCTGCTTATGTAGGCTACGGATTTGATGCAGAGATGGATAATAAACTCCGTGACGGCTTCCTAAGCAAGCGTTATCTTAAGTTTAACCGCATGACCGAAGAAAATGAACTGCTGGCCGGCATCAGCATGTGGCATTATATTGCTGAAACCTACGGACAAACGGCCATTGCCAATCTGCTTTACTTAACACGCATCAATAAAAACATTGAAAGCGGCATCAGTTATGTGCTTGGCATTTCGCTCAAACAACTGGCAGCCGACTGGAGCAGCTTTTATCAGAAGCGTTACATGCAGGATGAACGTAGCCGGCATCAGCCTGCAGGGCAAACCGTTAATGTAAAAATGAAAAAGAAGCACATCCTTACACAGGCAAAGCTCAGCCCCGATGCCGGAACCATTGCGTATGTAACCAACGATCTTGGCCGCTACCGTGTGTTCCTTTATGATATGGCTGCCGGTAAAAGCAGAAGAATTAAAAAAGGTGGATTAAAGAGCATTGAGTTTGAGAATGACATGAGCTTTCCGTTGATTCAATGGCATCCGTCAGGAAGAACTCTTACTATTATTTATGAGAACAAAGGCAATGTATGGTTGGATAATTACAACCTCAGCGAAAAGAAATTAGAGAAGAATAAATTCTTTTATTATGAAAAAGTAACCTCATTCAGTTACAGCGATGATGGCAACAGCATGGCTATTACCGGTGTGCAGAAAGGCCAGAGCGATGTGTTTGTTTTCAATGTGCGTGCCCGCACTTCGCAGAACATAACCAATGATTTGTTTGATGACTCAGATGCCCGATTCATGCCCGGTAATAAGTTCATTGTGTTTTCTTCCAATCGCCCTTCAGATTCTTTAAGAAGCGAATTATTCAAAGACACTCCGCCTCTGAAGTATTATGATTTGTTCCTGTATGATTACTACGGAAGAAGCGAAGTACTTAAACGCATCAGCCAAACCGAACAAGCCAATGAATTTCAACCGCTGCCAATAAGTCCGTCATCGCTCGTATATCTTTCTGATCGCAACGGAATCTTTAACACTTATTTTGCCGGCATTGACAGTGTGTTGTCTTTTGTTGATACCACCGAACATTACCGCTACATCATCCGCGAGCAGCCTCATTCCAACTTTTCGCGCAACATTGACCATCATGACCTGAACTTTAAAAAGACACGCTACCTGCAAACACGGCTGATGAACCGCAGGCATGAATTTATCCTTTCGCCTAATCCGTTCAGCGATACCCTTGCTTTAAAAAATATCGAACCTGAGCCTACTCAGTTTGCCTTGCTGAAAAGAAAAACCATTCCGAAATTCAAGTCAGCACAGGTGGTTACCCGGCCCGAATCGGAAATAATCCAAAAAGATATTCCGGCTGATACCATAGCCAAACCAAAGACTGATAAAATTGACATCAATAACTATGTTTTTCAGAGTGAATTTCAGCGGAAAAAACCTCCTGTTGATTCCACTGCGGTTTCTAAAACCGATTCGCTTCCGGCTATTTTTCCTCTTGCCCCTTCTCAACCTGCTGATACTTCCTTCCGTTTACCTAAACGCAGAAATTACGACCCTGTTTTTTCTGCCAATTATTTTGTTGCCCAGCTCGATAACAGTTTGCTCAATGCCACTTACCAGACCTTTACCGGTGGCGCTGTCTATTTCGACCCGGGGTTAACAGGCCTTTTCAAAATTGGCATTTCTGATTTGATGAACGATTATAAAATCACTGCAGGCTTTAAACTTTCAGGCGACCTGAACAGCAATGAGTACCTCCTCGTTTTTGATGATTTAAAAAGAAGAATTGACAAGCAGTATGTTTTTTTCAGGCAGGCAAGAGAGTTTTCTATCGGGCCATTCTTTCTCAAAGTGCATACTCATGAATTTAAATACCGGCTGGGGTTCCCTCTTAATGAAACTACCTCCATCCGCGGAACGGCTGCTTACCGCCACGACCGGACAGTGGTAAAATCAACTGACATTATTCCGCTTCAGATTCAGAATTTTTATGAAAACTGGGCAAGCCTGAAAGCAGAGTTTGTTTATGACAACACCATTAAACGCGGATTAAATCTGCACAATGGCACACGATTGAAAGTTTTTACCGAAGGCTTCCGCCAGGTGGATGAATCAAAAACCTTTATGGGAGTGGTTGGGGTTGACATCAGGCATTACCTCAAACTGCACCGGCAGATTATCTGGGCTAACCGTTTTGCTGCCAGCACTTCTTTTGGCAATCTCAAACTGATTTACTACCTCGGCTCGGTTGACAACACCTTTGTTCCTACCAATAATTTCAACTACGACATCAGCATTGACTTCTCGCAGAACTATGCTTTTCAGACATTGGGATCGCCCATGCGCGGCTTTATTCAGAACATCCGCAACGGAAACAGCTTTGCCCTGATCAACTCCGAAATCCGTGTGCCGCTATTTCAATACCTACTGCAACGCCCGATACGCAGCGACCTGATCCGCAATTTCCAGGTTGTGGGTTTTGGCGATGCGGGTACAGCCTGGACCGGCTGGGATCCTTACGGTAAAGACAATTCGCTGAACACACAAACCATTTCAGGAAATCCAATTACCATTATTCTTCAAAAGCAGATTGAGCCGATTGTTGGCGGTTTCGGATTCGGATTACGAAGCCGTATTCTTGGTTACTTCCTTAAAGCCGATTGGGCATGGGGCATTGAAGACCGCAAACTGAACGACCGAATTTTCTACCTGTCTCTCGGCCTTGATTTTTAATCATCATCCCTAATGAAACCTGACCTTTTTAAAGCCAAAGCTGCTGACCTGCATCATCAAATCATTGCCTGGCGAAGACACATCCATGCCAATCCTGAACTTTCCTTTCAGGAGTTTAATACGGCAGCTTATGTTGAAACCATGCTGGGCGAAATGGGAATAGCTTCACAACGCCTGGCCGAAACGGGAATAGTGGCTCTTGTAAAAGGAAGTAGTGATAATGGCAGAACCATTGCGCTGCGTGCCGACATGGATGCCCTTCCGATTACCGAAGCTAATGAGGTTGATTACAAATCAAAAATAGAAGGAGTTATGCATGCCTGCGGTCATGATGTGCATACTTCCTGTTTACTGGGCGCTGCTTATATTTTGCATGAAACGCGTGAACATTGGAAGGGAGAAGTAAAATTTATTTTTCAGCCAGGAGAAGAAAAACTTCCCGGAGGCGCTTCGCTGATGATTAATGAAGGCGTGTTAACCAACCCTGCACCCGAAGCCATCATAGGGCAGCATGTTATGCCGTTTATCGAAACAGGGAAGGCAGGTTTCCGCAGCGGAATTTACATGGCCAGTACCGATGAAATTTACCTGACCATTAAAGGTAAAGGCGGCCATGGCGCCATGCCTCATCTCAACATTGATCCGGTGGCCATCTCAGCTCAGTTGATTACAGCTCTGCAACAAGTGATTTCGCGAAATGCAAACCCTACTGTCCCCAGTGTGCTCTCTTTCGGAAAAGTAATTGCCAATGGCGCAACCAATGTAATTCCAGACCAGGTTTACATGGAAGGTACTTTCAGAACAATGGATGAAAACTGGAGGGCGCGTGCGCATGAGTGTATAAAGGAAATTGTCAATTCCGTTTGCAGTATGTATGGAGCAACGGCTGTACTTGAAATAAGAAAAGGTTATCCTGTTTTGAATAATGATGAAGTGCTTACCACTCATGCACGAAAGGTTGCTGTAGAATATCTCGGACAGGAAAACATTGTTGACCTTGATTTATGGATGGCTGCCGAAGACTTTGCTTTTTATTCGCATAAGATACCGGCCTGCTTTTACCGCCTCGGAACCGGGAATAAAGAAAAGGGAATTACCTCATCAGTGCATACACCAACTTTTAACATTGATGAAAATGCATTGCCCATAGGAGCAGGCTTGATGGCCTGGATGGCCGTCAGCTTTCTGGAACGCCCTTAAGGAGTTTGTCTATTACTTCAGGATAATACTTCCATTCAAGTTCGCGGATTTTTTTCTGCAGGGATTCAGAAGTCTCGTCCGCCTCAACAGGTATGGATTTCTGAAAAATAATTTCACCATCATCATAATGCTCGTTCACAAAATGAATCGTAATTCCTGATTCTTTAACACCGGAACGAATAACTGCTTCGTGTACCTTCTTGCCATACATGCCCTTTCCGCCAAAAAAAGGTAAAAGGGCAGGGTGGAGGTTGATTATTTTTTGGGGATATTGTTCAATCACTTCACCTGGAATTTTGCGTAAGTAACCCGCCAATACAATCAAGTGAATGTCTGATTGTTTCAACACATCATTCATCTTTTTTCCGGAAAGGACTTCATCAGCACTCAATACATGCACCGGAACATGCAGTCGTTTGGCTTTTTCAATTACAGGAGCCTCTGCTTTATCGCTTACTACCATTACCACTCTTGCCATGGGATGGTTCTGAAAATGGCGAATCAGGTTTTCGGCATTCGTTCCTTCTCCTGAAGCAAAAACGGCAAGGCGGGTCATGGTAGCGGCAAAGAAAAGGGGGAATGTTGTTTTAAAAGTAAAGATTCAGAAGAAATTCCGGCTTTGTTTTTTAAAATTCCCACAGTCATAAATTGATTTACCTTAGCCGCTGATTTTTCAGCTATGGAATTTGCCACACGCGCCATTCATGCCGGTCAGGAACCCGATCCGGTTACCGGGGCTATTATGACTCCCATTTATCAGACTTCAACCTATGTGCAGGAATCGCCAGGCAAGCATAAAGGCTATGCTTATGCCCGCGGAAAAAATCCTACACGTACTGCCCTTGAACAATGCATTGCCTCACTCGAAAATGCCCGCCACGGTTTATGTTTTTCCAGCGGAATGGGTGCCAGCGATGCCATTATCAAGCTTCTTAACCCGGGCGATGAAGTTATTGCTACTTATGATTTATATGGCGGCTCTTACCGTATGTTTATGCAGGTGTTTGCACGCATGGGCATCAAGTTTCATTTTACGGATATGGCTATTGCAGAAAACATGATTCCGTTAATTAACAGGAACACAAAGATGCTTTGGGTGGAAACGCCTACCAACCCGATGATGAACATTATTGACATTGAAGCCTGCGCGCAGATAGCCAAAAAGAATAATTTGCTTCTTACAGTAGATAATACCTTTGCTTCTCCTTATCTGCAGAATCCGCTGAATCTCGGAGCGGATATGGTAATGCACTCGGTTACCAAATACCTTGGCGGGCACAGCGATGTGGTTATGGGCGCTGTTTGTACCAACGATGATAAATTACATGAGAAGTTGGCATTCATTCACAATGCATGCGGTGCTACTCCGGGTCCGATGGATTCTTTTCTTGTATTACGCGGAATTAAAACCTTGCATGTGCGCATGGAAAGGCATTGCAGCAACGGAAAAGCGATTGCAAACTTTTTACGTTCACATCCTAAAGTGGATAATGTTTTCTGGCCGGGTTTTGAAGACCATCCCAATCATGCTGTTGCCAAAAAGCAAATGCGCGATTTCGGGGGAATGATTTCGTTTACGTTGAAAGGAAACAAACTGGAAGAAGCATTTCATTTGGCTTCAAAAACAAAAGTATTTTCACTGGCCGAATCGCTTGGCGGTGTAGAATCGCTCATAGGCCATCCTGCTACCATGACCCATGCTTCCATACCGAAAGCAGAGCGCGAAAAAGCAGGGGTTACCGATTCGCTGCTCCGACTCAGTGTAGGTATTGAAGACGTCAGCGATCTGATTGCTGATTTGAAACAAGCATTGAACTAAAAAAGTATGGCAGAAAATAAATTTGCAGTAATAGGACTTGGGCAATTCGGAACGGCCATTGCCCGCACTTTGGCACAACGTGGCGCTGAAGTTATTGCCATTGATAACAATCCTGATTATGTGGATGATTTGAAGGATGATGTGGCAGTTGCCGTTTGCCTGGATGCTACCGATGTAAAAGCTTTAAGAGCGCAGAATGTGCATGAGGTGGATGCAATTGTGGTTGCCATTGGCGAAAATTTTGAAGCGCTCCTGCTCTGCGTAGTCTTACTGATGGAAATGAAAGTGCCGCGTATCATTGCCCGTGCTAACGGGAAACATCAGCGCATGATTCTTGAAAAAATCGGAGTAACGGAAATCCTTTCTCCTGAAAATGATGTAGGCTTGGCCGTTGCCGAAAGGCTTATTAACCCCACCATCCTTACCACCCTGATGCTTCCGGATAATTACGAAATTGTCGAAGTGCGTACTCCGCGAACAATGATTAACCGTTCGCTTCATGACATTGGCCTGCGTACCAAATACAACCTCAACCTGATAACAATTAAACGCGCTTTTGATAATGAAATCAATGGCGAAAAAATGGTAGAACAACACATTCTCGGTGTTCCTGCTCCTGAAACTGTCCTGCTTGAAACGGATACCATTCTGGTGTTTGGGTTGGTGAATGACATTGAGCGCTTTATTGAAATAAATAAATAGCACGTAAGAATCTGACAGTTGCGGAAACCTGTCGTATCAGAACCGGCTTCTGTTTTGCACTTACTTATGTACTTTTTAAAGAATATCTTTTTTAAAGCCGGATGAATTAGCGAACCTGCTCTACAAAGAGTAAGTTTGACGCTCAAATCTTATAGTCATGAAAAAACTCTTTACTCTCTTCTTCATTCTTATCTCCTTTCAGGGATATTCCCAATGCAGCGAAACTCCTGTTACCCGTGTTTTGCTGGTAGGCGACAGCTGGGCTAATATGATCGGAATTGATAATGCAATTAAAAATGCATTCGAACGATTTGGCCATTCCAATTATACATTTTACACCAATGCTGTATTGGCTGAAAACGGAACCAAGACAAGCGACTTCCTTCAGCCTAACCGTTTAAATGAAATACAAACTCAACTGCTTGCCCATCCTGATATTGATTTTGTACATCTAAGCCTCGGAGGTAATGATGTGCTTAACAACTGGCATAAAAGCTGGTCGCAGGCAAGAACCGATTCATTGCTCGATTCGGTGTACTCCAGACTTACCCAAATCATCAGTTTTATTCAAAATGTAAAACCCGGCATCAGGGTTTTCTGGAGCGGATACTGCTATCCCAACTTTGCTGAAATCATCAATGACATGGCTCCGTTTCAGAACCTGCATCCCTTTTACGGAACCTGGAACGGAATGGGGCAACCCACATTTCTTGAATTGAACACCTTGCTAAATTATTTCTCTAATGCCATTGATACCTTAGTAAGCAATGATCCTTCTGTAGGTTTTGTTCGCGGAACCGGCCTGATGCAATACATCTATGGCCAGACATCCAATCTGGGTGTGCCACCCGGAGGAACCTATCCGCCTCTTACTGCCCCCATGCCCGAAGGATTTCCCAATTACCCTTCTCCAAGAACTTGCATGAGAAGCTATGTTATTGCCACCGACTGTTTTCATTTGAAACCGGAAGCTTTTAACCACTTCCTCGATTTTCATACGCGCAAGTACTATCAAAAGCAATTGATGGATGATCAATACATTCTTTCTTCCGGTGGTACGATGGATGGCTCGGTTTCTGATTTGGGTAATGTCTCAACGGATATAAAAGTTGGAAATTCCGGAGGAGAAGATTTTGCGGCAGTGCTTACGTTTAATACAACACTGATGCCCGATACAGGAGTATCGAAAGCCAGCATTTTTCTGAGAAGAGAAGCATTAAGCGGAACAAATCCCGTCAGTTCAAACATGCAGGTGAAAGTAATAAGCGGAAACTTTGGAGCAACGGTTGATGTGGAAGCCTCCGATTTTAATGCAACGTTTGATGCAATGGATACTCCCTGCCAGTTTGGTTCTTCGGCTGCCAATGGTCATTGGATACGGTTGGAATTGCCTTCCTCCATTTTACCTTTCATTACTGACGATTTCATTACTCAGTTCATGATTACAGCTCCGGGAACATCAGGAGTGGTAACTTTCAGCAACGCAACGGATCCTGAAAACGCTCCTGTTCTTAATATCACCTATGGCCCCGAACCGTTGAATGTGATGGAAAATGTATTGTCTGAAAACAGCCTGCTTGTGTTTCCGAATCCCGCTAAAGATTTCATCCGAATAGCAATACGTGAAAACAAGCCGGTGATGGTTGAACTTACGGATGTTTCAGGCAGATTAGTCATGCAAACCACAACCGACAAGCTGATAGATATTTCAAACTTTCAACCGGGAGTTTATGTTATCAAAGTTTATTCAGAAAAGAGAACTGCGACAGGTAAGGTGATTAAACAATAATCCGTTTTGATCCTGGTAAACTTACTTTCCCGAAGTAATTTTAAATTCTATTCTTCGGTTATTTTTTCTGCCTTCTGCCGTATTGTTATCTGCAATGGGTTTTTGTGAACCGTAACCGGTGTAAGTAACACGGTTACGTTCAACGCCTGATTTATGAAGGTAATCGCAAACAGCTTTTGCACGCCTTTGCGAAATGTCAAGATTTTCCATAGCGCTGCCCGAATTATCGGTATGTCCGCTAATCTCAATCTGAAGTTTCGGATACTCTTTCATCATGGCTGCCAACCGTTCGATCACCGGTTTTGATTCCGGTTTTAAAACTGCCGATCCGGCATCAAATACAATACCGGTAAGCGTAAGATTGTAGCCTCTGTTTACCGGCTTTAAGTAAATATCAAAGGCTTTCTCTTCAAACTCTTTTTTTTCAGGAACATAAAATTTTCCCGATTCATAAGTAAATCCTTCCAGCGAAGCAACGGCAGCATATTCTTTTCCTGCTGGCAGTGAAACTAAATACTTGCCGGTTTCTTTTTCAGAATTGAATAGCTGAATGTGTTCACCGGTTGACAAATCAAGCAGGTTAATATTGGCTTCCATAGGTTCAAGCGTGATGGCATGTTTAACTGTACCTTTCAGCAAAACCATTGCAGGTTTAATTTTCCAGTTCTCCGGAAAGCGGATCATATAAATATCTTTTTCGCCCAATCCGTCTTTTTTAAACGAAGAGTAATAAGCCTTTGTACCGGCAGCGTTCATTACAAAAAACACATCGTCATCTGGCGAATTGATTGGCCAGCCTATGTTCTCTGCTTTTTGCCATTCATTATTTTCAAATACAGATGAAAAAATATCAAATCCTCCAATACTGTTATGGCCTTTGGATGAAAAATAAAATGTCTTTCCGTCAGGATGCAGAAAAGGACCTTCTTCATCGTATTCGGTATTGATGTTTTTACCGGCATTCACAGCCGGGCTCCAGGTTTTTAAAGTGTCATTCCAGCGGCTTATGTAAATATCCCTTCCGCCTAATCCTCCGGGCTTGTCTGATACAAAATACAACCGCTTGCCATCAGGAGAAAAGCATGCCCCTGATTCATGAAACTTAGTGTTTATGTTTTTTCCCGGGTCTTCGGGTTTACGCCACTCTCCGTTTACAAAATAGGTGATAAGTAAATCGCCATTGTTGCGGTCGCCTTTGAATACAAGCATGGTAAGCCCGTCCGGTGAAATGGCTGCAGCCGCATCGTGCGTTTTGGTATTAACGGGTATCCCTAAGTTTACAGCCGGCTGCCATACATTGTTCACGCGTGTGGAGTAGTAAATATCTTCAAAGTATTCTTCATCCTTTAAATCGGTGTTGCCACCGGTGGTTTCGGGCCTGCGCGATGTAAAATACATACGCGATTCATCGGCTGTAATTAACGGTATGTAATCGGCAAAGGCGGAGTTAATAGCCGGCCCTGCATTTTCAATTTTCACATTAACGGGAGCGCTTTGCAATTCTTTTCCGCTTTCGCATTCGGCAATCCGTTTGTTGGCGCGTTTACGGTATTCTTCCACTTGCTGGAGGTTAAGCCAGGTGCGGTAGTGGCCGATGGCTTTGTCCCATTGTGCCTGTACATGGTAAGCCAGACCAAGGAAATAAAGCAACTCCGCATCGCAGGCAGGATTGAGTTTGTGCGCTTTTTCAAGAAACGGCAATGCTTTGTATTTATCCGTTGCATGCAGATGACATACTCCGATTTTATAATTCAGCAGTGCATTGTCAGGATTCAGTTTATAGGCTTTCTCATAACTGTTCAGCGCTAATTTGTAAAGCGGGTCTTCCTGATAAAAGTAATCATCACCGGTTCGGATGTTCAGTAAGGCATTATTTAAGGAAGAAACACTTCCGGGAAAACTGCCGGCCGTAAAAGGAACATCCTGACCATCTGCAAAACCGGGCAGAAGGAGGCCGAACAGCAGCAGAATTTTAAAATATCGGATCATTGCAGTTTCCAAAAATAGGCAACCGGTGTTTAATAAAAGATTTCTAATTATGATGATGGTCATTCTGCTGCTTGCTTTTGCATTGCTTCAGTTGAATGACCCCGACTCAATTATTTGGACATTAACTTATCTCAGTGCTGCCTTGATTTGCTTACTTGCCTTGCGCAAAAATCTTCCGCTTTGGTTAGCAGTTATTTCTTCCGGTTTGTTTTTAGCCGGTGCTGTTTATCAATGGCCAAGAATTTTTAAAGGCGTTACCGGCACGATGGATAATAATCCTGAAATTGAATTGGCGCGCGAATCGCTCGGTTTGATTATTTGTACTGTATTTGTTTTGATTTCTTTTTTTCTTCAACGCAGAAAATGAGCTTCCGCTATTTCATAATTCATAAGCCTCACGGCATGCTTTCGCAGTTTACACCCGAAGCGAAGTATAAAACCCTGAAAGAGCTTTTTGATTTCCCGAAAGATGTTTACCCTGTTGGCAGGCTTGATACCGACAGCGAAGGATTGCTCATTATCACCAACGATAAAAAACTGAACAACCTGTTGCTGCTTCCTTCTCATGGTCATTGGCGCACGTATCATGCACAGGTAGAAGGAATCATTTCTGAACCTGCTTTGCAGATGTTGAGAGAAGGAGTAGGCATCAGTGTGGAAAGCAAACCTCATCATAGCAAGCCTGCCAAAGTTTCTGCTTTATCAAATGCTGAGCATGAGCCAAGAATACCTCCTGTGCGTTACCGTAAAAGCATTCCTGATTCGTGGGTTGAAATTTCACTGACTGAAGGCAAGAACCGCCAGGTACGCAGAATGCTTGCCGCAGTTGGCTTCCCGGTGTTGCGATTGATAAGAATAGCTATTGAAAATCTTAGTTTGGACGGATTAAAAACCGGAGAGGTAAGAGAAGAAACGAGAGAAGCGATTTACCGGAAACTTAAGATAACCGGTTACTGAGCTTTTACTGCTCTGCCTGTTATCCCAAGTCTGTTTTGTTGAGCATGCCTTGCTGAGCCTGTCATGCCGAGGAACGAGGCATCTCCCTCATAAACAATCAAAACTTTCTTTGCATCGTAAATGCATGGGAAAAATACAGATGATTGGCGAGGACGCCCGATCACAAACAAGTCGCCCAATGTTCCGCTGCTGATAACTGCTCAGCCACTGTCATTCCTGCGCAGGCAGGAAGCTCAAACTGGTTTCATCCATTAGTCTCAGTGTGTAGATAAATTGAATTTTATCATCCGGTTAATACCATTTAAAAGACATTGCAATTTCTACATCATCCTGTCATGCCGGCATTATGTCATTCACTTACATTTGCGCCCGGGTTTTTGCTGTATGCCGCTTTTCAGATTTATTTCTATTGTCTTTTTATTAAGTTATTTTCTGCCTGTCTCTGCCCAGCAGATGACTAAAATACGCGGCAGAGTTACCGATGCCCAAACCAATGAGCCATTGCCCTTTGTCAATATCAACTACGTAGGTAAAACCATTGGCACCACTACCGATTTTAATGGCGATTACTCGATCGAAACCATGTGGGGCAGCGACCAGATTCGTATTTCATACATCGGCTACGAAACGGTAACCCGCAAAGTCGAAATCGGCAAATCACAAATCATCAACATTAAACTTCAGAGCAAATCAACCGAACTGAAAGAAGTTACCATAGTCGGTTCGCGCAGGTATAAAAACAAAGACAATCCGGCTGTTGAACTGATCCGAAAAGTGATTAATAATAAGGGCAGGAACAGAAAAGAAGGGTTTGATTATTACAGCTACGACAAGTACGAGAAAATTGAATTTGACCTGAATAACATCACTGATAAATTCCGTGAAAGCCGTGTGATGCGCAAGTTCCAGTTCGTATTCAATTATGTGGATACTTCCGAAATTAACGGCAAGCCTTACTTGCCTTTATGGATAAAGGAAACAAAATCGAAGGTATATTATCAACGCGATCCTAAGAACTATAAGGAAGTAGTTTATGGATCGAAGCAAGTAGGTTTTGAAGGTTACGTGGATGATGAAGGTCTCGGAAACTACATCAATAATCTCTATCAGGAGGTAAACATTTATGATAACAGCATTGCCTTGCTTACTGTGCAATTCAATAGTCCGATAGGAACACTGGCGCCACAGCTTTACAAGTATTTTATTATTGATACAGTTCCGATAAACGGAGTGAAGTGTGTTAATCTGGCATTTACACCAAGAACCAAGGAAGATTTCGGTTTTACCGGAAACATGTACATAGCTCTTGATTCCACGTATGCCGTCCGTAAAATTGATATGACCATTCCGCCCGAAGTAAACATTAACTGGGTGCAGGGATTAAAAATTGAGCAGGAGTTTGATACCGTGGCCGGGCAGGGTTTAATGTTAAGCCGCGATATGATTGCCATTGATTTTAATCTTTCGAAAAAGGGAAAAGGATTGCTTGGCAAAAAGACAATCACTTACCGCGATTATGAAATTAATAAACCGATCCCTGAGAAAATTTTCAAAGGAGCAGAGCGGGTTACTTTTCTCGAAGATGCCAAAGAGAAAGATGCACAATTCTGGGCAGAGAACCGCCATGAAGAACTGAGTAAAACCGAAGCAGGCATTTATGAAATGATAGACAGCGTAAAGAATATTCCTGCTTTTAAACGGACAATGGATCTGATATTCTTTGTACTTTCCGGATACAAAGATTTCGGCCCTGTTTCCATAGGTCCTGTAAATGCTTTTTACAGCTTTAATGAGTTGGAAGGATTCCGCGGAAGAATAGGATGGAAAACAACACCGACATTTTCAAATAAATGGCTTTGGGAAACATTCGCAGCCTGGGGTTCAAAGAGCGAATACAACGGCCGGAAGTATGAATTTAATGACCGTTTCAAACATTTCAATTCACTTACTTACACCTTTAACAAAAACGCCATTGTATATCCGTACCATCAAATCAGATTTACTTATCAGCACGATTTAAAAATTCCCGGACAGGAATTGCAGTTTATCTCTGAAGACAACTTTCTGCTTTCCTTCAAACGCGGGTTGAATGATAAAATGTTTTTCAACGATCTGGGAAAAATCGAATACCTGAAAGAACGCGCCAATGGTTTTACCACCAATTTTGGATTGAAGCTTTTGCATCAGCGGCCGTTTGGTAATCTGGTATTTGCTTATGAAAACATTGCAGAACCTTATTCGATTCCATCCATTAACACGGCTGAAGCTATTGTCAGTTTACGTTTTGCACCCAACGAAAAATTTTATCAGGGAAAAGCTTATCGCATTCCGATTTTTACCAAAGATCCTATCTTTTCACTGACCGGCACTTTTGGCTTCAAAGATGTTTTTGAATCAGATTACACCTATCAGGCTTTTCAGTTCGGATTCTTCAAAAGGATTTACATGGCTCCCATCGGATTCGGTGATTTAAACATTGATGCAGGTAAAATTTTCGGCAGCGTTCCTTATCCGTTACTTTCTTTTCACAAAGCCAATCAGACTTACAGTTATCAGTTGGAATCGTATAACCTGATGAACTTTCTTGAGTTTGTGAGCGATCAGTATGTGGCTATTAACTATCAGCATTTCATGAATGGCTTTTTCTTTAATAAAATTCCGCTCTTTAAAAAATTAGAATTGCGCGAAGTAGGCTCGGTAAAAGTGCTGTACGGAACAGTAACAAGCCAGAACGATCCGAAAAAACATCCTGAAAAATTGTTTGGCTTTCCGCGCGATGTTAACGGCAACCCTCTTACCTACACTCTGGAAAAGAAACCTTATGTAGAAGTAAGTGCAGGTATAGGAAATGTGTTTAAATTCTTCAGGCTGGAAGTAATTAAGCGGCTTACTTATCTTGACAATCCGAATGTTTCTGATATTGGCATACGGGGAAGATTTAAGTTTGATTTTTAAGTGCCGTCAGTTAATTCTAATCTTTATCATAAAGCAAAAATTATCGGCCATTAAAAAAAAACAGCTACGTTTGACGTGCTGAATTATCCATCAGGCCATGCTAAAAGAAATCGCTGCCAAAACTGCCTATCGTATTCTTCAGCCATTGGTAAATGCATTAGTAAAGGCCGGTGTGTCGCCAAATGCCATTACTACTACAGGGTTGCTGCTTAATGCTTCGGCTACTGTAATTTTTATCACCGGTGCCGAGTTTGGGAGCAGAGGCGATCTTGATTATGTTGGCTGGGGAGGATTTGTCATTCTGTTTGCAGGATTGTTTGATATGCTTGACGGACAAGTGGCACGTACCAGCAAGAAAGCTTCCAGATTCGGAGCACTGTATGATTCCGTTCTCGACCGCTACAGCGAGTTGATTATGTTTCTCGGTATTTGTTACTACTTAGTGGCTCAGTCATACTTTATGAGTTCCATCATTGCCTTTCTGGCTATGATCGGAAGCATTATGGTAAGTTATGTGCGCGCTCGTGCAGAAGGATTGGGAATTCCTTGTTCAGTCGGGTTGATGCAAAGACCTGAAAGAATTGTAATGGTGGGTACATCGGCATTAGCCTGCGGAATTGCATCCAACTACATTGGCGGAGATTTTAAACTGGATATTTCACCGCTTCCTTTTCATGTTTTTGAAACCATTACCATCTTTTCCATTCCAATGTTGCTGGTAGCTTTGTTGGCTAACTATACAGCTATTGACCGCCTTAATCATTGCTACAAAATCATGAAAGAGAAAGAAGGAGGTAATTGATGCTTTCTTCATGCTTTTCAGCAGAAGTGCTTTTATAGATTTGTGCGCCTTTTTATTTGAACCTATGCACCGGATTTCTCTTTTTGCTGCTTTGCATTTTTTATGTTTTCCCGTGTTTTCACAAACGAAAACCGTTGCTGAATTGAATAAAGAAGTAAAGATGGCTGTATCGAAGTATCCTGTACCCAATATACCTAATCTGCTTTTTTATCTGCAGCGAAATAAGAATTCGAATACCATTGTTTACGAAGCCAATCTTCTTGCCGATGGTAAGCTCGATCCTAAAAATCCTGTAAGCGTTTACTGGATGCGTTATCAGGAAGACAGCAGCCGCAGGGAACTGAACTGGATACAGCGCTGGCTGGCTTATGGAATAGATTTCGAACCGGCCAAAGACGGAAGCGGTAATTACATTCTATCTCCGGTGGCTTTAAAGCATAGAAAAATTATGCTCAGCCTTGATGAAAAAGGACACCCTGTGGCCACCATGAAGCTGAACGGGAAAAGTACACGGTTGAGACGCATTTATGCTATGGCTGAAGAAACAAGCTGGTTACCAACGGTTAAATATGTTCAGATGAAAGGTGAGGAGATTCATACCAAAGAAGAAACGTATGAATACCTATTTCCTAAGCAAAACAAGGTGGTACAGTAATCTTCTGTTAAGCTTTCGGATTTATTGAGTGGCATGAATTATTTTTACCGCGTGCATTAAATTATCAGATAGCCGGAAATGGAAGAACCCAAAGATGTAATTCAATATCATAAAAACGGAAACACCTGGTATAAAGGCCAGATGCTGGGCGATCAGATGCATGGTTACTGGGAGTGGTTTACCAAGGAGGGGAAAATTATGCGCTCAGGCTATTACCATAAAGGAAACCAGGTTGGCGAGTGGAAGACCTATGATAAAAAAGGAAAGGTGCTAACGGTTACCATGATGAAGCCACCTGAAACAGAGGCAGAAGAGGAGGAGTAGTTAACTTTCCATTAAAATTTTTCCTGACCAATTTCCGCAATTGAAAATCAAATCAATGATGCTTAGATTTTTTATAAATGGAAACCGGTCGGCAAATACTTGTGAATAGCGGATGTTATTTACCATTATTAAAAAGTAATCAGAATGTTTTTCCGAAGCATGTCTGTAATCGTTTTCAGTAGGCAGGTAGTTTTGGGTAAATGAAATGGAGGGAGCTATTTTCATGCAGTGGAATACCCATTGCAAAAGTTGCCTGTTCAGAACCGTTAAAAGAACAGGTGATTCTGAAATAATTTTTTCAAGTTCCGGAAAATAGTGTGGAAAGAATGGCGACCGGCCATAAGCTGATTTAATTGCGTTTAAATGTAATCGCTGCCAGGGTTCAGCATAGCTGATCTTAACTTCATGCACGGGCATTTTTGCAGCATGGTGTATAACTGGAACGGTTAATTTCAAAACTCCGTTAGCACTCAGAATTTCGTAATGATTTCGGATTGTCTGTTTTATGAAATGTTCTTTTTCATCAATTACTCCACCTGTATGTTGCAGAATAGATTTAATGTATCCGGCAGGAGGAAGGCAGGCTGTTGTCAGAACAGGAAAATTCCCCATTCAAAGCTAATGGTCATTAAGAATGCACAAGGTTGAACAGCCTCTTCCAGCGGATTTTACTCAGGAAACTTCCATTCTTATCCCACGACATCCAGATGAAAACTGCTTTGCCTACAATATGATCTTCAGGAACGAATCCCCAGAATCGGGAATCGGCAGAGTTGTGGCGGTTATCGCCCATCATCCAGAAGTAGTCCTGCTTAAAGGTATATTCATCTGTTTCTTTACCGTTGATAAAAAACTTACCATTCTCTTCCTTCAGCTCATTGTTTTCATATTTGGTAATCGCTCTGCGGTAAATGGCAATGTTCATTGAGTCGAGTTTCACGGTACTTCCTTTTTTCGGAATATAAACAGGGCCGTAATTATCAAGATTCCATTGCAGTTTGGGGTCATGCGGAAAAATAAAATCTTCGTAAAGACCTTCAGGCTGGGCAATGCGTGTAACACTTTTTACATTAGCGAACGATTTAATTTTTTCGGCCATTTCATCGGTCAGGAAATAACGGTATTGGCCGGGCATGAAACCGGGTCCGCCTTCATTAATACCCATTTTGGAAAGCGTCATGGCATTGAGCGATGAACCATCAGTTGTGATTTCGTAAATGAACATTCCTTCTTCGGGCATCTTGGCAGCTTTTCCGTTTATAAACACCATCTGATTTTTAATGTTCAAGGTATCGCCCGGAATTCCGATGCAGCGTTTGATGTAATGAGTTTGTTTGTCAATAGGCCGGTCATCTTCCATCGGGTAATTAAACACCACAATATCATCATTCTTGATTTTCGAAAATCCGGGCAGCCGGTAATAAGGAAGTTTAATCCATTCGGAATATGCTTTGCCTCCGATGATGGGCATTTCCTGATGGGCAAACGGAAAAGCAAGCGGAGTGATTGGCGTGCGGGCGCCATAATTGATTTTGCTGACGAAAAGAAAATCACCCACCAGCAACGATTTTTCCATGGATGGAGTGGGGATGGTAAATGCTTCAATTAAAAAAGTGCGGATAAGGGTAGCAGCAATAACAGCAAACACAATGGCATCAATCCATTCGCGTGTTTTGCTTTTGCGACCGCTGGTGCGCCAGAATTTCCAGTTCATCGGATATGATTTTTAAGCTGCGAATTTACGGGTAAACCTATGCTTTAACACTTGTTTTGAAGGAGGAGTTGCATAAAGTTATGTTAATTCGAAAGTGAAAAACCGGGGAGACGAAAATCCCGAATCTGCAATGAAGATAAAAAGCAACCCCTCAGGTCAGAGTTTGAGTACGGCTAAAAATGCCTGTTGGGGAATTTCAACGCTGCCAACCTGGCGCATGCGTTTCTTACCTTCTTTCTGCTTTTCCAGAAGTTTTCTTTTTCTGGAAATATCGCCTCCGTAACATTTGGCAGTAACATCTTTGCGAAGCGCCTTTACGGTTTCACGGGCAATTATTTTGGAGCCGATGGATGCCTGAATTACTATTTCAAATTGCTGGCGGGTGATAAGCTCTTTCAGTTTTTCGCACATCTTCTTGCCGAACTGGTATGAATTATCACGGTGAATGAGTGCACTTAAAGCATCCACCGGCTCTCCATTCAGCCTTATATCAAGCCTAACCAGGTCGCTTTCCTGATAACCGATGGGGTGGTAATCAAACGATGCATACCCTTTCGAAACAGTTTTCAGTTTGTCATAAAAATCAAATACAATTTCTGCCAAAGGCATTTCAAAAAACAATTCAACACGGTCAGTGGTAAGATAGCTTTGACTGATCATTCGTCCGCGCTTTCCTATACATAGAGTCATAATTGAACCAATGTATTCCGACTTGGTGATAATCTGTGCCTTAATGTATGGTTCTTCAATATGGTCTAAACGTGCAGGGTCAGGAAACTCGCTTGGGTTGTGAATCTCGTAAGAAGTGCCGTCAGTCAGAAATGCTTTGTACGAAACGTTTGGAACAGTAGTAATCACGGTCATTCCGAATTCCCGTTCTAAACGTTCCTGTACAATTTCCATGTGAAGCATTCCGAGAAACCCGCATCGGAATCCGAATCCCAGTGCAGCGGATGATTCAGGTTCAAAAACCAAAGCAGCATCATTCAGTTGCAGCTTTTCCATGTCAGTGCGCAACTCTTCGTAATCATCGGTATCTACCGGATAAATACCGGCAAACACCATAGGTTTTACATCTTCAAAACCTTCAATGGCTTTATCGCAGGGAATGGCAACATGAGTAATCGTATCACCTACCTTTACTTCTTTAGCTTCTTTGATACCGGAAATGATATATCCCACATCACCGGCTTTAACTGCATCGCGCGGTTCTTTTTCAAGTTTAAGAATACCCACTTCATCGGCCGTGTATTCTTTTCTGGTGGCAACAAATTTTACTTTATCGTTTTTACTGATGGTTCCGTCAATCACCCTGAAATAAGCTATAATGCCTCGAAAAGAATTAAAAACAGAATCGAATATCAATGCTTTCAAGGGCGCATCAGGATTTCCTTTTGGATGCGGAATTCGTTCAATAATAGCACGCAGTACGTCATAAACTCCCAAACCTGTTTTGCCGCTTGCTGCTATAATTTCTTCGCGCCTGCAACCGGTAAGGTCAACAATCTGATCTTTCACTACTTCAGGGTTGGCGCTTTCCAAATCCATTTTATTCAAAACCGGAATGATGGTAAGGTTATTCTCCAGAGCGAGATACAGATTACTGATGGTCTGCGCCTGTATTCCCTGCGAGGCATCCACAATAAGCAACGCACCTTCGCAGGCGGCTATAGACCGGGAAACTTCGTAGCTGAAATCCACGTGGCCGGGCGTATCAATTAGGTTTAAAACATAGTCTTTTCCATCCAACTGATAGTTCATCTGAATGGCATGGCTTTTAATCGTAATGCCACGCTCGCGCTCAAGGTCCATATCATCCAGCACCTGTTCCTGAAGGTCGCGCTTGTCTATCGTCTTGGTGTATTCAAGTAACCGGTCAGCCAGGGTGCTTTTACCGTGGTCAATATGGGCAATAATGCAAAAGTTGCGGATGTGCTGCATTTAAAATGTGTTAACCGGTTGATTTTTAAGGAAAAGACTGAGTTTTAAAAGGATGGCAAATGTAGGTCATTATCCTTTACTTTTGCTCAATAGGCAACGGTGAAAAAATAATTTCATTCAAGTGCAACTTTAATAACCTCAAAACAATCTTTATAATGTCCTGCCTGTCATGACAGATGAACAACTCGTCAAACAATGCCTCGAAAACAACCGGAATGCTCAACAGGAGCTTTTCGAAAAGTATTCACGGAAGATGATGAGTTTGTGCATTCGCTATGCGGGCAATGAAGACGATGCAAAAGATATCTTACAGGAAGGTTTTATAAAAGTGTTTATACATTTAAAAGATTACAGCGGAAACGGCAACTTGTCAGGATGGATAAAATCCATCATGGTAAATACCGCATTAAATTTTCTTAAAAAGAGTGTTTACCTAACAGAAATGGTCCAGATGGAAGAAGGTTATGCTGTAAGCGGAATCGCACAGTCTGAGTCGCGCTTAGGTGAACAGGAATTGATGAAGCTGATCAGGTCTTTGCCCGATGGATTCAGAACCATCTTTAATCTTTTTGCGATTGAAGGTTATACCCATAAAGAAATTGCGCACATGATGGGAATTAGCGAGAATACTTCAAAGACTCAGTACCTGCGTGCGCGGGCGCGATTACAGAAAATGATCAATGCAAAATCAGAAAAAGTGATTGCATGAAAGATAACAGGATAGAGGAATTATTCAGAAACGGTTTGCAAAACAGCGAATCGGATGTACCAGCCGGAACATGGAAAGCCATTGAAAACAGTTTAGAGTCCATGTTGCCCGCAACCGGGGCTGCTTCTCAACCAGCAAGCAGCCTTGGTGCTTTGGGCAAAGTCATTATCGGTGGAATAATCGTTTCGGGAGTTGCACTAACGGTTTATCTGTTAACTATTGATAAGGAGATAACCACAGAACCGGCTTCTCTTGTTGAAAGGGCAATTGAAGTTAAAAATGAGACGACAGGTAAAGTTGAGGCTGCAACCAAATTTCAGGAGCCTAATTCAATAAAGGCTGAATCAGCAGTTCGTCAGCCGGCTGTAAAAGAAACTGTTTCACAGGAAGTGTTTTCATCAAATGATGAAATAAAACCATTGGCAGATCAGAGTGAAATAATAAGTACAGAGGCACAAATAGTGGAAGCATTACCAAAATTAAAGGAACCTGTTGCCGAAAACAAAATCGCAGAAACTGTAAATAATGAGCCTGCTGAACCAATTCTTGAAAATTCTGCTGAACAAATTGTTGCTGAAAATTCATTGCTGCCCGAAGTCAGTTTTAATGATGTAATGACTCCGAATTTTGACAATGTAAATGACATTTTCAGGGTGGAGGGTAATGAAGCGGTGATGTCATTCACAGTAACAGTAATGAACCTGAACGGAAAAGTAATACATCAATGGAGTGCACCTAATGGTTTTTGGGACGGCAGATTGGAAAACGGACAGATGGCTCCGTCAGGAAAGTACCTTGTTGATATATTTGTGCAGCCCTTAAAAGGCGCTCCTTACCACAAACCAGTAACTATTAAACTTATCAGATAACAATAACTCAAAATCAAACGAACATGAAAAAAGTTCTAGTACTCTTTGTTGCAGCATTGGGCTGCTTATTCGGATCTTTTGAAGCGCGGGCTACCCACGTATCGGCAGCTGAAATTCTTTATGAATACACCGGTATTCCTAACCGATGGTTGGTTACGCTTAAAGCATACCGCGACTGTTCTCCGGGAACAGCAACCATGCCTACATCAACTTCAATTTGTTACCATTCTCCATCTCTGGGAATCAGCGGCTCATTTACCGTAGTGCTGCTTCCCGGTTCAGGCCAGCAGGTTCCTCCCACCATTTGCGTTCCACCCGGTACGCAGTTTCAGTGCTATGAAGAATATGTTTATCAGGGAACAATCACATTGCCGCAGCCGGCAACTGACTGGAAATTTATGTGGCAGTTGTGTTGTATGAATAATGCTATCAATACCATTCAGGGGCCTGGCGGAATTACTTTTTACACTGAGTCAACATTAAACAGTGTGGTTGCGCCTACTAATAACTCTCCAACATTTGCATTTATTCCTATTACCCGCTGGTGTATCAATAACCAGTATTACTACTCTCAGGGAACCACTGAAATTGATGGTGATGATATTGAATATTCTTTGGTTTCTGCTTCGAATACCACCAATTCGCTTTGTCCGCTCACAGCGACACCAGTTACTTATATTAATCCGTATTCACCTACCAATCCAATCTCAACAGTTTCCGGATTTGGTTTTAACACATTAACCGGTGTAATGGATTTTGTTCCGAATCTGCTTCAAATAGGACTGGTGTGTGTGGATGTAAAAGAATTCAGGAATGGTATTCAGGTTGGTTCGGTTAGGCGTGTTATTCAAGCCAATGTAATTGCAGGCTGTGCCGTTATTATTCCACAGTTTACCGGCTTACAACCACTTCCAAATGGGTTACAAGGAATCAATGCTTATTGCGGTGATACAACCCTTGTTTTGCAGCTAAATACAAACATACAATGCGGATCAATAGTTCCAACCGATATCCGCGTAACTGAAGTTACAGGTTTCCCGAATCCTGTAATCAATGCTCAGGCAATTAACTGTGTAAATAATCTGACCAATACTGTTGGTATTACCATTTACAATCCATTGAAGGCAGGCTTAAACTGGCTTTATACCAAAGTAGGTAATGATGGAAATACATTTTTAAGTGAGTGTGGAAGCCAGATGCCCGAATTTGATTCTATTCCTATTTGGGTAGTTGACACCACCACATGGTCGCCCTCTCAAATCAGTATTCCTTCCTGCTCATTCAATCAGTTTACGGTAACCTTCAGCCAGTTATTGCAATGTAATACCATTGCACCAAACCTGAGCGATTGGGTATTAAAAGATGCTGCCGGAACTACCGTCCCTATTACTTCAATCAGCAGCAGCTGTCAGCCGGGTAACCCGCTTTCTTATTCTCAAACATTCACTTTCAACATTACTTCCGGCAACTACATCAATCCTTTGGTATTGACTGTTAAAAACGGAAATGATAACAACACCATTGCCAACTACTGCGGAACATTGCTCGCTATTGGCGATACCATGGCCATCATCAACTTCCTGAATGGAATTCCTGTAAACCTCGGCCCTGATCTGACGGAATGTGCTACCAACACTGTCATTTTAAATGCAGGCTGGCCGGGAACATATACCTGGACATATAACGGCTCAACACTTACAGACACCACTCAAACCATTACAGTTTCACAACCCGGTACTTATACAGTATTTGTTTCGCAAGGCGGTTCTTGTGTTGGAGGTGATACCATCGTTATTGACTTTGTTCAGCCTCCTGCACCTTTTATTGGCAATGACATTACAATTTGTGATACAGATCCATTGCCATTGCTTGATTGCGGAGTTTCCGGTGCATTTTCTTACCAGTGGTTCCTGAATGGTAACCCCATTCCGGGCGCAACCGGCCAAACCTATCAGCCTATCATTACCGGAGGTACTTATTCAGTAGTGGTGGCATCGGCTCCCGGCTGTACCGCTACTGCTGATATTACAATTACCATTTCACCCGGCCTGCAGATTAACCTTGGTAATGATTTGACATTTTGTGAAAATGATCCGCTGCCATTGCTTGATGCCGGTGTGCAGGCAACTACTTTTCAATGGTTGTTGAATGGCAATGTTATTCCGGGGGCAACCGGTCAAACCTACCAGCCCACTCAAGGTGGAACTTATACAGTAAACGCAACTTCTGTTTCAGGATGTACAGGAACAGATCAGATTACAATTAATATAAATCTGGCACCCGTTGTCAGCATCGGCCCTGATACAGCAGTATGCGTATCTGAAAATTATACGCTTAATGCCGGAAATGCTGGCTCAACTTACCAGTGGTACCTCAATGGAAATATTATTCCCGGTGCTACTGGTCAGACATATACTCCAACCCAGTCAGGTATCTATTCTGTGGTAGTTACCAATGCAAATAACTGTGATAACACCGGTCAGGTTAATATCACAGTATTCCAGCAAGCACCAACCCCGACAGTAACAGATGCAGCATATTGTTCCGGCAGTTCGCTGCCTGTGCTGGATGCAGGATTAAGCGGATTTAACTATCAATGGTACACCGGTGGAAATCCTATCCCGGGTGCAACCGGTCAAACATATCAACCCTCATCACCCGGTACTTACACCGTAGTGGTAAGTGTAGGAACCTGCACCAGCCAGGGAACCGCAACAATAACAGAAGTTGCACAGCCTTCAATTACCTCTATGCCAGCTACCTTAACATTCTGCCAGAATGATGCTCCACAAACACTGACTGTCGGAACTCAGCCGGTGGGAGCAACTATTCTTTGGTCAACCGGTGATAATTTGAATTCAATTCAAGTAAGCGCGAGCGGAACATATACTGCTACGGTAACCATCAGTGGCGGTGGTATAAATTGTACTGCTACTGCTCAAACCGTTGTAACCGTTAATCAGCAGCCTGTGGTTGATCTTGGTACCGATGTAACACTTTGTGAAGGTGATCAGCCTATAACCTTAGAACCTGTTAATGCTATTACCGGAACATACGTTTGGTCTAATGGAGCTACTACATCATCCATTCAGACCAATCAAGCCGGTACTTATACACTTACAGTTACTGACCAGAATGGTTGTGTAGGGGAAGATGCTGTTGCTTTGAATGTTAATGCACTTCCATCACTTTCTTTCAGCGCTAATCTTGAAATTCACGAGTCGCATATCCATCTTTGTAAATTGGATGCATTTCCGCTGTTGACCATCAATACCGGCTCCGGTATTCAGACCTTTAGCTGGTTCTTTAATAATGACCCGCTCTCAGTAACCGGTAATTCGTATCAGACGCCTTCAGGTTCATTCGGAACTTATATGGTTGAGGTGGTTGACTCAAACGGTTGCCGAAACAGTACTGAACTTGAGCTGGAAGAAGAGCCTTGTGATCCTGTTATTCCAAATATCATTACACCTAATTTTGATGGTTTGAATGATAACTGGGTAATTGACAATTTCGATCCTTCATTCCCTCATAAGGTTGTCATCTTTAACCGCTGGGGGCAGGAAGTTTTCAGCACAACCAGTTATCAGAACGATTGGTATGGTAAAGATTATCCTGATGGAACTTACTATTATGTGTTTGACTATAACGGAAACACCTATAAAGGTACTATCACAAAACTGACTACAGAAAAGGAATAAACGAGAGTCTGTTTTCATTTAATTTGCGCTCCTCACAACATTTCGTGAGGAGCGTATTTTTTTTAAATAATTTATGAAAGTAACTGAACATCTAAAGCGAGCCGGCAAAACCCTTTTTTCAATTGAAATAATTCCTCCATTAAAAGGAAAAGGCATCAAATCTATTTTTGATGCGATTGATCCACTGATGGAGTTCAATCCTCCTTTTATTGATGTTACCTATCACCGCGAAGAATTTGTTTACAAGAAGCGGGAGAATGGCTATCTTGAAAAAGTAGCCATCAGAAAACGCCCCGGTACTGTCGGCATTTGTGCAGCCATCATGAACCGTTACAAAACGGATGCAGTTCCACATATCATTTGCGGTGGATTTACCAAATCAGAAACCGAAGATGCATTGATAGACCTCGCTTTCCTTGGTATTGACAATGTATTGCTACTTAGAGGCGATGCTATCAAAACCGAGAATCAGTTTGTACCTGAACCCAATGGGCATGCTTTTGCATCAGACCTGGTGAAGCAGGTCGTGAATATGAATAAGGGAAATTTCATTGACGATGAACTGACGGATGTAACACCAACTGACTTCTGCATTGGAGTAGCCGGTTATCCTGAAAAACATTTTGAAGCCCCTAATCTGAAATCAGACTTAAGGTTTTTAAAAATGAAAGTGGATTCCGGAGCAGAGTACATTGTTACCCAAATGTTTTTTGATAATAAAAAGTATTTTGATTTTGTAAGTCAATGCCGCAAGGAGGGAATCAATGTTCCGATTATACCGGGATTAAAACCGATAACCACCCGTAAACAGGTAAGTTTGTTACCCAAAACATTTTACATAGATATTCCTGATGAATTGCATAGTGAAATAATAAAATGCAAAACCGATGAAGAAGCTAAAAAGGCTGGAACAGAATGGTGCATTGCGCAATCAAAGGAGCTAATGAAGGCGAATGTGCCTTGTCTGCATTATTACACTATGAGCAATTCGGATGTAATCAGGAAGATTGCAGAATCGGTATTTTAATTTTATTTCAAGTTTTCCGCAGAATAAATAATGGCCATCAGCCTGTTTATGTATTCGCGTTTGTCAAACTTTGGAGCATAAACAAAAGCATCCATGCAAAGAATTCTGTTTCGATCGGTATCAGGAATGCAAAAATTGACAAATGGCCCACCCATAAAGTCTTTTTCAACTTTCCAGATTCCCCGGGTAACGGTAGCCGAATGATTTAAGAGACTGTCTTTGTACACTACCGGTTCAATTTCCATGTTCACCAACATGAAAGAGCCATCGGAAGGCCCGGGAATATGAATTTTAGTTACAGAATCTCTTACGGTTACCGCATTCAAATCAGCCATTGACGCAATTGTATAAATCAAAATGGCTGAAGATGTATTGGATGTTTCGCGTCTCAGCCAGATAAAATTATTTTCTTCTTTAGCAATAAAAAAATCTGCCGGAACAGAAATTCTGAATCCGAAATTCCTGATGACAGCTTCCGAAATTTTTTTGCTGTATGCTTTGTTTAATTTTTCAATACGGATTTTCCGGTCTTCCATGGAAAAAAAATCAGCAGCAGTTAAGCCAAGCTGATGCCCTGATGCGGAATCATGGAGTTGTTTTTCGTTTATTTTCATTACCAAAACAACTTGTTGATTGGCATACTGATTTCTTTTAATGTAGAGTTTGGTTTCATCGGCAGAGCGTTCAATTTTAAGAATGGCTTTATGCCTTCTGAAAAGTTCTGAAAAATCAGATTCACCAATTCTAATAACATCAAACAAGTTTTCCTGCTGCGGAAGTGCCGGATAATTGGCACTCAATTCAGAAATTATGGCTTTGGCAGCATCGGTTTCAAAAATATCATCCCGGCAAACTACGAGTACTTCACTTTCTTTACCTATGGAATTAAGCTTTACCTCCGATGATTGGCATCCTGTCATCAGTAAAAGCACAACGGGTATCAGTTTGAAACGAAAAACACTCATTTCAACTGCCTACCGGAATTTTAATTTTAGTTCCAAGCTGTAATTCGGCCGGGCTGCCCATCTTGTTAATTTCCATGATTTCTTTCACGGAAACGCCTTCGTATCGTTTAGCTATGTTCCAAAGTGTATCGCCTTTTTCTACAGTGTGATAAATAATTTTAGGCGACTGATATCCGGAAGTGACGGTATTGTTTGCTTCAACCTTGATGGATTCAGTTTCATTAACCTGATTGGTATCTTCCGCCTGTACTCTGTCATCAGGAACAATTTTTCTTGAGGTAATAAAAACTACCAATTTCTGCCCGGCTTTTAAGCTGTGATGAGCCAGCCTGTTATTTCTTTTAATCTCCGCAACGGAATTACCATAGCGGGCAGCAATTGATTGTAACGTTTCTCCGCGTTTTACAATGTGAGTCTTTTTAGTTCTGACTTCAGCAAAACGGAATCCTATGGCTGGATTGCCATTTGCATCAAGATTCATTTTAGCAAGCACAGGGGCAATGCTGTTATCAATTTCAAGATTTACCTTTTCGTAACGGGCAATAAAATCATCCAGTTTGGATTTCGGAATTCGCAAAACTCCACGGTAACCTGCCGGAATAATTCCCTTTTTATATGACGGATTCAGATAGGCAAGTTCATGATAAGTCATATCGAGCATACCGGCTACTTTTTGAAGACTTGTTCCCTGCACGATGATAATAGTATCAATATCAAAATAAGAATACCTGGGCGGAACTGGTATAATCTCATGCTGATCGGCAAATTGCATGACATAGCACACAGCAAGAAAGGCAGGAACATATCCGCGTGTTTCTGCAGGAAGAAAGGAAGCTATTTCCCAAAAATTTGTTTTGCCGCCCGAACGCAGAATGGCTTTGTTAACATTATTCGGTCCGCAGTTATAAGCAGCAATAGAAAGCAGCCAGTCGTTGTACAAAGCATACATGTCTTTGAAATAACGGGTCATGGCATAAGTTGCCTTCTCAGGGTCACGTCTTTCATCAACAAACGAAGTGATTTTCATGCCATACATTTTTGCAGTCTGATACATAAATTGCCAGATTCCTGTGGCCCCTGCACGGGAAACCGCCACCGGATTCAAAGCAGATTCAACAACAGAAAGATACTTTAATTCGAGTGGTAACCCTTCCTTGTCCAAGGCTTCTTCAAAAAGTGGAAAATACATTTCAGACATGCCCAGCACTCTTTTTACAAGTTCCTTTCTTCTGATGGCATACAGTTCAATGTACTTCTTCACCTCATCATTTACTTCGAAAGGAATGGGGGATGGCCTTGAAGCCATACGGGCGCTTATCAATTCATTGCTCAGGTTAAAATTTGATGCTGAAACCTCTTGTTCAGGTTGGCATTCAATCAGGCCTTCGAGGGTACAAAGGCTGTCAAGCATATCTTCAATCGGATCGCTTGTTGATTTAATTTCCTGAGCCAGACTTTTATTTAGAAATACTGCCGAAAACAGAAAAATCAAAACAATTCTGATGAAAATTTTCATGATTACTATTTTACGAAAACCAAATAAAAAGTTCGCTAAAATAGTAAGCGTAACCAACAAACTTCTAAAGGAAGCAAACAGGAACTATTCAATGGCATTCACTTCATTGCCAATGGTCTTGCCTGAAATCAGGTGTTTGGCAAAGAAGAGTACCGAAAGCAAAGCAAGAACGAGACCTGCTAATAAGGCCAAAACAGTAAGATTGCCTAATGTGTGTAGCGATAAAGCTACAATGATAAAAGTGATATTAACGAGATAAAGTGTAAGCGACACTTCACGATGGGTCATACCTAAATCGAGAAGAATATGATGCAGGTGTTTACGGTCAGCTTTAAATGGAGATTCGCCATTTAAAATTCTTATTATAAATACCCTGAGAATATCAACTAAAGGTATAATCAGGATAGCAATAGCCATGGCCGGGCCGCTTTTAAATGGAAATGCTTCGGGCGGAGACAGAAAACTGAGCTGAATGAAATTAATAGCTAAAATGGAGAGAATAAGGCCAACCACCAGAGAGCCCGTGTCACCCATAAATATATTGGCAGGAGAGAAATTGTAAACCAAAAATGCAAGCAATGAACTGAACAGGGCGAATGCAAGAATACAAAGTGCTATCTGTTCGTAATTGTAAAACCAGAGTCCGAATGTAAAACTTGCAATGGCCCCTATGCCTCCGGCTAATCCATCAATTCCATCAATAAGATTTACTGAATTGATGATTACCAAAACCAGAAATACTGAAAACAGCACACTGGAAATATATGAGATGTCATAAATTCCGAAAATGCCGCAGAAGGTGGTGATTCGAATGTTGCCGAACAAGACAATAATCAGCGCAGCGAAAATCTGTCCATATAATTTTTTATCGGCTGAAAGTTCAATAATGTCATCCTTGATGCCAATAAAAAACATAACCAGCAATGCAGAAATGATGTATTGAACCGGTGGATACTCAAAGTTGCTTGACCAGAAGGTGAAAGAAAAAACGACCCCGGCAAATATGGCTAAGCCTCCAAGGGTGGGAATTCTTACCTGATGTGCTTTACGGTTATTGGGTTCGTCAAAAAGATTCTTTACGATTGAAACCTTGATGATTTGCGGGATTGCCAGAAAGGTAATGACAAATGCTGTAATACTTCCGAATACGATGTTGATCATGACCTTTATTACTGCTCAAATGTAGTTCCAAAGATTTGTTTAATGTTTTCGATTTTGTAAACATCTGTTAATTTTTGGTCAGTACGGAAAATACAGGGATGAAGGGATTTTCAGAACGAAAATTCTTTTGCAAAATGCCCATGGGAAGCCGTTGTTCATAAATCAAAATACCGGTTGTTCAGTGCTGTCCTGATGCCAATAAAATAAAAGTTGGAACTATTGGTTCCGGCTTCTTTTTTAACCCTTCGGTTAACAACTCCTGATTCGATAATGAAATTGGTTTTAGGATTCATCAGGTACCAGAGTCTCATTTCAGTATTTACCTGATTGGTGGTAACTCCCTGTCCTATTTTATTTCCATATTCCATAGGATGATTCAAATAACTTTGAAGAACATTTTGCCCATAGTTAGTAAACTGATTACCTGAAACCCTTTGGTCATAACCGATTTTGACAATCGAGGTTTTGGCTTCGGCAAACCAGTATCTGTATTTAAAGTTAATGATAGCCATCCATTCATAAAAGTTAGCTCCTAAGGGATGTGCCAAAGGGGTATTGTTGTGCGAATAGGCAGTCAGGGTTGATTTATGCTGGTAAGTGTATGGCCTCACATAATTGAATTCGGTTAAGAAATTAAATCCGCTTACATTAAGTAAATCAAAGGTTTTGTATCCAACCTGAAAAGCTTGTTTGTTAGCCCACCATCCTTTACCGGCTTTTACTTCACTTAACTTGAATTCATCCAGCATAACCTGTCCGTAAAGCACATGATTGTTGAGTAAAGTGTACCTGAGATTAATGCCCATTAACGCATTATCAGGCGAGTTGAGCGAAAATTCGACAGGTCTCAAAAAAATTACGGGATTAAGGTAATTAATATCCACGCTTCGGTTTCTAACAGAATCGCTTTTCCAGATGATTGCTTCCATCAAGCCTATTGAAAAACGGTTGGTCAGGTTAACGGATAGATAGTGTATGGAAGCATATTTTTTAATGTAACTTTCTTCTTCCGGTACAGGAATTTTCATATCCTGCATCACCGTATAGAGATTTGTGTAGTTGATTTTCCAGAAGGATGTGGTGATTTTAAGAAACGGATAATTAAAAGGATGGTCGGAAAGCAAAAGCGACCGATAGCCATCGCCAATAAATACTTTATCATGGCCAAACTGAAAATTGAAATACCTGGGCAGTGAATAGGAAATGTAACCTGAAGCAATGGAATAATCAAAAGCGGTAGAGTAAAACCGTTTGATGCGACCGCCACCGGGTACTATGCGAGTAGCACGGATAAGAGAGTCCATGTATCCGGGAAAATACCCCTGCGATTCATAAAACGAAGTATAAAATGAAAATCCTTTTCCCAGTGTACCTCCGGCTTGAATGCCCCGTGTATTGATGTAATAAAGGTCTTTGCTGTTTTCACTCCAGGTGGTACCTCTGAATTCAAAAAGAGGGTCAAGGTATAGTGTGTAATCCTCGTTTTGAACATCCAGAAAATGCTCGCTGAACAACTTTCTGCCTATCCATCGGCTAAAAAATTTTCCTTCTCTTTTGGAAGGACTTAAGCAACTATCCAAATGGGTGTACTTGTTAACCGTTGAAGAAAGAAACGGTCTGAATGCTGTATGAGCATTGGTGTCTGTACGGTAAAGAGTTGCTTCGTAAGCAAGTGTATAATTCCTGTTTAATGGCAAATACCGCTCCTGGGCAGACACTGTGACCGTTTTGCCCATCAACAGAATAAAGCAAAGATTAAGCGGGTGGAAAAGAGTTTTCATGGAACAGCGATTATTATTTTTCATAGACAAATATATCAAGCCCGGAAAGCTCCGGTAGCGGTATATCAACTTTTTTTAACCAACAGGCTTTACTAACGTAAAATGTCAAACTTTGCACTGTTCCCATGGCAATAGGCTATTCAAAATACCTCAACGTAATTTATGCAATCGGTGATATACTGGTTTTAAATATAGCATTGTTTCTGAGCAGATTGTTATTGAAGCATGATCTCGATACTTTTATTGAGAGGGATTTGATACAAATGCTTTTTCTGAATCTTGTTTGGCTGTTTATCATTTTTTTATTCCGGGTTAATGATATTGACCGGAGCCAACGCTCGGAAGAAGTTCTTTCAAGCCTGGCACGTTCGGTAATTGTATATGCATTGCTCGTGCTTTCTTTGAATTACGGTCTTTCAAAGTACATCAAGCCATTTGAGAATTTTCTCTTTTTTATACTGCTTTTTGCCGCGCTTCTTTTTTTCTGGAGGTTATTATCCATCGGCATTTTTAAGTATGCTCGTATCAGAGGGCTCAATTACAGACGTGTTTTAATTGCCGGTAACGGGCCGCTTGCCATTGGTATTTATCGTTTTTTTATGGCACATCCTGAGCTTGGTTATCGTTATCTCGGGGCTTTTTACGATAATTCTCATGCAGAAGCTTTACCAAGGCAGGGAAGCATATCAGATATTTTTTCCTTTGCCAATGCCCATTCCATTGATGAAATATATTGCTCATCAGCATCCTTGCAACCCGAACAGATTACCGAACTTGTAAAATTCTGCGACAGCAATTTAATACGATTCAAACTTTTACCAGATTTCCGCGGATTATTAAACCGAAGAGTGAATATTAATTTTTATGAAAACGTTCCGGTTATAAGTCTGAGAAATGAGCCGCTTGAAAGCATTTCGAACCGCTTAATCAAAAGAACTTTTGATGTTTTTTTCAGTTTGGTGGTTTTGATTTTGGTGGTAAGCTGGTTGCTCCCATTGCTGGCTTTATTGATTAAATCTTCCTCTCCCGGCCCTGTCTTTTTTAAACAGAAAAGAACAGGATTGAAGAATGTTGAGTTTACCTGTCTTAAACTCCGGACTATGAAGGTTAACAACGAAGCAGATGAAAGGCAGGCTACAAAAGATGATCCCCGAATTACGAAAATAGGGAAGTGGTTACGAAGGACTAATCTGGATGAATTGCCTCAGTTTTTCAATGTAATGATGGGGCAGATGTCAGTAGTTGGACCCCGCCCGCACATGTTAAGACATACAGAAGAGTATTCAAAAATGTTTGATCAGTTTATGGTTCGTCATTTAATAAAACCCGGCATTTCAGGCTGGGCGCAGGTTAATGGTTACCGGGGCGAAACCGTAAATCCTGACCGCATGCTGAAAAGAGTTGAGCATGACGTTTGGTATATTGAAAACTGGTCACTGATGCTTGACATGAAAATAATTTTTCTTACAGTTGAAAAGATGTTTATCGGTGATAAACAAGCAGTATAGGTTAATAAAAGATCAGGCGAATTGTCTGAACAGCGTGAGGTATTCTGAGGTGATTTTATCCCAGTTGTATTTTTCTTTTATCTGCCTGATGTTTTCTTCAGCAAAGGAAGCCCTCGATTTTTCTAATCTTGACAGGTTTTCAATAAGAGAACTTACCTGTGATGCATTTTCAAAATACAAGGCATTGTTTTGAAGCACATACCTGTTAAACACATTATCGTGAGCCGCAATAAATGCCCCTGCTGCCATTGCTTCAAGCAGCGATGGATTTGTTCCGCCTACAGAATGACCATGAAAATATAGTTTTGCATTTCGCCTTAGTACGGCAAGGTTTTGCTGGCCCGATAACCAACCCCTGAAGTGAATTTTCTTTACTTCTTTGTATTTGCTTAGTAAGTATTTTGCAAACTTAGTTTCGATTCCGGCAAAAATGTGAACCGGGGTGTCATCTTTGGCGGCAGCAATTCCGTCAAGAATCATTTCAATGTTATTTTCAGGCTCCAGCCTGCCAATCAGCAAAAAGTATTTTAGCGGTTCAAGGTCAAAGCTGACCAGCATTGAATTATCAGTAACAGCATAAGGATCGGCAGCGTAAGCAATAAAAGTTGAATCAACACCGTAAACGTCAGCTACATATTCTTTGATGCCCATGTTATCGGAAATTACATGAGCCGACTTCTTAACCGCTATCTTTTCAAACCAGCGGGTAAGCTTTTGTACCATTGCGGAATGTTTGCTTCGTTTCCATTCCAAACCATCTATATTAGTTATGATGATTGATTTTTTTGGATTCAGCAGCAGGAGCGAAAAAGCAGCCGTTGTGTATCCGCATATCAGAATTATGTCGCATTGTTCACGAATGGCATCCTTCAGCGAAAGAAAATCATAAATGAAATTGGCACCAGCGCCTATCTTTTTTTCAGGGCTGTAAATGTGCTTAATCCTGACTCCTTTGAATTCGTTCTTTTTGTATGGATGAAAGTCGGGATTGTAAACTAACACTTCTATCCCTTTGGCAGCCAGCCTTGTAGCTACATTCTCAGCAAACTCTTCTAATCCTCCGTAATGATTTGGAATACCACGGGTGCTTACAAAAGCAACTTTCATTTAAAACAGTTTTTCTGTCCAGCTACGAGGTGTTTTCTGGTTTTTAATCTCAATATCGAGATGATACCGGAAAGGCTTCACCCCCCGAGTTTTTATGTATTCAATCATTTCCGAAAGCCCTTGTTCAAGGGTGTATTTTGTTTTATAGTCGAGCAATTTACGGGCTTTTTCGGCAGAGCAGGTAGCATGTTTAACTTCCATAGGCCGGTCAGGCAGATAGATTGGTTTTAAATCAAAGTTTAAAAGTTTGGCAATTGTTTGCGCTAACTGGTTTATGCTTACATATTCTTCATCAGGTCCGATATTAATAACTTCACCCACCCCCTTATCGCTTGTTACCATTTTTTCGAGGCAGTCAATAACATCATTGATAAAACTAAAACATCTTTTCTGTTGGCCATCGCCATAAATGATGGGTTGCCTTCCCTGCAGCATCAGATTAATCATGATGGCCGCTACATTTCTGAAGGGATCATCGTATTTCTGACGCGGGCCAATGATATTATGCGGAACGGCAATTACATATTCAAAGTCATGAACCCTGGCAAGATTCTGAATGGTTAGTTCGCTGGCATACTTCGCAATTCCATAGGGGTCAACAGGGTTGCAGATCATGTCTTCGGTAAACGGCACTTTTTCCTGATATCCATAGCGTGCCATACTTGAACAGAAAACAAACCGTTTGGCTTTGTTTTCAATGGCTGCACTTAACAGCGACATGGTTATCTGATAGGTATTCTCGGTAACCAGATGCGGTGAAAAAACAGAAAGACCCTCATAGGCAGTAGAAGCACAATGGTAAATAACATCACAGCCCTTGGTGATTTTAGCCATCGAATTCCGGTACTTGCAATCGTAGGTATGAAATTCTATTTTCGGATTCACATTGTCTTCGTATCCCCCTATTAAATTGTCAGTGCCAACCACTTCGTGACCTAACGAAAGTAACCTGTCAGCCAGATGGCTGCCTAAAAAGCCTGCTACACCCGAAATAAATACTTTCATAAGCTGATTGTCCGGTTTTAAAAGTCGCAAATATACAGTGACGGCATGCCTTTACTGTGTATAAAAAAAGGTTTCATTTAATTATTGAACATTCTAACGTACAATCCTGCAATTTTGTTCCAATTATAATGCTCATGAACAAATGTCTTTGCAGCCTTCCCAATTTCAGCATTGGCAGTATATTTCAGTTGTGTTAATACTGAAGCAAGCGATTTTATATTTCCGTTTTGAAAAAGGAAACCATTGCTTTCGTGTATGATAATTTCTTTAAAGGCCGGCAAATCGGAAGCAATTACCGTCTTTCCATAGCTCATAGCCATCAGTAAAACTCCGCTTTGGTAAATGTGGCGGTAAGGAAGAATGACTGCATCGCAGTTCTTAAATAGATAATCTCTTTCCGAATCGCTGATATGACGGTTTATTATTTCAATGCCTCCTTTCTTTTTTAAATCATCTATCAATGCTTTGTACCCGGCAATGGAATCGTCTCTTTCCTTACCGGCTACAGTTAATTTTAACCCGTCTTCAATATGATGCATAGCCTGAAGCAATATGTCAAGGCCTTTCACTTTTTTAATCTGGCCGAAGAATAACAGGTTGATTTTTGATCTATCGAAAGGATTCAAATGAATGTCATTTACATCAGGCTTAAATTCTTCAATCATACCGGTAAAGTCTCCATGAGGTATTACATGCAGGTTGGCAGCATCTTTACCTGTTATGATCTTTTTCAGTTCCTGTTCCGAGAACGAATTATGAACGATTTTGTAATGATGAAAACGCTTAAGAATCCATTTGCGCGACATGGCATTTTTCCATGTATCGAGGCTTTCAATGTCATGAATTATCAGGCAAACTGTAAAACCGGCTTTGTAAAATACGAATGAGAATAACAGTTCAAGCCAGTCGCTTCTGAAGATATGTAAAATAACAACCTGATTTTTTTCTTGCTGCAGTATTTTACGTGCTGAAAAAAGTCCTTTCAAAATTTTGAGCAGCGACTTCAGCCCGCGATCTTCCTGATTGTTGAACACATTTAAAACAGAAACCTGATCATCTGTCATATTGCTGTTGGAAAGAAAGCGGGTTTGCCAGCCTGTTCTATTGAAAGCACGCAGTAACTGTATTCCGTACCAGTCCATGCCGGCTTTGGCTCCGACCGGGTCAATAATGGCAATGGAATTTAATTTTGTCATCAGAGCCAGTGATTGAGATTTTTGTTTATCAGTTGGCTTAGCGCAAGGATATCATCCCGGTAAAATTCTTTCAGTTGTATTCTTAGTTTATCAGAAATATCGGATTTTGATTTACGTGAAAATGTCTTCATGAGGCTTGTTGCAAATCGTTCAGGAATTGCTTTTTTAAGTCTTTTTCTTATCCGTGCATGCCTGTATAAATTGGAAAGGAGCGGAAGATTAAAATCAAACGAAGCATTTTGATTTTCAGAAACAGGAATTGAATCAAGGTTTTTTATACCCAGAAAAAGCAATGTATCCTTCATCACTTTCCGGAAATCATTTTTAACCTCTTCAAACAGAAAAAATTTCATTTGTGATTCGGGAAACAAATCCATATAGCGCTTTACTTGTTTCGCATACTTTCCAAGCTGAAAATACTGCTGAAAATAAGAAGGGGCATTATTACCTTCATCAGCAAAAATGGCTTCCATAGGAGCATTCACAAACCCCAGCCTTTTGTCCATTTGGTAGTGAGAAACAGCTCTTTCTATGGGTTGACGGAGTAGGATGATTATTCTGGCTTCAGGATTGTAATTAAAAATTTTTGAAGCAGTAGAAGGATAGAACAGATAAGAAACACTGGCATCGCCTTTAATTTTTTCTCCTGCACCGGCAAACAATTTTTCGTAATCGCTTAAGCTGGAAATTATTATTTCATTGTAATAAAGATTGTCTGACCGCAGTTCTGCCGATGAAAAAAAATTAGGCTCCTTAATCTCAGGCATAAAAATTTCATCATGCAAGGCCAAACTGTTATGCAGAGAAGTCGTGCCGGCTTTGGGGGCACCCACAATAAAAAAATCCACTTTATCTTTCATTTAGACATTTCCGAATTTTCTGGCAATGGTTTTACGTATGTTTTTCATTCTTGATAAATTCAATAAAAATGAAATTCCGGTTTTAACCGGAAGTAAAAATGCCAGCCAAAGAAGTTTCAAAAGGGCAGGTTTGGTTTTTGAGGCAGAATAACCGAGTTGATTCATTTGTTTTCCGGTAATTTTTTCGCACCACCAGATTTCGGTATGGGCAAGACCGCCATTTTTCCATTGGCCGGCAACATGACTGTCAATTCCAGCTTCTGTCTCCCTATCCTTCCGGCTGCTGGAGCCTGCATGAGGAACCTGCATCATTTCTTGCTGAAAATTCAATTGAAGAAAATGGCATAATTCCTTAAGTTTATTTTCCGGATCTGAAACCAGATTCTCGAAAGAAAATTGTTTGTACCGTTTATGTTCCTGCAGTTTTAAGCTTTGAACAGCATTTTTTTTCCAAAGCAAGGCAATAAGCACCGGATGGTAATTGAACCAGGAACGGATGCTTTCTGTCAAAGGAATTTTGGAAGCGCCTAAAAATTTACGTTTCCATTTTTTTTTCTGTGAAAGTAATACATCTCTTGGATCACGAACCATATTCACAAAGTATGAATCATGAAATTCATTCAAAAGAAATCCGGCATAGTAGCCATTGGAAGGGGTTTGTTCGCAAGGAATTATTTTATTGTTAAGGCGGGTTTCGTATTCCAGAAAATGCCTGTAGATTATAGCCGGCTTTAACATCAGGTCCGGAAGCGTTTCCAGCGCTAAGGATGCTTCGTTTTTATATTTATCAGGATTTCTGTAAATCAGAAAACCTTCGCGCTGCCTTGCCATCAGAACCGTAAATAGTTCAATGGCTTCTTGCCTGTTGAGTAATACTTTTCCGTTGCCGGGCTCCCACATATTTCCGAAAAAATGCAGTTCTCCGAAAGTGAACACCTCCGGATGGCGGTTTAATATCCGTCCCATCATGGTTGTTCCACTCCGGCTGTTTCCGGTTATAAAAATCAGCATATCAGAATTTCAATGTAACATGGGTGAAGCTGTAAGGAGGGCAATTCACCGCATCAGCATCAGCTTTGTAACGATAACTTTCAAGAGAAGCGCCTTTTTTTTCTTTCCCTTCTCCATAAAGGCATTCGGCAGAAGTTATTTCCGGAACATTACCATTTTCATTGCTAAAGCCTTTGAAATTAAATTTGGTTGCTCCGTAATTCATAATGTATAGATGGTATTTGCCTGATACCCGGAAGGCATAGACTTTAATTTTATGGTTATCCGGCAGGGAGGTTTTTACAGGAACAAGTTCCGGTTTATCGGCTATGGGAGCTAACATTTTGAAAACAGCATAATTTACAGATGGAGGAAAGCTTTCATTTAGGTCAGCAGGAGTAAGCAGAGAGAAAGCATTTTCTTTTGAAGCAAGGTTATGAAAGCACATCAGTTGAACGGCAGGGTTTATTAAATTCAGCTGCATGTTTTCCAGCAGGAAGAGGGCCGTGTAAATTCCGTGTAGCATGGTATTTCCGAAAATGCGGTTGGGCCGGGCAATATTCCACTCTGTGATAAGAAGCGGTTTGTTTTGATAGAGTTTGGAAGTTCGTTTCAGGTAGTCGGGATAGAGCTGAAAAATAAATTGATTCACTCCATTGCTGTAGCAATCAAAATTGGCGGATTTGTTCGGGGAAGAGCAAAGTTTAAAATCGGGATAGATATGAATAGAAACCGCATCATAAAAATTGAATTTTGACAGCATCAGATCCCAGCCGGAAGCCTTATTTACCGCTTTGTGAGGTTTGGCTTCAGCCGGCACCGAAAGTTTTAGTTGTGGAAATTTCTGACGGATTGCTTGGGCAAACGGCCGTGCTTTTTTTACATATTCGCTGGCATCAGGAACCAAATCTTTGTAAGCATTCAGGTAAAACTCATTACCCAGCTCCACATATTCCACCGTTAAACCTGATGACTGAATAATTTCAAGTGCTTGAATGGTTTCTGAAATTTCTCCGGTAAGTATATTGGCTACATAAATAATTTTAGTATTAAGGTTTTTAGCAAAAGGAATAAACCGTTTTAAAAAGTTGCCGGTATCTTTCATGGCATCCTGATCAGCCAGCAGGTTGTTGATATTGGTATCTATGCCGCCTTCGCGTGTTTTAACATCTGATTTTCTGAATCCGTATCCTTTGCCCGAGGGATGATAAAAATTTGCAATTGTACCCCCGGGAAAACGCAGCATTTGCGGATTAAGGGCATGAACCGTATTTAAAAAGGATGCTTCATCAGAATTAAAAAAAGTAAAAAGATTGGCAGTGTTAAATGCAAAAAAGTTTCCTTTCAGTGAAGATGATCTTGAAGTTTCAAGAATTATTTTTTCTGTTTCGGAAGATGCCGGAACGGGTATTTTATTTCCCGCACAACAGCTAAACAGAATGAAAAACAAAATAACTTGAATGTGGGTCTTATGCATGCCTGATTTGGGTTTTATTTTGAAACATGATGAAAGAATATGGATTTGTACTATGGATTAATTCGGGTTCATGTTTCCGGTAAGCATAGTAGAGTATTGCTATTACCATTGTGCTGTTAGCCGGGAAAAATGCCGATTGACCGGAAGTAAAAGTATCGAAAAAACAAAACAAGAGGTAATAGACACAAGTGATTACAAAAGGGTCGTTCAATGTTAGTTTGATTACAATTTTACGTGCGAAGAGGAATTGAACAAACAGCAGCAGCGTGCCCGTAACTCCAAACAGATAAAGGATGCCGATGATACCAATGTCGGATGGATAAAAGTAACCGTAAATCCTGCTGAATCCGTCTTGCCAGCGAGGGGATAATTCTCCGTTACCAAAAAGAAATCTTTTTTCAATATCAGGCCATGCTTTAATGACTTCCAGGCGTCTGATATTCGTTGCACTTTCATCTGTTTCGCGGCCTGTTACCGTTAACCATAAATTGTAAAACCTGTTTACCGATTGCTCTGAAGGTTTATAGTCGGTTATTTCGATCACAAAGTAACCGGTGAAGATTAATAAAATTATCAGTGCTGAATACCTTAAAGCAGATTGAAAAAAAATTCTTTTAAAGTAAAAGATCAACAGTACAAGCAAGGTCATGATGATGATACTGCGATCCTGTCTTATAGACAACATCATGTAATAAAACGGCACTGAGGCTAACAGATACAGCAGACGATGTGTTGACAGATACCGGATGGAGTAATAGAGCAATGCAAAAATCAGAATAGCTATATTGAATTTAAAAATATAACCTCCTTTAAGTTCATTAAAACCAATGAAAAACCGGTCAGGATATTTTTCAGGATTGATGGTAAGATAGATAACAATAAAAACAGCCAGGGTGCACCATGAGGCTGCCAGCATGGTGTTTTTAAGGAATACAAGAGAAATTATTTTTTTATGCAGCAGATAATAGAAAAACGGTCCTAACAGAAAGAGATAAAAGTTTCGGGTAGTGCCTATTCCGTAAACTAACGGTTGCCCGAAGTTGATTGCAGAAGCAACGGCAGACCAAACAGGAAAAACCATCATCAGCATCATCAGTGCTTCATAACGGCTAATTTTTTCTTTTTGGGTAATCCATTGAGTAATGCGGAACAGCATGAATCCGATAAGAAAAAAATTCAGCACTTCTTCTGCCAGTTTACTGATTTCATCCAGTGGGGTACGGAATCCTGCCCTGAACCCGATAAAGAGGATCAGCATCAGGGTAGTATATTTAAAAATCGCTTTCACTTTACAGTTTGCATGTGAGGCAACCATGAGGACAAGTTACGGCCTGTGAGTTCCTGCAATCCGGCTATTTCATTTTTATAAAAACCGGCCGCCCAGAATTTATCTTCATCAGAAAGCGGTTTGGCTTTTTCTTTTTTAAAAAATAAACTTTTTAATTTTTCTTTTTTAGAGTCAGGCATCAGCCGGAAAATATTTTTCTTCAGACCGGAGGCGCTGAGCCAGTAAAGCAGTTTTTCGTTTTTAGGAACTTTTGCCTCATTAAATTTCAAGGCTGTGTTAAACTTAAAACCTGCATCAATGCCAAGGAACAGGCTTACGTCTTTCAACAGCGTTTCAGGATAATTTTTCAGATCATCATAAAGATAAATCCTGATCTGCTCCTTCGGAAAAATATCAAGAAACCGTTTTATCTGCTCGTAGTAAAGCCCCATTTCCACATAGCAATGAGTGGTGTACCATCCTTTCACCGGCTGATGATAATCTTCTTCCACTTCCTGACGGAAAGGCTTATAAGTTTTACCATCACGCAGATTGGCCATGTAATGAGAGTACATTCTCTCCACCGGATTACGCAGTATGGCAATCAGTTTTACCGAAGGCAGGGTGTTTTTAATGTTTATGGCCGCTTCTTTTGAAAACAAATAAGAATTGCTGATTTCTCCTATGGCTTTTTCATTACTTACATTTTTAAATAAGCCTGTGTAATGATGCCGTTCCCTGACAAAATAACCCCACACTTCGCGTTTCATATCGCCTTTTACATAAGCATCAAGATTCAGGCGTTTTCTTCTTTCGATGTCTTTGTATTGCTGACTGAAATTTTCAGGATTGATGTCGGAACTGAAATAATTCGGCTCCTTAATCGGGCTCATGTAAACTTCCGGGTGGCTTTTAAGATAATGATACAGTGAGGTAGTGCCGCATTTGGCTGCTCCTATAACTAAAAAGTTAGGCCAGTTTTCTTTTTTCAAATTCTCCATCGTGTTAAATCAAAACCTGAAATTTTTTCAAGTTCTTTTATATCCGGCTCAAAGATCGGAAGCAATATTTTTTTAATCTCGGTTATATCCGTAATTTCAGTTTTTTTAAAAAACCATTGTTTCAGCTTCTTCTTAAAACTGCCTTTTAAAACAGCTTTATGCAATGATTTTACTGCAGGGATATGCCTGATATCATTCAGCCAGTCTATTCTTGGAATTTCGCTTTTGTTACGACCTTCGGTTTCTGCCGAAACATTAATGGGTTCAAGTTTCAGGAATTGAAACAGGTTGAAAAAGAAGTCATCCTGATTTTTTTCGAGATCTTCGAGTAAGCCGATAAACACTTTTTCTTTTCCGAAAGTATTCAGGTAACGCTCTACCTGTTTTGAATACATTCCCAGTTCTGCATACAAGGGGCTGGCTCCCCATTTTCTGACCGGAAATTTTAAATCAAAGCAAATGTCTTCAACAGCCGTTCGTTTTGTCATCCCCATTTTACGTTCAATGAAATACTGCGATAAAGCCCTTTCAACCGGATTGCGAATCATAATGATAATCCGTGCATCAGGATTTTCAGCGTGTATGCGAGCGGCAGCCCCTTCGGCCCATAAATAAGATGGACTTGCTTCGGCAAGCTGTGAATCAGATGGGGCATCATCGAAAAGCTTCAGGTAGTCGTTCTTATTTTCAAAATACATTCGGTGAACCGGCTCTTTTTTATTTTGATTGATGTATGCATTCAACTCAAATTTTTCAATCCGTTTTCGCAGTGCCGGCCTGAACTCATTCAGCGAAATATCCGGAAAAGCGAAGTAATGAGGTTCTTTGACCGGACACATGTAAACAGCCGGATGCCGCCCAAGCACCGAAGCAAGGTAGGTAGTTCCGCAACGCGGTGCTCCAACAATAAAAATATCAGGAACTTTAGGCAACGTTTAATCTGAATTACCGGTTAACTTTTGTCGCTTCGAGAACGGATTGTAAACCGTAGCGAATTTATAGACTTTATACACATACCAGGCTGCTACGCAATTCTGTAAAATTTTAGAGGTAGCTGAAGCAATGGCGGCTCCGTTTATTCCATAAAGCGGAATCAGGATAACATTGAGTGCAATGTTTACACCTGCAGCGCTCAGTACAATGTAGTTGTATTCTTTCTGTTTGCCTGTCATCTGAAGTAAAACTCCCACCGATCCGGTAAGTGAGTTTACAAGATTTCCTCCGGCCAGAATGATTAAGGCAGTTGATCCGGTTTTAAATTGCTCTCCGAAGATGCCCAGCAGAAGTTCAGGTAAAAGCCAGATGACAAGGCAAACCGGAACGGAAGTAAAGAATAGCAGCTTTGATCCCTTTTGAACACTGGCTTGCAGTTTATTCATTTCGCCATGATGATAAAGGTTTGAGAAAACCGGTGCCTGAATGGCATTGATGGCAACCAGTACCATAGCCGGGGCAGCGGCTATTTTAAAAGCAGTATCATAAATACCGACTTCATACTCCGTTTTGAAAATACCAAGGAAAATGTTGTCGGCCCAGCCCAGTATAAAAAAAACGGAGCCTGTGATCAGCATAGGTGTAGAAGCCTGAAGTAACGGAGTGATGCCTGTGGGTTTTGAAAAATTCTTCAATTTGATTCCGGAAAACAATAACCAGGAAATTTTTGCTATTATCATAACTGCCGAACTGCTGATGGCAAATACTGTAACCGGCAATTTTTCTGATTTCATTCGGATGAAGAAAAACATCATGATGGCTGCAATTACATATACAGCCATCCGGAAGATGGTAAAGCCCGTCATGTTTTTCATTCCACGGAAACAGGATGAATGAAACATAATTAACGACCATGGGGTAAGCAACAGGCTTGCTGTTTTCAGATGTTCGGAAAGAAAAGGTTTATCAAAAATTTTAAAGGCTATCTCAGCCCGCATAAAAAACAAGGCAACCGAAAGCAATACCGAAAAAATTAGGACAACTGATAATGACTGAAAGTAAGCAGCAGTTAGCGCAGCCTTATCTGTTTTATCTATACGTGCCAGCGTGCGCACAATAAGATTGTCAAGACCCCAGATGGAAAAAATAGCAAGCACTTGCACCACGGTAAATGCCAGTGTGAAACTTCCCCAAGCAGCAGGGCCTAAGTTCCGCGCCACTACCAGCGTAAACAGATAAGCTGCACCAAAAGATCCGATTCTGAAAAAAAGCGCATAACTGCTTTTCTTAATCATGAATCCCATTCCATGATCTTTCTCTTTACCGGTCATGTGTTTCTGGATTGGAGGTCATGCCACTAAAGCAAAACTACTGTTGCTTTTGTTTCTTTTATTGGCAGTTCAATGGTTTTGTAAACAATCTTATGTTATTCGGTGCAGCCTCTTATAATTAATTTTATCCGCTTCAAACACTCTATGGCAATCTCTAAACGGTTGTTTCAGTTATGCACCTTCTTCTTTTTATCGCTTTTAACTGAAGTCGTCTTTTCTCAGACAGACAGCATTGCTGCTGCCGATTCTCTGTAGGTTGCCGATGCCGGTGAAGAGGTGATGCAGGATTACCTTATTCAGACAAGCCGGCCTTTTGCCTGCCGCTTTTTTTCAACCCTTCTTACGCATCGCGATGGTTATACTTCATCAATGGGAAGAAAAGACAACAACTTAAGGGTTTCGGTTTTAACAGGCGGAGTTCAATTGCTGACCAGAGTGAATGCTAAAACAATTTTAGGGCTGACCATGACCGCTCGCAGGATGATGCTTCATGAGCGAAATGACCCATTTACAGATATCTTTAAGCCGGATAACAGCCATTATTCGGAATCCTATTTTAGTAATTTGATTTTTCAATCAAGGCATTACGTGTCGTTAAAGAGCAACCGGCTTTTTATTTCGTGCAATGTCTTTTTTCCGTTGAGTAATGATGCAGAAGTTGTTTTTAAAAACCAGAAAAATCAGGATGCGCTTTTCAGCCAGGTTAATGCTCAGTTTATTTTGTTCAGAAGATTTTCTGGTTATTTCAGTTTAAACAGGGGCATAAATGCCACGTATCGTATTACGGGTAAGCCGGTAAATAAAATGGTGATGCGTGGATTTCTGATCCCGGTTTTTCAGCAAAGGCTTTCATCCAGCGTTTTCTTTTCGGCTTCAGCAGAATTGAATATGCTGCTGGTAAAACCTTTCTTCAATAGTTTATACCTGAATGAAAAGGTTGGAGTATTGGTTTACGGGCCTTTCGGAATTTCATATTCCTTTCAATATGGATACTATGCTTTGGGCAAAAATGTAAATGCACAGCATTCTTTTAATGTTTCGCTGAAACGGGAATTCCATGCATTTCCAATCATAAAGTTTAGAAAATCTTAATGATGATTTGCCTATTGTTGCGTCTCAACATAATGTTTATGAAAAGAGCTCTGACCTGCCTGCTGATCATTTCCGCATTAGCCACAGCGTGTTCAAAAAAGAAGGATGATAAACCGGCAGCAGATAATTGCCTGCTGAACAATTACTATTTAAAGGCCGACATTTCAGGCGTAGCCTGGTGTGCAAACACTACTTTATTTGCCGATTATGCCATAGTAATGACCATAAACGGCATCAGTTCGAACGGAGCCACTATGACACTGGAATTAGATGATGTAACAACGGGTACCTATACCATAAAACAAGACCGGAATCATATTCTTTACACCAGTTCGCTGGGGGTAGGGTATGAGTCAACCAACGATAACCCCGGTAGTCTTACTATCCTCAGTAACGATACGGCAAACAATATCATCAATGGCAGTTTCAATGTAACGTTGCGCAGCCCCGTTGCCGGCAATGTAACCGTTAGTAACGGAACATTTAAGTTATTCTACACAGAATAATTCAGGTAAGATTGGAAGAAATCAATTGATGAAAGTGATGTACGCCCTGTTCGCGGGTTACAGAGTAGCGGCCATGCTGATAAAAACGTGAACGGATACCGCGCTGCACCTGCAATACTACTTCTTCGTCTTCCATCTCTACACTGTCAAGCATCAAGGCTGCCTCTGCCTGTGTTTCTTCAAAAACATAAGTAAGGTAATTGATGACGGTTTTATTAAGCGATAAAGGCCTTACGATATTCACCGATAATCCCCAGGGATAAAAATTTAGCATCAGGTTTGGAAACAGGAAGAAATAATAAGCGGCCACTTTTTTTCCGAAATCAGGATGGCCTTCCGGCAGGTTGAATGCCAAAGCGTTTTCTTTGGCGAATCCGGTTTGCAGAACAGCGTATTTGAAAGTTTGAGTGGTATAGCTTCCGTAATCAATCAGTTTGTTCAGGCCCGGATGTACATAAGGAATGTGAAATCCTTCCAGATAATTTTCGCAGTACAATGCCCAATGTGCATCAATTTCATAATCGCGCGAAAGAGAAGCAAAGTGCCGGAGAGGGCGGCCTTCGAGAAACGACAAATACTTTTTCATTGGAGTAAACATATCCTTGGCTTTCCATTTTCCGGTTAGCGAAACAAAAAGCAGGTTCATCCATTGATGGAGTTTAATCTTATGAAGTGAATCACTTTTTTCCGGAAAGTTTTTTACTTCTTTGAACTCAGGCATGGATTGAAATTTTCCCGTACAGTCGAACAATCTCCCATGATACCGGCAACGGATTTTATCTGCTTTGCAGGGTTCGGTTATCAGTATGTTTCCGCGATGGGTGCAGACATTGGAAAGGCATGTAAGCTCCTGATTTTCGGATTTGGACAGGAGCAATGGCTCGTTCAGAAAGCCGCTAAGTAAGGTAAACGGAATCAGATTGTTTTCTCCTACTATCACACTGGCATCGCCAACAAACTGCCAGGAAGGAGCAAATAATTTCTCTTTGGATAATTCCAAGAGTTCAATGCTATTGTAAAATTTTTTATCAAGCGTTTCGGCTAAAGCAATTTGCGGATTATGTTTTCTCAAATGTGATTTTGGTGCCGGCATGATATAAATCAGAAAAGAGGAGCACAAAAGTAAGCCCTTATTCATTGATTGTTTTTTCAGCAGGTGAAGAAATGGTTTCTGGCAGTTATCAGGCCACTTCATTGCAATTGTGCTTATTACATTCGCACCGGAATTTTAATCTCAATGAATACAGTTTCCATGAGTTCAAAAACGTACACCGGAATACCCACACAGAAAATTTTATTATGGATTGCCATGGTGAGCATGGTGATGATTTTTGCCGGTTTAACCAGTGGTTACCTGGTAAGACACGCAGAAGGAAACTGGTTGGTATTCAGCCTGCCGGTTGCTTTTTATATTTCAACTGGTTTGATAGTGCTGAGTAGTTTCAGTATGCATTATGCCTTACGTTCAATCAAAAAGGGAAACAAGCAGCATTTACTAAACGGGTTGCTTACTACACTTGGCCTGGGGCTGGGATTTTGTTTTACCCAGTTTTTAGGATGGGCAAAATTGGTGCAGATGGGTATTTATTTCACAGGTAATCCTTCCGGTTCTTTTTTGTATGTCATTACTGCTTTGCATGTTGCTCATCTGGCCGGTGGAATTATTTACCTGATTGCAGTAATTGTAAGAGCATTGCAAAACAGGTATTCTTCTGAAAATTATTTACCGGTTTCGCTCATCAGTATTTATTGGCACTTTCTGGATGTGCTCTGGGTTTATCTTTTTGTTTTTTTGGCAGCCATCAGGTAAAAAAATCAGACTGCCGGTAAGGAAGTTAAGTCAACTGTGCTTTAAGGTATTCCCTGTTCATCCGCGCTATATTCTCGACCGAAATCAATTTAGGACATTCGGCTTCGCAGGCATAGGTGTTGGTGCAGTTACCAAATCCTTCTTCATCCATTTGCGCAACCATTTTCATAACTCTCTCTTTCGCTTCAACTCTTCCCTGAGGCAATAAAGCCAGTTGAGAGACTTTAGCGGAAACAAACAACATGGCCGAGGCGTTTTTACAGGCAGCCACACAGGCTCCGCAGCCAATGCAGGCGGCAGCAGAAAACGCCATATCAGCATCCTCTTTGGGAATCAGAATATTATTTGCTTCCTGTGCATTGCCTGTATTCACGGATACAAAGCCACCGGCTGACATTATTCTATCGAATGATGAGCGGTCAACGGCTAAATCTTTAATAACCGGAAAAGCATCGGCCCTCCAGGGTTCAACAGTTATGGTATCACCATCTTTAAAACTGCGCATGTGCAGCTGGCAGGTGGTTACTCCGCGCAGCGGTCCGTGAGGCCGGCCATTGATGTACATGCTGCACATACCGCAGATGCCTTCTCGGCAATCGTGATCAAAGGCTACGGGGTCTTCACTATTACGGATGAGTTTTTCATTCAACACATCCATCATTTCAAGAAACGACATGTCGGGCGAAACATCAGCAAGCTGATATGTTTGAAAGGAGCCTTTGTCGTTTCCGTTCTTCTGCCGCCAGATTTTAAGGGTGATATTCATAGTTGAATCTGAAAATTGATTACTTATAACTTCTCTGAGCAATTTTAATATTTTCAAACTGCAATTCTTCCTTATGAAGCTGCCATTCATTTCCTTTGTATTCCCATGATGCCACATAAGCATATTTATCATCATCACGCATAGCTTCTCCTTCTTCAGTCTGAAATTCTTCGCGAAAATGGCCACCGCAACTTTCATTTCGCTGCAGAGCATCCATGCACATTAATTCTCCCAGTTCAAGAAAATCAGCCACTCGTCCTGCTTTTTCAAGTTCAGGATTAAACTCATTGGCAGAACCTGGAACACGTACATCTTTCCAGAATTCTTCTCTTAAAGCACGTATTTCCTGAATGGCTTCTTTCAATCCTTTTTCGTTTCGGGCCATACCGCATTTGTCCCACATGATTTTTCCAAGCTTGCGGTGAAAATGATCTACGGGTTGAGTCCCTTTTATTTCGAAAAAACGGTTTATTGTTTCGCTGACTTTTTTCTCGGCTTCAACAAAAGCCTCACTATCGGTAGGAATGGCTTTGGTTCGGATTTCATTCGATAGATAAGCGCCAATGGTATATGGAATCACAAAGTATCCGTCAGCCAGTCCCTGCATCAGTGCCGAAGCACCAAGCCGGTTGGCTCCATGATCGCTGAAATTGGCTTCGCCCAATGCGTACAGACCGGGAATGGTGGTCATCAGATTGTAATCAACCCATAAACCTCCCATGGTGTAATGCACGGCCGGATAAATGCGCATGGGTACTTCGTAGGGATCTTCTCCGGTAATCTGTTTGTACATATCGAACAGGTTGCCATACTTTTCGGTGATGACTTCGCGTCCTAACCGTTTAATTTCTTCTTCCGATGGATGGTGCATACCGCGCTTGTTGGCTTCCAGCGTTCCGTAGCGTTTCATATTGAAGCTGAAGTCAAGATATACAGCCATTTTGCTGGTGCCTACACCATACCCTGCATCGCAGCGTTCTTTGGCAGCGCGTGAGGCTACATCGCGCGGAACAAGGTTTCCAAAAGCCGGATATCTTCTTTCTAAGTAATAATCGCGTTCGTCTTCCGGTATGTCATTCGGATTACGTTTATCATCTTTTTGTTTCGGCACCCATATTCGTCCGTCATTACGCAACGATTCGCTCATCAATGTCAGTTTACTTTGATGATCTCCGCTTACCGGTATGCAGGTAGGATGTATTTGCGTGAAACAGGGATTTCCGAAGAATGCTCCGCGTTTATGTGCTTTCCAGGCTGCGGTTACATTGCTGCCCATAGCATTGGTAGAAAGATAGAACACATTTCCGTATCCGCCTGAACAAAGCAGTACGGCATGGCCAAAGTGACGCTCCAATTTTCCTGAAATCAAATCGCGGGCTATGATACCGCGGCATTTACCATCAATCACAACCACATCAAGCATTTCATGGCGTGCATACATTTTAACAGTTCCCATACCTGTCTGGCGCATCAAAGCACTGTAAGCGCCCAATAACAGTTGCTGCCCGGTTTGGCCGGCTGCATAAAAAGTACGTTGTACCTGTGTTCCGCCAAAAGAGCGGTTGCTGAGATAGCCGCCATATTCACGGGCAAACGGAACTCCCTGTGCCACACATTGGTCAATAATGTTAGCACTTACTTCGGCCAGGCGATACACATTGGCTTCGCGGGCACGGTAATCGCCTCCTTTAATGGTGTCATAAAACAAACGGTAAACACTGTCGCCATCATTCTGATAATTTTTGGCTGCATTGATGCCGCCCTGTGCAGCAATGCTGTGTGCCCTTCGGGCCGAATCCTGAAAGCAGAATACTTTCACCTTATAACCCATTTCAGCCAGTGATGCAGCGGCTGATGCGCCTGCCAGCCCTGAGCCTACCACAATTATTTCAAGACTGCGCTTGTTGGCAGGATTGACCAATGGAATGGTTGAGCGGTATTTAGTCCATTTCTGTTCCAGCGGACCGGGCGGAATTTTGCTGTCGAGAGTATTCATTGTGTTAGTAGAAAGTAGAAAGTAAAAAGTAGAAAGAAATGAAAACAGTCATTGGAATTGTGATATTAGGGAATATTTTCAGAGTGTTCAGTAAGTATAGATGGTTTACAGAATACTTGATGTACCGTTCAGTGTTGTTTAATAATACCAGACTTAAAAAAATCATGCATGAACTTTTATTTGATTTTCCATAGACTTTTGAAATCCAGAAATCATTCTTTTAATTTCAGTAATGGAGATGATAGTGTCATTGAATGCTTCATCATTCAAAAAATTTAAATTTCCGGCAATTACAATCTGGGTTTCCATTTCATAGGAAGAACCCAAAGAAACCTGAAGAAAATAACAAAATTCTTTTTCAGAATTTCTGCCGGCACCCTCTGCGATATTCGATGCAATGGCAACAGCAGCCCTTCTGATTTGGCTTATTATTCCGAATTTTTCTTCTGCAGGAAAGTTTTTAGTAAGCGAATAAATTTTAGTTGACAACTCAATTGCCTTTTGCCATACCTTTAAATTTCTGAAGTTGTGCATTTTTAATATCTTCTACTTTTTACTTTCTACTAACCTTCATCCAATCCATCCCATATACACCGCCATAGGCATCATAGCAAAAACCAACGGAACAATTAAAGAAAACAACATACCAATGGTTTTTATAGCCGGTGTGTATTTTTTGTGATTAATTCCCAAGGATTGAAAAGCGCTTTGAAAGCCGTGCATGAGGTGATAAGCGAGTGAAATCATTCCAAGCGTGTAAACTATAACAACCCATCCCTGTGAGAAAACTATTTTCATTTCGCCAAACATATCATCGTATTCGTGGCCGTCAATTAAAACAGTTCCGCTTTCAAGGCCTGTAAAACGGGCGCCTGTCCAGAAATGCCGGAGATGGATAATCAGAAAAATCAGAATCAGTGTTCCCAGTAATCCCATCCAGCGCGAATACCATTTGCTGTTGGCATCGGCTCCTGAAACGGCATAACCAATGCTTCGGGCTTTTTGATTCATGCGGGTCAAAATAAGCGACTGGATAATGTGCCAGATGATTCCGGCAAACAATACAATTTCCATGGTACGGATAACTGGATTGGTGGCCATGAAATGAGCGGCACGGTTAAAAGTCTCACCGCCATCATTCACAAAAATCAAAGCATTGATGGAACAGTGAACCACAAGAAATGAAATCAGAAAAAGGCCGGTAATGCCCATAGCCAATTTGCGGCCTATGGAAGCGGTAAAAATTTTGGTAAGCGACATATATTTCGGTTAACTCTCTATCAGCCTTCCGAAAACAAAGCCGGAGGCTGTTTGGTTAAGCGCAAAAGTAATTTTTCGGGTTCAATTGAACAGGATGTTAAATAAAAAAGGCAGGCGCCTGATTCGCCTGCCCGACCGATAAATTAACTAAAGCCGTCAATCTGCTGAAAAATGATTGACAGCCTTAAGACGCTGAAAGCAGCCCTTCTGCTTCCTTGACTTTAAACTTCAGCAGAAGTTCTTCAAAAAATAATTCAATGTGGCTAACCTCCATACTAAAGCAGCATGCTTGTTATCTCCTTTTCTGAATCGGGCAATAATTTTATCAGCCTTGGGCTTATCAATAAATCCTGCATGTTCAAATCCCGTTTCAAGCAAATGTTTCAGAGGGCCGCGCAACCATTTTACTTCACCGGGTGTAACAAATCCTTTTTTGTCTTTACGCTCTTCAATAGCTTTTGGCAGTATGCCGCTAAGCGCTTTACGCATGATGTACTTGGAAACCGTTCCGTTCATTTTTTCCTCTGTTCTTAACCTAAAGGCAAATTCCACTAAGCGATGGTCAAGAAACGGCACCCTCGATTCAACCGAAAAAGCCATGCTGTTGCGGTCTTCGTAATGCAGGAGCGAGGGAAGGCTGGTTTTGAACATCAAATGATACAGAAAATTATCCACCCTGTTTCCTTTCACATACTTTAAAAGAAATGGCGAAGGGGTACACCGTTCATTACACATAAACGGAAAGTAATTTCTGAACTCAATTCCGTAAAGCGATTGCTCATCATTGAAAACAGACAGTATGCTTTTAGAAAAGTGAATGATTTGTTGTGAAGTTGTAAGATTCAAAGAACGCCCGACAGAAGCCGTATGGCTTAACGCTTTTCCAAATTTCAGCGCACGCAGGTAATCAGCCGCTATGCGATAATGTGTATGCATGTAGCCGGCTAAGTATTCATCGCTGCCCTGTCCGTCAAGCACTACTTTTATTTTATGTTCACCAATCAGCTTCATCAGGAAATACTGCGAAATGAAAGAACTGCCTGTACAGGGTACATCGGCATAAAATAAAGCATGATGAAAATGCTCTTCGATTTCATTTTGTGATGGTGTGAAATAATGCGGAATAACAGCAGGATATTGGTTGATTACCTCCCGGATGAATGGCCTTTCATCCACATCACCCTCTCCTTCGTAGTAAACAGAAAAGGCATGATACTCCCTGTCGGGATGAAGTTTCTGCACCATGCTTACAATAGCCGAACTGTCTAATCCACCGCTTAAACAACTGGCTACCTGAACATCACTGCGCAAATGAATGCTCACGCTTTCGGTAAATAATTCAAGAAATTTTTCACGCTTCTCTTCAAAACTTAAATGGCTGTAACGACCTGTTTCCATATCCCAATAAGGAGTAACAGAAAGGTTTCCGGTTTCAATTTCAAAGGTGAGATGATGAGCAGCAGGAAGCGCTTTCAGTTTGCTGAAATACGTTTCGTCATGATAACTTATCCACCCCAACTGTAATCCGCGCATTACCTGACAGGTATTGATGTCGTTGCTGAAAAGGGGAGAGGCTTTTAATGTTTTGTATTCGCTGCCAAAGAAAAACTGCTTGCCGGAGTGTAAATAGTAAAATGGTTTAATGCCGAACCGGTCGCGTGAGGCAAACAGGATTTTTTTTCTGTGGTCATAGATTACAAATGACCACATGCCAACAAATTTTGTTACACAATCAGCACCCCATTGATGATAAGAGGCAAGGATTACTTCAGTGTCTGATTGTGTTTTAAATTCAAAGCCATATTTTTTCAGCTCTTCGCGCAGTTCTACATAGTTGTAAACTTCTCCATTGTAAACTATGGAAACATCGCGGTAATGAAACGGCTGATTAGCTTCCTCCGAAAGGTCAATAATGCTGAGGCGGTTATGGCCTAAGAAAACCGGAAAATCAACGAATGATCCCCGTGCATCCGGGCCGCGGTGGGCTGTGGCCTCAAGCATTTTATTGAGTAACCGCAGTCCATCCTCAAGAGTGATGGTTTCATCTGCAAATCCTGCTATGCCGCACATGGTTATTTACTGATTTGATTTAAAATGTCCGTCAGTTTTCCGGTTAATGCGATGCGCGAAAATTTTTCAATGCCTTCGCTTTTGCATTGCGCATGTCCGGTTTTAAACTGCCTGTAAAATTCGGCAATAGCCTGCTTCATTTTTTCAGATGCCTGAAAACTTACAGTCAGGCCAGCCTTGCATTCACGGATTATTTCAGCGGCATCTCCGTCTTCCGGGCCAATAGCCAGTATCGGCCTGCGTGAGGCCAGGTACTCAAACAGTTTTCCGGTAAGTATTCCTTTTGCATTGGGAGTATCATTTAAAACAAGCAGTAAAATCTGTGAGGTGTTAAGAAATTTTACAGCATCATCATGACTGACGTATCCTTTGCGTGTTACAAATTTTTCAAGTCCAAAATTCTTCAATGATTCATTTACCGATATATCAGCTTTGCCGGCCAGCATTATTTCAAGATCTCCGGCAAAAGATGGATTCTCTGCAATCATTTCCTTCAATGCTTTCCAGAGCGAAACAGGATTTCGGGTTCTTACTAATGTTCCGGCATGAGTGAGTGTGAAATTTTTACTCAATTCAATTTTTTCATTCGGTAAATCATATTCATCATAGCCGTTATTAATGATGTAAAATTTGTCTTTCGCATTGTTTTTGGCAATGGCAGCAAATTCATCACTCATGGTTTTACCTACTGACACAACAGCATCGGCTTTTTGAAGAACCGTTTTTTCAAGCTCATGGTGTTTCCGGTCTGAGGCTTTGGTGAGCATGAGGTCGCGGTAATAATCAATGTTGGTCCATGGGTCGCGGAAATCGGCTAACCAGGGCAAACCTGTTTTTTCTTTAAGGCCTAATGCAATCAAGTGCATACTGTGAGGCGGGCCTGAGGAAATGATAACATCCACCTTATTTTTTTCAAGCCAATGGCTTAAAAATTTTACCGAAGGTTTTATCCAGAATTTACGGGCATCCGGAATAAAACAATTTCCGCGAATCCAGACGGAGAGTTTTTCCTTCCATCCTTTATTTTCAGTTTCGGAAAGAAATCCGGTATTGATATTTTCTTTTCTGCCCGAAAAGAATTTGTAAAAGTTGTACGGCTCGGTAATTTTTGTTTTTAGAATGGTAATACCCTCCGGAATGTCTTTATTCAGCGATTCATCAACAACAGGCATTTCAGGATTAAGAGGAGTATAGACCACAGGTTCCCATCCGTATTCACGCATGTATTTCACAAACTTAAGCCAGCGCTGTACACCGGCACCGCCCGATGGAGGCCAGTAGTATGTGATGATGAGTGCGCGTTTCATTCCCTGAAAAAAATCAGGAGCGGAGTTGTTTTCTTGCTTCCGTAACAATTAAACCGATGAAAAGAATCAGCAGGAGAGAAGAGGATATTAAGGCTATGCGTTCTCCGTTCCGGTAAACCGAAGGTTCAAATTTAAATTCAATGGTATGTTTACCGGCAGGTACCCTCATGCCGCGCAGTACATAATTCGCACGGATGTGAGGCATCAGCTTTCCGTCAATGTATGCATTCCATCCTTTATCATAAAAAATTTCGCTGAACACGGCAACCTGTTCCGTGCGGCTGTTGCTTTCATATACCAGATGGTTAGAAACAATGGAGTTGAGTTTAATGGTAGCCAAGCTGTCATACTGTAAATTGAAATTATCAAAATGCAATTCAAAGCGTCTGTCTATGATGGCTGTTTGCAGCGGATTAAAATCAGAGAGTGCGGTCATTTCACTGTCGGCATTGGCCACCATTTTAATTTCTTTTACAAACCAGGCAGCCCCACAGGCATCAGGATTTAGTTGCGGAATGGGTTGTTTTGTTTCGGGGCTGTTAATGATAAAGTATTTTGTGTTTAGCATGTTAAGCACCTCCACATTATTCTTGCTGATCTGGTATTCTATCAGCTCCTGATAGCGTTTCAGCTTTGCGCCATGATAACCGCCAATGCTGCGGTGGAAGTAAGAAGTAGAAGCATCATTAAAAGTGCTTACGGTGGCATTGAATACCCTGAAGCCGGGTTCTTTGTCGGCCATAATCTGCAGGTCAGCATTGGAGGGTGTAAAAGGTTTTTCGGCTTTTGATTTCGGAACAAAGCGGTCATTACCAAGGTATCGTTTTGAAACAGGCCATAAGTCAACCAGTACAATCAAAATCAACATGAATGAAGCGTTTGCCAATGATTTTATTTTCTTTTCGGCATGCGCCCAAATCAATCCGAAACCAAGCAGAATAAAAAAGAGCGAGCGCAGGGCATCCATTCTTACAGCAGATTCACGGTCTTGTTTTATGGCGGCAATAAGCCAGTCATATTGTTTGTAGGATTCATCGGCAGCGCCCGTAAATCCGTGGGCAAACAGGGAAGGAAGTATGGCCGTAAGCAAACAAAAGCCACCGGTAATGTAAAGGGAAAGTTTAGAGGCGCTCATCAGCTTCTTTTTATCCAATGAACCATCCACTGCTTTTATGAAAGCAAGAATGGCCAAGAGCGGAATGGTAAATTCTGCAATTATCAAAAGCATACTTACTGCGCGGAATTTATTGTAACCCGGAAAGTGATGAAAGAAAAATTCGGAGACAGCAGGGAAGTTTTTTCCCCATGCTAAAACAACAGAAAAAACAGTGGCAGCAATCAGCCACCATTTAACGGGGCCTCTTAAAATCAAAATTCCAAGAACAAAAAAGAAGCAGATGATAGCCCCGGCATATGGCGGGCCGCTGGTCATACGCATATCACCAAAGTAAAGCGGAACATTGCTGATGAAATTTCGTGCCCGCATGTCGGGTACGCCATTCTGACGCATGGCTTGGTATGTATGCGAGGATTCATCCAATTGTTCCATACTGGCTCCGCCTTTAAACCGCGGAATCAGTAAGGTAAATGATTCACTTATTCCATAACTGTACTCAAATGCATAGTCCATATCCAGACCGGAGGATACCGCTTTCTCCGTAAGCTCACTCTGACTGCGCGTACTGTATTTTCCGTATTCATACGTAGCCCAAAGGCCTGTAATATTCGGAAGTATTCCCAGCAGCGCGGCCATACCGAGAACAGCAGATGATTTGATAAAAGCGGGAAGTGTTTTGTTTCCGGCAGCGCCAATCAATTCGCAAATCATCAGAATCATAATGGTGCAGAAAAGGTAGTAGGTAATTTGCAGGTGGTTGGCATAAAGCTCAAGCGCCAGCGCTACGGCAGTGATAATTCCACCCGCCAATAAATTACCACGTAATGCTATCAGTACACCGGCAATCACCAACGGTATATAAGCAATGGCATGGGCTTTTGAATTATGACCGGCAAGGATAATAATAGCATGGTAGCTTGAAAACGCAAAAGCAACAGCTCCTGCCATGCTGATTCGGAATGGTGATTTCAGTGAAATTAAAAGCAGGTAAAACCCAACCATCATGATAAAAAGAAAATTGGCCGGAGAGGGAAAGCCAAGTGTCATCACTTTATCCACAAAACGGATTAGGTTGGCAGGATAGAGAACAGAAATCTGATAGGCCGGCATTCCGCTGAACATGGCATTAGTCCACAATGGTTCAATACCGGTTTTCTCTCTGAAATCGGTCAGTTCTTTCGACATGCCTATCCATTGGGCAATATCGTGCTGCTCAATCTGCTTACCCTGAAAAACCGGAAGGAAATAAACGGCAGTAAGTACTGCAAAACATAGAATGGCTATGCCATGAGGGGCGAGCTTTTTAATGTTCATACGATTGGCTTAAGGCTGCCAAGATATTTGTTTTTATAAATGGAGAGAGTTGAGGCGTGAGTGGAAAAGTTTTAAGCACTTCTCAGAATTTTCTCCATCTTCTTTCCCTTGGCTAATTCATCTACTAACTTATCAAGATACCTTACTTGTTTCATCAGCGGGTCTTCAATCTCTTCAATCCTGTAGCCGCAAATTACTCCGGTAATCAGGTGGGCATTGGAATTAAGTTTTGCCTTTTTAAAAAAGGTTTCAAAAGTTGTTTTATCATCCATCAGCTTCAGAAGCTTCTTTTCGTCATAACCTGTCAGCCATTCAATAACCTGATGCAGTTCTTCTTTTGTTCTGCCTTTCTTTTCAACCTTGGTTACATAATGCGGATAAACGGATGCGAAAGACATGTTGGCAATGCGCTGGCTTTGTGATTCCATGATGTTGTATGGATTGAAAAACTACAAATATAGAATCAAAAGCCTGTAATTTTTAAACATGCGGCTTGAAAGGTTTATCAGATTCGGAAGATTGAATTATTGGTTTTTAAAAAACCTGAAACGGTAACTTCCTTTTTCAGGATGATTAATTTCACCGATGTAAACTCCTTTGGAAAGGCCGGCTGATTTAAGTTCATACTTTTCTCCTCTGACTGAGCGGTCATTTAAAACCATTCTTCCCCGCATATCGGTAAGTTGTAATTGATATGATTTGTCTGATACAGGCAATGTAATCCATGCTGAACCTGAAGTTGGATTGGGTGAAATACTGAAGCCTGCATAGTGGCTGTTCTCTGCCATGCCAAGCGGGCCGGTACAAAGCGGATTGGAACTTGATAAGCACCCGAAAGCATCTTTTATTGTAACAGTGTAACAACCGTTTTGAGTAATGGTGATAGAAGATCCGTTAGCGTCCGCAATCGGTGTTCCGTCCTTAGTCCATGAATAGGTCATACTCGGCTGAACAACAGATGATGTTAATTGATTTCCGTTTTGATTGATGGAAGGAGGATTTAATAAAGTTGCAGAGGTAACTACAAAAACAATATCAGATGAAACAGTTGCCTGCTGGTTGCTTCCGGTTAAGGTAACACTGTATTGTCCGGGCTGGGAAACCATGATGTTTTGAGCAGTACTTCCATTGCTCCAGAGATAACTGAAACCAAAAGGTGCTAACAGTTCAGCCTGGCTGCCTGCACAGATTTCAATCTGATTGCCGGTTATATGTTCGCCACCGGCATACATCCAGGGAGGGTTTGCGCTCAAGAAACTTCCTGCTTCGAGAAAAACACCGGAATCGAAAACCTGATCGTTGCAATCACTCACTTCTATTTTTAAATTGTAAGTAAGCCCGGGAGTTAGTCCGCCAATAGCCGCAACCATAACGGTAGTTAATGCATCATAGGCAGTAGTAATATTTCCGGGTGAATTATTTACGAAATACTGGCAATTCATGCACGGGCCGGTTGGTGTGATTCCATGTCCGACCGGACCACCATTATTCACGTTGTTTATTAACATTAGACCTCTTGCATAAATCATTGTAATTCATAGTTATAAATAGCTGAGATTAAATTGATTCGTAATTCAAAACGGTTTCTGCGGTTACGGTAGCGTTCCGAAAGGATGCGAAAAATTTTCAGGTTAC
>CAADHD010000030.1 GCA_900696575.1 uncultured Bacteroidota bacterium
TAACGGAGCGGTCAATGTGAACATTACAGGCGGAACGCAGCCGTATCAGTTTTTATGGTCAAACGGAGAAACCACGCAGAACATCGGCAGCCTTTCAGCCGGAACATACACACTTACGGTAACGGATATCAATTCTTGTTTGGATGCATTCAGTACAATAATTACCCAACCAGACTCTATTGAGATAGGCTTTCTCATAACTCCGGCCAATGGTTCAGCAAACGGAATAATTCAGGCTGATGTGGTAGGAGGGATAGCGCCATACGATTATCTATGGTCGAATAATGCAACTACTCCTACCATTAATAATTTGCTTCCCGGTAATTACACGCTAACAGTTACTGATGATAATTTCTGCCAGAATAACCGTACCGGCTTTGTTCCGAATGCCGGAAGCTGCCTGGTTATTATAGACAGCATTATAAATGTAAGTTGCTTTGGCTTGAGTGATGGATCAATTTACATTGATGTGCAGGGAGCGATATTGCCTGATTTTTTATGGTCAGATGGAAGTACAAACGAAGATTTACTGAATGTACCTGCCGGAACTTATACTGTAACCATTACTGATTTATTCGGATGTAATATCACGGCATCGGCCACTGTTAATGAACCTGGCCAACTGAATGTAAGTCTTGATGTAACACATACAACCTGTGGTGCCGGCAATGGAAGTATTACGGCTCTTCCCTCCGGTGGAACAGCGGGCTACAGTTACCTGTGGAGCAATGGCAGTGCTTCTCCGACCATAACATCGCTTGCACCGGCAACCTATGAAGTAACGGTTACAGATAATAATCTCTGTACCGCCACAGCATCCGCATCCATAAATTCTTCCACCAATCCTGCCATTACTGTTGATTCTGTAATTAATGTCAATTGCTTTGGCGGAAGTACAGGAGCGATTTATATTTCTGTTTCCAGCGGAATTCCACCGTACACGTTTATTTGGTCCAACGGGGCTACGGTTGAAGATTTGAATTCCGTTGCTGCAGGCACTTATTCAGTAACCGTTACCGATTCGGCAGGATGTACTTCAACAATATCAGCAGTAATTACTCAGCCGGCAACTCCATTGTCTGTCAATCTCAGTTCGGTCAATTCAACCTGTGGGAATGCAAACGGCAGTATAACAGCCAATCCTTCCGGTGGAACTCCGAATTATTCTTTTTCCTGGTCAAACGGCCAGACCTCAGCTACTGCCATTAACCTATTAGCAGGAACCTATACCGTTACCGTAACAGACAGCAAAGGTTGTACGGTTACAGCTCAAAGTACCATCACTACAACACCCAATCCCGGAATTGTTCTGGATTCAGTTGTCAATGTTAAATGTTTCGGTGAAAGTACCGGAGCAATTTACATTGATATTACCACCAATCCTTCAGGCCTTACTTACTTATGGTCTGACGGTTCATCATCACAGGATTTAATAAATGTGCCTTCAGGTACTTACACGGTTACTGTTACTGATCCGCTTAATTGTACATCAACATTTTCGGCAGGCATTACCCAGCCGGCCTTGCTTCAGGATAGCGTAACGACCATAAGCGCTACCTGTAATAATGCCAATGGCTCAGCCACTGTTTGGCCTTATGGCGGAACGGCCCCTTATTCCTTCCTGTGGTCTAACGGTGCCCTTACCCAAACCATCAGTGGTGTTGCAGCAGGCACTTATACAGTAACCGTAACCGACAGCCTCGGTTGCGTAAGTACTACCCCGGCAGTTATTAACAACATTGGCGGTCCGGTAATTACTGTTGATTCTGTTAAGAATGTAAGTTGTTTCGGAGGCAATGACGGAGCAGTTTATACATCCGTAAGCGGAGGCACCCTTCCTTATATTGTTCGCTTATGGTCAAATGGAGCCAGTAATGTTGACAGTATTCTGAATCTTACTGCCGGTAATTATACATACATCGTTATTGATTTTAACAATTGTCTTTCATCCATAACTCAACCGGTTACTCAGCCGGCACAACTCAATGCCACCGCTCAGTTGAACAATCCCACATGCCTGAATGCAAATGGCAGTATTCAAGTAATTCCGGTTGGCGGAACCCCCGGATTTTCATTCCTTTGGAATACCGGTGCAACTGCATCTTTGGTTTCGGGCCTTGCAGCCGGTAATTATACTGTTACTATAACCGATACCAACTCCTGTTCGGTTATTAAAAATTACTCACTTACTACCAACGGAAATCCACTAATCTCGCTTGATTCTGTTGTGAATGTAAATTGTTTCGGACAAAACACCGGAGGCATTTTTATTTCGGTCTCTTCAGGCACTTCACCATATTTATACTTATGGTCAGACGGATTTACAGGACAGGACAACACTTCCTTGCTTGCTGGTACTTATTCAATAACGGTTACAGACAATAACGGATGTACGGCTTCACAGTCATTTACAGTTAATCAACCGTTGCAATTGAATGTAAGTGTAAGTACAACAGCCAGCACATGCGGATTGCCTAATGGAACCGCTACTGCCAATGTTACCGGTGGAACCCTACCCGTTGCTTCATACCTGTGGGCTCCGGGCGGACAAGCAACTCCTGTAATTGCCGGACTCGTACCCGGAGTTTACACTGTTACAGTTACGGATAACAATGGCTGTACTGCTTCCGGTTCAGGAACGGTAACCACACCGGGTAATCCTGTAATAATTCTTGACTCATTAGTAAATGTTACTTGCAATGGTTTAAGCAATGGCATCATTGCCATTACTCCGTCAGGAGGAACACCGGGTTATTCGGTATTGTGGATACCGGGAGGGCAAACCGATACGATAATTCAGAATCTTTCTCCCGGAAATTATACAGTCATAATTACAGATGCACTCAATTGCACAGCACAGCAAACCTTTACCATTACTCAGCCTGCTGTGCTGAATAATTCTTTTTCAATCATAAATGAAACCTGCAGCAGCAGCAATGGTTCGGTAACGGCATTGCCAGCCGGTGGTACTCCAACTTATTCTTACCTCTGGTCAAATGGATTAACCACGCAATCTGTTTCCGGTTTAAGTGCAGGAACTTTCACCGTAACCATAACCGACAGTAAAGGATGCACCAAATCCGGCACTGCGAATGTGATCAATCTGGCCGGGCCTTCTGTTCAGACAGATACAATCATTGATGTAACCTGTAACGGTTCTTCAGACGGGGAGATTCAGATTTTGATTGCTGGCGGAACAACTCCTTTTTCATTTCTGTGGTCAACATCAGATACTACTCAGAACCTCTCTGGGCTTATCGCTGGTATTTATACCGTAACAGTTACTGATGCCAACATCTGTACTGCCACATCAAATTTCACGGTGAATGAACCCGATGTTCTGGCCGACAGCCTAGTGGTAGTTGATGCCAATTGCGGATTAAGTAATGGATCGGTTACTGCTTTTCCATTTGGAGGCAATGGCGGCTATTCATTTTTCTGGAATAATTCTTCCATTCAGCAATCTATTTCCGGATTAAATGCCGGAACTTACACTGTTACCATTACCGATTCAAAAGGTTGTACAGTCATTGATTCGGCTGTGGTTGCCAGCGATCAACCGCTTTCACTCATCATTGATCAGCAATCTGAGCCATTGTGTTTTGGCGACAGTACCGCTCTTTTATGTATCAGCGTCAGCGGTGGTAATCTTCCGTATAGCTTTGTGTGGTCAACGGGCGAAACAATCAATTGTATCTCATCCGTCCCTGCCGGTACTTACACGGTAACTGTTACGGATGGTAATGCCTGTTCCGTTTCTCAGCCATTCACCATTAATCAACCTTTGCAACTGGTAATTGACAGTATTCCGGTCAGCAATGCATCCTGCAACTTATCCAATGGAACTGCAACAGTATTTGCATCAGGCGGAACTGCACCTTTTGGTTTTCAATGGTCAACATCAGGAAACGATACGCTCTCAACAGTAACCAATCTTTCTGCCGGGGTTTACACGGTAACCATTACCGATGCTAACGGATGTTCAACTGTTGATTCTGTTATTGTAAATGATGCAGGTATTCCGGTTATTCAAACTTTTACTGTTCTTGATGTAAAATGTAATGGCGGAAATGATGGATCTGTTTCAGTAACTGCATCCGGGGGAACATCACCTTATACTTTCCAGTGGTCAACTTCAGCAACGGATACTTTAAGCACAGTTCCTAATCTCAGTGCCGGTAATTACACTGTAACGGTTACTGATGTAAACGGATGTTCGGTTACGCAATCCTTTACGGTAAATGAACCGGATGCTTTACAGGATTCCGCTCAGGCCGTAAATCCGACCTGCGGAACATCCAATGGCAGCATTATCATTTTTCCGTATGGAGGAACCTCGCCATACAGTTATCAATGGTCAACTTCTTCAGCGGATACTTTGAGTTCAATTTCGAATGTAGCTGCAGGTGTTTTTACTGTAACCATTACGGATGCCAACGGTTGCACTCATGTGCAGTCGGTTACTCTTGCTGATCCCGGAAATCCTGTAGCAACTGTTTTCAATGTTCAGCATGTTTCCTGTTTCGGAGGCAGTGATGGTGCGGTAAATGTGAGTGTAACAGGAGGAACCAATCCTTACCAGTTTGCCTGGTCTAACGGTTCTTCAAATCAGAACCTAAGTGGCGTGCCGGCTCAGATTTACACCTTAACGGTTACCGACTCATTGGGCTGCGTGGCTACACTGACAGAAACCGTAACAGAGCCGACACAAATTCAATTATCCTTCAACATTATTCAGGCATCCTGCAATTTATCTGACGGCAGCGCAACAGTTACTCCGGTGGGAGGAACCCCGGGATATTCATATTTATGGAGTAATTCAGTAACAGACTCAGTAATTACCGGAGTGCCGGCAGGCATTTACACCGTTACCATTACCGATGCAAACGGTTGTACGATTGATTCTACCATTCTTATTGCCAATCCGGCAGCACCTGTTATTCTTTCGGCAACAATCAATAATGTGTTGTGTAACGGTGATAGTACCGGTAGTATTTTTCCCGTAATACAAGGCGGAACTTTACCACTTGCATTTAACTGGTCAGGTCCTGTATCAGATACTACGCTTAACCTGATTAACATTCCTGCCGGAGTTTACACCATTGTTGTAACTGATGCTGCTAATTGTAGTGCTGCAAATACTTTTACGGTTAACGAACCGGATGCCATTCAATCCACTTTCAATATTACGCCAGCAACATGCGGAGCAAGCAATGGTCAGGTACAGGTTATTGCTTCAGGCGGAACGGGATCATTTACATTCCTTTGGAGCAACAACAATACAACCAACACCATTTCTTCAGTACCTGCCGGTACTTATACGGTTACGATTACTGATGGTAATAATTGTACCTTCTCGGCAACAGCATTTCTCAGCAACCTTGACGGGCCTCAGGTATCTGTTGCCGACTCTGCCAATGTTTCGTGTCCGGGTGTCAGCGATGGCAGTATTCAAATTCAGATTTCCGGAGGTACTTTTCCTTATATTATTCAGTGGAGTAACGGCCAAACGGGGACATCCATAAACAACCTTCCCGGAAATATTTCTTACACGGTTACTGTAACCGATTCAAACAGTTGTATTTCCTTTTTAACAGTCTTTATAGATGAACCCGAAGCCATACAACCTAATGCAGTCCTTTCGCAGCTTAACGGTAATTTTAACATCAGTTGTTTCGATGAGGAAGACGGATTTATATTGTTGAATCCCCAGGGCGGTACCCCTCCCTTCTCTTATATATGGTCAAACATTTCATTTAATCAGAATCTGACCAATGTGGGTGCAGGCTCTTATACAGTAACTATTACCGATAGTGCAGGATGCACACAGTCTGCTTCTTTCCAGTTAATACAGCCACCTCAGGTGGTTGCTGCTGTTACCGGCAATCTTTTGATTTGCGGAACAGATTCCGATACTCTTAAAGCCATTAGTCCTGTTTATGGAAACGGAAGCTGGCTCTCGTTAAGTGCAGGGCCGCTTATCCTTAATCCTGATTCAGCCATTACTCCGGTGAGCAACCTTTCGGTCGGCAATAATTTTTTCCAGTGGATTGTAACCGATGGAGTTTGTTCCGACACTGCACAGGCCGTAATTACACTTAACTCCGAAATTATTGCCATTGCTGGTGCAGACCGTGAAATCTGTGAACCGGCAGTTATTTTAAATGCCACACCGCCTCAGTTTGGTTATGGTTACTGGCAGTTGATTTCAGGCAGCGCAAGTATTGTTGACACTTCCGTAGCTCAAACACAGGCTCTCGGTTTAGGGCAAGGGCCTAATGTTTTTAAATGGACAGTAGTAAATGGAAGTTGTACTGACGATGCATTGATTACAATTACTCTTTTACCGGAAGAGAGTTGCCGCGAATCACTACAGATTCCATCCGGCTTTACTCCCAATGGTGATGGCTTTAATGATATTTTTCTGATTAAAGGAATTGAAGATTATGCTGATAATGCTCTGGTTATTTATAATCGCTGGGGCAATAAAGTGTTTGAGCAAAGTCCTTATAAAAACAAATGGAAAGGAGTGAACATGAGTAATGAACTTCTTCCCGAAGGAACTTATTTTTACATTTTTACAGTGAAAGCCATTGATCAGGTGTTTAAAGGATTTGTTGACATAAGGAGGTAACATGAGAAAAATTTACATCGCTGTCGTTTTGACTCTTCTCCTTCTGCAGGGCTATGCCCAGCAAATACCTGTACTCAGCCAGTATATGTTTAACGGATTGGTGATTAATCCTGCCTATTCCGGCAGTAAAGATTTTATGAGTGCAACGTTAATGGTGCGGAAACAATGGGCAGGATTTAACGGCTCTCCCTCCACTCAAAACGCCAGCATTCACGGACCGCTGCGCAAGAAAAAAGTAGGGTTGGGCCTGATGATATCTAACGATAACATAGGCATTACTAACCAAACAGATGTATATGCCAGCTATGCTTATCATTTACCCTTGCAGCGCGGCAAACTATCCTTTGGATTACAGGGAGGAGTTTCCTATTTTAAATCTGTTTTTTCGGAATTGAATTACTGGGATGCCAATGACCCGATTTACCTGCAGCAATCACTCACCAACCTTCAGCCAAATTTCGGTGCTGGAGCTTATTACTATCAGGAAAAAATGTATGCCGGTTTCAGCATTCCTCAATTGATCAGTTATGATTCCATTCAACCGGTTAATTTTTACAAAGAAACAGTACATCATCAGGCGCGTCATTATTACCTGAATGCCGGTTATATTTTTGAAGTGAACAGAGAGTTTATCGTACGTCCTTCTTTTCTTGTCAAGTATGTGCTTCATGCACCGGTTCAATACGACCTCAACCTGAATTTGCTGCTGAGTAATATCTTCTGGGTAGGTGCATCGTACCGTTCAAGCGATGCTATTGTTGCCATTTTTGAGTATCAGGTCAACCGCAAATTACGCATCGGGTATTCGTTTGATTATACATTAACAAGAATCAGGAACTATTCCTCAGGCTCCCATGAAATTATGATAGGTTACGACTTCGGCTACAATATCCTGCGAATGAAAACTCCTCGTTATTTTTAGCCGCAGTTTTAATACATGAAATTTAAGTTTAATCAGGTATCCTTCTCTCTCTTATTTATATTTCTGATTGCAGTTTCCTGTACTTCAATACGGCTGCGTAATGCCAATGAGTATTATGATGCGTATGCTTTTGCCGATGCTATCAAGAACTATGAAAAAGTATTGGAAAAAAGAATGGTGCCTGATGCCATGATTCGACTGGCTGATTGTTACCGGCAGACTGGCAACACTGTTAAATCAGAGAATCTTTACAGCCAGGTAGTACGTCTTCCCGATGCTTTACCTGTTCATCAGTTTTATCTAGCAGAAGCTATGATAGCCAATGGAAAATACGAACAGGCCAAGAAACCACTTGACGAGTATCTCAGAGTTTCACGAAGCGATTTCCGCGCTCAGCAAATGCGAATCTCCTGCGATTCCATAGCCTTGTTTTTTAGCGATACAACTTTATTTGAAATTCAAACCTTGCCACTGAACAAATCAGGAGTTAATAACTTCAGTCCTGCATTCTACCGCTCAGGAATTGTGTTTGTATCTGATCGCGGTAAGCCGGGTGGCAGTTCGCACATGTCTTCCTATACAGGCAAGGAGTATTTCGATTTGTTTTATGCCAAAAAAACGGAAAGAGGCAACTGGCTTGAACCTGAAATTCTGCGCGGAAGCATTAACGGTCCTTATAACGAAGGGCCTGCTGTTTTTTCAAACGATTTCAATACGGTTTTTTTTACACGCAATGACTATCATGGCACAACAGTAAACCGCAACCGTAAAAATTATAACAATCTTAAAATTTACAAAGGCAGTTTCGTAGGCGGTGAATGGAACATCAGTTTTGATTTGCCTTTCAACAATCCTGAATACACCACTGCGCATCCGGCATTGTCATCCAATGGACTTACTCTGTATTTTGCTTCTGATATGCCCTGGGGTTATGGCGGGATGGATATTTATGCCAGTAAGTTTACCAATGGCAATTGGTCGGTAGCGCGTAATCTCGGCAGCCAGATTAATACCAATGGAAATGAACTGTTCCCTTTCATACAGAATGATTCTGTTCTTTATTTTTCATCTGACGGGCATTTGGGAATGGGCGGGCTCGATATATTTCAATCAGTAATGAATGATGAAAAATGGACACAACCCGAAAATCTTGGCTATCCCATTAACTCATCGCGCGATGATTTCGGATTCATCATTGAACATACAAACACACACGGTTATTTCTCAAGCAACCGCTATAACAACACAGATAAGATTTTTGAGTTTATCCGCAAAGAACCGGTAATTACGATAACTCACCGTATTACCAATGAAAAGTTTCCACAGAACGCTACCGTTACTTTTAAACTGGATAATAATAAAGACACCTCCATTGCATTCAACAGCAATGAAATTTCCTTCTCAGCGCAGGTAAATAAAAAATATGCATTCAGAATTTCCGCTCCCGGATTTTATTCTGTAACCGATACCGTTAATACTGCCGGAAGAACCAAATCAGTTAATTTGATCAGAAGATTTCAGCTCAAAGAAGTTAGAAACGGGGAAACATTCAGAACCTATGCCATTCGCTTTGAAAAAGGTTCAGCACTCTTTAAAGGAAATTCTTCTCAGGCTGTTGATTCCGTTGCATCCTGGCTTAAGTTGAATCCATCCATCGAAATAGAGGTGCAGGTTCATACCGATGCAAGAGGCAACGACAAAGACAACCTCCAGCTTTCTCAGAAACGCGCAGAATACATTACAGACTATCTGGCCATTCAGGGAATTCACCCACGCAGATTAAGCGCTAAGGGAATGGGCGAAACACGAATCCTGAATCAATGTACCAATGGAATTCTTTGCCTCGAAGAAGACCATGATGTAAACAACCGGGTTGAAGTCGTCATTACGGCCTCTGGCAGAAAGTAAGCCTGAATAAATGCTATCCTTGGAAAGACCCTGGCCCAGTCAGGCCAGTTACATTAACTTACATTTGCGCTTCTCATTTTTTTAATGAATGAATAATCAAACCGAAATTCAAAAGCGCAGAACATTTGCCATTATCTCACACCCTGACGCAGGTAAAACTACGCTGACAGAAAAACTGCTTTTATTCGGAGGCGCTATTCAGGTAGCAGGAGCTGTTAAATCGAATAAAATTAAAAAAACTGCTGCATCTGATTTTCTGGAAATTGAAAAGCAACGCGGCATTTCGGTGGCAACCTCCGTTATGACTTTTGAATACCATAATCTTCTCATCAACCTGCTCGATACACCCGGTCATAAAGATTTTGCCGAGGATACTTACCGTACACTTTCTGCCGTTGACAGTGTCATTCTGGTAATTGATTGCGTGAAGGGCGTTGAGCCGCAGACGGAAGCCCTTATGGAAGTATGCCGCATGAGAAACACGCCCGTAATAGTTTTCATAAACAAACTCGACCGGGAAGGGCGCAATCCGTTTGATTTACTGGATGAGATCGAACAGAAACTCAACATTCGTGTTCGCCCGTTAAGCTGGCCGATCGGAATAGGATTTACTTTTAAAGGTGTGTATAATTTGTATGATCACAGCCTTTATCTTTTTCATGCCAACCGGAAAGCAACCGCTGAGGATCGTATTCCGATTTCTTCCATTGATGATAAATTGCTTGACGAACATCTGGGAAATGCGGTAAAACAACTTCGTGATGATGTTCACTTGATTGAAGGTGTTTATGACCCTTTTGATAAGGAGGCTTATCTGAAAGGAGACCTTGCACCCGTTTTTTTCGGAAGCGCTATCAATAATTTCGGAGTGAAGGAACTGCTTGATACCTTCACGGAAATAGCTCCGCCTCCCGGCCCGCGCCCTGCTGAAGAACGTATGGTAAATCAATATGAAAAATCATTTACCGGTTTTGTTTTTAAAATTCATGCAAACATAGATCCGCGCCACCGCGACCGTATTGCCTTCCTGCGTGTATGCAGCGGAAAATTTGAACGCGGAAAATTTTACTATCATAACCGCTTGCAAAAGGAGGTAAGGTTTAATAACCCTTATTCCTTTTTAGCCAATGCCAAAAGTGTGGTAGAAGAAGCTTACCCGGGTGATGTGGTGGGATTGTATGATACCGGAAATTTTAAAATTGGTGACACTATCAGCGAAGGAGAGCAACTTCATTTTAAAGGTATCCCGCGATTCTCTCCCGAGATTTTCAAAGAGGTAGTCAATGCCGATCCCATGAAATCAAAGCAGTTTGAAAAAGGTATTGAGCAGTTGACGGATGAAGGAGTTGCACAGCTTTTCACACAGCCGCAGGGTAACAGAAAAGTTATCGGAACGGTTGGCGAACTGCAATTTGAAGTAATACAGCACAGGCTATTACATGAATACGGAGCAGCCTGCCGCTACAATCCTTTAAATGTTTACAAAGCCTGCTGGATTACGGCCAAAGACAAACTGAAAATGGATGAGTTTATTCGTTTTAAAATGCATCAGATTATGCTCGATAAAGACGGGCATTACGTTTACTTAGCCGATTCGAGCTGGATGCTTGACCAGATGATGAAAAACAATCCGGAAATAGAATTTCATTTTAACAGCGACACGGTTCAGTCATCTGCCCGTACGGAGAAAGTTTAGATTTTATTTATCATAAAAATCACCGGCAAAAATTACCGGGGGATGGTCAGTATAAATTTTTACAACCGGATCAGTTTTCGTATGGCTTCAAAATTTTCTGATTTTATTTTTATCAGATAATGCCCTGATGCCAATGGCAGATCATTCATCGAAAATTTCAGGAGGTTATCGGCTTTCAGCATGGAATGCTGATAAACTATTCTTCCGGAATTATCCGTAACAGCAATTTCTATTTTGCCGCGCTCTTCATTAAGCATAGCTAAATGGAAGATACCGTGAGAAGGGTTCGGATAAACGCTGATGGATGATGCAAACGGATTTTCATTAACCGAAACAGGATTAATGGTAAAGTTGGCATTGTTGATGTCGAAAAAAATATTTCCTGCTGACTCTACCATCACCCGGGCAGTGCTTGTGCTTACGTTAGGTACAGTAAACGAATGTGAGCCGTTGTTGGGCACATTGCTACCAAGTGTAATGGTAAAATCTGTTCCGCCATTTAAAGACAACACAACATTTACTGATGAGCAATTGATGGGAGAATTGTCTGTATTGGCTACATTCCACGTTACCGTTTCGGTGGAGTTTCCTGTCCAAACGATACCGGAAGTATTTTGAGAAGTAACTTCAAAAGGGCCGGAGTTACCATCTACAGTAAGAGTAACCGGAGTGTCATTATAAGTTACCCCTGCTCCGCCAAGAATATTATCGCGTACCGTACAACGGAATTTCAACTGGCGTGAATAGCTTGGTTTAATTTCACCAATGGTAGTGTTGTTATTCAATATGTTCTGAAGTTTAGGGAAAAGACGGGAAGGAGAGGAAACAGGCAAAAAACTCCGGAAGATAGGAGCATTGCCTGAAGGATTATTCCATGTGCCGGATGGTCCAAGGTCATATTGCTCCCAGCAATAAGTAAAAGGATCTCCATCCGGATCATTGGCAACGGCAGTAAGCCTGAAGGGGGTATTCAATGGAATAATCTGATTGGAAGGAAGTGAAGTAATAACCGGTGCAAGGTTGCTTACTGTAGTTAATACCGGACAGTTGTTACCTACATTGAGCTGTGTGTAATTGATGATCTCATCAAAACTACCGGTGTGGAAATAATCATTCGAAAAATTTTGCAGGTTCTGGCTGCCGCAAATTCCTGCGTAACTCATTATGGTACTTCCGCTGCCGGGCTCCCAGGCTGTGGAAGTATTAATGTTTCCGCTGCAACTGCTTACGGTTGTATTAAAGGTATGATTAGCTCCGTATTGATGGCCCATTTCATGACACACATAATCAATGTAAAAAGCATCACCTACCGGGGCGCTTAATCCTGTTACTCCGCGTGCTTTCTGGTTTGTTTTACAGGGTACTGCCAATTGAGCAATACCTCCTCCTCCGGTGCTGAATACGTGGCCAATATCATAGTTGGCATTTCCTATAAGGTTATCGCAGGTAGTTTGATTTTGACCAAGCATGGTTGCGCCATTGTTATTGGTGTATGGGTCTGTACCCGCATTAAGGAAAATAAGTACTGTGTCATTCGGTACTAACTGCATGGTTAGGCCGAATTCTCGTTCATACACACCGTTAACGCGGTTCATGGCTACGATCATGGCCGCTAATGCGCTTGCTTTGGTTCCGCCATGATAGGTAGCATATTCACCGGTGCATGCCAAGGCAAGGCGGTAAGTGCGTAACTGTCCTTCAATGGTGCGGTTGCTGTTGCCTGCCAGTGCATTTTCAATTCGGTTATGCATTTCGTCTTCTGTTGTATTGCTTTCTGTATGGCAAATGAATGGCTCCGTTCTTCTTATTGCATTTAACTTAAGATAACTCATGTAAACATCGCCCGAAACAGGGTTGATGAAATAACTGCCGTTGGGCGAAATGACCATGGCATGAAATCCATACCGGGTAATTTCAAATTTTAAAGTAGCAGCCGGATCATCAATTCCCTGCCCTGAGTAGGTTTTGAAATCAGGATATGCTGCAGCTAAACCGGGATGCATCAATTGATTTTCCACAATTTTAAAAATACCGGTGTGTCCGTCAGGATGCGGAAGTTCCATATAAAAGCTGCTGTGGCGAAGCTGAACATTGTCCTGATGCGGACAGGAAGATAATTTCTGCCTTGCCATTATCAAGTCTATTTGAAATAAACGGAATTCCTGCGCCTGTTTCAGGGCAGCAGCGCGTTCTGTTTGAGAAGCGTTTTTAATTTCTTTCCAGAAATTTTCTCCCTGTACTTTTTCTATAAAAAAAATGAGAATGATAACTGTGTAAATTTTATTCATGTGAGGATAATTTAAGTGTAAGCAAATAAAATCTTTTCGGCTGACATAAATTGATTGGCAAGCTGACAACAACCGGCATAACCAAAAAAACACAAAAGTTTCTTGGTTGATAGCATTCGATTAAGATTGACAAATGGTGAATAATTTGACTTCGTAATTAAATACGGTAGCCGCAGCGTTGCATGGTTTCTCCGCAAATATCCAGCAGCATTTGCTGATCGCTGCCTGACCATTGTTCAAATGACGGCAAGGATTCTTCAACATAAGGTTTGCCTTTCCATCGTGCATACAACCAGCGGTAAACCGGGCTGCGGGTTCTGTTTATTTTCTCCGATTTCGTTTTTTTCCAGTCTTCTTCGGTAATTTCAATCTTAAGCGGTTCAATAAGCAATGTGCGAAACGATTGGTAATCTGAAAGGATATCTTCAAAGCGGATAAGCTGCACGGGTTGTTCAAGCAGCACGGAAGTCGTTTTATTCCAGTTCCAGCAAATTTGATATAACTTATTTCCATCAAGCCACTTTTCAATTTCGTGTTTTTGCTTCGGAAGAAGGTGCAGGTCGGTATCAATTCTTCTGGTGTATAGACTGGGAATGGTTTTCCGCGGATCTCTAACTAAATGAAAAATTTTATCAGAATTAAACACTTTCTTAAGTGCAGGCACGGCATTCTGCAAATAGCCGCTTATATCAATAAACATTCGTTTATCAAAGCTGTTTTCAATTTTTGCTTTTTCTCTGGTAAGAAAAGGTATGGTGTAATCACTTTCTGTCAAATACCAGCTCAACAGCCAGAATTGCCGGTTACCTATGTACTCATGTTCTGAAACAATTCCTTTATCACAAGCCAGCAAACGGGTCAATAATTTGGTACCGCTGCGGCCCATACCGGTAATAAAAGCATACTGCATTAATATGAATGATTGGGGTTACGAGCGCGAAGTAAATTAATAATGTTTAAAGTCTTTTTCATAATGGGGAAAAGTTTCGCACTGTTATCAGGCAGTATCTTTGTCCGCTTATGCCAGTTGCTGATATTCTAAAATGTACCCTTGCTGACATTAAACAGTTTTTCGGTAAACATCAACAGCCTGATTTCCGTGCAAAACAGGTTTATGAGTGGCTTTGGAAGAAACAGGTACGCTCATTCAACAGCATGACTAATTTATCGAAGGAGACAAGGCAGTTGCTTAACGAGCATTTTGTTATTAATGCCATTAGGGAGGATTATGTTCAGAAAAGCGCTGATGGAACAATAAAAATGGCTTTCAGATTATTTGACGGCAATCGGGTAGAAGGGGTGCTGATTCCGCACGGAAAACGGATGACCGCCTGTATATCTTCTCAGGCAGGGTGCAGTCTTACATGCAGATTTTGTGCAACCGGTAAACTTGGCAGAATCAGGAATCTTGATGCTGCTGAAATTTTTGATCAGGTCGTGTTAATTCGTAATAAAGCTGTGGAACACTATAACAGCCCGCTTACCAATATAGTTTATATGGGGATGGGTGAACCGCTGCTTAATTACCGTGAAGTAGCTCAATCTGTTCATCAGATAACTGCCTCTGAAGGATTGGGAATGTCTCCGCAACGAATAACTGTTTCAACTGCAGGTATAGCCAAGATGATCAGAAAGCTGGGCGATGATGAGGTGAAATTCAATCTTGCACTGTCGCTTCATGCAGCCAATGATGCCAAACGCTCACAGATCATGCCTATCAATGATCAGAATAATCTTCAGGCTTTAAGAGAATCGTTGCTTTACTTTTTTGAGAAAACAGGAACACGTATCACATTTGAATATATCCTTTTTGATTCATTCAATGACAGTATAAAGGATGCGCAGGAACTGGTTGCATTTGCCAAAGGAATACCCTGTAAAATCAATCTGATTGAATATAATACAGTAGAAGGAACAGGATTTAAAAAATCAAAAGCAGAAAAGGTTCGGAGTTTTAAATTGTACCTCGAAGAAAAGGGAAAGTTGATTGCGAATGTCAGAAGAAGCAGGGGCAAAGACATTGATGCTGCCTGTGGTCAATTAGCCGGAAAGAATTGACACACTGACAACCGGTTGTTCCTTTCTTTACAGGAAGCCGAAGGCATTGAAAAATCATACTTTTTACGTATTGCAGGAGTGATTACTCTGTTTAACCTTTGTTTCGGTTTGAAATAGTTTTTAAAGGTTAAGGTTATACTTTTCTGTCCCTTCCACCGGCATGCTGCGTCACATGCCGGTTTTTTTATGCATCAATGTTGGCGTAACGTGCATTCTTCTCAATAAATTCCCTGCGTGGCGGAACATCATCGCCCATCAGCATGGAGAAAATTCTGTCAGCTTCTGCAGCACTTTCAATGGTTACTTGTCTTAAGGTACGGCTATCGGGTTTCATGGTGGTATTCCACAATTGTTCGGCATTCATTTCGCCCAATCCTTTGTAGCGCTGTATATTCACGCTGCTTTCTTTTCCATCACCGGCTAACTGCTTAACGGCAGCATTCCGCTGATCATCATTCCAGCAATAAATTTCATCTTTACCTTTTTTAACCAAGTAGAGAGGAGGAGTGGCTATATAGATGTAACCTTCTTCAATCAATTCTTTCATGTGCCGGAAAAAGAAAGTGAGAATCAATGTTGTGATATGGCTTCCGTCCACATCCGCATCGGTCATGATAACGATTTTATGATAGCGCAGTTTGTCAATATTCAATGGTCTGCCTTCCTGCTTGTCATCACGGTAAACACCAAGGGCCGTGAAGATATTTCTGATTTCTTCGTTCTCATAAATTTTATGCTCCATGGCCTTTTCCACATTCAGGATTTTACCTCTGAGCGGAAGAATGGCCTGAAAATTACGGTCGCGTCCCTGCTTGGCAGTTCCTCCTGCAGAATCTCCTTCAACAAGAAAAATTTCGCATCGGTCTGCTGCCCGTTCAGAGCAGTCAGCTAATTTTCCGGGCAGCCCTGAGCCGCTCAAAGCGCCTTTGCGCTGCACTAACTCTCGGGCTTTTCGGGCTGCATGGCGCGCAGTTGCTGCCAGAATTACTTTGTTTACAATGGTCTTTGCCTCCTTCGGATTTTCTTCCAGATAATTGTTGAGCATATCGCCTACTGCCTGATCAACAGCGCCCATTACTTCATTGTTGCCCAATTTGGTTTTTGTTTGACCTTCAAACTGAGGCTCGGCAACTTTTACGGAAATAACAGCCGTTAATCCTTCACGGAAGTCATCTCCGTCAATATCAAATTTCAGTTTGGCGAGCATGCCTGCTTTTTCTGCATAGTTTTTCAGTGTTCGGGTTAAGGCTCTTCTGAAACCTGAAAGATGAGTTCCTCCTTCGTGCGTATTGATGTTATTTACATAACTATGGATGTTTTCGGCAAAGGAAGTATTGTATTGCATGGCAATCTCAATAGGAATTCCGGTCTTTTCTGTTTCCATATAAATGGGTTCCGGAATAAGCTTTTCGCGGTTGGCATCAATAAAAGCAACAAATTCTCGTAATCCTGATTCGCTGTAAAAGCTTTCCTGTTTTAAAGGATTACCTGCTTCATCCAGTTCGCGTAGGTCTTTTATGGAAAGACGGATTCCTTTGTTCAGAAACGCCAATTCGCGAAGACGTGCAGCAAGAATGTCATAATGATAAACCGTATTTAAAAAGATGGTTTCATCAGGCTTGAAAGTGATGATGGTTCCTCGATAATCGGTGGTTCCGGTCTGCTTAACATCATATTTTGGTTTTCCGCGTTCGTACTCCTGTACATACACTTTGCCATCGCGGTAAACTTCAGCTTTCAGCAATGAACTCAATGCATTTACACACGATACACCAACACCGTGTAATCCGCCTGAAACCTTGTAAGAGTCTTTATCAAATTTACCACCGGCATGAAGCACGGTCATTACCACTTCGAGCGCTGACCTTTTTTCTTTCGTGTGAATATCAACGGGTATTCCGCGCCCGTCATCTTTAACCGAAATGGAATTATCATGCAGAATAGTTACTTCAATGTTTTTGCAAAATCCGGCCAGGGCTTCATCAATGGAGTTGTCAACTACTTCGTAAACGAGGTGGTGCAGCCCCTTGTTGCCTATGTCGCCAATGTACATGGCAGGGCGTTTTCTAACCGCCTCTAATCCTTCAAGTACCTGAATGCTTTCTGCCGAGTATTCGGCTGCTTTTAATGCTTCTTTTCCTATCGTTTCTGTGCTCATTTTCAATAAAAAAGGTCTGTTTTTTTAACTTTTCAAAGGTAATATTTCAAACCCTGAAATGGAAGTTAAAAGGCAGAAAAAATGAGGTTTTTTTAGCTTTTTATTGACAGGGTTTTAAGCACTGTATTTAGCATAAAAGCAAATAAGAAATCTCTATCTTAAGAGAAGTTAAATTTGATGGAAGCTATTTGAAAGCATTAAACTGTTTAGGCAAGCATACCGTTTACTTTATTTAATTCCCATTCAAACAGCATCAATTCCTGATTTTCACCTTCGGGAGTAATTAATCCAGTGAAGTGGAATCCTGATTTAATCAACAGTTTTTGTGAAGGATCATTGTCTTTGGTAGTAATGGCCGATAGTTTTTCCATTTTATAATCTTTAATTCCCTTTTGTATTACTGCACTGGCAGCTTCAATAGCAAATCCTTTTTTTTCAAACTGCGGAAGCAAGGCATATCCGAGGTCATAACGATTCTCTTTTTCTCGGAAATAGATGCCGCAAACCCCAATGGGAGTGTTGTTACTTTTAAGAAATAGTGTGTTGTTTGAAAAACCTAACTTTTCAAGTTGTGGATACATCTTTTCCCTGATGTATTGGCGGGCTGCCTTTACGGAGTAAACTTTTCTGTCGCCAATATGCCTGAGCCATCCTACCGTGTTCATCAACTTGTATAGAAATTCTGCATCATCGGTGTGCATTGGGCAAATTCTGAGACGTTCGGTTTCGAAGCAGGTAAATTTCACAAAATAGATTTAACAGTTAATGTTGAAAGCTTTGGTTATGGAGTTCAGTACTTTTGTCAATCATCAGATATTGTGCAAACATCATGAAAAACATTTTTCCTTTCCTATTTCTGCTTTATGTCCTTTCAGCCGTGTTTACTTCCTGTGCCGAAAAAGAAAAACCTGTAATGTGTACAATGGAATTCCGAACGGTTACGATCAAGGTGGATGGCGCACCGCTGGATGAGTTTTTTACCATCCGCCTTAAATCGAATGACACACTGAGGTTAAGCCGTGAAAATGTTATGGAAGAAAGCGTTTATCCTGTACTGGATGACAGTTTTCAAAAAATACTGGAAGGCAAAACGGAAGAATTCCGTTTTATCGGTTTTAAGAATAATGTGATGGTAGTGAACGAACCTTTTATTATCCGTGCAGATAAATGCCACATTGAATATGTAAGCGGACGGAGAGAAACGGAGTATTAGGATAGAACTTAAGAATAAAAGAATAACAGAGTCTTAGAAAGTGAATGGCAGCAGTTTTTATTTAGGTAAGCAGTTTCATTAGCCTGAGAAGAACTTCAGATCTTAGGCAGCGGGGAGTGAAAAGAGATTCCTTTTTTCAATGCAATGACAGTGTGGGAGTGTGTATGGTGCAGCCTAAATGTTCTGATGCCTTAGATTGTATTGTTGTCATTACTGCGCCTGTCTGCCACAGGCATGGGAAGCCGGAATCTCCTTTTTTGATTTGGCATCGCACGAATCAGTGTATTTCAGTCAAAGTATGTTACGGTAAAGCAGATTGCACAAAAGCCGCAGATTTATTTTACGGCAAAATTTCCTCTGATAAACTGAATATCTTTTTCAGGAGCATTCTTTGAAATAACAAGTGTAAAATATGAAGTATTAATCAGCGTGTCGTTTACAAAATACTTTTCCCCATCAAACCATTTTCTTTTTTTGTTGTGAATGATGAAGTATTCGTATTCGGGTTTATCGGTTTTGGCATAAACGAGTATGCCGTTAAAAGGAGGCTTTTTACCGGCATTCAGTTTCCGGTATTCTTTAGAGCTTCGGGCAAAAGAAAAATCACCGAATGTAAGCGATGAAAAATTTGCCTTGCCATTCGATACTTTCACATACATGCCTTCCTGTTTTATTTCAGTGTACTTGGAAAGTTTGTTGAAGGTGGAACAGGAGGAAAGGGAAATGGTAATTATCAGAAGAAGGAGCGGGAACTTCATTAAATCGGGAATTTCAAATGCAATCTAAACTTTTCAATCAAATGACTGGTTAGCCCGTGATGCAATTTCAAGGATGCGCTCGTACTGTTCGGGGCTAAGGTCATTGTAGAAAAAGTTAACGGGATTGATTTTCACTTCGTTCTTCATCACCTCATAGTGCAGGTGAGGAGCAGTGCTTAATCCGCTGTTGCCAACCAAACCGATAACATCACCGCGTTTTACTTTTTGCCCTTCGCGTACCAAAATTTTACTCAGGTGGCCATACAGTGTTTCATACCCGAAACCATGACGGATGGTAACCGAGTTGCCATAGCCTTTTCCATTACGCTCAACCACTTTTACGGTGCCATTTCCAGTGGCATAAATTTCTGTGCCAACCGGAGCCGTAAAGTCAACTCCCGTATGCAACATAGTTGTTTTATAAACCGGATGAATGCGGTAACCGAAACCCGAAGCAATACGCGTTAAGTCTTTATTCGAAATAGGTTGTATGGCAGGAATGGAAGCCAGCATATCGTTTTTGCTTTTGGCCAATTCGAAAATTTCGTCAAACGATTTTGATTGAATGTAAAGTTGTTTGAGCAGTTTATCAATGCGCATGGTGGTTTCTACCATCAGTTGCGAATTGTCGTAACCGCTTAGAGCCTTGTATTTATCTACTCCACCAAAACCGGCTTCGCGGATGGAAGAGGGAATTGGCTCCGCTTCAAATACCACCCGGTAAATGTTGTCATCATTATGCTGAATTTCTCGAAGTACGGCTTCGGCCTGCGCCACGCGTTTCTGAAGAATCTCGTATTGAAAAGTAAGCTCATTGATTTCGCGCTTTAATTGCTTTTCTTTTGGCGAATCGAGGTAATTGTAAGCAATCAGAATTATAACGGTACTGAATACAAGCGCTGTGGCAAGCCATCCCATAAGCCGAAGAAGCCTGTTTTTTAACGGAATCATGGCCCGCTCGTATTTAAGCGAATGGGGATTGAAATGGTATTTAGCTTTTGGCATACGGCCGGCTTCGGTTACTTTTGCCTGCCCCGCAAATGTAATTGCCGGCAAATTCATTAACCTGTTAAGAAGTTTATAATTTTCAACCATGACCTCAGCTCATATCAGGCAGGCTTTCCTTGATTTTTTTAAATCGAAAGGACATGAAATTGTTCCTTCAGCCCCCATCGTTATTAAAAACGATCCTACCTTAATGTTTACCAATGCAGGCATGAATCAGTTTAAAGATTGGTTTCTTGGCAATGAACCTGCCCGTTACAAACGCGTAGCCGATACCCAGAAATGCCTGCGTGTTTCGGGTAAACATAACGACCTTGAAGCCGTTGGGGTTGATACCTACCATCACACCATGTTCGAAATGCTGGGCAACTGGTCGTTTGGCGATTATTTTAAGAAAGATGCCATTACCTGGGCATGGGAACTGCTTACCGTGGTTTATAAAATTGATCCGGATAAATTGTATGTAACCGTTTTTGAAGGCGATAAAAATGAAAATCTTCCTTTTGATCAGGAAGCTTATGATTGCTGGAAACAGCACATCAGTGAAGACCGCATTTTGAAAGGAAATAAAAAGGATAATTTTTGGGAGATGGGCGATACCGGCCCGTGCGGTCCGTGTTCAGAAATTCATATTGATTTGAGAAGCGAAGCGGAGAAGAAAAAAACTCCCGGGCATAAACTAGTGAATAATGATCATCCGCAGGTTATTGAAATATGGAATAATGTATTCATGGAATTCAACCGCAAGGCGGATGGAAAGTTGGAACCGCTTCCTGCAAAGCATGTGGATACAGGAATGGGTTTCGAAAGGCTTTGCATGGCTTTGCAGGGAAAACAATCGAATTATGATACCGATGTGTTTACACCCATTCTTGATAAAATTGCTTCCGTAAGCGAAATGAACTATGGCGCTGATGACAAAACCGATATTGCTTTCCGCGTTTGTGCCGATCATATCCGCGCCATTGCCTGTGTGATTGCCGATGGACAGTTGCCATCAAACAATAAAGCCGGGTATGTTATCCGCAGAATTCTGAGGCGTGCTGTTCGCTACGGATTTAATTTTCTTAACCGCAAAGACCCATTCCTGTATCAATTGGTTCCGGTGTTTGCCCATCAGGTCGAAAATGTTTTTCCCGAAATAAAACGTCAGGAAGATTTAATTCAAAAAGTGATTAGGGAGGAAGAAGCTTCCTTTCTGCGTACCCTCGAAAACGGAATTAAAAAGTTCGAGGCATGGAATAAAAAAGAAATCAGCGGAGAGTTTGCTTTTGAATTGTATGATACGTTTGGTTTTCCATTTGACTTAACTCAACTGATGGCGCGCGAAAAGAACATGACAGTGGATGTGAATGGATTCAACCGCTGCCTCGAACAGCAGAAAGAGCGCTCACGTGCCGATGCCGAAACCGAAAAATCTGACTGGATCATACTGCATGAAAACATACAGCCGGAGTTTGTCGGGTATGAACAGTTGGAATGTAAATCAAAAATCATTCGCTATCGCGAAGTTTCTTCCAAAGGCAAAAAGCAATATCAATTGGTGCTTGACAAAACGCCTTTCTATGCCGAAAGCGGAGGCCAGGTGGGCGATACCGGTTTCCTTATTTCAGTAAATGAAAAGGTTGAAGTGTTGGATACGAAGAAAGAAAACAACCTTATCATTCATTTCTGCAACCGCCTTCCGGCAGATGTAAAATCAGAGTTTACTGCAGAAGTTAACCGGCAAAGAAGGGACGACATTACTTCCAATCACAGCGCCACGCATTTGATGCATGCAGCGCTGAGAAAAATTCTCGGCACACACGTAACGCAGAAGGGAAGTCTGGTTAATGAGAATGTTACCCGTTTCGATTTTTCGCACTTCAGTAAGGTAACCGATCAGGAACTTTCTCAGATAGAGCAGATGGTGAATGAGAAAATCATGGAAAATATTCCGTTAACTGAAGAAAGAAATGTCCCCATTAAACAGGCAATGGAGAAGGGTGCAATGGCTTTGTTTGGCGAGAAGTACGGAGAGTTTGTGCGTGTAATAACGTTTGACAAAAACTTTTCGGTTGAATTATGCGGAGGAACGCATGTGCCATCCACATCGCAAATAGGTTTGTTTAAGTTTATTTCTGAAAGCTCAGTGGCTGCAGGAGTAAGAAGGGTGGAAGCCATCACCGGACGAAAAGCTTTAGAATATGTAAACAGCAAGCTGAATGAGTTGCATCAATTGCGTGAAGCATTAAATAATCCGAAAGATTCTGTTAAGGCAGTTACTCATTTGCAGGAAGAGTTATCAGTCCTGAAGAAAGAAAACGAACAACTGATTACTGAGAAAGCCTCAGCAATTAAGGAAGAATTGAAGAAGAAAGTAAGACTGGTAAACGGCATATCCTGCATTGCCGAAGTAATCAAACTTGCATCATCGGAGGCGGTAAAGAATCTATCCTTTGCTTTGAGAAATGAAATCGAAAACCTCTTTCTGCTGCTTTGTTACGAATCGGAAGGTAAGGCATTTCTCTCGTTAATTATTGCTGATGAATTGGTAAAGAAACATCAGTGGGATGCTTCAAAAATGATTCGCGAATTAGCCAAAGAAATTCAGGGCGGAGGAGGAGGCCAGCCTTTTTATGCCACTGCAGGAGGAAAGAATGCAGCCGGATTTCCGAAAGCCATTTCAAAAGTTTCGGATATGATTAAGGCTGCTGCTGTTGCCTGAAAAAAACAATAAACGCATAAAACACAAAAGCCGGAGATTAATCCGGCTTTGTTATTAAAAGGTATCTGCTTCCTGATTATTGAGCAATGTAAGAGCGCAGCAAATTGCCTTTGGCAGCGCTGTGGCGCAGGCGTTTAATGCCGCTGTCTTTTATCTGACGTACTCTTTCGCGGGTCATGTTCAGTTTGGCGCTTATTTCTTCAAGTGTATAAGCACGCGGCTCACCGATTCCGTAAAACAAACGTAGCACATCGCTTTCTTTAGAAGGCAGTGAATTGAGCGAGCGCATTACATCATAATGCAACGACTCATTGATAAGCGAATCATCCGTGGTTGGTGTTGTCTGGTTTACCATTACATCCAGCAAACAGCCCGAATCTTCTTTGGTATCAAGAGGAGCATCAACAGAAACCGCTTTACCCGAACTGCCTACTACATCATTAATCTGATCCTGTGTCATCTCAAGAACTTTAGAAAGCTCTTCAGCGCTGGGCTCGCGTTCAAACTCCTGTTCCAACTGAACAAAAGCTTTACGGATTTTATTCAATGCTCCGAGTTTGTTTAACGGAAGACGAACAATGCGTGCCTGCTCAGCCAACGCCTGCAGAATACTCTGACGGATCCACCATACGGCATAGGAGATGAACTTAAAACCTTTGGTTTCATCAAACTTCTTGGCTGCTTTTATCAGTCCTAAGTTTCCTTCGTTGATAAGGTCAAGTAAACTCAAACCCTGATTCTGGTATTGCTTGGCAACTGAAACCACGAAACGAAGGTTGGCTTTAACAAGTTTATCAAGCGCAGCCTGATCGCCTTCACGGATTCTGCGGGCTAATCTTGGCTCTTCATCAGGAGTAATCATGCTTTCCTTTGCTATGTCCTGAAGGTATTTTTCCAACGAAGCGCTGTCGCGGTTGGTGATGGATTGTGTGATTTTTAACTGTCTCATTCTTTTATCGGTGATTTAATGTTTAACAAATGTTCAATCTTCAAAGTTTATTCCCGGGCCTTCGGACTGACTAATTGGCATGTATTGAATCCAAGACGAAAAACCGGTTGGTTTTGCACAAGCTGAACGAAAATTATTTCTGATTATTGGTTTCATGGCTTCAAAAATCGTCCTTTTCATGTTCTATTTCAATCTGTTAGCTCCTTCAAAAGTCATTCAGAACGGCCATGCAATATACAGGTGACTTTAATATTTGCCAAATGTTTTTAAAGAATTTTACCTGAAGATGTGATTTTGCGCTCTGCAAAACATTAAGTGAATCTTAATTCAGTTCAGCCGAAATTCTTAATTCGTTGAAAATGACAGGAAGGAAAAGCCTCGTTTAATCAAATTACTCAGGTTCGCTTTTCGATTTACTTTTAAAAATAAGTTTTATCGGAACTCCGGTCAGGCTGAAGTTTTCACGCATCTTGTTTTCGATAAACCTCCGGTACGACTCCAAAATGTATTGAGGCAGATTTCCGAAAAAGACAAATTTTGGGTAATGGCCGGAAAGCTGGGTGATATACTTTATGCGTACAGTCTTTCCTTTTATGGATGGCGGAGGGGTTGATTCGATATAGGGAAGGATTATTTTGTTAAGTTGTGAAGTAGGGATTTTCTGTTTCCGGTTTTCATAAACTTTTACTGCCGTTTCAAGCGCTTTGTGAATTCGTTGTTTCTGGGTAACAGAGGTAAAGATGATTGGTACATCACTGAATGGCTCTATCCTTTTGCGCAGTACTTCTTCAAAGTGTTTAGTGTTTTTCTCCTCGCCCTGTATCAAATCCCACTTGTTAACAAGAATGACAATTCCTTTTTTATTTCGCTCGGCAAGGTGAAATATGCTGATGTCCTGTGCGCTTATTCCCTGCGAAGCATCAATCAGCAGTAAACAAACATCAGCGCTTTCAATGGCGCGGACGGTTCTCATTACGGAGTAAAACTCCAGGTCTTCTTTCACCTTTGCCCTTTTACGTAAACCGGCTGTATCCACCAGATAAAAATCAAATCCGAAAGCTGTGTATCTTACATCCACGGCATCGCGGGTGGTTCCGGCTATGGGCGTTACTATGCTTCTTTTTTTTCCGATTAAAGCATTGAGCAGTGATGACTTTCCGGTATTGGGCTGGCCTATGATGGCAATACGCGGAATGGCTGACTCTTCCTGCTCATCATTTACATACTTCACCAATTCATCTAACAGTTCACCTGTTCCGGCTCCGCTGGCCGAAGAAATGGGAAACACATCATTAAAGCCCAGTTTGTAAAACTCACCTGTATCGTAGCTCCTTTTAATGTTGTCAACTTTATTCACTACCAGAAAAACTCTTTTCCCCGATTTGTGGAGCAGCCTTGCCATTTCCTCATCAAGGTCAGTAATGCCTGAAGTTACATCAGTAAGAAACAGAACAATGTCGGCTTCATCAATGGCTAATTCAACCTGCTGGCGTATTTCTTCGGCAAAATCGTCTTCATGTTTGAAAACATATCCTCCGGTATCAATTACCGAAAATGTTTTTCCGTTCCATTCTGATTTTCCATAATGCCGGTCGCGTGTTACGCCTGCCGTTTCATCAACAATGGCTTCACGGCTTTCGGTTAAGCGATTGAATAAGGTTGACTTTCCGGTATTCGGCCTGCCGGTAATGGCTACTATGGTTGACATGGGGGCGAAGATAGGTTGTGTTTAAGGTTTATTATTTTCGACCTGCGATAAGGAGTTTATGCGCATTTGGGGTGTTGTTCCTTTTCTCAGGATTCTGGTTCCGGTAATTGCCGGCATTCTGTTTTCCATTTTTACTGAGGTTCCTTTATATCTTCCTGTTTCCTTTTTTCTGTTTGGAGTGTTAACTGTTTTTATCCGGTTATTCTTCGGAAAAAAATTCCCGCGCAGGTTTGAATGGATAGCCGGTATCGGGTTTTCGCTATGCTTTTTATCATTGGGTCTGATTCGCGTTTATCTGGAAAAAGATTTCAGGTTCAATCATCATTACACACAGTTTAAAAATATCATTGCCGTTAAAGGAACATTGAGCGATGAACTGCATTCAAAATCAAAATCGTTAAAAACAACCATTCGCATTGTAGCGGTGAGAGACAGTGCCGGATGGCATAAATCTCATGGCGAAGTGTTATTTTACACCAACAAATCACCAAAGAATGAAAACCTTACGTATGGCGACCTTGTACTCATCCATGCTAAGCCTTCCCGCATTGATGAGCCTTCCAATCCCGAAGAATTTAATTACAAACGCTACCTGTATTTTCACAACGTGTATGCTCAGGTTTATGCCCCCGATGGAAAATGGATTTTGCTTAAAGAGTCTGAATCTTCTTTGATTGGATTTTCATTAAGGTTAAGGCAGAAGCTTATTTCAGTTCTTGACCGGTACCTTATCAAAAAGGAGGAAGTAGCCGTTGCTGCGGCTCTGGTTCTCGGCTTCCGTGATCATCTTGACATTGAGCAGATCAATGCTTTTTCAAGTGCAGGCGCAATGCATGTGCTTGCCGTATCAGGCATGCATGTCGGAATCCTTTTTATGATGCTCGGAGTTATGCTCAGTTGGTTTGATAAGCTGAAACGTATCCGCTGGTTAAAACATATCCTGCTATTATTATTCATCTGGTTTTATGCCATGATTACCGGATTTTCTCCATCCGTCATGCGTGCTTCAGTCATGATTTCGGTAATCATTACCGGGCAGATGATTTTACGGAGAGGAAATATTTACAATAGCATGCTTTTATCAGCAACCGTATTGCTGCTTTACAATCCTTTTATGATTACCGAAGTGGGTTTTCAGTTAAGCTTCCTTGCTGTTTTTGGTATTGTGGCCTGGCATCCCGTGGTTTTCCAATGGTTTGAACCTGCGAACTGGCTCATTCATAAAATATGGGAAATCACTTCCGTTTCCATTTCCGCACAACTGATGACTTTTCCGTTAGGCTTGCTTTATTTCCATCAGTTCCCTCTTTTGTTTTTTATCTCAAACCTCATTGTTATTCCACTGGCATTTGTCATAATGCTTTGCACCATTGTTTTACTGGTTTTATCATTCATTCCATTCATGGAAGCGGTACTGACTTATGCAGCAATTATTGTTTTTGCCATCATCTATTTTCTTAATCAAAGCGTATTGATTTTTGATAAACAGGCAACCTCCGTATTAAAGGGAATTACCATTTCCATAACCGAAACATGGCTTATCTATGTCATCATCCTGTTTGGCTTTTTGTTTCTGACACAGAAAATTCCCAGGTATTTTATTGCTGCTTTGGTTTCGTTTGTCTTGCTGCTTTCGTATCAGGTTTTTGAATCATGTCAGCAGGCACATCAGCAGTATTTCGTATGCTATTCTGCCGGAAAGTATCAGGCATTCAATTTTATTGAAGGAAGAAAGCAATTCCTCTTTGCTAACGACACGCTACGGGCAAACAAAAGTATGATGCTGTTTCATATAAACCACCATCAATGGGCAACCGGAGCGCTCCGGATTACTGAGTTCAATCCACAGGACAGGTTCATAAATCATTACATTCACAAAGATTCATCTGTAGCTGTGTTTGCTGGTAAACGGTTTTGCTTTCAATCCAGTTTTCCTGAAGTGGCCGATGCAATAACTCCTTTGGTAACCGATTACCTTATTCTTTCTGACCGGGGGAAGTTTCATTTCGAATCGCTTAAACGGAGTATCGAAGCCGGCTCCATCATTCTCGATTCAACTTTTCCAAAATGGAAAGCAGAACGACTCATGAAAAAAATAAAGGGTAATGTTTACAGTGTAAGTCATTCAGGAGCTTTTGTAGCCGATTTGAAACCATAATTTATCATCAATGAAAGGCTGTTTCTGCTTTAATTGCCTGAGTCTTTCCCTAATTTTGCCCCATGAGCGAAGTTACAACCGAAGGTAAACTGCTTCCTATTGTCGGTTATGGTAATGCTGTGTTGCGTAAAAAAGCGGTGAATATCACCAAAGATTATCCCGGCTTACCGGAAATTATTCAGAACATGTTTGCCACCATGTATTCCAGCGAAGGTGTAGGGCTGGCTGCTCCTCAGGTTAATCTTTCCATCCGCTTGTTTATTGTTGACGGTAAGTCATTTGCCGATGAAGACCCTCAACTTAATAACTTCAGACGTGTTTTCATTAATCCGCAGATTGTGGAAGAATCCGGTGAGAAATGGACTTTCAATGAGGGCTGCCTCAGCATTCCCGGCATCAGAGAAGATGTGCTTCGAAAACCCGATGTAACCTTAAAGTATTTTGATGAAAACTTTAAAGAACATACAGAAAGCTTCAACGGAATTGCAGCCCGTATCATTCAGCATGAATACGACCATTTAGAAGGAGTATTGTTTATTGACCACCTCTCTGCATTTAAAAGAAGATTATTAAAAGGCAGACTTGACGACATAACCAAAGGTAAAGTAGATGTTCGCTACCGCATGAAATTTGCCGGACGGTAGAACTAATCTGAAAGTTTTTTCTGGTAAGAGTTGCGGGCAAGCACCCTTTAGGGCAACAGGTGTGCGCAGAATTAGTTGGTAAAAGAATGCGACCCATGGATAAGGTTTTTCTTGCCGGTCTGTTCCGCATTCATCGAAAGGAATGAGGCATTTTCTTTCATAGGCTATCCTACAACACCGGGCAGGATAACGCTCTGTTTATAAAATCTTAACAAAACATTTTGATGTGATTTTTGTTGGAAACGTTGCAAACTTTAATAGTTTCCATAGTTTTGCCCTCGTTTTGTTATGACACAGCTACTAGACCAGGATAAAGAAACCAGCGACCGAATACTTGCCGCAGCCGAGCAATTGTATTTCCGTAAAGGAATAAAAGCTGTTACCATGGATGAGGTGGCCGGGCATTTGGGTATGTCAAAGAAAACCGTGTATCATCATTTCAGCGATAAAGACAAACTGGTTTGTGCATTGATGGAACAGAAGCTGAAGGAAGAAGAAACCAATGCTTGCATGATTGACCAGATTTCGACCAATGCCGTTGAATGGTTTTTTGTCCTGATGCACAAAATGCAGGAAATGTTTGACCGGATAAATCCTGTTATGTTTTACGATTTGCAGAAGTATCACCCCGCAGCCTGGAAACTCTTTATTGGCTTTAAGGAAAATTGCATCCGACAATCAGTAGTTCAGGTAATTGAGCGGGGCAAAAAGGAAGGTTTGATTCGTAAAGATGTGGAAACAGAAATCATGGCACAGTTTCGCACTGTGCAGATTGATATGCTTTTCAATCCTGAGTCGTTTCCCCCCAATCAATTTAAAATGTCAAAAGTTCAAACGGTTTTACTGGAGCATTTCCTCTATGGCATTTGTACCATGAAAGGTCATAAACTCATCAATAAGTATAAACATATTACTGAAGACGAATAAACTTAACCTTATGCATCCTTTTCGAATTCTCATTACGCTCTCATGCATTCTGACAGGTAGTTTTATTTCTGCTGCACAGAATACCTTCACAGTTCAGCAGGCTGTTGAATATGCCATTAAAAACGAAGCCAATGTTAAAAATGCATTCATTGACCGCGACATTGCCCAGAAAAAAGTAAACGAACTTATCGGTATCGGCCTTCCGCAAATCAATATGGAAGCAGATGCAACCCGCTTTCTGAAAATTCCAACCACATTTGTCCCTGCCGAATTTTTTAATGGTGAGTCCGGAACGTTTGCACCCGTTCAGTTTGGGCAGAACTATACGGCCAGTGCCGGCATTACCGCTACTCAGTTACTGTTTGACGGCTCTTACCTTGTGGGTGTTCAGGCTTCTAAAACGTATGCCGAGCTGTCAAAGAAAACGTATGAGCAAATTAAAATAGAAACAGCCGAAAAGGTGATGAAAGCCTATTACTCGGTATTGGTAAACGAGGAAAGGTTTGCATCGCTAAATGCCAATGTGCAACGATTGAAAAAACTTCGGGATGATACTAAAGCGCTTTATGAAAACGGGTTTGTAGAAAAAATGGATCTGGACAGAACAGAGGTAGCTTACAATAACCTTCTTTCCACCCGCGACCAAACTGAAAAGTTGCTGGCCTTAACCAAAGGTTTTCTTAAGTTTCAAATGGGAATGGATCCGAAAGCGGATATTGTATTAACTGATAACCTGCAATCCATCACTTTCGAATCCTCTCCGGCCGATGGTTCCATGCCTGACTTTAAAAACCGTATTGAATACTCCATTCTTGAAACCACGCAGAAACTTCAGCAACTTGACTTGAAGAAAAACCGGTTTCAGTATCTGCCTTCGCTGGTGGCTTACGGCTCGTTCAGTTACAATGCTTCACGAAATAATTTTGATTTGTTTGATACAGACAAGAAATGGTATCCTACATCATTAATAGGAGCAAAGATTTCTTTACCGGTTTTTGACGGCCTGCAGAAACGTGCCCGCATTCAGCAATCGAAACTTAACCTTGAAAAAATTAAAAACGGATTTACTTCTCTTGAATATGGCCTGACGCTGGAAAGCATGAAAGCTCAAACCGACATGACTAACAGTATTTCTGCACTCGAAGCCCAGCGCAAAAACCGCGAACTTGCTAATGATGTGGTAAGAACGGCACGCATAAAGTACGAGCAAGGGGTTGGCTCTAACCTTGAAATCATTTCTGCCGAAACCGATTTGCGCGATGCAGAAACAAATTATTACGCTGCCCTATACCAGGCGTTGGTAGCCCAAACCGATTTACAAAAGGCAAAAGGAACACTCTTGAAAAATTATTGATATGAAAATGGATTCAAACACTTTTATGAAAAATACACTCCAGACTATTCTTGCAGGTACAACCATCCTATTTGTTGTTGCCTGCTCTTCAGGTAACACCGGAGATAAGGCCAGCGAACTCGAAAAACTTAAAGCCCGGGAAGCAGAATTGAAACTGAAAATTGCCTCCCTCGAAAAGGAAATGAGCGCTACCGATACGGTTCAGAGAGGGAGAGTTAAAATGGTCTCGGTTACCGATATGCAGCCACAGCCTTTTGCGCATTATGTGGAAGTTCAGGGCGCTGTGGTGGGTGATGAAGATGTAATAGTAAGCGCTCAGGCTATGGGAACCGTAACGGATGTAATGGTAAAAGCCGGTGATAAAGTTTCAAAAGGACAGGTGCTTGCTGCCATTGATGACCGCGCTATCCGTCAAAGTATGGAATCGCTGAAAGCGCAGTACGAGTTAGCAGCCACTGTTTTTACAAGACAGAAAAACTTATGGGATCAGAAAATAGGAAGCGAAATTCAATACCTCAATGCAAAAACACAAAAGGAATCTCTTGAAAAGCAACTGGCTTCCGTTCAGGAACAATGGGACATGACACGAATCAAGTCGCCTATTAACGGAACGGTGGATGAGGTAAAAATCAAAACCGGACAAACCGTTGCACCCGGTGTTCCGGCCCTGCGTGTAGTAAATCTTGAGAATCTCAAAGTTAAAGCCGAAGTAGCCGAATCATTCATCAGCAATGTAAATAAAGGCAATGATGTTATCATTCACTTTCCGGATATGAATGTGGATGTAAAATCAAAACTCGATCATGCCGGCCGTGCCATCAATCCGCTTAACCGTACTTTCAATGTGGAAGTGCGTTTGAAAAAATCAGACGGAACGTATTATCCAAACCAGGTGGCAGTTTTAAAAATTGCCGATTATTCTTCAGCTTCTGCCATGGTAGTTCCGGTATCTGCTGTTCAGAAAACTGCTGATGGCGAGTATGTTTATATGGCTTCCAGTTCTTCAGGCAACAGATATATTGCAAAACGCAAAGCGGTTACCACCGGAAAATCGTACAATGGTAAAGTGGAAATCACATCAGGGATTTCCCATGGCGAGCGTGTTATCACATTCGGAAGTCAGAATCTTGTTGATGGCGATCCCATTGCTTTCTGATACTAATTAACCTAATCACTTTTACTCTTTTTTATGCAGGATACGAATAAAGAATTTAAGCCCAGTTCATGGGCTATTGATAACCGCACGGCCATTTTCTCTTTCACTGTCATTCTGTTGATTGCCGGAATGGTGGCTTACAATAAAATTCCGAAGGAAAGTTTTCCCGATATTTCACTTCCTAACGTGTATGTAAGTGTGGTGTATCCGGGTACTTCGCCTATGGATATGGAAAACCTCGTGGTGCGACCAATCGAAAAAGAATGCAAAAGCATTGCAGGAGTGAAAAAAATTAAAAGCAACTCCATGCAGGATTATGCCAATGTAATTGTGGAGTTTAACAGTGAGGAAAACATCACCGAGGCTAAACGAAAGGTAAAGGATGCTGTTGACCGCGCGAAGAAAGATTTGCCATCCGACCTGCCCAGTGATCCATCCATTGAAGAAATCAATTTCTCAGACCTGCCCATCATGTATGTCAACATCAGTGGTGATTACGATCTGGCACGATTAAAAAAGTATGCTGATGATGCCAAGGACAAAATCGAAAGTCTTAAAGAAGTAAAGAAGGTGGATGTTATTGGTGCACTCACCCGCCAGATTCAGATTAATGTTGACATGTATAAAATGCAGGCAGCCGGAATCAGTATGGGAGATATTGAACGCGCTGTGAAGTATGAGAATATGACTGTTCCGGGAGGAAGCATTGCCATGGACGGAGTGCGAAGAACAATGAGCGTAAGCGGTGATTTTAAAACGATAGATCAAATCGGAAATATGGTCATCAATTCCATTGAGGGCAAACCGGTTTACCTGAAAGAGATTGCAGAGGTGATTGACGGTTTCAAAGAGCAGGAAAGTTATTCGCGGTTAGACCATTTAAATGTAATCTCACTGGCTGTGGTAAAACGCTCAGGTGAAAACCTGATTGAAGCTTCCGATAAAATTGTTTCCTTAATTGAGGAAATGAAGCAGAATTCCTTCCCTTCTGATTTGAAAGTAGTTTTAACGGGAGACCAAAGTGAACAGACACGTACCACCTTGCATGACCTTATCAACACCATCATCATCGGCTTCCTTCTGGTCGTTGTATTGCTTATGTTTTTCATGGGGCCGGTCAATGCCTTTTTCGTTGCTATGTCTGTTCCGCTAAGTATGTGTGTTGCCTTTCTGGTAATGCCAGCTATTGGCTTTACCATGAACTTTATTGTATTGTTCTCATTCCTGCTTGCATTGGGAATTGTGGTTGATGATGCCATTGTGGTCATTGAAAATACACACCGGATTTTTGCGAACGGAAGAATACCGATTAAGGAAGCTGCCAGGCGTGCAGCCGGTGAAGTTTTTCTTCCTGTTTTTTCAGGAACGCTTACTACGCTTGCTCCATTCATTCCGCTCGCCTTCTGGACAGGTGTTATCGGTAAATTTATGTTCTTTCTTCCAATTACATTGATTGTTACCTTGATGGCTTCGCTGTTAGTTGCCTACATCATCAATCCTGCATTTGCCGCCCAATACATGAAACCTCACAGCGAAAATCATGATCCTAATAAAGGGTTGAAGATTTTTCTCATTATTTCCGGTGTAATCATTTTGTTGAGTTACCTCACAGGCTATCATGGTTTCGGAAATTTTGCCGTGCTTATTGTTTTGCTGAATTTGTTATACCGTTTCTGGCTTCATAAAGTCATAAAGAATTTTCAGAAGAATATATGGCCCCGCTTTCAGAATTGGTATAAGCGAAAACTGGAATGGGCTTTGGCACGGCCATGGACTATGTTATGGTCAACCGTTGGATTGTTTTTCCTTTCCATTTTAATGCTCATCATCCGCAATGGCGGAGTACGGTTCTTCCCCGAAGCCGATCCCAACTTTGTTTTTGTTTACACTTCGCTTCCCGTAGGAACCGATCAGGCCTATACCGACAGCATTACCAAAATGGTAGAGCAAAGAGTTTACAAGGTGATTGGGGAGAACAATCCGCTGGTAAAATCCGTCATTTCCAATGTGGGTGTAGCCGTTACCGATCCGCAGGATGAAGACCAGGGATATTATTCAAACAAAAGCAAGGTAACCGTTGCATTTGTAAAGTTCAGTGACCGCGATGGTAAATCAACACGCCAGTACCTTGATAAAATCCGTGATGAAGTAAAGGGAATTGCAGGCGCTGAAATAACGGTTGCTCAGGAACAGGGCGGGCCTCCGGTTGGAAAACCCATCAGCATTGAGATTACAGGTGATGATTTCGAGCAATTGCTTACTTATTCCACCTCACTAAAACGTCATCTTGATTCGCTGCAAATACCGGGAGTTGAAGAATTAAAATCAGACCTGCAGGCCAACAAACCGCAGATTGCTTTCAAGATTGACCGCGAACGTGCCAACCGCGAAAACATTTCCACCGGACAAATCGGAAATGAAATCAACCTTGCTGTACTCGGACGGGACATTTCCAAGTTCCGCGAAGCGAATGATGAATACGATATTGTATTGAAATATAAAGATGAACAGCGCAACAACATTGATCAACTCCGGAACCTCAAAATTCAATACCGCGATATGGCTGCCGGTGGCATGGTGCGTAATGTGCCGCTCAGTTCGTTTGCCGATGTGAAATATACTGACACGTATGCCGTCATCAAAAGGAAAAACCAGAAACGCATTGTTACTATTTCGTCCAACGTGCTTTCAGGATTTAATGAACAGGCAGTGGTAGCCGCTGTTACGGATGCAGTTCAGAAGTTTCCTGAAGCAGATGGTATCAGTAAGAAGATGGGCGGTGCTCAGGAAGAGCAGATGGAAACCATGAGCTTTCTTTTAACGGCACTGATGATTTCCTTCCTGCTTATCATTATTATTCTTGTAACTCAGTTCAACTCTGTTGGTAAACCGTTAATTATTATGACCGAAATTGTTTTCAGCATTATCGGTACATTTCTCGGATTCTCCATTTTTAAAATGGAATTCAGTACGGTGATGAGCGGTATCGGAATCATTGCTTTGGCCGGTATTGTTGTACGGAACGGTATTCTGTTAGTTGAATTTACTGATTTGCTCCGCGGGCAGGGTGTGCCGGTTAGGGATGCAATTATTGAAGCAGGCCGCACACGTATGACTCCTGTTATTCTTACAGCTACCGCTACCATGCTCGGATTAATTCCTCTTGCTGTTGGATTGAACATGGATTTTGAAACCCTGTTCACAGAGTTAAATCCGCATATTTTCTTCGGAGGTGACAGTACTGCATTCTGGGGTCCGCTTTCCTGGACCATGATTTTCGGTCTTGGCTTTGCTACCTTTCTCACATTGGTTTTAGTTCCGGTAATGTACCTGCTTGGTCATCGAACCATGGAAAGATGGAGAAGATGGACAAAAGTAATGAAGCAATCTGCCTGATCTGCTGCTGTTTATTTATTATGGGCTGATGCACCAACGAGTGCTGCTGCCATTTTATTTGAAAAATAAGGAGCCAGCAGAAATCCTTTTGTTCCCAATCCATTAAATACGGCTGCACGTTTCACATCGGGGTGTATTTCTGCAACCGGCCTGCGGCTTTGCATGGCCGGACGAATACCCGACCGGTGGTCAATTACGCGGTATGAAACATTCAGAAGCTTGCTGATGAACTTTTCTATCTTTTTCCTTGAAATGATGTCGGGTTGTTCATCCGTAAAATTCCGGTTGTAGGTTGAGCCGGCCAGAAATTTATTGTCTTCAAGCGGGCCAATGAATCCATCGCTCATCAGGATACAGTCAAGTTTTAAATCTCTTGATTCAAAAACCAGTAAATCGCCTTTTACGGGAAGCATTTGATGATGATTAAACAGAGGATTGTAAATCATTTTCCATCCTTCACAGAAAACCGTCATCTCAGCTTTTACATTTCTGAAAACAACTTCTTCCTTTTCAAACCGGAATTCATCAAACCGGAAGTCAACATTTTCAAATTTTACTTTCCTTGCTGCCAGAATCTTTTTCAATGCCTGAATGCATTTATCGGTTTTAACCATGGCTGAGTGTTGAAGAAAAATTCCTCCGTAAGGTGCATTTACTGCATTGCCGAATTGGTCGTTGCCGAACTCTTTTCCGATAAATTTTTCATAACCCGGCTCTGCACTTCTTGCCTGCCAGTCGTTTTTCGTTTTAATGGAATCATAAATTTCAGCAATAGGGCAAGGGAAGAAAAATTTTTCATTGCTTAATGATTCAAGTTTTCTGTAAAATTCAAAAGCAACAGGAAAAAGCTCGGCAGCCATCCATGTCTTAACATGCCTTCTTCCGGTAATGGGATTTAAAATTCCTGCAGCTACGGAAGAAGCTGCATTCGGGTTTTCATCATCCAAAACAAGAATGGAAGCGCTTGAAATTTCTGTGAGAGAATAAGCTAATGTAAGACCTGCAAGCCTGCCTCCGGCAATCAGAAAATCAACCTGCTGCACAAATCTATATTATCTCAACACATGAACCCTGCCGGTGAATTCGCGTTGTTTCAATCCGCCATCAAAACGGATGCGGTAAACATATACGCCATTCGGGGCATCGGTGCTGCTGCCTTTTATTTTTCCGTTCCAGCCTTCAAATCCGTTTGAAGAACTGAACACCACATTTCCCCATCGGTTCATAATCATCATTTCATAAGGAGGCATGGCATGACCAACAGGCATGAATACATCATTCATTCCATCGGTATTCGGACTGAAAGAATTCGGAATGTAAATAGTTGTTACTTCTTCCACATACAATTCTCTGCTTAGTGAATCTACACAACCGTCAGCGCTGGTGGCTATAAGTTGCACAGTATAATAACCGGCTTCCCGGTAAGTATGTTGCGGATATTGAACAGAACCCGAAGTGCCGTCTCCGAAATTCCACAGCCATTGAGTCGTGTTCTGCGAAGCATCAACAAAATCAAAGAAGGGATTCAGAATAGTGGCTTGAGGAGGTTTAATGGTGAAGGAAGGAACCGGCAATTCAAAAACCGTAATGGTGAAGGAATCCGTACGCTGAACAGAGCAGGAATCGGTAACGGTAACAGTGTAGGTAGTCGTAACCGGTGGAGAAAGTGTATAGTATGTCTGATTGCCGAGGTTGTTGTTCCAGGTATAATAATAAGGCCCGCCATTTCCTCCGGTGGTGTTTACTTCAAGAAATGCTTCTTTGCCGAAACAGATGGAAGGCGTTCCGGTAATTTCAGGGTCAAGTGGCGGCAGCCTGTCAATAATAATTTGATTAGATAAGACAGGATTTGCCGAAGGACAATGCACCGATGAGGTCAATATAGCCTGCAGCGTATCGCCATGTTGCATGGTGGTACTGCTGAATGACGGAGCAGTAATGCTTAACGGATTTCCGTTTACTGTCCATTGATAAAGCGGATAGTTTCCTTCGTTGTTAACTGCCGAGGAGTAAGTAATGTTCATCCCGTCACAGAAAGTGCCGGGCGGGTTGGCAGCTATGGAAATGGCAGGAGTAAGTATCGGGTCTTCCTGAATGATGTAAGTGAATGAAGTATCTGTAGGTGGAAGTACACAGGTGGCATTGGAAGTAAGCACTACGGTTATTTCATCGCCATTATTCAAAGCGGCAGAAGTAAAAGCAGAAGTGTCTGTTCCCGTTGGAATGCCGTTTACAAACCATTGAAAGTGTGGCGCAACACCACCGTTAGTCCATGTTGAATGAAAAGTAATGGGTGTTCCGTCACACACTACCGTATCGGGTTGGGCAGTAAATGTGATAAAGGGAATGAGATTCGGATTCACAGAAATCACTTTGATGTTAGAAAGTGCAGTAGCCTGCGTTAAACAGGTTTCAGAGGAAGTAAGTCTAACTCTTACGTTATCTCCGTTTACAATACTGTTGGTGAGAAAAACAGGCGAGTTATTTCCGGCAGGAGCTCCGTTTACAAACCATTGATAAGTTGGCGAACTTCCACCATTAACAGGCGTGGCTGTAAACTGAACAAAATCATTCGGGCAGATGGTATCAGCCGTTGATACAATGGTAACTGACGGGGTAAGGTTCGGATTCACCGTCATCACTATCAGGTTGGAGGTATCAGTTGGTTTTGACAAACAAACTTCATTGCTGGTAAGTACTGCTTTGATTACATCACCGTTTTGTAAAGAAGAGGATGAGTAGGAAGAATTGTTTCCCCCTGCAGGGTTACCGTTAACAAACCATTGATAAACCGGAGTGGATCCTCCATTCTGAATGTTAGAATTGAAAGTAACCTGTGCCCCGTCACAAACAGGTCCTGCCGGATTGGCCGTAATAGCTATTGCCGGAGTAACTATCGGGTTAACCGTCATTACAATCATGTTAGATGTATCTGCAGCAGGCTGCACACAGGTTTCATTACTCGTCATCACTACTTCAATTCTGTCATTATTATTTAAGGTTGAGCTTAAAAATGTAGGGTTGTTGGTGCCTGTATTGATTCCGTTTAGTTTCCACTGAAAGGCTGGCGCTGCACCGCCATTAACCGGAAAGGCAGTGAAGGTAACAGGGTCGCCATCGCAAATAGGCCCGGATGGATTAGCCGTAATGCTCACCTGCGGAACAAGGTTCGGATTTACGGCCATGGTTAGCACGTTGGAATTAACCACAGGCGGAACGGGACAGGCCGCTGATGATGTCATGCTTACCTGTATGTTGCTGTTATTGGCAAGCGATGAAGTGGTAAAGGTTGGCGAATTGCTTCCGGCAGGAGTACCGTTTATGGTCCATTGATAGGAGGGCAATGCCCCGCCAGCAACCGGAGTGGCGGTAAAGGTTACGGTTGTTCCATCGCAAACCGGGCTTGCAGGAACGGAATTTATGCTTACTGAAGGCGTCACATTAGGATTGATAACAGCCTGTATAATATTGGAAGTGGCATTAGGCGCTGTTTTGCAGAGGAGGTTGCTGGTAAGAATACAGCGCACCTGAGCACCGTTAGTAAGCATGGTGGTGGTAAATACAGCACTGTTAGGGCCGGAGTTAACACCATTGACCTGCCATTGATAGAAAGGAGCTGTGCCGCCATTCGCGCCAACGGCTGTAAACGTAACCGCTGTTCCGCTGCATACCGGAAAGGCAGGGCTGTTGCTGATGCTGACCGATGGAGTAAGATTAGGATTAATCGTTACGACAATCACATTCGAATTGGCAGTGGCTGAAGTTGCACAGGGCGAATTGGAGGTTAGTGTAACGCTTACGGCATCGCCATTCTGTAAGGCGGAAGTGATAAATGTACTGCTGTTGGTTCCGGCATTCACTCCGTTTACTTTCCATTGATAGGAGGGTGCAGTGCCACCGAGAACGGGCGTAGCTGTAAAGGTTATATCCTGTCCGGCACATACCGGCATAGCCGGGCTGGCCGTAATGCTTACCGATGGAGTAGTGGGGGCATTAACTGTCATCACCACCACATTAGAATTAGCACCGGCAGGGTTCGGGCAACTGGCCGATGAGGTCATAATAACCTGCACCTGGTCGCCATTGTTCCAGGTAGAAGAGGTATAAGTACTGCTGTTACCGCCAACATTCACTCCGTTAACCTGCCATTGAAACGATGGTGTGCTGCCCCCGTTGCTTGCAGTGGCGGTAAAGGTTACCGTTGCTCCCGGGCAGATGGCTCCGCTAACGTTGGGGGTAATGGTTACCTGCGGAACCGTTACCGGATACACGGTTATGGTTATCACATTTGAAGCAGCAGAAGGGCAGTTGGCATCGGCTGTTAAACTAACAGACACATTACTGCCCATTGTCAAAGCGGAACTGGAATATGTTGTTGAATTGCTTCCGACATTTACACCATTCACCTGCCATTGATAAACAGGCGTGGCTCCGGGGTTTACCGGTACTGCCGTAAACGTAATATTGGTTCCTGCACAAACGGGTCCTGCCGGTATGGCTGATATACTAACCGATGGAGCAATGAACGGATTCACCGTCATCACAATGACATTAGACACTGCATTGAATGCTGAGACGCAAACCGAATTTGAAATCATGCTGCAGGTTATCACATCTCCGTTATTCAGCGTTGATGAGGTAAATGTTGTTGAATTGCTTCCAACAGGATTTCCGTTCAGAAACCATTGATACTGCGGATTGGTTCCTCCGAAGGTTGGTGTGGCCGTAAACGTTACCAATGTTCCTGTACAGATAGGACCTGCCGGATTGGCGGCAATACTGATAGCCGGAGTAGGATTGGGCGGTGCAGGCAATACATTGATGCTGTAAACCACATTCGTCTGCATGGGCGGGCAGCCGTTATCAATCACATTTACCAGAAACTGATACGGTGCAGGTTGCGCCATACCGCATTCCGTACTCCAGCAGAACAACGAGTTAACAATACCGTTACCCGCGGCATTCGGCATGCTGGCCGGAGGATTTACCACTGCTCCGTTAAAGATATTTCCTGATGGGGTAAGGAAAAGACTGTCGCCATTCGGGTCAACAAATATGGAAGGAAAGCAAAGCGTTTGCCCTTCCACTACATTAAACGTGGTGCTTCCACTGCCTCCTGTAGCAGAAAGATTGGGAGGATTATTAGGCGGGCAGGCAATGGCTATCAACTGCAAATCTCTTCTGATGGCCGAAATCAATTGCCCGTTACGGTATTCTTTAATCTCAATTACCACCACATAAAATCCCTGATTGGGGATGTAGTAAGAAGTAAGACCGGTAACCGGATTGATGCCGGCATATCCGCCCGCGCCAAACGGATCAGTAACAGAGTACCCACCCGTATAAATGGCTTCCGGTATGGGCATGGCATAAGGATTCAGATCAATCTGCGGATCAGGAATGGCTGTTCCTGTTCCTGAATATCCGATGTAAGGAATCTCAAAACTGTAAACCAATACATCTCCGTCAGGGTCAACAGCATTGTTAACTATGTTTACCGTATCGCCAATGCAGAGGTAAGGAACGGGTATATCGCTGAACAGGGGCGAACTGTTTATAACAGGTGCAGGAGGAATAAACGTGTAATAGGTCATTCCTATACTTCCGGGTGAACTCAGGTTTACAATGTTGCCGTTTCGGCAGCAACGCTCAACTATCAGATGATAACCTCCGGCATTGGGCGGCAGCGAAACATCCGACTCATAAATTCCTTCTTCCACACATACCGAAGCGTTGAAATTACAATTGATTCCCGGTGATGGCGGAGTGATAAACATCTGGCTCGTAATGGGCATAATGCTCGTTTCATACCAGTCCTTATCAGCATTCGGTAAGGCAGGGTCCTGTAGAAAAATACCAAGCAAAGCCTGCGGGTCAAGTGTAGCTGTGCCTCCTGTGCAATAGCGGTAAATCTTTAAGGTAACGTGATAATTATTATTCCCTCCGCTCTGGCCGGTGTACCGGTATGTAAGACTGCCACCCATCAGGTGAGTGGCGCGGGCGCTGTAATGAACCAGCATAACAGCCATTATGCCCGCAATAAGTGTTAGTTTTTTCATGGGGAGGTCAATTCCTTTTCAAAAGTAAGCAATTCCTGACAAGTGAGGCCTGATGGTTTTCATACTCTTTTTTACCTTTATGCCCACATCTTTAATACCTGCACTCATGCGCAATTACCTCTTCCTTCTTCTTGTTCTTATGGCATCTTCAGCCATTCATGCACAAACCCGCTGCATCCTTATAGGTGATAAAAGCGAAGCTGCCGTTCAGCAGCTTCTTCAATGGTCAGAAACGCCTCCTCTTTCTGCCCGGTGCGGAAAAGAAAAAGTCATTCTTACCTCTTTCGAGTTTACCATCTTCACCAAAAAGCCCCTTCAATCCAAAACCTTCGGCCTTGGCGACCGTGGCGGCATCCCCATCATGGCCCATCAGGCACTCAAAGAACTACAGCCGGGCGCTACCGTTATCCTTAAAGACGTAACAGCCCTTAATCCTGACAACACCGAAATCAGGATTGACAATATCTCAGTAGTTATTACTGAGTAGGCATGCACCTCAGCAGCCACATTCAATGAACCGTCACTGCGGTCCCGTCAGCAATGGTAGTGTATGACGGGAGAAGCAGTATCATGAAATGAAGTACTGCACTCATACATGAGCTTGCATCTAACTTCATCCGCTACTGCGTCTGAAGTTCTCGCAATGACGTGCGGAGGGTAAATAAAAAAAATCCCGTCTCGTTATTCATAACGAGACGGGATTAAGAGGCTGCGATGCCTGCTCAGCGCATGAGGCTTACGGCATCTCCGTTTCGGTTTGGCTTTACGATGCTATAGCCTCTGCAATTTCA
>CAADHD010000031.1 GCA_900696575.1 uncultured Bacteroidota bacterium
CCAACAGCGGGACGGCTAACTTTAACTTAGCTCAGAATACAGGCGACACTTACCATGCCTTACTGAAAGTGTATATGACCGGTACACATGATTTGGTTGTATCGAAAAAGACATGCTACTTTAACGGAAACATAGAACTGAACCTGAAAGGCAGCGGTGAGATATATCTTGGAACTTCGGATGGCGATTCATCCTTCCTTGCTTCGGGTAAAACCATATCGGCAGGCGACAGCGGAATAACCGGAGGCGTGGTTGTTTTTAACAAGTTTGTACAGCAGGGAAACACTTCGCAAACGCTTACGGCAACAAGCAACGGCTCAGGCGGAAACGGAGTGTTTAATATGATTTCATCGGTGTTCAATGGTACTTTAAATGTTACAGCGCCTGTGCCGTTGTTTAAGAACAATATTTTTTACGGAGCATTGAACGTTACCAAAACCACAAACATATCGGCCTTGAGTGACGGAGGAAACAGGTTCTACGGAGATGTAACCATTGATAACAACTCAGTGCAGCAGGTACGCATGGCAAACAATACGCGGGACAAATACTACGGCAATGTTTCATTCATTGGCAGCAGCACGGGAGTAATACGTCCGTTTTACAATGATACTACAGAAGTGCATGGCAACCTGAGTGTAACGGGCAACAAAGTGGAGCTGGATGCCAATAACGGCATTGTGCGTTTTGCGGGAAGCAATAACCAAACGGTAAGCGGCAACCTGACTGTGAAATTTAAAAACCCCGTCATAGAAAAAACGGGAGGCCATGTAACACTTGATACTTCCGTTTCGGTTTCAGGAACATTGAAATTAGTAAGCGGAAATATCATAACCACATCCGCTCATCTGCTCACCATGCTTGCCGGAAGCTCGGTAACGGGTGCCGGCAACAGCAGCTTTGTAAGCGGGCCGGTAAAGAAGGCGGGGAATACTGCATTTACTTTTCCAACAGGGAAAGGAAGCAGCTACCGCGCTGTGGAGATAAGCGCACCTTCTAACAGTACGGATGCATTTACGGGGGAGTATTTTGATACGGGGCAGGGGCTGGGAAGTACAATTAGTTATCCTCTCAACACTATAAGCGATTGCAGCTATTGGAAGTTAGACAGAAATACGGGGTCTTCCGGTGTTGTAGTTAAGTTTCAATATGACTCTGTTTCCTGTGACCGGATTGATGCAAAACAGTTGCATATTGCCCAATGGACAGGTTCTTACTGGAACGATCTCAGCGCAGGAGTTACAAATGGATTATTCAAGAAAACAAGCTTATCCGTTTCTTCATTCGGTTATTTTGCTTTCGCATATAATCTTGAGTATGGGGATGCCTGCAGGCGAACACGCTATATTGAAACAAAAACCGATTGCCAGCCCACGGCATATATCTTTCACAATAAAGAATTCTGGATACAGGCATTCCCAGACAGTGCTTTCATGCAGCTTGATATTATAAAGGACGATACCTCAATTGCATTTTCTTTCATTAAAAGCATTACACTTTATGAACAGAATTATTGCCACCTGCTTACCCCCTCGCACCATCTGGATTTTGAGTTGTCTGCATTCAACCAGCCGGAGCAGCATAAAATATTCAACGTAACGCCCTATGCAGGATATTTCATTAAAATAGAACGCTATGACAGCACCGCCAACTGCGGAGTGTGCAGCCTCGATTCAACATACTTGAAAATATGTATCCGAAATATTTCAACACCTATCCCTGTAACTATTTCCAGTACAACCATAGGGCATTCAAAAGATTATTTCGGATACAACATTCCGAATATCATACAAGATGAAAAAGGATTGGAAGAACAGGGTTTAATGGATGCATTAAAAGGAAATTCAAGATTATTCCACGGTACGTTAAGGTATCCCGGGGGAACAGCAGGAAACTGTTGGAACTGGAGAACAGGCTGGTTCATAAAAGAATCCCAGCTTCCTTTTAGCTGGCATTTACCGAACAATTACATTAATTATTCAACTCAAAACATTGATAACAGCATAAGTATTTACAGAAATTACATGGATAATCTTGGGGCTTCCAATCGGTTAGTTATTAATATGCTTTCCAGTGATGCACCCTACCAAGCTGCTATGCTTGCAGAATGCCAATGGTTAAATATACCGTCAATTGAAATAGAATTAGGCAATGAATTTTATACCGATTTAGATGAACACATACAGCGTTACCCTAAGGCGGAAAACTATGCAACGGAATGCGGGGAATGGACATCCGTCTTCATGCAGACATTCGGTTATGATATGCGTGTTGGAATGGTAGGTGGTACTCTAAGGCTGAACCAGCCGCCTTACATGAGGCGAAATGCATGGCTTCAGAATATTATGCCGGTAATAGACGGATTGAATACTGATGCGAATATTGAAAATAACATTGATGCCGTTATCCTGCATGATTATTACGGACTTGGAATCGGAGACAATAATTTCCCTCAACCATTTCAAGGTAACCCATCTGGCATATACAATAAAATGTTCAGCACCCCATTCACCAAGCTGCAGGAACTGAAAGAGAATGAATTCCAGATCATCAACAGCTCCGCGAGCCAGCCCGAAATATGGATAACGGAATTCAATTTGTTTGACCGGACTAATGATAATCATAAAGTTCATGGTACTTGGGCGCATGCATTGTTTGCTTCCTCCATGCTGCTTGGTTACCTGGAAGAACCGGCAGTTACTAGACTCAATATTCATACCTTAACAGGGGATGGTATCTGGGGATCGCTTTTCAATTCAGTTGAAGGACTGGATTTTTTCGCTACACCTTGTACAACATGTTCAACCAATGAATACGAATACACAGCAGCCGGTAATGCTGTTGCTGCTATAGCACAAACCATTAAAAACACAACCTTCCATAGCAAGCTGATCTTCCCCGGAGCGCCTGAATTACTACCCGGCATACCCGGTATTTACGGATGGTGGTTTGAAGGACCTGAAAGTTATGAAGCTATTATTCTCAGGCTTGATTTCCCGGGTACAACTCCGGTGTTTTCAGGAATTGATATAGCTGCGCTACTATCAGCGACAGGTGTCAATTGTTCTATAACAACCTTATTTCAGAGCGGAGTGGATTACAATGCCGATCCGCAACTGCTTGGAGATGGAATCATCGGCAATTCAACTCCTAACGGTGGCGCACATTTTATAACTCTCGATGCTTCAGCACCTTCGAATAACCCTTTATTCCTGCCGCCTTATTCGCTTACCAAATTGGTGTTTGAGAAAACATCACCTCAATGCACCATAGCAGTTGCAGACAATGAATTATGCGATGGCGAATCAACAGGAGTGTATATTTACGGAAGGGAAGCTTCTGCATCATCTCTTACACTTACCAGCAGCGGATGCACCTGTTCGGCATCAACCAACAGTTCTTCGCATGCTGATGAATATGTAACCGTAGTTACCTGCTCCAATTCATCAACCACAACAGCAGGTACCTGTACCCTTAGTATAGGCGGAGCAACAGCTGTTATTACTGTTCACCCGGCATTGCCGACTGTAAATATCACAGCAGCACAGACTCCTGCGCCTGGCGGAACAATTTATATGCCCGGCACCATTACACTTACCGCCACGGCAACCGGAGGTACGGTTGATTATTACATCTGGACACGCGATCATAATGCCGAAGGAATTATCACCCCGTTTGGAAATCCAACTGTTGTTAATGATGTAAACGCAACCGAAACCTTCACCTTGCATTATTCCAACAATCTGAGCAACCGCCAATGCTGGGGTAAAGCTGAAATTAATGTGCCTGTTTGCAATGCTGATGCAGGACCTGACCGTAAAATCTGTGCAAACCAGGCTGGAGATAATGCCCTCATAGGAACCACTTCTGTGACAGGACTAAGTTATTTGTGGTCAACTTCAGCTACCGCCTCGCAAATAACCGTGAAGCCCAGTTCAACGACTATTTATACAGTTACTGTATATGACGGCAATGGCTGCTTGGCAACCGATGAGGTTTCTGTAAATGTGTTAACAGATTGCTGCACGGGAGGTATTGGCGATTATGTAAGCAGAGGCGAAAGCACCCTGCGGGACCTGCGGGATTATTTCAGCGCTAATTCGCCACCTTCTCCAGGCAGCTTTAATTGTGCCAACGGTATTTGCACTCTTGACTTAGATGGCACAGGGTTAAATATTTTCCTGAACGGAGATGTTACCATCAATAATTTAAGTCCCAACGGGAACGATCCGCAGTTTATCTTCCGGAACTGCAATATTTTTTTCAACCCCAATGCAAAAATCATAACCTCAGCGGCAAATAAGGATCTGACATTTGAGGCATGTTCCCTTGCGCGTTGCGGTACGGATTTATGGGATGGCATTTATATGAGCAACCCAAGCGATGACTTATTCATAACATCGGGGACAACCGTTGAAGGCTGCGCGAATTGTTTTGTAACTTCGCGTGAAACAAAGGTTGCCGTGACCGATGCCGCCTTCACCACCTTCCACCGCGCCTTAGTTATTAACGACTATGATGACCCGGCTGATGTAATCATAACAGGAAACACCTTTACCGGAAGCAACAACTTACCGGCTCCTTACAGCGGGCAGCGCAGCGCATGCATCATCTGCATTGACGATGTGAAAAGCATTACCATTGGCGATATAAGCGGAGCTGCCAACATCCTGAGCACAGCAGATAAAGGCATCCTTGCCGTGAACAGCGATGTGAATATTTACAACAACACGTTCAGCGGTTTTCCGCAGGTAAACATGACCGATATGTATGACGGCACAGCCATTGAATGCTCCAACGATTTTACATTTGATTTACGGCTGTGGCCCAGGAATAATATTGTTGTGCAGGGCAATACGTTTGACGGCAGCACGGATGAAATCCATTACGGCATTAAAACCACCAATGTAAATACATACATTGGAGTTGACCAGAATGCCAGCGAAGCCAACACCATGGACTATGTGAGAAACGGAATTTACGCTGCTGGCGGATGGGCAAAGACAACTGAAGTTGCAGGCAACATCATCACTAACACCCAAACAGGCATACGCACATGGAGCCACCGCGACAACATCAGCATCCGTAACAACACCGTAACTGTAAGTGACGGAGGCAATGCGGCTGTAGAGATAGACGGAGCGTGGAGCGAAAGCGGTCTTTCGGAAATAAAAGGAAACAGCATCACCACGGAAGGCATGTTTGGTGTGCTGACACGCAGCGCATACGCTGCCATTAAAGAGAATACCATAGCCATGAATCATAACAGTGCAGCAACGCCTGTTTATGGCATCAGGGCCGAAGCCACGCCTTTTGGCAAAATAGGCTGCAACAGCATACAGGGAAACGGAACCACAACAATTGCCAACAAAACCGCCATTTCATGCACCCAAAGCCAGCAGCTTACTGTGCAGTGCAACACCACGGATGAAACCGGCATCGGGCTGGAATTTTTAGCCGACTGTGATAACAGCGCCATACAGGGCAATGAAATGAAATACCATGACTACGGCATTTACATAGGCGATGGAGGCATTCCCACCGGAGGAGTGATAGGACCGCAGACAGTGAATGATGTTGGCGAATCGCGCGGAAACAAATACCAGGGAGAAAATGACAGCGGTGTTTTTCCGGGTGGAGATGCGACTTTTACATATAATTCCGATCCTCCAGTTCCTTTTTGGACAGAACCAAATGCAACTGGCACTCCTACAATTTATTATACTCCCCAATCTAATGGTACAAATCAACCAGGAAATCAAATAACTCCTGTACCACCTATTGGCAATCCCCCCATTTTTGACTGCGCCACCAACAACAACTGCGCAGATTTACGCATCAGCCATCCGGGGTCTTCCTACGGATGGCTTGATGCAGCCGAAGCCATTGCAACGGACAGCGTACCCGGAAGTGATGATATGGAAGCTGCTTTGAAATGGAGCCTGAAACGGAACCTGTACATGGCGCTTCTGAAAGACAGCACGCTTCGTGACAGCAGCGAGGCATTGCAAACTTTTTTTGAAAGCATGGCGCAAAGCAATACCGGTAAATTGGCGGAAGTAACCTTAAAGATTGCCGAGATGAACACCGATACAGCACAGCCGGCCGGAAGCACAGGCAGGGCAGCGCAGCTTTTATCAGAAGCCCTTGCTTTGAACGATGAAGTGGAGCCTTCAAATACAATGGAAGCCAACGAAAAGCTTGCCAACAGCATTTACCTTGCTTCGGCAGGTCAGGACAGGCTTGTTGGCAGCGGTTGGCTCACCGCGCTTGAGCAGGGCGCATTCCAGTGCCCTTATACAGGCGGTGAAGCCGTATTCCGCCTGCGGAGTTTGTATGTAATGATGCATGGCAACACGGTTTTTGATGATGCACAGTTGTGTGCGCAAAACAATCAGCGGATAAAGCAATCAAAGAATAAAATTTTTAATACCAGTTATATCAAACTGCTTCCCAATCCCAATAACGGAACCTTTGCCTTTGAGTATGATTTGAAAAACTATGCTACGGCTGCCGTTGAGCTGTTTGACGGAACAGGAAGGATTGTGCTGATAAAGTATTTCAGCACGGCAAAGAATTATGAATCGGTGGAAGCCGCTGTATTGCCTGCCGGAATGTATGGATACAGGATTAAGCTGAACGGTATTCCTTTTCGTTCGGGTAAAATTGCTATTGTCAAATGAGAAATAAAGCGGCTGTTTTACTTTTTCTGATGCTGTGTTACGGAACTGCACCGGCTCAGTTTCGTGACAAAGAATGGCAGATCAGCCTGAGCGGTTATTCCATAAACCCTGCCATACCAACCAACGCTTTATATGTTACTCCACTTGGAGTTGATACTTTTTCGCTGATAAGGCCTTTGTCTTTTACTAATGATAATCATGGAATTTGTGATACCAGTGGCAACCTGCTTTTTTATACGAACGGAATCTGGATTGCCAACAGGCTTCATGATACGTTATGGAACAGTGTGAATTTTAATCCGGGGTATGCGAGTACTAATTATTCTCCCTGGGGAATGCCTTACATGCAGTATGTTTTGATATTACCTAACAGCGACAGTTCGCATTTGTATTACATATTCAATCAATGCGCTGATACTTATCTTCCCATCAATATCAGGGTGCCTTCACATCTTGGTTATAGTGTGATTGATATGAACCTTGACGGAGGGTTAGGGGGTATTACAGCCATAAAGGACAGCACTTTATTTTCCGATACATTAAATAACGGTCACATGACAGCCTGCAAACATGGCAACGGGCGCGACTGGTGGGTGATAACACACAAGTATAATTCGAACATCAGGCATAAAATATTGGTTACACCGCAGGGACCACAATTACATTCCACGCAGGCAATTGGTCAAAATACTCCTGATATACTGGACTGGTATGGGCAAGCCTGTTTTTCACCTGACGGGAGCAAATATGCTTTAGTCTTAGCCCGCACCCAGTCGGTAGAGCTTTTTGATTTTGACCGTTGCACAGGAGAGTTATCCAATCCGCGTTTTGTTTTTATTAACGATTCTACCCCGGGTTTTTTGGGATGTTCTTTTTCTCCTGATAGCAGGTTTCTTTATGCAAGCGATGAGCGATATTGTTACCAGTTTGATACATTTTCTCCAAACATTGACAGCAGTAAACAACTTGTTGCGGTGTATGACGGGTATGTTGCAACATTCCAAACCAAATTTTTTTATCACCAACTTGCTGCTGATGGTAAAATTTTGATAAGCACTGCAGGAGGCGACAGTGTATTACACAGGATTAACCAACCGGATAGCATAGGTACTGCATGTGATTTTCAACAACACTGTATTAAATTATCCTACTATGCAAATTTATCATTAAACAACTTCCCCAGCTACAACCTCGGTCCGTTAACAGGCAGTGTATGTGATACTCTGACATCAGTAAATGAAACAATAAAAAATACTCCATTACAATTAAAAGTCTTTCCCAACCCTGTAACAACTCAGGAATTCAACATAGAATACACCCTTGAGCAAAACCAACCGGGCTTTCTTGAGATCAGGGAGATAACCGGCAAAGCGGTTTACACGATACGCCTGCCGCAATGGAGCACACGGCAAACGCTGCGCCTGCCCAAACTTGCCAGCGGGGTGTATTTAGTTACCCTGCAAAGCGGCAGTAAAAGGGCAATGAGTAAATTTGTGAAAATGGAGGAATGAAAGCGTTTGCATGCATCTGTGTTTTTTTACCAGTTAGTCTGGTTTGCTTTTCGCAAACACCTGCGGCAAAAAAACAAATCATCCCGGTTTTTAAGAATAAAGAATATTTTTTCAGCGATGCGGTCAGGCTTGCCTCAGCAAAATACATCAACTGTACTTTTCATCTTGCTGCCGGAGCAGCGCTGCTAAATGTTTCATAAAGTGAACAGGGAAACAGCGAACGCGAGGCAGCAGCATCATGCTTACCAGATCAAACCATACGGCAGGGATGTATATTTTTCAATTAAGAAATACTGTAACCGGAGAAGTGATAAACGGGAAGGTGGTTTTTCAATGATTTACAAATTGTGGATGCTTGAAACATGTTGACTTTTTAAAATTCTGATGTTGCACTTTGCCCGTCTCTGACGGTATTGACTTAAATGTCGGTTATTTACATTTGACCAACGAAATAAGCATACCCTACAGTCGCTCATTACCAAATGTTGCAAATTGGGCTATGCGTCAAATGCCGGTGTATGGGGGTGCAGGTTAGCTCTTAATAAAAAGGTATAAATGATTTCCTATTCCGGAACATTGGAAAAAGCCGGTGAGATGGGAGAAAAATCCGGATGGACTTTTCTCATCATCCCGCATCGTATTGCCCATAAAATAAATCCCGGCATCAGAAAAGCATTCCGTGTAAAAGGAAAGCTGAATAATAAACCGGTAAACGGCATAGCCCTGCTGCCCATTGGCAAAGGCGATTTCATGCTTCCGTTTAATGCTGCACTGAGAAAGCTAACCGGCAAAAAAGCAGGTGATAAAATCAATGCCTTACTTGAAGCGGATTCTTCTCCACGTAAACTTGACAAAGATTTGCTGCTCTGCTTAGATGATGATCTATCAGCCAGGACATATTTCAAATCACTCTCTCCCTCGCATCAGTATTATTTCTCCAACTGGATTACCTCTGCCAAAACCGAAATCACCAAAGCCAAACGCATAGCCACAGCGCTTAATGCCCTGTCGCGTAAAATGGATTTCGGAGCAATGCTGAGAGATGCAAGAGGTGAAAGGTGAAAAAGGAAACTCACCAAACATTCCCTTCAAGCATCTTTCCAAATAACAGTCAACTGATAACAGGGAAATGTCTCGTACCTTTCGATGAATAAGGAACTGGTCGGTAAGACATTTTCTGCGCCATATTTTCTGATTAAGAGGTGCGAATAATATAAAAGCCAACCTTTTTCTGGCTTGGTCATAAATTTAATCATGCATTAAAATCCGCTCACCCCTCACCATTCACCTCCCACCTTTCTTGCATTACTTTTACGCGCTCTCAGAATAATTCATGCTCCAGATTTCATACCTGCGCGATCATACGGAAGTGGCTATGCAGCGCCTTGCCATTAAAAATTTTACCGATACCGGGTTAATTCAACAGATCATTGATACCGATACGGAGCGGAGGAAAATTCAGGCTGAGCTGGATGCTTTGCTGGCTCATCAGAACAGAATAGCCAAACAGGTTGGCGAACTGATGCGTGCCGGAAATAAAGCCGAAGCCGAGGATTTAAAAAATAAAAGTACAGCCATGAAGCAATCGGTAGCTGAGTTGCATGATAAACTTGCTGCTGCCGAAAGAGAAATGGAATCGCTGCTGGTTAAAATTCCGAATACACCATCACCAAAAGTACCTGCCGGAAAATCGGCAGAAGACAATAAGGAAGTTCACCGCAACAGCGTTCCTGTTCCTGAACTCGGAAAGAAAGCAAAGCCGCATTGGGAACTTGCAGAGCAATATGACATTATTGATTTTGAATTGGGAAATAAAATTTCCGGTGCAGGTTTCCCGGTTTACAAAGGAAAAGGTGCGCGTTTGCAACGGGCATTAATTAATTTTTTCCTTGATAAAGCCACAGCAGCAGGATATAAAGAAGTGCAGCCTCCGGTAGTGATTAATGAAGATTCGGGTTTCGGAACAGGGCAGCTTCCCGACAAAGAAGGGCAGATGTATCATGTTACGGCTGATAATCTTTATTTGGTACCCACAGCCGAAGTGCCGGTTACTAATTTTTACAGGGATGTGATTTTAAAACATGCAGAATTACCCGTTAAGTTAACAGCGTATACTCCGTGTTTCAGGCGCGAAGCCGGCTCGTATGGAAAAGACGTACGCGGCTTGAACCGACTGCACCAGTTTGATAAGGTGGAAATTGTACAGATTGAGCATCCCGATAAATCGTACGAAACACTGGAAGTAATGAAAGACTATGTTGCTTCATTGATTGATGCGCTGGAATTGCCTTTCCGTATTGTGATGCTTTGCGGTGGTGATATGAGTTTTGCTTCGGCACTGACGTATGATTTTGAAGTATGGAGCGGAGCGCAGCACCGCTGGCTGGAAGTAAGCTCGGTTTCCAATTTCGAAACGTTTCAATCTAACCGGATGAAACTTCGCTATCGTGATGAGAAAAATAAAACGCATCTGGCGCATACACTGAACGGCAGTGCACTGGCATTGCCCCGCATTGTTGCGGCACTGCTTGAGAATAATCAGACCGAAAAAGGCATCCGCATTCCGAAAGCTTTAGTTCCTTATACAGGTTTTGAGATGATGGATTGAATTATCTGATCCTGTAATTCCTGTATTCGCCAATGCGCCAGCCGGTAAGTCTTTCAATTTTCATCAGCAACCGGTTTTTAAAAGATAGTTTTTTCTCCTGGGCATAGACTGTAACCTGCCAGTTCGCACTTTCAATCCGTTGTTTCATTACGGCTGGATGAGTACCCGTAAAAACAGAAAGCGAATCAATACCTGAGTAGTCAAACTCTGCAGCATCGCCAACATTTTTTTTCATCCATTGATCGTCATGCCACAACCGGTGAAACGATTGCTGCTTAAGCTGCTGCTTATCGGGCGGTTTAACCCATCCGTAATGAAAAATGCGGGCATCAACCTGTTTTACGCAAAGTTTCTTCCCGTCTTTTCTGAACCCTTGTGCATCGCGCCACGACCGGATTTGCCTGTCATTTCGGATGATGCGTATTTCTTTTCTGTACCATCTGCGCGTATCGCCATAAAACCGGTACGTTCCGTAAAAGTGAATGTAGTGAAACAGCAATCCATCAATGCTTTTATCGTACAGGTTATTTTTCATGGCGCTATGTATGAATTCATAATCGTCTTCATGAACTACTTCATCAGCCTGCAGGTAAAAAGCCCAATTGGCATTGGGTGAAATATGGTCAAGCGCTTTGTTGGTTTCAACGGCAAGCACCTTTCCGCCTTCGCGCAGCGAATCATCCCATACGCTGTCAATGATTTTTATTTTTTGGGATGAAATGTTTTCAATGGCTGAACGGGTTCCGTCTTCCGAATTTCCGCAGACAACAATCAGCTCATCCACTAAGGGAAGCAGGGAGTTGATGGATTCAATAAAAGGATAATCGAGTTTTATTCCGTTACGGACAAACGTAAATCCGCTGACCAGCATTTATTTTTTCGGCTTGTAAGGAATACCGGTATAGTTGAAAGGCGTAATGGCTTTCAGTTCTTTCTTTACGGATGCTTTTACATCAAGCGAATCAATGAAAGCCTGAATTTCTTTTTGCGTTATTTTTTTGTTCTTGCGGGTTAAAGCTTTCAGAGCATTGTACGGGTCGGGATAGTTTTCTCGCCTTAAAACCGTTTGAATGGCTTCGGCCGTAACTGCCCAGTTATTATCCATATCAAACGTAATGGTATCGGTATCAGGAGTAACTTTTCCCAATCCTTTGATAAGCGATTTAAGGGCAATGACTGTATGTGCAAACGGAACGCCAGCATTGCGCAGTACGCTCGAATCGGTAAGGTCGCGCTGCAATCGTGATATGGGAAGTTTGGAAGAAAGAAATTCAAAAACGGCATTAGCCATTCCGAAATTGGCTTCTGCATTTTCAAAATCAATCGGGTTCACTTTATGAGGCATTGCGGAAGAACCAACCTCTCCTTCAATCACTTCCTGTCTGAAATAATTCATGGAGATATAGCTCCACATATCGCGGCTGAAATCAATCAGGATATTGTTGATGCGTTTCAGGTTATCACACAGCGCGGCAAAATGATCGTAATGTTCAATTTGAGTAGTAGGATAGGAGCGCTGCAAACCGAGCGATTTTAAAAATGATTCTGCAAATCGGTTCCAGTCAATTTCCGGATATGCAGCATAATGTGCATTGAAGTTGCCGGTAGCTCCTCCGAACTTTCCGGTATTGGGAATTTGGTTCAGCAGCTTTATCTGTTCATCAATACGCACCGAAAAAACATACATCTCTTTACCAAGACAGGTGGGCGAAGCAGGCTGTCCATGCGTATGGGCAAGCATGGCAATGTTTTTCCATGATTCAGCTTTCTGTTCCAGTTTCTTTTTAAAATCATTAAGCAACGGCAAATAAATTTTCTGCATGGCCTCTTTCACCATCAACGGAATGGCCGTGTTGTTCATATCCTGTGAAGTCAATCCGAAATGGATAAACTCTTTGAGATTTTCAAACCCCGTTTCATCAAATTTTTCACGGATGAAATACTCTACTGCTTTAACATCGTGATTGGTGGTCTGCTCAATCTGTTTAATACGCCTTACATCGTTTTCATCAAAATCAAGATAAATGTTGCGCAGCGATTTAATTTTTTTCGAATCAAAACCTTTGAGTTGAGAAATGGGCAATTTGGTTAAAGCAATAAAATATTCTGCTTCAACCTTTACGCGGTATTTCATCAATGCGGCTTCCGAAAAAAAATCAACCAGCTCTTTGCATTTATCGAAATACCTTCCGTCAACAGGGCTGATGGCATTCAGTGTATTCAGTTCGGTCATATTTCTGGATGGCGAAGATACACCGTTGATACGACAGCAAACCCAAATAAAAATAAAGCCTGTGAGTAAATAGCCGGCTTAGCAAGCCATAAAATTGTTTTAGTTATTCATCATAAATCCTGAGGGGCCAATACCTGCTTTGACCGAATCAATCAATGCTCCGGTTCGGGTATATCGGAAAACATATCCGCTTTGCCCGAAGAAAGGAGAGTACCCACCGTACACATCGCCATTAGAGGGATTGAATCCGAGTCCATAAAAGTTTTTATTGACTACCGGTGCCGGAACTACATTGTCCGTAATTGACATAATAACCGGAGCTCCTTCGTAGCCATTCATGCCGTTGAGAAAATAAAGCTCGCTGCCATTTCGGATTGAAAGTTTAACCGGATGTTCAAATTGCCCGAGCGTAATGTTCTCTTCAATGGAAAAATCAGAAGGGTTCATTCGGATCAAACTTCCGGCAATGTCATCGGCTGTGCCTCCTGTCCAATCAGCACCCACATCGCCTCCACAAAGAATCCAGAGTTTGCTGTTGGCATCTTTCACAATGCTGTTGGGATTAGTACCCACAGTGATGGTTTGGATTACAGCATCGGTTGCAGGGTCAATGACTGAAACCGTATTATCATCACTGAATCCACCACTGTTCACCACAAAAATTTTCCCTTCGGCTTCAATCAATTGCTCCGGTCCGTTTTGGCTAACGGGAATGCTGCCAGTAATGGTGTAGCTATTCAGCGAAACAATTTTAAGCGAGTTGTCGCCCCAGTCTGTTACATAAGCTTTCTCGTTACTGATTGGCAGAAAATATCTCGGGCTGATGAATCCCGAAATGGTTTTATACCATTTGCAAGATGCGGCATGAACCACTTCCACTTTCTGTGAATTGTTTACCGTAATATAAAGGAGATTGCCTTTTTTGAAAACCGATTGCACCACATCGCCCAGCGGACGGTTATTGGCCTTATTAAAAACATCATCTGTCCTTATGCCTGTTGCCGGGTTGATAAAGTCAATGCTGCCGTTACTGCTTCCGAAAGCGCCTTCGTTTATAACAAGCATCTGATCAAGGTATCCTTGTGAAGGAGGAAGTATTGCAGTATTTTCTTTATCCTTTTTACAGGATGAAAAAATTAGCAAGGAACTTGCCATGACTGGCAGTAATAATGCGAAGAATGGTTTTTTCATGATGATAAGTTTTAGTTGTTTGATGGTTTATGTTGAAAGATGATAGATACCCCGAAGGTGAAACTTCTTCCGGGCATTGGTCTCCAAGCCATAGATTGGTAATGCAGGTCAGCCAAATTCGAAATTCGCAAATAGGGTTGCAGTTTTGATTTTTTAAAAGAGTGTTCATACATCAAAGCGCAATGCAGCAGATGATAGGCAGGGAGAAAGTAAGAATGATCGGCTGTAGTGTAGCGTAGCCCGTTGTAGTGATAATGCAGCCACAAACCGAACCCATAATAAGTAACATGGATGGAACTATTGGCCGAATGTTCCGGAATGTAGATAAGCTGCCTGTTCAGAATGTCATCAGACAAAACCTGATAAACAGTACGGTTTACTGATTTTGAGAATGTGTAAGAGGCTGACAGTTTCATTTTCCATTGCCGAATCGTGATGGGAATTGCCAGAGCGGTTTCAATACCTTCTGCACGCACTTTTTTAATGTTGCGGGGAGTATAATAACCTGCTGCACCGGGCACCCATTGAATCCAATTGCTGACATCATTCCGGTAAATGGTAAACGAAAACGAAGATGTTTTATGGAAGAAAAAATCGGCCCCTGTTTCAATGCTGCGGCAATGTTCGGGTTTCAGCTCAGAATTTCCTCCCGGCTTCCAGTAAAGATCGTTGCCGGTAGGAAATTGATAACTGCTGCCAGCAGTGGCCCTGATCAGCATCTTTTTATGGAGGCGATATTCCAATCCTGCCGAAGCAAGTAACGGAGAGGAAAAGTTTGCTCTCCGCGTTTTTCTTACATGGACAGAAGTGTTGAATTTCTTTTTTTCAAAACGCAGGGAAGTAAATGCGGAATAATCCTCAAGTTGTTTCCGGTGTTCATAATCCGTAAACTTAAATTGAGAGTTGCTGTAAACCAAACCACCCTGTGCAATGAGTGAACGGGAGAGAGAATAAGTAGCTCCGCTTTCAAAATACTGCGTGAAAGTTTTGCTTTCTGAAAAAATCCGTGCAACCGTATCATGGTATTGCTGGTTATTGGTCAGAAGCGCTGTTTTAAGCCTGATAGAAAAATCAGAACTGATTATTTTTTTGAATTGAAGCGAAGCATTCAGCAAACTGTCTTTCAGTACTGCATTGCTTCGTGTCTGAGTCATCATTGGAGGAATTTCTCTTTCTGAATTCTGATGCTGCCATGAAAAAGTGAGTTCATCATTTGCAGTAATTCTCCATCCGGTCTGTCCTGACATAATGAAATGATTTTCTGCAGCATGAAGTTGCTTTTGCTCCGGTGATTCAGGTAATGCAGTATTGATGAATGGAAAATCATTTTCCGAGTCATGCAACTTTACCGAAAACGATTGATAGAATGTTAATCCTGATGCCTGCAAGCTTACTGCCGTTTTTCTGCTTTGAAAACTTCCGGATTCAAAAGATCCATTAACCGAAAGAATTTTTTCAAACCGGTTTTTTTCTTCCATGATAATGGCGCTGCCGGAGGCAGCAGTGTGATAAAGTGAAGAAGCATTGCCGTGAAAAATGGTAACCTCAGAACCGGGAGAAACCGGAAGAATAGCTAAATCGGTTAACCCAAGCGAAGGGGAATTAACGGGGATTCCATTCCAGATTATAGAGGTATGTTTTGCCTCCATTCCGCGCATAGAAGCAGTAACTATACCGCCCGGTCCATAGTTTTTAAGAATGAGAGATGAGGGTAAAGGCCACTCAGAAATCAGTTGATTGCAGAAAAGTTTTTTTACGATGGAGTCAGTGGTTTCGGTAAAACAGCCGGACGCAAAAAGCCATTTTTGTTCTGCAAAAACCACAGCGGTATTCAGTTGCACGGTGTCCTGCTGTGCAAAAAGCTCGGCATATAAGCATATTACAAAAAATACTGGTATCAGCAGTTGTTTCATTGCTCATTAAGTAAAGCAACGGAGTAAGCATGTGAAGAGCCAGCGATTAACACTTTCCTTCAACAGTCTTTCCTCCGAAGACTTTGAAATTGGTGGTTAACGGCAGGTCTTCTGACTTACTTCTCTTTCACGCCTTCCCGTCTGATTTTTTGACAGTGGCAGGGTGTGTGAAAGCATACTATGAAGCTCACAGCAGCGGGGACTGTCCGGGATTTTCACCCGGTTCCCTTTTCATCCCGAACTATTCGGGAACCGCAAACCAGTGCAAACATAAAATACTTTTTTGAATCAGAACAATTGGCCGTCATGGATATGTGTTAAAAGCTCATCTAATTTTGTGCTGAAAGAATCGTTTTCAGTAAGCTTGAAATTATTTCTGAATGATTTGGATTGAATCAAGGCTTCTTTCAGCGAAAAGTTTTTTTCGCTCATAGTGAAAAACCGTTTTGCCTGATGATGATATTTAGCAAGGTATTCCTGTTCTGTTTGCCCGGGGGTTGGAATCAAAATGGCATTCTTTCCGGTTTTGGCCAGGTCCATTATGGTGGAATATCCAGAACGGCTGATGATGATTTCGGAGTCATTCATCAGCGCTGAAATTTCATCACTGCTGCATATATCAAACACGCGGATATGGTTGGGAGCTTTACCAGTAAATTTTTTATGAGTACCTCTTACCAGCACACTTTTTAAATCGTGCCGAGAAAGTTCGCGTAGCATAAGATTCTCAAAATTGGTGCGTGCCGGCTCCGGCCCGCTGCAGATTACCATCAGGTCGTATTTTTTATGAGAAACTGATTTAACTGAATTATGAAGATGCGATAATGGTCCGATAAATTGCATGTTTTTCAGTTTCCGTTTATGTGATAAATCACCGGAAAGATTCTGCATGCCCGAAAAGTCAGGTATCAGGCAGGTGTTAAATGGTTCAATAAAGCGTTGGTGGATTTTAAACAACAGAGGTTCGGTAAACTTCAGCTGCTTCGGGCATTGAATATTTATCTGGTGAATAATCAATGCAGAAAAAAAATGTTCCCGGTAGCACCCGTAACGGTTGTCGGAAATGATGGCATCAATATCATATTGCTCAATCAGTCTTTCAGTAGTTTCTTTTTCTTCTTCAATAGCTTTGAGGATTCGCGGAAGAGATCGAAGCATATTCCACACCATACTTTTTGAATGATATCGGATGTTGTAAGACGGAAGTACGGCAGCCGGTAATTCGGGAAAACGTTGGTTCAAAAAAGCAAGCGCTTCGCCATCAGAAGCAATAATAACATCCGCACCTTTCTGCTTCAATGCATCAATCAACGGGATGCACCGCGTGGCATGGCCAAGGCCCCAGTTAAGAACGGCAACAAGAATCCGCATGGAAATGCAAAGATGATTATTGCCGAATTAGAGCAGATTTTAATTTCGCCCGTTATGGGTAAAAACAAACTCAGACGCTGGGAAGAACTTAAATCCATGCAGCGTGTATTTCAACCGGATGTAACTTATCATTCGGCTGACTGCTATCTGAAGGGAACATGGAGCAATTCGGTGTTTTTAAATAAACAGCCCATCATTCTTGAAGCCGGCTGCGGAAAAGGGGAGTATAGCGTAGAAATGGCAAAAAAATTTCCACACAAAAATTTTATCGGAATGGATATTAAAGGAGCAAGAATATGGAGAGGGGCAAAAACCATCAACGAACAGAATATAACCAATGCTGCTTTTCTTAGGCTGAGAATTGAACTCATTGAAAAGTTTTTTGCACCTGATGAAGCAGATGAAATATGGTTAACCTTTCCTGACCCTCAGCCGCAAAAAAGCCGCGAAAACAGAAGGCTTACCTCACCCGCCATGCTTCATAGGTTTAAATCCATTCTTAAAAGCAAAGGACTTTTACATTTGAAAACCGACAGTCTGCAACTGATGGAATACTCAACCGAAATGCTGCAGCAACAAACCGGCAAAATGCTCTTCCATACCTTTGACCTGGATGCTTCCGGATTTAACGATGAAAGGCTGTTTATTCAAACCACGTATGAAAAAATATTCCGTAGCGAAGGAAAGAAAATCGGTTACCTCTGTTTTCAGTTTGAAAAATGATACAACCGGATGATGACTATTTTATGAAAGCTGCTTTGCTGGAAGCAAAACAGGCTTATGAGGAAGATGAAATTCCTGTGGGGGCAGTGATAGTGTGTAACCAGCGCATTATTGCGCGCGGCCATAACATGACAGAAACACTGAACGATGTAACAGCTCATGCCGAAATTTTAGCCATTACCTCAGCCGCAAATTTTCTTGGGTCAAAATACCTGAATGACTGTACATTGTATGTAACGCTCGAACCCTGCGCCATGTGTGCAGGCGCTTTATTCTGGTCACAGATTAGCAGGGTGGTTTACGGGGCAGAGGATGACAAGCGTGGATTCACCAAAGTGAATACCCATATGCTCCATCCGAAAACGGAAATAAAAGCAGGTGTGATGGCTGTAGAATGCAGCCGGTTATTGATGGATTATTTTTCTGCCAAAAGAAAGTAATCAGAAAACAATGGCATCCAGCGCCTGCTGAAGCAACGGTTTGTTAAGAAAGCGGAAAACAAATCTGTTTTTATTGGCACGGTTCAAATCCTTAAAGCTTTCGGAGGTAGAAAGCATAATGATTTTTGTGCGCTGATGAATTTCTGGAGAAAGCATGGCAAACTCATCAAGAAACCCGAAACCATCCATGCCGGGCATTTTTATATCAAGAAAGATTATTTCTGGCAATTCTTCCGGGCTGCATTTTCTGATTTGTTCCAATGCAGATTCTGCAGACAGGCAGCATTCGGTTTCTTCAGAAAATTCTGTAGTCTCAATCAGTTTTTTATTGACAAAATTTTCAATCTCATTGTCATCAATCAACATAACTTTTTTGAATCGGCAGTGGTTTTCTTTTCCATGGGTTTTAAGGGACTTTACATGTTGCATGTTTTCAAAGAATTAGTGAGATTGATACGCAGCAGGCTGATAAAAAGTTATAGAGGATTAAAAAAATTACGCCCTTCCCCAAGGGGGAAGGGACGTAACCAAACCAAACCATGAAACCTTATCTTGTCAGTTAAGCCTTGTAAGCGTAACTTTTTCTTTTGTTTTTTCGGTGAATTCAATCATATAGGCATATATGCCGATGTAGTTTGCTTCCGGAAATGGCACTACGGTACATTTTATAGTGGCATCATCTGTTTCGATATTGATATCAGGCATGGAAGAATTTTTAATGGCGGTGAATATCTCCGGATGCCTTTCAAGGATTCCTATGGGAATCGGGTTATCAAGATTTGTGTTCCATAACCGGAGAAGAGGCAACCCGGCTTCATTGCATTCGATAAGCTTGAAATGGTAATCTATTTTCAGAACCGGAAAAATGGATGCTTGTTTTTCTTTTGTGGCTTGTGAGATCATTTCAATTGTAGCGTAATTGTTTTCGTGAATGATGCTTTTCATTTTTAATGCCATCTTTAATTCCTTTTCGGCCTGGCTTTGTAAGAAAAGAGTATTACGCAGAACAGAAAATGGGTTTGACGGGCCGGAACAGATGGGTATTTCTCTCTCAACAGCAGGATATTTTTGAACTAAATACTGTTTTTATTGTTGTGTAAGTAATTTTGCGAAATCAAGAAAAATAAAATTCAATATGCCCTACCCGGAACAATTATGTGCTCCTATGAGAGCTGATTTGGTAAATGAAGGATTTAAAGAACTTAAGACTGCCGAGGAAGTAAAAGCTGCTTTAAATGATTCTAAAGGAACTGCTTTGCTGGTTATTAATTCCGTTTGTGGTTGTGCGGCCGGAGCTGCCCGTCCGGCTGTAAAACAATCACTCAAAGGGCAAAAAAGGCCGGACCATCTTTATACAGTTTTTGCCGGTCAGGATTTAGAAGCTACAGCCGAAGCAAGAAAATTTACCTTGCCTTACCCGCCTTCATCGCCAAGTATAGGCTTGTTTAAGGATGGTAAACTTGTTCATTTTATTGAACGATACCATATTGAAGGACATCCTTCGGAGTTTATCGCTGAAAACCTTCAGGCAGCTTACGAAGAGTATTGTTAAATGCAATAAAAAAAAGCCGGACAGTCAATTCTGCCCGGCTTAATATCTGTGGCCGGAAAATAGTTACAGTGAACTCAAGCCTTCGTTTTGAAGTTTATTTCTGAAGATTGCTTTTTTCACAGTGTTTCTGCGGGTTACGGATTTTTTCTCATAACCCTGTCGAGAACGTAATTGCCGCACTACTCCGGTTTTTTCAAATTTTTTCTTGAATTTACGGAGAGCCTTGTCTATAGAATCTTCTTTTACAGGAACAATAATCATGTATGGTTAATTTTTGAGCGTGCGAATATAAAAACTGGCATTTAAGCGGCAAGTAAAAGAGAGTATTTAAATTTTAGAATTAAAGTCTGCTATATTACTTTTGGCTTCGACAAACTCTATTAAATCATGAAAAAAATCCTGGCACTTCTTCTTGTTTTTTACGTACTTCCTTCTCATTCCCAGCCACTTAATCCATCTGAGAATTATCCTGACCGAGATTTATTTGGAAACTATGTAGTGATTCGAATTACATCGTTATGCGGATCTAAAGCCGAAGCAGTTAGTGAACTTATGAAATTCAAGGTGTTTTGTGACGAGAGTACTTATTTGAAACCATTCACTCAATACCTCGGTTACTGGCAAGTTAAAAGTGTAGATAAGGAGAAAAACGGAAAATGGATAGGAGGGTATTGTAACATGCGCAGGCAGAATAAAGAACTGTATGAAATGGATAAGCGCTTCATTCAGATGTATTGCGATAATGCGGATATATGGCAATTCAAAGACATGATGAAAAATTCCATGTGTGCACCTGAAGAGCTGAAGAAATAAATCATCCTCCCTCAGAAACAAATTTTTCGGCCATGGTTACCATTTCCGGTGAGCCAATAAAAAGAGGCACACGTTGGTGTAATGACTCAGGTTTAATTTCCAGAATACGGTTTTTCCCGTCCGATGCTTTTCCTCCTGCCTGCTCGGCAATCCAGGCTAACGGGTTGCATTCATAAAGCAAACGAAGTTTTCCGTTAGGGGCTTTCTTGGTGGAAGGGTAAATATAAATACCGCCTTTTAAAAGATTGCGGTGAAAATCGGCTACTAAACTTCCGATATATCGGGAAGAGTAGGGCCTGCCGGTAGCTTTATCTTCTTCCTGACACCAGCGAAGGTATGCTTTCACCCCATCCTGAAAATGTTTGAAATTACCTTCGTTAACAGAATAGATATTTCCGGTGGATGGTGTTTTTATATCAGGATGTGAAAGGCAAAACTCACCTATGGATGGATCCAGAGTGAATCCGTTAACGCCTTTACCGGTAGTATATACCATCATGGTAGAAGATCCATAAATAACATAACCGGCAGCAACCTGTTCCGTTCCTTTCTGAAGAAATTCACTTAAAATGCTTGCAGGTTCCTCATGCTTTCTGCGGTAAATTGAAAAAATAGTACCGATGGAAACATTCACATCAATGTTGGAAGACCCGTCCAACGGATCAATACAGACCAGGTATTTGGCATTTTTTGATACAAGGGTATCAATGGGAACCAGATCTTCATTTTCTTCGGAAGCTACAGCACATGTTTCGCCTCCCGAACCCAAAGCAGCAATAAATTGCTCATTGGCATAAACATCCAGTTTTTTAACCTGCTCTCCTTGAATATTGCTTCCTCCTGCTTCACCAAGTATATCAACCAATCCGGCTTTGTTCACTTCGCGGTTTACTATTTTCGCTGCAATACCAATGTCGCGTAAAAGCCTGGATAATTCTCCTTTGGCAAACGGGAAATCGGATTGTCTTTCAATAATGAACTGACCTAACGTAGTAACTTTATTTTTCATTTTTTAAGGAGAGCAAATATCTTAATTCAAGGTGTTATGGAGTATCATTTAATGTAAAGTCATGCCGCGGGTTATTGATTAGCTTTTCCAGTTGTATAAGGCTTTGCCGGTTATACGGATTCATGACACAATCAAGCACAAAGTTTTTTTCACGGTTAGTCAGGTGCAGGCTTAAAGAAATTTTCTCTTCTAATTGTGGCATTTCGAACATCACAAAGTCAAGCGGTCCATTAAACCAGGCTGAAGCATTAATCAATAACTGATCATTCTGATAATCCTGCATCAGAATAAAATTACCTGTAGCATTTTTCAAAGGAGATGAGAGCTTTTGCCAGAAAGTATTCGAAGCGCTGAAATCAACTTTTGTCTTCTTATAATTGTCTCTGATCTGTACTATGATAACTCCGGAGGTATTCTGTTCAATCCAATCTTTAAATGAATAAAGAAAGCGAACAGCATTTATTATTCCGTAATTGTCTCGTATTCCGGCATCCATTACTTCAATGGCAGGGTCAGTAGGTAAGGTGGCAGCAGGCAGAATGTATGGGAAAGTGGCATTAAGCCTCAAGGCGCTTGTCATTTTCAAATTACCCGGTTTCAGGTCTTTGAAAAAATGATTTATTTCAATGCCATCAGCAATGGATGCAAATGGATTGTTACCTTGTGTGTAGGCTTGCAATAAATAAGAAACAGGAGTGGAAGAAATCAGAAAAGCGCGTCCGTCATTAATAATGGTAGGCGATATAATCAACTGCGGAATTTCTGCATCGGCTTCCGGCTTTGAAAAATACTGCATGTTTTTATCAAGAAGAAACCCTGTGTTTTCGTTTAACTGCTGTTCAAATGCAAATGCCCTGTCTTTGATGTATCGGCCAGTACTGTCAGTAAAACTTTGAAGATTCAGAAATAAATCACTCACTACAAAGCCGAACGCAACCGCATTCAGTAAATCTTTGCCGGTGTCATTTCTGTAACGAATGGCATCACTACTCAGCAAACTGTCCTTTTTCTCAAGGTATAATGAGCGGTAGTAAGCAGCTCCGATTAATCCTCCTGAAGACCCGCTGATGAGGCGCGTATGAGGCATCAGCTTTCCTCCGGTAGCGCTGTCAATACACATCATTACCGAAAACGTGAACAAGGAAGAGCGAGTTCCGCCACCGCTTACGCACAGCAGAATCATCTTCGGCTTATGATTTTGCTCTTTGGCCAGATTTGCCTTCCAATTTTCCAGTATGCCAAGTGTTTGCTTTTTATCGTTGTTAAAAATAGAATCCGAATAAAACTTTTCTGCTTCGGCTACTGAATAAGAAGGTTTTGGTTTACTGTAATCAAGTCCATAAGCTTTGTTAGAAGGGTTGAAAATTTCGAATTGTGATAGAAAGTTTAACATCAGAAAAACCCCGACAATAGCAGTATTGGCCCAGGCGCGAAGCCAGTAACGGAATACGCCTGATAACATAAGAATCATGGTGAATAATAACAGAATACTCGCCCCTGCCGGAATCCGGAACAATTCATAATCGCGGAAAACGCCAAGGCCTATAAACGTTACAAAAATTAACAGTTCCACAACGGCTGCATTGATGTGGTTTTGCTTAAGAACTGATTGCAGCATGTGCGGTTTGTAATGGCTGGTATCTCTGACCAGGTTTGTTTTTAGCGGAATGGTCAGATACGTTTCTACACGCCATTTACCGGAATTGGCTCTTGATTTGCGTTTTTTTCCGGTTGTACGGTAAACAGTGGTTTCTTTTTCTGAATCTTCTACTCCAAATAGTTTGTAGATGTCTTTATTGGTTATCAGAAAGTATTTCCAGGTAGAATAAACAATGGCAAATACCCCTAAAAGAAAACATCCGATGTCCATTAGGATTTCCGATGGCTCTTTCATCTGGTTGTAGTACTGAAAACGGAAAACGCAGATGATATAAAACAGAAGGTATGCAACCGGAATGATAAAATTATTCAATATCCATTTTTGAAATGTCTTTGACAATGAAGCAAGAAACGGGAAACGGAAACTGTTAAGAATAAATCCGGAGATGTTAAATGCCATGATGAATGCTCCCGTTGCTAACCCCATTATCAGAAATGCCCTGCCTCCTACTATTCCCATGTACTCAGGATCGAGAAACAGATAAGGAATTCCGAATTTGTTTGCAAACCATCCGCCAGTAAATCCGAAAAGCAAAACCCAATAAGCCATCAGCACCTGGTTTTTTTTCAAGTGCATAATCACCAATTGAAAAGCGAAGGCATAAAGCCAGCGGTCAAGGATTTGCTTTTTCATGTTTTGGGATGCGGTAAAAATAAATACGTCAATAGCTGTAATTAGATACTTTAATCAGCGAATGGGATGAGTTTTAAAGAAGAAATGTTAACTCTGTATTTACTGATTCAAAAACTTCCGCCATCATCTGTATCTGAAAACTATCTTCGCCCCTTCTATGCTTAGAACTAATTCATGTGGAGAGTTGCGTCTTACTGACGCTGGCAAACAAGTTACCTTATGCGGCTGGGTACAACGTAATCGGGTAATGGGCGGGATGACTTTCATTGACCTGCGCGATCGCTATGGCATTACCCAGTTGGTTTTTAATAGCGAGCAAAACAAGGAGTTGTGTAATGAGGCACAAAAACTCGGTCGCGAGTTTGTTATAAAAGCCACAGGAATTGTGGCAGAGAGAAGCAGCAAAAATCCAAAGATTCCAACAGGAGAAATAGAGGTGATTGTAAGCAGTTTAGAAATTCTCAATCCTTCAAAAACTCCACCATTTACCATTGAGGATGAAACTGACGGAGGCGAGGACCTGCGGATGAAATTCCGGTATTTGGATATCAGACGTAATCCGGTTAAGAAAGCCTTGTTGTTGCGCCACCGGATGGCCCAGGAGACTCGTTGTTTTTTTGATCAGCAGGGCTTTATTGAAATTGAAACTCCGGTATTAATTAAATCAACCCCCGAAGGAGCAAGAGATTTTATTGTTCCGTCAAGAATGAACCCGCACGAGTTTTATGCTTTACCGCAAAGTCCGCAAACATTCAAACAATTACTGATGGTTGCAGGCATTGACAAGTATTTCCAAATTGTAAAATGCTTCAGGGACGAAGATCTTCGGGCCGACCGGCAGCCTGAATTTACACAGGTTGACTGCGAAATGAGTTTTATTGAACAGGAAGATATTCTTCAGGTTTTTGAAAAGTATGCCGTTCATTTGTTTCATAATGTCAAAGGCCTTAAACTGCAAAAGTTTCCGCGAATCACCTTTGCTGATGCAATGCGTGATTATGGTAATGACAAGCCGGACATCCGATTCGGAATGAAACTCAAGAACATTACATCAGTTGTAAAGGGCAAAAATTTCAAAGTGATTGATGATGCACAAACCGTGCTTGCTATTGCCTCTGAAGGTTGTTCCGAATACACTCGTAAACAATTAGATGAATTAACCGATTTTGTCAAGCGTCCTCAAATAGGAGCCAGTGGGCTTATTTATGTGAAATTTAATACTGATGGCAGCATCAAATCATCAGTTGACAAGTTTTACAGCGAAGATGATTTGAAAAACTGGATGTTGGCTGCAGAAGCCAAACCGGGCGATTTGATTCTGGTGCTTGCCGGTGATGAAAATAAAATCCGTAAAGCGGCCAGCGAATTGAGACTTGAAATGGGGCACCGGTTAGGGTTAAGAAACCCTGATGTATTTGCTCCTTTATGGGTAGTTGATTTCCCGTTGCTTGAATGGGATGAAGAAGCAAAACGCTTTCATGCCATGCACCATCCTTTTACTTCGCCATTGCCTGAAGACATTCCATTACTGGATAGCGATCCCGGTAAGGTAAGAGCCAATGCATATGATATGGTTATTAATGGAGTTGAAATTGGCGGTGGTTCCATTAGGATTCATAACCGGAAACTTCAGCAAAAACTATTTTCATTGCTCGGATTTACAAAAGAACAGGCCGAAAGCCAGTTTGGGTTTTTAATGAATGCATTTGAGTACGGAGCTCCTCCGCACGGAGGGATAGCTTTTGGTTTTGACAGATTGTGTTCTCTTTTCGGTGGCAGCGATTCCATCCGCGATTACATGGCTTTCCCTAAAAACAATGCCGGACGGGATGTTATGATTGATGCCCCCTCAGCTATTTCGCAGCATCAGTTAGATGAACTGAATCTTGTTCTAAAGGAAAAACAGTACTGAAGTTTACCATTCAAATCAATGCTTTAACCAATTAACAAAGACAACCTGATAAAATCAGTACAGCCAATAAGCAAAAGGTATAATTAATGGTTTTATCTTTACCATCCAAATACCATGAAACTTTTCATAAACATTTTATCCTTTGCTTTTATATCCATCATCAATGCCTCTGATGGTTATGCACAAAATTATTTGGCGGCAAAAAAGGAAACCGTTACTTTTGTGATTGATCTTTCAAGTGCAAAGGTCAATAGTAACATCAAAAATGATTTGTCAGCGCTTCATGGAATTGAATTGAGCGGATATTGTGAAAGGCCTGATCTGAAACAGGCATTGATGATTTTAAATATTGACCGAACTATACACAGCGACAACAACCCGATCGGTTTTTTTCTTGAGAATGCCGGAGTTTCAGCAAAACCGGTTAGCGACAATAGCACCAACCAGTTGCAACAGTTATTTTGTCAATAAAACTTTTTTAAAATTCTATACTTTGAATGCGTAAGCCAGTAGCTTTTGTAACGGCTGTTTTGCCCTTTATGCTTTTAGGGAATATCCTTCATGCACAGATTCTGCTTGATGGTAATGCCGCTGGCGGATTTGAATCCTCAGCCACCTTTGCTGGCAATGGATGGGCTTCCGTAAATCATACCTCTAATCAATGGTATGTAGGAGCTACAGGCGCAAACAGCGGAGCACGCGGAGCCTATATTTCAAACAGCGGAGGTTCAGGAAATAATTACACGAACACCACTGCACAGGTATCGCATTTTTACCGTGATATTACCTTTCCCTCAACCGGAACAGCAGTGATGACTTTCAACTGGAAAGCTTATGGAGAAAGTTTGCTCGGAAATCCGCTGGATTACATCAGCGTATGTGCAGTGCCCAATACAATTACGCCTGTTGCCGGAAGTGTTGTTGGAAGCGGGTTGCTCGGAAATTTTAACTTGCAGAACAGTTGGCAGAATGCTACTGTAGTTTTTTGCGGCAGCAGCGGAAACACTATCCGTGTTGTTTTTTCATGGATTAACGATGCCTCAGGCGGAAGCAATCCAGCAGCAGCCATTGACAACATTCATATTGTTTTGAATGCCGGAGGTATTCCTGCCAATGACCTTCCGTGTAATGCCACTTTCCTGCCCATAAATTTACCAATGAGCGGAAACAACATAGGTGCAGGCAACTGCAATGAACCTGCTGCTCCTGCCTGCGGTAACAATTGGAATAATGCAGTGTGGTATAAATTTATTGCTCCGGCTTCAGGATGTGTAAAAATTAAAACCATGCTCGGAACATTAACCAATACACAGGTTGCAGCATATTCAGGTTCGTGTTCAGGTTTGACATTGATCTCAGGATCCAATTGTAATGATGACATCACTCCCTGCGGAGTAAGCGGCTATGCTTATCGCCACTCCATGCTTGAGTTAAGCGGCCTTACGGCAGGCAATATGTATCATGTTGCTGTTGATGGATATGGATTTGAAACCGGAAGTTTTTCAATCATCATTTATGATGCCTGTACAGCAGCTCAATTGCCGGCTATTCCTGGCCAGGACTGCGAATTGCCGTTTCAGGTATGTACTACAAGAGTTGATGTTCCGAATCCCGGATACAGCGGTTTTGGAAACCGTTGCGATTTTTCATCTGGCTCAAACTGTTTGCTTCAGGGCGAAAAAGGTGCCGTGTGGTACCGTATTGCTATTACCGGAAGCGGATTTCTGGCTTTTGATATCCTTCCGAATGATTATACCAGTGGCTGCACCGGTGGCGGAGAAACCGATTATGATTTTGCACTCTATAAAATAGGCGGAGCAGGAGCTACTTCTGCTTGCGGTGCATTAGGAGTGCCCCTCAGATGTAATTATAATTTTCTTGGGGTTACAGGGTTGTATCCGAACGGAAGCGGAAACCCGGCTTATGGCGGATCATGCTGGGACAATTCGTACGAAGATACTGTAGGCGTTCAGATTGGAGATGTGTTTCTTTTATGTATCAGTAATTGGGATGTAACCAACTCAGGCTTCAGTTTGCGAATTAACCCTGCTTCACCGGTTTCATCTGTAGTTCCACCCGGAGGTACAGTTGTATGGACAGGTTCAACCAGCACCGATTGGTTTAATCCTGAGAATTGGGGCGGATGTCAGATTCCGAATTGCAGATACAATGCGTTTATTCCCCCCAATTTGCCCCGTTATCCGTATATCAATGCTGCCGGTGCAAGTGTAAGAACAATCACAATAAGCCCCGGTGCCGGTTTAAGTCTGAGTGGCAGCTTTCAATTAATGGTGTGCAACGATTTTGTAAATAATGGAGCAATTAATTTTTCTGCAGGATCAACTGTGCATTTTGAAGATACTGCCGTAACAGCACCATTAAATATCAATCATAATCAAAAGCTGAATGGCTATCTTACCGGAGCAAACTCGTTAGGAAATGTAGTTACCTCAAAACCGGTGGGCTACTATGTTCAGGCACTCCAGGATTTTGATACAAAAGGAAATTTTACGGTTAATGGCGGAAGTTTTGGTGGAGAGTTCAGGGCTGCAGGTATGTATCAGAAAACAGCAGGAAATTTTACTATTGATCCCACCGGCCCCAATCCGGCAACATATCAGGCTTCGGCAACACTTGAATTTACCGGTGTAAATCAACAGTACAAAAACAGCGGTTTATTGAATAACGTTGTCATGAATCAATTACCCGGTGGCAGCTTAATGCTTACCGATCATGGCCTGGCTTTGCCCTGGATGATTTTGGGAACTGCCGGTGTGCTGTCACTTCAAAATGGAATTATAAATACAAACGGAAGCCTGGTTGAAGTGAGAAACCGTGCTTTTAATTCTGTTGAGCCCGGCAATCTGAACAGTTATATTAACGGATATCTCAGAAAATTCCTCAATCAATCAGGCGGTACCGGCACTTATGAATTTCCTGTTGGGACTTCTATAAAAGGATATCAGCGGTTGTCGTTAGAAGTTACCTCTGCATTTCCGGCCACGGTCAATTTCATTACGGCAAATTTTGAAAACCTGCTACCTGCAAACAATACAGCTCTGGGAAGTGAATGTAGCGTAACCTGGCATCAGGCTCCTGCTTCACCGCTTGACAACGGGTTCTGGAAATTGCAGCCGGCTCCTGCTTCTGCATTTACAGCCGGCACTTTTAACCCTGTTCTCTGGAACCGCAGTTTTACAAATGCCCAGTTTGGTTTTACAGTGCAATATAACCGTTCAGGAAACAACATACCTGCACAATGGCAATTAAACCCACCGGCTGGAAGCACTTCCTGTGCAAATTTTCCAGTTACTGCCGTTAAGCGAGTCGGCATGAGTGCTGCTACTGTTTTTGGCAATGCGGGCGAAGTTTATTTCAGTACGGCTCAAGGATTAAATCCGTTGCCGGTTGAACTGGTTTATTTCAGAGGTAAATGTTTGAGTGCTATGCGTAAGGTGGAACTTCAGTGGCAGACCGCATCTGAATGGAATAATGATTTTTTTGAAATTCAAAGATCTTGCATTAATGAACCTTTTAAAGTAGCAGGTCGGGTGAATGGGCATGGTACTACATCAGCTTCAAACCATTATTATTTTACAGATGATCTTCTTTCAGATTGCAATGAAATTTACTACAGGTTAAGGCAGGTTGATTTTGATGGGTCAACAGAGATTAGTTCTGTTATTAAAATTCTTTGTTCAAGCAATGAAACTACACCATCACTTTTCCCAAATCCTTTTTATGAATCTTCTAAATTGTTCTTGAATGGAATGGAAGGCAGCCGGCTAATCATTCAAATTTATCATGCAGATAATGCAGAACTTATTTTTGAAAAGGTGCTAAGTGAATCGGAAATTGTCAGCGAAATGGTTTTGAAGCCGCAATATTTTGGAAATTCTTCAGGAGTTTATTTGATAAAAATAATTTCCCAAAAAACAGTTTATACGCTTAAAGCGGTAAAGATCAGCAAGCAATAATTTAAATTCTTGCTTAATGAAGACGGGTTTTAACCAAAAAACAGTTTAAATCGTATTAGTGAGCTAATACATTCGTCTGATTTTAAACTGCAACCTGATTTTTAATGTTTTGAAGCTTAGCTTTGCTACAGTTTATTAAACTTAAGAAGATTATGAAGAAAAGATATACCAGAATTTGCCTAATAACAGTTTTTACTGTTTGCATATTTAATTTTGTTAATGCTCAACATGCTGAAGGAGATTACCGTGAAGCAGTAATCAACATTCCGGGCCTTGAGTCGGAAAAAACTTATCAGGCAATCGAGAATATTTACAAAAACACATCCGGTGTGGAAATAATGTTGAGATGCAAGCGGGGCGAAATGCTTGTTTTGAAAATAGATACCCGGATTTATGCGAATACGGATAAGTTACTTGCCAGAATAGCTGATCATAATTTTAAGGCTTCGGTGATGGATGGATTTGACTACAACAAAGCAGTGGCTACCTGCAGTGACTTTAAACCTGAATAGAAAACTAAACCTCAAAAACAACTCATTATGATGAAGGGGATACTCAAAAATATTTTAGCTACAGCAATACTATGGAGCTGTTATCAGTTGCCTGCCCAATCGCAATTACTTCTTGATCCAACCGGGGCGGGTGGTTTCGAATTAGGCGGTACCATGGCTGCCAACGGATGGACAGTGGTCAACGGTGGAACTAATAACTGGTGCGTTGGAGCCCCCGGTGCCAATGCCGGTGCTAATGGTGCGTTTATTTCAAACACCTCTTGTGGATCTGCTGCCTACAACGTAAATGTTTCGCAGGTTTCTCACTTTTACCGTGATATTGCCTTTCCTGTAGGTCAGGCAACGCTTTCCTTTAACTGGAGATGTTTCGGTGAAAACGGTTTTGACTGGATGGATGTTTTTCTTTGTCCTACAACAATAAATCCTGTTGCCAATTTTGAATTAGGGGCCGTTTACCGTTTAAGAAGATTAAATCTTCAAACAGCATGGCAGACTGCAACCATCGTTTTTCCTTGTAATCCTACAGCACAAACACTTCGTTTGGTATTCTCGTGGAAAAACGATTTCTCTCTTGGAACCAATCCACCCGGAACGGTTGATAACATCAGTGTGTTCAATAATCCTTTACCAACAAATGGACTTGTCTGCGCCAATGCTGTGAATATTCCTTCTTTTCCTTTCAGCTTGGTTGGAGAGAGTACAGTTTGTATGAACAATGATTATACAGTAGCTACTCCAGGAATTTGTGCCGGCTCTTTCACTACCGGAGAAGATAAGGTCTATGTTTATACCGCAACCGGCCCACAATGCCTGGGGGTTACACTTAATAACACTAACACAGATCAGGTAGGGTTTGCAGTTTATCAGGGTTGCCCTGGTTCGGGAGGCACATGCATAGGTTGGGCTACGGTTCCTGCCTTAGGCAATTCTATAACCTCAACGATCAACCTGCCGGGAGCAGGAACTTATTATTTTATAGTTGACGGAATAAGTGCAACTTATGATATCACAATTACATCATTCGGAGCAGGCCCTCCCAATGACAGACCTTGCACGGCTACCTTTCTTCCTTTTGGAATATATCTTTCAGGCAATAACACATGTTCCGGTTCGATAGATGAACCTGTAATGCCCGGGGCATGTACACCATGGGGTACTATTAATACAGTGTGGTTTAGATTTATTGCGCCCCCATCAGGCTGCGTTAAAATCAAAACTGTTTTAGGAACGCTAACCAATACTATTATCGCTGCTTATACTTCAGGAGTTGCGCCTGTAGCCTGTGGATCCGGGGCTTCGCTTACTTACATTTCCTGTAACAATGATGAGCCAACTTGTGGTGGGTTTACACCTCTGTCATCCACTTTGACATTGAGTAGCTTATCACCGGGTTTCTCTTATTACATAGTTGTTGATGGAACAAATGCACTTACCGGGTCATTTTCTATTTTAGCGATAGATGGCGGGGCAGGTTGTACCAATCAGTTTCCTCCAACTCCAGGACAAGATTGTATTGCTGCCAACCCGGTTTGTTCTAACTCCATTAATGTGCCGAACCCAGGTTATCAGGGAGTTGGAAATATCTGTGATTTTGGAACGCCTTCTCCTTGCACAGGAGGAACAAGTGGTTGCGGACCTTGTGCAACAACGTGTTTGTGTTCGGGTGAACGAGGTTCATCATGGTATAGTATTACAATCTGTGCAGCGGGATTTCTGGAATTCTGGATTGTTCCAAATAACTGGCCAGGCCCTCCAAGTACCACCGCCACTGATTATGATTTTGCTATTTACGGGCCTAATCCAAATTGTTCCAATTTGACATCTCCGATACGCTGTCATTACAGTGCATTAGGAGTAACAGGTGTTTATGGCGCAGCACCGGGCACTGCTCCCCCCGGCTATCCGGGTTTTGGTGGGGCCTTCAGAGATAGAATTGCAGTGAATGCCGGAGAAACTTACCTTTTAAATGTGAGCAATTTTGCCATTAATACTTCAGGCTTTACCTTAATTTTTCCTGCCTCTGCTCCTGTATGTTACGGTGTAAATCCGGGGGGAACTATTGTCTGGACAGGTTCTGTCAGCACTGATTGGTTCAATACAAACAATTGGGGCGGGTGCCAGATACCTGATTGTTCAAGGAATGCAACAATTCCAAGCTTTCCTGTCAATCAGCCTGTTGTAAATGCAGCTAATGCCAGTGTTAGAAGTATCTCTGTAACCCCTGGGGCATCACTTACCATTAATACAGGCTTTCAATTAATGGTATGCAATGATTTTACAAACAATGGTTCATTTAACGCGCAGCCTAATTCCACTATTTTATTTACAGATACAGCAGTAACAGCTCCGCTCACTAATCTCCATGATCAAAATATAAATGGAACAGTAACCGGTGCAAGCCGCTTTATGAATGTAACCGTGGATAAACCTACCGGATACCGAGTAATTGCCACTCAAAATGTGGATATGGGCGGAAACTTTCTTGTTAATAATACCGGAGGAAGCTTTGATGCTACCGGTATGTATCATCGGGTTGCCGGTGATTTTACCGTCAATTTCCCAAGCTTTTATTCGCCCGGCTCCGATCTGGAATTCAATGGAACCGCTCAGAATTACTTTAACCGCGGCTCACTGAATAATGTATTGATGAATCAATCAGCTCCCGGAACACTCACACTACAGAATCATGGCGGTACTTCTGCATGGATGTTAATCGGGGGGTCGGGTAACCTCACCCTCAACTATGGAAGAATATTGACCAATGCAACGGCCAATAACAGAGTAGAAGTTCAGAATCGAGCCTTTGGAGCTATTTCACCCGGAAATACAAACAGTTATATCGAGACAAATGGAGTGGCTGCCAGTGTAGGTCTGAGAAAATACCTTAATCAGACCGGAGCGACCGGCACTTATGAATTTCCGGTTGGCACTTCTGCAAAAGGATATCAAAGACTTTCTTTCAACGTAACCACCGGAATGTCGGCCACAGTAAACTATTTTACAGTTCAATTCGATAACACAGTACCCGCCAATAATCTTGGCTTGGGCATCGAATGCGGATTTACGTATCACGCTGCACCGGCTACACCGTTGGATAACGGTTTCTGGAGGCTATATCCTACAACTCCCGGAAGTTTCAGTGCCGGTACTTTTACTCCTACGCTCTACAATACCGGTTATACCAATGCGCAGTTTGGTTTTACAGCAATGTATAATCGTTCAAATTCAAATACAGCTGCAAACTGGTTAATTAACACAGGAATTCCGGTTTGCGGTAATCCGGTAACAGCCGTTCAACGAGCAGGGATGAGTATTGCTACTGTATTTCAATCTACATCCAATGCATGGCTTGGCACCGCTCAGGCGCCTAATCCTTTGCCTGTTGAACTGCTTTCATTTGATGCTTCACCTGCAAAAAACCTTATTAAACTTCGTTGGATAACGGCTTCAGAAAAAGATAACAAGGGATTTGAAATTGAAAGAAATAATAACGGCACGGAAGGTTTCCGGCAGATTGGTTTTGTAAATGGAAATGGTACAACAACCTCCTTGAGTGAATATGCTTTTAATGATGTTGAAGTAAGCCCCAATACTACTTACTTCTATCGTTTGAAGCAGGTTGATTATTCAGGATTGTTCGGCTATTCTGAAGTAATAGCTGCCCGTTTGAATAAAGAAGTAATGCAGTTAACGGTAGTGCCGAATCCTTATCAGCATAATACTAACATCAGCTTTGTGATTAAAGAAGATGCTTTTGTAAAAATTGATGTCTATAATAGTATCGGCCAGAAAGTAGTTACGCTTCAGAATGCTATGCTTAAGCCGGGAAGCTATCATCATGTATTCAGTGCCCGCAGTTATGGATTTTCACATGGTATTTACACAGTTAGAATGATGGTCAACGATGATGTAATTCAGCAGCGAATTATTGAACAAGAATAAACACGAAGACTGACCCTTACAAAACAAGAATGCCGCTATCCTATGCGGCATTTTTGTTTTGCTATGCATGCAAAACTTTACATTTGTCGCCCCATTGACTTCGGGGTGTAGCGAAGCCAGGTTATCGCGCTACGTTCGGGACGTAGAGACCGGCAGTTCGAATCTGCCCACCCCGACAACTTCGGAATAAGAGATTTTGTAAGTTAACATATGGGCTTACAGCTATAAATCATTTATCACTTAAGAAAATTATCTCCCTCGAATTTTAAATGTAATAAGCTCACTTCTAAATTGTTACAGTACTTTATAGTTAAGATAATGTTCGAAAATTGTTAATTTTCAACTGCAAAGGCTTAATGTGAATCTATATTTGCGCCTCCCGTTTTAAAACCCGTAAGTTTTATGAAGTTAACTCAGTTCAAATTTCATTTTAATGAAAACCTTTTGGCCAATCACCCGGCAGCACATCGTGATGAAAGCCGATTGATGATCGTTCATCGCAAATCAAAAACTATTGAACATAAGGTTTTTAAAGATATTATCAATTACTTTAATGAAGGAGATGTCCTTATCCTTAATAACACTAAAGTTTTTCCTGCACGTCTTTATGGTAACAAAGAAAAAACGGGGGCCAAGATTGAGGTCTTCTTGCTTCGTGAGCTAAATCATGAAAGTAAGTTATGGGATGTGTTGGTTGATCCTGCCCGTAAAATCCGAATTGGCAATAAACTTTATTTTGGAGACAATGATGATTTAATTGCCGAAGTAATTGACAATACCACTTCCAGGGGTCGAACTTTGAGATTTCTTTTTGATGGAACTCCTCAAGAGTTTCGTGACATAGTGGAAAGACTTGGCCACACCCCATTACCAAAATACATTAAACGGAAAGATGAACCTTATGATAAGGAGCGTTATCAGACTGTTTATGCCAGAGAAGAGGGAGCTGTTGCAGCACCCACAGCAGGTCTCCATTTCAGTAAAGAACTGTTGAAGCGAATGGAGCTTAAAGGTGTGAAAATGGCTGAAGTTACCTTGCATATTGGTTTAGGAACTTTCAGACCTGTTGAGGTTGAAGACCTTACTAAGCACAAAATGGATTCGGAGCAATTTGAAGTTAATAAAGAAGCTTGCGAAATTGTGAACAAAGCCAAAGGCCAGAAGAAAAGAATTTGTGCTGTAGGAACAACTGCCATGCGCGCTATTGAATCAACAGTTACAACTAATGGAGAATTAAAACCAGCTAAAGGATGGACAAACAAGTTTATTTTCCCTCCTTATGATTTCAGCATTGCCAACTGCATGATTACCAATTTTCACATGCCTGAATCTACTTTGCTTATGATGGTTTCAGCTTTTGCCGGATTTGAACTTACGATGCAGGCTTATAAAACTGCCATCAAAGAAAAATACCGCTTTTACAGCTATGGCGATGCCATGTTCATTCTTGATGATTAATGAACCGCTTTGCTGTTATTGTTGCCGGTGGAACCGGCCAGCGCTTCGGCAGTCCTGTTCCTAAACAATTCTTGTTGCTCAATGGCAAACCTGTGCTTATGCACAGCATCGAAAAATTTTCTAGGCTTTGTAAAACGGTAGTAGTTGTTTTGCCATACAATTTTTTAAATGATTGGGAAGCTGTTTGCCGTCAATTCAAATTCGAAGTGCCTCACCTTATTGCCGTTGGTGGCGCTTCCAGATCCTTATCCGTTCTTAACGGTTTAAATAAAATTGAAGAAGATGGAATGGTAGCCATTCATGATGCTGCACGTCCTTTAGTTTCTGAAGCATTGATTGACAAAGTTTTTTCGCACGGTGAAAAAACCGGAAATGCTGTGCCCTGCATAAGGTTAAGCGATTCCATCCGCATACTTAATGGAAAGGAAAGTAAATCGGTAAACCGTGATGATTTCCGGTTGATTCAAACACCACAATGCTTTTCCTTAAGTGAACTGAAAAAGGTATTCAGAAAATTTGCGGGAGAAGAATTTACAGACGAAGCCTCCCTGATGGAAAAATATGGCATAGCGATAAATCTTGTTGATGGGGAGTATTTCAATATCAAAATCACAGGCAAAACGGATCTTGCCCACGCTGAAATCCTTTTTAACCAAAAGCACGTATAATTTTACCGCTTATGCATCGTTTTTGCTGTTAACATTCAGATTGTTAAAAGCGAATAAACAAGTTATATCAGAGTGCGAAAATGAAAAGTATCATTGCGAACCCGGTTAACCAAATGAAGAAAAAATCATCCTTCGCTGGCAATGTCTTGCCAATACTTTTTGCAATCGTTCCTTTCACTCTTGCTTCTCAACCGTTAATAAATTCAACTCCTCTGACTTTTAAGGTAGTAAATGAAAATTTGATTTCAGTGAATGAGTCAGGGGTTCGGGCCGGATTGTTATATGATGCTGAAACTAATCAAATAGTTTGGAAGAAAGATATTGACTATGCCTACCCGATAGCCTCTCTTACTAAGATGATGGTAGCCCTTTTGGTGCTTGAAGATATTCAGAATTGCAATGCAGACTGGAATGATAAACTCGAACTTAAAAACACCATTATTACCAGAGTAAAAAAAAGAAAGGTCTGCAAAGTGGTACACGATACTTACTCGCTCGATGCAATGCTTCATCTTGCCATGATTGTATCACATAATGAAGCCTGTAATGTAATTGCACGGCATCTTTCAGGCACTGTTGAGGCTTTTGTTGAGCGAATGAATGCACGTGCTTCTGAATTAAATATGACCAACACCTTTTTCTCAAATCCCAATGGACTTCCGGCTATGCGCTCTGAACACGATAATCATTCCAGCGCAAAAGACATTTTAATTCTCGCCTTAGAATTGCTTAAGTATCCTGAACTGACAGCTATTTCGCGCATTGGCTACGATCAAATTGCCAGTGAACGCAGCAGCAGTATTTACAGAAATCACAACCGCCTGGTTATTGATTTTGAAAATGAAGTGGATGGCCTGAAAACCGGTTATACCCGTAATGCACGCTATTGTCTTGCTGCATCAGCAATTAAGAATGGAAGAAGGCTGATTGCCATTGCAATTGGCGCTCCGTCTAAAAATTCAAGGGCTGATTTCGTAGCATCGCTTTTCAACTCATACTATGATTTAATGGAAGTGGGTAGGTTAGGATTTACAGATGAACAGTATCAGGCTTATCGTGAAAACAAAGCCAGAAAGGAAGGCATTTCCGAAGTTGCAACTCTGGACACAAGACCTCAGCCTGTACTTAAAACGGTTTGGTCGCGTGAAAAAATTTTGCATTCCGTTCGAAATGGCGAAAATCTCAGTGCTATTTCTCAGAAATACAGTTGTTCTGTTTCTGAACTTAAGAAATGGAATAAGCTGAAAAACTCCTTTATTGTCAAAGGACAAAAACTGGTAGTTTATACCATGGTGAAAAAACAGATTGAAGTGGACGATGACCAACTACAGCCCGGTGATTCGGAAGAAGAAATCGCAGAAAGTGCTAATCAGGAAAAATCATCTGCTGCCGGCATTGAAGCCGGGGAAGCCATAACCGAAAGAAAGATTTTTTATATTGTTCAGCCAGGCGATACTCTCTGGAATATTGCCAGAAAACATAACGGACTTACCGTTGAAGAGCTACGAAAAATCAACAACCTTGATCCGAAAGAGGTTCTCAAACCCGGAATGAAATTGAAAGTTATTAACGAAGGCTGATTTATTTTTGCCTTACTTCTATTTTTGACCGGTAAATTATTTCAAGCCACATGCAAAAATTATTTTCAATTGTTTTCCTGTTTCTCTTCGGAGTAATACATCATAGCCTTACAGCACAAACACCGGATGCTGTTGCTGAAGATCAGAAACCTTTCTGCCCTATTGACAACGAAACAAAACTTATTACTTACGATAAAGTTGTTTCCCTGACAGATCTTAAAGAATCCAAAAGGGATGATCTCTATAACAAGGCGCTGGCATGGGCTAATGCATTCTACAAAAATCCGAATGATGTAATCCGTGAAAAAAATCAGGAGTCAGGCAAGATTGTCTGTAAAGCACGATTCAAAATTCAGAATGAAAAAGACAAATCAGGTTTTGCTTCCGATGCCGGAGTGATTCAATATACCTTGATTTTAATGGTAAAAGACGGGCGTTACCGTTATCAGCTTTCTGCTTTTAACTGGAAACAACTTTCTTACTATCCGATAGAACGATGGCTCGATGCTTCTTCTCCTTCTTACAGCCCTTCTTTTGCTTATTATCTCATTCAGGTCAACGACTATGCTTACAGCCTTATCGCTGACCTTGAAAAATTCATGGCCATGAAGAAGAAAGAAAAGAAAGATGATTGGTAAGCGTTAAACAAGTCTTTTCACCCTGCTTTCCTGATTTATTTTTTTTCCTTCTGTTTTTTCAATTAGCAGAATTCCCGGTTTCTTGTTTTTTTCGAATGAGCCGAACTGATTTTCCAGCATCAATGCTTTAGCACCATTTAATGTAGCCCATTGTAGTAATTTCCCTGTTGAAATTTCAGGATAATACCTGAGAATTGTTTTCATTTCTTCAAGTACACAAAGGGTATCGTTTGAGGCAAGTGAATCAGTGCCCAGGCAACAGTTTTCCAACGATTGAAACAATCTAATATCCGGAAGCCTGTTTTCAATGTACAGATTGGCCTTCGGGCAAAGACACCAGAATACTTTTTGGCCGGTTCCGTTTATTTGATGAACCACCTCGGCAGTTGAATAGGTGTTGTGTACAAGCAAAAGTGGTTGCTCTTTTTGAATACAATCTAACAGGCTTTGAACGGAGGAGACCCCGTCTTTCTGACGGAAATCTTTTTTAAAGTAATGCTGAAAAAAAACTGCCAGCTTTCCGGTTCCTTCCGTCATCAATTCACGCTCACTTTCCGATTCGGCATGATGTATTGATACGGGCGTACAGCTATTAAATGCAAATATCTTTTTTAATAATTTCTGTGTAACACTGTATGTGGCATGAGGAGTAAGTGATTTACGAAGCTCTGAAAATGTTGCATACATTTTTTTCCCTTTTTCAAAAACTTCCTCCGTCCGTTCTTCTAGAAAATCGTACAATTCAATGAATGTATGATAGGCAATGGCGCTTTTCGATTTTACCTCATAACTTATTTCACCATTTGAAATGTCGCCAACACAATTGATGCCCTGTTCAAACATGACTTTATCTGCTTCCGCAGCAGCATTTTTTATCTCATCAGGTTCTTTGTTTTTGGTTTGTTCATTCAACAAACCGGCTATGAAACCGGCAAGCGAAGTATGCGGCTCAATTTTTCCTTTCAGGTATGAAAGCTCCAGATGACAATGTGCATTTACAAATCCGGGGCAGAGGATTCCTCTATGTTTTTCAATGGTTAGTTTTTCTGAAAACCGGCCGGCAGCATAAACTCCATCAATGCTTCCGTCATTCCTTACAGCCACAATCCCGTTGGGAATGGCAGGACTGCTTATGGGAAAAACGAAATCAGCGCTTAAAAACCGCAAGGCTGTTTGGTTATTTCAATACAGAAAACTTTCCGCGGATAGCAGTTCCGTCTTCAGCTTTCAATGTGTAGAAATAAATCCCGCTTTCAAACTGTGTAAGATTGATTTGACACTGGCTAATGCCACTCTTCATCTTTTGGTTCTGAATCAGCCTTCCGGATGCATCGGCAATTGTTAATTCGCTTTCGTTTTTCAAGGTGGTTGAAAAAGTGATTTGATGGAGAGCAGGATTAGGATAAATATGCACCGAAAAATTTCCGGTTAGATTTTCATTGACAGATAAACCACCGGGCAGAATCTCGACAATGGATAAATCATCAAAGTAAAATCCGTCATATTCTTCAAAACCATCGCTTACAAGCATAAACCTTATTTTGATTTGATTTCCGATATATGGAGTAAGATCAATTCTTTCTTTCACCCAGGTATTTTGAAATCCTTCATACACCGGTTGACCGGGATCCTGATCCAATGTGCCTTCTACAGTGAAATTTCCACACAGCGGAGTCCATGTTCCTCCGTTATCTGTGCTTATTAGCACTTGCGCAAAATCAAAATTGGGTTCAATTGCCCATTTAGCAAAGTAGGTAAGTTCAGCGCTTACGGCATTTATCAGATTGAATTGATTGTTTGAAGTGAAAGTTCTTACTGTGTTCGAAGGATAATTTCCATTCGGAGAATCGGTAATGCTGGTAGGTGCAGAATAGTATTGCTGAGAGGTAATTCCCCATCCTGATTGTGGGGTCCATCCTCCGCTAGTTGGAAAACTGCTGAAGTAAACCTGAGTAGGGACACCGAAAATTTTAATAACCGTATCGGCCAGTGTATAAAGACCGTTGTTAATACTCAAGACAAATTTTAATTCATCTCCATAATTTAGGTTGGTATTTACGAGCGTAAAGGCTATGGAATCAACAAGTGTCTGAAGCAGTGACAGGTTAGAATAAAGTTTAGGCGAGCCGGTTGAAACAATGTTGGAACTTGCAGGTGCTAATGTTACCGTATAAGTGGCAGTGGTATCAAGCCCTAATTGCTGTAGCGAAAACTTAATATGACCTGAAACGGAAGAAATTATTTTTTCTCCTGTTTCTCGTACATCAGCATAAGGACCACATAACTGAGCAGCCAGTAGATTCTGATAAACAGTGCCATGGCACAGATCTTCGATTTCGAATTGTGAAGGCCAGAACCAGGGACCGACTTCCGGAGTCATAGCCAGTATTTTTGGTTTAATAGTTTGCTCGCCATACATCCAGTCATCAGAGCTGCCATTTACTACATATCCTACTGTTTGATTGGCAGTTCCGTAGGTGTAACGGTTCTGCTCGGTAAGCATAGAGCCATAGTTTACAAACAAAGCGGAATCGGGTGTGTAAAGATTCTGAATGTAGCCCCAGGGATAAATAAGCAGGTTGCCGAAGGTGTGATAGTTCAGTGCAATTTTAAAATTATGGGCATTTACAAAGTTTTTCACCATTTCTGTTTCCGGTTCGGAGAAAGGGCCTGTTCCACGATAGGTTTCATCCACTCCCAAAGGGGAGGAGCCGTTGTTATCGTAACCCCAGTTGTATCCGTAATTTCTGTTGAGGTCAACTCCGAAAGTGCCGTCCAAGTTGTTGCGTTTGTTTTTACGCCACATGCCTCCTCCGGTGGGGTCTGTAATTTCATTTTCAATATATCCATCCGGATTGATGCAGGGAATAAAATAAAGTTCCGTGCTGTTTACAATCTGCTGAACAAGCGGGTTTGAAGAATAATTTTCGAGCAGATACCACATGTAAAAAATCAACTGATGCATGCTTACCGGCTCACGCGCATGATGAATGGCGGTATAAAGCATTTGCGGTTCAGGCTCATTCACGGTTGGATTGTCAGAAATTTTAACATAAAAAACCGGGCGGCCTTCAATGGTCGTAATGGAAGCATCAACAGGCGCTTTTACAGTTATAAGGTTAGGAAACTGGTTATACATTTCATCCAGATGGTCTAACAGCTCATAATAATACAGATGTCCGCCCATGGAACCGAGCGAAAAGTTGGCAGGCGTGGTATATTGAGGCATGCCATTACCGCACGGATATCCAGCGCCTGATAATTTATGAGCAGACTGAGGTTCCCTGTTCCTCCGAAGAAAATCTTCTTTCACATCATCCACCATAATTTCATAAGGCAAGCCCGTTGTTTTAACTTTATCAATTTCTCGCTGGCTCAGTTCTGCAATAAACCAGACATTAGGCCGGATAAGACCATGATCTGTTTCAATGCCAAGCGCACTGATTTTATGAAGACCTTCTTTTCCGGTAAGAATTTTAATCCGGCTGTATTTTTCCTGAGCAGCGCTCTGAAAACAGATAAGTGCAACGAGCAATATGAATAGCGTATTTTTCATAGGTAATTAACACAGGCAAATGTATATAGATAATTGTTCTGACAAGACAATTGCGTCAAGAAAGATTTTTACCGCTTAACAGCAACACCCCGCCCACTCTTATTCTAAATTTGCTCACCAATGGCCGGCATTTACCTACACATTCCTTATTGCAGACAAGCCTGCTACTACTGTAATTTTCATTTTTCTGTTTCGCTGAAAAGCAAACAGGAATTGTTAAGGGCAATAAAAAGGGAAATAGAACTCAGAAAATCTTTTTTTCAGAATGAAATTATTAATACGGTTTATTTTGGAGGAGGAACCCCTTCAATGCTGACAGCGGATGAAATTCTGGATTTGTGGAAATCAATGGATTTGCATTTTAACCTTTTCGGTGTTGAGGAGGTAACGCTTGAAGCCAATCCTGAAGACCTTACGAATGAGTATCTCTTCAGCTTAAAGTCAACTCCGGTAAACAGGCTGAGCATCGGAGTACAATCATTTGATGATGATGATTTGAAAATGATGAACCGTGTGCATCATTCATCCACGGCCATTCAATCCATACTCTATGCATCCAAAACAGGATTTGAAAACATAACCATTGATCTGATTTATGGAATCCCGGGGATGACTTCTGAACGTTGGAAAGCCAATCTTGACATGGCGTTTTCGCTTCCCGTTAACCACCTTTCGTGTTATTCGCTTACCGTAGAAGAAAAAACAGCATTGGCGGCAATGATTAAAAATCAAAAAGCTCCTCCGGTGGATGATCAGTTAAGCGCTGAGCATTTTGAGTTGCTGATGGTGAAGCTAGATAAAAAAGGATGGGATCATTATGAGATATCGAACATGGCTGTTTCCGAAAAATTCCGTTCTCAACACAACAGCAGTTACTGGTCGGGTGAGCCGTATCTGGGTTTAGGCCCATCGGCTCATTCTTTTAAATCCGGAATCCGTTCGTGGAATGTTTCAAACAATGCCATTTATATCCGTTCCCTGCAAAACGAAAAACTGCCATCAGATTCGGAAGAACTGACCGAAACCATGAAGTTCAATGAGTATGTGATGACAGCCTTACGGACAAAAGAAGGCATCAGTAAAAATTACATTCACCGGCAATTCAGCAAAAAATACCCTGTACATTTTGAAAAAGAATTAAAAAAAATCAATCCTGAGTTTTTTATTCCGAATAATGAGGTTACCAGGTTAAATCAAAAAGGAAAAATGTTTGCCGATAAAATAGCTTCCGATTTGTTTTATGTTGAAAAATAATCAGGAAGGTTGTCAATAAATTTCATGGCTGGTATTGATTGAATCATCTCCGTTGGCATATTTTAGCCGCGCCTATTCAGCTTACCCATGAACAATCTTGACCTCGATACCATTGAAAAACTGATTAAAGAGAAAGAGGAAAAATTTCAAAGGGAATTGTCGCGTAATGCCGATAAAACTGTACTGAATGAGCTTAAGAAGGATTTGGAATTTTTCAGGCAACAGCGTGCCGAAATTTTTAAAAAGAACTCCAGAAGCGGATACTCCGAATAACTCAATTTTCTCAGGGTATTAACATTTTAATTGCTGAACTGTTACTCTTCCGGCATGGCTTATCTTTGCATCCGTATTTTTATTAAGTAAATATGATTACAGTAACCGAAAAAGCAAAAAACCGCGCTTTAGAACTTATAAAAGCTGAAAATAAGCCGTTTGAGACCTTTATCCGCGTAGGAGTTGAAGGCGGGGGGTGTTCGGGCTTAAGTTATAAACTGGAATTTGATTCAGTTATTAAGCCTGACGATAAAATTTTTGAAGACCAGGGAATTAAAATCGTGTGCGATAAAAAATCTTTCTTATACCTGATTGGAACCGAACTTGACTTCTCCGATGGGCTGAATGGTAAAGGATTTCAGTTTCGCAATCCTAACGCTTCGAGAACCTGCGGTTGCGGTGAGAGTTTTGCCGTGTAAATGATTTATCTGTCACTTTTTTTTATCCGGATAAAAACTTTAGATGAATTCTAAACAAGACACATGAGCGAAGATTTGAAAATCATAGATAAAGTTACTCAGGCAGAATACAAATGGGGTTTTGAATCAAATATAGAGTCTGAAACTTCACCGGCCGGTTTGAATGAAGACATCATTCGTTATATCTCTGCCAAAAAGGAAGAGCCTGAATGGATGCTTGACTACCGTTTGAAAAGTTATCAAGGCTGGCTGAAGATGACTGAACCGGAATGGGCTAATGTGCATTATCCGAAAATTGATTTTCAGGAAATCATCTACTATGCTGCCCCCAAAAAGCGGCCACAAATTAAAAGCATTGATGAATTAGACCCTGAGATAAAAGCTACGTTTGATAAACTGGGAATATCACTGGAGGAACAAAAGCGTCTTGCCAATGTAGCCGTTGATGCCGTTATTGATTCTGTTTCTGTTAAAACCACTTTTAAGGAAACATTGGCTGAATTAGGAATAATATTCTGCTCTTTTAGTGAAGCGGTTAAAGAATATCCTGAATTGGTTAGAAAATACCTGGGGAGCGTAGTTCCGCATACCGATAACTTTTATGCTGCGCTAAACAGTGCTGTGTTCAGCGATGGCTCGTTTTGTTACATACCCAAAGGTGTTCGCTGCCCAATGGAGCTCAGCACTTACTTCCGCATAAATGCAGCAGGTACCGGCCAGTTTGAACGTACCTTGATTATAGCTGATGAAGGAAGTTTTGTAAGCTATCTTGAAGGATGCACAGCGCCCATGCGCGATAAAAATCAATTACATGCTGCCGTGGTAGAGATTTATGCGCATAAGGATGCGCAAGTGAAATACTCTACAGTGCAGAACTGGTATCCCGGAAATAAAGACGGGGTTGGTGGCATTTATAATTTTGTTACCAAACGCGGGCTGGCTCTCGAAAATTCAAAAATAAGCTGGACGCAGGTCGAAACAGGAAGCGCCATCACCTGGAAATATCCAAGCGTTATTTTAAAAGGCGACAACAGCGTTGGCGAATTTTATTCTGTTGCTGTTACCAACAATAGGCAGCAAGCCGATACAGGAACAAAAATGATTCACCTCGGCAAGAATACCAGAAGCACCATAATTAGCAAAGGCATCAGTGCCGGAAGAAGCAATAACAGTTACCGCGGGCTTGTAAAAATAAACCGCAATGCAGAACATGCCCGTAATTTTTCTCAATGCGATTCTTTGCTCATTGGCGACAAATGCGGGGCTCACACATTTCCCTACCTCGAAATTCAGAACCCTTCTGCTAAAGTTGAGCATGAAGCCACTACCAGCAAAGTAGGAGAAGACCAGATTTTCTATTGCAATCAGCGCGGGTTAAAAACAGAAGATGCTGTTAATTTAATTGTCAACGGTTTCTGTAAACAGGTTTTTAATGAGTTGCCGATGGAATTTGCCGTAGAAGCTCAAAAACTGTTAGCTGTTTCTCTTGAAGGTTCTGTAGGATAAGAAAATTTAGCCCTATATGATAAAGATTAAAAATTTACACGTTTCGGTTGAAGGCCGTGAGATATTGCAAGGCCTCAGTCTGGAGATTAATCCGGGAGAAGTTCATGCTGTGATGGGACCGAATGGTTCAGGTAAAAGCACACTCGCCTCTGTCATTGCCGGACGCGAAGGATATGAAATTACTTCCGGTGAAATTATTTACCGCAATGAAAACATTCTTGAACTTGCACCGGAAGAACGCGCGCAAAAAGGAATTTTCCTTGCTTTTCAATATCCGGTCGAAATTCCCGGCATCAGCAATGCCACCTTTCTGAAGGAAGCTGTTAATTCCATACGAAAAGCCAATGGCGTTGAACCACTCGACTCGAAAAAATTTCTTCAACTGATGAAAGAAAAAATGGCGGTAGTAAACATGGATAAAACCATGACACAACGCAGTGTGAACGAGGGTTTTAGCGGAGGTGAGAAAAAGCGGAATGAAATTTTTCAGATGGCCATGCTCGAACCTAAGTTCTGTGTGCTTGATGAAACCGATTCAGGTCTCGACATTGATGCCCTTCGTATTGTAGCCAATGGTGTAAACACTATGCGAAATCCCGATCGCTCTTTCCTTATAATTACCCACTATCAGCGCCTGCTCGATTATATTGTTCCTGATGTTGTGCATGTACTTGTTGGAGGCCGCATTGTAAAAAGCGGACCTAAAGAATTAGCCCTTGAACTGGAAGAAAAAGGATATGACTGGATTAAAGACGGTGCTGCTGTATGAACATGACTGAAAAGATTATTGAATTCTCAGGAAGCCATCCGAAACCTTTCGGAGTTGTTCAGCAGAAGGCTGCCGGTGTTTTTGAAGCAAAAGGGTTACCTGGCCTTAAGGATGAAGAATGGAAGTACACCAACATTAGGCAGGTGTTTGAGAAGAGTTATGCATTAAACATTGCTAAAAGGGAGATTGCAGTTAAAAGTTTTATCAGCCGGTTTCCCTTTCTGTCTGAAGGTATAGTCATTGTGCTAATCAATGGAAAAACAGTTGAAATTCCCGTAAAGAATTTACCTGCCGGATTAAAAGCGGAAGTGATAAACCAGCAGAATATGGATGAGTGGTTCAATACTCATTTTGCCAGACTGGCCTCTGATGAAAAAGATTCGCTTACGGCCCTGAATACTTCGCTGCTCAGCGAGTGTCTGCTCATCTCAGTAGCTGCCAACACAAAAATTACGGCTCCTGTTTATCTGCTCAACATCTCTTCTTCTGCCGAACCGGCCATGACTTACGGCAGGCTGCTCGTCTATGCCGGCAAACATTCAAATGCCGATATTACCTTGCTTCATGTTTCCGATAATGAGCAATCAGAAACTTTTGATAATATGGTAACAGAAATTTATGCTCAAGAAAACTCTGCGCTTGAAATTAATCTGATACAACAACAGAATTTGGTTTCCAATGTCGTCACTGCCACGAATGCAAGGGTAGAGGTCAATGCAAAATTTCGAATCAACACATTTACCGCAGGAGGAAATCTAACGCGTAACAAACTTCAGATTACCTTGGCGGGACGCAACAGCGAAGCCATCCTGAACGGGCTTTACCTGCCTTCAGGAAAAATGCACATAGATAACTTTACATCCGTTATTCATGCTGTTCCGCATGGCATGAGTAATCAGACTTACAAAGGAGTCATCAGCGGCATGGCACATGGTGTTTTCAACGGAAGGATTGTGGTTGAACGTGATGCTCAGAAAACGCAGGCATATCAGTCAAATAAAAATTTATTGCTCAGCCGCAATGCTGTCATCAATTCAAAACCCCAGCTTGAAATTTTTGCCGATGATGTCAAGTGTACTCATGGCGCTACCACGGGACAATTGGATGATGATGCGTTGTTTTATCTGTGTGCCAGAGGTATTAACCGTAACGATGCGCTGACTTTACTGGTGCAGGCTTTTGCCGGAGAGGTGATGGATGGAATGGAAAACAAAGCGGTGAATGAATACCTGCATGATTTAATAGCTCAACATTTCAGTACACTTCCAAACGAGCCATGACTGCCGAAAAGGTGAAACAAGTTTCTATGAATTCTGAAATTATCAGAATAAGAAATGATTTTCCCATTCTTCAGCAAAACGTTTACGGCAAACCGCTGATTTATTTTGATAATGCTGCTACTTCGCAAAAGCCCCGGCAGGTGCTGCAGGCATTATCAGAGTATTATTCAAAGCAAAATGCCAACATTCACCGCGGGGTGCATTACCTCAGCCAGCAGGCATCGGAAATGTATGAGCAGGTACGCGTTAAAGTGCGCGATTTTATTCATGCCCGCAGTGAGCATGAAATCATTTTTACCCGCGGAACTACAGAAAGTATCAACCTGGTTGCTCACTCATTCGGAAATGCTTTTGTAAACAAAGGCGATGAAATCATCATCACCGCTATGGAACATCACAGCAACATTGTTCCCTGGCAATTGATGTGTGAGACAAGAAAAGCAGTTCTGAAGGTCATTCCGATAAATGACAATGGAGAGCTGCTGATGGAATCATTTAACCAAATGCTTTCGGAAAGAACCAAACTCATCTCGGTTGTGCATATTTCCAATTCTCTCGGTACCATCAATCCGGTAAAACAAATCATTGAAGCCGCACATCAAAGAAGTATTCCTGTGATGATAGATGCTGCCCAGTCGGCCATACATGAGGAAATAAATGTAGCACAACTTGATTGTGATTTTCTGGCCATGAGCAGCCATAAAATGCTCGGACCTACCGGAGCGGGTGTACTGTATGGTAAAATGGAACTGCTTGAAAAAATGCCGCCCTATCAAGGTGGCGGAGATATGATTCAGTCGGTAAGTTTTAATGAAACAACTTATCAGAATCCGCCTTTCCGCTTTGAAGCCGGAACCCAAAACATAGCCGATGTCATTGCCTTTGGTGCAGCGCTCGATTATTTAAATGCTCTTGACAGAAAAGATCTTCTTCGGCATGAACAGCAATTGCTTCAGTATGCTGCTGAACAAGTTCAGAAAATTGACGGCATAAGAATAATCGGTACAGCCAAAGAGAAAGCAAGCATCCTTTCTTTTATTGCAGAAGGAGTGAATGCTATGGATTTAGGAATGTATCTCGATACGCAGGGCATTGCAGTGCGTACCGGCCATCATTGCACAGAACCGGTGATGGATTTCTTTAAAATACCGGGAACAATCCGCGCTTCCTTCCTTTTTTACAATACCATTAACGAAGTGGATGCATTTGTAAGCGCCTTAGAAAAAGGAATTACCTTACTAAATAAGAAATGAAAACATTAGCCGAAGCCGAGCAGGAAATCATTAACGACTTTGCATTGTTTGATACCTGGGATGAAAAGTATCAGTACATTATTGAACTCGGGCAACAGCTTCCACCGCTTGATGATAAATTCAAAAACGAAGAGCATAAAATAAAAGGCTGCCAAAGCAGTGTTTGGCTGCATTGTTACAGAGATAACAGCAAAATTTATTTCCGAGCCGACAGCGATTCTACCTTTGTAAAAGGAGAGATTGCATTACTGATAAAAGTATTGAGCGGAAGGACACCGGATGAGATAAAAAATACCTCTTTACATTTTATTGATGCCATTGGTTTGCGTCAGCATCTCAGCATGACCCGCGCCAACGGATTGGCAAGCATGATTAAGAAGATGAAAGAATATGCCGAAGTATAAATCGTTCAGAAAGGAAGCTCGTTTTGGTTTCCTTGCAGATTTGCATCACTGTGGCAATATCCATAAAAATCGCACAGGTAAGGTTTCAAACAATGTTCGCCAACACTCACTTCGGGCGCTTGTTTTGCCGAAATGACTTTAAGCGCAGCATCAACTTTTTCAGAAGTTATGGGGAGTTGTTCCCGGCAATAATCTGTTACCTGCGTTTTACAGAAAATATCTTCGTGATATTGCAAGGCTTCGTCAACCGGTTTATTCAGGTGAAGAAAATAAAAATCAGAAAGTGGCAAGCCGCTTTTGGCAATTACAAAGTATTGCAGTGCAGCATCCTTCAGGTAAGATTCGGAAATTTTCAGTGAGCTTTTTACTTCCATAGCACAATAGCCTTCCTTCCCCAGAACAAGAATATCAACAGCAGCCAATACACGGTTAAACTGAAAAGCCGCTTCGTAAATAACAGGAAATTTTTTCTCAATCAGTTCCTGTGTTTGTAAAATGCTATTGCGGTAATCCCAGGGTTGGGGCGGCTGGCAGTTAATGCCTCCCGGAAATTTTTCTCTGGCTAATGCTCCGATGTCATGCCCTTTCTGAAAACGAACTTTAAGCGCTTCGGGCAGCGGATCGCGTTTGTTATAATGAAACTTATAAAGGTAAAGCGACTTGCTGCATTGCAGGCTTCGCAGGTAGGATGATTTAGAAAGTAGATGTTTAGGAGGTAAAACCAAAGTTATTTCGAAAAGGAAATAATCAATATGCCGGCAAAAAGGGCAATCAGTAAAAAGACAAGCAACCGGTTAAAGAAGCGCTGTGTACCTAAATTTTTCTTCAGCGAATCGTGAGTAAGGATGTTATGCAGCAATATTTCGGCTTTCTGAAATGTATGTTCATTTTTAATCAGGTAATCATACGCCCCGAATTTGATGGTATGCGCAGCCACCTCAGGATTTTCGCTGGCGCTGATAAAGATAACCGGTGTTTCGGGATACATCTGCTTCAATCGCTGTAATAACTGAATGCCGTTCATGGCAGCAGGATTCACAGAGTCAAGCTGATAATCAATGATGATTAAATCCTGTCGTTCATAAATTTTTTCGACAGCCTCTTCACCAGAACCATAGGTAGTCACTTTTGAATTCGGGTATCGTTGAAGAATAAAATCTTTCAGCATGGTCAGGAAAGAAGGCTCGTCATCAACAAGAGCAATCTTGAATTTTATATCAGTGTACATATTGCAAAAGTAATTAGAATAGGGGTTAAGGGGAGGGCAAAAAAGCAGCAGATTATTCTTCTTCCTTTATTTACTTTTCCGCCTTCAATAACCCTCTTTTATGCATGAGTATTTAAGTGCTTACCTCAAATACAACCTTTGGGCAAACAGAATCATTACCGGTTATTTTGAAAAAGCAGGAAAGGAGAGTCTGGATATTACTATAGAAAGCAGTTTTCCTTCTATCCGTAAAACATGGTATCACATCTGGGATGCACAGTGTATTTGGATTCTGCGTTTAGAAGGTAAAGAGGTAACCACCTGGCCAGGTCGCGATTTTACCGGAACGATGAAGGAGGCGATTTATCAGTTTATGGAAAGCACTGAGAAACTGGCAGAACTGGGCTTGCAGTTGGATGCGGAAAAATTAATTACCTATAAAAACCTGTCAGGAAAGGAGTTTACAAACAAAGTATGGCACATACTTATGCATGTGGTGAATCATGGCACTTATCATCGCGGGCAATTAGTAACCATGCTGCGTCAGGCAGGAATGAAAGAACTTCAGCCGCTGGATATGATTGTTTTTACCCGCCAGCAATAATTCCGCACCTTACTATCTTGCACAGCATTTTAAAGTGGTTACATGGAAATTAAACGCATTTTTGAAAACAACGAAAAATGGGTTCAGGAAAAATTAGCTCTTGACCCTGATTACTTTATCAATCTCAGCAAGGGCCAAAACCCGAATTTTCTTTACATAGGTTGCAGCGACAGCCGCGCCACAGCCGAAGAACTGATGGGCATGCAGCCCGGTCAGGTCTTTGTTCACCGCAACATTGCTAACTCCGTAGTGAGTATTGATAACAACGTGAATGCCGTTATTCAGTATGCGGTTGAAGTGCTTAAAGTAAAACACATCATTGTCTGCGGACATTACGAATGCGGAGGCGTACTGGCAGCTCTCAACTCAAGCGATCTGGGGCAGATAAACAGTTGGCTTTCTCATTTGCGTGATGTCTATCGCATTCACCGAAAGGAACTGGAAGCAATCACCGCTGAAAAGAAGCGATTCGACCGGCTGGTTGAGCTTAATGTGATAGAGCAATGTATCAACATAACGAAGATTGACCATGTGCAACGCTCATGGTATAGCCATTCACTTCCTAAAATTCACGGATGGGTATTTGATGTGCGCAGCGGACGATTAATTGATCTGAAATTTGATATGGAGCGTGAATTCAATTCCATCAAAAGTATTTATGGATTGATGCCCGGAAAATGACAAATAGCGATTGGAAGCCAACTTTGAATGATCACTTCCTTTTGTGAAATAAAACAGCCGCTTTATTCAATACATCAAAGTAAAGAAGCAGGAACATGCATAGGGTCATTTTCCAGATAATGATGAAGTTGAAGAAATAGGTTTTGAAGCTGATTCCGAAAATATTTTTTCCTGAGACAAAATAGGGTGAGCGGATGCCGCCTTCCATATACACCGGGCGGAATTTCCGTATGAGTTCGTCCTTTTGAATAATAATGAAATCGAGGTTGGAATAATCGGTTACGTGTTGTGTTAATGCTTTGTTGGTGTAAGAATTTTTGAGGGCTAACAAATCAATTCCTTTTGACAGGAGGAGTTTGCTTACACTGTCTTTCGCTGAAGCAGCGCGGTTGTAAATCGCAATGTAGTCTTTGCGGGCTCTCTCCAAAGCCAAGCTTAATTCTGTATGTTGTTTCCGGTTTAATGCTTCCTGAAACCCGGAAATGAACTGCTGTACTGCCGGATAACCGGAGGCTTTGCTGTCATGCTTCAGTTCATTGCGCAGCATGGGAATAAATTCGCTGCGCTTCTGATGGTATGCACTGTCAAGTTTATCGTTCATCACCTGAAACCAGAAATCTTTGCGGTAAGTAGCGGTTGACATGGCTTTATCCATCGGGAAGAAATGGCGCTCGTAATCATTATTGCTGAATTGGTTTACTGCCAGTCCTTCAAATGCCCAGCGTGAAGCCATTATTTCGCCAATAAAAGGAACATGTTTCTGACTGGTAATGGCGGGATTTAAATTTTCGAATTTCACCATCACTCCGCTTAAAATAATCTGAGGGATGATAAGAAAAGGGACAAGGATATAGACCGTAATGGCTGATTTGAAAAGGGAAGAGACAAGAAGTCCGAGCACATTGGCAAAGCAGGAAACAGTGAATAACATGATCCAATAACTGAACATCATGCCTTTAATACCGAGGATGAAATGCGAGACGAATACAAACAGCAATGTCTGAATGGCAGAAAGAAAAAACAGTACGCTGATTTTTGAACTCAGGTATGAAAAGCGGCTCAGGCTGAGAAATTTTTCGCGGAGAAGAATTTTCCGGTCGCGGATTATTTCTTCGGCACTTACCGATAAGCCCATGAACAAGGCAACAATTACGCTTATGAAAATAAAAGCCGGTATGTTCAGGTTGTCATAGAATGTATAACTGCCTCCGTAAGGTGTATATTTAAGAAAGTAAGCCAGCAGCCATGCAAGTAAGGGTGCTTCGAGCAGGTTGATAAGCATATACTGCCGGTTGCGCAGTTTGGAAAGCACATCGCGCTGAATGTAAATTTTCAGTTGCTCAAACCGCAGGGCTTTGCGGTAGTCGCCTTTGGGAAGATATTTGCGAGGTGTTGGTGTGTGGTCTTCGCTTTGTTTGCTTTCGGTAAAAAGCTTATTCCACTCGGCAGGTTTTATTTTCCTTTCCCTGGTCTGGTTGCCGAATTCATCAATGGTTTTTCCTTCAATGATGGAGAAAACAAGTTCTGTATCTACATCTCCGCATAGCTCGCATTCGCTGATGTTTTTATCGGCATAACCGGCATGGGTTTTAAAATAAGTGAGTGATTCGACAGGATTACCGTAGTAAACCGGGTAACCTCCATGATCGAGAATAAGCAGCTTATCGAACAGTTTGAATACTTCGGCAGAAGGCTGGTGAATAACAACGAAAACAAGTTTACGCTGAGCGGTAAGCTGTTTCAAAAGGTCCATCACCTGTATTGAATCAAGCGAGGATAATCCGCTGGTTGGCTCATCTACAAAAAGGACTGAAGGAGCACGGATGATTTCGAGCGCAATGTTCAATCGTTTGCGTTGTCCTCCGCTAATCATTTTATCAAGCGGGCTGCCTACCTTAAGGTCTTTAATTTCATAAAGGCCGAGCGACTGCAGCAATTGATTTACTTTAACGGTGAGTTCGTTTTTATCAAGCTCACCGAAGCATAATTTGCTGTTGAAGTAAAGATTCTGGTAAACGGTAAGGTCTTCCATCAGCAAATCATCCTGCGGCACATAACCGATTACACCTTCAAATAATGTTTTCTCTTTATGCAGGTTAAAAGTGTTGATGATGATTTCGCCAGATGAGGGAGTAAAGTTTCCGTTCAGCAGGTTAAGCAAAGTTGATTTGCCGGCCCCGCTTCCGCCCATAATCCCGACTAGATTTCCTGATCGGGCAACAAAACTCAGCGGCTGCAATCCTTTTTTTCCGTTAGGAAAATCGAATTCAATATTTTTAACTTCAAATTTTATACTGAGGTGCGATCCGGCATCAAGAAAAATGTTGGTGATGTCGCTTTGATAAACCGGTTTAATGCGGCAACCTTTAATTACTGCTGCATTCGGAATAATGTAAATGGTATTATTCTGTACAGGATTGCCATTAAGCGTTAACAAGTCGGCCTGATTCTCGAAATAACGCAGAAAAATGATGTCGGCATAACGGATATAGGCCAGCAGAATTTTTCCTTCAAGAAAAGGAACCTGCAACTGTTTAAGTTTTCTGGCTGTTGGATTTTGATCAGCACTAAGCACCATCAGGCATGAATGATCAGGAATCTCATTTTCCTGAAGCGTAGTTAAAGCAAAACAAATCTCATAATCTTCAGAGGAAATGTTGAAGGTATGAGCTACCGATCGCAGGCATGCTTTTTCTTCATCGGTAAGGGTATCGCAGCAGGAAACAGAAAATTCAATAAGCCGGATAAGGACAATGTACTTCTCGCGGATTTTAAGCTCGCGGTTTATTTCACCCGATATTTTCTTCAGGCGCTCCTTGGTGAGTAAGCCAGGCTGCGCAATGAATTCGCCTTCACGTTCTTTACTGAACTGCTGTAGATGGTTTTCAAATACTTCAAGGAAGTATGGTCTTGCCGAAGGGCTGATTTGCTGTTTGAGGAAATGCTCAACTATGCGTTTGCCCGAATGTGAATAGCGCTCATTATCCGCAAGAATGGCGAATAACTGCATCAGGGCTTTCAGTAGTTTATCGCTCATGGTTTAAGAGAAAACCTCAACCCGCTGCCTGTCCGGCAGGCAGGCGGCCCCTCTGCGCAGGCAGGGGGGTTGCTCCGCAGCAAAATTTGATTTTGTGTATAAAAATAATTTATAATGGAAGGATTAAAGGGAGGCTGAACGATGGCGTATGTAATTACTGAATGATGTTCTTTCTTACTTCATCAAGCTTTGCTCCTAATTTATGGAGGAAGTCTTTGTTGATTTCAGTGGCTTCGGCAGGCTCCTTATAAATAGCAAGCAGGGCGGCAAAGTCGCTGTGAATTTTTTCTAATTCCTTATCGCCTTTAAATTGTTCTAAGAGCTGGGCAATGTTGTCAAGATAGAAACGCTGTTCCCAGATACGCTGAAAAAGATTTTCGGTGTTTTCATTTCGTTCGGCATTCTTAAGAAGGCTAACGGTTATGTACTGGGCTTCGAGCCAACTTCCGGCCAAAGCCTGGCTGGCATTAAGCAGACGCTCGTTATTGCGCAGGTAAGCATCGGTAGCGGCATAGGCTTCGTCTATAATGCGCGAAAGAGAATCTTTGTTTTCGGCATTGCTTTCAAAGCGGTTTACAAAGCGGTTAAAAGTTTCGCTGAGGTTAAGCTGCTCGGCTAATTGTTTGCAGGTAGAGTAATACTTGATGGTTTCCAGAGTGCGGTTGTTGGTTACGCAGTAGCCAAGGTCAATACCGTAAATGCCGTAATTGAAAGCCAGCTTGAGCGAAGTCTGGTACTTGCGGGCATTCTCTGTAGAGTTTAACAGTGAAACATTGACAGGCAGGCCCGACTGTGCAAATTCATCAAGAATCAATAGGGGAGAAGGCAGGTTGGCAATGGTGTAGGTAAATTTGAATTCTGCTTCGGGGTTTACCGGTTCGGCAACAGCATCACCGGGAACAGAGTCGGTAAGCGCATCGGTTTTTGTTTCATTTCCGGTGTTGCAGGAGGTGAATGAAAAAACAGCAAGGGCAGTGCTCAGTGCTATCAGGTTTTTCAGGATCATAAATTTAAGTTTGAGGCAAATGTAAAAACCGGACGGATAAAGCAGGTAAACAATGGAATTTTAAGTTAAGAGACGGCAGGGGAAGCATGGATTACAAACGAATGGTAAATGGAATTGAATCAGATTGTTTACCCAACAGGCCCTTACCGGAAGAGTGCATACTCTGACAAAACTCCTCCTCCCCACTTTGAACAACTTCTCTTAGTTGTACAAAAAAAGATAGCCTGATAAACTGTTTACTGCCCTAAAAATAAACCATGCAGCATATTACCGGTACCGGCAGTCAACAACACTGCTTTCAATGTCCGGAACAACGGGTTTGTCAGGATAACCCCGTAAGTGTGACGGATGCATTACAGAGAAATCTGATTTGAAACGACTCAGCTTTGTTGATTAGAAACGCAGCGGCCTGCAAAATGTAAACGGTGAATTGTTAGCAAGAAATCAACTGCATTATTCTCTGTAATAAATCATCCATTGCCTGACTTCTGAATGCTTTCTTTAGCTTTATCAGCAATCAATTTTGCGTTTAGGAGGGTATTTTCACAATTTGTATCGGCTATGACAAGAATCTGGCGGTTAGTAGTTTGGCGTAGTGGCAGTTTGCGGGCTGCGTCTATATCTACCGAGAAAAATATGATGCAGGGTAGAATGTTCTAAACTCGGCTTTCCCCCGCCATTGGCTATACACGATGTTAGCAATCGAAGTTCTTTGTCATTTGTTAATTCTTATCCAATATGAACCTCCATGTTTCTCAACTTCTTTTAAATTATCATGATTCCAAATTGGAGAAATCAGATCAGAAAGTTCTTTATCCTCGAAAATGAAATAATTTGGTAAAATTGTATCATATTTTTCTGGATTTGCTAATAAATACATGGCTAATCCATACTGTTCCGAATAAAATCTATCACACATAAATTGAGGATAATCATAGGGTAAATAAATGTCATGAATATGTACAATCACACCTTTTTTCAGTTTTGGAAGTATTTCTAAAAAAAAGACCATGGAATCAGAATTCGGCAAGATCCTATGAGAATTATCTACAAAGAGAATATCATTTTCATTTAACTCGTCCAAAAAATTCAAGTCTATGTTCTCAAAAGGCTTTCGAATTACTTTATCTGCTAAATTATCAATCTCTGCACGAGGCATTGGGTCAATCGAAACAATTTCAGTATCTAAATGGTGCTCAGACTTTGCTTTAAAAGCAACTTTTGTCGAGTTACCAGAACCTATCTCAATATATTTTTTAGGTTTAAACTCCGAAATTAAAGTATAAATCCCTATAATATCAAGTCCAGGTAAAAATCCGTTATTCCATGAGGGTTTGGCTGAATCAGTCTCTTTGCTGGAATCTTTAATTGTCCAGATTTTGTCTTTGTGAGATAGCGCCTTTCCTATTAAATCACGGTACTTGGGACGATTTGCATCAATAATCTTGTATAAATCCTGATGAGCAGGTTTTCCATGTCCATATCTTGGTTTGAAATCCACTTTATACTCAAGGAATAAATTTTGAAATCTTGGGTTTAGAAATCTGTAAATCTGTTTAATCATATTATTAGTTTAAATTTATGCAGTATCGTTTTTTTACTATAATTGCTAATGCCAGACCCTCGTCATAGCCAAGGCAAGCTGTGAAAAAACTCTTCTTTCAATTGTGAGTAACTTCTCATGGTTGTACAAAAATAATTGTTTGCCTGAAATGATATTTACTGCCGTAAAAATAAATCATGCAGCATATTACCGGTACCGGCCGTCAGCAACTCAGTTTTCAAAGTCCGGAACAGCAGATCAGCCATGATAACCCCGTGCGGGTGATGGATGCCTTTGTGGAGAAACTTGATTTGAAAAAGCCGGGGTTTGGTTGATGAGGAATGCAGCGACCTGCAAAAAGTTAACGGAGAATTGCCCAAAGGCAATCATGAACACCTTTGAAAATAAAATGTCGTGAATAAATCGCCTTAATCATGACCGTTTACAACCTGAAACGCGTAATCAACATTCTCGGCATTGAATCTTTATTGAAAAAACTCAAAACCTGGAAGCCGAAGTACCCCCGGCTTTTGTTTTTTGAAAAAAACAGCCTCTTTAAAGGCTTTTATAAGCACGATTATTTTTCACTTCAGAAGTTAGCCGCATAATTTTCTTTAATAAATCATCCCTTATATGGCTTCTGAATGCTTCCTTTAGC
>CAADHD010000032.1 GCA_900696575.1 uncultured Bacteroidota bacterium
CTGAAGAGCTGGAAGCCATAACAAACGACTTTATTACCCAATCGCTATCACAGCAATGGAACCTTGGAACGTATGAGTATGAAGATGTGGTATTAATGCTCGAAGGAGCTTTGAACTACCGTACCTGCACCCCGCATGAGTATTATAATGAGATAGCTATAGACAGTGCTTCAAGGTTCATCACCATTGAACAATCAGAAACTGATGGGCCATGGGTTGTAAACCCCGAAGTACTGATTGAAGCCTGGGAAGATTTACTTACCCATGCACAGCAAACAGCCGAACGCTTAGAAAACGGAGAGTACTTCAACATAGTAGCTGATCTGGAAATCGGCCATGTTAATTACGAAGAAGAAAGGATAAGAGTGAGTGTGGTTATTTGGGCGGGGCTGGCAACGCTGAACCCAATTCAATATTGTGAGTTTGGAAGCAATGATTATTGGAATGCAATTTCCTTTGGTACTTTATATCAATGTGGAAACTTTTCAGGATGTGGTATTAATAATGGTAACAGCTCAAGCTGTGCACGAAAAGAAATAACAAGAAGAATAAATTCACGTTTTTGTTTTGAAACATGCGAAGCATCGTACTTTAGTAATATTTCAATAACTTCATTTTTTTCAGGTACTTACGTGAATCCTGTTTTATTACCTTGCACAGGATTGGATTGGACATGGTCAGGGGCTTTATTTGGAAATCTTACAAATGAATGTTTAAGTCCATATCAATTAGATTGCTATACTAGAGGAATAAAGAATGTTGGAAATGCAATTGCTACTGGTCAGGGTAAATGTTTAGTAAGTGTCCAAATTCAAGAAATGCTTCCTTTATGCTCATGTCCTTAATATGTGGGATCATTATTTTTATTTGGGAATACCAGTTATTTTTAATCCTAACTAATAATTGTATCTATTAACATTTAACAAGGTTTGGAGTATTATTAATACATTTTGTTATTAATGTTTTTAAATCTTGTTGGATGTTAAACTTATAATTCATGAAAAGAGTTTTATTGAATATATTCTTCCTGATGGTTTATTCAAAATCAGTGTCAGCTCAGAACTTCCCTTTTATTTATTCTACAGGGATGGATGAAGTGATTTCTGATGTCACAGAAGATTCAGCTGGAAATTATTTTGTGGTTGGAATCAAGGGGAATTTTCAGATACCTGTTCTTGGTGATTACACCGGACTTCTTATTAAGCTGAATGGTATGGGTGATTCTGTCTCATCTATTCAATACAGATACAACAATCAGGTAACTTATTTCAGTTCTGTTTTTATTGCAGACTCATCAAGAATAATTGTCATTGGCGATACATTTGATACGCTAACCTACAGCGTTAAAATTTTATTTTTAGAACTTGATTCAAATTATCAGGTTTTAAATGAAAAGATTATTGGCAAAGACAGCACTTTTCAACGTGTACTGACCGTCAATCGTGGAGCCAATGATGATTATTTAATAGCGGGTTACTCTTCTGATACTACTAATAAATTAATGTTTTACCGTTTATCAGCTTATGGCGATTCCCTTCAGTCTGCTTATCTTTCAGGAATACTTTCATTTCCCCTTGCTTTCAGTTTGCAAGAGGTTCCAGGGCAGAACAGATATGTCGGTTATGCTTATAGCTATTCAATTGGTCCGTCTTTTCCTGCTGTTTACAATGAAATTTTATTGTTAGACAATACTTTGAATGTTGATTCTGTTGTTTATGTTGATAATTCAGCCGCTATTATTAGTGGATTATGGCAAAATGACACTACATTAATTGTCTGCACCAAAGGTTATGATCCAAATTCTCCTCCTCTTGATTGGAATTTTAGAATAAGGAGGTATACAAATGACTTCATGCTTCTTAGCGATACAATGTTTGGAGCTAAAGATACAACCGAAGCAGAAGCAATTGGTCCTATTAGCCAATCAAATGATGGCAGCATTTATTTTGGAGGCACCATCAACTATCAAAACAATTATTGGGGAAGTGTTCCTGCTTATTTTTTAGCGGTGAAATTTGATTCAAATCTTATTCCTATTTGGAGCCGTTATGTCTATTACAACAACGAATACCTCAACCTATACAAAGTCCTCGCCACCAATGATGGCGGAGTGCTTCTTGCCGGTACCAAATACAATGCTGCCACAGCCAACGGGCAGGAGCGTGATATTTATGTCATCAAACTCGATTCGCTGGGCAACTATGTAACCGGTACCGGCAATAGCCCAGTTGCACAGGTTCATGATTTCATTGTTTACCCCAACCCCGCAGCTTCACAACTTACGCTTCAATACTCACCACCAAAAGCAACCGGCTATGCAACCATTTACAACACCCTTGGCGAAGCAGTTCACCATCTCATCTTACCAACAGGCAGTTCCCACCTTAAGGTAAACATTGCTCACCTGCCCGCAGGGCTTTACTTAATAAAAGTAGAAGCCGATGGGAAAAGCGGAGTAAAGCGGTTTGTGAGGGAGTAGAAGAATAAGATAAATGAAAAATGATTTTACAAGTAACCAACTCCGTAGTGGATGCAGCGCAGTGCCGGATCATGCCTGAGGCATATAAACTTACTTGGAAGGGAGGGGGAGCGGGGAGGCTCCTTCAGATTAGAAGCATGCTTAAACAAAGCATACAGACAACATTTTTACATTTAAACCGTATGAAGCAATAAACCAAATGCCATGAAGAATCTTCTTCCTCTATTATTTATTGTTTCAATTTTTGGTTCCTGCAAAAAGGATGATAATCCACCTATTGTAACCATTCTGGGAAAAAACCCTGATTCGGTGTATGTGAAAACCGCTGCCGATTACAATGACCCGGGTGCAACCGCTAATGACCCCGAAGACGGGCCGGTGGAACTGATCATTGCCAAGAATGTTAACATGCAGGTGGTTGGCCATTATCTTATTTTTTATTCTGCAAAAGATAAGTATGACAATGTTTCTGAAAAGAAAGAACGTCATGTTTATGTTACCAAAGTAAACGGAGAATTTACTGCTACAGAAAATTGCAGCGCATCAGGTACACAGAATCTGGTGGTAACAGCTACTTCAAACTTTAACAACGATACCATTTATTTAAAGGATTTTCCGGTTTCTTCCTTCACCACTAAAGCAGTGGTTAAAGAAGGCGGCTATCATATTTTTCAGCAGGACATCAATTCAGTGCTCAGTATTGAAGGAGAAATTCAGGCTGATCATACGGACCTGGTGATAAACTATACACGAACCTCGTTAGTAGGCCCACCGGCAACCGAAAACTGTTCTCTTACTTTGAAGAGGAATAATTAAAAACCTGTTTACCCCCCAGCCAGGTTTCTTTTACTTTCACTTTAAAAGTTTCATCAATGGGGCATTGCATAATGTCCTTTTCAAGAATTACAAAATCAGCTTTCTTACCAGCCTCAAGACTTCCTTTTTCTTTTTCTTCAAAAAGTGAATAAGCAGCCCAGATGGTCATTCCTTTTAATGCTTCTTCGCGCGTTAATGCATTCTCTATCTGAAATCCTACTTCGGGATATTGCTGCTGATCAGTTCGGGCAACGGCAGCATAAAATCCAAAAAGCGGATTAATACTCTCCACCGGAAAATCACTTCCAAGGGCTACCATACCAAACCGGTTCATCAGCTCACGGTAAGCATAAGCATATTTGATTCTTTCTTTTCCCAATCTTGATTCAGCCCAATACATATCACTGGTGGCATGGGTTGGCTGAACAGAGGGGATAATGGAGTAATCAGCAAACAACCTGAAATCATCAGGATGCAGAGTCTGGCAATGTTCAATTCGCCAGCGTAAATCATTTTTACCTTTTAATACTGAAGCGTAGAGGTTAAGTAATGTATGGTTGGCTGAATCGCCAATGCAATGGGTGTTCATCTGGAAGCCATGCTCGTAAATTTCCTGTGCCGTTGTTTTCAGTTTTTCAAAATCATGCAGCATGAAGCCGTAATGGCCTGGCTGGTCGGTATAAGGATGTAGCAGGCAGGCACCCCGTGAACCCAATGCGCCATCGGCATATACTTTAAATGAGCAGACATTGAGCTTATCGGTTTTGATTCTTCCGTTTTTAAAAAAGAATGGTTTGTTGTCATCGTCACAGGTAATCATGGCATATACCTGCATGGAAAGTTTACCGGATTTCTGAAGTGAGTCAATCAAGAAGATTTTTTCTTTTTCAAGACCTGCATCGGCAACGGTGGTTAAACCAACTTCAAAACAGTTCTCCTGCCCGGTGAGCAACGCATCCGTTTTGAGATCAAGAGGAAAATCAGGAATAAATTTTTTCACCGAGTCAATGGCATTATCAATCAGAATGCCTGTCAGTTTCCCGTTTTTAATTTCCACCAGTCCTCCGGAAATTTTTGTTGTTGTGGTAATGCCGGCCATATCCAGCGCTTTCTGATTTACCAGAATGGCATGACCGTCAATGCGCATGAGGTAAACCGGTATGCCGGGAAATAATTCATTGAGGATGGTATTGTCAGGAAATTCTTTTATAGCCCAATCGTTCTGATCCCAGCCGCGGCCTAACAGCCATGAGAATTTATTGGTTTTAGAGTATTCTTTAATCCGTTCAATCACTTCTTCAAAAGATTTTGTGCCGAACAGGCTGCATTTTACAATGTCGGTAGAGTAGCCGTAGAAATGACAATGGGCATCAATAAAGCCGGGATAAACCGGAGCGCCTTTTAAATCAATTTTTTCTCCGTCAAACTTTTCTCTCAGTTCATCGCTTCCGATTGCAATTATTTTTCCGTTTTTAACTACCATAGCTTCGGCAATGGTGAAGGCGCTGTCAACCGTGTATATTTTTCCGTTGAAAAATATGGCATCAACTTTTTCTTTTCTGTTGCATGAAAACAGAAATGAGGTTAACAACAGCAGAAAGAAAGGTTTGATTTTACAGAAATTGAATTTCATAAGCTGAGAGATTAAGCTGTGCAAATAAAAAATAATAGAAGCTGGTTTTAAATCAGTCTTTTTATGAGCCGCAGGTGGTGGGTATATTTCCGGATGGCTTCGTTATAGATACCGTGATGGTCAATCATATCCATTCGAACACGTCCGCTGACATGAATGATTTTATTTTTTGTAAGAAGGATACCTACATGCGTAATTTTTCCTTCGGCATTGTCAAAGAAGGCAAGGTCGCCCGGATGGGCTTCGTCTAAAAGATTGATAAGCATTCCCTGTTCGGCCTGCATCCATGCATCGCGCCTGAGTCTTTTGCCTGCCAATTTGAAAACCATTTGTGTAAATCCTGAACAATCAATTCCCAAAGGAGAACGACCGCCCCAGAGGTAAGGACAGTTCAGATACATGTAAGCATTTTCAATGATTACGTTTGACGATTCTAAAGTTTCCGGAAAGCGTGCATTGCCGTCAAAGTTGTAAAGCAATTCACCAATACGGCATTTGTTTCCTTTGAAATAGGGCAGGGAACTTCCGAGTACAACCGATTGCATAATGCGTTCGTGTACTGCTATCTGAATCAAATCATAGCTTACACACATTTCCTGCTTTTCAAGTTCGCGGAACGTTTCGTCTTCAATCGGTGTACATTGTATAGCCGGAATCCATCCTTCATAATCATCATAACTCATGCGGATGCGCAACCAGTCATTCTGAGAACTTAAAATTTCAAAATGTTCACCAAACAAAAGTTGCGAAACCATTTCGCTGCGGTGAGAAGGCTCGGCTCTCACGGCAATTAAACTCAGGCTGCTAATTCCGTAATTCAAGTTGAAAGATTTCAAATGCGTTCAATAACCATAGCGCTGGCGCCACCGCCTCCGTTGCATATTCCTGCTGCACCATAGCGGGCATTGTTTTGTTTCAGAATATGAATAAGCGTAACCATAATTCTTGCTCCTGAACATCCGAGCGGATGGCCGAGCGAAACAGCGCCACCGTTAACATTTACACGTGCCGGATCTAATTTCATTTCGCGGATGTTGGCAATTCCTACAACGGAGAATGCTTCATTCAGTTCTACATAATTAAGGTCTTCCATTTTCAACCCTGCTTTGGCAACTGCGCGAGGCAAAGCTTTGGATGGGGTAGTGGTAAACCATTCCGGTGCTTGTTCAGCATCGGCATAACCGCGGATTACGGCCAGCGGTTTCAATCCATGTTTAACGGCTTTTTCTTTACTCATCAGAACTAAGGCAGCAGCACCATCATTCATGGTGCTGGCATTGGCGGCAGTAACGGTTCCGTCTTTCTGAAAGACAGGCTTTAATCCCGGAATTTTTTCAAAGTTTACATTTTTGTATTCCTCATCTTCTGTAAATAAAACCGGGTCGCCTTTCTTCTGGGGAATTTCAACCGGAACAATTTCATCCTTAAACTTACCGGCATCCCAGGCAGCCGCAGAGCGTTTGTATGATTCAATAGCAAAGGCATCCTGTTCTTCGCGGCTTATGTTGCATTCTTTTGCGCAGAGTTCGGCTGCATTTCCCATAGCATAATTATGATATACATCGGTTAATCCATCCTTCGCTAACCCGTCTATCAGTTTTACATCACCGTATTTATTTCCCCAACGCAGGTTTTCAGAATAGAACGGAACATTGCTCATGCTTTCCATACCTCCTGCAACCACCACTTGATTATCTCCGCATAAAATACTTTGCGCACCTATCATGACAGCTTTCATGCCCGAGGCACACACTTTATTGATGGTAGTGCAATGAACCGAGTGGGGGAGACCTGCAAAAACAGCAGCCTGACGGGCAGGAGCCTGTCCGAGATTTGCCTGAAGAACATTACCCATCAGTACTTCGGTAACTTCTTTCGGGTCTAATTTTATTCTTTCCAATGCGCCTTTAATGGCAATGGAGCCAAGACGGGTGGCGCTGATGCCGGCTAACTTGCCTCCGAAACTTCCCATCGGAGTACGTACGGCTGATACAATATAAACTTCTGTCATAGTTTTTAAATCGAGGTCAAAGATAGAATTGTTTTTATGGTGAAAATTCTGTTACAGCGAGTCAATTACATTGCACAGCTTTGCGAAAATTTCTTCAATCGTTCCTTTTCCGATTATGCGGTGATATTTGTTTTGTTTCTGATAATACTCAATAAGCGGAGCGGTTTTTTTGTTGTACTCTTCAATGCGTTTGCCAATGATAACAGGGTCGGTATCATCACTTCTTCCTGAATCCTCACCCCGATGCAGTATTCGTTTGACTAATTCATCGTATTCAACATCTAAAGCAAGCATGGCTTTAATGCTTGTATTTTTTCCGGCAAGCAGTTTATCCAGCGCTTCGGCCTGGGCAATGGTACGTGGAAAACCATCGAAGATGAATCCCTTTGCACTTTTATTTGCTTCCAGCTTCGAGTTAATCATGCCTATTACTACTTCATCCGGAACAAGCACACCCTGGTCCATCAGCTTTTTTGCTTCAAGACCCAGGGCAGTTCCATGGGCAATTTCACTTCTCAATAAATCACCGGTAGAAAGATGGATGAGATTATAGGCGGCAACCAGACGGGCCGATTGAGTACCTTTTCCGCAGCCGGGCGGGCCAAACAATACAAGGTTTAACATATATCTTTTTTTCAGGTTTCATTTAAAACATAAATGTCATTCAGGTTACGTCCTTGTCCGTCATAATCCAGTCCGTAACCTACTACAAAGGCAGGCTCAATTTCAAATCCGATATAATCAGGTTTGATGTTTTTTTTGACAGAAGCCGGTTTGAAAAGCAATGTGGCTAATTTTAAAGTGGCCGGGTTTTGTTTTCTGATTTCTTCGAGTAAAAAAAGAGCTGTTTCGCCTGTATCTACAATATCTTCAACCACAATGACATGCCTGCCTGATAAATTTTCGGAGAGGCCAATCACATTTTTGACCGCTCCTGATGACTGCAGACCGTTGTAACTCGAAACGCGGATAAAACCGATTTCGCATGAAATGCTGACTTCTTTAAACAAATCAGCCATAAAAAGAAAGGCGCCATTAAGCACACCAATGAATAATGGATTCTTCGATTCATACTCGCGGTTTATTTCCGAAGCAATGATTTTTACCCGTTGGGCAATTTCCGATGAGCCTATCATCACCCGGAATGTTTTGTCTTTTACTTTTATCACAACTTTAATTCAGAGGGCTAAAATAAGATGTGGCGTCAAATGCGGCATGAGTACAATCAACTTTTACATAAACTTGCCGCTGATGCATTCTCTTAAAAGCAATACTGTTCTCGGCATACTTGGCGGTGGTCAGCTTGGCCGTATGCTGTTGCAGAAAGCCATTGACTGGAATATCACTAGCCTGATAGTGGATTGCGATAAGGATGCTCCCTGCCGTTACCTCACTGAAAATTTTATCAATCGTCCTTACAGCGATTTTGATACAGTACTCGAAGCCGGAAGAAAATGCACGCATCTCACCATTGAAATTGAGCATGTCAATACGGATGCATTATTCCAATTACAAAAAGAAGGAGTAAAGATTTTCCCTCAGCCCGAATTGCTGCGCATTATTCAGGATAAAGGATTGCAAAAAGAATTTTATGAAGCTAATAACATTGCCACTTCCGCTTTTTTTCTGGTGAAGGATAAAGAAGATTTAATGAAACGGGAATTGAAATTTCCATTTATTCTTAAACTCCGTACGCAGGGTTACGATGGAAAAGGAGTTATGAAGATAAACTCACAGGATGATTTGAAAAATGCTTTTGATGCTCCCTGCGCAGTGGAAGAAATGGAGGAGATTGAAAAGGAAATTTCTGTTATAGCTGCACGGAATGAGGATGGCCAATGCGCCTTTTATCCTCCGGCAGAAATGGTATTTAATCCGAAAGCCAACCTTGTTGATTACCTTTTTGCTCCTGCCGATATCAGTGATGAGCAATGGAATAAAGCAGTGCAGCTTGCAAAGCAGGTGGCAGAAAGTTTTAAACTGACAGGCATTATGGCAGTAGAAATGTTTCTTACAAAGAAAGGAGAGTTGCTGGTGAATGAATCAGCGCCACGCCCGCATAACAGCGGCCATCATACCATAGAAGCGAATTACACTTCGCAGTATGAACAATTGCTCCGAACCATTTTCAATTTGCCTTTAGGCAGTACTGGAATTATTTCGCCTGCAGCCATGATTAACCTGCTGGGCGAAGAAGGACATGCAGGCCCGGCTGTTTACCAGGGACTGGAAGAAGCCCTGAAAACAGAAGGCGTTTATGTGCATCTTTACGGCAAGAAAATGACAAAGCCATTCCGCAAAATGGGGCATGTAACGGTAACGGCTTCTACTGCCGGAGAAGCTTTACGAAAAGCGAAAAAAATAAAATCATTGTTGAAAGTAATAACCTGAATCATGGCGAAAAAGAAACCTATTGTCGGAATCATCATGGGCAGTAAAAGCGATTTGCCGGTAATGGAGCAGGCAGCGCTTGCATTGGATGAGTTCGGAATTGAATACGAAATCTCGATTGTTTCGGCTCACCGTACACCTGATAAAATGTTTGAGTATGCGCAGAGCGCAGCTTCACGCGGCTTGCAGGTCATCATTGCCGGAGCAGGCGGAGCGGCTCATCTGCCCGGTATGGTTGCCAGCATTACCCCGTTGCCTGTAATCGGTGTTCCGATAAAATCATCCAACTCTATTGACGGCTGGGATTCTGTTCTCTCTATTCTTCAAATGCCCAATGGCGTACCCGTTGCCACCGTTGCGCTTAATGCCGCACAAAATGCCGGTATTCTGGCCGCGCAAATCATTGCGTCTTCCAGTCCTGCATTGCTGAAAAAAATTTCAGTTTACAAAGAAAAATTGAAAAAGAAGGTGGATGAGATGAACAGGGAGATTAAAAGGCAGCCGGGAAAAAAGTAGAAAGAGGTTAAACGAATTAAAGGCTGCTATCCCGCAAACTTGTAACCCACTCCCCGCACGGAGAGAAACAGTGCAGGATTTGAGGGGTCGGTTTCGAAGTATTTTCTGAAGGTAACAATGAAATTGTCAATGGTTCGTGTGGAAGGGTAGATATCATATCCCCAAACGGTTTCGAGAATATGTTCGCGCGAAACCACTTCATTTTTTCTTTCAACAAGCAGTTTCAGCAGTAAGGCTTCTTTTTTGGTGAGCATAATTTTTTCGCCTTCGGGCATGATTACTTCATGCGATACAAAATCAACCTCTCTGTTATTGATACTGCATTTTTTTATGCTATCGTTTTCTTTCCGTTGCGAGCGCCTGAGCAGGTTGGCAATGCGAAGCAGCAGTTCTTCAAGGTTAAATGGTTTGGTAAGGTAATCATCAGCGCCTGTTTTCAAACCTTCAATTTTATCCTGGCTGGTATTCTTTGCTGTGAGCATAAGAATGGGAATCTCACTATTTTCAAGTCTTACCGACTGGCAGACTGAAAATCCGTCAAGGCCGGGCAGCATCACATCAAGAAGGATTAAATCAAAACGGGCATCTTTAACTGCTTTCAGGGCTTTGCGGCCGTCATCAATGGCTGTTACATGATACCCTTCTAATTCAAGATTCAGCTTGATGGTTTCGGAAAGCGAAGGTTCATCTTCCACTAAAAGTATTCTTGTTGCCATATTGATGTGGGCAAATTTAAAAGTAAACTTCAGGGCATAAATGATTGGCTGAATTCAATTATGGATGAAATGTAAAATTCTATGAAATAAAAAAGTCCCGCTGGTGGCGGGACTTTTTCTTTGAAGAAAAAGATTTATCGGGTTACCGAAATTTTCTTCTGAATGGTTTGATTACCGATATTAATACTGAGCAGATAAATACCTGCATCTAATGCTGAAACATCAAGAGAGCATGTTCCACTGCCGTTTACATAACCAATGGTTTTTGCTTCAACCAACTGTCCGTTGAAAGCATAAAGCGAGTAACTGAGTTTTGATTTATTCTCAGTGGCATAAGCAACAGTTGCTTGAGTTGATACCGGATTCGGATAAACGGAAACCATAGAAGTTTCAAGACCATTTTCATCAATACCTACAAATTTTTCAATGTAGGCATTTATCATGACCTCTTCAATTTCGCGGTAGCGGTAGTCAGCCCAGTTGTTAGTAATGGAAGCAGCTCCAAGAATTTCGTAAGTACGGTTCGAAATCGGAGTGATTTGATTCTGGCCGATAGAAATGCCATCACCCCCCATCATCCAGGCCACATAAAAACTACCGGAAGAAATGAGTAAAGGCTGCGTCAGGAATACTTCATTCCATCCGCCAATAATTACGGAAGTTCCCGGAACAAATACCGAATCAAGTTTTACACCAGGTTCACCATTTGGACCTGAATCATCAAAAACGAGAGCATGAAAACCAAAACCTTGCGCATTGGCGGCAATATAATAACGTACTTTGGTGATAATGCAAGGTGTAAATGGCGGCACAAAATGCATGGCAGCGCCACCGGCACCTCCTGTCCATGACAGCCCACCGGTTCCTAATTCAACTCCATTATCAAATGAAAGGAGAATAGAAACCTGTGTTGTATCAACCACCTGAAGTTCAAGAACACGCTGGTTGTTGGAAGGTGTTGCATCACCTGCTAATTGTGTTTCTGTGATGTGACGGTAAACACCGGCATTACCGGCAGGAACCCATGTATCAGGAAATGTTATTAACTGAGTCTGACCCGGTGAAAGATTTGTGACCGGTACAGTATCGCGAACCTGAATCTGGTTGGTGGAATTGACTACGCGCGAGTAAACATTAAAGGCAGCCAAAGGTTGATTTCCTGTATTGGCTACTTCGGCTTCACTTACATAAGCGCTACCGTTTCTTGAAAGAAATAATCCCCCATTACTTGTATTGTTGCAATACAAGGTAGCCGCATCGTTAATTTGTAAAGTTGTGGTTGCCGGTGCGTAAAATTTAACGGCAGTGCCGCTTGTAGGATAAATGTTATACAGAACCTGCAAGCCAATGTTTCCGGAGTTATTTTCAATACCAGTAGTTACAAATGAAGCAGTAGAAGCGCTTGCACCGGTTTGATTCAAATACTGGTAGGTAATAGAGCTGTCAGTTGAAGTAAGAATGGCCTGAAAAGTATTCAGCCCTGAGTAACCTTGCGGAGTAACATCCCAGAAAGGAACATTCTGCCAGGTAACAATTAATGAGTCATTGCCGGGGCTTACCCAGTATTTACATGATGCTCCGGGAACGGGCTGGCTATTGTTATCAGTAAAAGTAAGGTCTGTGGTCATAGCTGCCAGATAGTCGTTAATAAACGCTTGTTGCGGAATCACAGGAAACGGATGAGCCACAGATACATTGGTAAATCCGATGTAACCATTAGATCCTACCCAGAATTTAGAAGGCTGATACCAGTAGTATTGAAATGTGAATGGCAATACATAAGGCCCGCGGATATTGTCATCAGCCAAGCCGGTTACTGTAACGGTGCCGGGTAAATTGTCAATATCAATCCAGTTAAATGTTGGCCCCTGGGGATGGCTGCTGTTACGCCAGACGTAACCGTAAGCATCAGGGCCGCCTGATGTTTGGGCAAATAAAGTCGCAGACATAAAAATGGCTGCCATGGTAAGTAGTGTTTTTCTCATGATTGTATGATTTTAAAGTTATGCGCATCAAAGAAACAAAATTTCAGCATTATCAGGAATGCCTGGTAAGACGTATGCGGTTGCGTATGTATCTGTTTGCCAATATTAACAAGGTTGAATAGAAAAAGAAAAAGAGGCAAAATACAAAGGGAATGGAACCCATCAGCGTTTCCAGATTTGTATTGTGAAGTACACTGTTGACAAACAAAACAGGTACCGATAACAGCCTGCAAATAAAATCGAGCGCAGGATTCAGTTCCGTTTTGTTGAAATGATAATTGGTGAGTGCAAAAGCAAACAAGGCGCTTCCCGCAATAAGAAACGGAGTATTGCTGATTCTTCGGGTGAGAAGAGAACTCATGGGCTGTCCGGTAAAGTGGTTTGGCCGCACAATGTATAAGTTATTTTTCAATCAAAAAAATTTTTCTTGTTTGCAGACATAGCCGCTTTTTCATCCTGTAATTTGCCGTATTGAAAACCAGTGGACTTCAGTAAAACTTCTTCGCTTCATGTTACCTGTGCCTTAGGCCTTGCCGGATTTCTGGAAGCAGAATTATCTGCCTTAAATTTTCCGGTAATCAGGGTTTCCGGTAATCACGTTATCACTCAAGGCAATCTGACGGATTGCCTGAAACTGAACATGTCCCTGCGTACAGCATACCGTGTAAATTATGAGCTTATCAGTGCTCCTTGTTCAACTCAGCAGGAATTGAAATTTTTATTGAAAAAGTTTAGATGGGAAGAAGTAACAACTGTAAACGGCTACATGACATTTCAATCATTCAGCAATCATCCCACCATAAAGAATACCATGTTTCTAAATCAATTTGCCAAGGATGCAGTGGTTGATTATTTCAATGCGCAATATGGCAAGCGGCCTGATGCCGGAAAGTTCAACGATAATGCAATCAGCATATTTGTTCATTGGGCTGATAATCATCTTAAAGTTTATTTGGATACTACAGGCATTCCGCTTGATAAACGGGGTTACCGTTTTGAAGGGCTGTATGCACCTATGCAGGAAACACTGGCATCCGCTTTAATAATGGCTACAGGATGGAATGGAAGCGGGGCGCTTTATAACCCCATGTGCGGCTCAGGAACATTAGCCATAGAAGCCGCTATGATGGCCGCTAACATGTTTCCGGGTTTGCTCCGCAGAAATTATTCGCTGATGAATGTAAATGGATTTTCAATGGCGGCATGCGAACAACTATTTTCAGAATTAAGTCAATTAAAAAAGGGCGATTTGCAAGTACCTATTGTTGCCACTGATCAAAGTGCCAGAGCCATTGCTGCTGCTAAAGAAAATGCCAAACGGGCCGGGGTTGACCATCTGATTGATTTTTCGGTATGCGATTTTGAAAACAGCACTATGAAGCCGGGAAATGGAATAGTCATACTCAATCCGCCTTACGGACAAAGGCTGGGGGAGGAGCAACAGCTTATTCCGGTTTACAAAAGTATAGGCAGTTTTTTCAAAAAAAACTGTTCAGGTAAAACGTGTTTTGTTTTTACCGGCAGCCGCACTCTTTCGCATCAGATAGGATTGAAAGCATCACGTAAAATTTCCTTTTACAATGGCGATATTGAATGCCGGTTGCTCCGTTATGAGATGTATGAGGGCAGTAAAAAAAGACCTAACTGATGCGGGCTGTATTAATCTTTCCTTTTTTACGTTTCGCTTTTTTGGGTTCGATAGCAGAGCCAATGGATAGGTAAAATAATTTGCTTTCTTCGGGTGAGAATTCATAGGGTACGCCAAATAACCGGATGTCCTGCTTGTCTTTCTGAAGGAAATCTTTGAGGTAGTACTTTGCCCTGATATATCCTCCTCTTTTAAATTTAACTTCAGCAAAAACCGAAGGATTAAACAGGTTGACTTTATCAGAAAACCATTTATGGTTTTTGAATTTCTGACCTCCGTAAAATACTTTCTGTTTGTAAGCAAACATCAGTTCCGCTTCAGCACCTGCCGCCACCCACACTCTTTCATTCATATCGCCTAACTTAACCGCAAAGGGAATTCCCAAACTGTAACTGCGTTGCTTTATTCTGACGGAATCATTCAGTTTATTGATGAATCCAACATTACGCATTCCTATTCCGGTATAAACGCCTGCAAACTTGTTGAAGTCGTAATGAGCCTGAGTTTGAAAATGGAAGAATCCTGAAAAACGCACAACAGGGTCAATTTTCATATCACCGTCTGTTACCTCGCCCGATGAAAAGATAAGTTCAGAAGCGCTGAGGATATAATTTTTTTTGTTTTTCTCCTGGGCTGATGCGGATAAGGCAAACAAAGAGGCCGGAATAATGAGGATGAGTTTGTGCATAATAGTGATATTTGAGAAGTCAGGAATTTCAAAAACAATACCTGCCGGATTTTCTGAAAGGCAAATTCATTAACCGTTAATCAATCCGGTTTTTATTTACTGAACAAAGCTTTCAGTTCTGTGGCATCATCAGGTTTCATTTTACCGGCTAAAATCAGCGATAACTGCCGCCTGCGAAGCGCACCGGCATATCGTTGTTTTTCTTCATCGGTTTCAGGAATAAGTTCCGGAACTGCAATAGGATTACCCATCTGGTCAACGGCAACAAATGTGTAAATGGCCTCATTGCATTTTTTCTTTTCACCGGTGTTGTTGTTTTCCACCCATACATCAATAAACACTTCCATGCTTGAGGTAAATGCTCTTGAAATTTTGGCTTGCAGGGTAACAATCTCACCAAGTTTTATGGGTTGGTTAAACGATACATTGTTAACCGATGCCGTAACTACCACACGTCCGCAATGGCGGTGAGCGGAAACGGCTGCACAGATGTCCATCCAGTGTAACAACCGGCCACCCATCAGGTTGCCCAGTACATTGGTATCGTTAGGAAGTACAATTTCGGTATTGATACATAAACTCTCTCTGGCAAATTTTGCTTTCATTCTGAAATAATTTTGGCCAAAGATAGGAAGTCAATAACGGCTCAGCTTTTCATGTGGCGGAGTTTGGTTTCGTTAAGGATATAAATTTTTCCTTCTTTAATGTCAATCAGCTTTTCATCTTTGAAATCGCTCAATGTCCGGATTAGAGACTCGGTAGCCGTTCCCACAATGTTTGCCAATTCTTCGCGTGTAAGAGCAATTTTGAAGGGCTCGGTATTTTCAGTCTTGAATTTATCCTGTAAGTAAATCAATGCCTCGGCTACTCTTCTTCTTACCGAACTGTAAGCAATTTTAAGCATTTGCTCATGGCGGTCGGCTAAGTTTTTAGTCAGTATGCGCAGAAACTTGCCGGCCACATCGCGGTTATTCAGAATAAGCGGTTGAATTTCATCGCGTGGTATGTAAATAATTTCCGAATCTTCAAGAGCCTGAGCAGATTCGGAATAACGGTCGCCTAACAGAATATCGGCATAACCGAAAAACTGTCCGTCTTGCAAAAGATCAATAATCAGGTCTTTGCCATACTGATGGGTTTTGTAAGTTTTCACTTTGCCTTTTACAATGCAGTACATGCCGCTGGCAAAATTTCCTTCCATGTAAATAGTTTCTTTCTTTTTGTAATGATTCACTTTTTTGTTTTGCAGAAATTTCTGCAGGGCATTTTTACCGCCCATGTCGGCTACAAAGGTGGAGAGGCCGTCAAACGATTGTTCGTATTCTTTCTTAAGCGATTCTACTTTTTTGAGGCGGCTTTCAACGGCATTTAACAATTCCAGTTTATCAAACGGTTTGGTAATGTAATCATCAGCACCCATTTCCATTCCTTTTCTCATATCGCTTCTTTCTGTTTTAGCGGTGAGAAAAATAAAAGGAATGTTGGCCGTATCCGGATTTTTGGAAAGCAGGTGCAGAGTTCCGTAACCGTCAAGCACCGGCATCATGATGTCGCAGATAATCAGGTCGGGCAGGTGTTTTGTAGCCATATCCACTCCTTTTTTTCCGTTATCGGTAGTGTAAACTATGTAACCTGCCATTTCAAGAATCTCGGCTGTGTTTTCGCGTACATCGCGGTTGTCTTCAATAAGTAAAATACTGTTCATGGTATATTAGATTGATGCGTTTAAAGGTATGGTTGCAATAAAGGTTGTTCCTACGTCAAGTTCACTTTTGCAGGTTATAAATCCCCCAAGCAGTTGCACATAACCGGCAACTATGTTTAAGCCTAAACCGGTGCCTTGAATATTGCCGGCATTGGAGCCTCGGAAAAAACGTTCAAACAAATGCTTCTGGTCTTCTTTGCTGATGCCTATTCCCTGGTCGCTGACGGTAATTTTTAATTCATCAGCAGAGCAGAAGGTATCAAGTTTTACTGCTGAACCTTCATCGGAATACTTAATCGCATTCGAAAGCAGATTTACCATTATCTGCCTTATGAGTTTACGGTCAGAAACAATGATTTCTTCTCCCTGATGCTGAATATGTAAATGCTGATTTTTTTTCAGCATGGCTTTCAGCTCCGATTCAATTTCATTCAACAGATTTTTTAAGGAGAAGGATTTGCATTCAGCCGCAATTTTTCCTTCTTCAATTTTACTGAGGCTGAGAAAATCGCTGAGAATGTCATTCAGACTGTTAACCGCATTGGTAATGCGCTCCACATGTTTTAATCTTTTTTCCTGATGCGATGGTTCACTGTAATCACTGATCAAACTGGCCGAAGAAAGTATAGCTGTAAGTGGGGTTCGGAATTCATGCGAAGCCATACTTAAGAACCGTGATTTCAGCTCGTTCAGTTCGCGTTCTTTGGCAAGCGACAGTTGCAATTCCGCTTTTGATTTTTCAAGTGCCATTAGTGCTTCATGCAGGACTTGCGTACGGTCTGATACTTTTTTTTCAAGTTGCTCATTGGTTTGCCTTAGCCGCTCGGTGATTAATTCCAGCTCTTTTGTCTTTTCCCTGATTAAGTATTCCTGCTGTTTCCTTCGGGTTATGTCTATGGTAAAGGCAATTATTATTTCTTCATTATCAATTTTAGCAGGGCTGAGGCTAACTTCTACCGGAAACTCCGTTCCGTCTTTTTTCAATCCGAATAAATCGCGTCCCTGCCCCATTTTTCTTGGCTCCGGATGTTCACTGTAATTTTCCCGATAAGACTCATGGCTTTTTTGGTAACGGGAAGGAACTAGTGTTTCAATAGGTTTACCTATGAGTTCTTCAACAGAATATCCGAATTGCCTGCCTGCGGCTTCGTTGGCAACTGTTATCATTCCGTTTCTTTTACAAAGAATGATTCCTTCCGTAGCATGATGAAACAATGCTTCGAACAATTTTTTATCGTTTTGTGACGGCATATTACTCCCCTTACAGGTTTTACCTGCTGCGCGAAGTTATCCATCACTGATTTATTTCCTTTATTCTCCCTGTAGTTCTTCTTTGCTAAAGGTTTTAATACCCATCAGCGAATAGAGTGGACAATAGCCAAGCACTCCTGTTAAAAAAACCGGAATGCCCAGCACTGCCCAGAATGAATTAAAAGAAATACCTATGCCGGCAATGACCATTCCGGCAAACATGCGGATAACGCGGTCTTTGATTCCTTCATTTGCTTTCATAATGATTGATTTTTGATTTACTCCGTCAAAACTATTTCTGCATCAATGTCCAACAGTAGCAGCCAGTCAACCGGTTAAATGATTTTTGTCATGCAGCCATTACCGCACGGGCAAAGGAGAATGTCAGAACAAAGCCGGAGTTTAGATAATGTCTGCAATTAATGCAGGAGCAATACCCAGCAACAAAGTGAGCAGCGCTGTAATCAGGATGGCTGATTTATCAAAGCCAGACAGAGAAACAACATGTGCCGATGCAGCCGGCTTGCTGTACATATTGTAAACAATACGGAAATAGTAATAGACCCCGATGAGCGAAGCTATAACGGCAACAATCACAGGCCAGATTAAGTCGCTGCGGATGGATGAAAGAAAAACATAATACTTACCGAAGAATCCGGCTAATGGCGGAATGCCTGCCATTGATAAAGTGAGCAGCGTTATCAGGGCTGCATAAAACGGATTGTCGTGTGCAAAACCTTTCAGTTTATCAAGCTGCTGTTCATTGCCCATGCGGTTTACCAGCGTAAACATACCAAGCGAAGCAACGCTGTAAGCAGCTAAATAAAACAGCATAGCCGGTTTGGATAGCTGGTTGATGGCTGCAACCGCTAAAAGCAAATATCCGCTGTGGGCAATGCTTGAATAGGCCAGCATTCGTTTAAGATTATTCTGATAAACAGCCGTAATGTTTCCGCCAATCATAGTAATGGCTGCAGCAATTACCAGTAATGGTGTCCACCAGTCAGCCATGATGCTGAAACAGGATACAAACAAACGGTAAAAGGCAGCAAACGATGCGGCTTTGATGATGGTACTCATGTAAGCCGTTACGGGAGTTGGGGAGCCGTCATACACATCAGGTGCCCAGTTATGAAACGGCATAGCGGCAATTTTGAAAAGCAAACCGGTTATGAGAAATACCACACCGGCATTGACCATCACCGGCAGATTACTGTGATTGGCAATGATCCACAGCGAAATGTTGCTGAGGTTAAAACTTCCGGTAGCTCCGTAAATCAATGCCATACCGAATAGCAGAAATCCTGTAGAGAAGGCACCGGGTAAAAAGTACTTCAGGGCTGCTTCGGCAGAGCGAATGTCGCTGCGGTTGCTTCCTGCCAGTACATAAGCCGATACACTCAGTATTTCAATGCCGATAAAAAACATACTCAAATCGCTGAAGGAAGAAAGTATAATGGCGCCTGCCAATGAAAATGAAATCAAAGCAAAATAATCGGCACGTGTATTTTCATTGCAGAAATATTCCTGCGACAGGAGCAGCCAAATCAAAGTTAGCACCAAAAACAGGATGGAAAAGGCCAAAGCATAATCATCAAACAGCACCATAAAGCGGAAGTAACTGTATGATGTTCCCCAATCCAGCACGGCAAGACCTGTGGCGCCAGTTACAGCAGCAATAAAAACCGTTTGTATAAACTTTTTAAAACGGAAAACTTCCGAAAGCATGGCGGCAATTCCTAAAAGCGAAACGGTGATAAGTGTATTCATGCTGCTCAGGTTTAATGAATGAGGTTGTGAATGTTGCCGGCAATGCTGCCGCTGAATTTCAGAATGAATGATGGATAAATACCTGTAATGAAAATGATAATGCTGATGATTACCAGAACTGCTGTTTCGTTTTTCATCAGCGGTTGGAATTGCTCATTGCGTCCGTGTTTTTCGCCCAGCATGATGGCTTTGTAAGCCCTGAGCATATACACAGCGCCAAGAATAACGGTAAGCCCGGCAAATACAGTTGTCCATACTCCGTACTGATAAATGCCGGTAAACAGCATAAACTCTCCGATAAATCCGTTGGTAAGGGGCAAGGCTACGCTTCCAAGAAGAATGATGAGAAAGAAGACAGAAAACCACCGCTGCGTATGTGCCAGTCCGCCAAGCTCTTTCATGTTGCGTGTTTTCATGCGGTGCATTAGTATGTCGGCTATGAAGAATAAACCGACCACATTAATTCCATGCGCCATCATCTGTACAATACCTCCCTGCATGGCTTCTGCTTTCAGGGTGAATAATCCGGCAGTAATCAACCCTACGTGTGCAATGCTTGAGTAAGCAATCATGCGTTTGAAATCTGTCTGAGCCAATGCCATCAGGCTTCCGTAAACAATTCCGATTACTGAAAGTGTGATAATATAATGACCGTATTCATCAACAGCACCGGGAACAACAGGAATAAGCCAGCGGATAATTCCATACAATCCCATCTTGAGCATGATACCGCTGAGCAGCATGGTTCCCTGCGTTGGCGAATCGGTATAGGTATCGGGCTGCCAGCTATGAAAAGGAAACACCGGAATTTTAATGGCAAAGGCAGCCATCATGCAGAAGAAAACAAATGCCTGCTGACTATCTGATAATTTCAGTTTATAAAAAGCATCAAGGCTGAAACTGTAATCATTGCTTTGAATGCCCATATAAATAATTGCAGCCAGCATGAATAAACTTCCCGTTAAGGTATAAATGAAAAAACGAAGCGTTATGCGTGTGCTGTTTTTATCGCCCCACATCCAGCAGATAAGCCAGATGGGAATGAGCGCCAGTTCCCAGAAAACATAAAAAACAAATCCGTCACGGGCTGTAAATACTCCGTTTAGCGCAAACTGCATGAGGATGATGAGTGAGAAATAAGAAGAGGCTTTTTCAGTTTCGCGGTTACATGCCGAAAGCAGTATTAAAGGAATAAGTCCGTTGGTCAGCAACAGCATCAATCCTCCCAAGCCGTCAATACCTGTGCTGAAAGTAATACCCAGCGATTTCACCCATTCAAAGGAAGTAGTGTAATGAAAGGCATTGTCGAGCGGAAGGCGGATGAGCATTATGACTGTAATCGCAAGCGAAAGAAGAGATGAGATGAAAGCCACTGTCCATGCTTTTCCGTTTCCGGAAAGCTTTACTACTCCTGCCGAAAGCAGTTGTAAAATCAGGAGGATGAGTAAGGCTGTATTCATGGATTATAGAATAATGGCATAAATCATTAAAGCAAGAAAACCGATAACCATAATAAAAAGGTAAGAGCCGGCACGGCCTGTTTGCAGATAGCGCAGACCATTAGCAGCCGTATTTATTCCTTCCTGAATGCCGTCAACTGTTTTTGTAATAATTCCCAGTTCAACAAACCGGTACCCCAGTCCTGAAATAACATCAAGCGGTTTTCTGAACAGCATGGCATACAACTCATCCACAAAATACTTTCTGGAAAGAATGCGTGCTATGCCTTTCTCTTCTGCATCGCTTTCGGGAAGTGTACCTTTTACTACATAATAATTTCTGGTTGAATAGATGATGATGGCAAGAACAACGATGCTTGTAAAGATGAGTACATATTCAAAAGTGTGGGAAACATGATGACCTGCGCCAGCCGCAACCGGTTCCAGAAAATTATACAGGAAATGAGGGGCATGAAAAATTTCAGGTAAACCGATAAAACCGCCAACCGCAGAAAGAACAGCCAATACCATCAATGGAACAGTCATCACCTTGGGTGACTCATGCAAATGTTCCAACTGATGTTTTGTACCGCGGAATTCACCATAAAATGTTAACCAGTATAAACGGAACATATACACGGCTGTAATTACCGATCCAAAAGCCAGCAGGGTAAACATCAGAAACGAATGAGAGTAAGTCATGGCCAGAATTTCATCCTTCGAAAAGAAACCTGCAAACACCGGAACACCTGAAATAGCCAAGGTGCCGATTAAGAAAGTGAGATGAGTAATAGGCAAGTATTTCTTCAGCCCCCCCATATTACGAATATCCTGCTCGCCATACATTGCATGAATTACACTACCTGAACAGAGGAACAACAATGCTTTAAAAAAGGCATGCGTAACCAGATGGAAGATGGCAGTGCTGTAAGCGCCAACTCCCGCAGCTACGAACATATAGCCTAATTGCGAAACGGTAGAGTAGGCCAGCACTTTTTTAATGTCATTTTGTTTTAAGCCGATAGTGGCGGCAAATAATGCAGTGGCTAATCCGATAACGGCTACAAACTCACTGCTGAATGGAGCAAGCGCGTATAGTACATTGCTTCTCACAACCATATACACACCGGCAGTTACCATCGTTGCCGCATGAATCAATGCAGAGACAGGAGTTGGTCCGGCCATGGCATCAGGAAGCCATGTATATAAAGGAATCTGTGCGCTCTTGCCCATAGCTCCGACAAACAGCAGAAGCGTAATTGCAGTAATGGTACTGTCATAACGAGGATAGGTCGAAGCCATGCCCATTACTTCCTTAAAATTGAAAGAACCGAAAGTCTGATAAATCAGAAACAGACCGAGCAGGAAACCAAGGTCGCCAATGCGGTTCATGATAAACGCTTTGTTGGCTGCTTCGTTGTAATTATCATTCTTAAACCAGAAACCAATGAGCAGGTATGAACATAATCCCACACCTTCCCATCCGGCAAACATCATAATGAAATTATCGCCCAGCACGAGCAGCAGCATGAAAAACACAAACAGATTCATGTACGCCATAAAGCGCGGATAGTCCTCATCATCGTTCATATAACCAATACTGTAAACATGAATAAGAAAACCAACACCGGTTACCACTAAAAGCATGATGGCCGTAAGCCTGTCAACCATAAAACCAAAATCAACCTGAAAACTTCCGGCTGCCATCCAATCGAAAACCGTAAACTGAAACTCATTTGCTCCGCTCAGCAATTGAATAAACAGATAAACCGAAATACCAAACGAGGCCAGTACACTTAATGAGGCTACCCAACCCACTAAGCCTTTAGGCATACTCTTATTCAGCCATCCGTTTATCAGAAAGCCGAAAAGAGGAAAAAGGGGGATGAGGAGTAAAATCATAAGGTTAGAAGTGAGGGTTGAGTAACAGGAATATTAAAAGCAGGAAGAAGAATGCAGAATGCAGAAGGTTGAACGGTTAGAAACATCGAAGTAATGCTGCTAATCTTTCCCGGTTTTTCCAATGGCCTCATTTTCAAATTCGCTTTACCATTTAAGTGTATCAAACAAATTGATATCCGTAGTTCCTGCTTTGCGGAACATCATTACTATGATGGCTAATCCAACAGCCACTTCGGCAGCGGCAACGGTCATGATAAAGATGACCATTACCTGCCCGCCACCATCGGCATGATGAACAGAGAAAGCAGCAAACAATAAATTGACGGCATTAAGCATCAACTCAACGCACATTAAAAGAATAATGGCGTTCCTCCTCAGCAATACTCCCATAGCACCAATGCTGAACAGCAAAGCCGAAAGCATGATGTAATGATTCAGGGGTATGGTTTGAAGGATATTCATTCGTTTTGCGGTTGCGGTTCTTTTCTTCCCATCAGCACTGCTCCAACCATGGCTGATAACAAAAGGAGTGAAATCAATTCGAAGGGCAGCAGGTATTTATCGAAGAGAATGTTTCCAATGTTTTTTACCAATCCGATATCGTTTTGCGGTTGTGCGGCTGATAATTCTTCTGCGCCTTTAACCGATGCTACCAGTACCAGCAGCATCAGGCCCGAAAGAATAACAGCACTGATTTTTATCCAGGGTGTTTTCTGCGCTTCGGCTGCCAGATTCAGGTTCAGCATCATGATGACAAACAGAAACAGCACCATTATAGCTCCGGCATATACAATTACATGCACCGCTGCGAGGAACTGAGCATTCAACATCAGATAATGGCCGGCTATGGTAAAAAAACAAAAAACTAAGTAAAGGACTGAGTGAACAGCTTTCCTGCTAAGCACAACCATAAGGCCGCTGAAAACCGACAACGCAGAAAGGAGATAAAACACCGTAAGGGTCATGTCAGGTTTAATCCGTCAGAACTGGGGGCGAATGTAATTCAGTGGCGGGAAATGAAGTAACAATAAGGCAGGTAATTATTATGCAATTATGAGATGAGAAGAATTTTCCTGCACAATCATTCAGCAGCTGCTTCTTGAAAAGCTTCTATTCTGCCAGAACTGCTTTAAGATCATGCGCCAGCTTACTGCTGAAAATGGCAGAACCTTTCCTGTTCAGGTGATTGGAGTTGTAAAACAATTCCTGATGGTTGCAGAGTTCATCAGCCGAATAATCAAGAAAGGGAATATTGTTTTCTAAAGCCATATCGCGGAAAAGATTCATCACCTCAGTTCGGTTACTGATATATTCCTGGCCGGCAGCATATTGAGGAGTACAAATGAAAATCAATTCCGTTTTGTTTTGGCTGCATTCAAGAATAAATCGTTTCATCAGTGCTATGCTTGAACTATCCAACCGAACTGTATAATGTGATGCTGATTTCATGGCTTTAGCCAGGTCATCATTCCATTCGCGGTCAAAAGCAGCAAAACCATTATGCCGGTAGGGAGTTTTTGAATTACCCTTGAAGACGGTTTTTATGCAATCGTTCAATGCTCCCGTTCTTCCGGCATAACGAATCAATGGTATATAATAATCGGCCGTATTGAATCCTTTATAACTGCACGTGAATTTTCTTATGTCATCGTTCCAAAGCATCCAGGGAAGAAATTGCTCCGGCTTATAAAGGTCTTTTCTTTTTTCAAGACTAAATACATCAACAGAAAGAACAATTACTTCAGGCCTGCCATTGTATTTTACCAGTTCAGAATGCCGGAAGTATTGCAGCCAGAAATTATGGCCATCCATTCCAAAGTTGTAAGCAGTTAGTTGTAAACTGTCTTCAAGAATGTCCGGGTCAATCTGAACCCAGGCTCTTGATGAACCATAAACAGCCAATTGACAGGCAGCCTTCTTTTCGTAAATGGCATTCATTACTTCCAGCTCACCGGGATAGGCATTTGACTTTCTGAGGATATTAGAAAGCAGAATATCCACCGGCCAGGCAAGTACCACAAAGGGCAGAGTAAAGAGGATGATTTTACGCAGAAATGGTTTCATCTTTTAAAATTGAAAGTAAATGAATTCCTGCTCCTTGCCTCCATACCAGAATATGAGCAGGATGATTACATAATAAAAAACATGACGCTGCCATCGGCTATGGGTTGATTGAAAATTTGCCAATGCATATTGAGTTTCACGGCCACGCCATTCCATGATGATCAGAAATAAAATAAACACTGCTGTGGCTATGGCCTGGGTTTTCTCAGTGATATCGGGAGAAGAAAAAAGAGTAGAAGAAAAAATTCCTGACAGGTAATCGAATGCATGGGTAAGATCAGAAGCCCTGAAGAATATCCATGCAAGTACAGTAAGTGCAAAAGTGGATAGCATAGCCAACAACTCTTTCAGATTGGGTAATGTTCTGCCGCTTGCAACCGTGTCTAAATTCGATCTGTTTTTACCTGACAGGAGGGATGGAAGAAAATAAAGTGCATTTAATGCTCCCCATGCAATGAATGTCCAGTTTGCACCATGCCAAAAACCACTGACTATAAAAATGATCATCGTATTTCTTATTTGACTGAACTTATTTCCGCGGCTTCCGCCAAGCGGTATGTACAGGTAATCTCTGAACCAGGTGGAAAGTGAAATATGCCATCTTCTCCAGAACTCGGCAATATCTCTTGAGAAATAAGGAAAGTTGAAATTACGCATCAGTTCAAAACCGAATAACCTGGATGTGCCAATAGCAATGTCAGAGTAACCGGAGAAATCACCGTAAATCTGGAAAGCAAAAAATACAGCGCCAAAAAGAAGCGTGCTGCCGTTTGCATCGTACGAGTTGTTGAAAATATCACTGGCAAAGCCGGCACAGTTATCGGCTATTACCATCTTTTTAAATAAGCCCCACAGTATTTGCCTCATACCGTCAACAGCTTTTGTAAAATCGAAACTGCGCTTACTATAAAACTGAGGCAGCAGGTTAGTGGCGCGTTCAATAGGACCGGCAACCAACTGAGGAAAGAAACTTACAAATGCCGAGAACGAAATGAAATCACGAGTAGGCTCTAACTTTCTTCGGTAAACATCAATGGTATAACTGAGTGTCTGAAAGGTGTAAAAGCTGATACCTACCGGCAGGATGATGGAAAGACTGCCTGCTTCAAACCGGTGGCCGAACATTTTGAAAACAGCAATGAAATTATCAATGAAAAACTGGTAGTATTTAAAAAAGCCAAGAAATCCGAGATTCACGGCTAGGCTGATAAACAATAACAATTTCCGCTTTAAGGGATTATTTTCTTTATGAATAATAAGTGCGGCAGTGTAATCTACTACCGTACTGAAAAGAATCAGGGAGAGAAACCGCCAGTCCCACCAGCCGTAGAAAAAATAACTGGCAACAACTATAAGCGCATTTTGAACTTTAAGGTTATGGCCTGTAGCAAACCAGTAAAGCAGAAAAACTACTGGAAGAAAAACAGCAAAGTCAATGGAATTGAAGAGCATTAACGGGCAGCCGGTTTATTCATTACTGCAAAGCAAAAAGAATTTATTTACAGGACAAGTTATCAGAAACGTAGCCATAAACTTTCTGTTCAAAACCCTGTTTAATCTTTTAGTAAAATTCCATTTGCTGAAAAGTTTCCATTGTTGTTTTATCTACATTTACACTCCATGCAAAATTTCAAAACACGTTTTATGAATTTCAAACTTCTTACAGTTTTCCTGTTGCTCTATTCCTTTACTCTGCAGGCACAGGAATACCACAAAATGAACTTTTCTTTAGTCAAAAAAATTATAGAAGAGCCTGACCAAACAAGGCGGGCTGCCCTTTTTGTTCAGGGCAATATTCAGGAAATAAAACGACTGACTGAACTCCTTAACGGTACATTTAAATTCTCAGCCGGTGATATTGCCTCCATCGAACTGCCCATCGGCAAAGCCATGACTTTAGCCGCTTCACCTGATGTGCTGGTGATGGAAGACAATCATCTCATCATTCAGCCCATGAACGATTCATTGGTTTCAAAAGCGAATGTAACTCCCATTCACCTTGGCCTTCCGCCATTGCCTCAGGCTTATGACGGACAAGGGGTTGTTGTTGGCGTACTTGATTCAGGTATTGATTTCAATCATCCTGATTACAAAGATGCCGGGAGCAATACAAGAATTATTTCCATCTGGGATCATAACCTCACGGGTGCTCCACCGGCAGGGTTTACTTACGGGCGCGAATTCAGTTCTTTTCAAATCAATAACGGACAGGCTAATGCTCATGTGGATAATTATTACGGCCATGGTACACATGTTACCGGTGTGGCTGCCGGCAACGGACTTGCTATAAATAATTTTAAAGGAGTGGCTCCGGCAGCGGATATTGTTTCCGTTTGCCTAAACTGGAATCTGCCCACCAATAACTGGCTTACCACGATTGCCGATGCCGTGAATTATGTGTTTCAAAAAGCCGATGCTGTAAGCAAACCTTGTGTCATCAACATTAGTGCAGGAACATATTACGGTTCGCACGATGCCCTTGATCTGCAGGCGCAGCTAATTAATAACCTTATTGTTTCGCAGCCCGGACGTGCCGTGGTTTGCGCTGCCGGTAATGCCGGCAACATTCGCCTGCACATGCAATACAATTCAACATCGGGAACTGATACTTCGTTCACCTGGTTTAATTACAACCCCGCTTATGGAACAGCCATCTATATGGAAATGTGGAGCAATCAAACCGATTTTCAGAATGTAAAATTTTCGGTTGGGGCTGATGTTACCAATGGTTACTATGAACACCGCGGCCAAAGACCATTTACCAATGTGGCCAATCATATCGGAGTTTTTAAAACCGATACATTGTGGAGTTGGGATGGCAACCGCCTTGCCCGGGTTCAAAGTCAGGCTACACTGAGTGCCGGACGTTATTCCATGATTTTTAATGTGATTCCTGACAGTAACACTTACAAATTCCGTCTCAGCTTTACCGGTGCAGGCAAGTTTGACCTGTGGAGTTTTCAGATGGAAAGCGCTAATGTGCCTTCGCCAACGGTTTATCCTCCTGCTGCTTTTTACAACATGCCCGACTTTACGCAGAACATCGTAAGCAGTTTTTCATGCAGCGATAAAGTATTAACCGTTGCTGAGTTTGGCAACAAACAATCTTATCTCGATTGTGGCAGCAACCCTGTTACACTTTCCGTCATTACTCCCGATTCATTGGCCGCTGCTTCGAGCAAAGGCCCAACTCGAAACGGATTGATTAAACCCGACATCAGCGCACCGGGCGGCATAACTATGGCTCCGCTGGTTACTTATCAGATAGGAACCATTCCTCCCGAAAAAATTGCTCAGGGTTGCATGCACATGCGCGATGGAGGCACCTCCACTTCATCGCCTGCCGTGGCCGGTGTGGCTGCTCTTTATTTTCAACGGTATCCTAATGCTACCTGGCAGGATGTTAAAAATGCCATCATCAACTGCGCGCGGCTTGACAATTTTACCGGCTTTACAGGAATACCGAACAACACATGGGGTTATGGCAAGCTGGATGGGTTCAATGCCCTTGTCAATTGTCCTCCGCTTGGTATTGCAGAAAATACTTCTTCACCCAATTTGCTGCTTGCCGTTTATCCCAATCCTTTTCATGAGGAAGTAACTTTCGGCATCAATTCCCTGAACAGAAATGAAAATATGAATCTGGAAATTTATGATGCTGCCGGAAGGAAAGTGTATCATGTAAAAATAAACCCTCAGGCTACTACTGTTAAGATAAAACACCAACAACTTGGCAGTGGTGTTTATTCAGCTCGGTTAGTTTCAGGTGGTGATGTATCTAATATGGTGAAGGTGGTGGGGTATTAAGGAATTAAGTGCTGATGTGTTTTGAACAGTGTTTAATGAATCCTGAATGGATAACAGCTATTGCTACAATTACCATAGCAATAGTTGCATGGATTGAATTATCTAAAAACCGTAAAACAAAACATGCTGAATTTTTAACAGATTTATATGAACGCTTTTATTTGAATGATAATTTCAAATCGGTAAGGAAAAAAACGGATAAACCAAAAGATAATCCATTTACTAATGAAGATTTTGATTCTGATATGAGAGCAGATAAAGACTTCGAACAGAAATTCTCCGATTACCTTAACTTCTTCCAATTCATCATTTCATTGAAGAAATTAAGTCAGTTGGATGACGGTGAGATAAATATGATGTTCAGGTATTATCTGTACAAGTTAAAAGAATCGGAATTTATAATGGATTATCTTAAAGAATATAAATACAGTTTATTACTCGAACACCTCAGATGTTTAAAAGAAAATGATTCGTAAGTTATTCGTTTATGGCTCGCTGCATACTGCCTCCAATCCTTTTCACCGGCTGTTGAAACAAAAGGCAAAAAAGATTGGCGAAGGAACTGCAGCAGGCAGCCTTTATTTTATCGGCAGGTATCCGGGAGCTGTAATGAGTAAAGACGGCAAAAAGATTTATGGTACTATCTTTCTGCTTGAAGACATAAATTTGCTTGAAGAATTAGATAAGTACGAAGAATACAACCCGTTGCAACCTGAACATTCTTTGTTTATCCGTAAAGCAGTAACAGTAACCGGTGAAGATGGTAAGAACCATCGCGCATGGATTTATGTTTATAACAGAGAAGTGTCAAACAAAGAATTAATTGAAAGCGGTAATTACAGCGAATTCAGAAAGCGGAAAAGGGTAGTATAAATTAAAAACCCCGCTGTTCATGCGGGGTTTTTTTATTTATGTAGTTACAAACTAAGATTGTGCCGGAGCCGGTGGCGGAATCGGATCAGGAATCTTGTTATTGATTGGCGGCAGCGATTTAAGATAATCGAAAATAGCATGGAGGTCTTCATCCGTCAATCCTTGCAGGACTTCTACAAACATAGGAGGAAGAATTGGCCTTCCGTTTTCCATACCCATGTGCTTACCTGTTTTTACGATTTTTTGAAATAACTCGAATGTCCATGCTCCGGTACCTGTTGCGGTATCGGGAGTAAGGTTGTAAGGAAAGGAAACTCCCCAGGGACCAATAAAATAACCAAGGTCCTGACCCATCATGAAAAATTTGCCGGGAGCCACATTGTTCCAGTCAATCTCAGGCAGTACAGTTCCTTGTCTGTGGCCGCTAAGTGTGAGCGACTCATCAAATACAGGCCCTTTGTCGGTCATAATTTTAGGGGTATGGCAATCGTTACAACCGCCAATGCTTACGAGGTATTTGCCCCGTTCAACACTGGTCATGGCCGGTGCCGGTGCTTCTTCCTTTTGAGCGGGAGCGCATCCGGTCTGGTAAAGAATAATTCCGCATAAGGCAACAGCCGTAGCGGTCAGAGAGATTTGTTTTGTGTTCATAATGTTGTTTAGTTTGTTTAAAAAGCAAATGAATGGGAATTACTATTCGGTTATCCCGTTTCATAAATAATCTTTAAAAAATACAATTAACTCCTTTTTGCCCTGAAGCAGGTTTTTATTGCGGTGCAGCAGTTACTGATTGTTAACCGCCAGTTTTTTAACGCTGGTGAAGTTGTCAGTTTTAACAATCATTAAATAAACTCCATTTGCTAAATGACTGATATTGATTCCGGTTTCTGAAGAACCGTTCTGCATCAGACCCTTTATCTGCTGATATATTTTTTTTCCGCTAAGGTCGCTGATGGTAATTTCTGCATAGCGGTAACCTGCAGTAAAATCATTATCTGTTTTATTTTCATTTATGGCAACGGTTACCAATCCTGCAGCAGGATTGGGATAAACATTCACAGAAAAAATTCCTGCGGTGTGCTCATTGACATTCAACGGCTGGTTGAGTTCATAACATCCCATATCAGGGTTGGTGCCTGCGGGCGAGGGGCGCGGCATGTTATCAAGATCGAAAGCAGGAGCACCGCTCAGAGTACCCGTATTTACGCAGGGCGAAGAGGGGGTAAGATGAAAATCGGTAGCGGAAACAAAACCGGGCAGCATATTAATATTACCGGTGCCGGCAAATCCGTTGCGGATGTTGCTGTAGCTGGCGGTTAATACTGTTGTGCCGCTTGACGATATAAAAATTTCGGCACCGGAATTGGGATTCCAGAATATGGAATTGGTTATGCTTACAGTATCGCCTGATCCTGCATACAGGCCTGAACCGTTAACGGCTCCGCCATTCGTCCGCTTATTATCCGTTACGGTTACATTCATCATGTTTACCCGGTTGTAACTGCCGCTTGAATTGGTGAGGTATATACCCGCACCGTTATAAAAGTTACCTCCTTCGGCAACCATGTTGCCTGCTACCAGTACATTGGTAAGGTTGGCTGTGCAGCTCCGTATGTGAATGCCGATGCCGTAATGATAGCTGCTGAATTTGCTTGACATATTATTCAACACAGCCACATTGACCAGATCAGCCTGGCCATCCTGTACAAACAGGCCGGTGCCATAAGAATACGAAGCGCTGTCGCCTGTAGTATTTCCCCTGATGAGGCAGTCTGTCAGGCTGAGGGTTACATCTTCAGCATAGATGCCGGTTCCGTAATTCCAGATGTCGGCAATAACATAGTTATTTTCAATTCTCACATTACGGAACTTCGGATTGCCGCTGCCGGAGAGGTAAACACCACCGCCATATCCCCAGGTGGCGAAGTCGGTGCGGTTGCGGCTGATGGATGAATGACTGAAAATGACGCTTGAATTATTGGCATGCACACCGGCACCGTATCCCCAGTTGGCGGCATTGATGCGGTTATCACTTACGGCTACCTGCTCAAACTTCGGGCTGGCATTATTCAGGTAAATACCTCCCCCGTTGGTCATGGATCCGGTTTTATATCCGTTGGTAATGGTAAACCCTGTAATAACGGTATTGGTATCAACCATGGAGGTTGTAATGGTTATAACCGTACCGTTAGCATTGCCGTCAATGAAGGTATTGGTAGTATCACCGGCACTTATAAGTTTGATAGCAGCCGTAACAGGCCATACCAGGTTTTCTGCATAGGTTCCCGGCTGTACAAGCACGGTATCTCCCGCAGCGCAGGCATTCAATGCACTTTGAATGGTGATATAAGCGGCAGGTACATTTCTGATGGTGGCTCCGGCAAACGATGTAGTTACGGTTAGCAAAAGGCAGCAAATTATTGTCTTCATGAATTAAAACGGGTGAATGGCAAAAATAAAAATATTCGCGAGTGGCAAGAAACTGCTGATGTTCTTTTCAGGTTCATGCTTGGTTTTTTTATCCTTTCATGATTGCAATGGCTCTTTTCTGTTTTGTTAAAGAACTTTAAACAATAAGGTTTTATATAGGTTTGCGTCAGTTTTTTACTATTACGGAGTCTATTGTTGATGCGCATTTCATTAAATGATTCTAACTTCGCTCATGCAAATCAACAGCGACAAGATGACTGAAAAACAGCGTAGAAGTTCTGCTGACTGTATTTTCCAACAGACTGAATGATCAGAAAATTAATAAGTTTCGCTTTCCCATTTACGCGTATAGTCAAATCGGAATACAATGGTAACCTTGAGCTTACTACCATTTTCGGAAAGACTTATCTGAATACAGCCAATACCAATTATTCCTATGGTTCGCTGCAGAAAGTTTTGAAGTTTTCTTTAAAGCAGATTGATGTAACCAAGGCTGAACATATTTTAGTTCTAGGGCTGGGCGGTGGCTCTGTCCTGAAAACCTTAAGAACTGATTTTAAATTTGCCGGACGAATTACGGCCGTAGATATTGATCCAGTTATCATTGAAATTTCAAAGAATGAGTTTGGAATTTCTAATAATGAGAATACCTCGGTTGTTTGTGCCGATGCGCTGGATTACCTGACCGGTACTCTAGAAAAGTTTGACATTCTCATCATTGACTTGTTTATTGATAACAGAATACCTGCCAGGTTCTTAACAGAAACGTTCTGGTGTGAGGTAATCAATAGGTTAAAGAATAAAGGAACAATTATCTTTAACATGTTAAACAGTCAGCATTTCAGTATTCAAATTGTGGAGAACGTACTGAGAAAACATGGACTTGTCTGGAAGATATTCAGGGAGGTTGAGAAAACAAATAATATCCTCATTGCATATTGAAGAGCTTACTTTTAAAATTTTTACAATAGCGGCTTTTTTATTTTTAACACTCGGTTTTTCAGGATCTAACTTAAATCTATTTAAGTGAAAGCAACAAAGCAAGCGCATTTTGTTTATGAAAGTTGATTTTCACCTGGAATCATACTAATTCCCGTCTTCCCTTAACTTTGAACTCTCAATTACTACCATGCCTTTAATCGCTCCTTCTGTTCTCTCTGCTGATTTTGCCAATCTGGTGGCCGACATCAAAATGGTGAATCAAAGCAAAGCCGACTGGTTTCATCTTGATGTGATGGATGGCGTATTCGTGCCTAACATCACTTTCGGAATGCCGGTTATTTCTGCCATTAAAAAACATGCTGCCAAACCATTAGATGTGCATCTGATGATTGTACATCCCGAACGCTATATCAGCGACTTTAAAAAAGCAGGCACTGATGTGCTTACCGTTCATCTGGAAGCCAGCACTCATCTTCACCGGACTATTCAGGAAATTAAACATGCAGGTATGAAAGCAGGAGTAGCCATCAACCCGCATACACCGGCTGAATCGCTTTCTGAAATCATAGGTGAGATTGATTTGGTGTGTGTGATGAGCGTTAATCCCGGTTTTGGCGGACAATCCTTTATTGAGAACACGTATCACAAAATTGTAGCACTGCGCAAAATGATTGAAGAAAAACAATCTTCTGCCTTGATTGAAATTGACGGTGGTGTAACGCTTGATAATGCAGCCAGGATTACTCACTCAGGCGCTGATGTGCTTGTTGCAGGAAATACTGTTTTTTCATCGGCAGATCCAACGGCTACCATTTCAAAACTGAAAGATATAGCCCTGAGTTTTCAGGCATGACGAAAACGCTGATTCTTGTTCGGCACAGCCTGGCTGATGCATCATCGGTTGACAAAGACTTTAACCGTAAACTTACTTCACATGGTGAAAAGCTGGCTGCTAAAACAGCAGTGCTTATTCTGCCTCATATTCAAGGCAAGGCATGTGTAATTACTAGCGATGCGGTAAGAGCTTTTCATACAGCAAGCATACTTGCCGAAGCTGCCTGCATTCCTAATGAATTGATTTTTCCGGAACATTTTATTTATCAGACATGTTCTGATGAGCTTTTCAGGCATCTCTCGTCTATGCCTGATGAGTTTGATACCATTATCCTTACAGGACATAACCCGCCAGTGTCGGAATTAGCGGCTGCTTTTTCAATTCTCAGTGAAGCGTTCAGACCGGCTGAAGCCATCGTTTTAAATTTCAATACTAAAAACTGGTCTAAACTCAGTTTTGACTGTAAAAGCCTCTTCGTTTCGCCTTATCCGGTTATTTCTTAACGAGCTTAAACATCACTTCATGCGGTTCAAGAGCAGGTTGTTCTAAGGTTCCTGTATTTCGAACACTGTAAAATTTTAAAGTATCGCTTTCCCATTTCCAGATGTAACGGTCGGCTGATTTTTCATCGGATAGAGTGATCACATCCTTTTCCGATTGTTCAAGGCAGCTTCCGCCATAACATAACCGGTACTTTTTATATCCGGCCAGTCCGTGCACTTCGCCATAAGCAGTGAGTGCACAGAGAGAAGGTTCATCGCCTGTTTCATCAATTAGTTTATATTCACCGGCTATCTGGTCTTCGTTAAGGAATAATGTTAAACCCGACATCCATCCTCTTAACGAAAGCACGGCATAACGAGATGGTAATTTTTTCAAACGGGTGTTTTGTTTTCCGTCATTAAGAAACATCGTTTTCAAATCGGCAGCATAATAAAAGGTGTAGCGCTTATCCGCTGATTTTACCGAGAAGGAAGTGTCATTGAGCAATGCAATCGGGTAAACCAATAACTCCTTACCGGGTTCAATCCATGCCAGCGAATCAAGTTTTGCGCTTACAATAATTTCCATACAGGAAATACCGCGCACCCTGGCCGGGCTTCCGGCATCGTGTACGGCATCAAGCCATTGGGAACTTATCCAGTTGCCCGCAGTGGTTGATTTCAGTTTTTCTAATTGTTCTGAGGTAAGATTAGAAGTGTGGCTGCACGATGAAATTACAAGCAGCAGGCTGATGAAAAGTATTCCTGAATAATAAACTGAAAGTTTCATAGGTGCAAAAATTAAAAATCTCATCTATAGTTAGGAAAAGGTTCTGCCTGGTGTGTGATTAGCATCCGGATAATGACTTCAAAACAGGTTTTGTAACTATTCAATAGAAAATAGCAGTTTAGCATCTGAAGTTGTTTGCAGAGATCTTCAGTTTTATTCGTTATTAACTGGAAATTTTCTTAGCCAAAGCATCATGTTGATAATCCGGAAAACCTTACTTTTGAAAGCAAAGTCCATGAAGATAAAACCTCCTCAAACATCCTTCCCTGCTGCCAGGCCGGGTTGCGCTTTTCCTAATCCGCAGCCGCCCTCCGCCCGCCTTTCTTTTTTCTCTCAATGGAAATCCGAAAAGCCATACATCATCTCACTTCTTTTTTTGGTGTATTTTAAAGCAAAATTTATTTTTATGAATTTGAAGCACTGAAACAACAAATGATAGCTACCACAAAAAATTAAAATTGTTAAACAATGAAATACCTCCTCAGCTTTTGTTTATTGATGTTATCTTTAAAAGTGCAGGCGCAAATTAACCTTGTGCCTAATCCAAGTTTTGAGGATACGGTGAGTTGTCCTCACTTTGCAAACCAGATTGATAAAGCAGCAGGATGGTGGGCAAGCAGAGAAAGCCCCGACTATTTTAATGAATGTGATTGGCTTACAGGAAATACATCTGTTCCACAAAATTTTTGTGGATATCAATATGCATTTCATGGAAGCGCTTATGCAGGGTTTGTAGCTTTTGCTAGGAACTTCCCAAATGCGCGAGAGTATTTTACATGTCAGTTAATAAATCCTCTTACAACAGGTAAGAAGTATTTTGTAAGATATTATTTAAACCTTTCTGGTGGAGGGTCAAAAAAAATAGCTTGTAATAATATTGGATTACTATTTAGTACGGTTAACTATAATTTGAGCAACCCCGCATTTGTTGGGAATCATTCTCAATTCAAAACGGACAGCATAATTGCTGACACATTAAATTGGGTTCTAGTTGATGGTAGTTTTATTGCTGATTCCAATTATACTTATTTGTCAGTGGGTAATTTTTATGATGATATGTTGACCGATACAATCAATATTATCCCCTCTCCCTCCACCTATTCATATTATTTTATTGACTCAATATCGGTCGTTGAAGACCCAACGTTATCAATTTTCGGAGCACAAAATCATGATTTTATAATTTATCCTAATCCGTTTAGCGAAAGTATAAGGCTACACTCAAGGGATAATAAGATTGAAACATTCCATGTGATTGATATGAGTGGACAAACAATCAAGATTATTACCGATATCATCAGTGAATCTGCCATTTATTTAAATTTTGAATCCATGTCGAAAGGAATATACATATTAATTATAAATAATTCATCTTACCATAAAATAATTAAATTATGAAAAAACAAACAATTTTTATTTGTGTAAGCATAATGTGCTTCGCTCAATTTGCTATCTGTCAAGTTAGCAATCCTACTAATACATTTAATCTTTTAATCGAATATGTCGGGTGGGATATCACACCTGGTTCGCCAGATTTGAACATCAAACACGAACTCAATCAGCCCATCCATTTCTACACCAATGCCGGAAACAGCACATTCAATAACCAACGCATGATCATTGATGCTAATCCGGGCCATGTAGGCATAGGCCTGAACCACGTGCCGGGTAATGACATACTCGATATTTTACCTGATGTAAACTTTCCGAATACAGGCATTGGCATAAACAATGAAACCGTGCTGCATAACTGGGGTACTCAGAATATTTTTGTGGGTGTTGGGGCGGGATTCAATAATGACCCCGCAATGGGAAGTGAAAATGCTTTTTTCGGTAAAGATGCTGGTTTCAATAACCGGATTGGCGGTCAAAATACATTTATGGGTTATCGTGCCGGTTACAACAATGAAGAAACAGGCAACCATACATTTGTAGGTTACCGGGCAGGATATTCAAACACCAATGCTACTGAGAATACATTTGTAGGTGCAGATGCCGGCAGAAGTAACACCACAGGAAGTCATAACGTATTTTTAGGTGCTTCAGCAGGTGTAAATAACACCACCGGTTTTTATAATCTATTTTCAGGGACACAGGCAGGCGGAAATAACACCACCGGTTTTTTCAATGTGTTTGTTGGCCACACGGCAGGTCTTGACAATATAAAGGGAAATAATAATGTATTTGTAGGACTGAGAGCAGGAGAACAAAGTGATACAGACAATAACACTTTTGTTGGTTTTCAATCAGGCATCGGATCGGTACATAATTTTACAGGCCATGACAATGCTTTTCTTGGAGCTCGTTCAGGTCTCAATATAAATACAGGTTCATTTAATGCTTTTTCAGGAAGCGAATCGGGCTTGAATAATACACGTGGAGAAAGAAATACATTTCTTGGTTATCAATCAGGAATGATGATAACTGATGGAAGGCTGAATACCTTTGTTGGGGCAGGAAGCGGATCGGGCGCAGCAACAAGCTTAATAAATGCCGCAGCTATTGGCGCCAATGCCACCGTTCTTAATGATAACAAAATGATTTTAGGCGACAATCAGATAAATGTAGGCATAGGTCTGTCAAATGTTTCAGGCGGGCCGCATCATAAACTGCATATACAGGATGCAGATAATCCGCAGTTGCGGCTTTCGCATACTTACAATATCAATGTTGCCAATGGTGTATGGACTGATTTTCGAAATACTGATCAAGGAGATTTGCTAATCAATACGCAACGGATGAATGGACAGAATCCTGAGCCTCATTTTGTCGGTATTAATTGTTCAATTACTTTTCCTCCGCTTAATACGTTTGACATTAACTCTACAGCGTTGTCGCCTCGCCCTTCAGGGTTACGGTTAAGAAATCTCACTGCAACTTCTCCTAATGATATTTCACCCAACGGCAAGGTATTGACTGTTGATGCTAACGGACATGTAGTGCTGACGGATGATGTTGGAGGTGGAGGAAGTGTTTCATCCTGTAGTGTAACTGCATTCGGAGATGAAAATTTTATCACCAAATGGACAAGCACAGCCGGAACTAATCGTGAAATCTGTCGGACAAATGGGATTTTTGAAGTGAATGCTACTCCCTGGAATGTTAGCATAGGAGCAGGAATAACTCCTCCATTTAAACTGACAGTTCAACATAGTGTGGCCATAGGCGATACAGGACATTATTATCAACGAGAACCCGGAGGAGGCTATTACAGATTACTATCTGCAACCGGGGGAGGTAACGGCTATAGTAATCGTACCGTTGGTCGCTGGGCCGGTCCTGACGGACTGATGACCTCTGTGGAAAACAATACATTCATAGGAAATCTTTCAGGAAGAAATTGCGCTTCTGATTACAATACATTTATTGGTGCTCAGGCAGGAGAAAGTTTTGTTAATCATACCTCTGTAATTAACACACAAAATCTGTTTGCGGGATATTTTGCCGGCCGGAATATGGTTACCGGAAGAGAGAACACAGTGCTTGGCAGCCGGTCAGCTTTAAACATCACTGACGGGGAAAGAAATACCATTGTGGGATTTGAATCATTGCAAAACGCTACTATAGGGAATTTTAATTCAGCAATAGGATATCGGTCAGGTATCGGACTTGGCGCAGGTCAGCACAATACATACATAGGCACGGAAGCAGGGCCGATAGCACTTGCCGGTTTGGCAACACGTAATCGTTCTACAGCTGTTGGCTTTAACGCAAAAGTTAACTGCGATGATTGCATCTCAACCGGTGATTTTAATGACAGGCATCTGATCGGATATGCAACCATTCCACAAAATTCTTTTACCAGATACAGGCTTTATGTTAATTCATTAAACGCTGTGGCCAGCGATGGAGCGGCTTATTTCAACGGAAATATATTTGTTACCGGACAATATCTGCCTTCAGATACGATGCTTAAACAAAATGTTCAGCCCTTTACCGGGGCTATGCAATGGATTAATCAATTGGATGTGAAAAGTTATAATTATGATACCATTACATACAACGGATTATCACTACCACCGGGAAATCAGGTTGGCTTAATGGCTCATGAAGTTGAAAGTGTTATTCCCGAATTAGTAAGGGAAGTTACCTCACCGGAGCAGATTGATAGTTCAGGCAATGTAACTTTTAACAGTGTAACATTTAAATCTATCAACTATTTAGCAATCCTGCCATACCTGATTGAAGCACTGCAAGAGCATGATTCAAAGATAGATTCCATTGTAACAGTACTCGGTAACTGCTGCAACCTGCGCATCCCAAACAATCCTGATGTTACCGGCTCTATTGAACTCGAGAACATTCAATCACTTCAACTCTTTACTGCCGACCCGAATCCGTTTTCAGAATCAACCATCATCCGCTGGTCAATTGCTGATGATTTCAATAATGCCGTTATCTTTTTCTATGATGACCGCGGGCAGCAGATCAATCAATACCGTATTACCGAAAAAGGCAATGGCGAACTGCAGGTATTCGGCTCAAAGCTTTCTTCGGGTGTTTATACCTATACCCTCGTTGTGGATGGTAAAATTGTGGAAAGCAGAAAGATGGTGAAGGTAAAGTAATACACCTCTTCAATTTTTAAACCGGTGGATATTCTCCAATCAACCGTTTTTTTTACGGCAGACCTCTTGCTTTAATGGTTAGTTCTGTGAAGGCAGTCTCGCTCACACTTTTTCCATTAAGGTAACTGAGCGCCCGCCCCCTTTAGGATTACAGATTCGACAAGATTCTATTCAAAGTGTCTGATATCTGTTTACTGAAATATGATAATGTCATTTCAATTTATCGGTTATTGATTCAGTATATTGCTGTTGTCGTCAACCTTGTATAAAAATAAAAACCGAAATTTGGCCAATCGAAATCAAAAAACCTGATAAGATGGAAAACATTGACTCTGTGCGATACCCTGTCGGCAAATTTGAAAAACCAGATAAAATTCTTAAATCGGAAGTCAGCCGCTGGTGTAAAGAAATTGAACGCTTGCCCCGTGATTTGAAGAAACTTGTGGGACGATTAAACGACCAGCAATTGGATACGCCTTACCGCGAAGACGGATGGACTGTAAGGCAGGTCATTCATCACCTGGCCGACAGCCATATTAATGCCTACTGCCGTATTAAACTGGCTTTGACCGAAGACAATCCCACCGTTAAGCCCTACGAAGAAAAACTGTGGGCTGAATTAAGCGATGCAAAAACAGCAGACATTAAATTCTCCATGCAGATTCTTACCGGCATTCACAAGCGATGGGGCCTTGCCATCCGAGCAATGAGCAAGGATGATTATAAGAGAACTTTCTTTCATCCTGTTAATGGCCGCAATCAGTCCATCGCAGAAATCATCGGTATGTATGCCTGGCATGGCCGTCATCATTTAGCCCATATACAAAACCTGAAAACAGCCAAAGGCTGGTAAATTTTTTCCGTATGAAAATCATTGTCCTTGGTGGCGGCATGGTTGGCCGCGTAATGGCGCACGACCTTTCCGCAGATTTTAATATTACCTGCGCTGATTTCAGCACTGAAGTTTTAAAGCAGTTAAACAGCCGCTACGGATTAAAAACGTTGGCATGCGATTTCAGCAAGGCCGATGAAATCAGAAAAGCAGTGAAAGATTTTGATCTGGTCATTGGCGCTGTGCCCGGAAGGCTTGGATTCAACATGCTTAAAACCGTGATTGAAGAAGGGAAAAACATTGTTGACATTTCCTTTTTTCCTGAAGATGCCTTTCTGCTTAATGAACTTGCGGTAAAAAATAATGTAACCGCCATGGTTGATTGCGGAGTGGCTCCCGGTTATTGCAACATGATGGCCGGTTATTACTACGCGCGCATGAGGATGGATTTTTATTCCTGCCTTGTTGGCGGCTTACCTGTAAATCGTATTCCTCCTTTTGAATATAAGGCTCCGTTCTCACCGGCTGATGTTATTGAAGAATATGTGCGGCCGGCAAGGATGAAAGTGAACGGTAATATAATAGTGAAAGATGCGCTCTCTGAAATTGAACTGCTCGGTTTTTCCGAATGCGGAACATTGGAAGCTTTTAATACCGATGGCCTGCGTTCGCTTTTAGTTACCATGCCTGATGTAAAAACACTGAAAGAAAAAACGCTTCGCTATCCGGGCCATGCAGCCCTGATGAAAATTTTCAGGGATTCAGGATTTTTTTCTCAGGAAAAAATTCAGACTTCTGACGGGCAGGTTGCTCCTCTCCGGGTTACTTCCAAACTGCTTTTCGACCAATGGAAATACAAAGAGGGCGAAGAAGATTTTACCATCATGCAGGTGATGATACGCGGAGAGCAGGACGGAATAAAAAAGGAATTCAGTTGTACCATGTTCGACCGTTATCACAAACCAACTGCCACTATGAGTATGGCGCGCACTACCGGCTACACCTGCACCGCTGCTGCACGATTGCTTATTGAAAAAAAATTTAACCGGAAAGGAATATGTCCGCCTGAGTATGTTGGCGAAAACGAAGCTTGCTTTAAGTTTGTAACGGATTACCTGCTGAAAAAAGAAATCAGCATCCGTTTTGATGAAAAAACCTTTTAATAAACGTCTGAAATCCATTCTGCTGCTGTTTGCAATGGTGTTTTCATTGCCTGCGTATGCGGGAAGGCTTGACAAAGCTTTTGAGCGTTTAATGATTCATGATTATTTCCGCGCCAAAGGATATTTTGAAAAAGAGTTGAAAAAAAATCCGACTCCTGCCGCTTTCGGACTGAGTATTATATATTCACGAAACAACAATCCGTTTTTCCATATTGATTCGGCACGTAAGTACCTGCTGATGGCCGACAGCAGTTTTATTCAGTTATCCGAAAAACATAAAATCCGTTTACAGAAGTGGAAGATAGACAGCGACAGCATCACTTCCCTGAAAAGTTTTATCTGTTCCCTTGCTTTCCGAAAAGCCGAAACCAGCGCATCGGTTGACAGCCTCAATCACTTTCTTTCTCAATTCGATTTTTGCGAAGAGCATCAGCAGGCTTTGGCACTGAGGAATAAAATTGCATTTGATCAGGCAAGAAAAGAAAACACTACTGCGGCTTATCAGTCTTTCCTGGAGGTTTATCCGGAGGCATCGGAAAGGGAAGAGGCCAAGTCGCTTTATGAGCAACGTTTATTTGAAGAGTTTACGGCATCTCATTCCCTTGCATCTTACGAGCAATTTATTATTAACTACCCATCAAGCCCTTACCGGAAAGAAGCAGAGCGGATGATTTTTAAACTGAGAACAATACATCCTTCGGTAAAAACCTATCATGACTTCATCCGGAAGTATCCCGGCAACAGTTTTACGGATGAAGCATGGCGTAATCTGTACCATCTTTACATGAAGGATTATGATGAGCAGTTGTTTGAAAAATTTAAACGTGAATTTCCTGATTACCCTTTCCGTAACGAACTGGAAGAAGATTACCGGTTGCAGCGCATGATTTTTCTGCCTTTTCAAAAAAATAATCAATGGGGTTATATTGATGAAACCGGAAAGGAAATGATTCGTCCGCAATACAGTGATGCTTCGTTATTCAGCGAAGGGCTGGCAGCCGTTACGCTAAACGGGAAATACGGCTATATCAGTAAAGCAGGCAAAACCATCATTCCATTTGAGTATGATGATGCCGAAACGTTCAATGCGGGAACGGCCGTTGTTGCTGTTGAGGGAAAGTACGGAATGATAAACCGTACCGGCAAGGTGATTATTCCATTGGAATTTGATGAGTTGAGTACTCCCTCTGAAGGAATCTGCACGGTGATTAAGGATGGAATGAGCGGATACATGACCATTGAAGGCAAATGGCTTTTGCCACCTCAGTTTGACATTGCGGGTGATTTCAAATCAGGCCATGCCATTGTTCACAAAGATGAAAAGGCAGGATTGATAAACATAACCGGAAGGCTTACCGTGCCTTTGTTGTATGATCATCTTTTCTTCTCGGCTGCAGGTTTGCTGCGGGTACAGTTGAATGACAAATGGGGACTGCTGAGTTATGATAACTCCATCATTCTTCCAATAGAGTTTAATTACATCAGCGGGTATAATGACGGGAAAATGGTAGCCGTAAAAAACAATAAGGCATTTCTTGTGAATGCTGACGGAAGTTTGGCATCCTCTCCGTTCAATATATCATCGTCATCGGCAAGAATCATGTTTCACGAAGGATTACTGGTTTTTATGTTTCAGGGCAAAGTAATGGTGGCCGATACCGCTGGCAAATCATTTGTCTTTTCAAACTTTGAAGATGCCGGTTTTTTTTCGGAAGGATTACTGTCTGTGAAGAAAGGAAACCGTTGGGGTTATGCCGACCGGTCGGGAAAACTCAGAATTCCGCTTAAATTTGAATCGGCCGGTGCTTTTTACAACGGGCAGGCTGTTGTGCGGTTAAAAAAACTTTATGGTGTAATTGATTCATCAGGCAGTTTCCGTGTACCACCGGATTACCGTAAGGCGGAATTGAGAAATTTTGGTATTGAAGTTACAGCTTCTGACGGTGGCAGAGGATTGATTAGTATGGATGGTAAAATTCTGATTGAACCTGAATATGATAAACTGTCTTTAGTTGCCGACCGGATAGTGGCTGCATTCAAAGACGAAGAGGTGAATTATTTTAACCTTGAAACACAAAAATTTATTTACCGACAGCAGCCATGAACCTTGAAGCAGTCAGAAATATATGTCTTTCCTTCAACGGTGCAATGGAAGAGATAAAATGGGGAAATCATTTGTGTTTTATGATTCAACGGAAAATGTTTTGTGTAGCCTGTCTTGAACCTCCATTTAAACTTTCATTCAAGGCATTGCCTGATGTTGCGGAAAAACTCTGCGAAAGGAATCATATCATCCCCGCTCCTTACCTTGCCCGCTATCACTGGGTGCAGGTGCAATATCAGAATGCATTGTCTGTAAAAGAATGGAAGTATTATCTTGCCCAATCGTATGAACTTGTTTCAAGAACAGTAAAAAAGAAATCATCAGTCAAAAACAAAAAATCATAATTTCCATGCAACCGAAAACCATTTACATGATTGTTATTACGCTCATCCTGATGGGAGCGCTTATTCTTATCAATAAAGTTGTGAAGAATGACATCATTGATAAATACCCTTATGTTTTTGCCATTGCCTTTGTAATCATTGCGCATTTTTTGAGCGTGTATATCATGAAACGAAGAGGAGAGAAGTAGTACATGGTAGCTCGCAAGCATTTCAGAACGGCAATAACGTCTGCAGAGCTGGCTGCTAACAGCGGGCTGCTTCAGTACCTTCAAACCTTTTTAACCGACAACAAGAAAGAACTTTTTGAAAAGGCACTTTCATTGCGTACCCGTTTTCTTGCCTGTGTTATGGAAAATGTAATTGATGAACATAATACCAATGCCGTTATCCGCTCCTGCGAGTGCACCGGTGTGCAGGATGTGTATATCATCAGCGGTGGTAAAGGATTCAAACCTGCAAAAGGGGTGATGCGCGGCTCAGGCAAATGGTCAACGCTGATTCGTTACAACGAAGCTGCCGGACTTTCGGCAGAACAATGCATGAATGACTTGAAGAATAAAGGCTACCGTATTGTAGTTACCTCTCCTCATGGCGAAGCCACCCCGTTAAGCATGTTGGAGGTAAGCAAACCGCTCGCTGTTTGTTTTGGCCATGAGCAAACCGGAATTTCACAAATTCTGAAAGATCATGCCGATGAATTGGTAAAAATTCCCATGGCAGGATTTACAGAAAGTTTCAATGTTTCAGTTGCTGCAGGTATCATCTTGTATGACCTTACCAGAAGAATCCGAAACAGTAATGTAAACTGGAATTTATCAGAACCGGAAAAGCAACAACTGCGTTTTGAGTGGACATGGAAATGCCTCAACCGTCCCGACTTACTTACTGAGGAGTATTTTAGAAAGCAGGAGAAATAATTTTAGTTGTATTCCTGACTCACTGGCGTGCGTTTATAACGCGTGCATGTACACTGCCCACGACAGGGCGTCCCCGCCCATCTTCAATTGTCCATGATAGGGCGTCCTCGCCCATCATCAAAATTTAATGACAATCATTTGTTATGCTTGCCTCTCACTATCGCGCGTTCATAACGCTTGCCTTGACTTATAACACGTGCCTTGACCTTAATTTAGCTTCCCTTGCCTAAATTCCATCCGCTTACCTTTGCCCAATGTTAGCCATTCACAATCTCACTTACGAAATAGGTTCACGTAAACTGCTTGATGCTGCATCCTGGCATCTCCATGACGGCTGCAAGTACGGTTTGATTGGTCCTAACGGAACAGGAAAGTCAACCCTTCTTCGCATTATTGACGGAGAATACAAAGCACAGAGCGGAACGATTACCGGAAGCAATGACATGACTATCGGTTTCCTCAATCAGGATTTGCTTTCTTATCTGAGCGATAACAGCATTCTGCATGTGGCTATGGAAGCTTTTGAAGAGGTGAATGCGATACATGATGAAATTGAATCCATCATTGAAAAACTGCATCACGACCATGATGAGAAATTAATTTACCGCCTCAGCGACCTGCAGACTTCATACGAATCGCTTGGCGGCTATGACATACAGCATCAATCGGAGAAGATTCTCGAAGGACTTGGATTCACTACGGTTGACCTGCATCGTCCGTTAAAAGAATTTTCGGGAGGATGGCGGATGCGCGTCATGCTGGCAAAAATTTTATTGCGCAAACCGCAGTTGCTCATGCTCGATGAGCCTACCAATCACCTTGATCTTCCTTCGATTGAATGGCTTGAAGAATATCTTGCCGGATATGATGGAACTTTGATTCTTGTCTCGCACGACCGTTTCTTTCTCGACCGCATTGTTGATCATATCATTGAAATTGATAACGGTAAACTGATTCCATACACAGGAAACTATTCTTTTTATCTCGAAGAAAAAGCATTGCGGCAGGAGTTGCAGCAGAATCAGTTCAACAACCAGCAAAAGTTTATAAAGGAACAAGAGAAACTGATTAACCGGTTTCGCGCCAAGGCAAGCAAAGCAAAGATGGCACAGTCAAGGATTAAGATGCTTGAGAAACTGGAAAAAATTGATGAGGTGGATGAAAATAATAAAGCCATAAAAGTCAGGTTTGAGTTTACTCAGGCATCGGGCAGGGAAGTGGTGAATCTTGACATCAAAGAAAAAAGCTATGGCGAGCTTAAAATTTTTGAGAATACAGAAGCAAAGGTGATGCGTGGCGATAAGATTGCTTTAATCGGAAAAAACGGAAAAGGAAAATCAACACTACTGCGCATGATGGCCGGTGCCGAGCCGTTTGAAGGAACCCTGAAAGACGGCCATCAGGTGGTAAAAACGTTTTATGCACAACATCAGCTCGAAAGCCTTAACCTGAACAATACCATGCTGGAAGAATTGCAACATGCAGACCCATTGAAATCGGATGGTGAGTTGCGTGCCCTGCTTGGTGCTTTTCTGTTTGAAGGCGATGATGTCTTTAAAAAGATAAAAGTACTTTCAGGCGGTGAAAAAGCCAGAGTGGCTCTGGCTAAGGCCATGCTCAGTAAAGCTAATTTTCTGTTGCTGGATGAACCTACCAATCATCTTGACATGCGTTCCGTTAATGTGCTTACTTCGGTCTTGAAAAGTTATGAAGGCTCGCTGGTGGTTGTTTCCCACGATCGTTATTTTTTCTCTGCCATTGCCAATAAAATCTGGTACATTGAAGACGGAAAACTGAAAGAGCATCCGGGCGATTACGAGTCTTATGAGTACTTTATTGAAGCAAGAAAGAAAGAAATCAAAGCGGAAAAGAATAGGCCGGAAATGAAAAAGAAAGAAGAAGTTACAGAACAGAAAGAAGACCGGAAACAGCAGCAGAAACAGTTGCAGAAACTGCAGCGCGAAATGGAAAAGATTGAAACAGAAATGGAACTTCTGAAGAAACGTAAAGCAGAGCTTACGGAATTGATGAATGACGAGATTCTGATGAGGGAGTCTGATAAAGCCATTAAAATTACCAATGACTTTCAGCATATTGAAAACAGCCTGGTACAGTTGAATGAACAGTGGGATAAAATTTATCTGGAAATCTGTAATTATGAAAGTTAGAAATCAGTTTGTTTTCTGTTTCTCATTGCTTATAGCCTTTTCTGTTGAAGCGCAGGATTATTTCAAAAATGATTTCATCCGTTACGAAGATTATATCTATTCTCCGGTAATTGGAACCGTTGTCCTTGAGAAAATGAATCAGCCGCTTTCCGATCCGGCCATTGCTTTCAATTCGGGAGATCAGCTTGTGCTTTCCTTTGATGAACTGAGTACCGAGGCCGGTGATTATTCTTATTCCTTTATTCTCTGCAACAGCAACTGGCAACCGGCCGGCATTCCCGAATCGCAGGTCATTCAGGGATTCACTGATGACCGCATCCGCGATTACCGGTATTCATTCAACACCCGTCAGCGCTACATCCATTACCGGCTTGAATTTCCGAATGAAAATTTACAACCGTTGCTTCCGGGTAATTATATCCTCAAAGTTTTTGAAACCGGCAACCCGGAAAAAGTTATCATCACCCGCAGATGGCTGTATTTTGAAGACCGTGTTCAGATTAATGCCCTGGTAAAACGCGCTACTGTGGTACAGGAGCGTTTTGCAAAACAGGAAGTTGATTTCTCACTCGAACTACCATTACTCAATGTGCAGAATCCGTTTGCCGAGCTGAAGGTTATTATCATGCAGAATTTCCGGTGGGACAGAACCATTGATAACCTCAAACCGCTCTTCATCATGAATCAGAAATTAGATTACAATTATGATGAAGAAAATAATTTTGACGGAGGGAATGAATACCGAACATTCGATACGCGCAGTTTCCGTTTTCAGAATCAGTACATGGCGCGGTTTGGTGAAGATACTTCCGGTATTCACGCATGGATTAAAGAAGAGAAAAGCCGTGCTGCCTTGCGGTACACCCTTATTGATGACATCAACGGAAAGTTTCTGAATACCATTTACGAAGGGCGTGATGCCCAGACGGAAGCCGAATACGTACATACTCACTTTCAATTGCTGATGAATAATCCGATGAGCGAAGCAACGGTTTATGTTTTCGGAGGATTGACTGACTGGAAAATTTTACCCGAAGCCAAAATGATTTACAACGAAGAGAAACAGATGTATGAATGCAGCCTGTTCCTCAAGCAAGGCTATTACAATTACTGTTATGCGGTATTAAAAGACGGAGAAGAGAAAGTGAACGATACAGAACTGGAAGGCAGTCATTCCGATACAGAAAACATTTACACCATTCTGGTTTATCACACACCCCCCGGTGCCCGCTTCGACCGGTTGGCAGGATTTAAGAAAGTAAGTTCAAAAGGTATTTTTTGAAGATAAATACTGGCGCGCGTTTGTAACGCGTGATATTCCTAACTGGCGCGCGTTTGTAACGCGTGATATTCCTAACTGGCGCGCGTTTGTAACGCGTGCCCTCAATTTAACGCGTGCCCTGCACTCTCATCTGTTGCATATTTTTATAATGCGTGCTAAAAAATCATTCTATTTTCTTTATTGCCAACAAGCCCTTTCCACCCGAATAATCTATTGCCGAACTGTAAACATAATCTTCCGGCTTGGCAACCCATCCTTGTTTTACAGGATTATTGTGCAAGTATTCTAACCGTGTATCTAACATATTATTAGTATCAAGTTGAACCGGATGATTTCCATCCTGCCATACCTTGTAAAATTTGTTTCTTTTTATCTCTGAAGCCGATGCAATGAAATGTTTTAAAATCCATTCTTTTCTGCTGTCATTCCCATGGATAAGCTGTTGTACAATTTCTTTGCTTGTGAATTTTTTAAAATCACGCATAATATCATTTAGCGGGATCAAGTTGCTGCTGATAATTAAATGCAAATGATTTGACATAATGACCCATGCATGAATAACCAAGCCTTTTTGAATCTGACAATACTTCAATGAGTCAAGTACGATTTCAGCATACTGCTTTTTAGAGAATAGATCTATCCATCCTGTAATGGTTGGAGTAACGAAATAGATTCCAGATAAGTCACGGAATTTATATTTCTCTGACATAGCAAGTTTTAAAATGAGAGTTGTAAATATAATAAGGTAATTGGCACGCGTTACAAAGGCGCGCCAGTGAGATGAGTGATTGGCACGCGTTACAAACGCGCGCCAGTGAGATAAATATAATAAGGTGATTGGCACGCGTTACAAAGGCGCGCCAGTGAGATGTATTAACCTAAGCGGAACAAATCGTTCAAACCAAGTTTTGATTCGCATTGAAAACCTTCGCCAAACTCAAATCCAGCCATGCGGCCCAACTCAACCGGCCGGTAGTAAAGCGCATCCATAAACTGTGGTGATGAAATAGGCGTTTCGGGTTCATTACTGTCTTCTTTAAAAAACTGCGAATCAAAAGCGCGGATGGCTTCCATGCGTTTATCCATAAACCCGCTGATGTCAACAATAATATCAGGATGATGATAGCGGTCCTGCAGGTAATGAAATACGTAGCGCGGACGCCAGGGCTGTTGTGGTTTCCCTTCAAACTCCGTTTCAACTTTTACCAATCCGGAATAAAAAACTGCATCAGCTACCAGCCGCGCCCCTTTGCCATGATCGGGATGACGGTCGGCTAAAGCATTGGCTAAAATAATTTTCGGGCGGTGAAGGCGGATAAGCTGAACCAGTTTTAGTTGATTGGTTTTATTGTTTTCAAAAAAACCGTCCTCAAGTTTCAGATTGGTGCGAAAAGCAGCTCCTAAAATCTTACGTGCTTCTTCGGCTTCTTTCAACCGCAGTACTGCACTTCCGCGTGTTCCAAGCTCACCTTGTGTAAGGTCAATCAATCCAACGGAATAACCAAGAGAAATATGTTTAAGAATGGTACCGCTGCAACCTAATTCAATATCATCAGGATGGGCGCCAATAGCTAAAATGTCAACTTGCATAATAATGTAAAAGAAAGCATGAGGCGCAAAGTTGATTTTTTTAATCATTTTCGCAACGCAATGAAAACCTTCATCGCTCTGCTTCGGAAAGAAATGATGATTGAGTGGCGGCATAAAAATTCAATAGCCGGCATTCTGATGTATGTCATCTCAACCGTGTTCATCAGTTACATGTCGTTTGCCGGAATACTTCCTTCTCACACCTGGAATGCATTGTTCTGGATTATCATGGTCTTTGCTTCTGTCAATGCCATAGCCAAAAGTTTTATGAGCGAAAGCCGGGGCTTACAGCTCTTCTATTTCATCATTGCCGACCCCCGGCAATACATCCTTTCCAAAATTATTTTCAATACAGTTTTTCTGATGGGTGTTTCCCTTTTGTGTTTTCTTTTTTATTCTCTGCTGCTGGGCAATCCGGTGCAGAATGTGGGAATGTATCTCATTGGAATTATTTTCGGTTCCATGGCCTTTGCTTCGGTTCTTACACTTATCAGCGCCATTGCATCACGTGCCAACAACAGCGTAACACTGATGGCTGTATTAGGCATCCCTTTATTACTGCCGCTGTTAGTCATTGTTATTAAATTTTCGAAGAATGCCATGGATGGATTGGCATGGTCTGTCAATCTGCAGAACCTGATGCTGCTTGTTGCTGTCAATGTCATGACCATAGCACTGAGTTATATGCTGTTTCCGTATTTGTGGAAGGAGTAGTGGGCACGCGTTACCAACGCTCGCCAGTGTTGAATTTCCTTTTCTTACCGTTTTTCATCACTTCATAAGTACATTTGCCCCGCCTTATGAAAAACCACTGGTGGAAAGTTGTTGGTGTGTTTTTAGTGCTTTACTCGCTCTATGCAGGTTTGGCTAATGACGTACCCCGCCTGGCCATTCTGAATGAAACCATCCGTAACATTTACTTTCATGTACCCATGTGGTTTACCATGATGTTCCTGTACGGAGTTAGCGTGGTTTACAGTATCATACATCTTTCAAAATTTGAAATGAAAAGTGATATGGTGGCAGACTATGCAGCGCGAACAGGCATGGCTTTCGGCTTCCTCGGTTTATTTACAGGGATGATCTGGGCACAGTTTACCTGGGGGTCATTCTGGGTAAGCGACACCAAACTGAACGGCTCGGCAGCTACCATGCTGGTATATGCAGCTTATTTTGTGCTGCGAAATTCTGTGGAAGATGAACAAAAGCGAGCCCGTATTGCTGCTGTTTACAACATCTTTTCATTTGTGCTTATGCTCGTGTTCATCATGGTACTTCCCCGGTTAACCGATTCATTGCATCCGGGGAATGGCGGAAATCCTGCCTTTGCAGCTTACGACCTTGATAACAACATGCGTCTTGTTTTTTATCCTGCCGTTACCGGCTGGATTTTGACAGGCCTTTGGATGATGCAGCTTCAAATCCGTATTCAGAAAATCAAAACATACTTAGAATCAAAATGAAAAAATTACCTGTATTCCTTTTAGCCTGGCTCATGCCTTTATTAATTAATGCACAGAGCGATATTGCCATGGCCGATACCATGCGCCAGGAAGGAAAAATTTATGTGGTGGTGGCCGTGTTATCGGTAATCTTCATCGGCATCATTCTATTTTTGGTTTCGATTGAAAGACGTGTAGCACGAATTGAAAAACAAATTAACCGTTAAACGGATTCATAATTACAAATCATGAAAAGGAGTTATATCATCGGAATTATTTTAGTGGCTGTGGCATTCGGAGTTATTATCAGCACTGTGAACAGCAGCAGCACTTATGCAACCTTCAGCGAGGCAGCAGCGCATCCCGGCAAGGTATATCATGTTGTTGGTAAACTTTCACCGGGCCGTCCGCTGGTTTACAATCCGGAAACGAATGCTGACCTTTTTGTTTTTTATCTGAACGATAACGAAGGCCGCGAATGCAAAGTAATGCTCAATAAAGCCAAGCCTCAGGACTTTGAAAAATCGGAGCAGGTTGTCATCATCGGAAAAATGAAAGACGATGCTTTTATTGCTTCCGATGTTCTGATGAAATGCCCGAGCAAATACAATGGCAATGAAGCCCAGCGAAAGGAGCTTCAGTAAATGCACAATTTTTTTTAATTTCTATTTGCAGCGGTGAATTATATCGGTGAACAACTCATTTTTGGCCAGATTGGCAATGCACTGGTAGCTCTGTCATTCTCAGGCGCACTGCTGGCTGCGGTTGCTTTTTTTATTTCATTCCGTACGGGAGATGATGGATGGAAGTATATTGCGCGCACCTCTTTTGCCATTCACAGTATTTCCGTTATCGGAATTTTTGCTGTGCTGTATTATCTCATCTTCAATCACCGGTTTGAGTATTATTATGTGTGGCAGCACAGCAGCATGTCGTTGCCCGTGAAATATATTTTTTCCTGTTTCTGGGAAGGGCAGGAGGGAAGTTTCCTGCTCTGGAGTTTCTGGCATATTGTGCTTTCATGGATCGTCATTTTCAGAGGTGGCAAATGGGAAGCACCGGTAATGAGCATTGTTGGCTTAGTTCAGGCTTTTCTGGCTTCTATGGTGCTGGGCGTTTTTGTTTTCGGAGTAAAAATCGGGAGTAATCCGTTCCTTCTGTTGCGTGAACATCCTGACATGGCCAAGCTGCCTTTTGTTCAGTTTGAAGATTATCTGCAAAGAATTACTGACGGACGGGGATTAAATCCATTATTGCAGAATTATTGGATGGTGATACATCCGCCAACCTTATTTCTCGGATTTGCGAGTACGCTCTTTCCTTTTGCTTATTCGCTTGCCGGTTTGATGGGCCGTGACAGAATTTCAGCATGGATAAAACCTGCCATGCCATGGACATTCTTCTCAATCATGTCGTTGGGAGCAGGTATTCTGATGGGAGGCGCATGGGCTTATGAAGCATTGAGCTTTGGCGGCTTCTGGGCATGGGATCCGGTTGAAAATGCTTCGCTTGTTCCGTGGATTACAATAGTGGCTGCAGCACACGTAATGGTTATTTATCAGAAAAAGAAAGAGGCGCTGTTAAGCAGTTTTATTTTCACCCTCTTAACCTTTCTGCTTATTCTTTATTCCACATTCTTAACCCGCAGCGGAATTCTGGGCGAGAGCAGTGTTCATGCGTTTACTGACCTGGGCATGTCGGGCCAATTGGTTTTTTACATGGGATTTTTTGTGGTTTTAGCCGGAACATTGCTGATTATTAACAGAAAGAAAATTGTTTCATCCAAAGAAGATGATAAGACCTCCTCACGCGAATTCTGGATGTTTACCGGGGTGATGTTTCTGGCTGCATCGGCATTGCATATTTCATTTGTTACCTCGCTTCCGGTTATCAATAAAATTTTCGGAACCAAGATGGCTCCGCCTGAAAATGCCGTAGCATTTTATAATTCATGGCAGATACCCATTGCCGTAGCTATTTGCTTGCTGATGGCAGTTGCACAGTTTTTTAAATACCGCCAGTCTGAATTCTCAGCAGTGTTTAAGAAGTTATGGTGGTCATTAATTTCCTCTTTGGCTATTACCATTATTGCGGTAATAACAATAAAAATTTATCAGCCCAATCATGTGCTGCTTTTGTTTACCACAGTATTCAGTATCATAGCAAACCTTGATTATCTGTTCCGTGTGCTGAAAGGAAAGCTGAATCACAGCGGATCATCAGTAGCCCATGCCGGTTTTTCATTACTTCTGCTCGGAGCGCTTATTTCAAACGGAAAACAGGAAGTGATTTCAAAAAATTTATTACAGGTTGATCTGGGTCCCGACTTTCCGAATAACGAAAACATCATGCTGGTAAAACATGATACACTCCGCATGGGCGGATACTATGTAACCTGGACCGGAGTAGAACATAAAGGTGTGCATCTGTACTACAACATAGATTACCTGAAGCATAACAAACAAACCGGTGAGTTTGAAAAGGTGTTTGCCCTGCAGCCGCTCATTCAGTTAAATGACAGAATGGGAAATGTGGCGGAACCTTCAACAAAGCATTTCTGGAACAAAGACATTTACACACATGTAACTTATGCCAATCTTGAAAGCGTTAAAAAAGAAGAGGCTGACAGTAATTATACTGACATAGCAGAACATGCCCTTAGCATTGGCGATACTCTGACAACCTCCAACAGTCTTATAGTGCTTACAGGCATCAATAAGAATCCTGAAACGGAACATCCGCTGGCAAAAGGAAGTGATTTGTGCGTTGAGGCTATGATTGATATTATTGATGTAAACCGTAAATACTACCATGCCAAACCGTTGTTTATCATCCGCAAGAACATTGCTTTCAGCCCTGAATTTATGGTGGATGAGCTAGGATTGAAATTAAGCTTCCGCAAAATCAACCCCGAGCATCAGAAGTTTATCATAGCCGTAGCCGAGCGTAAATCAAACAAAGCCGATTTCATCATTATGAAAGCAATAGTTTTTCCCGGTATTAACCTGCTATGGATCGGTTGCCTGCTGATGCTGGCCGGCACCTTTATCGCCATGATGAAATGGATTCGTTCAGATAAAGCTAACTGAATTATGCACTATCAATCATTCAATCAGGTAAGTGAAAAGGATGTTTTTGATTTTATCAGGCAGAATAATTTCGGTTGCCTGGTAACCCGTCATCAGCAGGAATGGCATGCATCACACCTGATGTTTATGATGCAGGAGTCAGCAGGATGTATCAGCCTTGTTTCGCACCTGGCGAAAGAAAATCCGCAGAGAAATCACGTGGAGCAAGGTGCAGAAGGAACAATTGTGTTTTCCGGTGCGCATACTTATATCTCTCCCGCAAATTATTCTTCCCGTGTTTCAGTGCCTACCTGGAACTATATGGCCGTGTATGTATATGGCCGGTGTGAATTGCTTCCTGAAGAAAGAAAAATGGAATTAATAAGTCAGTTGGTGGCACACCATGAGCCTGATTATTTTGAAGGGGCCTTTAAAGAATTACCTCAGACGTATTTAGACAGATTGATGCCTCAGTTTACGGCTTTCCGTTTCGGCATTTCAAGAATGGAGCATCGGTTTAAGTTAAGCCAGGAAAAACCCGAAGCCGACCGTCAGCGCATTATTGAACAACTGAAATCTACCGGCAAGACCAACGATGCCGAGATTGCTGATGCCATGTTGAAATTCGGTTTAAAACTCATATAAATTATTTCCGCACAGAAGGATTTTACTTTCATATTTGCAAAAACGATGTTATGAAGGTAACACTCATCGGCAGCGGAAATGTTTCTGAATATCTGTGTGACTGGTATGACATTTACAAGCAGCCTGTTTTACAGATAGCCGGAAAGAACAGGAAAACTGTATCAGCCCTTGCCCGGAAGTATAAAACAAAAACGGCATATAAGCCGGAACAACTTCTTGCACATAACGGTATTTACATCATTGCCGTTAATGATGATGAAATAGCCAATGCATTTAATTATTGGTATAACGGCAAAGGAACATGGGTGCATACTTCCGGCAGTACCGATATGAAAGTATTCGGAAAAAAGCCTGGAAGTTTCGGAGTAATGTATCCTCTGTTAACCCTGAACCGCCTGTCAGTAGCTTCACTTTTTTTCGAAATTCCGTTTTTAGTTGAAGCAAGCGACAGAAAGACATTGTTAAAAATTAAATCGTTTTTAAAGAGAACCAAAGGAGTTTTCCGGCAAGCCGATTCAAAGAAGCGATTGAAAGTACATTTGGCAGCAGTGTTTTTGAATAATTTCATTCATCATATCGGCACGCTCTCCTTCAGAATGATTAAAGATATCAAATTACATCCAACTGTATTTGCTCCGTTGTTGAGAGTTACCATGATAAATATATTTAGTAATAACCGCGAAAAGCTTCAAACCGGACCTGCCCGCAGAAAGGATATGAAAACAATAGAAAAACATTTGGCTATGCTCAAAGGCAATCCTGAAATGAAAGCCATTTATCAGGTCATTACCAACAGCATTCTTAAAAATTATCGTTAATTATTCAGAACTATTGAAGAATTACAAAGAGCTTTTGCATCACATCCGTTGTTTTGTTTTTGATGTGGATGGCGTTCTTACCAATGGTACACTGCTCGTGGCTTCCGATGGTGAATTCCTTAGAATGATGAACATCAAAGACGGTTATGCCATTCAACATGCCGTGAAGCACGGTTTTCAGGTGGCTGTAATTTCAGGAGGGCATTCATCAGGAGTTCCGGTCAGAATGAAAAGACTCGGAGTAGAGCATATTTTCATGGGTGTTGAAGACAAGAAAAAGAAACTGATAGAATTATTGAGTGAGTTAAAGCTGGATATGGCCAATGTTCTTTACATGGGCGATGATATTCCCGACATTGAAGTAATGCAATGCTGCCGACTGGCAGCGTGCCCTAATGATGCCGTGCCTGAGGTAAAGCAAGTAAGTCATTACATCTCTCCTGTTAAAGGTGGCGAAGGCTGTGTGCGTGATGTGATTGAGCAGGTAATGAAGCTGAACGGTAAGTGGCATTAATCAAACACCTTCGTGAATAATGGCAGAAGTCTTTCCTTCTTTCATGTATGCACGATACATACCCGGAGTATTGAATACCATCACAGGAGTTGAATTGCGGTCAAGGGCAATCAGCCCGCCTTCGCCACCGGCCGGTTTGAGTTTGTCATGAATGACAGTTCGGCAGGCTTCTTCAAGCGACAGGTTTTTGTATTCCATCAGGCAGGAGACATCATATGCAGCAAGTGCACGGATAAAATATTCGCCATCACCGGTACATGAAACAGCACAGGTTTTATTACTGGCATAAGTTCCGGCACCAATAAGTGGTGTATCACCAATGCGCCCGAATTGTTTGTTGGTCATTCCGCCTGTTGAAGTGGCGGCAGCAAGATTACCATTGATATCAATCGCTACGGCACCAACCGTTCCGAATTTTTTATCACTATGGTCAAGCGCGGTTTGCTGTGTGTCTTTCAGTTGCTGCCATTGCCGGTAACGGTACTCGTCAAAGAAAAACTCATCAGGTTCAAATTGCAGGCCTGCCATGCGGGCAAATTCTTCAGCACCTGAAGATGTAAGTAATATATGAGGTGTTTTTTCCATCACAGCCCGTGCTGCCAGCACCGGATTGCGGATGTTTTTAACGGCCGCTACGGCTCCTGCCATTCCTGTATCACCACGCATTACCGATGCATCCATTTCCTGTTTACCATGGTGATTGAACACGGAGCCGCGACCGGCATTAAACAGCGGGCAGTCTTCAAGTGAAACAACAGCGGCAATAACAGCATCCAGCGCATGATGGCCCTCGGTCAGTTCAGAGTACCCCGCTTTTACAGCTTCTTGCAATGCAGACAGGTAAGCTTGTTCTTTTTCAGGAGTGAGTAAAGATTTCAGAATGGTTCCTGCACCACCGTGAATGACAATGGCAGGAACATAGCTCATCATGGAATTTTAAGAACAAGTTTAAAGTTTAACTACTTTTCTGTTAACAGCACCGTTTTCTGTTACAATACTCAGCAAATAAATTCCGGAAGAAATATCAGGTTGAATGGAAAAGTTACGGGACAGCTGAGGAATTACCTGGAAATTATTGCTGTAAACAATCTTTCCTGAAATATCCGTCAGTAACACCTGAATGCTTTTGCTGCTTGCCGGGAAGAAAATAAAATCAAGCAAAGAATGAAAAGGATTCTGCCCGATAAGTAACCGGTCTTTCAATTCATTTTCGGGAATGGAAAGGGATGCGAGAATCTGGCAGGCAACGGGCATGTTCGGAATTCCATAACCAAGGTTGGTATCGGGATTACTGAATTGCGATGCTGATTGTTTAAGCGCTTCGATTACCTGAAGGTTGGTAGCATTAGGATTACACTGCCAAAGGCAGGCCATCATGCCGGCCATGACGGGCGATGAAAACGAAGTGCCGTTTCCGGCAAAAACTCCGTTGTTAGAAAGGTCGGCTACAAAGGTCCCCTGTCCTTGTGCGGCTACGGTTGGCTTTACCCGTCCGTCAGATGTAGGCCCGTTGCTGCTGAACCATGCATAATTCATCTGATCATCTACAGCACCAACAGAAATTATACTGTCAGCATCGGCAGGAGCAATGATGTAATTCCAGTTGGAAGCGCCCTCATTGCCTGCACTGTTGCAAACAATGATTCCTTTTGCAGCGGCAGCAGCAGCAGCACGGCTAACGGGGGTGGTTATGCCGTTCATATCGGAGTATGTGTGATTCTGAACAGGGTCATCAAATTCGTAATAGCCGAGCGAGGAGTTGATAATATCGGCACCAACACTATCGGCAAACTCGGCAGCCGAAGCCCAGTAAAATTCTTCCATCAGGGTTTCGGTTGGAGCATACTCACTGCGCAACAACCAGTAGGATGCATGAGGAGCAGTACCTACTATATTGCCGGGCCAATTACCTGCCATGATGCTGGTTACAAAAGTGCCGTGAGCATGGTCATCATAAACCTGCGGGTTGTTATCAACAAAATCCCATGTACCCAGCAAACGATTATCATTTCGCAAACTGTCAAAAACAATCATGTTGTCAGCATTAAAGAAACCGGCATCAATTACGGCAATCATCATTCCCTGTCCGGTCTTTCCCTGATTATGTAATACATCACCGCCCAGCATAGCAATTTGATTTTGCGAAGGGCCGTAGTTGAACGACAAAACGGGTGAGCTGTTTTTGGTTGCCACCGCCATCGGATACGGAGTTTCAAAAGCAAATTTGTCTTTCCCTCTGTTTGGATTGGAAACACGCCCGACAATGTAAACCTGCTGAACAAATGGCAATGCATTCACAGCAGCAAGCACGGCCGGGCTTGTTGTTTCAATGGTTACCGCGTTAAGCCAGCGGGATGTATTGATGACAGAGGCACCGGTAGCTGCAATCTGGTTGACATAGGAAGGATTAACCGGAAAATCATGAGAAGTAATCGCAATGCCTTGTGTATTTCTGCGGTCAATAGCACGCTGTGAAAGAAAAGCCAATGGATTGCTGATTGAAAACGGGGAATTGTTTTTATCGGTAAGCAGAACCGCATATCTGTTTTGAGAAGATGCATGGAGGCAGAAAAAGATTGCTGAAAAGAGAAAGAGTAATTTTTTATTCATGATGTTGGATTTTCAGTTTTTGTAAGAAATGATTCGTTCGGTGTAATGCGTATAACTTTTCAAAACATAACTGCTGCCCGAAAGACCGTACTTGCCGTTAAACTGCTCTTTGTAAACAAGGCCTGCCTTGGCAGCATATTTTTCAATCTCGTATTTCTTGTAAACAATGTTGTCTTCATCGGCCTGCAGCACAGTGGTAACAGAATCGAAGGGGATATTGTTTACGGTTTCGGCCAGGTGAGTGTCGGTTATTTTATATTCCTGTTCTTCGTTTTCATTACGGGCATTGCCGTTCCATTTGCGGTTTTTCTTTGGAGGGAAGATAAATTTGATGTAAGTAATATTATCTTCTTTCTTTTCGGCCGAATTAAGAGTGAGATTGGCTGTCCATACTTTATGAATTATCCAGGGTTCAGAGCTGTCAGTGCGTTTGTAGCGTTCGAGGCGGGCAGTTTCGCGGCCTTCGTTATCGGTAAAATAAGATTCAACTACTTCTTTAATCTGATACCGGAAAGTATCCACCTGTCCGAGATTGAAATCGTTTTTTACAATGGAATCAACATCATAAATTATTTCATGACCGATATTAAGCGGAAAATAATTGTATCCGATGTAGCTGTCAACGGCAGCGTCTTTTTTACAACTGCTGAATGGTAAAAGCAGAAGCGGAAGGAGCAGGAGAGGTAATTTATAACGGGTTTTCATGACATGGAGAAATTTTCTTTAACAATAAAACCACCACCGATAACATCCCGGTCATCATAAAACACAGCACTTTGCCCGGGAGCAATGGCAGAAACAGGAGCATGGAAGACAACATCAGCCCTATCGTCTGTTACCAATACAGTGCCTTCTGTGCCTTTGTCTTTGTAACGGATTTTGATAAGAGCCTCCATCGGTTCATTAATTGCCTGAAATTTAATGAGGTTTACGTTACGTACTTTCATACGGGTTCGTTGCAGTTGATCAGCAGGGCCCAGAACCACAGTGTTGGTTTGAGGGTTAATGGCGGTAACGTACATGGGTTCACCCAGGGCAATTTCCAATCCTTTACGCTGGCCGATGGTATAAAACGGATAACCGCGGTGTTTGCCGAGAATTTTGCCGGAAGCCGAAACAAAGTTGCCGCCTTCAAGCTGGGTAACTGTTTCAGGTTTCCTGGTTTTCAGAAAGGATCGGTAATCGTTATCAGGAATAAAACAGATTTCATAGCTCTCGCTCTTTTTGGAAAGCTCATCAAAGCCCATTTCAGCAGCCATTTTTCTTATTTCTGTTTTCCGGAACCTGCCAACCGGAAACATAGTACGTTTTAAAACTTCCTGCTTCAGTCCCCATAAAACATAACTCTGGTCTTTGCTTTCATCCAATCCTTTTGAAATAATGTGTCGTCCGTTTTCTTCTCTTACCTGTGCATAATGGCCGGTGGCAATAAACTCACAATTGAGCATGTCGGCACGCTTCAGCAAGGCTTCCCATTTGATGTGAGTATTACACATGACACATGGATTAGGTGTTCGCCCGGCAAGATATTCATCCACAAAATTGTCAATTACCGATTCGCCAAATTCTGAACGTATATCAAGTATAAAATGCGGAAATCCTTTCTGTACGGCAATGGTACGTGCATCATTTATTGAATCGAGTGAGCAGCAGCCGGTTTCTTTTTTTGATGCACCGCTTGAGGCATAATCCCATGTTTTCATGGTAAGGCCAATTACCTCATAGCCCTGTTCATGCAGCATCATGGCAGCAACACTGCTGTCAATACCACCGCTCATGGCCATCAGTACCTTACCATGCTTACTCATCTTGCAAAATTAAATGATAACAAAATGGGAAATATGAACACCCCAAAAAGATTCAACCAGCTATTACCAAGGGATGATGGTTGAATGGTATTATTTAAAACCTATTGCAGTATCTTTCTTAAATGATTGTTTCAGTGCAGCCATTTGCATAGCGGCAACAGCCGCATCAGCCCCTTTGTTACCAAGTTTTCCTCCGGCACGTTCAAGCGCCTGTTCTTTGGTAAGCGTAGTCAGCACACCGAAAATAAAAGGAAAAGAAAGCTGCGCAGAAAGCACCGATAAGGCATTAGCAACCGACTGGCTGATAAAATCAAAGTGCGGGGTTTCGCCTTTAATAATGCAACCAAGGCAGATGATGGCATTCAGCTTTTCATGGTCATACAGCATGCGCGCACCGGCCGTAAGTTCATAACTTCCGGGTACCTGAATGGAAATAATGTTTTCAGGTTTGGCGCCATTTTCCAGTAAAATTTCACGGGCACCGCTTTCAAGCGCAGATGTAATGTCAGTATGCCAATGCGAAGTAACAATTCCGAAACGGAAAGGAGCAGCATCAGGTATGCTGCCGGCATTAACGGGATTGTAAGAACCTGTAGCCATCAGGCATTGGCCATGGTACGGGCGCGCGAAATGTATTTTTCCACATCGCGGGCTTCAGTACTGTTCGGATAATCGTTTTTAATTCTTTCGTAAAGAGCCAGTGCCTGTTTCCAGTCATTTTTCAATTCATAAACCAGTGCAGCTTTCATCATATAGATACAGGCGGTAAACTGGTTTTCGTCCCATTCATACGCTTTACGGTAGTAGCGGAGTGCCTCATCTAAATTTTCTTTTTCAAGATAGGCATCACCAATACATCCCAAAGCCGTAGCTCCCGTTATATCATCTTCGGCATCGTATTTTTTAAGATACTCAATGGCTTTATCGTATTCACCTAATCGGAGATAAGCAGTGCCTGCATAATAATGTGCAAGGTTGGCTGATTGTGAGGAGCCGTAGTTATCAATAATCTGTAAAAATCCGGGAAAGTTTCCATCGCCATTCAAAGCGAGGTTAAGCGAATCCATTCCATAATATCGCTCTGCCATAAACATTTCTTTACGGGCATTATCTTCCTGCGGCTTAACCCAGAACTGCTGGTATGCAATGTATCCTCCCACAATGACGAGGATAGCCGTACCAATAATGGATAAGCTTTTTTGATTCTGACGGAGAAAATCTTCTGTTTTTGAAATACTTTCCTGTATGTCAATCGGTTGGTCTTCTGATGTTTTCTTGCTCATGATTATTAAAAGGCGCGCAAATGTATGTAATCTTTGAGCTTAAGCAATGGAATTTAACCGGGCTTATAAAAACATCTTATCAAAAGCGGATGCACGTTAATTGTTGAAACAAACAGCGCTTGCTGCCACACCGGGCGAACAGCGAACCTATATTTGCCTCCAAAATTTTTTCTGCTGTGACATTAATAAAATCAATTTCAGGAATCAGGGGAACCATTGGAGGAAAGCCGGGCGAAGCACTCACACCGGTTGACATAGTGAAATTTACTGCCGGCTATTCAGAATGGATTAAGAAACGATCAGCCAAATTAAAAACAAAGCCAGCGGTAGTTGTTGGAAGGGATGCGCGCCCATCAGGGCTGATGGTGCAGCAATTAGTAACATCTACGTTAGTAAGCCTTGGTTTGGATGTAATTGACCTGGGGCTATCTACAACGCCCACTGTTGAGATGGCGGTTACGCATCATAAAGCCCGGGGAGGAATCATAATTACTGCAAGTCATAATCCGCGGCAATGGAATGCCTTAAAACTGCTGAATGAAAAAGGCGAGTTTGTTTCGGCAGCAGCCGGTGATGAGATTCTCCGATTCAGCGAACAGCTTAATGTTGATTTTGCCGAAGTGAACAATCTGGGAACCGTAACACATGACAAGGATGCACTTCAACGCCACATGGAGTACATACTTGCACTTCCTTTGGTTGACAGAATCGCCATTGAAAATGCAGGATTTACAGTGGTAGTGGATGCAGTGAATTCATCAGGCGGAATTGCAGTGCCTGCATTGCTAAAAGAACTGGGGGTTAAACAAATTATTCCGCTCAATTGCGAACCGGATGGAAATTTTGCGCATAATCCTGAGCCGTTGCCTGAACATCTTTCCGGAATTTCGAAAGAAGTAAAAAAGAAGAAGGCACATCTCGGAATTGTGGTTGATCCTGATGTTGACCGCCTGGCCATTGTTTGCGAGGATGGCGAAATGTTTGGAGAGGAATACACCTTGGTAGCAGTAGCCGATTATGTTTTACAAAATAAAAAAGGCGATACGGTTTCCAACCTTTCTTCTTCTCGCGCCCTGCGTGATGTTACTGAACTTCATGGCTGCCGTTATTATTCATCAGCAGTAGGAGAGGTAAATGTGGTTGAAAAAATGAAAGAAGCCAAAGCAATTATCGGAGGAGAAGGCAATGGCGGCATCATTGTTCCTGAATTGCATTACGGAAGAGATGCCCTGGCAGGAATTGCTTTATTTCTTTCAGGATTGGCTAAATCAGGAAAATCATGTTCTATGTACAGGGCACAGTTTCCGGATTATTTCATCTCTAAAAATAAAATTGAACTCAGCCCGGAGATGGAGGTGGATACCATTCTCGAAAAAGTGAAAGAGCGTTACGGTAAATTTAACATCATTACCATTGACGGAGTTAAAATTGAATTTGAAAAAGAGTGGGTACATCTGCGGAAATCAAACACCGAACCCATCATCCGCATTTATGCAGAAAGCACCAGCATGACTACTGCTGATAATCTTGCCCTGAAAATAATGAAAGATATCAGAGAAGTTGCAGGCAGGCATTAGATATATCTTTTTATTTCAGAAACCGTTCAAGCCACTCAAAATACACCCGTTGCCACATCACGCTGTTCTGAGGTTTGGTAACCCAGTGGCCTTCATCAGGAAAATAAAGAAACCTTGCCTGCAGGTTCAGCAACCGGGCTGCAGTAAATGCTTCCATTCCCTGACTTAACGGAACACGGAAATCTTTTTCATTGTGTATGACAAGAATAGGAGTATCCCAGTTCTGAACATACAGATGAGGTGAGAATTTGGTGTAACTCACATTATCTCTGTTTTCCCAATAAGGGCCGCCCATATCAAAATCGGTAAAAAATAATTCTTCCGTTGTGCCATACATGCTTTCCAGATTGAAAACACCGCAATGTGAAATGAATGTTTTAAATCTCTTCTGATGGTTTCCTGCCAGCCAGTAAACGGAGTATCCGCCAAAGCTTGCACCCACTGCGCCTAACCTGTCTTTATCTACATAAGGCTCTTTGCTTACATCATCAATGGCCGAGAGTAAATCCTGCATGGCCTGTCCGCCCCAGTCGCCCGAAATCTGTCTGTTCCATTCTGTACCAAACGAAGGAAGCCCCCTCCGGTTAGGAGCTATAACAATATACCCGTTGGCAGCCATCAGTTGGAAATTCCAGCGGTATGAAAAAAACTGACTTACGGTGCTTTGCGGCCCGCCCTGGCTATAAAGCAATGCCGGATATTTTTTCTTCGGGTCAAAATCTGGCGGGTAAATAACCCAGGTAAGCATTTGCTTTTCATCGGTTGTGGTAACCATGCGTTTTTCAACCTTTCCTGTTTTTATTCCTGATAGAATAGCGGCATTGATGGAGGTAATTTGTCTGGCATTTCCTGTCTTCAGGTCAATGCGGAAAAGCTCAGCCGGCATACTCATGCTCATCATAGCAGTAATCATTACGGTTTTATCACCGGCTCCGGCAAAAGAATAAGCATGATGATCGCCAATATCATTGGTGATTTGCCTGAAAGGGTAAGCAGTCCGGTTTCGGGTGTCATGCACCCACAGTTGTTCGGTAGCATTGATTTTACAGAGGTAATAAATCTGTAATCCGTCATTGCTCCATTGAGCGTTCTCGGCAGAGTAATCAAATCCGCGGGTTACTTCGCGTTTGCTTCGCGTTTTTAACTCTATTACAAAAATGCGGTTGCGGTCGGCTTCGTATTTAGGCGTCTCCATGCTGAGCCAGAGCAGTAGTTTTCCGTCAGGCGAAAATTTCGGATCGGTATCATAACCCAGCATGCCTGTTGTTAAGTTCTCTGTTTTTCCGGTGGCAACATCGTAAAGGTAAATTTCACTGTTGGTAGATGTGGCATAGTCTGCGCCATTCAATTTTTTACAGGTGTAGGCAATCTGTTTTCCGTCAGAACTGATGTCAATCTGCTCGACACCGCCCATGGGTTTCATTGGCGAATCGTAAGGCTCGCCTTTCATGATGTCAATGATATTTTCAAGTTTTCCATTTGAATAAGCAGCAGTGAAAACATGGGAGCGGTCGCCATCATCCCATGCATTCCAGTGGCGGTACATCAGGTCATCATACACGCGGGCTGTTGTCTTGGGCAGGTCCTGATACATTTCCTTACCAAAAAAATAAAGCGACTTTACATCAGCCGTAAACCATATCCGGGAATTGTTTTTACAGAATCCGAAATTGGAAATGGAAGCAGAATGTGTTGAAAGCTGCTTTTTACCTGAGCCATCAGATTTTATGTACCAGATCTGATTTTTGCCATCCGCATCAGGGGCTAAAAAAGCCACGGCTGCACCGTTTTCAATCCATTGTGCTGATGATTCATCAATGTTCTTTTCTCCGACTAAAACGGATGTATTTCCGGTTTCGAGGTTGTGGAGATACAGGTCTGTATTTCCTTTGTTTTCGGAGAGATCAAAACTTCTTACCGCTAAAACAACCAATTTTCCATCGGGTGAGAGGGCTGGAGAGGAGATTCTTTTCAATTTCCACAGCAGTTCAGGATTGTAGTTTTGTGAAAAAACAAAGAAAGAATTGACAATAAGCAAACCGGCTAACCAAAAGGTTGTTGACTTTTTCATATTTACATCGTTAAATGACGGTCCAAAAGTGATAAATCAATAGCTGAAAAACCACTTAATACAAATGTATTACCCGAAGAATCAGGAAATTAACACTTCAGGAAATTATCAACAAAACATCAATAAATACTTGTTTTTTAAAAAATCTTGCAACATCTTCGGGGCGGCTTTAAAACCGGAACATTTCTTTAAACTTAAAACTTAATTTTATGATAAACATCAATACACTTAAGGCTATGAAAAAAAATATACTTTCCGTGGCGCTCTGCTTCCTGTTCGCTCATTCCGGATTTTCACAAGTGATAGTTAATGAAGGTTTTGACATAGCCGGAGGTATGCCATCTCAACTGTTGGCTACCGGTTGGGATCAGTTAAAGATTTTGCCCAGTGTTGATCCTGACAATGTTTGGCTTAGAACGAATACTTCCGTATATGCTCCGATCCATGGAACGCAGGCAGGTGCAGGTATGCTTCGTTATCGTTCTTATGATGTTAATGGGGAGGCTGCCATTGCTGTTTCAAGGCCTTATGATTTAAGGCAAAGAGGAGCCGGAGCCTCAACGTTTAGTTTTTACATGTTCCGGGAAAATACCTGGGCAGGAATTGCTGATAATATTCAGGTTTACATTAACACTGCTCCAAACTTAACAGGTGCAACATTGCTTGCAGAAAATGTTTCTTCACTCACCGCCATAAACCGCGACAGAAATTTAGCTCCTGTTGTGGCAGCTGACGGATGGTATCAGTACGCTTACACTATTCCTGCCGGGGTTGCATGGAATGTTCAAAATGTTTATGTTATCATAAGAGGTAATGCAGCATTTGGTAATGATATTTTTATTGATTCATTTACTATACAAACTTATCCCTCTAATCAGGCCATAACATCTTATGGTTTGGTTTATCAAAATACAACGAATGTGGGTATAAATACTACCGGCAACTGGATTGTAGCCGCTAACATTGTTGCCGATGGAGAGAATACTACTCCAACTATAAATAACATAACATTCAATTTGTTAGGGGTAACTTCCAATTACAATGGTGATATAGCCAGCGCCCGTTTATTCTGGACAGGCGGAACGCCATACTTTGACATTAATTTTGCAACACAATTAGGTGCAGCATTCAATAATCCTTTTGGGTCTTCAAATCTTGCATTCAGTCCCGGTGCAGCATTTAGATTCCACAATGGGAACAATTATTTCTGGTTGGTTTACAATATAACTGCCGCAGCTACTCCCGGTAACTTTGTAGATGGTGAGTTTGTCGGATACCAGATTACACCCGGTGGGGCATTTAATGCACCCTCACCTGCCACCTTAGCAGGAGGCCGCGAAATAGACTTGCCTTACTGCATACCGCAGTATTTTACTGGTACCTCATGGGCAGGTTATAATAACAATGACTACATTAACCACGTAATTCTGAATGGTGAGACCGGTTACCCTGTAATAAACAATAATCTTAATAGTCAGGGACCTAACATTGCACCCTGGTTTGGCGGTCCTTGCCCATTCAGCGCTCACCCTCCTGATTACGAAAGATTTCCGGCAGTACCTGGAAAAACAACTGCCTTGAAAGTAAGTACTGCCTATACACTCACCGCTCAGGTAGGAACTTATTTCAGCGGAAATTGTCTTGCAGCCTGGATTGATTACAATAAGGACGGAGACTTTTTCGATGCCGGTGAAAAACTTGGCCAGACTCCTTATCCTCCGGGATTGGCTAATCTGGGATGGTGGAATCAGAACTTTACCGTACCTGCAAGTCCTGTACTTGGTTCAACTACGTTACGTGTTCGTGAAGCATGGATAAATAATAACATTGACCCGTGTGCCACCTATACATATGGTGAAACAGAAGATTACAACATAACCTTAATTCCGGATTGTAACATCCTACCGGGATGGCGTGTTTGGCTGGGTGGTTTCAGTGATGACTGGGATAACCCGTTAAACTGGTGCGGTGGCGTGCCAACCATTGGTTCAGATGCTGCCATACTTCCGGATATTGATCCTTTATTGCCGGGAGATCAAAGACCGGTTTATCAACCTGTAATTAAACAAGGGATAGCTGCAACTACGAGGCGCTTTATGATTGTTGGTGCTGATACACTTACCACCAACGCTCACATTGGCGCTTCATTTACCGCTGCTGGAGACTCAATTTCTATTCAGAATAACAATTCAATGTGGAAGGTTGTAGCTAATCTTAGAGACTCCGTGAAGATGTATTTAGGAGCACTTAATGTATCAACGGTTCAACCCGTTACTCAGGCTTCAATCGGCTATCGTCAGAGAAGCACTACTGTTTTTACCCAGGCAGAAATGTTGGCAACGGGAATGAAACCGGGTGATGTGATTGATTCTATAATGCTAACCTTCATAACGCGAGCCAGTACTCAGCCTTACAATGGCTTTACAGTAAGTTTTTATTATACCACAGCCGGTTGGACCACACCCCTGACTCCATCGGCATGGCCACCTGTTTTAGCCGGTTATACCACTGTATTTACCGGTAACATTAACCTTAGTGCAGCAGGCCCATATTTTGTACCTGCAGGAGGCGGAAAACTTTATCTGCCCATCACTCCTTTTCAGTGGAGCGGAACCAACGGTTATGATTTTGTTGTTGAAATTTGTTACAATAATGCAGCGGCAACTGCGGCCGATGTAATGCATTCTACGCAATTGATTGGTATCAGGAAGTACATGAGGGTTGTTAATGCCAGTGCTGCTGCCGGTCCGGGATGCTCCTTAAATCCGGGAGATCTCAATACGCTAAGAACCGGATCGGAAAACCGGCCTAATATCCAGTTCCATTATCGCAGAATTTATGATAAATTCCCTATCAACCTGACCAGAGGCGATTGGATTAACAGAGGGACATTTATTGCAGGACGAAGCAGGGTAACCTTTTCTGCCGGTGCCGGTGCAATTCAGAAAATTGCCGGAACATCCATTACCAATTTCTGTGATGTTACGGTTAATACCGGTTTGAATGTAAGAATGGATATAGATGCTAACATTGACAGCCTTCTTATACTTCAATCAGGACGGATGATTATGAACTCAAACCTGCTTACCCTTAACTACGGTATTAATTCTGCCATGACTCGGGTTAACGGTTATTTACAAAGCGAGGTAGCACCTCCGGCTGCTTATTCAAGAGTACGTTGGAATATTGGTGCGAATACCGGCTTATATACATTCCCCTTTGTAACAATAAGCGGAGTGTATATACCCTTTACCTATCAGCCAACCGCAGGCACCACAGACTTGACTGTTTCAACTTATCCTACCAATGCTGCCAATTTGCCATGGCCGGTGGGTGTATCCAATATCAACAATTATTACACCCAGGCTGATAACAGCGCCAATATGGTTGACCGGTTCTGGATTCTCAGCAATCTCGGTGTTAACCCTCAAGCCGATATGACCTTCCGTTTTGCCCCTGCAGAATCAGCCGGTGCCGGTACTTATTGGTCGCAACGTTACGACCCTCTGTTAGGATGGAGGGAATATACGCCCGGTCAAACCTATAATGCCGGTACTTTTACCAATACTTCTCCGGCTCTTGTGGAACATAATACTCCCTGGACTTTGACCCTTAACACGCAGCCACTGCCGGTAGAATTGCTCAGTTTTAAAGCGAAAGCAATTGGCAAGAGAGTCAAGCTTGATTGGGTTACTGCTTCTGAAATTGATAACAACCGTTTCGAAATACACAGAACTACCGATGGCCGTGATTTTACCTACATAGGAGAGCGTAAAAGCTTAGGCAGTGGCTCTCAGACTCGTTCTTATATTTTGTTTGATGAGAAGCCTTTAAACGGATTGCAGTTCTATCGTTTAACCGAAATTGACAACAGTGGTCGTGAGCAAACACATCCCATGGTTGCGGTTAATATCAGCAGCGAAATGAACATTGTGGGTGTTTATGACAATAATAACAGCAGTTTAACGGTTGTATTTAATTACAACAGCAACCTTCCTTACAGTTACAAACTGATTGATATTTCAGGAAGAGTTATTGACAGCGGTGAGAAATTAAGTGGTACGGAAGGTATGAATTATCTCGAAATTAACCGAGATGTAGCGGCCGGTATTTATACAATCATCATTAATAACGATGTTGAAACCGCCAGCCGGAAGTTTATCAGATAGGATGTATTCATATTTTTAAGTTAGGAACTGCCCCGCTTGCGGGGCAGTTCCTTTAACATACAATTGTATTAAAGTAATTTACAAGGTAAGGCAACCCTGATAGTATTTTCTTCGGGTGCTTTCATTTGTTATTAAAATTTTCTGACAGGGATTTTTAATCAGCAACCATAAAACATCCTGCTCTCTATTTTGCAGAAGTAGTACATTTTTGCTGTTGTATCACCATCCGTTCATTCTGAAACAAAATACTGATTTTATCAAATATAATCTCAAGCAACTAAAAGATAACTTCCTCAGCAGGCTTTAGAAGGTCCGGAGAAGTATTTTCGGATTCGCAATTGTCATTGAGAGTTTCTTCAGGGGAGATTTAACCCGAATCAGGAGACCCTCCGTTAAATTGTTTACAGGAAAGGGAATATCGCAATTAGTCTATCATCGGAAAGCTTAATAATTTCATCGCATGCGTCATCCTGTTCTGATTATGTTATCCTATCGCGCCTGTTTGATTCTTAAACATGCGTATATTAAATTCTTAAATCGTAATTAAGGAATGCATAACCCAGCAAGTGAAGAGAAATCAAAAAACCAAATCAGACAGAGTTTTTACTATCTGATTCTGTATTCCAATCGCTGATTACTTCTATGTATCCGGAAATTTGGATTTATAAAACTGAGGAATAAATCCGATCTCAACTTTGAACCGCCTTTTACCGGATTTATGCAGGAGGATATTAAAAATCAATGCAAGCTTATTCTTGGTAAGGAGCAGATGTTTTAAAGCATGGTTAAAATTATTTTTGAAATGATACTCCAGGTCAGGAGCAAACACTCCGGTTTTTGTTCTGAACTGAACCTGACGAACAGCATTTTACTTATTTCAGTCTCATGTTTGTTTTTAATAATTTTATTCGAATACCCGCTTCATTATGTACAACTTTCCGTGATCATATTTTATTATGACGTTGTTAGCTTAAAAAGCAACGAATACATAGCATTGACTATGGCTTATGTTTTTTTTTCGAAAGGGAAGCAGCTTTGAATATGCCGTTATTGGGTTTACTTATAGAACCAAGTTCAGTAAAATGCAGGGATTTTTCAACCAAACAAATCGCTCCTGAGAATACGCAGCGCATTGAATTCGATGGAAGGAAAATAAACTTTATGTCCCCGCATTAACAATTGAAGGATGAGCAAATGGAATAACAAACTGTTTATCAGAACATAAATTGAACAGTGAATAGTCCTGTTCAATGGAAAATTTGTTTCCGTTTATAGGATTTAAAACATGAACAAAAAAAAGCCGCCCTTTTGAGGCAGCTTTTTTTGATTTAAATTGAATGGCTTTTACTTCACAATGAAGTTACGTGTAACAACACTGCTTCCTGATTTCACCTGAGCAAAATATGAACCGGCTGCAAGATCTTGCTTGCTGATGGCCACTTTGTTCACTCCAGCATTCAGTTGACCAAGATTAAACTCTTTCACGGTTTGACCTGTAATGTTAAGGATGCTGATGGTAACATTTTCCGGTTTATCCAAAGTGATATTCATAAAGGAAATTTCGGACACAGGATTTGGATATATATTGCTTACATTATTGGCAGCCAAACTGCTTTCATTAATACCGGTTACCAATACAATTCCTGTAGGATTTCCGGGATTGGTAAATTGAGCATCCGTTACCTCAACGCCATCTAAAAATACAAACTGAACAGGGTTAAGCGATACAGTTGCATCCTGAATTCCCTGATAAGCAATGTTCAGTTCATAAGATCCTGAAGTACCCTGACAGTAATATGACATTACATGATAGTAAATATTTCCTGCTCCCGAAGTAACATTGGTGGCACCTGTCCAGTTACCTGAAGTACGATCCCAGGCATTTACATACACATCAGGATAATAGTTATTGGTTGGATCAAGATTAGGATCGGTTTCAGACCATACAATGAACACTTTGTTGCCGTTCCAGTCAGTAGCAATCTGCACACCCGGAGACTGACGCCATCCACCGGCATTGTCAGTACCATAGTCGCCACCATACATTGGGGGTAAGGCTAACTGCTGAGCTTGCCATGTTGTTCCGCCATCAGTAGTGTATAGGTCATAAACCCCCCAGGCGCCTGAAGCTTGAGACCAGATAGTTGTAGCATCGGTTAAACCAACTACGGTGGCTATATGTAGGTTGCCGTTTCCATCAACAGCAATATCAACTTCGATATGACAAGTGATAGGAGCAGAACCGCCAAAATCGCTTGCAAGGTTGTCAAGATTTAAATAGCCTAGTGCATTCCACGTATTTCCGCCATCTGTAGTTTTCCAAATGTATGGCAAAACTACGCCTGGATCTGCACCAATAAGTCCATCTACTGTTACCACATATCCTGTCAAACCATCAGGGCCGAAAGCAATATCAGCATCTCCGCCATAAGTATCAGAGCTTGGATAATTAAGTGTATTAGGAGTATTGGTATATGTTCCTGCACCCCATGTTCCTTTAAAAACTGTTACTGAGCCGGGAAGAACATTATTTACCAAATCTAAATCCTGGTTTGCTTCCCAAAAATTACCATCTCTGTTAGCAAATGCCTGGCTCGATCCACCAGCACCATAATAAAATGCCGGGTTTGTCATATTCGAAATGGCAGGAGAACTTCCGTCTAATTTCCATGAACCTTCAGCCATACCGCCCCAGTTAGCACCATTAGTTCCTGAAAGTGCAGCTCCGGTGGAAAAAACGTATGCATTATTAGGATCGGTATTTCCTGACGGATTATAAATCACTCCCTGTGGGTAGCGGCCATTAGCAAATCCTGTAGGATCATACACAGGCCCCTGATCTGCCTGCCAGGTAGTTCCGCCATCTGTTGATTTATCAACTACAAAATGATTTCCGGTGGCAATGCCGGCTCCACCACCACGATGTGTAAAAGTTACAGTGTTAATGTTTGGATCATACCATACCGGCTCCTTAGGGCTGAAAGCATTGGTGTAAGAATTACCTGCATTGCCAATGTTTATTGGTGTCCAGGCAACATTAGGAGGAGTGTTTCTCAACACAGGCGCATTGACTTTAGGGATGTTATTCCCGGCTAAGGGCATCTCCTTAATAAACTCTGCATTAAGGTTTTTGTCATACTGTTTCTTAATCAGCTTCTGCTGAGCAAAGGCAGAACCGGCTGCGATTACTGCTGCGATAAGTAGTAATGTTTTTTTCATTCGATTTTTGGTTTTTAGTGGTTTAACTGAAAAGTTTTGTTCGGGTGTAAAGATAAAATTTTTTTATAGATAAGATAATCCTGAGTTTTTTTTCATTTGGCAATCAGTTTCCCGTTGCTCACGGGTTGATTACCTTTGACCACCCAAAAAATCAATAAATGAGAGAGATACAATTTCGTGAAGCCCTGCGCGAAGCCATGACTGAAGAAATGAAACGCGACTCAACCATTTTTCTGATGGGTGAAGAAGTTGCCGAATACAACGGAGCTTACAAGGTAAGCCAGGGTATGCTTCAGGAATTTGGAGCCGGTCGCGTTATTGATACCCCTATTGCCGAACTTGGCTTCACCGGCATTGGAGTAGGAGCAGCCATGAATGGCCTGCGCCCAATCATTGAGTTTATGACTTTCAACTTTTCCCTTGTTGCCATAGACCAGATTATCAATGCCGCCTCCAAAATGATGCAGATGAGCGGAGGCCTTTTCAATATCCCCATCGTATTCCGTGGTCCTACAGCCTCTGCCGGTATGCTTGCTGCCCAGCACAGCAACGCTTTCGAAAACTGGTACGCCAACTGCCCCGGTCTCAAAGTCATTGTACCTTCAAACCCTGCCGATGCAAAAGGGCTCCTCAAATCAGCCATTCGCGATAACGATCCTGTTATATTCATGGAATCCGAACAAATGTATGGCGACAAAGGCCCCGTTCCCGATGGCGAATACCTCATGCCTATCGGTATTGCCGACATTAAAAAAACAGGCAACCACGTAACCATTGTCTCCTTTGGAAAAATGATGAAAGTTGCCCTTCAGGCAGCCGAAATACTGCAAACTGAACACCAGATAGATGCCGAAGTCATTGATCTGCGTACCGTACGTCCCATAGACTACCATTGCATCATCCAGTCTGTTAAAAAAACAAACCGCATAGTGATTGTAGAAGAATCGTGGCCGCTCGGAAGCATAGCCACCGAGGTAGCCTTCAAAGTACAAAAAGACGCCTTCGATTACCTGGATGCCCCCATCCTGCGTGTTATGGGTGCTGATACCCCGATGCCCTATGCTCCAACCCTCATCCAAGAATACCTACCCAACCCGGCACGGGTAATCAGTGCTGTTAAATCTGTGTTGTATCAGAATTAAATTAACCAACCGAATACTTTCAATGGAGGTTTTTATTCAGTGAACAGCTGAACGGAATTAGTTGATTTTTTCCGGCCATAGCTCATTACTAAAGCCGCTAAATTTTAAGAATATTTTGGAAAAAGGCTGATAAATGACCGGGCTTTCTTTATCTCCTTTTTTTGACAAAGCCGAAAACCTGTCTGGCGGAGAGAGAGGGATTCGAACCCCCGGATCCCGTAAGGATCAACAGTTTTCAAGACTGCCGCATTCGACCGCTCTGCCATCTCTCCGTGGGCGAAAATAGAAGTTTTGAATAATCCCGCAATAATTCCATTAAACTTTTCGGAATCAACTATGTTCATTACGATGTTCGAATCATACTTTTTCCCCATCAAAGCAATTTCAAAAAAACACGTAGGTTTGCCCCATAAAATCAAAAAGCTATGGCCATAATGATTACCGATGAATGCATAAATTGCGGTGCATGCGAGCCCGAATGTCCTAACAATGCTATTTACGAAGCCGGTGCCGAATGGCGCTTTTCAGACAAGACCAGCTTAAGCGGCATGGTAAAAAAAATGGATGGTACCGAAGTAGATGCAAATGCCCCTCAAGCTCCCTTGAGTATGGATATTTATTACATCGTTACAGACAAATGCACAGAATGTGTTGGCTTTCATGATGAGCCACAGTGTGCTTCTGTTTGTCCTGTTGATTGTTGTGTGGATGACCCCAACTTCCGCGAATCCAAGGAAGAACTCCTTGCCAAAAAAACCATCATGCACGGTTGAATTGTTGTTGTTTCTTTTTTGAATGCAACCATTATTCAATGGCAGCAGGTTATTAATCTTCTTACTTATACCTTGGTAATTTCATAATTCTGCCTTGTGAATTTACATTCGTGAATCGCTTTTCAATACTTTCGCACCTTCATTTAAAAAGTTATGAGCGTATTAGTAAATAAAAATTCAAAGATTATTGTTCAGGGATTTACAGGAAATGAAGGAACCTTTCATGCCACACAGATGATTGAATACGGAACCAACGTGGTTGGCGGAGTTACTCCGGGCAAAGGCGGAACCTCGCATCTTGAACGCCCTGTTTTTAATACCGTTGCCGATGCCGTTAAACAAACAGGTGCTGATGTATCTATTATCTTCGTTCCCCCTGCTTTTGCTGCCGATGCTATGATGGAAGCTGCCGAAGCAGGCATCCGTTTAATTGTTGCTATTACCGAAGGCATTCCAACCAAAGACATGATTATGGTGAAAGAATACCTGCGCGATAAAAATACGCGGCTCATTGGGCCTAACTGCCCGGGAGTAATCACAGCAGACGAATGTAAAGTTGGGATAATGCCCGGCTTTGTTTTCAAAAAAGGAAATGTTGGTATTGTTTCTAAATCGGGAACACTTACTTACGAAGCAGCTGACCAGGTTGCCAAAGCCGGCTTGGGTGTAACTACGGCTATAGGCATCGGTGGAGACCCCATCATTGGGACTACTACCAAAGAAGCTCTTGAACTTTTTATGCATGATGATGAAACTGAAGGCATCATTTTGATTGGAGAAATAGGCGGTGGGCTCGAAGCCGATGCTGCCCGCTGGTACGCCTCTCAGAAGAATAAAAAACCTGTGGTCGGTTTCATTGCCGGACAAACTGCCCCCCCCGGACGAAGAATGGGTCATGCAGGAGCCATTGTTGGCGGAGCAGAAGATACAGCCGCTGCCAAAATGAAAATTATGAGCGAAAGCGGAATTCACGTATGTACTTCACCTGCTGATATTGGCACTACCATGGCCTCTCTTCTTAAAACAGTTGATGTTACCAAATAATCATCACCTGAAAATTGATACTTATGCATAAAATCTTCAGTAATATATTTATTCTTGTATTCACACTTTCCTTAGCCCTTCATAGCTCTGCTCAGATTACTATTGATAACGGAGACATGCCAACGGCAGGAGATATCAAAAGAGTCAGCATTGCTCAGATTGTTCCCGGTATAAATTTTACCGCTACCGGTGCAAATCATCTTTGGGATTTTTCAACGCTGCAATGGATTTCGCAGGACGTAGATACATTTCTGACCATTGCTCAAACCGGAATTACCTACCAGATTGTTTTTGCCAACATACCGCTTAACCCCAACCGGGCCAACCTGGCTACCAAAAGCACCCTTCAGGCTCCGCCTATCGGAGGAATTTCTATCTCTGATGTGGAAGCATTCTTTTATAACAGCTCAGCTTCCTTTAAACAAGTTGGATATGGAGCAGGCATTAATGGTTTTCCTACACCGATTCCGTTTAATAATCATGACATCATCTATAGTTTCCCTCTTGATTTTAATGACCTTGATTCTTCCAACTCCGATTTTAACCTCGGCATACCGGGGCTTGGTTATTATGGATACACTCAAAAACGGGTAAATACCTGTGACGGATGGGGAACACTCATTACCCCTTTCGGACAGTTTGATGTTTTAAGAGTGAGGTCAACAATTACGGGCAGAGATACTATTCATCTGGATACTTTGGGTTTTGGTTTCGGATTTAATCGTCCGGTTGCCCGTGAATATAAATGGCTTGGTAAAAATCATGATATCCCGTTGCTTCAAATAAATACTACCATTGGTTTTGGCGGAACAGAGACCATTAACCTCATTCGCTATCAAGATAGTTTGAGGGTTTTGGTGGTTAATGAAATTCCTGAAGTTTCAACGGTTTCCATTTATCCCAATCCCGCCTCTGAAATAATAAATGTTGATTTAATTATCCGGAAACAGGATAATTTTACTGTACAGTTGTTTTCAATGGATGGTAAGAAATGTGCAGAAATCTTTAAAGGAGAACTACCTCCCGGAAAAAACTCATTGATTATTTACACCAGACTTTATAATCTCAGCAGCGGTGTTTATCAGTTAAAAACTGAAAGCAGCAGTGGCATAAGGGTAGAAAAGATTGTGATTCAGTAATTAAATCTTTAGCTAAAGGATATCTCCGGCAACATCATAATTATCTTTGCACAATCCTCACTAAACATCATTCCGCACACAAACACACTTCAGCTTGCCCAAGTGGCGAAATTGGTAGACGCACCATCTTGAGGGGGTGGCGCCAACAGGCGTGCGAGTTCGAATCTCGCCTTGGGCACAAAAGCACTTTCATTTACTTACAGATTGACGCGAATAGCGGAATTCCGGTCATAATCGGGATGAGGAAACACCGGTAAGGTTAATAAATGATCTTTGCATATTGAAAATGAAATAAGCGCGAGTGGCGGAATTGGTAGACGCGCAGGTCTCAGAAGCCTGTGGGGTAATACCTGTAGGAGTTCGACTCTCCTCTCGCGCACAACCCCCTAGATTTATCAGATGCATTCTGACCGGAATCGGGATGAGTTAACACCTGTAGTCCCGCCAGAGCGGAACTCTTGCTCACTTTTATTTTCAAAGCAGTTTGCCCTTGCTATCTTTGTAAAAAAAATAATTGGCAAACGGAAAAGCGATAAGCGATAAGCAGGTATTATCATCAAAAAATACCGTTGAACTGGAGCAGGAAAAACAGGAAATTCTGAAGCGGTATCGAGTTTTATTGAAAAGCTGTAAACCCAATCTTGAGAAAGATGATAAAAAACTTATAAGAATTGCATTCAATACTGCCCTAGAGGCGCATCAGGGTATGCGCAGGCGAAATGGAGAACCCTATATTTTTCATCCGCTTGCAGTGGCGCAGATTGTAGCCGAAGAAATGAGCCTTGGCACCACCTCGGTGGTTGGTGCGCTGTTGCACGATACTGTTGAAGATACCAACATCACTTTAGAAGATATTGAATCCCGTTTCGGAAAAACCATTGCCCGGATAATTGATGGGCTTACAAAAATTTCAGGAGTCTTTGATCATGGTTCTACCTCCATTCAGGCAGAGAATTTCCGTAAAATGTTACTTACCCTCAGCGATGATGTCAGGGTGATTCTTATAAAATTGGCCGACCGGCTGCATAATATGCGCACACTGCATTTTATGCCTCGCGATAAGCAGTTGAAAATTGCCAGTGAAACTTCGTTTCTGTATGCTCCGCTTGCTCATCGCCTTGGTTTTTATGCAATCAAAACAGAACTCGATGACCTTGCATTAAAATATACAGAACCTGAAATCTACGAAGACATTGTAAACAAACTTCAGGCTACCAAGAAAGAGCGCGATAAATTTATTCAGGATTTTACGAAACCATTGATTGATGAATTCCGCAAACAGGGTATTAAATTCGAAATAAAGGGAAGGCCCAAGTCCATTCATTCCATCTGGAACAAAATGAAAAGACAGCATGTTCCTTTTGAAGAAGTGTATGACTTGTTTGCTATACGCATCATACTTGATACGGCTCCTGAAAACGAAAAGTCTGAATGTTGGAGAGCCTATTCCATCGTAACTGATTTTTTTGTTCCCAATCCTGACAGGTTGCGCGACTGGATTTCTACTCCCAAAGCCAATGGCTATGAATCGCTGCATACTACCGTAATGAGCGATACCGGTAAATGGGTGGAAGTGCAGATTCGCACCCGGAGGATGGATGAAATAGCAGAGAAAGGATATGCAGCCCATTGGAAATATAAAGAATCAAGCAATGAAAGCGCATTAGATGAATGGCTTAACCGCATCCGCGAATTGCTTGAAAATCCTGACAGCAACGCCCTTGATTTTATTGACGATTTTAAACTTAATCTTTTTGCCGAAGAGATTTTTGTGTTCACGCCAAAAGGGGAATTAAAAACACTTCCTGCCGGAAGCACTGCACTTGATTTTGCTTTTGATATTCATTCGGACATCGGCAGTCATTGTATTGGTGCCAAAGTAAACCATAAACTGGTTCCAATCAGTCATCAGCTTTCCAGTGGCGACCAGGTTGAAATCATTACTTCGGCCAAGCAATATCCAAAAGAAGACTGGCTGGCTTTTGTGGTTACAGCAAAAGCAAAAGCAAAAATTAAAGCTGCCGTAAAGGAGCACAGAAGAAAAGTTTCAGATGAAGGCAAAGAGATTTTTAATCGGAAACTCAGGCAGATGAAAACGGCCGAGAGTGCTGTCAATATGAACAACATTCTCCTCTATTATAAAGTGAACAGCAATGCCGAATTGTTTTACCGCATTGCTATGGGCGTAATTGACCTTGCCGATTTGAACAAAGCCATCAATTATGACAGTAAATCGCGCAAAGCACATCAGAAAGGTGAAGGAATATCGCTTGAAGAAATTGTAAAACAAGTAAGAGGAAATGCCGATGCATTGGTGATCGGTGAGAACCTGGAAAAAATTGATTACAAACTGTCTCCCTGCTGCAATCCTATTCCGGGCGATGATGTTTTCGGATTTATCACCATAAACGAAGGAATTAAAATTCATCGTACTAACTGCCCGAATGCCATTCAACTGATGAGCAATTATGCTTATCGTATCGTTAAAGCAAAATGGACAGGAGCTAAACAAATTTCTTTCCTTGCCGGCATTCGTCTTACTGGCGCTGATGATGTAGGAGTGGTCAGTAACATTACCAAAGTAATCTCAAGCGAGCTTAAAGTGAATATGCGCTCCATCAGCATTGATTCGCATGACGGATTATTTGACGGAACAATTATGCTTTTTGTTCACGATACCAAACATCTGAACACGCTTATTAAAAAACTTTCTCAGCTTAAAGGAATCATGAGTGTTTCAAGAATTGATAACTAACATGAAGCACAGCAGGCAGGAACAAATTTTCAGGGAATACCTAAAACGGAAAGATCTTAGGGTAACACGCGAACGACTTGGTATTGTGAAAGCAATTTATGAGTTAAAAACACATTTCACTGTTGATTCGCTTTTTAACCTTCTAAAAAAGAGAAATAGCGGAATAAGCCTTGCTACGGTTTATAATTCCATGGATCATCTTATTGAAGCCGGTCTTATCAGAAAGCACAGGTTTGACAATAATTCATTTGTTTATGAAGCCGCATTAGAACATCGCCAGCACGACCATTTAATCTGCAACGACTGTGGCCATGTAACCGAATTTTGCGACCCGCGCATTCAGCATATACAAAACATGATGGGCGAAATTCTAGGCTTTGAAATCACCTCGCATTCGCTCCATCTTTTCGGCAATTGCCTGTTATTAAAACAACAAGACCACTGTCCGCATCTTATGCCTAAAAAAATAGATTTGCACTCAACAAAATAACAATCATAATCAACCTATCATGGAATTTAATTATCAATTGAAAGAAAAAGACGGACATGTCATCATCCTCCTTACCGGTAACCTGATGGAGAAGAATCAGGCTGCAGGATTAATGAGCGAGGTACATCAACTTACTGAAAGCGGCAAACGCCATTTTATCGTTAACTTTAAAGATTTCAAATACATGAACAGCACCGGACTTTCTGTACTGCTTAATATCCTTACCAATGCCCGCAAAGCAGGTGGAGATACCGTTATCTGCTGCATTCCTGAAAAAGTAAAATCACTGCTATCGGTTACCCGGTTAACTGATATTTTTACCGTTACCGAATCTGAAGAAAATGCAGTGGCTGCGCTTACTCAGGGAGCATAAATTTTTTCTGTTGAAATCATGAAAGTTGATGTGTTGCTTGGTCTTCAATGGGGCGATGAAGGCAAAGGAAAAATTGTGGATGTACTGGCACCACATTACGATGTAATAGCCCGTTTTCAGGGCGGACCCAATGCCGGCCATACCCTTGAGTTCAACGGCATCAAACATGTATTGCATACCATTCCTTCCGGTATTTTCCATGATGATAAAATCAACCTGATTGGTAATGGAGTAGTGATTGATCCTTCTGTCTTTAAAAAAGAAATTGATGCTCTTGTAAAAATGGGCGTTGATGTGAAGAAAAATCTTTTCATATCCCGTAAAGCGCACCTTATTCTTCCTACTCACCGTTTGCTCGATGCCGCCAGTGAAGCACAGAAAGGAAAAGAAAAAATAGGAAGTACGCTCAAAGGCATCGGTCCCGCTTACATGGATAAAACCGGCCGGAATGGTTTACGCATTGGCGATATTGAAAGTGTAGATTTCAGATACCGGTATGATGCTTTGGTTGAAAAGCATCAACGTATGCTTGCTCACTTTCAGTTTAACTTTAACCTTCAGGAATATGAACCGGCATGGTTTGAGGGCATTGAATTGATCCGCTCGTTAACCCTCGTAGATGGCGAATATGAGGTGAATAAATTACTTGCTTCCGGAAAGAAAATTTTAGCCGAAGGCGCACAAGGCTCTTTACTTGACATTGATTTCGGTTCCTATCCGTTTGTTACTTCTTCCAATACCATTACGGCCGGCACCTGTACAGGATTAGGCGTGGCTCCAAACAAAATAGGTGAAGTGTTCGGTATTTTTAAAGCTTATTGTACCCGGGTAGGCAGCGGACCGTTCCCTACCGAGTTGCTTGACAATACCGGTGAACTGATCCGTAAAAAAGGAAATGAATTCGGTTCTACAACAGGCAGACCGCGCAGAACAGGCTGGCTCGATATTCCGGCTTTGAATTATGCCATTATGCTTAATGGGGTTACCCGCCTCATGATGATGAAGCCCGATGTGCTTTCGGCAATTAACCCATTGAAAGTTTGTACTTCTTATCAATGGAACGGAAAACAATCTGAAACGCTGCCTTTTGATGTAGTGTATAATACCCCTCAACCGGTTTATGAAAATATGGAAGGCTGGAAAGAAGACATTACCGGAATGGAAAATAAAAATGATTTTCCCGGTGGGCTAAATGATTACATCCGTTTTATTGAATCAAAAACCGGATTGCCGGTAAGCATTGTTTCCGTTGGTCCCGACAGGAAACAAACCATTGTTATCAAAAGTATTTTCTGAACAATGCGCCTTGTTATTCAGCGCGTACTTTCTGCATCAGTTACCATCAATGGAAACATTTATAGTTCTATTAAAAAAGGATTGCTGGTGCTGATAGGTGTTGAAGAAAATGATAGCGAAGCCGATGCAGAATGGCTGGCTTCAAAAACTTCGCAACTTCGTGTATTTGATGATGAATCGGGGGTGATGAATCTTTCGGTTACGGATGCAGGGGGCGAAGTGATGGTTATCAGCCAGTTTACTTTACACGCCTCAACGCGAAAGGGAAACCGTCCATCCTATATCCGGGCAGCCCGTTCGGAAACAGCCATTCCGTTGTATGAAAAGTTTGTTTCACTTCTTAAAGAAAAAACCGGAAGTGAAATTAAAACCGGAGTGTTTGGTGCGGATATGAAAGTGACTTTGGTGAATGACGGGCCGGTTACTATTATGATTGACAGTAAACGGAAAGAGTAAAATTCTGATTATTTTATTGAGATAAAGATTATGACAATTCGGGAACTTCAGAAAAAAACGGATATCTGGATTAAGAAATACGGAGTGCGCTATTTTGATGAGCTGACCAATCTTGCCCTGTTGATGGAAGAAACGGGAGAGCTGGCACGTATTATGGCCAGAAAATTCGGTGATCAGTCTTTTAAAATGAATGAGAAAGATACAATGCTTGAAGATGAACTTGCCGATATTTTATTTGTGCTGGTTTGCATTGCTAATCAAACCGGAGTGGATTTGAATAAAGCTATTCAGAAAAATTTTAAGAAGAAAACATCAAGAGATAAATATCGCCACAAGGCAAACCGCAAACTCAAAAATAGTCTGAAATAAAAAGCGCCACTGTGAAAGGGCGCTTGACTAATCAAATACTATTTTCGGTGAGGAGGTGGTCCCGGAGGCCGACCTTTACGGTCCCGAAGCCTGTCAAGCAATTCGCGTTTAAAGTCTTCTTCCGAACGGTAAAGCTGCAATACCTTTCTAACCGGTAAAATCTGTTTAAATTGTGCATGATATTTTTTCATCACATCCAATTCTTTCTGCCGGCTGGCAATTTCATTATCAATTAGTTTTTCGGCATCTTTATCGGTGAGAGTATTATTTTCCCTGAATTCACGCATATCAATTCTGCGCTGCCTGCGGATAGTTTCCAGTTCATCCTGAAATTTATTATAAACAGGCCAGAAAGTTTTGGCTTCTTCGCTGGTTAAATCGAGTTTCTTAGTGATGAATCCGATTTTCATGGTTTCAATTTCTTCACGTCTTTCATCCATCTTATCCGGATCGGGTGTAGGCGGCTGTGCCGGAAGCGAAAAAACGGTTAAGCTGAAGAGCAGAACTGCTAATGGAAATGATTTAATGGCTTTCATGTTTATTTTTTAGTTGATTATTCAAAAAGAAATGTCAGGTCATTTTCGAGAAGATAATTTTCAATTACATCGGTTTCGTTTTTATCTGTTGCACTGGCAGCTTCTTCTTTAAGAAAAGTTAAATCCAGATCATCAAAATAAACCGAATTTGAAATTTGCTCCGGTGTAAGGTATATGTCTTCCTGTATTTGTCCGGATTTTTGCAAATAGAACCAACCGGCAGTTCCGATGAACAAAATAACTGAAGCTGCGGCAGCCAACCGGGCAGCCAACCGGCTGACGGAAATGCGTCTAATAACAACAGGTTTTTCTTCAAGTTTATTTCCAACCTTTTCATGCAGTTTCTCAAAATAATTATCAGGAACCGCATAAGGATTTGCTCCATGCAGTTGCTTCAGCAACGGAGTATCTTTTAACTCTTCCTTTAGTGTTGTGTTATTCATTTCGGTCATAAGATTTATGAAAGGGATATTGGTTTAATCTTCGCCCAGAATTTTTTCTATTTTGTTTACTGCATGAAAGAAAGATGCCTTCAATGCTCCTACAGAAGTTCCAAGAATTTCGGATATTTCCTCATACTTAAGGTTATCAAAGTATTTCATGTTAAAAACAAGTTTTTGTTTGTCGGGTAAAGTGTCAATGGCTTTTAAAAGTTTTCGTTCCATTTTATCTCCGCTCAGCAGCGGGTCATGGTCATGATGAGCAGGAAGTGAAATTTCTGATTCATCAATGGAAATGCTGTTTCGTTTTTTTTTAGCATTAAGAAACACCAATGATTCATTGGTGGCAATGCGGTACATCCATGTGAATAGCTGCGACTCGCCTCTGAAGTTTTCAAGACCGTAATAAATTTTAATGAAAGTATTCTGGGTAACATCATCGGCATCGTCATGGTCAATAACCATTTTGCGGATGTGGAAATAAATCCTGCGCTGGTATTTTTCCATCAACAGTTTGAAAGCCTGATTCCTTTTTTCAGGAACGGCAAACATTTCAATCAATAACTGATCGTCAGGAGGTTCAGGCATTCATTTCTTTGTCTGAAAACGCTTTAAACAAAACCGAATTTTATATCAGGCTTGTAATTCAGCTTTTTTTCTGGCCATTACTTTTTCGGCAGCAAGAACCATGGCTTCAGGTGAAAGTCCATATTTAACGAGCAGTTCTTCCGGTTTTCCGCTTTCTCCGAATGTATCCTTTACAGCTACAACTTCAACCGGAGAAGGATAATGCCGGGCTAAAACCTGACAAACTGCATCGCCCATTCCTCCGAACATCTGATGTTCTTCTGCAGTAACAGCACAGTGTGTTTTCATAACAGATTGAAGGATGGCTTTTTCGTCCAAAGGTTTAATGGTATGAAGGTTTATAACTTCTGCATCAATGCCCCGCTCCGATAAAATTTCGCTGGCTTTAAGGGCATACCAAACCAGATGACCTGTGGCAATAAGTGTAACATCATTTCCTTTTGATAGCATTTCAGCTTTGCCGATTTCAAATTTCTGATTGGCTGGAGAGAAAACAGGCCAGGCCGGCCTTCCAAAACGGAGATAAACCGGTCCGTGATGTCTGGCAATAGCAATGGCTGCAGCTTTTGTCTGGTTGAAGTCGCAGGGCGAAATTACAGTCATATTCGGCAGCATGCGCATCATGCCGATATCTTCGAGCATCTGGTGGGTAGCGCCATCTTCGCCAAGGGTAAGCCCGCAATGCGAAGCGCAGATTTTTACGTTCTTGTCAGAGTAGGCAATGGATTGTCGAATCTGGTCATAAACTCTGCCTGTAGAAAAATTGGCAAATGTTCCTGTAAATGGAATTTTTCCGGCTGTGGCCAATCCTGCTGCAATTCCCATCATATTGGCTTCGGCAATTCCGGTTTGAAAAAAACGGTCAGGAAATTCTTTTTTGAAGGCATCCATTTTCAAGGAACCGGTAAGGTCGGCACAAAGTGCCACTACATTTTTATCATTTCTTCCGGCTTCAAGCAGTCCTTCTCCAAAACCGCTTCGGGTATCTTTCTTTTCGGTAAAGGTGAATTTTTTCATAGGATGGTGCAGCGAAATAAGTAAAAGTAAAATTGGCGGACTGAAAAAACTTATTCAAGTTTTCAACCTTGGGTCGGCTACCCGGTATAAAATGTCAGCCAGCGAAAAAGTGGTAAGAGTTATTGCTCCGGTAGTAATAAATACACCGGCAAGCACGGGATAGTCCTGTTGCTGAACTGCTTGAAAAGTAAGTAAACCCATACCGGGAATGGAAAAGATTGTTTCTATGATTACAGAACCACTTAACAAGGCAGGCCATGCAACAGCAAATAAGGTAATGGAAGGCAATAACACATTCCTGAAAACATGTTTGTATAAAATAGTCTTTTCTGATAAACCTTTGGCGCGCGCAGTGCGGATAAAATCCTGCTGCATAATTTCTCCTGTGGCTGCCCGAATAGTTCTTGCCATAAATGCCATTGATGGAATAACAAAACAAACTAACGGAAGAATGAGATATGGAATAATGGATATAAGTCGGCTGAAAAAGTATTTTCCCTCATGAAATCCGCCAGCAGGTTGAACACCTGAAGCGGGAAGCCAATTCAGCAAATGAGGATTGCTGAACAGCATTTGCAAAAGAATTGCAAGCCAGAAAACCGGAATGGAGTAAAGAATGAAAAGTGTTTGAGAGGAAAATTTATCAAACACAGAACCAGCCGATGCCCCGGCTTTCATCCCGATAAAGATGCTCAGTATAAGTGAAGTCATTAGAGCAAGTGCGGAAAGAAGAAATGTCCATTTGAATCCTGAAAAAATCATTTCCGAAACAGGCATTCGGGTTTGCCATGAAGTTCCGAAACTTCCATGAAGTATCCCTTTTGCATTTTCATTATCACCAAACAGATATTGATCAAAGCGATTCTTTGGATGAAAAGAAAAAGCAGGTATGAACTTTCTCAATGATTTTCTTTGCTGATGCATTTCTTTTTGCAGGTTGTATAATAAAACCAATGATTCTTTTTCGGGATTTGCATTAATTAGTTTGTGCAGGGCTGTTGCCGAATTGTTTTGCGTTGAACAATAATCGGTCATCATTTGCCTGAAGAGTAATTGGGATGAGTTGTCTGAAAATTGGGATTGACAGTGCTTTAGTTGTTTAATGAAACTTTCTACCTTCTGAGTATTCCCGAAATAGTAGGCCATCTGTTTTATGTTTCTCTTTTCATCAGGGTTGTAAGTCTCTGAATAAAGAGGGGGCAGAACTGCGCTGTGTATAGAAAAATAAAAATCAGGAAGGTGCAAGCCTCTTTTCCGAATGGCTTGCTGAATAGATTCATCAGCTTCCTGAGAAGCAGATTTATTTTCGGAGGCGGAAGCAAAATGTGAAGCAGGATCACCCGGAATGTTAATCAAAATGAAATGAGCTGCGAGAATTAGCAGTAACAGTGAAAGCAGTAATGTAAAAACAGACCGGAGAATAGTTTTAATCATGGCTGTACGGCAGCAAATGGAATTAAAGAAAGATTGTTCAATAATATACCCGGCCTTTCGAAATAAAGCTCCACATTTTCAAATCGTTTATGAACAACCATTCTTCTCACACTGGCAAAAAGGAATATCACAGGCTGCTCTTGATAAATCACCTGCTGGAAACGGGCAGAAAGTTCCATGCGTTTATTTTCATTCGTTTCAACTTTGATGGAGTCAATTAAAGCATCAGCTGTTAAATTGCTGAATCCTGAAAAATTGCTTCCTCCTGTTAAAATGGAGGAAGAATGCCAAACTTGAGTAAAATCATCAGGCAAAGAGGATTGCCCCCAAGATCCGAGCATCATGTCATAATTCAGTTGCTGAGCAGCAGTAATCCATGCAGGATAATCAACAGGAAGCAGATTTACTTTCATGCCAGCTTTGCGGTAAGCATCAGCCATTATCGAAGCCATGTCTTTCCATTCCGTAACGGTTGTCATGTACATGATGCTGAACTCAAATTCCGTTTTCTTTTTGTCAATCACTTTATCTAAAATGCGGTTTCCATCAGTGTCTGTCCATCCGGCTTCGGAAAGCAATTTCATTGCTTTTTCGGGGTCAGCAGGAATAGGTTCAAGACTGGTATTAAATTCCTTTTTAAGAAAGGAGACAGGTCCGGTCATTCGTTTATTAAGGCCTTTGTTAACAAGCCTGTTGATCTCATCAGCAGGTGTTAGGTAAGCCATGGCTTTACGGACGGCAGTCTGGTCAAATAGTTTTTTTCGGCCGGCAATTTCCGGTTTATTATTCAAGCCGGCATAGGTAAAAAAGAAAGTGTCAACAAAACGCGAATGGTAATTTCTGTTGAACAGCGAATCATCTTTTAACTGCAGTAGCTGACGGGTGCTTAGTGCAGATGAAACATCGCTCTGTTGTGAGAGTAAGTCAAGTGAAGCAGCATTAGCATCGCGGATTATTTTGAAAATTATTTTTCCGGGTAGCGCATGAAAATAAATTCCATTCAAGCCTTCAGCCCAAAAATTATTCTTTCTGGTAATTGTAAGGCTTTGCCCGGCTTTCCATTCGCTAATCCGGTACGTTCCGGCTCCGGAAATAAAATTTATATCCCGGCTGTATTTTCCGCTATTATATTGCTCAGCCCATTTTTTGATTTTTTGATTTTGAACAGTCAGAGAGTCATCCATCTGTTCAACAGAAAATTCGTTAAGTAAGCCTTCAGGGTCGTAAACTTTTTTCTGAATAACAGGCAAATCAACCCACATGGTTACATTGTGGATGTAGGGTTGTCTCATTAAAAAAGTGAAGGATTGTGAATCCTCACCAAATTGAAATCCGGATAAATTATACCACACTGATTTCTGATGAGGATTTTCCGTCAGTTTACATTTACCGGCTTTAACGGTAAAGGCTACATCGTCTGAAGTGATACGGCTTCCGTCATCCCAGCGGGCTTCTTTTCGCAGCCTGAATTTTACTCTCATGCCATTGTTTGAAACCTCAGGAAGACTTTCGGCAAGCACAGGTGTAAGATCATTGGTTCGTAAATCAACAAGCAGAAGAAAACTATGCAGGTATAAAAATAATTCATTTTTTGAACTGCTCAGTCCGTTGTTGGGATGAAGTTGATCGGGTTCAGCCAGCCACTGAACAACCACATTATGCTCTTTTGACCAGTCCGGTTGGGGAATAACAGATTCATTAATTAAAACAAATAAATTGGAGTCAGAAGCTAACCCAATGAAATGAGGAGACTGCTTTTTTGGCTCACACCCTGAAAGGGCATAAATTAAGAAGATAGGCAGGAGAAATTTTGCGGTCATTATGGGCTGAAAGTTAGGAACAAGTTATGAAGAGAGAAGACAGGACATTTTTGATTTATTAAATATGTTCAAACAAGCTTTGACTTGCTAAAGGAAGTTGAATTTCTATTTTTGCGCCCCTTATTGGGTGAGGTGCCTGAGAGGCCGAAAGGAGCAGTTTGCTAAACTGTCGTACCGGGAAACCGGTACCGTGGGTTCGAATCCCACCCTCACCGCGTATTAAGGTGTGGGTGTTGGTTTGGTATTGAGTGTATGGAAGAGAGAGTTTTAATTTAAAATAGGGGGGATTAAGGGGGGTAAATATTTTGAAAAAAACGATGTTCGATTTCGAAAAGTTAGATGTTTACAGCGAGGTTAAAGAAGTAAACCTGATGGTGTTAAAATTTATTTACAGCGGAAAGCTTGATGATGCATACTTGGCAGATCAGTTAAAGCGCGCAACCATCAGTATTCTATTGAATCTTGCAGAGGGAACAGGCAGGTTCAGTTCAAAAGAGAAAAAGCATTATGCCACTGTGTCCCGCTCGTCAGTTTTTGAATCTGTGGCTTTAATTGATGTTCTTTTAGCATTAGGGAAGATTGATAATGAAATATACCGCAGCCTTTACGACCGGTATGAAAAGATCAGCAAAATGTTGCTTGGTTTCTATCGGAATGTAAAAGAAGATTAGTCTGATATTGAAAAGTTCTTTGAAATAATGAATTAACACATAAACGCTGTTTCGGGGAGTATCGAATCCCGGTTTATTGCGTGCCGATGGGAATCGGAAAGGTGGCATGTAAAGGAGAAGTGGAAATTACACATTCACACAAAAAAAGCCGCCAAGTTCGGGGTGTAGCGTAGCCCGGTTTATCGCGCCTGCTTTGGGAGCAGGAGGTCGCAGGTTCGAATCCTGCCACCCCGACAACAAGAGTGTTATAAATTCCGGTTCAATGCGTCCCGATGGGAATCGGGGAGGTCGCAGGTTCGAATCCTGCCACCCCGACAACAAGAGTGTTA
>CAADHD010000033.1 GCA_900696575.1 uncultured Bacteroidota bacterium
GTACAGGCAAGCGGAACAGCTTTGGTAAATTTATTTGGAAATGATTTTGACGGAAACCAAACATCTGTATTTCTTGAAAACGGAAACTTCAGTAATGCTGTTATTCAGGCAAACCGGTTTATATGCAACAGAGGGAGCATGCGCAGAGCACCTCTGAACGGCAAGATTCCTTATTATCATGTTCAATTGCAGAATGTCTGCTCAACATGTACAAATAATGCCAGCTTCCCAAAGATTGGCCGTGATGTTAATTCAAAGGGAAATCTCTTCGAAAATGCTTTTGGAGGTATCAGTCTTATTGACGCTAAGGCAATAGTTTATAATAACACCTTCAGTAACATCTTTAATAAAAATGGAAACTATCATGCCTCACATTACGGAACAGGTATCTTTGTTGAAAACAGGCAAATAAGTTCCGGAAAAATTTTTATTGGAGGTATGGATCCATTTCAAAGAAATACTTTTAATGTTGTAAACATTGGTGTGATGGCTATAAACAGAAATTACAATTTTGAGCTTACTATAGCTGATAACCTGTTCAACAATAGCAGCTATTCTACTGAAAGATCAGGAACCAATTTTTATAATACTGCCGTAACTGTTCAATTTAACAAGAAAGGAACTGCTAACAGTTCTGTTTCTGTATATGGCAATGAAATTAATGACTGCAGGATTGGAGTGCACGCAAATCAGGTACAAAATATCAAAATAGGCGGATACAATACCGGAGGAGGCGCATTATCTAATTTAATTCAATACCATCTTGGCACTTCGGTTTTAACGGATAAGCATCATGGCATCTGGCTGCAAAACTCACATCATGCCGATGTGCTTGAAAATACAGTTACTAACGATAGTCCCACTTCCGAAGCAACAGTGCGAGGCTTAGTAATTGAGAACTGCCACATTGCCAACATCGGATGCAACAATTTTGTAAACCTAGGCAGAGGCATCCGCTTTGAAGGCGACTGCACCGGCATGCCCGGTACCCAACTTATTAAAAACAACATGACCGATTATGAAATTGGTATTGAACTGGATTTGGCACAAATTCCTAATCAAGGCTCCCAAGGCGACCCTTGGGATAACAAATGGAATCATTCTTACCCTGTTAATCACGATAAAGTTAGTGGACAACTTTTGCAGCCAATACTTATTGACTGGTATTTTCAAAACAATGATGGCGATGCAAACAATATTTTCGGCCCTTTCCCGAGAGGGGCTAATCTAATTTTACCTCATGACAATCAAACCACACTTTATCCTCAATGTGTCAACAGCAATCTGAAAGGAGATTTTGACCGCGATGCACGGTTTGGCGCTGTGGTGGGCGATTCGGCTCAGTACGAAGATTACGGTAGTGAATTAATATATGCTGCTAAAGCCAGTGTGTATGAAACTTTGAAGCAAAACGATTCTTTGCTCAACCTGGGTTTGCCATCAGATGCATCCTTTCAAGATTTTTTTAATGCTATGAACACAACCAATATTGGAGCACTGTCTGATGTGCAAACTGCTCTCGATTCAAATCAAATTGATACAGCGGCTGTAATCAACAAAGCTGTAAACGATACTAACAGCATTGAGTATGCGCGTAAAAGCATAAATTCAATTCTCAGTGAGAAGATTTTGAAAAATATTCCAATGACAGCTTCTGATACTGCAACACTTGAATACATTTTCAGTCAACATTGGATACTTGCAGGAGACGCTGTATATGCTGCTGCTGCCATTCTCTGCAAAGAATATCATTCTCCACATATCAGCTTACGGAAAAGGCATTCCTCTGAACCGGAAAAGCCAAAAACAGATGCAGAATTTACAAGCATCAGCCTTCATCCCAAACCTGCAAATAATAAATTACATGTAACAGGTTTACCTGAAGCAAACTGTGAGATTGAAATTTATGACAGCTACTGCCGGCTGTTGCTTAAAAAACTAAATGCTGTTAACAGTTTAATAATTGATTTGCAGGATTACTCCAACGGATTTTATCATTTACGGATTCATAACAATTATCAAAATTATAGAACGAATTTTGTAATTCTGAAATAAATCAATTAGAACACTAAATGATTAATAGATCGTTATTAACTGCAGCTATTTTTTATTACTGCGTTTTATTTTGTTATTCTCAAAATAAAAATTCAGTTTGGATTTTTGGAGATAGTACCGGAATAGATTTTACTAATAGCTCTAATCCAATTTCTATCGCTTCAGCTAATGAATCAAGAGGCACCTCTGCATCTATTTGTGATAGCAATGGACAGTTGTTATTTTATGCATATGATCCTAATATTGCATTATGGCAATCAGGCGGAACAAGTAAGTTAGGAGTAGTGAAGAACAAACTTCATCAGGTAATCAAGAACGGTGATTCATTAATTGGAAACGGATGGTACCACGAAATGGTAATATTACCCATGCCAGGTAGTGATAGCTTGTATTATTTATTTACTGTTGGAGTTTCAGTACCTCCTGACTATGGATTATGGTATTCTGTAATAAATATAAATTCTGACTCCGTCATTCAGAAAAATATCCAGTTACAAAGTTTTCTGATGGTTGATTGCTTAACTGCCGTTAAACATGGTAATGGCAGAGACTGGTGGTTAGTTTTCAGAAGGTGGAATCCAAATGGATTACCTGCTATTGATGAGTTTCATTCCTATCTGATTAGCCCTGGAGGAATAACTAATTATTCTGTACAGCATGTAGGTACTGGAAATACAACAAACGGAGGTCAAATAACTTTTAATTCAGATGGTGGTAAATTTATTTTTACTAATTTATTAGACTTGATAGAACAATACGATTTCGACCGCTGCACAGGAATAATTTCAAATCCTGTCACCATTCAGCCACCCGGTACCCCGCCTCCTTATTATCAAATTACATGGAGCAGCGCATTTTCTCTCAATGACAATGTGCTTTACGTTTCCACATCAGGGAGCGATACAAGTTATTTGTACCAGTTTGATTTAACAGCAGCTAATATCTATGCAAGCCGGATAACTCTTGATACTTTTTATTTACCTCCCGTAAGCCCGGGTGCATTAAAGCTTGCACCTGATGGAAAAATTTATTTCAGTTGTGCCTATGATAACGGATTTAATTTCAACTATCCTTATGCAGACACCATGTACAACTATGTAAACATGAACTTGAGCGTAATTAATTACCCTGATAGCCTGGGTACTGCCTGCGGTTATGCTCCATTCAGTTTTTATCTGGGAGGAAAGCGTACCTATTATGGCTTACCTAACAACCCCGATTATGACATGCCGCCACTGGCAGGTTCACCCTGCGATACGCTTACCGGCCTCACCCCCGGCCCCTCTCCAAAAGAGAGGGGTGCAGAACTCTTTGCAACGTGGGTGAGTTCCTGGCAGAAGCTGTTTGTGAATGCTCAAAATCTAAAAGGTAAAAAGGTAACGGTGGAGGTGTTTGATGTAACAGGCAAGGTGATTTCCGCCTCACCCCCGACCCCTCTCCCGGTGGAGAGGGGTGAAGCGCACAATGGCTACTTCACTCAGGATATTTTTCTGCCGAATCTTTCTGCAGGTGTGTATGTGGTAAAATTGCAGACAGAGAAGGAAATGCTGAGCAACAAATTTGTGGTGAGTGATTGAAAATTTAAAACACACCCCCGCCTGCGCTCCTGCATCCTCACCCCCTCTCGCCTGCGCACTATGCCGGCCGCACAGAGGGGAGAAAGAAAAACTCAATCTACATAAGGCAAGGTCAATTCGTGAATTGTGAATTATTCTGAAGTTTCCCCTTATCTGGCATCACCCAATATTCGGATACTCCACCCTCACATGATACATGCTCATGAGCATTTTTCTGAATACTTTTTTAATGGCCGTAACATCTTTAAAGGTAATGTCGCTGTTTATGAATTGTTCCTGTTTTATGAGCCTGTCAATGATATCATCAATCAAACCGGTAATGGATTTGGCATCATGATTTTTAAGACTGCGGGAAGAGGCTTCAACCGAATCGGCCATCATCATCACAGCCGTTTCTTTTGAGAAAGGCAGCGGGCCGGGATACCGGAACATTTCCTCATCCACCATTTCATCCGGATAATTTTTAAGAAAAGACTGATAGAAGTACTGAACCATGGTAGTACCATGATGGGTCCTTATAAAGTCAATTACCAAATCGGGAACATGATGCTGGCGTGCTTTTTCAATTCCTTTCATTACATGGCTGATAATGATGGATGCACTTTCTTCAAAACTCAGTTCATCATGCGGATTAAACTGCGGGTTCTGGTTTTCGATAAAGTAAAGCGGCATGTCCATTTTGCCAATATCATGATACAGTGCTCCTACTCTTACCAGCAAGGCATTTCCTCCGATCTCATAAATAGCAGACTCGGCAAGATTGGCAACCTGCATGCTGTGTTGAAACGTGCCGGGGGCTTTAACCGATAAATCGCGGAGCAATGGAGAATTAAGGTCAGCCATTTCAAGTAAGGAAACATCAGACGTGAGCTTAAACATTCGTTCGATAATGTAAATAAGCGGATATGAAAAAAGCGTAAGCATCACGTTGCCCGAAAACCATCCGGCCATTTCGAGGTCAATGCCTTTAAAGTTGCCCTGATGAATTACAGAAAGGGCTGTGTAGGAAATAAGATAGGAAAGAAAAATCAATGCGATGGAGTAAAACAGTTGCGCCCTCCTTCTCAGATGAGTGAAGGAGAAAATGGTAACCATGCCGGCAATGATCTGCATAAACACGAAATCATAACCGTTGTCAGCATACATACCGAGAAAGAGCATAGTGATGATATGAGTAAACAGCGCTAACCGCGTATCGAAAAACACCCGGAGGATAATGGGAAGAATACAGACCGGAACAAGGTACTCGTTAATAAACGGATACTTTAATGCCTGAGCAAAAGCAAAAGCCACAAGCACCACCATCGAAAGAATGAGCAACACTTTTACATTGTCAGCATAAATGTCTTTTCTCAAGGTGGCCAGAAAAATCAGAAGCATCATAAAACAAAGAACAACAACCACTGTTCGGCCTACCTGCGGAAGCATTCTTCCTGCACGATTATCAGGATTACGCTCATAAAGTTTTCGCAGGGATAATAGTTTCTGAGCTATTTCTGCACTTACAGGCTCATCTTTCGAAACAATCAGTTCATCCTTCAATACCATGCCGCGTGTGGTGGAAATGGCACTGAGTTTTTTCTGCAATTCTTTTTGAGAAAGCGCTGCATCGTATTCCATATCCGGCTGAAGCAGCGAAAGAATTACCGGTTCGAGTATGGAAGCATCTTCATTGTTAAGTTTTTCAATTTCATTCTGTATAAACTCTTGGGCATGCAACTCATCATAAACCGAAGCAGGGTCAAGGTTTTTCATTTCATTGCCTCGGATAATAATAAACTCACGTCCAGGCAAATCCTCATCGCTTAGCGAAGATGCACTGTAGCCGTTTGCGTAAATGGTATTAATCCATTCGGTACCTGCCTGTTTTATTTTTTCCTTTATCTCATCAGCCTTTGACTTATCACCGGAATGAATTTTGTTCCATTCTAACTCAAATTCAGTTTCAAATTTTTTAATGACAATTCCCTTTACCGATTCATTGGAGCGGTAATAAGCTGCAGACTGCCTCATCAGCAATTTTTTTTCGGCTTCAACAGAATCTTTCGGTTTCAGTATAGTAAAATCGAAAGGCGCATACAAGTCATTGTATTTCCATGGAACTCCTTCATCAAATTCGTATTGATAACGGGTGTTGGAAGGAAAAAAACGGGAAATGAGAAATATAGAAACCACCACAAGGATGAACTTGAAAATATCTTCATGTCTGTTGCTGATGAAGATGAATAACTTTCGCATAAATGTTGAAAAAAAGTATGTTTTGGCAGTGCCGAAGATGCATAAAAAAAGCAAACCTGTAAGCCGGGTTCTGTACGGAACCGTTGCCGGTACCGCCTCTGCCATTAATCTGCGATGGGGCTCGCGCCTCACCTGTATCAGCCTACCCGTTACGGCATGGAGTGAACCAACGGCAGCGGGACACTGCCCATCCGCAACTTATTTGGCCTTTCAACCCGCAAGGTTTGCCCGCCTGCCGTTTCGCAACGGCAAGCCGTGAGCTCTTACCTCACGATTTCACCCTTATCCGCCAAAGTCGGACGGTATGTTTCTGTTGCACTGTCTGTTTCAGCAGGATTTCTCCTGATGAACCTTCCCGTTAGGAAGTGCGGTACCCTGTGTTGCCCGGACTTTCCTCCCTGCCCGGTGGCAGAGCGGCAGAGCGGTTTGCTTTGTGCAAAGGTAATATCCTAATGTTGCCGGTTATAATTTCAGCGAAAACACGACATTCGCAGCCGCTTTAAGGAGAGATGTCCGAGTGGTTTAAGGAGCGCGCCTGGAAAGTGCGTAAACCCCAAAAGGGTTTCGAGGGTTCGAATCCCTCTCTCTCCGCAAACTTTGCGTGTGGGTACATTTATTGTTTGGCCTTAGTTATTGTTACTGATTTCAGACATCAGAAAATTACGAATTCTTAACTGTGAATTTTTTCCTTTTAGACGCATCACCCTTTTTTCACCCTTCCGGTTTATAAAGCACTTTATTCTTTATCTTTTTTGATGGTGAAGAAGGATCAGATGTGGATGGATTGCGGAGTTCAACATTTTTATGAAGCACCCATTTTCCCTGTTTCCATTTATATGCATCGTATGTAAAATCAGGACCATAGGATTTGAAGTTTCCGGCAAGCTGAGGAGATGGTGGTGAAAGATGATCAAATACAATACGCTTTTTCTTTTCGTCATAATTCAACGACATTACTGCACGCGCATTGTACTCGAAAAGGATGCGTTGCCTGATCCCAAAGTCTGTTTGAAAAAGAGGAGCTCCAAAAGAAATTTTTCCATTTTCAATAGTCAGTACATCGATTACCTTCATGGTTGATTCGTTGTCTATACCCCGCCAGCCCAGCAACGTATAAAAAGCTTTTCCTTTTACTGATGTGGTAATCAATTTATAATAAAGTGAACCAAGCCAGTTATCAGAATTCAACAATAGCTTTTCGGCAATCTGCCTGTCGGGCATATTATTATGCAGCCGAATAACCTGAGGTATTTCTGCCTTTTTGTTCCTCCATTGTACAAAACCAAAATAGCGATATTGCTTTCCGCCTGTCAATGGACATATAAAAGTGTAAACACGCAGAAGCTTATCCCTGTCAGTGAGTACAGAGAGATTTTTAAGCGAATCAAACTGTAAATCCATACGGCTATCCTTTTTCAAAAGTTCAAAAAGGAGCGAATCAAATTTTCCGGCATGCTCCAACCTAACCGAATCGGTTGTGCCTTGCTGAATGCTGTCGGCCATTTGCTTTAAAAATTCAATTTCAATATCCCGGGCAGCAGGTTTTAGCTGAGCAACAGTGCGAAAGCCTAAAAAGAAAAAGATTACACTGGCGATATATTTAAACATGCGGCTGAAACGTATCAAAGCAAACAATATTGTATTGCTGAAGCGTTCAAATTTCATAAAGCAAATCGGGATTAAGAGGCATGTCTTTACAATTATATTCAAGAGAATTTCAACAAGTACCTTTGCGCTGATGAAACACCGTTCAGGATTCTGCGCCATAACCGGTAAACCGAATGCCGGCAAATCAACCTTAATGAATAGAATCATAGGTACTTCCCTTTCTGCAGTAACTCCAAAAGCACAGACTACACGGCACAGAATTAAAGGCATATTAAATGATGATGATTACCAGATTGTTTTCAGCGATACCCCCGGATTACTCACTCCTGCTTATCTTTTGCATGAGAAAATGACTGAAGCTATCAAGCAGTCCTGCGAAGATGCTGATGTGGTTTTACTCGTAACCGATTGCACTGAAAAGCCCGATGATGCTGTTGTTGATTTTCTTAAATCCGCTTCCTCTCCCTTAGTGATTGCTCTTAACAAAGCAGATTTATCAACGCAAACTGAAGTAGAACAGCGGATTATTGAATACAGACATTTGTTTCCTGCTGCAACCATCATACCCATATCGGCTCAGGAAAATTTCAATATTCGTGAATTGGTTGAAGCTATTCTGAGTCATTTGCCCGAAGGCGAAGCATTTTACAGCAAGGAAGAACTGAGCGACCGCAACCAAAGGTTTTTTGCAGAAGAGATTATCCGCGAACAGATTTTTTTGTATTACGAAAAAGAAATACCCTACAGCGCTGAAGTAGCCGTTACCCATTGGCAGGACAAAGAGTCGCTGATAAAAATGGATGCCGTTATTTTTGTACTTCGCGAAACACAGAAAGCCATTTTGCTAGGACATAAAGGCTCGTCTATTAAAAGGATGGCCACGGCAGCTCGGAAAAAATTAGAATCGTTTACCGGCAGAAAAGTTTTCCTGGAACTTACCGTAAAAGTCAATCCCAAATGGCGGACCGATGAGTCAATGCTGAAGCGCCTTGGTTATGATGAGCACTGATTTAATAAATTTCTGACCTTAATCAGATGCCTCGCTGATTTTGATTAGCCCCCTCGCTGAAACCTCATGTCAATTTTGAAATAAAAAAGGACATGAAAAAGATTACTATCCTCATACTTATAGCGGCTGCTTTCCAGTCCTGCAAAAATGATAAGGACGAACAACTGCAACCGCAGCTTGAATATGTTACTGTAAATCTCACCTTTGATTGTGACGGGGCTGCCATAGTTAAAGATCAGTTCAACTACACAAATGCTGCCGGCAACAATTATTCGGTGAGCAGGCTGCAGTTTTATTTGGCTGACTTCACTTTTCGCAAAACAGACGGAACAGAAGTGAAAAGCGATGAAGTGTTTTTCGTTGACTTTTTTGCCGGCAAAAATCTTAGTTTCAACTTTAGCAAAATTCCAAAAGGAGATTATGACAGGATAAAATTCTGCATCGGTTTACCTCCATCCCAAAACATTACCGGTGCATTACCCAATACGATTGACAATACGAATATGGTCTGGCCGGATATGATGGGAGGCGGATATCATTTTCTGAAAATGGAAGGGCAATTTAAATTCTCAGGAAACACGTATGGATATGCTTTGCATCTCGGCAAGAATCCTCACCTGGTCCGTATTGAATCTTCCAAATCATTTAATCTTTCAGGAAGTTCAGCATCACTTTCCATGAAAATGAACATCAATGAATGGTTCCGCATACCTCATACGTATGACCTGAATACGGATGGCAACTACACTATGGGCACCGATTCGCTGATGCTGAAGATTGCCGAAAATGGAACCGATGTCTTCACCATTCAATAAATCAGGTATGAAACATCCGGCTATTATTTTCGCATTGATCCTTTTTGCGGCCATGATGCTTTTCTTCTCATGCAGTAAAGAGGATGACCATAACGGTGCAAACTACTCTCCCACCCCTTATTCCATTCAGATTCCACCTCATTTTCCCATTCCTGAAATTCCTGAAAACAATAAAACCACAGTGGAAGGAGTACGCCTTGGACGCATGCTTTATTATGATAACCTGCTACATCCTTCCGGCAGCATGGCATGTGCCACTTGTCATCTTCAGTCTTTTGGTTTTTGTACGCCCACCAATAATGTAATGCCTCATACCAACCTTATTTACAGCAGTAATTTTTTGTGGAATGGAAAAGTTTCGGGTACCCTTGAGGATATCATGAAATTTGAAGTAGAAGAATTTTTTCAGGCGGATATGAATAAGTTTAAAGACCATTCGCAGTATCCCCGTTTGTTTTATGAAGCATTCGGAAACATAACGCCTACTTCTGAAAATGCAGCGAAGGCACTTGCACAGTTTTTCAGGGTGATGATTTCCGGTGATTCACGTTTTGATAAAATAATCCGTCATCAAATTGTTCCGACACTCGAAGAAGCAACAGGCATGAATCTCTTTTTCACTGAGAAAGGCGATTGTTTTCATTGCCATTCCATGCCTCTTACATCTGATTATCAGATGCACAACATTGGCTTGGATTCTGTTTTCGTTGGCGTTAATGCCGGGCATTTCAACATCAGTGGTAACGCGGCTGATAAAGGAAAATTCAGGACGCCAACATTAAGAAATGTTGCCTTACAGTCCTCTTATATGCACGATGGGCGGTTTACTACGTTGGAAGAAGTAATCCAGTTTTATAATTCAGGCGTTAAACCATCGCCTTCACTAGATCCAATCATGACTAAACCCGGAAAAGAAAACGGGTTGGGCTTAACTGCATATCAGGTTCAATGCCTTGTTGCTTTCTTGAACACGATGACCGATACGGTGTTTACAAACAATCCGCAATTATCTTCACCGTTTCAGTAAATACAAAAACCCCGCCTGAGAGCGAGGTTTCATCATTGCTGCCTGCTTTGGTACAGCCTTACTTTTTCTCGTCTTTTACTTCTTCAAAATCAACATCGGTTACATTTCCGGTATTTTCAGAATCAGCATTTCCCTGCTGTTGAGCATCGGCAGTAGTTGAAGTGTTTGACTCCTGAGCTGCTTTATAGATTTCTTCAGAAGCATCTTTCCAGGCAGCATTCATATTTTCCAATGCTTTGTCAATAGCAGCAATGTCGCGTTTTTTATGAGCATCTTTCAGTTCAGACAGTGCTTTCTGAATCGGCTCTTTCTTTTCACGCGAAATTTTTTCTCCGAATTCATTCAACTGCTTTTCAGTCTGGAATATGAGAGAATCAGCCTGATTAATTTTTTCGGCTTCTTCTTTAGCCTTACGGTCTGCTTCGGCATTACGTTCTGCTTCCTCTTTCATACGCTTGATTTCGGCATCAGATAAGCCTGAGCTTGCTTCAATTCTGATTTTCTGTTCCTTACCGGTTCCTTTATCTTTTGCAGTTACATGCAGAATGCCATTGGCATCAATATCAAAAGTAACTTCAATCTGCGGCACTCCGCGCGGAGCAGGAGGAATTCCGTCAAGATGGAAACGCCCGATGGTGCGGTTGTCTTTTGCCATTGGCCTTTCGCCCTGCAATACATGTATTTCAACCGAAGGCTGGCTGTCGGCTGCCGTTGAGAATGTTTCTGATTTTCTTGTAGGAATGGTGGTATTTGCTTCAATCAGTTTTGTAAACACACCGCCAAGCGTTTCGATGCCAAGCGAGAGTGGGGTAACATCAAGAAGCAGTACATCTTTTACCTCACCGGTAAGCACTGCACCCTGAATGGCCGCTCCAACGGCTACGACTTCATCAGGGTTAACACCTTTTGAAGGAGATCGTCCGAAGAATTTCTCTACTGCCTGCTGGATGGCGGGGATACGGGTTGAACCGCCCACTAGAATGACTTCATCAATATCAGAAACTTTCAAACCTGATTTTTCTAGTGCAGTACGGCATGGGTCAATGGTGCGCTTAATCAGATCATCCACCAACTGTTCAAACTTGGCGCGGGTTAAAGTTTTTACCAGATGCTTCGGAATACCATCGACCGGCATAATGTAAGGCAGGTTAATTTCGGTTTGGGTTGAACTGCTGAGTTCGATTTTGGCTTTCTCTGCAGCTTCTTTCAAACGTTGTAATGCCATCGGGTCCTTTCGTAAATCAATTCCTTCATCGTTCTTAAACTCATCGGCAAGCCAGTCAATAATGCGCTGGTCGAAATCATCACCGCCAAGATGAGTATCGCCATCGGTAGCTTTTACTTCAAAAACATTGTCGCCAAGTTCAAGAACAGAAACATCATGCGTACCGCCACCGCAGTCGAACACTACAATTTTCATGTCCTTGTGTTTTTTGTCAAGGCCATAAGCTAAAGCTGCAGCTGTAGGTTCATTGATAATGCGTAGTACATTTAAACCCGCAATTTCACCGGCTTCCTTAGTAGCCTGTCTTTGTGAATCGTTAAAATAAGCCGGAACGGTAATAACTGCTTCCGTAACTTCATTGCCGAGATAATCTTCAGCTGTTTTTTTCATCTTTTGAAGAATGGCAGCTGAGATTTCCTGTGGAGTGAAAGTACGGTCATTGATTTTAACACGCGGGGTGTTGTTATCGCCTTTAATTACTTCATAAGGCATACGCTTCATTTCATTGGTGAGTTCATCAAAACGCCCGCCCATGAACCTCTTAATTGAAAAAATAGTGTTTTTGGGGTTGGTGATTGCCTGACGCTTGGCAGGATCTCCTACCTTGCGCTCTCCATTGTTCAGAAATGCAACAATACTGGGAGTAGTTCTTTTGCCTTCACTGTTGGGAATTACAACAGGGTCGTTGCCTTCCATAACAGCTACACAAGAGTTAGTAGTTCCTAAGTCTATACCTATTACTTTTCTCATAGTTTTAAATGTTTATTTGCTGACAGTCAATGAATATGCCAGCGGATTTTAATAGTCAGAATGTCATAAGACTAACTAGGAAGCTTAAGAAAGAAGTCGAATTAATGACAAAAAGACAGCCTTCAGTAGCTTATTCAAAACCAAGGTTGCCTGTTATCGGCCCGAAAATGAGTTCAGCCTCGGAAGTAGGATGCAGGTATTTGTCTCTTACCAGCTTTACGTTTCTTGAGGAGAAAATACCAAGCCCGTTATTGATGTTGGTAAACAAAGGAATTTCCTGGTTGATGCCTGTAGGTGCTGTGTTTACCTGAATATACTCAGTAAACGCTTTACCGGCAACATGGAAGTAAAATTCAAACTCAACCGCATGTCTTTTAACCGATGGATCGGGTTCTAACTGGGAAGCAACGAAAATGAAAAAATCTGAATTTCCAATGGTAAATGCTGAGGATTCGTTTTTAGTTCGCTCAGGAAACTTCCAGTCAAGATATTTCAATTTTGTATCGTTGGTAAAAACATTTCTTTCCGTGTAATAAAAACGGATAATCAACTGATAAAGATAACCTTCGGCAAAGGGAGAGTATTCAATGGCATAAGGAAAGCCAAGCCAGTTTATTTGAGAAGGAAACGGAGTTGGTTTGAGTACGTTCAGGTCATCCACCACCTCGGTCTGCGAAGTAAACACAGTTCCGGTTTCCATATTGGTAATGCTAAGTTTGTAATGGTATTGCGCGAAAATTTTTTCGCCTTGAGTTCGGTAAATGTAATGTATCATTGAAGCGAACACACCTTCTTCTTTGGGTTGCACATCGCGTATAAGGTTGATGCTTCTGATAAAGGTTCCGCTGCTGTTGAATTCTTCTAACTTCACATCAAGAATATCAGGGAAATAAATCGAATCTGCATTTTGAGCCATTGTAAGGGCATTGCCTTCGCCAAGGTAAGCTTTCTGAATGCGTATATATTGCAAACTGTCTGAGGCATTCAGTAATCCATAAACTACAGGAATTTCTTTGTAAGGGGCAACAACTTCAAAATCGGTTTTGCATCCATGAATAATAAAAGCAGTTGAAAGTAACAAAGCGGTTAAAAGTTTCGTTCGAATTGTTGTTAAAAAAGTCATGAGATTAATTAAGCCCCCAAAAGTATTTTATCTAATTTTGAAAACAAGAATTATGAAAGCAAAATACATTTCATGAAAAGAATAATCCATTCTTTAGTTTTTGTTTTGATTTTTCAGGACGTCATGTCTCAGGCCATTCCGGAAAAGTTTGACCGCATGGTTATGAGCGAGAATTTTGACACTATAAACAGTTACTGGACAACAGCAGCCAACTCTGAAAACCTTTTTTTGGTGCAGGAAGGAGAGTATATATTAAACCGTAAGAGTGTTGCCTCGCCTTTTGCCGTTATAGCTGAATATAAAAACACTCTGCCTAATTTCAGGATAGTAACCTCCTTGAACCTTGAAAAAGCAAACAGCGAAAACGGCTCGCTGGGGATCATCATCATGGCTCAGCCCGGGGGTGAAGGCGGATTTCTCGTAGAAATTAATACCTTGAAACAATACAGGGTAAGGCAAATTGCAGGAAGCACTTATAAATATCTTACCGGAGATGCTAAAAAAGGCGGATGGGTTACCTCAAAGGATATCAATAATATGAACAGCTACAATTTGATAGATATTCGTGTGTTAAACAGAAATTATGACTTGTATATTAACAGCATATTCATCATGTCGTTTTCTGAAATTGCCTACAAAACGGGTAACTTCGGATTTATTGTAGGTCCCGGTTCAAAAGGCCGTGTTGACTTTTTATATTTATTTACCATCGGTGAGCAGCAGGCTTTAGCTCCGGCATCGGATAATGAAACGAAAACTGAAACAGTTAATGCTTCTGCTACTCCTGATATGATAGAATTGGCAGAATCGATAATTAAGCTGAAAACTCAAATCAATAAACTAACCGAACAGAATGAAGATTTACGTAGATCCATTGAAGTAATGAAAAGTGAGGAGTCAGATAAAGCCTCCATGCAAAAAGACTTTGATAAAACTATTAAACAATACCAGGCACAGGCTGCTAAGCATCAGGCAGCTTACGATTCGCTGTTAAAAGTTAATCAAGCCTTGCTCAGATATAAGGAAATGGTAGCCGGAAATGAAAACTCTGATCTCATAATTTCACTTTCCAAAAGCCTGAAAACCGAGAAAGAGCTTAACGAAAAATTGAAAAGGGAAAACAAAATGCTTACTGACAGTTTGAATGTTTTAAAGCAACAGAAGAAACCTTCAGAGATAAAAGATACGCTCAATGAGAGTGCTGATAAGCCGAAGCCAACCGGCAGCTTTTCATTGCCGGTCGAGAACTAAAATATTTACTCCCTTATTTTCAGGTAATTAATTTTAAGCATAGGGAAAACCCTACCCTAATTTAGTAGGGAAAACACGGTAACACCTGCACCTTTTTTCTATATTTATTTGTCTTCGATAATCCACTGATCATGCGTATTAACAGGCTACCCAAGTGCCGGCATACAAATCCGGATATTCCGGATGGTCTTTAGGATTATAATGTTCTTACCAATTAGTCCGGTTTAAGGGGAGAAACAAAAAAATTATCGGTTCTTTTCCAATTATTCTCCCCTTATTTTTTTTCCTCAACATGCATACTTAACATTTCTTCCAGCAGTTTTACGGCATTACTCACAGAACTTATTTCATTAACTGCCATTAAGGCAGCATTTTTTTCTTGCTTTAATGAACAACGGTTATCGTTCAATTTTATAAAACTCAAAAGCTGACTGAATTTTTCTGAATTAAAAAACTCCTGCGAAGACTTTGATGGAAAATAACATTTGAGTAGATTCTTCTTTATCACCACTTTCTCCAACCCAATTTGCATGGCTAATTTTCTCATCCTTATGGTCTGAATTAGTTCGCTTACCTGTACAGGCAAAGGCCCGAACCGGTCAATTAATGCTGATTTAAAATCGTGCAATTCAGTTTCGTCTTTAATTTCATCCAGTTGCTTATAAAGTTTAAGTCGCTCATTTGCGCTTTCCACATAGTTTGTCGGAATTAAAATTTCAAGATCGGTTTCAATCTGGCAATCGCTTGTTGTGCTGGTACTTTGTTGAGTAAACAACTCTTTAAAATCAGTCTCTTTAAGTTCACGAATGGCTTCGTCAAGAATTTTATGATACATCTCAAAGCCTACTTCAGAAATAAACCCGCTTTGCTCACCACCAAGAATGTTACCGGCTCCACGAATATCAAGATCGCGCATAGCAATACGAAAACCACTTCCCAAATCGGAAAACTCCTCAATGGCTTTAAGTCGTTGCCTTGCTTCGGCAGTAAGTACCGACTGAGGTGGAGTAAGAAGATAGCAAAAGGCTTTTTTATTGGAACGCCCTACCCTGCCCCGCATCTGATGTAAATCGCTTAAGCCATAATTCTGTGCCTGATTGATGATAATGGTATTGGCATTGGAAATATCAAGACCTGATTCGATAATAGTTGTAGAGATGAGTACATCCGATTCGCCTTCAACAAATGAAAGCATTGATTCTTCCAATTTCTCACCTTCCATCTGGCCATGGGCAACGGTTACTCTTGCGCCCGGGCAAAGTTTTCTTATCAGAGCAGCAAGGTCATGCAAATCATTGATCCGGTTATGCACAAAAAAAACTTGTCCTCCGCGGGCTAATTCATAGCTTACTGCTTCTCTTATAATGTCTTCATTGAATACATGCAACTCGGTTGTAACGGGAAAACGGTTGGGTGGCGGTGTGTTGATGATGCTCAGATCACGTGCTCCCATCAATGAGAATTGAAGTGTACGGGGAATAGGAGTTGCCGTAAGCGTCAAAGTGTCCACATTCACTTTTATCTGTTTGATCTTTTCTTTAGATGTTACTCCGAATTTCTGCTCTTCATCAATGATCAGCAAGCCAAGGCTTTTAAATTCCACATCTTTACTGAGTAGCCGATGAGTACCGATGATGATGTCAATCTTTCCATCCTTCAATTGTTTCAATGTTTCTTTCTGTTTTGCAGAAGATTTAAAGCGGTTCAGGTAATCAACAGTACAAGGAAAATCCTTTAATCTTTCGCTGAATGTTCTGAAATGTTGCAAAGCAAGAATGGTGGTAGGCACCAGAACAGCCACTTGCTTTCCATCAGCAGCCGCTTTAAAAGCAGCGCGGATAGCAATTTCTGTTTTCCCGAAACCAACATCACCGCAAATTAACCGGTCCATAGGAGCAGCCGCTTCCATGTCCTTCTTTACATCACGCGTTGATTTTAACTGATCAGGAGTATCTTCATAAATAAACGATGCTTCTAATTCGGTTTGAAGATAGCTGTCCGGTGTAAAGCTGAAACCCTTTTGCGCTTTACGTTTGGCATAAAGTGTAATGAGTTCTTTGGCAATGTCTTTTACTTTCTTTTTTGTTTTCTGCTTTAAGGTTGCCCATGCCGTTGAACCTAATTTATTAAGCGATGGTACACTTCCCTCCTTACCTGCATACCGTGCTATCCGGTGAAGGGCATGAATGCTGATATACAATACATCGTTGTCTTTATAAATTAACCTGATGGCTTCCTGTTCTCGTCCATTCACTATCAATTTTTCTAATCCTCCAAAGCGACCAACGCCATGATCAATATGTGTAACAAAATCGCCCGGCTTTAAACTATAAAGTTCTTTTAACGACATGGCCTCCGACTCGGTGTACTTCCGTTTCATGCGGTAGCGGTGGTAGCGGTTAAATACCTGATGGTCGGTATAACATGCTAACTTTAAGTCATGATCCATAAAGCCCTCATGTACTGAAAGCTGCTGGCTTGAAAAGAGATTCTCAGCAGTTACGGGATTAAGGTTTTCGTAAATGGAATACAACCGTTCAACCTGTTTTGCAGAATCGGCTAACAATAACAACAGGTAATTTTTCTTTTTCCATTCGTGAAGATGGCTGAAAAGGAAATCAAAATTTTTATTGAATGATGGCTGTGGCGCTTGATTAAATTGAACTGTAACACCATCGCCAGTAAAAAAACTACCAAACTGAACTAAAGAATAACTGAGAATTTTTTCTTCCAATAAATGCGGCTGCTGAAAGGAAACGCGCTTTTCTTCAAACACAATTTCACTACCGGCAGGAAGCGAATCATGGTCTGTATAAACAGATTGCAGGACAGATGGAAGATCAGACGCCCAGATGATGGTATCCTGTGGAAGAAAACTGAAAAGGGAGTCATACTCCTGATATACTTCGCGGTTGCTGAAGTCAGGAACTATAGTTACAAAGCCGGCAAGCTTTTCAGTAAGTTGCGTTAACGGATTGAAAGTACGTACCGATTCAATAACATCACCATTGAATTCAAGGCGGTACGGTAATTCATTTCCGAAAGAGAATACATCTGCAATACCTCCTCTGATGGAGTATTGACCGGGTTCATAAACAAAATCGGAAAGCAGAAAACCATGCGTATCTAAAAACTCACGCAGAAATTCCATACTTAAAGCTTCGCCCTGTTTAACCCGAAAGGTGTTTTTGTCAAGCTGCTGACGGGCCACAACGCTTTCATGAATGGCTGAAGGTGCTGTTACAACAATGGAAGGATTCACACTGCGGCTGATTCTTGCCAACGTTTCTGACCTTGCCAGTACATTATTGCTGTCAATTTCACCATGCTTCAAATCGCGTTTAAAAGAAGATGGAAACAGCATTACTTTTTCTTCTCCAACCAGGCTTATTAAGTCGTTGGCGAAGTAGGCTGCTTGTTCATAATTGGGAAGTATAGCAAGGGCAAGCCTGCTCCGCTGATAATTGGCAGCCAACAGAAATGCTGGAGCACTGCCGGCTAATCCTTTTAATTGAATGCGTGTTTTTGTAAGTGAATGAAATTTTGAAAATGCTTCCGTTGCAGCAGGATGCTTTTCAAACTGAATTAAAATTTCTTTGGTGTTCATTAAAATAATAAATGCCGGAGATGACATTCATTCCGGTATGGTTGCAAAGCTAACCTGCAGCGATTGATCTTAACCTTAAAACTGAAAATTCATTCATGCTTAAAGGCTTTCTTTTATTTTAGCAGCAAATTATTCCATTTTCATGCTCAGAAAATTATTTTTTGCTGTAACGTTTTCCATAGTTGCCCTTCATGTACAATCACAGCAAACCATAAAAATAACTCAGGATTCTACTGAAAGAAAAGGCGGCCATCAGATTAAAACTGTAAACAGCAAAGTGATTAAACTTGATAAGCCGGAACATCAAAATAACAAGTCTTTGCTTCCTATGAAGACCAGACAGGATACACTATTGTACCTTATTCAGCAGCATAAGCAAAACAAAAACAATACACAATAAAAGGGTTAATTTTCTATGGAAGGCTTTTCCGTTTTCTTAAACTTTCCAAGGTTGGTAGAGATGGAAAAATGATTACTGCTTCCGGCAGCATTGTAAGAGGCTAATGCATAGCTGAAATGAAACCTGGAAACACGGAATCCGATTCCGAAAGATAAGCCTGAGATAGATTTAACCGAATCAAAAGCAAGATCGCGTCTTCGCATAAAATTGTAAGCAAGCCTCAGGTTAAAATTTTTAGTAATAAGTATTTCTGCAGCAGGCGTAAGATGCCGTGATACTTTCTCGTAAAAGGTAACTTTCAGAATTGTTGTATCGCCCGTAAGCGGATCCACCTTACCTTGTTCATCGGGATTAATGAATCCGAGATTCCATTTCTCAAGATGGGATAAAGTCATACTTAACCGGAAAGGCGCTTTAGGCATAAGGTAAGAAAAGCCGGCCTGAATCTCGAAAGGCAATGGTTCGCGGTTTCCATCAGTGTAAGTACTCAGTTGCATGCCCGCATTTTTAATAACCAATCCGGCTGAAAAATAATTTGATGGGCTTTGATAATGCATCCCTATATCAGCCATAACACCGGTTGAGTTGTAAGACTCAAGTTTTGAATAAACGGTTTTCAGTGTAACTCCAGCCTGAATACCTTCATATAGTTTTTTAGACCATGCGATGTTGAATGAGTATTCGGCAGCGGAGAAAGTTCCTGTTTTATTTCCTGTTTCATCAGTTCGGTCAAAATCTCCATAGTTGATAAATTGCATTCCTGCCGAGAGCATACCTGCCTTTTTAACTTCAAAACCATAAACAGCATAACCGAAATGGATATCAGCAAAATAAGGTGCATAATTGAAGCTCATACTGTTTTTCATTTCAGGATTCAATACGGCAGGATTCTGAAATGAGAGATTAATGTCATTATCCAGCACCGAAATATGATTTCCGCCAAGCGCGGCACTACGTGCAGTGGCAGGAAGGTTGAGAAACTCAAAGGTATTGTTTCCTCCGGTTTGTGCGTATAGCTGCTGCGATATTAAAAAAGCAGATAAGGAAATAAAAAAGATTCGGGTGGTCATTGGTCGGGTTGAAAGGAATGATAGCTTAACGCTGGCATTTTGAAATAATTGCAAAGTGAACTACTTGTATAACGGAAATTTTTTCATCATTTCATGTACTTCTTTTTTCACTTCCAGAATCACCTTTTCGTTTTCATGATGTGTAACAACCTTATCAATGAGCGAAGCAATTTTTTTCATGTGAGTTTCTTTCAGACCACGTGAAGTTACAGCGGGGGTTCCGATACGTATGCCCGAAGTAACCATGGGCGATTTATCATCAAATGGAACCATGTTCTTATTCAGGGTAATATCAGCTTTTACCAGAGCATTTTCGGCTTGTTTACCTGAAATGTTTTTTGAACGCAGGTCAATCAGCATGCAATGATTATCTGTCCCGTTAGAAATAATATGATATCCCCTGTCGGTAAATTCCTTTGCCAAAGACTTTGCATTCTTGATAACCTGCAGGCAGTATTTAAAGAAATCATCGGTTAATGCTTCGCCAAAGGCTACAGCTTTAGCTGCAATGACATGTTCAAGCGGTCCGCCTTGTGTACCCGGAAAAACTGCACTGTCAAGTATGGAAGACATCATTCGTATTTCGCCTTTTGGTGTTTTCAATCCCATGGGATTTTCAAAATCCTGACCCAATAATATCATTCCTCCGCGCGGACCGCGCAACGTTTTATGCGTAGTTGTTGTAACCACGTGGCAATAAGGCAGCGGATCGTTCAATAATCCGCGAGCAATTAATCCGGCCGGATGGGCAATATCTGCCAAAAGAAAGGCACCAACCGAATCGGCAATTTCGCGAAGCCGCTTGTAATCCCAGTCGCGTGAGTAAGCAGATGCTCCGCAAATAATCAATTTCGGCTTTTCCTTATGAGCTATGTGCGAAACATTGCTGTAATCAATACTTCCTGTTTCTTTATCTACACCGTAAAAAGTGGAGTGATAGAGCTTGCCTGAGAAATTAACAGGTGAGCCATGTGTCAGGTGTCCTCCATGCGACAGATCGAAACCAAGAATTTTGTCACCGGGTTTCAGCAAGGCAAGCATCACTGCGGCATTGGCCTGCGCACCGGAATGTGGCTGTACATTAACCCATGCAGCGTTAAACAGCGTTTTGGCTCTCTCAATAGCAAGGGTTTCAACCTGATCAACAATTTCACAACCTCCGTAATACCTGCGGCCCGGCAACCCTTCAGCATATTTATTAGTAAGGCATGAGCCCATGGCTTCCATCACTTCTTTTGAAACAAAATTTTCGGATGCAATGAGTTCCAGCCCTTCGCGCTGGCGTTTTAACTCTTTCCCGATAAGATCAAATACTTGCTTGTCTTTTTTCATTTTGATTTATGTGTTTGGTTCAGGTAAAATCTATTTCGGTACTGTCGCCAATATTAAGGCTCTGTCTTAATCCTTTCAAAGAAGTATCGCTGCCTATGATGGAACTTGTAAGGACAGCAGTTTCAAGATGTGAATAAGTACCGATGATAGAATCAGTTACAATGGATGACTCTATTACTGTATTCTCTCCAATAGAAACATTCGGTCCCAGAATGCTGTTGGAAATTTTGCAGTTAGCCCCAATTACGACAGGGTGAATGATGATGGTATTTGAAAAGTTATATTTTTTCGATTCGGTGTTGAGTCTGTTGAGTAAAATAGCATTAGTTGCCAGAAGCGATTCTTTACTTCCGCAATCAAACCAGTTGCCTGCCTGAAATGTTTTAAATACCACCTTATTTTCTTCAATCATTTTCTGAATGCCATCCGTCAGGCTGAATTCTTGCGTATTGCTTGCTTTCTTTCGGTTAATTTTATCAAGGCATTCAAATAACAACTCCGACTCACGTATAAGGTAAACGCCTACTAAAGCATTATTGGATTTTGGAATAGCAGGCTTTTCAACAACACGGGTTATGGTTCCCTGATCATCAATTTCTGCTACTCCAAATGCGCGGGGATCATCCACTTTTTTTATGCCAAGTATTGATCTATCCTCTTTTCTTAACTGAGCTAAATCAAAATCAACAATTGTATCGCCCAAAACAATGAGAATTTCTTCGCCTTTGTCTATTTTGTCTTTGGCCATATAAACGGCATGCCCTGTACCCAGCCGGGGCTCCTGAATTACGAAGGAAGATTTAAGTTTGGGGTATCTCTGACTGATGTAATCTTCAATTTTATCGCCCAAATAACCAATAATAAAAATGAATTCGTCAGCTCCCTGTAAAACCAATTGATCCACAAGGTGAGAAAGAATAGGTTTTCCGGCAACAGGTACAAGCGCTTTTGGCTGAGTATGTGTATGCGGACGAAGTTTGCTTCCAATTCCGGCAACCGGTACAATGACCTTCATAAGGATGGTTATGGCCACAAAAATAAGGATTGAGTTGCACCTTCATTTTTCCGAAGGCTCATGCTTTGCTGATTATTATTGCCGGCTGTGAAAAAGCTACTTGTCATTATTCTCACCATTCCTGCACTGGTTATTTTCAATTATAAAATCATTGCCCTCTCTTCTGCACCGTTTATTCATTCAGATTTACAATCATTCACTATTCCTGATTATATTGTTATACCCGGTGCCGGCAATCCGGATAATGACCGGAATGTTTTTTTTAGCAGCAGAGTTGGGGCTGCCCTGGCAGCTCACAGTAAATTTCCTTCTTCAAAAATTATCTGCATAGGAAGAAAAGACAATTTCCGTTACAATGAACCGGATGAATTGAAAATCGCTCTAATTCGAAACGGAGTTGCTGAATCATTAATAATAACTGATACAGGCGGATTTAACACCTTTAATATGCTTGTAACATTAAATGAAAAATACAATGGCAGGATGTTGTTTGTCAGTCAGCGGATTCATCTACAGAGAATTCTTTTTGCAGCCGGGCGAATGTCTATTGTTGCCGAAGGCTTTGAAGTTTCGCATCCCATTTCTCGCAGAAAGCAGAAATATTTCCGTAACCGGGAAATTATTTCTTCTTTACGGATGACCGCTTCGCTGGCCGGTTATAAAATTTCGAGACTTTTCTGAATGTTACCATCTGAAAAAGTCTCCTTCTTTCAAAACCTTATTACCAGATGTAACGGAATACAGATACTTCCCTTTACTGAGCAACGCTATATTTATTCGCAGAAAATCGTTTGTTATTTCATTAGTTCTGATAAGCTTGCCGTTTAAATCATAAATGAAAATCCGGCTGTTTTTCTTTTGATGACTTTCTATTATTAGGTCATTCCCCTTTACAAAAACACTTATCAATTCCTCATTTACCTGATTAATTCCTGTAACAGGACTTACCACAAAAGTTATAGAATCAGACGGTCCCGAAATAATACCCGGGGTACAAGGAGACGGAAGCATGCCTGCGTCTAATTGAAAATGAAAAGAATATAATCCTGCAGGCAGAGGATTTACTTTAAACGTATCAGTATGATTGCAGATGTAGGTAAGCATACCGAGGCAATGCAAAGCAAAAGCTTCGATTTTATTTCCATTGATGTTAATTCCCTGCGTATGCTGGTCACATGTTCCGCTGGGAAAAGATAATGCTACATAAAAAGTAACGGTATCGCTGGCTGTCGGATTGGATGGTTGGTATTGAATGCTGTTTATCCATTGTGCAGATAGAGTAGCATTGAGGCACAAGAAAATGCTGAGGGTGTAAATTATTTTTTTCATGGTTTTAAAATTTGAATGCTAAAATAAACATAAGAACCGGTACGATTGATGGCCAAACTTCTATTTTTGCTCACGTGCAAAAAGAATTTATTTCTTCCTCGGTAAAGCTTGATCAGGAAATCATCCGCAAAGCATTCAGGCTTATGTGTACGGCTAAAACCATGACGGAATGGTATGAGCAGAATTTTTCAGTTGTTTCAAAATATGTTCATGCCACATCTCGTGGACATGAAGCCATACAGATAGCCACCGGTTTATTTTTAAAACCGCAGGATTATCTCTCCGCTTATTACCGTGATGACTGTTTGCTTCTTTCCATCGGAATTTCACCATACGAGCTCATGCTTCAATTGCTGGCAAAACGTGATGATCCGTTTTCTGGAGGAAGGCTTTATTATTCGCATCCCAGCCTGAAGCGTGAAGACTTGCCTAAAATTCCGATGCAATCATCGGCAACGGGAATGCAGGCAATTCCTGCAACCGGAATTGCCATGGGAGTGCAATACCTTGAACTAATCAGCCATCATCCATACAAAGGAAATGACAGGCCGGTAGTTGTATGCTCTTTGGGTGATGCATCAATAACGGAAGGTGAAGTTGCAGAAGCATTTCAGATGGCAGTTCTTAAAAAGCTTCCGATTATTTATCTGGTTCAGGATAATGGCTGGGATATTTCTGCTGATGCCAAAGAAATAAGGGCTATGGATGCATCGGAGTATGCCCGGGGATTTAAAGGGTTGGAAGTATGCCGGATTGAAAGTGGTTTTGATTTTCCGGAATGTTTTGAAAAGCTGAATTACGTTTTCAGTACGGCAAGAACAGAACGGAGGCCATTCCTTATTCACGCCAAAGTTCCATTGCTTAATCATCACACTTCGGGTGTCAGAAAAGAATGGTACCGCGATGATCTGGCTGAGCACGAAAAGCGCGACCCATATCCTTTTTTCAAATCTATTTTGCCCGGTTGGGGTATCAGCGAAAATGAAATTGCTCAGATAGAAGCCGAAGTACTTGAGCTGGTAAAGAGCGATTACCAGAAAGCAATTGATTCCGAAGATCCTAAACCCGAAGATTTATTTAACCATGACTACGCTCCTACTCCGGTTACTGAAGAAAAAGGCCAGCGCGAACCGGCCGGAAAAGAAAAAACAATGATGGTTGATTGTGCATTGTTTGCTGTTCGCGAACTGATGGAAAAACATCCTGAATGTTTGTTGTACGGTCAGGATGTTGGGAGAAGATTGGGAGGCGTATTCCGCGAAGCAGCAACGTTGGCACAGCAGTTTGGCGATCACCGCGTATTCAATACCCCCATTCAGGAAGCATTTATTATTGGAAGCACCGTAGGCATGAGCGCTGCAGGATGCAAGCCGATTGTCGAAGTTCAGTTTGCCGATTATATCTGGCCCGGTTTGAATCAGTTATTTACAGAAGTAAGCCGTTCCAATTATTTATCTAATGGCAAATGGCCTGTGAGCTGCATTATCCGTGTACCCATTGGCGCCTATGGCAGCGGAGGTCCTTATCATTCTTCAAGTGTAGAAAGCATTGTATTGAATATAAAAGGAATTAAAGTTGCGTATCCATCCACTGGCGCGGATTTAAAAGGGTTGATCAAATCGGCATACTATGACCCTAATCCGGTGGTGATTTTTGAACACAAAGGGTTGTATTGGTCAAAAATTAAGGGAACTGAAGAAGCAAAAACCATTGAACCTGACTCTGACTATATCATTCCGTTCGGTAAAGGAAGAGTGGTAAAATCATCCTGCAGTAAAGATGAAACCTGCCTCAGCATAATTACTTATGGCATGGGAGTATATTGGGCTCTCGGAGCAGAAAAAGAATTTCAGGGGCGGATTGAAATAGTAGATTTGAGAACGCTGAATCCTTTGGATGAAGATATGATATATGAATCGGTAAAGAAAAACCATCGTTGCCTTGTCCTTACTGAAGAAACATGGTTGAATTCATTTGCCGAAGCTTTGGCCGGCAGAATTGCTAAAAAATGTTTTCAGTACCTTGATGCGCCAGTAGAAGTGTTTGGTTCAGAAAATCTTCCTGCAATACCATTAAACAGCACCCTGGAATTCACCATGATTCCGAATGATAAAAAGGTTGCTGCAGGAGTAAAGAAAATACTGGATTATTAATAACCGGTAGTAATATTTCCGGAAGAAATTTCCGGATGTACAGTCATTACAGGTATTTTAGACTGATTAACAACCTGGGTTGCCCATGTTCCCATAAACAATCCGGTAATGCTTGGTTCCTGCTCCGTCATAATGATGATTAAATCAGCGTTAACTTCTTCTGCAAATTCCATTGTCATCTTGGCAAGGTTATCTCCTGTTTTGAACTGTATATCACACCCAGCATCATGTTTCTTCAACCATTCCTCAACTTGTTCCACTTTTATTTTGAACTTTCTTTTGAGCTCATCATTTGAAAAATTTATTAATCCCAAAACGTGTACATGAGCGCCATACAACTTTGCCATTTGAAGAGCATGGTTAACTTTTTGTCTGGAAGTTGGTGAATCATCTATAGGTACTACAATTTTTTTAAACCCGATTTTGGTTGCATGCGTTTGAACTGAAATTACAGGACAGTCAGATTCCATTACTACTTTGCCTGTATTGGTTCCGACAGTAAACTTCTGGTATCCGCTTGACCCATGGGTACCCATTACAATTATGTCGGCTCCAATTTCCTTCGCAACAGAAGCAATCTTCCGGTAAATACGGCCAACTTCTGTTTTGGCAGTAACCTTTACACCTGACTCTACATGTATTTTATTTGCTAATTCGTCTAACTTCTTAGCTGCTTCTCCTTCTACCTCCTTTTCATAGCTTTTGCTGAAGGCATGCGCTAAGGCCGAAGTGAATGAAGCGGATTCAGCAATATGCAGCAGTACAATTTCGGCTTTATTTAATTGGGCCATGTGAATGGCATGTTCAAGGCTTAACGTTGCCGTTTCAGAAAAATCATAAGGAATAAGAATCTTTTTGATAGTGGATGTGCTGGTACTCATATCAGTTTATTTTTAGGTTAACTAAGAAGTAACAAACTCAGTAGTATCACGGAGAGTTGGACGGATGCAAAGAACAGGAATTTCGGACGAATTTATAATTTCCTGAGCAGCAAACCCTATAAACATTTCCACCCAGTAAACTTCCTGTTGCGTCATTATAACAATCAAATCGGCATCAATCTTTTTTGAATATTCAATGACTGTTGCCGGAACATCATCAGCACGTATAACTTCTGTAACAACAGGGATATTGTATTGTTCAATATAACCTTTTACTTGCTCCATTTGACGGGCTAACCGGCCCGAAATAAAGTCATCATCCGATTCGAGAATGGAAAGTACATAAATTGTGCTGTTAAAAAATCTGGCGAGTTCAACTGCTTTCACAACTTTCTCTTTTGTCTCTTTGGTTAGATCAAGTGGAAGCAGAATTTTTGCACATCCGCGGTGATGCTCTTTGCCTTTTATGGTAATAACAGGGCAATGTGCCTCTTTTATAACCCGTGCTGCATTAGAACCAATAAATTTCTTTTTAATCCCTTGCGCTCCATGAGTTCCCATAATAATAAAGGAAGCTTTAACTTCATTGGCTACGCTGACAATCTCTTCATAAATCTTTCCTTTCCTGATAGTGGTATTTACGGTAAGTCCTGTTTCTTTTTCTACTTCCCTTGCAAGTTTATCAAGTCGCTGCTTTGCCTGATCTTTTACCGGATCCTCGTAAGCCTGATCTTTAAAAAGATGTTCCAGGGTTTCAAGAAAATCTTCGTCAATTACATAAATCAACAACAATTCAGCTTTTGAAAACCGTGCAATGTTATAAGATTGCTTCAATGCAATTAATGACTGTTCTGAAAAATCAATCGGAACAATAATGGTGCTTGCTGCTTTACTCATTTCTTCTACTTTTGTTGTTGAGCAAAAATAATCTGAATCAAGTTATGCACCAAATTCCTGAATCAGAACTTATTCTGAATCCTGACGGAAGTATTTATCATCTCAGCCTTTTTCCTGAAGATATTGCTGATACAATCATCAATGTCGGAGATCCTGACAGGGTAAAAATGGTCAGTGATTTTTTTGATAAGGTTGAAATCCGTAGGCAAAAAAGAGAGTTTATTACCCACACAGGTTCATACAGCGGAAAGAGAATAACCGTTATTTCAACAGGCATCGGAACAGATAACATAGACATTGTTTACAATGAATTGGATGCTTTGGTAAACATTGACTTTAAAAGCCGCACAATAAAGAACGACTTGAAAAGCCTAAACCTGATCCGAATAGGAACTTCAGGAGCTTTGCAAGAAGAGATTTTGCCTGATTCGTTTGTCTGTTCTTCTTATGGATTGGGTCTTGACGGACTTCTTAATTATTATCACTGGAATCCTGACAAAGAGGACAGAGAATTACATCATTTACTCATGAGTGAATTGCCATCTGAAGGCAGGTTTCCCGCAGTTTATATTGCAAAGGCTTCCCAAACCTTACATGCTAAACTTTCAGAAGGCATGCATACTGGAATTACGGCTTCCTGCTCCGGATTTTATGGACCACAGGGAAGAGAAATCCGGCTTAGGCCTTTCAGGAATGACTTGATTGACCGGTTATCCGCATTCCGATTTAAGGGTTTAAGGATAACTAATTTCGAAATGGAAACAGGAGCTATGTATGGCTTGGCACGAATGCTTGGTCATCATTGTTGTTCTGTAAATGTGATTGTAGCCAACCGAATAAGGCAGGAATTTTCTAAAAAACCTTATAAATCCGTAAATGAGCTCATAGAACTGACCTTATCACGAATTTGAAAAAATCATTTTAAACTTACATCCGGCTTTCATAAACTATCCGCTTCGGAAACCGATAATGCGGATAGGATGTAAAAAGGTACATCAGAAAAAACTTAGTACCTATGAAGTCTGTATTCAAAATCAGTTTATTATTCTTTATTTCGATTTTCCTGTTAACACGGGAAACCAAAGCGGTAGTTACAGTAACCCCGGCACCCAATGGAGGCTGTTTAAACACCAGCCCCGGAGCATACATTTCAATCGGCAATATTTTAATTACTGAGAATAGTAATAATGACTTAGCCGTACAAACCGGAGCTACGCTGATTCTTTCAGCGCCTGCAGGATTCCAATTCAATGCAGGTGTTGGAAGCGTATCTTACATTGCAGGCAGAAATATTACTGCCGCTTCCATAACCGTAACGGCAACCACCATTACCGTAACTTTTTCGGTTAACAATACTCATCGCTCAGACCAACTCACCATAAGCGGCATACAGGCGCGTGCCACTTCTCCGGGTGTTTCAGGCAATATCCTTCGAACCGGAGGTACAGCCAGCATTTCAGGAAATAATACCGGTGGCGGTGTAAACCATGGATCGCTCTCCAATATCAAAAATACAAGAACATCCGTGGCGGCAGGAAACTGGAATGCAGCAGCAACATGGTCTGGCGGAGTCATTCCTGGAACATGCGATTCGGTAGTAATTAATCACACTGTCACAGCTAATGTATCAGCTACAGTGTCTAACCTGACTATTAATGCCGGTGGAAATCTTATTGCCAATAATGCTGTTACCGTAAATTCTACATTTTTCATTAACAGTACCGGAACTTATACTCATGCCAATACTTCCAATGCCACAACAACCATTTTTAATGGAACCGAAAATTTTTCTACCACGAGTACATTAGTAATGAATGCATGGTTTGATGGAAATGTACCTTTAGCTTCAAGTGTATCAGGTAATTTCGGAAACATTACTTTCAATGCCGGTGCTTACGTTTCTACATGGCAACAGGATGGCATGTTTGCACCTCATCGTATTAAAGGAAATTTAACCATTTCGAGTGGCCGTATTACCCTTGATGATGGAACAGGAATGACAACAGCCATAACCTTGCAGGATGTATTAGTAAATGGAACAGGAAGAATTTTTTATGCCACAGGAGCCAACCGTGATTTAAACTTAACCACTAACAATTATACAGACATCAGCGCCTCATTCAGCTTATCAGCCATCATGTACCTGACTTATGGAACTTTAAACTGGCAATGTAACGGAAGCTTTACAGTGAGTCATGATTTCAGTGCAACGCAAGGCACAGGCTCACAATCTGCCTCGGCAGTGGTAAACATTACGAATGATCTTAATATCAATGGCGGTTTGTTCGATTTCAATTATCTCATTAACGGTTCGCTGACTTTGACCGTTGGAGGCAATACCAATATCAATTGCGGTTCGTCTGCATGGAGTCATTTTATTGAATCTAATTCGCAAGCCTTAAATTATACGACCACTAATCTATACTTAACCGGTAGTTGCTCTAATAATTACTTGCAGGGAAGCACTGGTACTACAATTATTAATATATTAAACGACATTTCTTCAAGTGGAACAGACATATTCCAATTAACCAGAAGATCTGCAAATAATTCAGGATTTCAGGTAACCATAGGTAGAGATCTTATAGTCAGCTCCGGTACATTTTCCATAGCACAAAGCAATCAAACAACTACCTGTTATATCGGAAGAGACTTAATTGTTTCGGGGGCTGCAACTGTTTTTAATGGGCAGGCATATACCACCGCTACCAATGATTTAACCCTGACTGTTGAGCGTCATATTCAGCTCAGTGCAGGAACATCAACAATTAATGGCGGTAGAGGAAATACCATTATTACCGCGAATGGCGATCTGATTATGTCGGGCGGAACCTTTGTAGGGTCAACCAATGGTACAGCCGGAAACTGGGGAACCGCAACTTATACCTTTAACAATATTAATTTCACAGGAGGCGTTTGTTATTTCTATAATAATAAAATCACCGATGGAAGGGCTGTTACCCTTAATGTTACCAATAATGCCAGTTTTGCCATGAACAGTTCATCAGACATCGTAATTATTGTAAGAGCACCAACAGCCATCAATCCGCAGTTAAATTTTAATGTAGGTGGAGATTTAACTTTTAGCGGACATGCAAACGCACAGTTTCTGAGTTCTGCAGCCAGTGGAAATGAATACATTTCCATTACCGGCAATGTTACTATGCAAAGCAGTAAAGCTTATTTTGCAGGAAATGATGCCGGCACCGGAAGCCCTCACGATTTAACCATGCTTATCGGTGGTAACCTGAATGTAAATGGCGGCCAGTTATTCCTCTCCACACTTGATGGAACTGCCAACGTAACCGTAAATGGTAATTTCAACATACAAGGCGGTACAACCAACGTAAAATGGGACACAGGACCGGCTACTGTCAATATTATCGGTCAGTTAAATCAAACCGGAGGAACAGTTAATCTTCATAGCCGGAATGCGGCCTCCCCCAACCCGGTTACCATGAATATCTATGGAAATTTCAGCCAAACAGACGGCTCCCTGAATTATGATGTACGATCAGGAAATGATATTGCCAACAATGTGATTAATCTTTATGGTTCACAGGTAACCTTTGGAGGAACCGGCATCATTTCGCACCCTAATCATTTATCAAACAATACCGTTTTTGGATACTTGAATTTTTATAGGAACGGTACTATAATTTTTAACCGCTCTTCAGCCACTCATGACATACGACATATAAGACAATACATCTCCAGTGAATGCACTCTCAATACAACTTCATCGGCTAATAACTATCAGATTAGTTCAAACAGCAGCAGTTCGTTCGGCAACCATAATGCATTAACAATTGACGGCACACTTGACTTAGGAACCAATCAGGTTTTCGGCAGGTCACAAACTGATTATTATTCAGCCATTACTGTAAATGGTAACGGACGAATTCGTTTGGAGCATACCGGTGGATTGTATTCCGGCAATGCAACACCTTCTGCCATCAATTCAATGATTGCAGGAAACAACCGGATGAACTACTATCTTGATCCTGCCAGTATAGTAGAATTTTATGGTTCAGACAATCAACTTATCACCGGTATTCCCAACGGTATCGCAAACGGCAACCAGCACAAGTACGGTATTCTCGAAATCAATTTTCAAGGCACCCCCGATACCGAATTTACATATCCTGAAACCTCCGGTGAAGTATTTATTCGTTCAGGCTTACTGCTTACTTCAGGAGAATTTAACCTCGATGATGATCATGATCCTCTTGGCGGAGGAAGGCTTATTACAATCGAAAACGGAGCAAACATAGCCCGTACCAGCGGGTACATTAGAAGTGAAGTGTACGATGGAAGTGCTGAAGTTCTCTGGAATATAACAGGTCTTGGAAATTTCACTTTTCCGTTCGGTTTTTCATCAACAGAGTACATTCCATTTTCAGTTACTACCACTTCAGGTAGTGCCGGTGATGTGAGGTTAGCCACTTATCATACAAATGCTCTGAATATTCCGTATCCTTCGGGCGTAACTCATGTTAATGATCAAAACGGAAATGATAACAGTTCCTTTACTGTTGATCGCTTCTGGAAAATTATGATTGCAGGCACACCTACTGTTGATTTTGAATTTACCGCCACTGCATCAGAAGTAGGAACAATATCTTCTCCTGTTGCACAGCGCTGGACAGCAGCCAACAATGGATGGGAAGCGCCACAGGGGATACAATCTAATCCTACATCTTACTCTACACTTGCATCCGGAATTACAGGACTTACCACCTGGTGGACGCTTTCTGCCGGATCTTCACCTCTGCCGGTTGAATTGTTGCATTTTAAATCACAATGTGAGAATAGCAAAACTAAGTTATCATGGGCAACTGCATCAGAAAAAAACAATGCAGGATTCGAAATTCAAAAATCCGTTAGTGGAGATAATTTTGAAACCATCGGATTTATCAAAGGAACCGGAACTACTTCACAGCTATCTGAATATACCTTCACAGATAATTCCCCATCAGACAAATCGCAGTTTTACCGCCTGAGGCAATGCGATTTTAATGGCACATGCACTTTGTCAAACACCATTATCTCCGTACCTTGCAGCAAATCTGCACCTGTTCAACTAATTTCGTCTGCAGTAATGGAAGGAAACCTTATAGTCAATGTAAGTTCTGAAACAGATACAGAAGCAACCGTTAAAGTCTTTGATGCACAAGCTCGTTTGTTATGTAGCAAGAATTTTTACCTGCAAAGCGGATTGAACCGGATTGATCTATGTAAGGATAAAGGCTATTCCATCTACTTGTTTACGATAACTGAAAACCACGGGCAGCACTCTGTTTCTGCTTTTAAAATGCCCGTAATGGATTAAAACTGCTTCTTTCTTACATACATGAAAAAACACTGATGAATATGGCATAATACTTTCAATTAAAAAATTACCACAACTTTTAGCTATGATACAAATTTTTCCTTTCAATTACCAGCATAACCTGATTGCTTCGCATGCGCACGAGATTCGAAGAAAAGTTTTTGTAGTGGAACAATCCGTAGAGTCAACTCAGGAATTTGATCAATTTGAAACATTCTGCCAGCATTACCTGGCTTATTTTGAAAACCGTGCCGTTGGTACAGCCCGCTGGCGCGAAACGGACCAGGGAATAAAACTGGAACGGATTGCCGTTCTTCCTCAATACCGTTGTCATGGTATTGGCACCATTCTTTTAAAACATTTGATTGAAGATGTAAAGATTCACCAACGGTGCATTTATGTAACAGCGCAATTACACATGTGCGCCTGGTTCGAAAAAAATGGATTCGTTCTTGAAGGCGATGAATTTATCGAAGTAGGCATTCCCCACAGAAAATTAGTTTATCCAAACTGGCCAACCTTGAAATAACTTTGATTATTTAGCAGTCTGTTTTTGCCGATATGCCATTAATCGCCAGACTGCCGCTTCAGATCCGCTTCAGTGATGTTGATTCGCTGGGTCATGTCAATAATGCTTTTTATCTGTCCTATTTCGAACTGGCAAGAATGGAATTTTTTAAACTTTCCGGATTGAAAATTAACTGGCATAAAATCGGCATTATTATAGCCAGAGTTGAAATTGATTATCTGCGGCCGCTTCTGCTTTATAATTCGGCTGAAGTAATCTGCAAAGCTGGAATTACCGGAAACAAAAGTTTTGAGTTGCTGTATGAACTTACCGCACAAAATAAAGAGGATAATGCCGAAATAGTTTGTAAAGGCAAATCTACTCAGGTTTGTTTTGATTATGAACTGAATAAATCGGTGCTGATTCCGGAAGACTGGAAACAAGTTCTGTTATCCTGAGAACTTATTACTTGAAAATTTTTCCTTGCTGAATTCTGTATTTATTACAGAATCTCTGCAACATAATACCCTCCATTCATGTAAAAGGGTTGTTATCAACTCATTCATGAAATCTGAAAAAGAAAAGGACAGGCGAAAAAAATCAATCAAAATAGCTCAGCGGCAAAGCCTTAAACTCCGCTATGTAATTGCAGCAGGCTCGGCAGTTATAGTGACTTTATTGCTCATTTTATACTTCAATCTTTCAAAAAATGAAGTAATGAATGCTAAAGATAAAGAAGCAGTGATCACATCCGATTTACCCTGTGATTTAAAAGTTGAACATCCTTTAATTATGACTCAACAGCCTGAAGTTAGAGGAATCCATTACAAACCTGTACGCGAAGAAAAAGATTTTATCAATCAATCAAACTGAGAATACGACCCGCTCATGAAGCCTGCATTTCTTCCTTTCTGCTCTTTCCTGGCTATGCTTTTATTTCCATTTTTTCTGCATGGTGGCAATAAATACTCCATTAAAAACGGAATATGGAGCGATGCTTCGATTTGGAGCCCTGCCGGAGTGCCTGCAGATGATGATGATGTTTATATCATGCAAGGCCATAGCGTTTCCATAAGCGCAGGCCAACATTCAACCCGTTCGCTCTATGTAAAAAAGTCTGCATTGCTACAGCTTTCTGCAGGGGCATTATTAAATATCAAAATTCTTTTAAAGGTTGATGGAGAGGTTAACATGAACAATGGTGATATCGCTGCTGAACCCGCTTTACAATTTGTTTTAAGTGACTCTTCCGTTTTCCGATGGGAACCCGGAAACAATTCGGCTGCAGGAGCTTCACTTTTCAATAATGCCGATGAATTCTTTTCACCTTCATCAAATCTCATTATTACAAAATGGTACGACTATTCTGTGCCACTGGCTCAAAACATTTCAGGAAATTTCGGAAACGTTCAATTGAACTCTTTTTCAAATAATGTCATTTTTGAATGGAATCAGGATAACGGGTTTTCTACTCACGTAATAAACGGCACCCTGTCCATTAACAAGGCTTGGATAACTCTTGACAAATCAGGGAAAATAGATTCCGTTTACATTAAACGAATCAAATTAGAAAACACAAACTCCTATCTTGACTTGCATGGCGGCAATCATCCTTCAGGTTTTACATTAATAACCGATGAGATCTACAATTACGGTGGTGAAATAAACGGTATTTACAACGGTAATGGAGACATAAACATTCAAGTTAATGGAAATATTACCAATTTCGGCAACATTGTTTTAATCAGAAACACCGGTATTTTCGGATGTGGAAACGGAAATGCTTCCTTACAGGTGGCAGGCACTTTCACACAGAATACTGGCGATTTCAGAGGCATTTTCAACTTAACTACGTTTCAAGCCGGAATTACCGATTTGCGTTTCAATAATCTGAAACTGCTTGGAGGCATTTTTCTTTCTCAGTATGCGTGTCATACCGGCACAGGAGTAAACCGCTTTGAGGTAAATGGTAATCTGGAAATCAATTTCAACAATAATCAAAATAAATTCAGGGTTTCAGGGCTTACTTCACTTGCCGGTACCTTAAACAAAGCAGGCACTGAAATAATTGTACACGGAAACACATATATCAATGGTCCTCAGCAGGCAGAAATAACATCCTCCGGTGCTTCGGGTTTTGAATCGCTTTATTCAGGTGGAAATTTCGAGGTGAATGGCTGCCGTGTTACTCTTAATATGGGCGATCACTCTTCGTCACTGGCTTTCAATCAAAACTTGCTAATTAACAACGGCTACCTTTCATTAAGCAGTACGAAAGGAGATATAACCGCTGCAGTCTTGAAAAATTTCATCATTAATGGAGGATCCGTTTCTGTAAAAGAAAACACAGGAAATGCTACTTTCCTCGTATCGGGAGACTACATACAGGCAGGCGGCTGGATGCTGCTCTACTCTAATACAACCGAATCCTCTTCTAATCCCATTCAGATGAATGTGCAAGGAAACTTTCTTCAAACCGGAGGTCAGCTAAATCTGTGTAATAATCCTTCAAGCCTTCAACCCATCTCCATTTCACTGGAATCTCCTGAAGTAGTATTAAACGGAAATGCCGTGATTACCCGAACCGGCAACATTTATGGCAAGCTTGCTTTTGTAAAGCAGGGCATTACCTCATTCAAAAGATTATCGAATGCCCATCAGCTTTCCCAGTTGAAACTCACCATTGCCAACGGCTGCACTTTAAATCTTGCAGCAGGTAACCTGCAGATTTCATCTTCACAAACAAAGGTTACCGATATGCTGGTTGTTAAAAACGGGGGAGTGCTTCAGGCAGGAGAAGCCAAAATTTTTTCGAACATGATCCATCAGAACTCCGGTATAAAAGTGGAAAACGGAGGCCGGTTAAGTCTTATGAATGCCAATGGATTTTTTAATGGAACAGAAACCGGATGCCTTAATGCGGCAGGAAACATGGATTATCTGCTTGAGCCGCTGAGTACGATTGAATACTGTGGTATTGAAAACCAATTTGTAACTAGTCATTTGCACGTTGCTTCGCCAACAGAAAATCATAAATATGGCATTCTCGAAATCAACCTTTATGGAAATGCAACTAAAAAAGTTTCTGTAGGCGATAAAGATGCTGCAGTAAGAACAAAATTGAAACTCACAAAAGGTGAACTTTCCATCTCAGGAAAAACCCTGTTTATTGAATCAGGTTCAGCCGATGCCATACAGGCTGAAAATGGATATATCAATACCCAACCCTTGGCTTTATCACATGCCGGATTCATCTCCTGGAGTAATTTATCTGCAGGCATTCATGTTATTCCATTGGGAATTTCAAACCAGGAACTGATTCCCTTCACCTTCAACCTGAAGTCAGGAACCGGAAAATCAATAAAGGTTTCTACACGATCTGTCAATGAAAATAACCAGCCTTACCCGAATGCTAATCCTGCTATCACTGGCATCATTCGAAATGGCCTTGATGTCTCCGTTTCAGATGTGATTGACCGTTATTATGAAATAATTGCTACAGGAATCAAGGCTGATATAGAATTAAGTTATGCAGCATCAGAAAATACTATTACTGCCAGCGGAAACCGGCTGGCTGTTCAATCGTGGAATAATGGCAGATGGTCAAACTCATTCGGATACGGTGCCTTTTCAACAGGAAGCGGAACAGTCTCTGTAAAGGATAAAACAGAATTCGGAATTTGGATAATAGCTACTCCTTTTAATCAATCAACAGGCCCATTTTTAAGTTTTGAAGCTATTCACGAAAATTCACTTGTAAAACTGAATTGGGAATTGACACCGGGCATGGTCATTCCTGAAACTTTTCAGATTCTGCGATCATTCAATAGTTCTGCTTTTAAAACGATTAAGGAGCATAAAACAGTTTCTTCTGGTATGTATACATTTGAGGACCATGATGAACTTACGGCAGAAGGAGCATATGAATACAAAGTAGCTTTCAGTCAAGGCAACCAGACTGAATATTCCGAAATCAGAAAAATAATCTACAAAAACTCCATTGATCCGTCAGTTGAGATTGCCAGTTTAAAGCCGAATCCATTTCGCAATTTCTTTGAAATAGGTTTTATTGTTCCGGAGGATGGAACTGCAGAACTTTTGCTTGTTAACCAGGCCGGGCAGGTAGCTGCAAGAGAATCAATTGAGGCAGTAAAGGGATTAAACTATTTTAAATTTTACGGTAAGGATAACCTTCGTTCAGGTCTTTACGTAATAACGGTCAGTTTCGGAAATATCACTAAAACAGGCAAACTTTTTAAAACAGAATAAAACAAAGAAAAACATAATCCGTCATGGGGCGAACAAAAATGAAACAGCGTAACACACAAAAACAAAAACTTTCCACTTTGACCAAAGGAATCATGGTGGCAGCCGGAGGTTCTATACTCGGCATGATGCTTTACTTCACTGTATTCTTTAACAGCGCTGATGTTGAAATCAGCAAAGCCGAAGAGCATGCACGCAGCATGATGGGTTATGAAATAACAGACGGAGAAGTACTTGCTTCCTATAATTGGGAAACTGCAGATATCCTGAGAGCTGAAAATGGAATTGATGCAGCTTCCGTTAGCAAAACCGCACAGATAACTCCTCATGGAAAAGACGATTCGCAGGGACTATCTCCAATGGGAAAAGAACTGAACATGAAACTTGCTAAATCGAAAAAACTGAATCCCGAAGGTATAGATATCAGTTTTGATTTCCGCAGGTTTGAAGATGACTGCGATTTTTATTCGCGCGGCAGTTATTTCAATTTCGGAATGCGCAAAGGAAAAATTGTCATTGCCTATAAAGTAACCGATATGGACGGTTATATCACTCAGATAAACGAAAACACAAGTTACGAAATACCAAAAGACAAAGAATACAGAACCTATCGTTTTTCCTATGACCCGCAAAAGGGCAAAGCAGAAATAATGGTTAATGGTGTAACCGTGTGGAATAACACCAGCACTCCGCAGTCAGCCTTGACATGGAAAACATCTGATCAGGTAATTATTGGCAGAGGCATGAAAGGTGATGGCAGCGAAATGGCCGTGCTTGATAACCTGATGGTGCGCTCTACACGAAATGTTAACCGTATGCCTGTTCATCTGCTAAGCTTTGAAGCAAAGGCAGAAAAAGATTATGTCATGATCCGATGGTTTACCGCAAAAGAAATCGAAACGGATACTTTTGTTGTGGAACGCTCTCTTAACGGAACTCAATACGAAGAAATAGGCCGCGTTAAAGCTGCCGGTACCTCTACTACTCTGCAAGCTTATGCTTTAGTGGATAAAAACCCGGTGATTGACAAACCGGCTTATTACCGTTTGGTACCCGCCAATAAAGCATTAAGAAGCATTACCGTTCCGGTTATCGGATATAAGTTCAGAAAAGATCATATTGAAAACCTGCCTGCCGAACAAGCAGAGGCTAAGTTTAAAGAAGACACTCAAAAATAACAGTTCGATTTTTTGCATTGATAAAAGGAAGCTTCGGCTTCCTTTTTCTTTTTCATTTTTACATACTTTTGCCTCTGCAAAAAATAAATTTTATGGGACTCGTAAAAGAATTCAAAGCCTTTGCCCTGAAAGGCAATGTACTTGATCTGGCAGTTGGTGTAATTATCGGAGCTGCCTTTGGCAAAATCGTTTCTGCTTTGGTTGACAACATTCTGATGCCCGTCATCGGCATCCTCATGCAGGGACAAAACTTCGCAGACCTTTCCGTAAAAGTAGGTGATGCTCAATTAAAGTATGGATTGTTTATTCAGAATATCATTGATTTTATAATTATCGCTTTTGTTTTATTCCTCATCATCAAAGGAGCGAATAACATGAAAAAGAAAGAGGAAGCTGCTGCTGCACCTCCTCCCGGCCCTACTCCAACAGAAAAACTGCTGATGGAGATTCGCGATTCACTGAAAAAATAATTTTCTATCCGCTGTTGCTTTTCCGATAATTCGGACTTTTATTCTATTGATTTATCTTTAAAATGAAACATAACATGAAAAAAACATTTATCCTTTTCGCATTCTTAATTTTCTCATTCAATTCTTATTCTCAGAATGACACCATCTGGCGCACAGGCGGTCTTTCTGCCTTAAACTTTAATCAGGTATCGCTTACCAACTGGGCAGCCGGTGGCGATAACTCCATTGGCGGAAATGCTTTATTGAATTTGTATGCCAACATGAAAAAAAACAAATGGGCATGGGATAATTCTCTCGATATGGCTATTGGCGGAGCGAAAATCGGTAAACAGGAATTCCGTAAAACGGACGATAAAATTGACTTAAATTCCAAAGTAGGTTATGATGTAGGCAAGAATATTTATGTTACTTATCTCTTTGGTTTCAGAACACAATTTACCGAAGGTTTCAAATATGCCGATGATAACAGCCGTACACGTATCTCCAATTTTCTCACACCGGGCTACATGCTCAATTCGCTGGGTATTGACTGGAAACCGATGGAAGACCTTTCTGTTTTCATTTCACCGGTAACAGCCAAAACAACCATTGTAAATGACCCGTTGCTTGTTAACCTTTCAGAGTTGGCCGGGGTACCGCTTTATGGAGTTGATCCCGGTAAAAAAATTAGAAACGAAGTTGGAGCTTTCTTTGTTGGAAAGTACAAAAAAACGCTCATGGAAAATGTTGTGTTCAGCACCAAACTGGAACTTTTCTCCAGCTACAATAACAATCCTCAGAACATTGATATTAATTGGGAGAATATCATCTCTTTTAAAATTAACAAGTACATCAATGCTCTTATCATGACTCAGTTGCTCTATGATAACGATGTATTTGTTCCGAAAAACGATGTAAACGCTCCGGCAGGACCCGGTACTCAGTTTAAAGAAACCTTCGGAATTGGATTCTCTTATAAGTTTGACGGGGTTAGTATAAAGTAGCTTTTATTGCGTTTCCCATTATTGATGGATGACATTAATCATTACAAGATTAAATACAAATGCCATTTGAATTTAAGTCCGGTTAGCTTATAAATTGAAAACTATCCCTTTCAATTGACTTTGGTCTTTAGTCCCAATACATGATAACAAATAACCCGTTTCCGCAAAAACCCGTAGGTTTGTAAGCAGATTTTTAAACCTTCATCAGTCATGAGAAAACATAATTTCGGAGCCGGGCCCGGCATTCTGCCCGAAAGCGCTTTACACAAAACCCGGGAAGCGATAATTGATTTTAACGGCATAGGAATGGGTGTGATGGAAATTTCGCACCGCAGCAAAGAATTTGAAGCAGTACTTGATCGAACTAAATCCCTTGTGAAAGAATTGCTGAAAGTGCCGGATACGCATGAGGTGCTTTTTCTGCAGGGTGGCGCCAGCCAGCAGTTTGCCATGATCCCGATGAATTTCCTGAAAACCAAAGCTGCTTATCTCGATCAGGGTGCATGGAGTTCAAAAGCTATTAAAGAAGCAAAAAACATTGGCGAGGTAGTGGTGCTGGCCTCCTCCAAGGATAAAAACTACTGTTATCAGCCTAAAGGATATTCCATTCCACAGGATGTTGATTACCTCCATATCTGTTCCAACGAAACCATACATGGCACACAGGTTAAAATATTTCCCTCCTCCCCTGTTCCGGTGATTTGTGATATGAGCAGTGATATTTTTTCACGCCCAGTTGATGTTTCTAAGTTTGATGTAATCTATGCAGGCGCTCAGAAAAATATGGGTCCGTCAGGCGTTACATTAGTCATTATCAGGAAAGATAAAGCCGGAACGCATGGAAAAAAATTACCGGCCATTTTTGATTACAAAACACATCTTGACAACAACTCTCTCTACAATACACCACCAGTTGTCTCCATCCTCGTTTGTATGTACACACTTGAATGGCTGAAAGAACAGGGAGGAGTTGAAGGCATTGAAAAAATTAATAAGCAGAAAGCCGATTGGTTCTATGGCGAGGTGGACAGCAACCCGATGTTTTACGGAACTGCTGACAAAGAAGACCGCTCACCAATGAATGCCTGTTTCTTACTGAGCGACTCTTCACAGGACGAAGAATTTCTGCACGCAACCAAGAAAGCAAACATTGTAGGGATAAAAGGCCACCGCAGCGTTGGCGGATTCCGTGCATCCATGTACAATGCCCTTCCTTTTGAAAGTGTAAAGATGCTGGTGGAAGTTATGAAAGAGTTTGCCAAGGTAAAATCATAAATAAGGGTGAGTGAGTTGAGGGAATGCAGAGCGTTTTGAATGTTGAATTTTAGTGATGGAAAAAGTGACAACAGAACTTAAACCGGTTCGCAAGCCCGACTGGCTGCGCGTTAAACTTCCTATTGGTGAGGAGTACCGAAAAGTACGCGGATTGGTTGACAATTATAAACTGCATACCATCTGCGAAAGCGGCAATTGCCCAAATATGGGCGAATGCTGGGGAGCAGGAACGGCCACGTTTATGATTCTCGGTAATATCTGCACCCGCTCCTGCGGATTTTGTGCGGTTGCTACCGGAAGACCCAAAGCTGTGGATAAAGATGAACCTAAGCGTGTTGCCGAATCGGTTAAGAAAATGGGAGTTAAGCATTGCGTTATTACTTCGGTTGATCGCGATGATTTGAAAGACGGTGGTTCTGTCATTTGGGCAGAAACCATTCGTGAAGTCAGAAAAATTTCGCCTGAAACTACACTTGAAACTTTGATTCCTGATTTTGCCGGCAAATGGGATAACCTTGAACGTGTGCTGAGTGAAAGACCCGAAGTAGTTTCCCATAATCTTGAAACCGTAAGAAGGCTAACTAAAAAAGTACGTGTACAGGCTAAGTACGACCGCAGCCTTGAAGCATTACACAGAATTCATCTTGCAGGCCTGAGAACAAAATCAGGAGTGATGCTGGGCTTAGGCGAAGAAAAAGACGAAGTGCTTCAGACCTTGGAAGATTTACTTCGCAACGGAGTACAAATACTCACTCTCGGCCAATACCTGCAGCCAACCAAACAACATTTGCCGGTAGCCGAGTTTATCCATCCTGATGTTTTTGCTCAATACAAAAGCATCGGTTTACAGATGGGCTTCAGGTATGTGGAAAGCGGCCCGCTGGTGCGAAGCAGCTATCATGCAGAGCGGCATCTGTACTGATTATCATTTCTTCACATTGTTTTTATTCATTTGCCATTAAACAATAAGAACATGATACGCATTGCCATAAATGGATTCGGACGAATTGGAAGAACGGTTTTTAAAATTTTATCTGTCGGCAGCGATGCCGAGGTAGTTGCTGTTAATGACCTTACCGACCCTGCTACGCTCGCTCATCTGCTTAAATACGATTCGGTTCACGGCAGATTTAATGCCCGTATTGCTGCTTCTTCCAATGCTATTATTCTTGATGGTAAATCCATTCCTGTTTATTCGGAAAAAGATCCGTCTCAATTGCCCTGGAGAGAATTAAAGGTGGATGTGGTGATTGAATCAACCGGAAAATTTACGGATGCAGCAAAAGCAAAAGCACACATTGATGCAGGCGCATCATTTGTAATCATTTCTGCTCCGGCAAAAGGAGAGGTAAAGACTATTGTTCCGGGAGTAAATGAAAGCGTACTCGATGGCAGCGAACAGATTATCAGTTGCGCTTCATGCACCACCAATAATGCAGCCCCCATGATTCAACTTCTTGACGAAAACTGGGGTATTGAATCGGCACACATTACCACCGTGCATGCTTACACTGGTGATCAGAACCTGCACGATGCCCCGCATAAAGATCTAAGGCGCGCACGTGCTGCTGCTCATTCCATTATTCCAACAACTACAGGCGCTGCCAAAGCCGTAACAGCCGTTTTTCCGCATCTGGAAGGAAAGCTGGGCGGTGCCGGAATCCGGGTGCCGGTTATCAGCGGTTCACTGACCGATATTACCTGCATCCTGAAAAAAGAAACAACTGTTGAGCAGATTAACGAAACCTTCCGCCAGGCGGCTAAAGGAAAATTCAAATCCATTCTGGAATACACCGAAGACCCGATAGTTTCTGTTGATATTATCAGCAACCCTCACTCATGCATTTTTGATGCTAAGCTTACTTCCGTTCTCGGCAGGATGGTTAAGGTTGTTGGTTGGTATGACAATGAGATGGGGTACTCTCACCGCATTTCCGAACTTGCCGTACGTGTTGGTCAAAAAGTTTTTTCGAATTAATCAGTACAATTTATCCGTCCGCATGCGCAGCCAGTGATCAGCTAAAACAATGGCTGTCATGGCTTCCACCACAATCACCGCACGCGGAATAACACAGGGGTCGTGACGGCCTTCTATTTTAACTTCTGCTATCTCTCCTTTTTGATTTATCGTTTGCTGCGGTTTCAGAATACTCGATACCGGCTTAAATGCTGCTCTGAAATTTATTTCCATTCCATTACTGATGCCGCCTTGTATGCCGCCAGAATGATTGGTTCTTGTCCTTACATTCCCTTTTTCATCCGTAAAAAACTCATCATTATTTTCAGACCCTTTTCGGGTTATACCTTCAAATCCGCTTCCGTATTCAAACCCGTGTACAGAAGGGATACTCATTATAGCCTTGGCCAAATCAGCCTGAAGTTTATCAAACACCGGCTGGCCTAAACCGGAAGGACAATTTCTAACAATACAACAGACAATGCCGCCAAGCGTATCACCCTCTGCTTTCGCTTTTTCAATTTCCTGTTTCATCAGTGCAGCAGTTGTTTCATCAGGACAGCGCACCTCATTCGAAAAACGGTTATTCAATTCCTTCTGCGTTGCGTCACGGTTCATTTTAATTTTTCCGATAGCATCGGTAAAAGCATAAATCTCAACTCCTGCCGTATTCAATAATTGTTTTGCCATTGCGCCTGCTATTACGCGCGCTGCCGTTTCGCGTGCCGATGACCGTCCGCCTCCGCGGTAATCCCTGATGCCGTATTTCTGCTGATAAGCATAATCAGCATGTGACGGACGGAAAACATCTTTCAACGATTCATAATCTTTTGAGCGGGCATCTTTATTAAAAATCAAAGCAGCAATGGGCGCCCCTGTGGTTACACCATCAAACAAGCCTGAAAGTATTTCAACTTTATCTTCTTCTTTTCGTTGGGTGGTTATGGTGGATAGGCCGGGTTTTCTTTTATCCAGCTCCGACTGAATAAAATCAATATCTGCTTTTAAACCTGCCGGGCAACCGTCAATGACAACACCGATGGCAGCACCATGCGATTCGCCAAACGTGGTGATGCGGAATAAGGTACCGAAAGTGTTGCCGGGCATAAATGTTAATCAGTGTGCGAAGATAGAGATGGTAAGTAACCTCATCCGATCGCTTTATTTTTACCGTGAAATGAAATACCTCACCCGCTCTGTATGGATTTTATCAATCGTTAGTTTACTAACTGATACAGCCAGTGAAATGCTGTATCCTGTCATGCCGCTCTATCTGAAAAGCATCGGCTTTTCCATCGTCTTAATCGGAGTACTGGAAGGAATTGCCGAAGCGACAGCCGGATTGAGCAAAGGCTATTTCGGAAACCTATCTGATATAAAAGGCAAACGTGTTCCGTTTATACAGGCTGGTTATGCCCTCAGCGCCATTTCAAAACCCCTGATGGCGGTATTTATTTATCCTCTTTGGGTATTTTTTGCAAGAACCATTGACCGATTAGGAAAAGGATTGCGAACTGGAGCAAGAGATGCCTTACTTTCGGATGAAGCATCAACAGAAAACAAAGCAAAAGTTTTCGGCTTTCACCGCTCTATGGATACATTGGGTGCTGTTATCGGACCTGCTTTTGCCCTGCTTTATCTCTATTTCAATCCCGAAAATTATAAAACACTTTTCTTCATTGCTTTTGTACCGGGCTTGATGGCTGTCTTAGCCACTTTATTACTTAAAGAGAAAAAGAAGAAGATAGCTGAGAAAAAACAATCCGTTCACTTTTTCGAATTCCTCCATTATTGGAAGCAAAGCCCGGTTCGGTATCGAAAACTGATTATTGGCTTGCTGGCATTTACATTGTTCAACAGCTCAGATATATTCCTTCTGCTGAAAGCAAAACAATCAGGTTTGAATGATACCATGCTCATCGGTGTTTACATTTTCTACAATCTAATTTATGCATTGTTTGCCTTTCCGCTCGGCATCATGGCAGACAGAATCGGGCTTAAGAAAATGTTTCTTGCCGGACTGCTTTTATTTTCCGCAGTTTATTTCGGCATGTCATCAACCGGAAACACAACGATGTACTTCGTTTTGTTTTTTCTGTATGGCATTTATGCTGCCGCCACCGAAGGAATTTCAAAAGCATGGATCAGTAACATTACCGAAAGACAAGATACGGCTACAGCCATCGGTATGTATTCATCGTTTCAAAGCCTCTGCACCATGCTGGCCAGTTCGCTTGCCGGTTTGATCTGGTTTAAGTTTGGCGCTGCTGCTATGTTTATGATAACCGGTTCTGCAGTAATGTTAATTGTTCTTTACTTCGCTGTTATCATTAAAGAACAACAGGTCAGCAATACCTGATCAACTTTCATCGTAAACTTTTTGTCACTTTTCCTGTGATTGGTACTTCTTCACCAACCGGCACATTTTACATTGCACTTTATGCTATCTCATACTGTCTTTCCTCCTCGGCAATATCCCATCGTTGTGCTTAACATTATTTTTCGATTCAAAATAGTTTACATTAAAGGAAGCATCAGGCAGTTGTTTTGCGTCTATGCATCAACAGCCTTATCATGAAAATCTTACTGGCCTCTGCCCTGCTGCTTGTTTTTACTTCAATGCTGCAGGCACAAAATAAAAAAGCAAAGCAACTTCCGCAGGTCAAAAACAAACCTCAGCCTGCCGCTGCCGGTTGTGCAGCATCTGTTGCCGCTGCCGAGCTTGACATTAATAATGTACGGGCTATGGTATTGGCCGGTGGCGATATGTGGTGGGATCTGGCAACCGCTCAATACGAAATTCCGAAAGGCTCCGGCAAAACTTCCATATTCAATGGCGCCATTTGGATTGCCGGCATTGATGGCAACGGTCAAATAAAAGCGGCTGCACAAACTTACAGGCAGCAAGCAGGCAATGATTTCTGGACAGGCCCTATTGATACTGCTAACCTTACCATTTCTACGGAACGTTGCATCAAGTTCGACCTCCATTTTAAAATCACCAGAAAGGAAGTAAAAGAGTTTAGCAGTGCGGGTAACTATTCCGATGCTCCCGAAATAATCCGCACATGGCCGGGCAATGGCAATTATACTTCGGGCAATGAAGCCCGCTACCTCGCTCCTTTTATTGATACCGACCTTGACGGTATTTATGATTACACCAAAGGCGATTATCCGGGTTATTCATTAAATGGAGATTATCCTTTCAGCATCGTTACGGGAACTGACTTTAAAAAATTCCATTGTAACCATTACTTGTTTGGCGATCAAACACTGTGGTGGGTCTTTAATGATGTGGGAAACAACAAAACCGAAACGGATTCGGATCCTATTGGTCTTGAAATACGCGCACAGGCTTTTGCCTTTAAAGCGCCTGATGAAATAAATGACATGACTTTCTATCAGTTTCAGATCATCAACCGCTCAACGCTTGCTTTTAATGATGTTTATTTCTGTCAATGGACTGACCCCGATCTTGGAAAATATGATGACGACTATGTGGGATGCGATGTACCACGCGGACTGGGATATTGCTATAATGGCGATAATGATGATGAAGGCATTGCTGGTTATGGTCTTATCCCGCCTGCTGTGGGCATTGATTTTCTGCAAGGGACCGATGCCATTACAGGTAACCTGAGGGATGACGATTTTGACGGCTGTGCTGACTGTACATTCATTGTAAATGCAAATGGCGATACTGTTGTTATTGCTGATACAGACCTTCCCGAGAGAAACGGTCTTACTAAATTCAAATTCTATGAAGGGAGTTTTTCTGTAACCGGTAATCCACAGAGCCTTATCCAATACTTTTACTATACCAGAGGTTTATGGCTGGATGGAAGCCCTCAGACTTATGGAGGAAATGGATCTGGCGGACAATATCCATGCGATTATATGTTTCCCGGTAAAACCGATCCGATTTATTATCCATTGTTAGGAGAATGGAGCGAACCAAACGCAGGCAATGCTGCGGGCGACAGGCGTTTTATTCCTTCTACCGGCCCGTTTCACATGGCGCCCGGCAGCGTACATTATATCATTACCGGTGTCATTTGGGCGCGTGCCGATTCGGGTAATCAATACTCATCCTTACAAAAACTTCTATATGCCGATGATAAAGCGCAGGCATTATTCAATAATTGTTTTCAAACTATTGAAGGCCCTGATGCACCCGATCTTGCTATCCGCGAACTGAATAAAGAAATAATCATCTCTCTTGAAAACACTTTTGATTCACGAACAGAATTGTACAGGCAGAAAGACCCGACTATAGTTTCGGTTAACGGTCAGCCTGTACCTGATTCTCTGAAATACTTCGTGTTTGAAGGTTATCAGGTTTTTCAACTGAAAGATGCCTCGGTAACAATTGCTGAATTAAAAAATCCCGACCGTGCAAGGCTTGTTTTACAATGTGACATTAAAAACGGAGTAAGCAAATTAGTCAATCATTATTACAACTCTGAAATTGGCGCGGCTGTGCCTGCAGAGGAAGCAAACGGAAAAGATGCAGGCATTGTTCACACATTACGTCTTACCAAAGATATGTTTGCCAGCGGAGCCAATGACCTGGTTAATCATAAAACGTATTACTTCATGGCCATTTCTTATGCCTACAATAATTTCTCACCATTCAATCCTTTCCATCCCGATTCACTGCAGGGGCAGCGCACCCCTTACAAAGCGGGTATTAATAATGTGAAAGTGTATTCAGCCGTTCCGCATCCTTATCAGCCCGAAGCAGCAGGACTTATCCTTAACAGCAGCTACGGCAACGGCCCACGTATTCAACGGATAGAAGGTCAAGGAAATGGCGGCAATGTGATTGACTTAACCGATGAATCCATTGCTGAAATTCTTCAAAACAATATCGCATACAACCCCGTTTACAAACCTGCTTACGGGCCTGTTGGAGTTAAACTGTATGACCCGGTTATGGTTTCTGATGGAAGATTTGAAATACGATTGAATGGTGTGGATGATAACTCTGCCTGGAGTATGAAAGAATTAAACAGCAGCATTACTGCCAACGCTGATTACACACTTGGTTATGCCAACGAACAATTGATGAAAGGCGCTGATTTCAGCTGGGGATTGTCAGTTAAAATCAATAACGTAATTGAAGCCGGAAAACCCGGAGCCGTTAACAATGCTTTTCTTGAAGCCACCATTCAGTACAGCGACAATGCGCAACGTTGGTTAACGGGAGTGAAAGATGTGGATGGTGTAAGTCCTGAAAACTGGATTCGCAGCGGGATTAATGTTGTATCGCCATCCAATCCGCAAGGCGATTATCCCGGTATAGATGATGAACAGGTGTATGAAAAAGTGCTTGACGGTATATGGGCTCCGTTCAAGTTGGCTGCAATTGCCAATCCTGCCGAACCACATTTTCCACGTACCAGTGTAATTGCTTCTGCCATACCAATCATTCAGCTTTCGCCAACTGCAAATTCAAAAACAGGAATTGCCAGTGTAGATATTGTCATTACTCCCGATAAATCAAAATGGAGCCGTGCTGCAGTTATCGAGATTGGCGCTGATCAAAGCAGAACCATTGGTAATGCCAGACAGTTTGATTTGCGTAAATCGCCTTCTATTGATAAAGACGGAAATCCGGGAGGTGATTTATCGGTGCTTCCTTTTGGCATGGGTTGGTTTCCGGGTTATGCCATCAATGTGGAAACCGGAGAGCGGATGAATATTGCTTATGGCGAGAACTCCATGATGGCGCATCAGAATGGCACTGATATGAAATGGAATCCAACTGCTCAGAAGTATAAAAACAACAACCCTGCAGATTCGGTCTTTTTCGGAGGGATGCACTACATCTATGTATTCGGTCATCATGGCGATAATGTATCAGGTAAAACCGATGTCCCTGCTTATGATCAATGTGAGTTTATTGCCACCATGTTAGACCTTGCCGCAACTACCAACAACAACACCATCAGAAGAAATGTATGGAAAGATTGCCAATGGGTAAACCTGCCATTATTGGCAACAGGAAAACAGGTGCTTTCTTCAGAAGTGAAAATCCGTTTAAGAGTAGCACGAACGTACAGGCCGCTTGCCGGAAATGCAGTGATTAACAACAATCAGCCTCTTACTTCCGGAACAACCTATTATGTATGCAGCACACCCGTCACCTATGGCATTGTTACCTACAATACGGTTGGCAATACTTTCATTGCCGGTAATGATCCGCTTTTTACGGGAAGCGGGTTAGTTACAGCCATACAGCCTGAGAACAATTTCATGCCTTACTATCGTTTCTCTACCAATGAACTTTCTGCCAAAACCAATGATGTTGAAACTGCAAAGAATGCTCTTGACCTGATAAACATTGTTCCTAATCCTTACTACGCTTACAGTGCTTACGAAAATACTGACAATGATTTCAGAGTTAAAATAAACAACCTTCCGCCAAAATGCACCGTCAGCATTTTCAACCTGAGCGGAACACTCATCAGAAAATACTACCGCAATGCCGCTTTAAATAATACATCCGGAACTGAAACAGCCATTGAAAACTCTTCCACCGGTATAGATTGGGATTTGAAAAATCACAACGGAAAATTAGTAAGCAGTGGTATTTATGTGATTCACATTAAAACGCCCGACTTTGGCGAGCAGACTATTAAATGGTTCGGAATGCTGAGGCCGGTGGAGGAAGTGGAGTGATGAAGTTTAAAGCCGGAATGGCATAAACAACTCCTTGAGAGATACTATTTTGTTGTCTTTGCACCCATCTGCTGGCCCATCTTTTCATACTCAACATCATCAGGCTCCCAAAGTTCAATCTTGTTTCCTTCAGGATCGAGAATGTGAACAAACTTGCCATAGTCATATTTTTCAATAGCATCAAGCACGGTTACTCCGTTCTTCTTTAATTCAGCTACCAGTGCTTCCATGTTCTCCACACGGTAGTTAATCATAAACTCTTTGGTGGAAGGCTCGAAGTACTTTGTAGTTTCCATAAACGGACTCCATTGCGTGAACCCTTTCTTAGTGTTATCTGCGCCCTGGTACCATTCAAACACAGAGCCGTATTCGTTAGTTTCCAACCCCAGATGAGTGGCATACCATTCACGTACTTTTTTCGGGTCTTTGCATTTAAAGAATATGCCCCCGATGCCTGTTACTTTTTTCATAGTTGATGGATATGTTTGCGGTGGTGAAAGTACGGTTTTGAAGGCAAAGCCGAGAAGGAAGAAAGAAACTGCTGTCAGAATAATAAGGTTGTTTGGTTTCATATTCGGTTAGGTATGATGATAAACCCGAGCGAAGATAAACTTTACTCAACTCAATGAAATTTTCGTCACGTAGTAGGTGTTCCCTCACCAACCACATTCATCTCCTTCAATATCTGTTGGCTGATTTAAAAAAACTTATGGCTAAATACCAATTAGGGGAAAACTATATCCTTTCGAGGCAGAGTCTTGATTATACAATCTCTAAACTGAATCCTAAACCTTAATTTTCCGCCTTCAAAATCACTCCATTGCATACCGAATTACCGAAGATACTCGAAGATGTTGTCAATGCGTTTACACGGTTGCCGGGCATTGGCCGCAGAACCGCGCTCCGAATGGCATTGGCTCAATTGAAAAAAAGCAGGGAAGAAACCCGATTGATGGCACAGGCGCTTTTAACTTTAGCAGAACAGGTAAAGTTCTGCCGTATATGCAGAAATATTTCCGACCATGAAATCTGCTCTATCTGCAGCCATCCGAAACGCGACCGCACCTTGATTTGTATTGTAGAAGACATACGCGACATCATTGCCATAGAAAACACCGGGCAATACAACGGCCTGTATCACGTTCTTGGAGGTATCATCAGCCCGGTGGAAGGCATCAGTCCTTCGCATTTAAATATTGAATCGCTGCTGCAGCGCCTGCAGGATAATGAAGCTACAGAAATCATCATGGCATTGAATGCAACCATGGAAGGCGATACTACAGTCTTTTATTTATACAGAAAACTTCAAGCTTTCAACATAAAAATTTCGACTATAGCCCGCGGAGTCTCTGTTGGAAGCGAACTGGAGAATGCCGATGAAACCACCCTTGGGCGCAGCATCATTAACCGCCTGCCTTACGAAAATGTTTTTAAAAAATAATTAAGTCTGACCTGCATGAAACTTTCTGTTGTTATTGTTAATTACAACGTGAAGCATTTCCTGGAACAATGTCTGCTTTCTGTTTTTAAAGCAATGGAAGGAATACAGGGTGAAGTGCTGGTAGTTGACAATAACTCGGTGGATGGCTCGGTGGAAATGGTTATGCAGAAATTTCCGGCTGTGAGACTCGTGGCCAATAATTTCAATGCAGGCTTCTCTAAAGCTAACAATCAGGCTATACGTATTTCAAAGGGCGAATATGTGTTGTTGCTCAATCCGGATACAGTAGTTGAAGAAGATACTTTTAAAAAAGTAATTCAGTTTATGGATGAACATCCTGATGCCGGAGGATTGGGCGTGTATATGATGGATGGCAAAGGGCGTTTTCTTCCTGAATCGAAACGCGGATTGCCCTCCCCTGCCGTAGCCTTCTGGAAACTTTCGGGATTGTCTTCCTTATTTCCCAAATCAAAAATCTTCGGCAAATATCATCTCGGTTATCTTGATAAAGAGCATGTTCATAGTGTGGAGGTGCTTTCAGGTGCATTCATGCTTCTGCGGAAGTCGGTGCTTGATAAAACCGGCTTGCTTGATGAGGAGTATTTCATGTATGGCGAAGACATTGACCTGAGTTACCGTATTACCCGGGCCGGATTCAGGAATTACTACTTTCCGCATACACGCATTATTCATTACAAAGGCGAAAGCACGAAGAAGAGCAGCGTGAATTATGTTCTGGTGTTTTACAAAGCCATGGTCATTTTTGCCAGAAAGCATTTTTCGCAGAGCCATGCTGCCATATTTTCATTGCTGATAAATTTTGCCGTATGGCTAAGAGCAGGAGTTGCACTCTTGTCACGTTTTATAAACAAAGTGCTTATTCCCTTTTGCGATGCTGCTCTTTTTTTTACCGGGATGATTTTTCTTAAGAGCTATTGGGAAACATCCGTTAAGGCGCTTAATTATCCGCCTTTTTTTGTGAATGTGGTCATTCCTATTTATGTACTGATCTGGATTGTTGGTATCTACCTGAGCGGTGGATATGATAAGCCGGTAAAACAGATTAAAATTCTGAGGGGAATACTGAGCGGAACCATTTTCATACTGGTTGTTTATGCATTGCTTCCTGAAACACTACGTTTTTCGCGCGCTCTTATCCTTATCGGTACATTCTGGACAGGATTGAGCGCCTTGCTGCTTCGCAATCTACTTTATTATGCAGGTTTCAAATCGCTTGGATTGTATCAGCAGCAGCGCAAACGAATCATCATTGCTGCTGATGGCGAGGAAGGAACACGTATTCTGTCCATGCTCAATCTTTCAGGTTCACCTTTTACTTTTATCGGATTTGCAAGGCAGCATGAACAGTTGCACGATCAATATGCAATCGGAAAAGTAGCCCGGCTTCCGGAAGCCGTGAAAATTTACAATGCCGATGAAATTATTTTTTCATCAAAAGATTTGTCCTCTTCCGAAATCATGAAACTGATGCAGGAAGAAATTCCGGGTCATGTTGAATTTAAAATTGCACCTCCTGAAAGCATGTTCATCATCGGAAGCAATTCCATTGATGAACAGGGAGACTTATACATGGTTGACATCAATGCTTTATCGGACCCGGCCAACCGCAGGAAGAAAAGAATTTTTGACTGGGTGGCCTCGTCTGTAATTTTATTACTCTCCCCTGTCCTTGTTTTTATCATGAAAAAAGGTGCCGGCAAAATTACCGATGCTTTTCAGGTATTCACCGGAAAGAAAACATGGATTGGCATTCCGGTAACTTCAGGAAAAAAGTCTTTTCTGAAAGAAGGGGTTTATTCTCCGGCAGGTTTATTTGAGAGCAAGAAACTTGATGAGGCCACCCTAAACCGCATTTATGTACTATATCTGAAAGAATATGAGGTAATAAATGACTTAAAAATACTTTGGCATCATTTAAAAAAATAACATGCAGAACAGAATTACCGAACTTTTCAAAATTGATTATCCCATCATACAGGCCGGAATGATTTGGGCCAGCGGATGGCGTCTTGCCTCGGCTGTAGCCAATGCCGGAGGATTAGGATTGCTGGGTGCCGGCAGCATGTATCCTGATGTGCTGCGCGAGCACATCCGAAAGTGCAAAACCGCAACTTCCAAACCATTTGGAGTAAACCTTCCGCTTCTTTATCCCGATATTGACAAACACATCAGTATCATCATTGAAGAAGGTGTAAAAATTGTTTTTACTTCGGCAGGTAATCCGTCCACATGGACTAAGAAACTTAAGGAACATGGAATAACGGTAGTACATGTAGTAAGCAGTTCGAAGTTTGCGAAAAAATCAGAAGATGCCGGATGCGATGCAGTGGTAGCCGAAGGCTTTGAAGCCGGAGGACACAATGGCCGCGAAGAAACCACCACGCTGGTGCTTATTCCATTGGTATGTAAAGCAGTCAGTATTCCGGTTATTGCAGCAGGTGGTATTGCCTCGGGCCGGGCCATCGCTGCCATTATGGCTCTGGGTGCTGATGGCGCTCAGATAGGTTCACGGTTTGTGATGACGCATGAAGCTTCTTCACATCTCAACTTTAAAAACTCCGTTGCAAATGCCAAAGAAGGAGATACAATTTTAACTTTAAAGCAGCTTACACCCGTAAGGCTTATTAAAAACAAATTTTATGAGCAGATTAAACAGGCTGAAGAGCGATGTGCTTCATTGGAAGAACTGAAAACCATTTTAGGCCGCGCACGCGCCAAAAAAGGAATGTTTGAAGGAGACCTGGAAGAAGGCGAACTGGAAATAGGCCAGGTATCAGCCATGCTTAATGATATTCAACCTGCCGGTGAAATAGTTAAGCAACTCTGGAATGAGTTTTTGGAAACAAAGGACCGCATCAGCAAAATGTAAGCATATTCCTTAACTTGGTTTCAGTGCTGGTTTTTCTTTTAAATTTCTGTTTCCGGAATCATATCTTTGAACCACCAAAAACCGGTTATGAAAAAATTAATACTCTTTGCATTGTTACTTGCTTTCAAATTTGTTTCAGCACAAACATTCAGCACTACCACCTGGGTTGCTATTCCTGATAATGGTCCGCAGGTAAGTGTACCGGTTGCCGTTTCCGGTTTGCCTGCATCCATCAATTCATCCTTCGGTTTTGTTCAGGTTTGTCTTGAAATTACACATACCTGGGATGCCGATCTGGAAGTACGATTGAAATCTCCCGACAATACCAATATTATTTTATTCAGCGGAGTTGGAGGATCTGAGAATAATTTCACCGGTACGTGTCTCTCCAACAATGGCGGCAACGGATTTATTTTAAATGCCAACGCTCCGTTTACAGGAAATTATATCCCATTTAACGGTTTGAATGTTTTTAATAACAATCAGGATCCAAACGGAACATGGGAATTGTTAGTGCGTGACACCTATTCTGCCGATACCGGTTCTATTCATTTTGCAAGCATCACATTCAGTAACAATCCTCCGCCCGACCCGGGGCCTCCTCCTGTTATTTGTTCAACTTGTGCATGTCCAAGTGGCGCTGCAACTTGTCCGCTTATGCCTGATATGACAGCCTCTGCCCTTTGCATCATTCAACAAATGAATGAAACACCCGGATTTGTTGATATAGGTAATGCCACTCCCAACATCGGATGGGGACCTTTGGAAGTTCATGGCACCGGTAATTGTTATTGCGATACGGTTCCAGTTCCCTGTACGCTTTCGCAGTGCCCCAACGGAACACAAGTTAAAGAGGCCATTTATCAAACCATTTACACCCGAGTGAATAACAATGACACACTTCAATCCTACAATGTACCAGCCGGTTACATGAGTTTTCACCCGAATCATGGCCACATGCATGTTGATAATTGGGCAAGCTACTCTATCAGGCAGGCAACCTCTAACCCTGATGCTACTACCTGGCCCATTCTTGCTGCAGGAACCAAACAGAGTTTTTGCTTAATCAACCTCAGTTCATGCACTGCCAGCCATGGATATTGCGTAAACAATCAAGGCGATACACTTCATACCAATCAGGTGCTGAATGGCGGATTCGGGGTGATTTCAGGATGCGGACGCCATCAGGGAATTTATACCGGTATGCTCGATATTTATGCTATGGGACTTAACGATCCTATACCTTTAAACGGTCTTTGCAATGGCGATTACTACATTGTGTCTATTACTGATCCTGACAACAATTTTGTTGAAGCCGATGAAAACAATAACTGGGTAGCCGTTCCCATAACGCTTACCCAGCAAATGCAGCCACCCTCTGCAGCATTTAACATTACGCAGAATGGCGGAAGCCCGAATGTAGGTTTTACCGCTTCCAATCTTGTAAATGCTACTTCCTTTTATTGGGATTTCGGTGACGGTAATATTGACAGCACCAACAATCCTGTAATTCATACATACTCAGCCAACGGAACTTACATGGTTACTTTTACCGTTATCAGCCCTTGCGGAATTTTTACGGTAACAGATACAGTGGTAGTAACAACCGTTTCAGTAAGTGAAAACCTGCCTGCATCTTTTTATGTAAGCATCACTCCGAATCCTGTCAATGAAAAAGCAGTACTTAAGTTTTATTCATTCGGCACCCAAGAAATTCCCGGTATTTCTCTCGTTGATATTCATGGAAAAGTAATCCATCAACTCTTAAATAAACGGTTTGCCGAAGGATATCATCAAATTGAATTGGATGTAAAATCGCTGCAGTTAAGTGCCGGTGTCTATATGCTTCGAATCAACAACGGCAGGCAAATACATACCCTGAGATTTACAGTTATTTAAGCATTCTTAACTATGAATTGCTGAAAACTAAACCATCAGAAGTTTCAGTTTGAACATGTTAAATAATCTCTGATGATTTTTTTAACAGAATAGGAACAACCTGTTCATCAGGCTTATACTTTTACAATCGAAATGGAAGGTGAACTTATAACTCTGCTGTCATTAGACGATGCCCGAAGGGCTTCTGAAATAAAAGAAAAGTTAGAGCAAAAAGGAATTGCCTGTTATATGGGAAAAGGCTGGCGAAAAAATGCAGCCAAGCTGAAATCTCCTGTTGATTTACGGGTAAATATCAAGGACCTTGATGAGGCTTTGAAATTGATTTCTGATGAAAGTGAACCTCAACTTAACGACTCTGTTGATTAGCGTACCACTGTTAATCGTCCTGTTATTCCTTTGTCTTCAAAACTGAACCGAACAACGTATGAACCTTCGGCTAAAGAGCGGACATCCATAAAATATCCGTTTTCAGAAACTGCATCATCTGCTGCTTTGCTTAAAACCAGCCTTCCGGTCAGATCATATATTCCTATTTCTGCATCTGTGAACTCAGTTTCTATTAGCGGATAAACGGAAATGTATGCTGAGGCAGGATTAGGCGAAACCATTAGTTGTTCTTCGGTTATCCATTCTTCCAAACCTGCAGCATTGATTTTGCAAGGAACTGAAACAGTAATTCCTGCTTGTGAAACTTTGGTGCAGCCATTAGGATCAGTTGCACGAACCTTATAAGTGCCTGCTCTTTTTGCATAGTAAACCGTATCAGTAGCTCCGGCCTGATCTACACCATTTCTTCTCCATTGGTAAGTATATCCTGTCAACGGACTGACATAAAGCATTACGCTGTCGCCATTGCAGAATGTGGTGCTGCCATCCGCCTGAATTACCGGGTTCACCACCTGCCTTACCACGATTTTTTTGATGGCTGAAGTTTTGGAGCAACCGGTGCTGCGTGTTACGGTTACTTTGTAATTTCCCGAACCTGTGGCTGTGTAGGAAGACTGGGTGGCTCCTGAAACTGGCACATTATTCTTTAGCCATTGGTATGTTAAATTATTTCCGGTGTTTGCCGAAAGCAAAACGGATGTTCCAGAACAGACCGAATCCGTACCACTGGGTGTGATAGTAGCTGAAGGTTTTCCGCCTACGGTTATATATGCAGTTTTGGTGGTAGAATTTGTTCCTCCAAAATTTTCTGTTTGTAAAGTAACACTGTAAGTGCCAATTGTATTGTAAGTCACCAACGGGTTTTTAAGGGTTGAGTTGAGAGGAGTGCCTCCGTCAAAAGTCCATGTATAATAATCGGGTAAACCGGTTGAGACGTCAGTGAATTGTACCTGATCGCCAATACATACAAAAAACTTATCGGCAGTAAAGTCAGGCTGAGGTGCATTACAGGCCGGATAAATATTCTGTTCAACAAAAGATGACAATCCTTCTGCATCAGTAACGGTAAGTTTTATACGGTACCAGTATGTTTCGACCGAATCGCAGCCTACCGGAGTAATGAATGCAAAAGTATTTCTGTTGGTATCGGGCGCTTCGGGGTGGTTGTGGCTGTTATGATGAAGCGCTAATTGCCATGAATAAAATAACTGAGACGGTCCGTGTTCTGCATCGGTAACCTGTGCCTGCAGTGGCAGTGAAGTGGGAAATGACATAGAATACAAATCGCCATCCTGAAAACTGGTAATCTGAATCTGTGGTGGCGTATTGTTCACATAAACTTTAAGAGATGCAGAATCCTGCTGGCCTATATCATCTGTTACCACTAGTTTAATCAGGTAAGTAGCCGGATTTCCATTGGGGGTTGTAAAAGTTTTTAATGGATTCGCAAGAGTACTGGTAGTTCCATCGCCAAAAGTCCATGCATAGGAAAGCGGAAGATTCTCGGGATCGGTTGAGTTGCTGCCGGTAAATTGTATTTCCAATGGCGAAGCACCGTAAATAATGCTCTGTTCAGCTACTGCATTGGGTGGATTATTTACAGCACCATTGTATCGCAGGCGGTTTAAGTTTGATGGATATGAAACAAAATACAACCACTGGTCTTTTGGATTGTATTCAATAAAGATACAGGGGCCTAAGCCGGTTGCAAAATCAAATACCTGTACAGGCTTATCGGAAGCATCGAACTTAAATTGCCTCATCCAGCCATGAACATAATCGGCATGAAAGTAAGTGTTCTGATACTGAAGTGGAAACTTTGTACCTGTGTACCAAACTCCGCCAACTGATGCCCCGCCTTTAAATACAGGACCAGGAACAGGCGAATTAGGATCATTAAGGTTAATGGTTGCAGCATTGTTTCCGTTAAAAATTCCTGTTCGTGCAATGTTGTTTACATGATTCCAGTCAATTTCAGGTCGGCTATGTACAAAGCGCGGAATGCCTGATGGAATCTGAACAGCAGTACTGCAAGGGTTTGGCCATGAATACGTGTTTAAGGTAGCCTGAATAATTAAATCGCGGAAACGGAAGAAAGGTTGATTGCAACCACCTGTTCCAAATAATGGATTTGGTGCATCTCTGTTGTAAGGCGAAGCATTAAAGTAGCCGGTATGAGTGGTTAATCCTTCAAAAACGGGCCAACCGTAATTCTGAGCCGGGCCGGTGCATACATGAAGGTCTTCCCAGTTATCCCAACCAACATCGCCAATGTAAAGTACTCCCGGATTTCCGGCTGTAATGTCTGTATTTCCTGTTCCCGGTCTAAGTGTCATACGGAATGGATTTCTTAAACCCAGCGCCCATACTCTTGATTTAGCCGAACGGGGCGCTGAAGCATCATAATAAGGATTGGTGTTTAATCCGTTTCCTGAGGTGGGATCTACTCTAAGGATTTTTCCATTTAAGCAATCAACTAACTGGCTGCGGAATGCGCCTACGTTTTCTTTTAAAACAATAATAGAATCCGTCAACGCCTGGCTCCAGTATGTTACTGCATGGCTGCCGCTGTCAATGGCTGTATAACTGGCTGCATCACCTGTTGAAACCAGAAGTGAACCATCCGTTCCAAATACCAACTGACCTCCCGAATGCGATTCGTGTAAAACCGGTATGCCTGTTTTCTTTGTTTCGCCAATCAATATCAACCTCGAATTTGAAACTACTGTTGTAAAGTTTGTTGCAGCATTGGCCTGATAGCGTGTTACCCTTGATATGGTAGCTGAATAATACTGATTGGTAGATGGATTGTAATTAGCCGTACCGAAGTTCATCAGATGATGCCGGTCAACAGTATAATAAAGATAGAAATAGCCATTTACCCTGAAATTGGGATCAAGGGCAAATCCGTTCAGACCATGGTCTCGCCAATCGCCCACTTCTTCGCTAATATCTATTAATGGAGCCGACAGTTTAACTCCATTGGTATCAACCACCCAAACCTTTCCTGATTTTTCCCATACATACATCTGTCCGGTATTATCAAAACGGAACCCCTCTAAGTTAGTCCATGAATTGCTTACCAACTGTACCTGAAAATTGGCCGGTAATGTCTGGCTGAAGGCACTGAAACAAAGTATCAGCGAGATAATCCATATAGAAAGAATGACAAGCAGTCTTTTATTTAAGTTCTGATTACTTAAAACAGTACGTGGCATTTGGTTGATTAATTTTAGAGAGTGTGTTTTGGTAAGAGGCAATGCAACATAAATAATATTTAACCTTCCTCCAGAAATTATTTGGTTAACAATAGTCAACAGTTGGTTAACCGGTATTTTTAACTGAAAGGGTTCATTAAACAAGATGTTATTCACAGTCTGTTAATTTAAAAATGGCACTTAATGGTTAAAGTCTATATTCGCACGCTCAAAAAAATCAAAATGAAACTCAAACAATCAATTGCTATTGGCTTTATGAGTATGATCGCATTTACATCATGCAATGGCCAGAAAGGAACAGAAACCAAAACAACAATGAACAACACTAAGGACTCGGTTAGTTATGCATTGGGCGTATCCATTGCCTCTAACCTTAAGAAAAACGGATTTGACGGCCTTGACCTCAATCTTTTAAACACTGCCATGAAAGAAGTTTACAATGGTGCTGCACCAAAAATTTCTGTGGAAAATGCCGATATGGTTATTCAGGATTTTATGATGAAAGCCAAAGCCGAAAAAGGAAAAGCAGCTGTTGAAAAAGGACAAAAGTTTCTTGAAGAAAACAGTAAGAAACCCGGAGTAGTAACCCTTCCCAGCGGCCTGCAATACCAAATTATTAAAGAAGGAAGCGGGCCTAAACCTGCTTTGACTGACAAAGTAACCACTCATTATCACGGTACCTTGATTGACGGAACCGTCTTCGATAGCTCTGTTGATCGGGGTCAACCTGCTCAGTTCGGAATTAATCAGGTTATCCCTGGTTGGACGGAAGCATTGCAATTAATGCCTGTAGGTTCTAAATGGAAACTTTTTATTCCGTCTAATCTAGCATATGGCGACAGAGGTGCCGGTGGCGCTATAGGACCAAATGAAACTTTAATTTTTGAAGTTGAGTTGATCTCGATTGACAAATAACTCTTGCAATAGCTAAAAAGAAAAACTGCAGCTATTCAGTTGCAGTTTTTTTATTTCGTCAGTACTTTCAGGAGGATTATTAAATTACTGTTACCTGAATAATTCCTTACCAAATATCTCCTTAGTTTTGGCGCGCCAATAAACGGACTACTACTGCCCGAACTTCTATGAAAATAAAACAATCACTGCTGGCTTTTTTATGCTTTTCCTCTTTTTGCTCCTTCTCACAGAATGCCGAAGTTAAAGGCATTGTTCATGACGAGTCAGGCAGAAAAATAGCAGAAGCAGTTGTTCAATTATTACCGGCTTCCATTTCATCAAACACCGATGTCAACGGCACTTTCCATTTGAAAGAAGTAGCTTATGGAAATTACACCTTGCAAATAAGTTATCCCGGTAAAGCATTGTTCGTTCAGCAATTATCAGTTGACAAGCCTTTAATTGAATTGAACGATATTGAACTAAGGGTTGATATTCAGCAAACAACAGATGATATTCCTGTAGTTTCTTTAAGTGAGGATGATTTAAAACCCACCTTGAGCAGCAATGTTTCAACTGTACTCTCTGCCTCGCGCGACCCGTTTATTGCAGCCGCCAGTTTTAATTTCAGTATTGCCCGTTTCAGAATGCGGGGTTATGACGATGAAAATTCTTTTACCCTGATGAATGGAGCACCCATGACTGACCTTGTTACCGGCCGGAACATGTACTACTCATGGAGCGGACTTAATGATGTAATGCGTGCACGCGAAAACACCTATGGCTTAGCCGCTTCAAATTTTTCTTTTGGCGGTGTAGGCGGGTCCTCTTCTATTGACAGCCGGGCTTCTAGGCAACGAAAACAATTACAGGCCTCCTACTCTCTTTCTAACCGAAGTTATGACAACCGCCTGATGCTTACCTATGGCTCAGGAATCAGAAAAAACGGATGGTCTTATGCTGTTAGCGGTAGCAAACGATGGGCAAACGAAGGCTACGTTCAAGGTACATTTTATGATGGCTACAGTTACTTCGGCACTATAGAAAAACTTTTCGGAATTAAACATTCCATCTCCTTAACTGCTTACGGACTTACCACCAAAAACGGTCGCTCCTCACCGGTTGTTCAGGAACTCTATGACCTGGCAGGAACGAATTATTATAATCCTAACTGGGGATGGCAAAACGGTAAAAAGAGAAATGCTTCGGTAGCCGATAACCAAAGTCTTACCGGCATTCTGATGCATGAATTTAAAATTGATAACAAACAATGGTTAACCTCCTCTCTGGCTTACATCAAAGGAACTTCAAAAAACTCAGGGCTTGACTGGTACAATGCCGCTAATCCGCGGCCTGATTATTACCGCAATCTCCCATCCTATTTTTCAGATTACCCGGCTATTCAGCAACAGTTAACCCAGCTTTACCAAAACAATGATTCTTTGCTTCAGCTTAACTGGAATGCCATTTATGAAGCTAATTATAAAAGCGATACAACGCTGAATGATGCCAACGGCATAACAGGCAATACTGTTTCAGGCAAATGGTCGCGTTACATACTTGAAGACCGTGTAACCGGTAACAACATTATCACCTTCAACACTTATTACAACCGTATTCTTTCCGATGTGGTTTCACTTACAGCCGGTGCCGGTTACCGAAAGCAGCAATCTGATTTTTATAAAGAAGTAAAAGATTTATTGGGTGGCGATTTTTATGTTAACCTTAATCAATATGCCGAAATGGATAACCCGGGTAATACGGTTGCCATTCAGAATGATTTGAATACCCCAAACCGCGTATTGAAAGAAGGCGACCGCTTTGGCTATGACTATACTGCTCACATTTCACGATTCAATGTCTGGGTGCAATTAGCTTTCAGAAAAGGAAACTTTGAAGGATTCGTTGGCGGAGAAATGACTCAGACCTCGTTTTACCGCGAAGGCAAAACCCGAAACGGTTTGTTTACCGATAATTCTTTCGGCAACAGCGAAAAGAAATCATACGCAAACCCTGCTTTTAAAGGCGGATTGACTTACAAACTTGACGGACGAAATTTTCTGTTTGTAAATGGTGCTGTGTTTTCGCGCGCTCCTTACTTCGACAATGCATTTTTATCACTTCGTGTAAACAACCAGTATGCACCCGGACTTACCTCCGAGAAAATAAATTCTGTTGAAGGCGGATACCTGATGAAAGCCCCGCGGATGAAAATCCGGTTGACAGGCTATTACACCAACTTTAATGACGGTGTAGAAACACGCAGTTTCTTCAATGAAGCCACCAACTCGTTCGGCAATTTAACACTCACAAACATTGACAAACGCCATCAGGGAATTGAAATAGGCATAGACCGAAATTTCGGAAAAGGCATTTCGGCCAATGCAGCCGCATCATTCGGCTACTTCTATTACGCTTCGCGCCCGCTTGGAACTTTTACCGAAGATGAAAGCACCGAGCCTTTGTTTACCAACGAAATTATTTATGCAAAAAATCTGCGTATCGGCAGCTTGCCGCAAACAGCCGCTATGGCTGGCATAAGCTACCGTTCACCTAAATTCTGGACGGTTAATCTCAGTGTAAATTATCTGGCTGATATGTTCATTGATTTCAGCCCTATACGCAGAACCGTTGAAGCGCTTGACCTGCTTGAAAGCGGAAGCGAACAGTTCGAAAAAATACTGAAACAGGAAAAAGCTGATTCAAAAGTTACGATTGACTTTTTCGGATCATGGTCTTACCGCCTTAACAATAAAATAAAAGCACTTAAACGCAATTCATTCTTCGTTATCAATGCCGGTATTACCAACCTTCTTGATGAAAAAAATTTTAAAACGGGCGGCTTTGAACAACTGCGTTTCGATTTCAATGAACAGAATCCCGATAAATATCCGCCTAAGTATTTCTATGCTCCCGGCCGTACTTACTTCCTTAGTTTCATCTTTCGTTTTAACTGATAACTTTTTTAACTCATGAAAAATATACTATCTATCTTCACTTCATCAATTACGTTGGTTTCGCTTCTGGCATTCTCGTCATGTGTTAAAGACGATTTTGACGCTCCTGAAAATAACAATACAGACCCATCGGGAATTGCAGCCAACATTACCATCAAAGACCTGAAGGCCTTGTATGCCGATACTATACTGGTGGATAATGCCACTGTTCAGATAACTGAAAACCATATCATTTCCGGTGTGGTGGTGGCTGATGATAAATCAGGTAACTTTTACAAAAGCATCATTATTCAGGATGCTACAGGCGGTATTGCCATCCGTATTGACCGCAGCGATTTTTATACAGACTATCCGGCAGGAAGAAGGGTGTTTGTAAAATGCAAAGGCTTGTTCATAGGCCAATACAATAAACTCATACAAATGGGAGGTTATATTGATGAAACCACCAATCCTCCTTCGGTGGCTTCTATTCCTTCACCGCTCATTGAAACGTACTTTGTAAAAGGACAATGGGGCATTGAAGTAGTACCCACCAAAGTTTCCATAACCGACCTGAATGACAATTTTCAGAACATGCTCATCAGGCTCGACAGTGTGGAATTTCAGCCGGCCGATACCAATCAGGCGTATGCCAATGCAGCTTTACAACAATCTGTTAACCGAACGTTAAAAGACTGCAATGGTAACAGCATTATACTTCGCAGCAGCGGCTATGCCAGTTTTGCTACTTCGCTTACCCCTTCGGGCAACGGAACCCTGATTGCCATTTATCAGGTTTTTGGTTCAACCAAGCAGCTTTACATTCGTGATTTGGGTGATGTGCAACTCAACAACACCCGCTGTGGTGGCGGAGGTGGCGGAACAACACTTGTTTCCATTGCAAGCATACGGACTATTTATTCCGGCAGCACCACAACAGTTCCCGCCAACCGGAAAATAAAAGGCATTGTTATTTCTGACCGCATCAACCAGAATACCGATACACGCAACCTTATTATTCAGGATGCAACAGCCGGTATTGTGGTACGCTTTACTTCCAATCATACTTTTGATCTGAATGATGAAGTAGAAGTAGATGTAAGCAACCAGGAACTCAGTACCTTTAACAGTTTGCTTCAGGTTAACAATGTTCCGAATGCAAATGCTGCCAAAACCGGCACAGGCTCAGTAACGCCTCAGGTTCTCACCATTGCACAAATCAATTCCGGCACATGGACCAATCTTGAATCAACCCTGGTTACCATTAACAACTGCACCATAACCGGAACACAACCCATCAGCGGTTCAAAAACATTGAATGACGGAACAGGTACCTATACGCTCTTCACACGCTCTCAGGCAACCTTTGCTTCAACCAATTATCCTACAGGAACAGTAAGTGTTACCGGTTTTCTCGGAATCTTCAATACTACCAAGCAGATTTCCATACGGAGCATGAGCGATATTCAGTAATAAAAGATTACATCTTCCGTTTTCTTTTTTCAATGGCTGAAAATGCCATTGCCTACTTTTGCTTTCTTTAATTCTCTACATGAAAAAGATTTTTCTGATATCGGCTGTTTTTATTTCAGTTGTATTTAACCTTAAGGCACAAGACCGCGATCTTGTTCAGTTCTCAGGCGTTGTAGTTACCTCCGACAGCCTGCAGCCTGTTCCCTTTGCAAGTATCATTGTTAAGAATACTTACCGCGGTACCATCAGCGATTATTTCGGGTTCTTTTCATTCGTAGCCAAGATGAAAGACACCATTGAGTTTTCATCCGTTGGCTTCCGCAGGGCGGCATTTATTATTCCTGATACCTTGACAGAAAACCGGTATTCCCTGATTCAGGTTTTGATGCGTGATACCGTTTTATTGAAAGAAGCCGTTATTTATCCATGGCCAACCAAAGAACAGTTTAAACAAGCATTCTTAAGTCTTTCTGTTCCGGATGATGATTTGCTGCGGGCACGAAAAAATCTGGAGAAACAACGCCTGCAGGAAATTGCCGAAAACCTTCCTCCCGATGGTAGCCTTACTTACAAATACCAGATGCAGCAGCAATATGCACGGCTATATACCGTAGGGCAATTGCCGAAAAACAATTTGCTGAATCCTATTGCCTGGGCGCAGTTTATCAAAGCCTGGCAGAATGGCGATTTCAGCCGTAAGAAAGATAAGTTTGACGAATAAGCACTGAACAGAAAGGAATGCTTTGTAATTCATTTCGCACCAATGCAGCGCTGTGGTTTGCTGTATTTGTTTCCCTGTTTCTGATAAATGCTTCAGCACTGTTTGCTCAGTCAGCAGAAGTCTTTGGAGTTGTTACCGACCAGAAAAACCAGCCCATGTTCGGAGTGAATGTAGCCATTGTGGGCGAAGCAGGCGGAACCATTACCGATGAAAACGGAAAGTATCTGCTCAAAGTAAAACCTAACCGTGAGGTTACGCTGGCTTTCTCTTATGTAGGATTCAACCTTCAGCAGATTATTGTAAGACTGAAAGAAAATGAGAAACGGGAACTGAACCGCCAGATGGAGCCCGGCTCACAAACCTTGCCGCCTGTGGAAGTAACCGATACCAAATCTCGCGAATCGGGACTGACTCGCATTAACCCGAAAACCATTCAGCAACTGCCTACTGTCTCAGGGAGCTTTGAAGATGTATTGAAAACATTGCCCGGTGTGGTGGCCAATAATGAATTGAGTTCGCAGTATTCCGTTCGCGGAGGAAACTTTGATGAGAACCTTGTGTATGTAAACGACTTTGAAATTTACCGTCCGTTCTTGGTGCGCAGCGGCCAGCAGGAAGGATTGAGTTTTATAAACAGCGATATGGTTTCGTCCGTATTGTTTTCTGCCGGTGGATTTGAATCTATGTATGGAGATAAACTCTCTTCGGTGCTTGATGTGAAATACCGCAAGCCAAAAAAATTCGCAGGTACGGTTAATGGAAGTTTGCTTGGCGGAGGTGTTCAGTTGGAAGGAATAACCAAGAATAAAAAACTTACTTACCTTACCGGATTGCGCTTTAAATCGAATCAATACCTGCTTAAATCATTAGACACCAAAGGCGAATACAAACCTTCTTTTCTGGATGTGCAGGCCGATGTACATTATGCGCTTACACCGAAAACCGATTTGAATTTCCTCGGCAACTTTTCGCGCAACCGCTATAATGTTGTTCCTGCTACACGACAGACCGAATTCGGAACCATCAATCAGGCATTGCGCTTGACCATTTATTTTGACGGACAGGAAGTAAACAGTTATGAAAGCATGATGGGCGGATTATCGCTTACGCATTATGTCAATGAAAACCTGAAACTGAAATTACTGGGTTCAGCTTTTTATACTGATGAACGCGAGTCGTTTGATATACTCGGACAGTATAACCTTGATGAACTGGAGCGCGACCTCGGCAGCAGCGAATTCGGAGAAGCGGCTTTTAACCGTGGCGTGGGCTCTTTTCTTGACCATGCACGGAATACATTGACAGCACAGGTGTATAATGTGGAACACCGCGGCTCGCTGCATCGCGAGAATGATGATGTACAGTGGGGAATTAAATTTCAGGCTGAAGATTTTACGGATAAACTGAACGAATGGAAGTATGTTGATTCGGCAGGTTACTCCCTGCCCCACCCGCGTGATAATCCCGGGCAAAGCGGGCCATACAATCAGCAAATTGTTTTGCAGGATGTTTTGAAAACAAAAATCGGGTTGAACACCTGGCGGCTTTCGGGGTTTGTACAGTTTGACCGCTCGCTGGGCGCTGAAAAGGAGTTTGCCTTCAATGGCGGCTGGCGCGTGCATTATTATGATTTGAACAGCGAAATTGTTACCGGGCCACGTGTTATGTTTTCATGGAAACCAACGTGGCGAAAAAATCTCATGTTCCGTGCGGCAGCAGGATTTTATTACCAGCCTCCCTTCTACCGCGAATTGCGCAATCTTGACGGCAACATCAATCCCGATTTAAAAGCGCAACGCTCTATTCATTTTGTGGCAGGTAATGATTATCAGTTTCTCGCGTTCGGGCGTGAGTTTAAACTCGTTTCAGAACTGTATTACAAAAAGCTGGATAACCTTATTCCCTATAAAGTAGAAAACCTCCGCATCCGCTATTTTGCCGAAAACATTTCAAAAGGCTATGCAGCCGGAGCTGATTTAAGAATCAATGGCGAGTTTGTTCCGGGTACTGAATCATGGATAAGCCTGTCTGTGCTTCAGACTAAAGAAGACATTATCAATGACTTCTATTATGATTATTACAACTCTGACGGAGAAAAAATCGTTGCCGGATATACTGCGAATAACATTGCTACGGATTCCATCCGCGTTGAACCGGGTTACATTCCCCGTCCTACCGACCAGCGCGTAACCTTCAGTATGTTCTTTCAGGATTACATTCCGAAGTTTCCTACTTGGAAGGTACATCTCAGTTTGATTTACGGAACAGGATTGCCATTTGGCCCTCCGGGAAGAAACAAATACAATGACATACTCCGTGTGCCTGATTACCGGAGAGTTGACATAGGCTTCTCTAAGATATTTATTGATGAAGACAATCCACGCAAGTCAAGGCTAAGGTGGGTGAATAACATCAAAGCCTTCTGGGTAAGCCTCGAAGTGTTCAACCTGCTGCAGGTTAGTAATACCGTTTCGTACATCTGGATTGCCGACATCACCAATCGCTATTATGCCGTACCGAATTATTTGTCGGCACGAACCATTAACCTAAGATTGAATGTGAAATTTTAAAATAACATTTTATGAATCCGGAATTTATCAATTACAATAAAGCCCTGAACAAAACAGATCAAGAAATCTGTAATGCCTTACTTGAAATCATTTCTGAAAATATGCCGGAAGCAGAAAATAAAATCTGGCACCGTCATCCGGTTTGGTTTCTTGATGGTAATCCCGTTGTCGGTTACAGCAAGCTGAAAAACAGCATCCGCCTGATGTTCTGGAGCGGAGCAGATTTTGAAGAAGAAGACTTAAAACCCGGTTCAGGAAAATTTAAAGATGCCTCCATTGATTTCACTTCTTCAGAACAGATAAAACCTTCCAAACTGAAACGCTGGCTCAGGAAAGCAAAAACGATACAATGGGATTACAAGAATGTAGTTAAACGCAAGGGTGTACTTGTCCGGTTAAAATAAAAACTGCTGATTTCGCTGCTCTGTTCTTCTTATGCGGTGCATGTGGGTTCCATCCCATTACAGCCAGCATTATGAAAAAAGCCAATACATAAGCCAGGGCTACATGCCATCCTGCTTTTAAATACTTAAATGTATTTTTAGCTTCAGGAAAGATGTTGCTAAGCGCAACCCCTGCCGATGATCCAAACCATATCATAGAACCTCCGTACCCAACGGCAAAGGCAAGTATTCCCCAATCATATCCGCCTTGTTCAAGACAAAGTTTGGTAAGTGGTATATTATCAAACACAGCCGAAACAAATCCAAGATGAAAAGCCGTATGCCACGAAGCAGCGGGCAATTCATTAACCGGCATTAATGAGGCGCATAGTACAAGCGATAGCAGAAACACAGTTCCCTTTAATGAGCTTTTTACTTCATGCCACGGAATTCCGGCTAATGCTGCGCCTGCGGGAATAGCCAGCCATACACCGGCTGCCGGAAAGTCAAGCAAGGTATTGCCAAGTATAGCGCCTGCAAGAATCATCAACACAACAACCATCCTTCTCCAATCAGGCTTAACGGCAATCGTACTTCTGCTGATGGCCGGCTGATAGCGGTGTTGCTGTATGGCTGCTACACTTCCGAAAATAAAAAAGGCTGCCAGCGAACCTGCATAAGCATGGGTTACATCGAGTGCATTAACGCCATCAATCCACATCATGGTAGTGGTGGTATCGCCTACTACACTACCGGCTCCGCCTGCATTGCTTGCCGCTATGATACCGGCAATATACCCGATGTGTACTTTACGATTATATACCGACTGAGCAATAGTGCCTCCGATAATGGCCGCTGCTATATTGTCAAGAAAGGATGAGAGAACAAGTATAAGTGCGAGTAAAACCAGGCCTCCCTTCCATCCGTCAGGAAGAAAAGAAGGCAGCATTTCGGGTATGTGCGAATCTTCAAAATGACGGGCAAGAACCGAAAAGCCTGTAAGCAATCCAAACAAATTAAGTATAGTTCTCCATTCTCCCTCCCCCGTATTGCTGCCAAAAAGATGATGCACCAAATCAAAAGATGAATCAAAAAATAATTTAATCAGCAGTAGAATTGTCAGACCGGATAAAGCCACCTTTATAGTATGCTGATGAAAGATGGCTATGCCGGCTAAGGTCAAAGCAAAGATGACAAACTCTGCTCTTATTCCATAAACCTCAGGAACATTCCCTGTAGTATAAGCAGTTCCATAACTCATAACAGGCCATACCAGTAACACAGCCGATAACCAACACGCTTTCTTCAGCCTGCTGATTACTTTATATCCATCCTCCTGCTGATGCACAGAATTCCATGCGAAAGTTTTTTCGAACGACATAGATACGATGATTATTTTGCCTTTATTACCTTGTTTATCCTTTCAGCCCAGCGGGATGCAAACTGATGTTCATCCAGCAATATCAAATCATTCTTCGAATCAAAAAGTTTCCAGATCAATTCCGGCTTGTCCTTATCGGCAAACGTAAATATCCATTCAATCTTATCTGTTGACTTTGCAGCTCCGGAGGCAGTCTTTCTTTCTGTTTCGGATGTAACACAGCGGCAGTGCCTTACATTATCCAGATTCAGACTTTCCATTACCTTTTCATGGGGAGTAGATTTATAAAAAATGATGATTTTTCTGTCCGTATCCAGACCAATTATAAAGTCTCCACCAGCCTCATATTCTCTGATAATGCAATGATGTTTTGATGCAAAACCGTATAAGGCCTCAAGCAATTCTTTTGTTTTATTCTTTTTACCGATTCCCATCAGTACAAATGGGACGGCACATATTATAATGATGGCTAAGCCAACTAAAATTATTTCCAAGTTCATTGTTTTATGCTGTTTAAAGTTCAATAAATAAAATGATCCATGCCATGAGTGCATGGATAAAAAATCATAACGGACCTGAAGTGCCTCAGGCGGTTATTTTGATTTTACCGGAAATAATGAAAGGGGAATAAGATGACCGCTATAAATAAGCGGAACACTGTACTTGCCGGTTGATTACCGTAAAAGCGGATCGCTGAATTAATCAAGCCATTATTGATTTGTTGAAGCAGCGCTGAATCTTTTGAAAAATTTCTGAACTGGATTGCAATTAAAGTATTAAGTCTGCTGAATACATCATCCGTGCGCAAGGCAGCACTCAGCAAATTACCGGAGGCTTCACTAATAACAGCAATGGGGTTGTCAGTTGTACTTACCTTAAGCGAAACCGTATCTGTATTGGCAGGTATGAATGAAACAAGGCTGTAAGAAGCTAATAACAGACAGACTAACAGATCCCTTAATATGGTATTCACGATGCAAAAATAGGCGAATAACCGACTATCTTATTTCCTGTAAAGAAATAAAAATAAGTATGCTGAAGAAGTCATTGAACAATGACTGAAATTACTAATGATAAGAAAAAGTAGTAAACCCTGACGCTATTCTGCACATCAATGCCATTTGGTAATATCCATTACTTTGCTGCATATAATTCGCTTTATTTGCTCAAATCAAAAAACCATGCCTACCGTCAACGTTTATCTTACCTTCAACGGCAACTGCGAGGAAGCCTTCAATTTTTACAAATCCGTTTTTGGCGGTGAGTTTCCCTACTTCGGCCGTTTTAAAGATTTGCCCCCACAACCCGGTCAGAAAGCCATGCCCGAAAGTGATGGCAATAAAATAATGCATGTATCCCTGCCGGTAAGTAAAGAAACCATGCTGATGGGCAGCGATACCGGAGGGGAATGGGCTTCCTCTTTCAAACAAGGAAACAACTTTTCCATTTCAATTAATGCTGAAAGCAAAGATGAGGCAGACCGGTTCTTCCGGCAATTATCAGCCGGTGGACAAACCATTATGCCTATGAATAACACCTTCTGGGGGGCCTACTTCGGAATGCTTACCGATAAATTCGGCATTAACTGGATGGTGAATTACTCGGAGCAGAAGGGCATGTAATTAAGTTTGTTGACTAAATCTTCGGCATAAATACCAAATCATCAACTCTTTTCCTTCCTGCACCCTGAACTTAAAAAGGGAACAGCGCGAAAAAGGCGTGCATCATCAATTCATATAATTAAATACAAGTTATTTGGTTACCTGCTGTCAATTTTAATAAACCTTTTTACTGCAGCACCTTTGTTTTTCAGTTTTATAATATATATCCCTTCCATTAATTCTCCAAGGTTAATGTGTAACGGACTTTCAAGTACAGGAACAATTTTAATCAGTCTTCCATCCACATTATAAATCAGCACTTGTTCTTCGAGCGGAATCCCGGCAAATTTCAGTATCACTGTTTCCGTTGCAGGATTCGGAAAAAGGCTCCATTCATTCATTTCATTGCCCTTGCCTGCTCCCAGCGTTCCGCAATCATAGGTAACTGAAACAGCCGTTGTATCTGCCGGACAATCCGAGGCCGGGTTTACCACCTTACATTCATACTTGCCTTCGGCTGTAATGAACAGCGTATCCTCATTGATCATCCAACTGAGCAGCGTATCATTTTTAAACCAATAAATATGTTCAGTTCCTGTAAGCGAACCGCTTGCATGAAGCACGGCAAAGGCTACCGTATCTCCAATGCAGGGATTACCAATAGCATCAAAATAATAACCCGACCATGGAGGCATAGCATAAAATGGTTGCGATAACTCCGTGCAGCCGTTCTGGGTTGTCAGTACCGAAAAAGACATTGCCGTATACTGCGCATAATCAGCCAGGTATGGCAGATTTTGTGCAACAGGGTATCCGTTATTCAGCCATTGAATGATAGTAGCCGGCTGAGTCCATAGTGTATCATAAGCACAAAGCCAGGGATTAGAAGTGTAAACCGTTGGCGTATGACTGCAAAACTGAATCACCGTATCCGTAAAACTGATGTGCAATCCCGTGTAATCGCAAACGGAGGTAGTCAGCGATATGGTATAACTGCCATCTGCGATCCACGCATGCGATGGCGCAGCAGTAGTTGCAGTACTGCCATCATCAAAATCCCAAAAATAATTTTGCTTGATTCCATAATTTATAGCCGTAAAATTTATCTGGTTATTACCCGCTCCGGCTTCGTAACGAAAATCAGAAACAGGAAGCACCCTGAAATCCCAGAGCGGAAGACTGTCATATACTATCGTTTTGGCTGCATTTCTTATCAAGGCTGCATCGGCAGCATTTAATCCTGCATTAAAAGAAATCATGGCAGGATTTTTTTTAAAAATGGCTGCATAAAAACTACAGGCTGCCGCATAAGTACCTTCTGCTGAAGGATGGCTTTCATCAGGATGGTACAACTCAATTGCCGGGTGATATTGCCTCAGGTAATTCCATACTGAAGAAACCGGAGACACTTCTGTATTAAGTGCAGCAGTTATGTTCATGTACCGTACCCGTAAGGTTGAATCCATACTTTGATAGGTACACATTACCGGAAACTGTGCGCAATTGGCGGCATCTCCGTTTTTTCTGCCCCAGCTCATGTAAGGCATTACCACTGCACACGGATTATACTGCTTTACCAGATTGTACAATGAATTCGCCCCGCTGTAAAACTGGCTCATCTGAATAACAGGCTCCTGACTTTGCCCCTGCAGCACCACAAAATCCCACCCGCCTGACATAATCTTGCTCTGGCTTATTGGGTCCTGAACGTGATCAATAAGCTGATACCCTCCCGGTGTATGACTGTCGAAAATAAGAGTATCTCCCGCTGACAATGCCAAATCATGAACCAACTGAGGAAGGTTGTTTACATAAGTGTAACTGTTCCCCAGAAAAAGCACTTTGTAAGTTATCTGCGCATCCATTTCGCTGACCGGAAAAAGCCCTGAGAAAATCAGAGCCAAACCCATTAGAAATTTATTACCGGCAAAACGAAATCCAATCATCAAAAGCCGTAACAGACTCAATTTTTTTTTGCGTTTCATTTATCTGATTTCATGCTTACATGCACCTGACTGCTACAATCATTAATGAAGAACTGCTTACAAATGTAAAAAAATCCTGCTGCTCTCCTTCCCGGCTCCCCAGGTTGTTAAAAGAAGCCTATACCGGTTCGCATTGCCAATGCAGTTTATACAAAGCACTCCTGCAGAAGTAAAATGATATGATTAACGGAATTTGGAGGATTAATACAAATTACTTTATTTAGGGGCGATGATTTGGATGGTATGGTAGTCAATAAAAAAGCCCCGCTGTTAAGTACAACGGGGAGGAAACTTGATGAGCAAGGCTCACTACGGAATAATCCTTATTGTGATTTGCTTCAACGCAAAAATAATAATCTATAGTTAATTATCATTATGGAAACAAAAAAAATTCTCGGTTTGGACATCGGAACAAATTCAATTGGTGCTGCACTTATTAAAATGCCTATCTCAATCAATGACTTCGGAAAAGAAGGCGAAATACTGTGGCTTGGCAGTCGGATTGTACCTTTTGATACAGAATATACCAAAGCCTATGAAGATGGGCAGAATGGAAGCCCTCAGGTGAAGACACCCGCAGCAAACAGAAGGTTAAAACGTGGTTCACGCAGGTTAAAGCATCGCTATAAACTCCGTAGATCTCGTCTTATTAAAGTACTGAAATTGATTGGCTGGCTACCTAATGATTTTCCGCTTGATAATCCACAACAAATCAAGAATATCATTCGTGAAAACAACGGACGATTTGATTTCCGGGTAAATCCTTGGTTGCCTTTTTCCACTGAAACTATAAATGAAGCCACTGAACAACTTGGTGTAAAAGGGAAGACCAACGAAAAAGGCAGACCAATTATTCCTGAGGATTGGATTGTATATTATCTACGAAAAAAGGCATTGACAAAGAAAATTACTGTTAAAGAACTCGCACGCATTCTTTTAATGATGAACCAGCGTAGAGGGTTTAAAAGCAGCAGAAAAGATTTACAGGATAATCAAATTCTGAGTTATGTAGAATTTGAAAACCTCAAAGCCAGAATAGACAGTGGAGAGTTGCAGGAATATAAAAGAGGGGAAGGGCAGGAAAGAAAAACAAGATACGTTTCTAATACCATTATTGAAAAAGTAGAACTTAAAAGTGATGAAAAAGACAAAAAAAATAAGTTGACATTCATAATTAAAGCAGCTGATCCAATAATTATACCTTGGGAAGTGAAAAGAAAAGAAAAGCCAGAGTGGACAGGAAAAGAAGTGAAACTACTGGTGGAGCAAAAGATAAACCGGAAGGGGGAGATAAAGCAAGAAAGCGATCCAAAGCAACCGAAAGAAGATGACTGGACATTAATGATGACTGCACTTGACAATCAAATTGATGATTCAGGGAAATTTGTCGGTGAATTTTTCTGGGATAAACTCGTTGAGAATGCTCAACGAAATGAGATTTATAAAATCCGTCAAAATGTAATTCGCAGGGAAAAATATCAGAAGGAATTGGAGGCCATCTGGGAAAGGCAAGTAGAATTGAGAAGAGTTGATGGAACTTTAGAAGAGTTGCTGCATGGTGATAAATTAGAAACAATTGCTTTAGCTCTTTACAGAAATAATGCTGCAAAACAGAAAGAATTAATTGATAAAGGGCTTTATCACACCTTAGCTAATGATATTATTTATTATCAGCGCGACCTGAAATCCCAGAAAGGCTCCATTTCAGAATGCCGTTATGAAAAAAGAATCGGAATAGAAAGAAGTGAAAATGGTGAATATCAAAAAACCGGAATTTACGGTTTGAAATGCGCTCCAAAATCAAGCCCTCTCTTTCAGGAATTTCGAATCTGGCAAGACATTCACAATATCCGAATCTTACAAAAGGAGCAAACAACAAACGGAACTACAAAGATTGATGTAGACGTTACGCGTTGTTTTTTGAATGAAAACAATAAAGATTCATTATTTGATTTGTTTGATTCACAGGCAGAAATTACGGAGAAAAGACTTTTTGACAAACTCAATGAATTGAATCCTGAAATTCATTTAAATGAAGAACAATTCCGAATCAATCTTTTTACCAGTCGCAAATCTCTAAAAGGGAACGAAACAAAGGATGAATTCAGGAAAGTATTCAAAAAGTTTAATTGGGAGGAAAAAGGTAATTCCATTTTAAAAAATCCGGAACAATTCTTTGGCCTTTGGCATATACTATACTCCATTTCTTCATCCGACTTTGAAAAATCTAAAAAAGGAATTAAATCTGCCTTGAAAAAGCATTTCAGCGAAATGCCTGATGAAATTGTTGAAGCCCTTTCTGGACAAAAAGAATTTAAAAAAGATTATGCTTCCTATTCTTCAAAAGCGTTAAAAAAGCTACTCACCGTAATGCGCTGCGGAAAATATTGGAAATGGGATGCCATTGAAAACTGCCAAATCAAAACACCTGAATCACCAATTGAACATCCAAATAAAATCAAATTGTCTGATCGGATTGACAACATTATCAAAAACGGATGGGAACGCGACATAAAGGTGGATAAGCGCACCGGTGAAATCATAGAGCAACGCAAGTTTACAGAGCGCAGACAGTTTTCCGGCTTGCCCGTATGGTTAGCAGGGTATGTTGTTTATGGGCGGCACAGTGAAAGAGAGAATTCTGAGAAATATACCGCTGCGCAAATTCAACAGCTAAATGTGCTGCAACTTATTGAACCAAACAGCCTCAGGAATCCACTTGTGGAGCAGGTAGTGCGTGAAGCCGTTCTCATGGTAAAAGACATCTGCAACACCTTTGGACAACCTGATGAAATTCATATTGAATTAGGCAGAGAGCTTAAAAAAAATGCCGAGCAACGGGCAGCTATCGCTGAAAGTAATTCAAAAAATCTCGAAGAAAAAAATCGGGCTAAAAAATTACTCAGCGAATTGCTGAATGATTCCTTCGAACATTATGATGAGCAAGGTAATAAAGTGTCAAAGAATTTTTCTGTTAAGCCCAACCCAAACAACCCCGTTGATATTGAAAAATTCAGGCTATATAAAAGTTGTGCACATTTTGAGTATGATTTAAAAGAAAAGAAACTTGATGACCAGGTTTGGATGGATAATATGTTTCGTGATGGAAAGAAGGAGCGTGTACCCACGAACGCAGAGGTGAAAAAGTACATTCTTTGGTTGTCTCAGAAATGTCGTTCTCCCTATACCGGAAAAATTATACCGTTAAGCAAGCTCTTTGACGAAAACTCTTATGAAAAGGAGCATATCATACCACAATCTCGTATGAAATATGATGCTATGGACAATTTGGTCATTGCAGAGGCTGGTGTAAACAAAGCAAAAGGTAATAAACTAGCTGCAATTTTCATATTAGAAGCTAACGGAAGTTGCGAACATGGCGGCATTAAATACCCGTTGCTCACTTATGATGAATTTGCCACACATTGCAAAAAAACCTTTCGTGGCAAGAAGTATAAAAACCTAATGGCAACTGAAGTACCTGATGACTTTATCGAAAGGCAGATTAACGACACACGCTACATTGGACGCAAGCTTGGAGAGTTACTTTATCCTTTTACTACCTCAAAAAGGATTGCTTCTGAAAAGGAAGCCAATGACATTGTTTTCACCATCGGCAGCATTACTTCTGAACTAAAAGGAAAATGGGGATTAAATAAAATATGGAAGAAATTGATCGAATCACGATTCAGAAGATTAGAGAAGCTGAATGGCAAGACCTATGTTTACCCGAATCAAAAAGATGCAAACGACATTGATTTTAATGTTCCGGAAATTCCTGATTTTGATAACAAGCGCATTGACCACCGGCATCATGCACTCGATGCGCTGATTATCGCTGCAACCACCCGTGAACACATCCGCTATTTCAATACCCTTAATGCGGCTGATACAAGCGAAGAATGGAAGAATTTTCAACGCACTCTTTGCAAAAGAAAGATAAGGGAGTTTAATTCACCCTGGCCTACTTTCGTTAAAGATGCTAGAGAAAAACTTAGCGAAGTCATAGTAACATTTAAGGCAAACAGACGAGTTGTTTCCAAGCCGTTCAACCGTTATATAAAATGGGTAAAAAGGCAAGATGGAATAATTGAAAAGCAAACACTCAGACAGCAATCTAATAAGAACTGGCTGTCTGTACGCAGATCAATGTTTAAAGAGCCGCAGGGTATAATCTTGATAAAACAAAAACGTGCCGTGAAAGTTGAAGATGCCATCCGGACACAAATTGAGTGGATGCAGGTTGAGCATGATGAGGAAAGGCGAAGAACTGCTCCGTATGTATATGACCAGACTGTGCGCCCGATAATGAAAGAAATTATTGAAAAAACAATAGAATCGACCGGAATACCTCTTTCAAATACAGATAAATTGTTGAAAGCTATTAAGAATTATTATTTGAAAAAAAACAAGCAGGACAATGCTTATCGTATCGGTAATCAGCTATATGAAAAAATTACCATTGCTGAATTTGTACGCTATAAGGCAAAGCGGGTTAAACTTGACAATTCGTTTGACGAAAGGAAAATTTCTAAAATTCCATACGCTGATAAATCACGAATCCCACTCTTACTGCAGCAGCATTTAAATGAAAGCGGTTCAAAAGATGAAGCCTTTTCACCGGATGGTCTTGAAAAACTATCCCAAAAAAATCAAAATAAACCTATTCGTAAAGTTACCATTATGGATGGCGAGTTAAAAGAAGAACTGCGCGATAATCTTTTTGGCAATAAATACATTGAAACCGATGCCGGTGCCAATGCCTACTTTGTGATATACGAGAATGAAAAAACAAAAGAGCGCAGCGTTATGTATTCTATCGCCACGCATAAAATAGTTGAACGAATTAAGCTTAATCTACCCGTTGCTGTTGCACAGGAAGGAAATAAAGTAATCTTGTTGCAACCCAATGACCTTGTATATGTCCCTACAAATGAAGAATGGGAAAAACTGATAAATGGTGAACAAAATGTAATAGACTGGAGCAACAGAAAAGAAATAACTCAAAGAATTTACAGAGTGGTAAAAAGCACAGGCAAGCAATGCTTTTTCATTCCGGCAAATATTTCCAAACTGATTCTTCCGTATAAAAATTACGATGGAGATAAAAAATTCGGTGAATTCGAAAGCCAAAACTGTTCTGAAAATACGATTGATGGAGCAATTCAAATAAAACAGCGGTGTATTAAACTTCGCATTCTTGACAGACTTGGCAACATTAAACCAGCTTAAATGATAAGGTGCTTCTATAACTTCAAACTATCATGGACACCCATTCTTGAAACATCAACATTAAACCAATGCAACCCCTGCTTCCCGGCTGTACTTACCACATTTACAACCAAGCCAACAGCAGCGATAATATCTTTCGCGAAGTAAAAAACTATCCTTTATTTCTTCAGAAATACGAAAAACACATAGCCCCCATTGCTGAAACTTTTGCATGGTGCCTGATGCCTTACCACTTCCATCTGCTCTTAAAAATCCATAACGAAAATACTTTATTAAATAAATTTCCAAACCTTCAAGGTTTCAAAAACCTTGAAGGTTTGGAACAATTAATCAACCGTTTTATCGCTAAACAATCTCCCAATCTCTTCAACAGCTACTCCAAATCTATTAACAAAGTTTACTCCCGCAGAGGCTCTCTTTTCAACCCTCGGTTCAAACGTAAATTGATTTCTTCCGATGACCAGTTCCGTGATACCTTTCTCTACATCCATCTTAACCCGGTTAAACATGGTTTTACTGATCATGAACATAACTGGCCTCATTCTTCCTTTCATATTTACGCCTCCTGCCTGTCTGACAGTTTTATCAACCTCAACCATTCCATACAGATGTTCGGCAATTACCGGAACCTTCTTTACTGCATGAATAAAAAAAGAAATAAAATACTCTCGTTAAAAGAAGAGTTCTACTAATCCATAAAAACGTAGGTTTTGCAAACCTTGGATGTTTTAATTGTTGGATAAATAATTTTTAAATAGGTTCGTAAACCTTAAATTTATTTAAGCGGATAAAAAATAAAAACCGATGATAAAACGCACTCTCTACTTTGGCAATCCCTCCTACCTGAGCCTTAATAACCGGCAGCTTATTGTACGCCTGCCCGAAGTCGAGAAAAATGACACACTTACAGAATCCTTCCGGCAACAATCAGCAGCTTCAATCCCTATCGAAGACATTGGCGTGCTAATACTCGATAACCGTCAGATTACCCTTACCCATGCCCTCCTCTCTGCCCTGCTCGATAATAATACGGCCGTCATTACCTCAGATGAAACCCATTTACCCAATGGCCTTTTCCTGCCATTGGCCGGTAATTCGGTTCAAACCGAAAAATTCAAACACCAGATTGAGGCTTCAGTCCCTCTTAAAAAACAGCTTTGGCAACAAACTGTTGCCGCCAAAATCAACAATCAGGCTGCCATTCTTCAAAATCAAAATCTCCCCCACCAGAATATGATTCACTGGGCACAGTCAGTTAAAAGCGGTGATGCCGATAATCACGAAGCACGCGCCTCTGCTCACTATTGGGAAACGTTGTCTTCTGTTTTTTATAAAAACCAGCCCGGCAAAACTTTCCGAAGACACCGTAACGGTGAACCTCCCAATAATTTGCTGAACTACGGTTATGCTATACTGCGGGCCATAATTGCCCGCGCTCTTGTCTCTTCAGGCCTGCTTCCTACACTCGGCATCTTTCACCGGAATAAATACAATGCCTATTGTTTGGCTGACGATATTATGGAGCCTTACCGACCGGTAGTTGACAAACTCGTAATTCAGTATGTACAGTCTGATGCACCTGTCAGCGAACTTGATCTTAGCGCCAAAAAGCATCTGCTTTCCATCACGACTCTTGATGTATTAATAGAAAATGAACGCAGCCCTCTCTTAATAGCCATTTCAAGAACTACGGCCTCGTTGGCACGATGTTTTGAAGGTACCCAACGTAAAATATCATATCCTTCTGTGGCCTGACCTACTAATACTTTCACTTTCATACTTCATTTTCTCATGCGCCTAAACGAATACAGAATTATGTGGATACTTGTCTTCTTCGACCTTCCGGTTATTACCCAAAAAGAAAAAAAAATCGCTGCCAGTTTTCGAAAAGAAATAATGGCCGATGGATTTTCTATGTTTCAGTTCTCCATATACCTGCGTCACTGTGCCAGCCGCGAAAATGCCGAAGTGCACATAAAGCGTGTAAAAAAAATCCTCCCGGAAAAAGGGCATGTGGTTATCCTTACCATCACTGACAAACAATTCGGAATGATGGAAGTCTATTACGGCCGTAAAGAGGAAAAGCCACCGGCCGGGCCTCAGCAACTGGAACTGTTTTAAAATAAAAAAAGCCGCTTAACAGAATACTGAGCGGCTTTTTATTCACTGATTTTGCATGCTGATTTTCGCTTTACTTTACTGGCTTTTAGCATTTTGAGGCAACCTGTAGTGTAGCAAATATCAGTAGGTCAAAGAATGAAAGCAAATCACAAC
>CAADHD010000034.1 GCA_900696575.1 uncultured Bacteroidota bacterium
AGGCAGCCGGAAACACTGTTGTTTTGAATTGGCGATGGAAAATTATTCGCTGCCGGTGTAATAAAAAATCCCGTTTCGTTAAAAAAGAAACGAGACAGGATTTTATTTTTTTCGGTTTGGGTTTTTAAGGTGTCATCACACACACACACTACAAGAACCGTGCAGTGGGGGATTGGTGTTTTCAGGGCGGGTCATTATCAAATCGGGAATACAAATGTAAATAAATATTGGAAAATCAAAACGGGGGAGAGAAAATTCCGGCTGCTGTATGCGGTTAGTGTATCATCATCACCCCGAAAATATTCCGGTTGGTGAAATAACACCAACCGGAGTGAAAGCTTTAAAAGTTAGTTTTAGAGATTCCTTTTTTCCATGCCTATCGGCAGACTGGCAAAGGAATGACACCGGAAGCAGGTAAGTGATCTTTTGTAGCACTTGGCTGCGGCAGTACAAAGCAACCTAATATTCTATTACGCTTAAACCGGCACGAATGCTGTTATTCCTGTAAAAGCAGAAATATCAACTTGGTTTCAACTATTTCAGGAATAACAGCGGCAGTGATCTATTTTATATTAAAGAAGTAATAAAAAACCCAAATGGGTAAAGGAACTCCTCCGGGGATAATTAGGTGATAAAAAATTAAGCTATCTGCTTTTTGTTTCAGGTTGCTTATCCACCGGAACAGAAATACTCAATGGGTTCTTCACTTTTTCATTCAGCAAAGCAACATCAAGCACATCAGCCATTGTTTCCACATAAACAAACTTCAGCCCTTTAAGGTAATCTTCTTTTATTTCTTCAATGTCTTTGCGGTTATCAGCGCTGAGCATTATTTCTTCAATACCTGCACGTTTGGCCGCCAGAATTTTTTCTTTAATGCCGCCCACCGGAAGAACTTTACCACGCAGTGTAATTTCACCGGTCATGGCTAATTTCTTTTTCACCTTGCGCTGAGTAAACGCAGAGGCTAACGATGTCAGCATGGTGATACCGGCAGATGGCCCGTCTTTAGGGGTAGCACCTTCCGGAACGTGAATATGTACATCCCAATGTTCAAACACTTTCGGATCAAGATTTAAATCAGAGGCATGAGCTTTAAGGAAAGCATAAGCAATGCTGGCAGATTCTTTCATTACATCACCGAGGTTTCCTGTCAGGGTCAACTTCCCCTTACCCGCGTTTAGGCTGGTTTCAATAAACAGAATATCCCCACCGTTGGCAGTCCATGCCAGCCCGGTTACTACACCGGCAAATTTGTTATCAAGCCATTTGTCTTTGATAAACTTAGGCGCACCCAGGATTTTATAAACCTGCTTGCGCGAAATTTTTGAATCATACTTTTCTTCCGAAGCCACTGATTTGGCAACAGAACGCACTACTGCTGCTATGTTTCTTTCCAGATTACGCACGCCCGATTCGTAGGTATATTCATCAATGATGGTTTCAATGGCATCGTTAGTAAACTGAACATCCTGCTTCTTCAAACCGTGTGCTTCAATCTGTTTGAGAATAAGATGGCGGGTGGCAATCTGAATTTTTTCTTCGACCGTGTATCCGCTCAGTTCAATAATCTCCATGCGGTCGCGCAGGGCGGGTTGTATGGTGCTGAGCTGATTGGCAGTAGCAATGAAAAGTACATTAGACAAGTCATACTCAATTTCAACAAAGTTGTCGTAAAAAGCATTGTTCTGTTCCGGATCCAATACTTCAAGCAAAGCGGAAGACGGGTCGCCATGAAAATCGCTGGTGAGTTTGTCAATCTCATCCAAAACAAAAACCGGATTGGATGATTTTGCTTTTTTCAGGTTCTGAATAATTCTGCCGGGCATAGCGCCAATGTAGGTTTTGCGGTGACCACGTATTTCGGCTTCATCGCGCAATCCGCCCAGCGACATGCGGACATACTTTCTGCCCAATGCTGTGGCAATAGACTTTCCGAGTGAAGTTTTTCCGACTCCGGGCGGGCCTACCAGACACATGATGGGCGATTTCATATTGCCCTTCAGTTTAAGAACAGCGAGGTATTCAAGAATGCGGTCTTTAATTTTATCAAGCCCGAAATGGTCTTTATCTAACACTTTACGAGCATGCTTCAAATCAAAGTTATCAAGCGTTCTTTCATCCCACGGAAGTTCAAGCAATAAGTCAAGATAGTTAAGCGTAACGCTGTATTCGGCAGCAGCCGGATTGATTCGTCCAAGCCTTTCAATTTCCTTATCAAATACTTCGGCAACGGCTTTCGACCACTTCTTTTTAGTGGCGCGCTCTTTCATTTCGCTTATTTCTTTGTCAAACGCATTGCCGCCCAATTCTTCCTGAATAGTTTTTAATTGCTGGTTAAGGAAAAACTCGCGCTGCTGTTTGTCAATATCGCCTTTCACTTTATTCTGAATCTGATTTTTCAGTTCGAGCATCTGCAAATCTTTGCTGAGAAGCTCCAGTACTTTTTGAGCACGCTGTTTTACATCCACCATTTCGAGCAGCGATTGTTTGGTCGTTACATCAGCATTCATATTGGATGAAACAAAGTTGATAAGGAAAGCCGGGCTTTCGATGTTTCGGATAGCAAAACCGGCTTCGGAAGGAATGTTGGGAGAATGCTGAATTATCTGGTAGCTGACATCCTTCAATGAATCAACCAGTGCAATGAACTCTTTTTCATTAACCGGAGGTTTTTTATCGGGCAGCGGAATAATCTTCGCTCTGATGTATGGTTCTGATTGAACCTCTTCGGCAATTTCGAATCGTCTTTTACCCTGAATGATGATGGTGGTGTTACCATCGGGCATGCGCAGCATTTTTAATATAAAAGCAACTGTGCCGATTTTGTTCAGGTCAACAAATTTCGGATCTTCAATGGTTACATCCTTTTGCGAAACAACGCCAACTATTTTATCACCTTTATAAGCTTCCTTTATCAGCGTTATGGATTTATCACGCCCAACTGTTATGGGTATTACTACTCCGGGAAAGAGTACAGTATTTCTCAGGGGAAGGATAGGAAGGTCTTCAGGAAATTTTTCTGAATTGATTTGTTCTTCGTCTTCAAGCGACAAAATCGGGATCAGTTCGGGTTCATCATCAGATATAACATTGAATCTGATATCATGGGGATTTTTCTTTTCTTCAAACATGGCAACAAAATAAGACAAAATGGCTGTTTTTAACAGTCAATAAACTTAAATGAGGGGTTTTCAATAGTAATGCCAGCCGGTTTTCAGGACAAAAATGTCACGTCAGCAGTCAGACATGGCGTAAATAGCTGCTAAAATAGATTTATCGGCAGCCGTAAATTCAAGATTTCTCCGGCTGTACATGGCAGCAGCGGCTTCCAAGGCTTTATCAAAATCAAACTTTACAAATCCTTTTGCTCCGCCCCATGAGAATGAAGGAATAAACTTAGGCGGAAAATCTCCTCCAAAAATGTTGGTTGATACCCCGGCAACCGTTCCGGTATTAAACATGGTATTGATGCCGCTTTTGCTGTAATCACCCATAAACAATCCGCAGAATTGACGACTGGTGCTTACCATCTTTTTCTGCTCATAGTTCCAGACTTTAACTATTCCGTAATTATTCTTCAGATTTGAATTGTTGGTATCAGCGCCCAGGTTGCACCATTCTCCGATGACAGAATTTCCGAGAAAGCCATCGTGGGCTTTGTTGCTGTAACCGAGCATTACAGAATTATTGACTTCTCCGCCTGCTTTGCAGTGCGGGCCGAGAGTGGTAGCACCATAAATTTTTGTACCCATCTTCAAACCTGCATGTTCACATAAAGCAAAAGGGCCTCTGACCATACAGCCTTCCATCACCTCAGCATGAGGACCAATATAAACCGGGCCGTGTTGGGTATTGATAAATGAATCGGCAACCGTAGCGCTTTCTTCTATAAAAAGATTCTCTGTTTTATTCCATTTGGAATTGCCGGAAGATTTTCTTCCTGTCGTAATCAGGCTGAAATCTTTGCGGAGTTCAGCATCGTTCAATAAAAAAATATCCCAGAGATTTCTGATAATGCCAATTTCCCCTGAAAATGCTATTGCATCAAGTTTAGATTCAGTTTCAGCAGTAAGAGAATCACCTCCGGTATGGCAGGCAATAAGCGTATTTTTGTTGATTAATTTCTGGCCTTGCCGAAGCTTTTCAATTGCACTAATAAGCGCTTCATCTGGAAGACATGAACCATTAATATACAAACTATTACCATTTTTATTAAAACCGAATTTTATTCTTAAATGATCTGCTGCCAGCCATGACGTTTCGCATTTAAGCCAATGCTGCCATTTTTCGCGTATGGTCATAATTCCAACTCTTAATTCGGAAGCCGGGCGGGTTAGCGTAAACGGATATAAAGCGATGGGATTAGGGTCAAAAAAGATGAGATTCATGTTTAACGGGGTTGAAGTTAATCAGGCATTTTTAATAAAAAAAACAGCTCCTTAACCCAGGAGCTGAAACATGAAAAGCCATGAAAACTTATTTTTTAGGCTCGGCCTGCTTTTTAGCATAGCGGCTGCGGAATTTATCAACGCGGCCGGCCGTGTCAACCAATTTCATTTTGCCGGTATAGAAAGGGTGAGAAGCTGAGGAAATCTCAAGCTTAACTAAAGGATATTCCTTGCCATCAGTCCAGATTGTTTTTTCTCTGGTTTCTGCGCACGAGCGGCTAAGAAAGGCAAAATCGGTTGATATGTCTTTAAAAACAACGAATCGGTAATTTTTAGGATGAATGTCCTTTTTCATTTTTAATTAATCAGGGGGCAAATATAAAAAAAGCGAAAGAGTTTAAACAAAAGTCAGGCAGAAAAAGAAAAAATTATGCCCTTGGGTGAAACTGCAGTATGTTGCTTTTAAGGTATTCTCTGTCGAGATGGGTATAAATTTCGGTGGTAGTAATGCTTTCATGGCCCAGCATAGCCTGGACAGCCCTGAGGTCGGCCCCGCCTTCAATAAGATGAGTAGCAAAAGAATGGCGTAAGGTATGAGGGCTCACTGCCTTCTTAATTCCAGAACTTTTTATCTGGTTTTTAATAATGTAGAAAATCATCACCCGGCTTATAGCGGCTCCGCGATTATTGAGAAATAAAACATCATCAAATCCGCTTTTAATTTTTACTTTATTACGCCAGTGGTCAAGGTAAATGCGAATGTGTTTAACAGCGCTTCCACCAAGAGGAACCAGCCTTTCCTTATTTCCTTTACCTGTAATTTTAAGAAGTCCGATATCTAAAAAAGTCTGGGAGAGTTTTAGACCGGTCAACTCTGAAACACGCAGCCCGCTGCTGTAAAGAGTTTCGAGAATGGCTTTGTTTCTGATGCCTTCGGGTTTGCTCAGGTCAATACTGTCAATCAGTTTATTCACTTCGTCAACAGTTAAAAAGACAGGTAACTTTCTGCCGATTTTTGGGTTTTCAATAAGTTCAGTCGGGTCTTTCTGTACCAGATTTTCGAGCAATAGGTATTTATAAAAGGCACGGATACCCGAAAGGATTCGGGCCTGAGAATAAGCGCTGATGCCAAGACTGTTTATCCATTTCAGAAAGGCTCTTAAATCTTCTGTCGTTATGTCTTCAGGGTTTTTGGAATGAATTGTTCCATACTGAGACAGCTTTTCCGAATCGTCTTTATAAGCCTCAAGGCTGTTGAGCGAAAGTGAACGCTCCAGTTTCAGGTAATTGGTGAATCCTTTGATGGTACTTTCCCATTTCATGCGATGTAAAGTTGAGTTAACCGGGATTGAGAAACAAATGAGATTTAAAATTTTTATTAACGTAATAGACTTAAAAATCTAATTTCACAGCCTTGAAATATCATTAATCTTGAATAAGAAAAAAATAGTCATCATCAATGGCCCCAATCTGAATCTGCTGGGAAAGCGTGAGCCTGAAATTTACGGTAACATATCATTTGAAGATTATTTCAAAAAACTTCAGGTCCTTTTTCCTGATGCAGACTTGAAATACCAGCATAGTAATGTAGAAGGAGAATTGATAAACATGATACAGGAAAACGGGTTCAGTGCTTATGGTATTATTCTGAATGCAGGAGGTTATTCGCATACCTCAGTTGCTATTGCCGATGCTATTGCAGCCATTAAAGCGCCAGTAGTAGAAGTTCACATTTCCAATATCTACTCTCGGGAAGAATACAGACATCAGTCATTAACTGCATCAAAATGTTTAGGCAGCATAACCGGACTTGGACTTACCGGCTACGCGTTAGCAATAAAATTTTTTCTTGATAAAAACTGATTATTCAATGGGGTAATAAACATCGGTTTGCCATTTGGCAGTATCAGGCTCTGCCTTGGGGTCTGTGATGTAATGTTCACGAGGCGGCCCGGATACTTTTAGTTCGTTTTTATGGATATATCTGGAAATGGCCTGATGTGCTTCAGGAGTTTTTTCATAAGCACCGAAAAAATGGGCTACAACATGTTTACCTGCAGGAAGAATTCCGGCTTTTATTTTTCCGGCATCCTTTCCGGGCTTATCCGTTGCCAGTGCAATATCTAAATCGAATTCTGTTTCCGAATCGGAATAATAAATTGCAAATGGCGCACCGGCCATCTGTAGTTTCTGTTTGGCCATCTCCTGCTGTATCATTCCGTAGCCTTGTCCGAGTTTTATGCCGATTGTTTCAATATTGGCAGTATCGCGAAAACTCAAGTAAAAAACAGGATCTGAATTCACCTCTTCAATAACTATAGGTTCACTTGTTTCGGGTGCGGGCATACTTTCAACAATCTGCTTTACATCATTAAGTCCCTGCTCAAATTGGTGTCCTAACATGCCTTTAACCATTAGGTTCATGTATCTGCCAAAAGGATTCCATCCAGCATCGGAATCAAAATACCAGGTAACTTTTGTTTTACTTTCGGATTCTTCAAAATTGAAACCGGGATTAACCTTCTGCCCACGCATTTCCAATTCAGTAATAATAGAAGTGTAAGGATTACTTTCTGTGATGGTAAGTTTTCCTTCACCTGTTTTCTCGCCTTTCCATGTGTAACCTGAGCCAACACCGGAGCCTGAACCGAAATACTCTCTTTCAGACTGCGGGTCCATCTTTATCCATGGCGACCATTGCTCCCAGTTTTGAAGTGTATTGAATTGCTCGAATACAGCAGCAGCCGGTGCATTGATTTCGATGGATTTTTCAATGTGTAGTTTTGAAGGAAGGAAGAAAGAAAGAACTATCAGAATACCCAATAGTACTCCTATAGCCAGCAAGATTTTTTTAAGCGCTTTCATACTTTTTTGATTTAATGGTTATGTTTGATTTTTGGTTGCTCAAAAGTAGGTAATAAAATAAAAAAGGCTCAATAAAATGAGCCTTTTAGTTGTCCGACCAGGATTCGAACCTGGAAAGGCAGAACCAAAATCTGCAGTGTTACCATTACACCATCGGACAAAAGCGGTGCAAACCTACATTATTCATAAAAATTTTCAAGCTACACCAAACAATAAATTTAGTCAGCAAACCAAAAGCTGCATTTGATATTAGTGACAGAACAAGACCGGCTGTTTGCATAAAAAGCAAGCAAAGCAGTATTGAATGATCCGGCCCATGACCCGCTTTTTAATTTTCTATTTTCGCACGCTTACTTTTCAACCTCTCAATGAATCCATTCAAAAAAATCAACAACATTACCGGTTGGTTGGTATTTGCCATTGCTGCTTTTGTTTTTTTAAAGACCATGGAAGAGACCGGAAGCTTTTGGGATTGCGGAGAATTTATTGCCGCTGCTTACAAACTTCAGGTTGGCCATCCTCCGGGTGCTTCTCTCTTTTTAATGGCCGCACGCGTAGCTACATTATTCGCTTTCGGAAATGTTGAAAAAGTGGCATTAATGGTTAATGCCATGTCAGCCATTTTTAGCGCATTTGCCGTTTTGTTTTTATTCTGGACTATATCTCTTTTGCTTAGAAAGTTTATTACTCCTGACAAGGAAGGCAGATATTCTATGGAGCAAACGGTTGCCATTCTCGGCAGCAGCGCTGTTGGGGCTTTGGCTTATGCCTTTTCCGATTCCTTTTGGTTTTCGGCTGTAGAAGGTGAAGTGTATGCCACCTCACAGTTTTTTACAGCTATTGTTTTCTGGGCCATGTTGAAGTGGGATAGTGTAGCTGATGAACCTCATGCGGACAGATGGATTATTCTGATTGCTTACCTGATGGGTTTAAGCATTGGTGTACACTTGCTGAATCTGCTTTGCATTCCTGCACTTGCACTCATTTATTATTACCGGAAATACAAACCCACACGAGGCGGTGTATTCATGGCGCTGGTTATCGGGGCAGGCATTCTTGCTTTGGTTCAATACGGAATCATTGCAGGTTTTGTAAAAATCGGTGCGCAATTCGATTTGCTTTTTGTAAACACCATCGGCTTGCCGCTTTGGTCGGGATTTTTGTTTTTTATTTTTCTTTTAATATCCGGAATTGTTTATGGATTGAATTACACCAAAAAGAAAAATAAACCCGTGCTTAACACAGCCATTCTTTGTTTTTCTTTTATTCTGATTGGCTATTCATCTTACACCATGACAGTGGTTCGAAGCCTTGCCAATCCACCAATGGATGAAAATGATCCGGAACATGCCTTCAACCTGTTAGGATACATCAATCGTGAACAGTATGGAGACCGCCCGCTTGGCTATGGACAATACTACAACGCTCGTGTAATTGATCAGAAGAAGGGACCCATGAGCTACACCGTGGTTAATGGCAAGTACAAACCTACAGGCAATAAAATTATTCCTGTTTATGAACCGGACAAATGCACTGTGTTTCCACGTATGTACAGCAGCCAGTCAAACCATGTAAGTGCTTATAAGGAATGGGCAGAAATAACAGGCGATGCAACACCTACCATGGGGCAAAACATGAAATTCTTTTTCAGCTATCAGGTAGGATTTATGTTTTGGAGGTATTTCATGTGGAATTTTGCCGGTCGTCAGAACGATATACAGGGCCATGGCGGCATATTAAAAGGAAATTGGATAAGTGGAATAAAAGGCATTGATGCCATGCGCTTAGGTCCGCAGGAAAAGTTGCCCTACAGCATGACCTGGAATAAAGCCTATAATAGATTTTATTTTCTGCCTCTCATTCTTGGTTTAATTGGCATGTTCTATCATTTTAAAAATGATAAACACGATGCGTCTATAGTGATGTTATTATTCATCATGACCGGGCTGGCCATTGTTATTTACCTGAATCAAACTCCTTATCAGCCTCGTGAACGTGATTACGCTTATGCCGGAGCTACATATGCTTTTACGATATGGATTGGAATGGCAGTGGCTGCCATCGGCAATTGGTTAGGGAAGAAAACAAACAGACAGGCTGCAATGTCAATTTCCCTTATCACCTGTTTGCTGGCAGGCCCGGTACTAATGGCAAAAGAAGGTTGGGATGACCATGACCGTTCGCATCGCTTTACATCGCGTGATTTTGCAAGCAACTACCTGAACACCATTGCCCCCAACGGAACCATTTTTACCAATGGTGATAATGACACTTTCCCGCTTTGGTATGCTCAGGATGTGGAAGGAATTAGAACCGATGTACGCGTTATTAATTTAAGCCTATTAAATACCGATTGGTATATTGATCAGATGAAACGCAAAGCATACGATTCACCACCTGTTCCGTTTACCTGGAGGCATGATCAGTATGTTCAGGGTACAAGAGATTACATTCCTTTTGTTGACCGTAAACTCGATGGGTTTAAAGACCTGAGAGGAGTAATGGATTTTGTACTCAGCGATAATCCTTCTGCCAAGGTTTCCTTAGGCGGAGATCAGGTAAATTATTATCCGACCAAGAAATTTTTTATTCCGGTAGATAAAGCAGCGGTCATCCGAAACGGTGTGGTTAAGCCAGAAGATGAATCAAAAATTGTGGACACCATTTTCTTTGAAATAGGTAAAAATTATCTGATGAAAGCCGATCTTATGATTCTTGACCTGATTGCAAATAACGACTGGTCCAGGCCTATCTATTTTGCTGTTACTGTTGGCAACGACAGTTATATGAATCTTGAAGAATATTTTCAGCTTGAAGGTTTGGCATATCGTTTTGTTCCCATCAAAGGCCCCAAAAGAAGTGATGGCCAAACCGGTATGGTAAACAGCACAGCCATGTACGATAACATGATGAACAAATTTAAATGGGGAAACATGAACGATGAACGTGTTTATCTCGATCAGAATAACCTGAACATGACCATGAATTTCAGAAACAATTTTGCACGCTTAGCCGAAACACTGATTGAAGAAGGCAAAAAAGATTCAGCCTTCAATGTTCTGGAACGGTGTATTGAAGTAATGCCTGACAAAACGGTTCCTTACAATGTATTTATGCTTCGAATTATTGACGGATTCTATGCAGTGGGTGATGAACAGAATGCCGGAACCATGGCTGAAACAAGCCAAGCTTCGTCAGAAAAAAAATCAAATAGCAAATTAGCCGTTGAATACGCTAACAACATCATCAAACGCCTGGCTGACATTCAGGAAAATGATCTGGAATACTATTTTACATTGAAAGGTACTCCATACTTTAAAAATGTGGAAAGAGATATGAACCAGGCAATGGCTGTAATGAATGAACTCTCCAGGCAGGCAAGAGTAAACGGCAAGCTACAACTTTCCGATTCTCTTCAGGCAAGATTTAAATCGCTCGAAAAACGTTTTTATAATTAATCTTCTACTATACATTTTAATACAAAATGTACTCTTCGCTTTATAGCAGAATTCTTCCTTTCCTCTACCCGTCATTAACATGGAAAATAAAAACAGAAGAAAAAATTGTCCATCTGACTTTTGATGATGGCCCAAATCCTGAAGCTACCCCATTTGTTCTGGATGAATTGAAAAAATTTGGAGCAAAGGCAACCTTTTTCTGTGTCGGAAAAAATCTACAGCAATACCCTGAAATTACAGGCAGAATTATTTCAGAAGGTCATCAATTAGGGAATCATACATTTCATCATTTAAACGGATGGACAACCAATGACAGGCTTTACCAGGAAAGCATTGAACAGACCCGATCTCTCACCGGAGGATCAAATCTTTTCCGTCCGCCTTATGGCAAAATCAGGAAATCTCAGATCAGGAAAATTCAGGCGCGTTACAGAATCATTATGTGGAACGTTCTCAGCTTTGATTTTGACAGGAATACTTCTCCTGAAAAATGTCTTCAAAATGTAATTTCTCAGATTGGGCCGGGAAGCATTGTTGTTTTCCATGATAGTGCTAAAGCTTTGAACAATCTAAAGTATGCACTTGCCGGAACCCTGAAATTTTTAAAAGAAAAGGAGTTCAGGATTGAACTTTTTAATTGAAACATGATTAAAAAAAAAGATGGCGCTTTTCTATACTGAATAGCGCCATCGGTTTTTAATACTCAATCGTTTTACTTCTGTTCAAAAATCAGCCTGCGCTGAAATACTTTTTCTGAAGCTTTTACAGAAACAAAATAAATACCGGGGATCAGTGACTCCCGTTGAAATACCATCTTATTAATGCCTGTGCGAACCGGAATCAACTCCTTTCTGATAGTTTTACCTAACATATCAGTAATGGAAACTTCAATCAACTCATCGTAATCGCTGTTCAAACTGATATAGAATTTATCTTTTGCAGGATTTGGATAAACCTCAAGCCTGGTATCCGCATCTGCCTGTTCTGGCTGAAGCCTGCATGAAAGATTAACCGAATAGGTGGTAGTACCACTTTGACCGCAATCGTTAAACGCTTTTACTCCAACTTTTCCATTATTGCTTCCCAGATTCACTGTGATAGAAGTTGTTCCTTGTCCGCTGACTATAACTGAACCCGATGGAACAGTCCATTGGTATGAATTGGTATTCGGTACAGTAGAACAACTGAAAGTTACCCCTGTTTGATTTGCACATAACACAGGTGAGCTGCAATTAATTGATGCAGGTGCCTGTTGACTTCTTAAAAACAAACAACGAGAGCCCCCGGTTGTACAGTTGCCCACTCCGGCAACACAGATATTTCCCTGAATCGGTCCACTGAAACTGACATCAACAGAATTGCCGGAGGGATTTCCGATTATCGAAGCCCCTGCAGGCAAATTCCAAGAATAGGAATTAGCACCGTTTGCAGCTGGAACACTAAAGGTTGCTACTGTATTGCAGAGATTATTTACAGGGCCTGTAATATTTCCTGGAGTTGAAGGTACATCATGCTTAATAGTTTTACAACGATCGGCAGAAGTGAAGCAGGGAGAGGATGCGTTTACGCAAATCTGACCTTCCGAAAAATTTTGATCGAAATCCACTTCAAGCTGGCTGGTTCCTTGCCCGCTGCGATATAAAATTCCACTTCCTAATGTCCAGTTATAACTTATCTGTCCAACTTCTGAAGCGGTATAACTAACATACTGTTGGTTTTGGCATACCAAACCGGGTCCGGATAGAATTTGAGGTATCGAAACCTTGTAACGCAACCATGTTTTGCTGGTATCCTTACTTGTTCCGCAGGAATTAACACCAACTACGGTAATGGTGTAACCCGAAAGATTGGTGGGTAATAGATCAACACTTATTTCATGAGTATTCTGACCACTGGTTAGATCAACATCTGCACCTGTAATCCACTGATGATAGTCTGTGTTATAGCCACCCGGTAAAACCGATAATTGTACTCCTGTATTTCCCGGACAGCCGTAAACCGGTGCAGTAATGGGGCTCGGTACGGGAGGTCTCATTTTTACCCCAAAACTGGCCTGATCAGATGTAACTGAAGCAGCACAGGTACTCGATATTACCACATAATAATCTCCTTCATGTAAAGAATCTACATCCATAAAAGAAAGAGTCTCTGTTTGGGTTCCATTTCTTTGGGCATCATCCGTTAATGCCACACCATCCTGATACCATTGATAGGAAAGATTAACGCCCGGAACACTCACCACTAAATTTGAGGTTGCATCTTCACATGCAATGTGAGTTAATGGTTGATCGGCAATAATTATACTGCCTGTAACTGCCAGACTGCGGGGCGCACTTACTCCACAATTATTAACCGAAGAAACAGAAACATTTCCGCTCACTGAAGAAGGGAATGTAACCGAAATAGAAGTAGTTCCTTGTCCTGAGTTAATAGTAGCTCCTGTTGGTACTGTCCATTGATAAGACATAACTCCGTTTACAGGCGAAACAGAATAACTGGTAGTTCCATTACAGATACCTGAAGCAAAGCCATTGATCAAACCCGGACGCACCACCCTTCCATAAACACTTTTTGAAGTATTCGGGGAAGTACCGCAATTATTAGTGTACTGACACCTTACCGAACCGCTTATAAAACCGGATGGGAAGGTAACATCAACATTGGGTGTTCCCTGTCCGGTAATAGTAGCTCCGGATGGAGCCGTCCATGTATAGGAATAACCAGGAATTGCATCCACAGAATAAGATTCTGTTGTATTAGGACATGCTATTTCATTTCCATAAATAGTAACTGGTGCTTGAGGAGGATTGGCTTTCTGTATGGTCTTTGTTCTTTGACTGCCGAGTCCGCAACCATAATTAGCTGCAACAGTTATAGTACCATTTCCGCTAAAACCGGGCAAAAATAAAACGGAAATACCGGTTGTTCCCTGTCCTGATTGAATGGACATGGTTCCGGGTACAGTCCATGTGTAAGAAACAACATCGCTCATAGGATTGATCGAATAGTTAACCACATCGCCTGCACAGGCCGTACTATTGCCCGATATGGATGAAGGTAAGCCCGGATAATAGGCATTAAGAGTTTTTGAACGATTAGCACTGCTGCCACAGGCATTGTTTGCCTTTACCATAATAGTACCGGGAGCTGAATAACTAATTCCAAACACAATGGATACTGATGTTTCTGTACCTGTGTATGGATTTGAGCCATTGATGGTTGCTCCTGATGGCAAGGTCCATGTGTAACTTGTTGCACCGCTTACCGAATTGATGCTGTAAGTCTTTGTTTGACCCGGGCAAGCATTACCTGATCCCGAAATTACAGAAGGCATTCCCGGAACCGGGCATTGCGAAAAACTACTGGTTGATGCTCCCGCGATTAAAAGAAACGCTATCCACAGATACGTGAATACATTTGAAATGGTAGTTGTTTTCATATTATTATTTTTTATGCTGTTAATACTTTTTCTGAACAATTCAAGTTTCATATTTCGTGGCAATTTCATTCTATAAAAAAGATTTTTCTAAACATCCTTACATAAATCTTTCAAACTCCGGTTTTCTGAAAGGTTATCATGGTGAAATAAGGCCGGTAAATGGGCGTTGTCCACATTGATATGTTGATTAACGATGAAAGTAATTACCCGGCATCATTCTCCTGTTTTTACCTTTAGCCGGTATGGATTCATGCCAAAACCTATGAGTAACGAGAAAGAAAAGCGAAACAAAATCAGGGAAAAGAAGGAACCTAAATCAAAAAACAAGACTTCATCAAGCAGACCAAAAATCACAGCCATGTTTCAGCAAATGAATGTGCATAAGCTGCGGCTTATACTTGCATTCACTTTGGCAATAACGGCAGTCGTGATATTTATTTCCATTTTTTCGTACCTGTTTACCTGGCAGTCCGATTTTGATAAAGTTTCAGGTTCGTGGTTCAGTTTATTGAGTAATCCGGATATTATAGTAGATAACTGGTTTGGGAAGTTGGGTGCATTTCTTGCTCATTCAATGGTCAGAAACACTTTCGGAATTGCCGCTCTGATTTTGCCCTTCCTGATACTGCTTGTTGCAGCACGGCTTGGAACCGGAAAATGGTTTCTGCCTCCCGGTCGGACTTTTGGCATCTCTCTCTTCTTACTCTTATTTGTATCTGCAGCACTTGGCTACTTCTTTCAATCATCTATTTTTTTTCCGGGCGGAAGCTATGGATTGGTCATCAATAAATGGCTTACAAGTTTGTTTGGAAATGCAGGAACTCCTTTAGTGTTACTGTGTACTTTGACAGTATTTATTCTTTTAACCTTTAACATTAAATTCAATCTTTCAAAGCAAGAAACCGACCCGGCATTTGAAACCTTACATGATGAAATTCCTTCTGTAAACCGTTTGAAAAACGATGCCCCGCATCCTGAAATTGTTATTAATAATCTTGAAATCAGCGATCCGGAAGATTTATTGTCAGACCAAGTAGAAAACGATGCTGACTGTCAGCAAGAAGATGATCGCATAATTGAAGAAGAATTTTTACCTCTTGAAACCATTGCGGAATCAGCAGACCCTGCTGAATCATTAAGTGAGCTTGAGGTTCACATTCCGGAAACTCCACCAACTCCGGAACTTTCAATTGAAGAACCTAAACCGGAACTTACCAATGATGATCCTGAACTAATCAGCGAAAAACTTTTAAAGGAATTTGGCGAGTTTGATCCGAAACTGGAACTTGGTTCTTATCAGCCCCCAACTTTAGATTTACTGGAAAACCATGCAAACAAAAACCCGCTCAGCAGAGAAGAACTGATGACCGAATTAGAAGCCAATAAAAACCGTATTGTTGAAACTTTAGGTCATTATAATATCGGAATAGAAAAAATTAAAGCAACGGTTGGTCCTACCGTAACCCTTTTTGAAATTGTGCCAAAAGCCGGCATCAGAATTTCAAAAATTAAGAATCTGGAAGATGATATTGCTTTGAGCTTAGCCGCGCTTGGAATCCGCATCATAGCTCCTATACCGGGTAAGGGAACTATAGGTATTGAAGTTCCAAACCAACGGAGGGAAACTGTTTCCATGAAATCTATACTGGCCAGTGAAAAATTCCAGCAAACAAACTTTGAGCTTCCGATTGCATTAGGAAAAACCATATCAAACGATGTATTCATTACAGATCTGGCCAAAATGCCGCATCTATTGATGGCCGGAGCTACCGGACAGGGAAAGTCAGTCGGGTTAAATGCAGTATTGGTTTCACTTCTCTATAAAAAACATCCTGCTGAAGTTAAATTTGTTTTGATTGACCCCAAAAAGGTTGAGTTGACGCTTTTTAAAACTATTGAAAGACATTTTCTTGCCAAACTTCCGGGCGAAGAAGAATCAATAATTACCGATACGCGCAAAGTGGTAAACACTTTAAATTCATTATGTGTGGAGATGGATAAAAGGTATGACCTTCTTAAAGATGCGCAGGTAAGAAACATCAAAGAATACAATGCAAAATTTGTAATGCGGAAACTTAATCCGAATAACGGACATGCCTACCTTCCTTACATTGTTCTGGTTATTGATGAGTTTGCCGATCTGATAATGACAGCCGGAAAAGAAATTGAAACTCCTATTGCACGTATTGCTCAGCTTGCACGTGCGGTAGGTATTCACTTAATAATTGCAACCCAGCGTCCGTCTGTAAACATTATCACCGGAACAATCAAAGCTAATTTTCCTGCACGAATGGCCTTTAAGGTTTCTTCAAAAATAGATTCAAGAACAATTCTTGATACCGGTGGCGCTGATCAGCTTATTGGCAGCGGTGATATGTTGCTGTCGTTAGGCTCTGACCTGATCCGCCTTCAATGTGCTTATGTTGATACTAGCGAAGTTGATAAAATCACTGAGTTTATCGGAAGCCAGCGTGGGTATTCCAGTGCGTTTTTATTACCTGAATATGTAGGCGAAGGCGAGGAAGGCGGCTTAAATGCACTGGATGCCTCAGAGCGCGACCCGATGTTTGAAGATGCTGCCCGAATTATTGTGCAGCACCAGCAGGGCAGCGCTTCACTGCTTCAAAGAAAACTGAAACTCGGATATAACCGTGCCGGAAGGATTATTGATCAATTAGAAGTTGCCGGAATTATCGGACCGTTTGAAGGCAGCAAAGCCCGCGAAGTAAAAATTAAAGACTTAATGGCGCTTGAACAGCAGTTGAATGCCATGCACCAGGGTTGATTCCCTATTTTTGCACTGAATTTTTAGTGATGCCGGGCTACTTTCTGAAATGCAGGACTGACTTTTGATAAACGATTTTAATCCAAAAAAAACATGCGATACATTTCTCTATTCTTTTTTCTATTTTCTGTTCCGATGACGCTTTCGGCACAGAAGGATGCTAAAGCAACGGAACTGCTTAATGCTGTCAGCAGCAATTACAAATCTTTTAAAACAATGCAGGCAACCTTCACCATCATTATTGAAAACCAAAAAGAAAAAACTACCGACAAACAGAAAGGAACTCTTACTGTAAAAGGCGATAAGTACAAAGTGGAATTAGGGAGCCAGGACATAATTTCTGATGGGCAAATTGTATGGACTCATCTTAAAGAAGAGAAAGAAGTTCAAATTAACTCTAATGACAAATCAAAAGAAGATCAACTGACCCCCAACCGTATTTTCAGTATTGGCCAGAGTGGTTTTAAATCAAGATTGGGGGATAGTAAAAAAGAAGGTAGTAAAACCATCCAAACCGTTGAACTTACACCGGAAGATGCCAAAAAGCCTTATTTCAAAATTGTACTTCAAATTGATAAAAGCAAAAACCTCCTAACCTCCTTAAAGGTGCTGAATAAAAGCGGCATTAACATAACCTATTCCATTGATAAATTCCTTCAGAATGTGGAAGCACCTGATGTCTATTTCAGTTTTGATACTGTCAAACACAAAGATGTTGAGGTAATTGATTTGCGCTGAAACAGCTTAATTCACTTCAATCAAATGCCCCATTTTGTTTTTCTTGGTTAGCAGGTAATTTTTGTTATGCTTGTTAGGTTTTATACGAATGGGAATGTTCTCCACAATTTCCAATCCGTAACCAATTAATCCTGCGCGCTTGGTGGGATTATTAGTTAATAATTTCATTTTACTCACACCGATATGCCGCAATATCTGTGCTCCGATCCCATAATCCCTTTCATCCATTTTAAAGCCTAATTTCTGATTGGCCTCTACAGTATCGTAACCGTTCTCCTGAAGCTTGTATGCTTTCAGTTTGTTAAGCAACCCTATCCCCCTGCCCTCCTGATTCATATATACAATTACCCCTTTGCCCTCTTTCTCTATCATCTTCATGGCTTCATGTAACTGGGGTCCGCAATCGCAGCGACAAGAACCAAAAATATCACCGGTAAGACAAGAAGAATGCACCCGCGTTAATACCGGTTCGTTTTTTCTCCATTTACCTTTTATCAATGCAAGATGCTCCTGCCCGTTATTAATTTGCTTGTAGGCTCTTAACCTGAAATCGCCATAAACCGTTGGGAGCATTACCTCTACTTCCTGTTTAACCAATGAATCTTTTGATAACCGATAAGCAATGAGATCTTCAATCGAAATAATTTTAAGATTGAACTCTTCGGATAATTTCAGCAACTCATTTAACCGGGCCATGCTTCCATCACGATTCATAATTTCTACCAATACTCCGGCAGGTTCAAATCCTGCAAGCGTTGATAAATCAATAGCGGCTTCTGTATGCCCCGACCTGCGAAGAACACCTCCCTCCTGAGCACGTAATGGAAAAATATGACCGGGTCTTCCTAATTCCTCCGGCTTTGTGAGGGGATTGATTAATGCCTTAATAGTTTTTGAACGGTCAGATGCTGAGATGCCTGTAGTACATCCATGTCCTAATAAATCAACAGAAACGGTAAATGCAGTTTCATGCGAGGAAGTGTTCCGGGCAACCATCATAGGCAACTTCAATTCTTCACATCGGGTACCGGTTAAAGCAACACAGATTAGTCCCCGCCCATGGGTTGCCATGAAATTTACAACCTGCGGAGAAGCAAATCGTGCCGGAATTATAAAATCACCTTCATTCTCCCGCGAAGCATCATCAACTACAATAACCATTTTTCCCTTTCTTATGTCGCGGATTGCTGATTCGATGGAATGGAGGATTATTTTCTTTTTTTTCACTCTGTACATTTAATGCTGCAAATTTAGGTCAAGCCGTAAGCAAAACCGTTTTCTTATCAAACTTATCCAATAGCTTACAGAAATCTTGCATTCTGCAACCTTTTGCGGAAAATGTATAACCTAACGACATTCTCTCCGTTAAACTTGCTAAATCAATCAGCAATAAATAGTTAGCTGAGAGTTCTTAAAAATGTGATGAGTTTAGGTTGGGACAGGGAGGGCAGCCCCGTAAGGCTGCCCGGTTTTCCCTGGAAAATCTAAAAGAAATACCAAGAGAAAGTTTTTGGGTTGATTCAGGTAGAAGGGCTGCCCCGTAAGGCAGCCCGGACATCTGACCTGCTGAAAAATTTATGCGTTCGTTTAAAAATGCTGCCCCGTAAGGCGGCATTTTTTATTTCTGCATGTTTGCAGCATGGCATACAAACCAAATGATTTTTATGCCCGAAAGGCCAAATCGGAAAACTTCGCAGCGCGCTCTGTTTACAAACTTGAAGAGATTGATAAAAAATACAGGATATTCAAAAAAGGACAACAGATTTTAGATTTAGGCGCAGCACCCGGTTCCTGGTCTCAATATGCTTCCACAGCTATAGGTGAAAGCGGAAAAATCCTTGGTATTGACTTAAAGCCTGTTGCCATCAAGCTGAGTAATGCTGTATTCATAACAAGTAATATTCAGGAATTTGATATTCAGCTTCTCGTAACTGCACATGGCTTTAAAGAAAAGTTTGATGTGGTAATCTCTGACATGGCTCCTTCTACTTCTTCCAATCGCTTTACCGACCAGGCGCGCTCCTATGATTTATCCATAACCGCATTACAAACTGCCATCCGGGTTCTGAAAACCGGAGGCTCATTCATTTGTAAAATTTTTGATGGACCTGATGCCAAATCTTTTGGTGATGAATTGAAAACCTATTTTAAGCTTGTCCATTCATTCAAGCCGAAAAGCACACGGAAAAGCAGCAAAGAATTTTTTTTTATCGGCCTCGGTTCCTGTTTCTGAATTTTCATATTTATAAAACTATCTGCACTTAGTTTTGCAAAATGAAAAACTCAATTTTAATCTTTTTCGGCATTCTATTCTTCACTGCAGCAAACGCACAAAAGTTTTCTGTTTTTAAAGGCGATACCATCAATCGAACGGATGAAAAAGGCCGGAAACAAGGTGTATGGAAGCGCTACTACACTACCGATACTCTTTTCTCCGTGACTACTTTTAAAGACGATAAACAGGTAAATGAGTCATTTCTTTACTATCCGGATGGCAAATTGAAAATGCAGGTAACATTTACTTCATCGGGCAAGCGCTGCCCTGTAATGATGTTCCATAAAAACGGAAAAAAAATGGCCACAGGATTTTATTCGGATGAGAAGAAAGACAGCACATGGAATTATTTCAACGAACTGGAAAAACCAACTTCAACCGAACGATACAGGAATGGATTAAAGCATGGCCGATGGCTGATCTATTTTGAAAACGGAAAACCTTCTGAAGAAACAAATTATAAAAATGATAAAAAAGACGGGAAACATGTTAAGTATTTTCCTGATGGGAAAATAAAATTTCAATGCAACTATGTAAACAACCTGATGGAAGGAAAAGCAACAGGCTTTTATCCTGACGGGAAGATTCATTACACAGGTAATTACAAAAAGGGAAATTCAGAAGGTGACTGGACGTATTACCAAGAAGACGGCACTGTAGAGTATGTAGAAAAATTTAAAAACGGAATTTCTCTTAATCCACGCCCGGTGGAATAATTGTTCAGAGAATTTCAATCCGTTTGAAATCAGCAGGCGCTTTAAAGGAAAGAGATTTATCACGGCTCCGCATGGCAAGCTTCAGGGTTTGGCCATCAATAATTACTCTTCTGGGTTTTGTAGGTAATCCGTGAACAATGATTTGATATTCCTTGTAAGCAGTTTTAAAATTGCCGAATTTATTCTGAAGTATCCTCATCTGTTTCTTATTTCCGAAAACAGAAAACCGTTTTACCGAAAATTCTCCTCTACTGTAACCATAACCTTCGCCATCATCTTCATAAAACTCTGAATGACATCTTGATTCAGAAAAATAAGCATGAAGCTGCATTTCCTTTTTATCAATGGTTGCTGTGCTCTGTGCAACCAAAGCCATAGGAATAACAGCACCTGCTTTTACAAAAAGAGGAAAAGTATCAGATTGAACATCCACCCATATTTCATTCCCTCCGGTTAATTCTTCATGCGTGAAAAAGTTGAACCATCTACCTTTTGGGAGATACATTTTTCTTCCGGTAACATCGGGTTTGCTGATGGGGCAAACAAGCAGGTTATCGCCAAATCCGAACTCTTCATTTCTCAGTAAGGTATTCTTATCCTGCTGGTCAAGAAAGGCAAGCGGACGAATTACGGGTGTTCCGCGGAAAACATACTGCCAGAACGTGCTGTAGATATACGGCAATAACTGATACCTAAGTTCAATTGCCTTTCTGATTAATGACTCATTCACTTTTCCGAATGCCCATGGCTCTTTGTCGCCTTGATCTGCAGAAGAATGTCCTCTGAAAAACGGATGAAACACGGCCATTTGAATATAACGGACAAACAATTCACCATCGGGTTCGCCAATAAATCCTCCAATATCAGTACCAATAAAGGAGACTCCTGAAACACTCATTCGCTGGCATTGAATATTGCCAATCCAGAGGTGTTCCCAACTGGCAACATTATCGCCAGTCCAGATAGAAGCATAACGCTGAACCCCGCTGTAACCGCTTCGGGTAATGATGAAGGGTCTTTTTTCAGGATGATGCCTTTTCATTCCTTCAAATGAAGCGCGCGCCATAAGCATTCCGTAAACATTATGGGCACGCCTGTGCGAAACATCCAATCCTTCGTAAAAATGCCTTACATCGTCAGGAAAAGTTCCTGCTTCAAATACTGAAGGTTCATTCATATCATTCCATATTCCATGAACGCCATGCTTAGTTAAGTGAACACATAAATCACTCCACCATTTTCTTACATCAGGATGGGTAAAGTCAGGAAAGTGGCAATCGCCCGGCCAAACTTTACCTCTCATTAAATCGCCATCCTGTCTGCGGCAAAACATCCCTTTTTCTACCCCTTCGAGATAAACAAAATATTCTTTGTCAATTTTTATTCCCGGATCAATGATGGTAACAATTTTAAATCCATCTTTTTCCAGATCATGAATCAATCGTGCCGGGTCAGGAAAGCGCTCGCTGTCCCATGTGAAGCATCGGTATCCATGCATGTAATCAATATCGAGATGAATGACATCGCATGGAATTTTCCGGCTTCTGAATTCGGAAGCTATTTCCCTGACTTTTGAATCAGGATAATAACTCCATTTACTTTGCTGGTATCCTAATGACCATAATGGCGGCATTTCGGGTTTGCCTGTAAGCAACACATACTGCTCAGCAACGGTAAGCAATTCAGGACCATAAATAAAATAGTAATTCATTTCACCTCCTTCTGCCCAAAAACTTAATACCTGTTGATTTTCAAATCCGAAGTCAAAAAAAGTTTGAAAAGAATTATCAAATAAAATCCCGTAGGCATTTCCTCCGGTAATACCGAAATAGAATGGAATGTTCCGGTAAAGCGGATCCTGCTCTTTGGCGAAACCGTAAGTATCTGTTCCCCAGTTTAAGAACCTTCTTCCGCGCAGATTCAGATTGCTTGATTTATCACCAAGCCCGTAAAAACATTCATCGTCCTGAATTTTTTTACTGCTGTAAACATAATAACCGCCATACCCTTTGTTCTGTTCAAAATGGTATCCACCGTCATCCTCACAGAGCAAATTTCCTTCTGCATCTTCAATGGTCAGTTCAAGTGTACTCTTTCTGACTTTAATTTTTATCAGACGGGTAATAATAATTTGAAATTCACCTGCATCCTTAATTTCAAAAGCTACAGGCTGCGGTTTGAACCGAGGATCAATAGCATAAGAAAAATCTTTCTGAAATAAATCGGGTGTAAAGCGAAATCTTACAATTCGTTCAGTCAGTAAATGCACCTGCATAATCGCATTTTCTGCTGTAAACTGTATGATATTATTATTAGCACTAACCTGCTTTAACGCACCCGGATAGTCTTTAGCCGGCATTAAATGCACCTGTACATCCATACTTGCTTTTACTTATGGTCTGATAATTTTGTTCTGTCAATTTCAATGTTAAGAAATCTGAATACAGAGAGAATTTTTTGTTGTAAGGGTAATTAACGGGCGCAAATATGAAGTAAATGTAAGTACCTTTGTCCGCGATTTTTGAATTACGATTAACAACTTTTTAATGAAAAATAAACCGCGTGTGCTGATGTTGGGATGGGAATTTCCTCCGGTTATTAACGGGGGCCTGGGAGTAGCCTGCCATGATTTATGTATGGCCATGTCGGAATATGCCCGTGTTACCATGATCATTCCGAAATCAAACCCTGATTTTAAAGTCAGAAATCTGGAATTGATCGGCATTGATACCATTGATACGCGCACACTCAAGTACATAAATCACATCAAAGAGTACAGCAAATTAGAAAATGTCCATTTTGTTGACAGCAATCTTGATCCTTACTATTCTTCTCCCGAGCCGGGTACCATTCATGGAGAAGAAATTAAAAGCAAGTACATACGCGAAGTTGAAATTGAAGGCCAGTATTTCAGCGTTTTCAGTATTGACGATTTGTATGGCGGTGATGTGATTGAAAAAGTTCAGGTGTTTGGAAAAATTGCTTCAAGAATTGCCACCAATATGGAGTTTGATGTGATCCATGCCCATGACTGGATGACCATGATAGCCGGAATGGAAATCAAGGCAAAAACGGGTAAGCCTCTGGTCATGCATATTCATTCGCTTGAAATAGACCGCGGAGGCGCTGCCAGCAAAGGATGGGTGTATCAATTAGAGAAAAAAGGAATGGAAACAGCCGAGGTGCTTATGCCCGTCAGCCACTTTACCGCTCAGGTTATTAAAGAGCATTATCACATTCCTGAAAATAAAATATGGCCGGTGCATAACGGAATCCGCCCGGTAGAGGCTTACCGTTCCAAAAAGCCATATGACGAAAAGATGGTGCTTTTTGTAGGCCGGCTTACCCGGCAGAAAGGCCCGGAATTTTTCCTTGAAATAGCTGCCAGAGTACTTGAAAGATATCCGGAGGTACGTTTTGTAATGGCCGGACAAGGCGATAGTTTTCAGCAACTGCTTGAAAAGAGCGCGTTTAAAAATATAGGTCATCGCTTCCATCTTACCGGATTTCTCTCCATGGACAAAGTACATCAAATGCTTTCCATGGCCGATGTATATTGTATGCCCTCGGTTAGTGAGCCTTTTGGTTTGTCTGCCGTGGAAGCTGCCCAGTTCGGAGTACCGGTGGTTATTTCAAAACAATCAGGAGTGGCTGAGGTGCTTAAACATGCATTGAAGTTTGATTTTTGGGATATTGACCGAGCAGCACAATACATCGTTTCCCTGCTGTTTGATGAAGTGCTTTGCAAAAAGGTGGTGGAAGACACTAACAAGGATGTGGCAAACATTAACTGGGATAACTCAGCTCAGAAGGTTATTGAAGGTTATGCTCATTTTTATCTCTACAACAAGGAAGAATAAGTTTCTTGCGTCTGATTCCGGTTTTATTTATTTAAATTTAACAAGACTTCCCAAAGCCGGCTGAGAGAATAAAATCAAATTGCATAGTCAACAAAATACATATCAATCTCACCTTTGTTCTTTGCTTTTACTTTTCCGCGATGCGTACAGGCAAATTTGTTTTTCACCAATTCAAAAGTAGCCCCGCTTATATTCACTCTTCCTACTTCGCCTGATGATTCCATTCGTGAAGCAGTGTTAACCGTATCGCCCCAGATATCATAAGCAAATTTTTTTGTTCCAACTACTCCGGCTACTACAGGTCCGGTGTGTATTCCACATCGTAGTTCAAAATAGGGTTTTCCCTGGCTGATTCGATGCTGCTTGTTCTTCTCAATAAAATCAACCATCGCCAAACCGGCAGAAACTATGTCAATCGGATGTGTATTACTGGCTGCAGGCAATCCTCCGGCACACATATAAGCATCGCCTATGGTTTTAATTTTTTCAAGTTTATGTGAAGTAATGATTTTATCAAACTCACTGTAGCAATAGTTAATTTCTGCCACTAACTCTTCGGGTGATAAAATTTCGCTGGCTTGTGTAAAATTCTTGAAGTCTGTAAAAAGAACACTTACCGAATCAAAACTCTTTGCTTTGGCTGAACCGGTAGCTTTTAATTCTTCGGCAGTTTCTTCCGGCAGAATATTCAGCAGTAACTCATCACTGCGTTTCTTTTCTTTTGATATACGGTTGCGCTGCATGAAAAATATGCCTGCAAAAACCATCACAACAGTAAAGCCGCCAATGAATCCGTTTCTGACTAACTTCTGCTTTTGAATGATTTGTTCTTTGATTTCCTGATCTTTAGTCAACAGGTTAATCTGCGATTCTTTCTTTTCAATTTCGTAGTTGAAAGAAAGGGTTCCGAGTTTCTTATCGGTGTCAATGTTGTAAATCGTGTCTTTCAGGGCAATCAATAATGATTGGTATTTGAAAGCATTTCCGAAATCTTTTAACTCGGAATATGCTAAAGCCATTCCCTGATAAATATCTTTTAACTGATACGTGGCATTGGTTTCCGAAGCCAGATCACGTGCTTTTATGTAGTTCTCCAAAGATTTTTTTACATCGCCTTTCTTCTCCAATGTCTGTGCAATACCAAGATAAATCAGTGCCATGTCGTTTTTAGACTCAAGCTTGGTAGCGGCCTCTAAAGCTTCTTCGTGGTATTTAATTGCATCGTCATAGCGTCCCATTTCAGCATACACCTTTCCGATGTTATTTAAACTGTATGGAGTATTTTCTGAACCTGCAAATGCCCGAACGGATTGATTGAAAAAATCAAGTGCCCTTTCATAATTCTTTTTCTCAAAATAAATTTCTCCAAGGTTAACGGTTACCATTCCAATGGCTTCCTTGTCTTCAATAGCAATGCATAACGGAAGCGCACGTTCATAATACTCAAGCGCGCGCTGGTGGGTAGCCGGTTTGTTGAAATAAACCGCTCCTATGTTAATCAGTGCAGTAACAATCCGAAGCGTATCCTTTATTTCCTCAGCCGGTTTTAAAGATTTCAGATAATACTCCAAAGCCTTTGCATCATCACCCTGATTAAAGTAGATAGCACCCATATTACTCAGGATATTTGCTACTCCTGCCTTATCATTTATGGATTCATAAATGGACAAGGAGTTCTGCCAGTTATTTAATGTTTCGACATACTTGCTTTGGTTGTAATATGCAATTCCCAAGTTTTTATAAGCAAGCGCTCTTCCTTTCTTAAATTGAATACGAGATGATATTTCCAAAGCTTCATTGGCAATCTGAATTGCCTTATCAGGGTCAGAGCTGAAATAAAATTTACTCAGCGCTAACATTTCATTTACTTTAGCAGAATCGTTAGTGGCTTTATGAATGAGTTGCTGAATGCTGTCAGAGAAATTATTACTGGACAAGCTACTGACCGTACCAATTAATACAGCCAAAAAACTAAAAGCAATCCTGCTAAAATTCATATCCTGATGGGCGAAAATAGCTTTTTCTCTATTTCAGAAAAAAAAAGGGAGCCTCTGCTCCCTGAAATATATTTCACTGTTGATTTATCTAACGACTACCAACCTTGCCGTTACCGATTCGCCATTATTGCTGAGCTTTATCAGATAAATACCCGGTGTGAGTTCTGAAGTATTAAGTTCTACTGATTCATAACCCGGCCATTCACCGTAAAACAGACCGGCAATTCTTCTTCCTTGTAAATCAAACAATGCAATTTCTGTTTGGCCGGAAAACTCCGTAGGGAATGTTAAAACAGCATACTCGTCAGATGGATTAGGATGAACGGATAGATGAAGCATATTGTTTGTTAACTCCTCAGGTTCATTCTCTATAAGCCTTAAGCCGGATGAACTGTTAGAAAAACCGACAAAAATTCGGCATTGCTCAAACGCTGCAATGATGTTACAAACCGCAGTATTGATTTGAGACAACGTAGGACTGCTTCCGCTGTAGGTGCATCCCAGAGCAGCATTGGCCAGGTTGAGCAGATCAGTGATACGATTATTTACACCGAGATAATTAACCACAGCCGAAGGAATGTTTTTAACTTGTTTGGTACCGGTTACTGCTGTACCATTTACACAGGAGGAGGCAGCATAAGTTGTAATGTAAGTGCCGGTTATTCTCACATTACCTAATGATGGATTTAACCGGATGGCTAATGATAAGGCTATGGTTTGGCCCAATAAGTTATTCTTGAACTTACCGTTCTGAAGATAGGAAGTACCGGTTGCCTGAGCACATGTTTTATTTCCAGATGGCAATGCCGCCACAGTACCTCCGGCCGGAAGTTTTGATTGAAGGCAGGATGATTCAGTAGTTCCAAAAGTTATTGTTCGAGTACCTGCACCCGTAACCAGAGGGGTCGTTAGCAAGGTTGGCAACAGGCTGCAGCTTGTTCCCATTCCACAAGAAGAAGAACCGGGATTTCCCCAGAAACCCTGCGAGTAGGCACAGTATTCTTCGCAACGGTTACCGAAGGAAACCGTACAGGTGCTGTTGGGACCTGTACCTACAACTAAAGTAAATGTACCGGTTGTGCCGCTGTTTCCGGCTTTGTAAGTAATGGAAGAAGTTCCCTGCCCTGAAGTAATCTGCCAGCCGGTTCCTGTTACACTCCAACTGTAACTTGCTGCATTACCGCTTACTGATGCGGTAAGGGTATTATTACCTAAACCACAAACCGGAAGCAGACTTGGTTCAGTAAGGGTACATGATGCAGAAGGAAGTACCGTAAGAGTTCCGCTTAAATAATTTACAGTGTAATTAGCAGGAGAATTAAGAACCAGATTACCCGGAACGATAGAATAAGTGCCTGGTCCCGGGTTGCCGGTAACAAGATTATTCATGTTATCATAGATGAAGTATGATGGGCCGCTTTCAATAATAGAAGCATCATCATCGTACCAGTACCCGGTTATATTAGAAGTAAAGGCAAGTGATTGTCCTTCCGTAATTGTAAGATTATTGGCAGTAACAGTTAGCTGTGCAGGCAGAATGGTTAAATCTCCAAGTTCGTATGAAATGTCGAAGTTGTTTGACATAAATGCTGCCGGAACAATAGCCCATGTACCCACTGTAGTACCGGTAACCATATTAATCGGAAGGAAAGATGACAATACATCGCCCGGAGGCGCATTAGCATCCTCTTCATCAATAATGACAATGACATTATCATTACTTGATCCTTCAGTTGTTGAGCTATTCACAATTGGGCTGCCGTTTACAAGAACACGACCGTTAACTATGGCATTTCCGTTAACTAATGCCCGTGCATTTACCAATGCTCGTGCATTTACCAGCACACGGGCACTTACCAAAGGTGCCTCGCTGGGATTGTCTTCATAATTAAAAACAGAAGCAACTGCAACATCTACCAATTCCGCCTCACCTATCTGATAATTGCCATTCACAAGTACACGTGCATTGACAAGTACACGTGCATTGACCAATGCTCTGGCGCTGGTAAGAGCGGCCATGTTGGCAAGATCAGAATTTACAAGCGCTCTGCCATTGACAAGAACCCGTGCATCAACCATTGCTATTTCATTGGCAATATCATTTTCATAGGCTGATTGTAATGAAGAAAGATATGCAGGCTGATCAGCAATTTCAATGTTACTATCATCATAGATATAATCATATTGAATACCTTCCATTTTATCGCCATAGGTAAATGTTGCATTCTGCGGTTTAATAACCAACGGCATTTTTTCTATAGTCAGCAATCCGTTTATCAATGTGTAATTGAATAATTCGGTTTGCCCGATATCGGGAGGTAACATGGTTGGCTGTATAAAATAGATACCTGCATTGCTTGAACTGGTAGCCGGGGTGTTAAAACCCATCGGCACCAAACCTAACTGTGCAAGTGTAAAGCCTGCGGCAGCAAAATCAACTCCGTCAACAGTTACGGTTGCAGTAAAGACAGGAAGTTTTTCACCGAATTTTTTTGTTTTATTATCTGCCGTAATAACTACCTCTTTCTTTATGGGCGAGAAGAAGTAAAGCACATTGGAACATCCGCCATCATCGCCACCGGGAGTAATGGAAGGAGTGCATACTCTTATGGGAGGATTACCTGTAAACGATGAAATTAAAGCCGACAAATGGTTCCCGTCAATAAATGTAGTTGGCAAGGTATCTTCCCTGAAAATAATTCTTGATTGGGTAGTGATGAAATCAGCAGTAACGGTTAAGGTGAAAGGCACGGTACCCGGAGTTATCCCCGGAGGAACATCCAAAGAAATCAAAACAGGGGTTGGTGCAGCCATAGTACGCAAGGCCGCATCGGCATCGGCTAATCCGTTTCCGGAGAGTACATCAAACCCGGGAGTGTACATTTCAACGGAGGTAGAATTCAGAATAGATTTTATTTGTGCCGGTGAAAGTCCATCGGAATAAAATTTCTGTTTTGCACTTTGCAATAAAGCTCCAATACCGGCAACATGAGGTGCAGCAGCAGAGGTTCCGAAAAAATTGGGAAACGCATCCCCATCAATATTGGGCCCGCCAAGGTCAACGGTAGTGTTAACTCCATTGGGTCCGCATAAATCAGGTTTGGGTCTTACCACACCATTTGTCATTGTACCTCCAAGGGATGAAAATGATTCACTAACAGGAGGGGAAACTCCGTATGCTGGTGTATTGGAATATCTGACAGCCCCGGTAGTAATAGCTCCTGAAGCATTAGCCTGTCCTACAATTGTTGAATTACCTTGATTGAATTCATTTATCACAAAACCGTTGGCGGGAACCCGGAAGACCACATATTTAAATTGAACATTTGTACCGGTTCCCGATTCGCGGGTAATGAGGATATTGGTAGATGTATTTTGAGTTACCGTAAAAGGTAATACTTCAAACGGATCTCCTCCAATGTTGTAACGGTTAAAACCGAATAAGGTAATGCCGTTATCATAGGTAAGATAAATATCCAGGTCATTGGCCGTTCCAACAGGCTGAGCTTCTATGCTGTAAAAATCGTCTTGCCATTGCAATACTAACAGATAGCTTCCCGGGGTAAGCGAAACATTTTGAAAACGGTCTCCACCGCCAAAATCATGAGCAGTACCGATAATGCTGCCGGGTGCTGCAGTAGGGTTGTAAACTCCGGTGTATGATTTGTCTCCAAAATTACCGGCTGAAGTAAAGTAAGCAGAGCCTAATGCAACAACATCCTCTACTGCTTTGGCAATCATTCCATCAGTAAAAAAAGGTTCGGTAATGTAGGTTACATCATCACAAATGATACTGCAACCGGCCTGTTGCAATTCGCGGATTCCCTGGGCCATATTTCCCGCACTGATAAAACCGGTGCGAAAGGCCAGTTCGGCTTTTGGCGCTACGTCATGAATTATCTGAAGCATGGCACGACCTTCATCGTTTTGAATTCCATAAGGATAATCCTGCAGAACATGGACAGGTGTATTATTTCCATTCGGATTGCCGATACCCGGCAAATCGCCATTTACAACATTGGTCTGTGCCGGATTTCCGATAATGGTGTTAAAACTATTGGAAAGTACTCCTGCTTTAGTACCTTCTCCATATACTTTAAAGCCGTTTCTTGCTATATCCGATTTCTGTGCAGCATCTCCCTGCGAATTTGCAACCCCGGATGCAACCAGCGGAGGAAATACAGGCCTTACATAATTGATTAAATTGATACCGGTAGTCAGGTTCAGATTATTCAGATTCTGAAGCTGGTTAATATCAATCTGCGTAGTTATAATTCTGTTTCCGGTTCCATTATCAATAAATACAGTACAGTTAAAAGGGGGGCTTGTAATGATACCCAACAGTTGCTGATAAAACCCTTCATTATAGATGATTTCAACGAACACTAACCCGTTATCAATTCTGAAAACATCTTCGTTGGGATTTGAACCCTGATAATTGAAATAAAGCGATGTTAACTCTGCCCCGATTATTTTATCAGATTTACCACCATCCGGAGGGGGATATCCCGGAAAAATACATGGATCGAAAGTCACTTCTGCAGTATCGCTTGCCGAACAGCCTGTTGAATTTACGGTAACGGTCAATGTAAATGTGCCAAATTGATTAACAGTAGGTGTGGCTGTTCCGGCTCCGGAGAATATGTTTCCGCCATTAGAAGGAAACCATGAATAAGTTACTCCGGTTGATGGTATGCTTGATCCATTTAACTGAACGGTAGGCGTAGAGCAATCCATTTGTAAATCGGGGCCGGCATTTACCGTAGGTAATGAATGAACCGTTACGGTTACCGAAGAAGTGGCCGTGCAATTACCTGAAGTAACAGTAACGGTGTAGATGAAAGTGCCCGATGTATTCAGTGTAACTGTAGGGTTAGCAATGTTAGCATCACTTAAGCCGGTGGCAGGCGACCAACTGTAGGTATTTCCTGAAACGGGAGCAACCCCAAGTTGTGCTGTTCCACCTGAACAAAAGCTCACATTGTTTCCTGCATTGGCTGATGGCGGTGTGCACTCATTAAACGGAAAATACTGAAGCGTAGCTCCTGAATTGATATAAACCTGGGTTCTGCTGAAAAATGCTCCTTTTAACAAACTGGAACCAGTTCCCGATCCGATATTAATGGCCGCTTTGGTAGCATATATGGTTCCCAGGAATTTAACACTGCCGCTTCCGCCTGATGAGCCATTCAAAATAGTAAATGAACTTTTGCCATTAGATGATGTTGAACCACTGCCCTGCACTTCGTAATAAATACGGGTTTCACTTCCGCCATTTATCATTGATGCATTCAGCTTACCCATGAGTGCATCACCATGAACATAAACTTTAAATACCCCCGTTGGCTGATTCTGAAAATTGTAAACAAAATTTACATTACCGCTGTTGCAAATTGCTTTAAAAACATAAACACCCGGACCATTAAATGTGAGTGTTTTACTACTACCAAGACTAACGGTTCCATAACTTCCGGGGGTAATAGTAGTATTATTGGATATGGTTCCAGTACCGGCAGCCGGAAATACTGCAGGTGTTGGTAAAGCAGGAAGAACAGGCAAAGAAGGGGTGGAATAGGTAACCCCATTGGAAGGAACAGGACCAGAATATGTTCCTGAGGTGATGACAGGTCCTGCTACCGTGCCGCCTCCTATTACTATGTTGCCTTTAACTTTAATGGAACCTGATAAGGTTTGATTCGTTCCTGCCGAAAAAATGGTGCCTGTAAGATTGGAAGTATTGGCTGCTGTAATCTGACCGTTTACTGAATTACTGTTGGCTAGTATTACTTTTCCGTTACTATGAATGTTTGAAGAAATGGTTGCCGTGCCTAAGCTTTTTACAATAGCATAACTTCCGACAGAGCCATTCTGAAGATTCGTAGAAGAGCACATAAACACACCATATCCCGGTGAAGCAGGGGCTGTTGATCCCGACCCACCATTGCCCGAAAACAAAAGAAAATCTTTAATAGAAAGATTTTGACTGAAAGACAAATTGGTGATTAATACTAAGCTGGTGCTTAAAATTACTAAGCACTTGAATAATGAAATTTTACTCATTTTATTATGATTTAAGGGTTTAAAGTCAGAGTTCGGTTGAACTCATTTATTAATGCATCAAAAGTATGCGAAAAATAAAATGCAAAGCAAATCTTTAAACAAATAAAATCTTAAGGTAACACAATAACTGCCAGTACATTAACAGAATTGAACGGGATAAGCAGAATTCAACCCGGTTGTTCTATTGCTTTCAGGCAAGTTTTAATGGTTAAGAGCCTGAAAATTTAATGCAGCATTAAAAAACTAAAACAAAAAAACAAACTGAATCAGCACAATATTAATCCGGAAAGAGATTGCTCAATGTCCCTCAGGCAAAGCAATTAAAGGAAGTTTAATTTTCAATGCAGTCTTTGCTGTAACACTGGCTCCGGTAATTTTTCCGAACAATCCGTGATGCCTTGAATACATTGCCAGACAGGCAGGTTTAGTTTGCTTCACAAAATCCTGAATTCCGTTTACCACATTTAACTGAGTGCTTACATAACCTGAAACTTTGGAATACTTAACGGCTGATGAGATTTTCTTTTTCATTTTCTGATAATCCTTTTCATTATTCATCAGCAAACGATTATCAATATTCAGAAACAAAATTTCACTTCCAAACTTTTTCGCAAGCGGAACCAGTGTGTTGGCTGCATTCAGGTTATCTTCCTGCAGATCTGTGGCATAAACAATTTTTTTAATTGTCTTAAATTTCGATCCCTTCGGAATTGTCATAACAGGACAAGGCGCATTTCTCAGAACTCTTAAAGCATTGCTGCCCATAAGCAATCTTGCAACTCCTGAAGTTCCTGTTGCGCCCATTATAATCCAATCAGATTTTTTCTCAAGTGCTGTTTCAATTGTACGGGCAGAAGCAAGCCCCTGCATAATGACCATTTCTGTCTGAACAATTTTTGATGACGCAATCTTTACTCCTGCAACAAATTTTTTAAGCCGTTTCTGAGCATTATCAAAAAGTTCTTTAGCATTAACCGGAACAGCTCCCAGTGGTAACTCGGTAAAAATTACCGGAGTTTCATAACAATGCAGCAGAATAATCCTGGCATTGAAAATTCTGGCCAACTCAAGGGCATACACATAAGCATCGCGCGAATTGCGCGAGAAATCAACGGGGCAAAGGATGGTTTTCATAATTGTTTGATTTAAGTATTATCAGCATTAGCATGTATAGAATGTTTTCTGTTTGCAACAAGGTTTGACGGATTCCAAGTAATATGTTTTGAAAACTCTTCAAGCCTGAAAGAACAATCAGCAACATGACACAACGCACAAGACTTCTGCATGCACGGATCCGTATGAACGGAAATTTCAACTCTATGCCTAAAGTGCATGTTAAATGTCTTTTCAAGATTTTTAATTTCATCATGAACTTCTTCCAAAGTAAGGTAAAACGGCATTGTAACATGACAATCTACGTGTAAACTTGAACCATATTTCTGAACTTTCAGGTGATGCATATCAATCCAACGGCTGTTTCTTTCCTTCTCAAGTGCTGAAGCTATTCTTTCAATCAATTCGGGATCTGCTTTGTCCATTAAGTCATCCAGCGACTTACGTAACAAACTATATCCGCTGAAAATGATATGTAAAGCCAGTGCTAAAGCCAATGTACTATCAATCCATGCATAACCTGTAAGCTTAAATAACACGAGACCAGCAATGAGGGCAAGACTGGTTAACACATCTGTTTGCAAATGTTTACCGTCAGCAAGCAGCACATCGCTCCTTAGTTTCTCCCCTTTCCTTTTCAACATAATACTCATACCGGCTAACAAAATAGCAGAAAATGCAGTGATGAAAATACCTAAATCCACCTCACGTATCATACTGCCTGTTGCAAGGCTGATAATGGATTTGATAATGATGAAAATACCGGTTAGCAATATCATGGCTCCTTCAAAACCTACTGCTACAGTTTCCATTTTGCCATGCCCGTATGGATGATTGCTATCCTTTAAACGTGAAGCATAAATTACACTGAATAGAGCAAAGCCGCTGGCAGCTATGTTGATGAGCGATTCGAGTGCATCAGATAAAATAGCATTGCTTCCGGTAAACGCATAAGCCGTAAACTTCACCAACAGCACAAAAACGCCCAAAATCAGAACAAGACGTAATGCCCCGATTTTTTGCCTTAAGGGTGAATTTTTATTTTTAGCCATGTACCGGTAAATTCATTGCTTTAATAAGGGTGATAATGCCGGTTATAAAAATAAGAAAGAGTACGAACTTTTTAAATGACTCTTGCGAAATACCGTCAAGAACCTGCTTCCCTATCCATGAACCAACAAAAGAAACAACCATCAATAAAGGAATAATAGGAAGATGACCGGTATTCAAAAAATCGTTTTTCACATAAATCACTGAACGGGTCATATCCACTCCCATGTCAATAGTCGCTGAAGTAGCAACAAAGATATTTTTCGGCAGGTTGAATGCGGTCATGGCAGCGCCCCTGACAGCACCTCCTGTACCGATTAGCCCTGCAAAAAATCCTGCCATGCCACCACCGGCAACAGCATACGCATTTCCCTCTGGTGCTTTCCATTCGCGGTTAAAAAAAAAGAAAACACTGAACAGTAAAAGAAAAGCCGCTAAAAAAAATTCTCCAAAAACAATATCAAATGATGAAACCAGAATTGCTCCGATGGCCACCGCAAAAATACCGGGTATTCCGAACAGTAAGGAAACTTTCCAGTCAATGTATTTTCTGAACAAAATGATTTTGGCAAGATTGCCTGAAACATGAAACAGCGCAGTTAATCCAAGCACCACATGTAAATCGTAAATCAATCCTGCCAGCGGAACAAAAAAAACAGATGACCCGAAGCCGCCTACTGTTCCTATCACTTCACAAAACAGAGCCAGCAGTGAAATGAGTATAATTTTCAAGACTACAGCGATTTCAGAAAGTAAGACAAACTGAGCACATCGTACTCATCAGGAAAAAGAAGGATAAAAAGCAGAAGTAGAAACCGAGGGAATATCAGTTTCATATCCCAAACAGGATTTACCAGCGACATTGCTGCGGAAACCAGCAGCATGTTTAATCCGAGTAAACTTAAAGATACATATTTAAGCAGACCCATCAGCAGAAATAAACCGCAGGCAAATTCAATAAATGCATTTAACCAAATACCCGTTTGAAAGAGGCTTCGGGAAATACCGAATTTCTGAAAGGAAGGATAAAGCGATTTAGCCACTTCTTCAGGTCCGATTCTGAAAAGCTTATCATATCCCTGAAAAATAAAAAGTACGGCAAGCAATGTACGTGCAAAAAGCAGTGCAACCGATTCGGGATTAAAAAGACTATTCATAAATCGTTGCCAAAATTAAAACAAAACCGGCCTGCTTATGAGCAAGCCGGCATAACCAATAAATCAAGCATTACGAAACTGCAATTTGTTTCGTCTGCGCTGTTTGAGCGATTTCCTTCTTGGGAATCGTCAGTTTCAATAAGCCATCAGCATACTTTGCTTCTATGTTGCCAATGTTTGCTGTTTCAGGCAAGGTAAATGAGCGGGAGAATGAACTGTAATTGTACTCTCTGCGAGTGAAATTTTTTCCTTCCTCTTTCTTTTCTTCCTCTTTTTCCGAAGCAATGGTCATTACATCACCCTCAACACTTACTTTAAAATCTTCTTTTTTTAAACCCGGAGCGGCCATTTCTATTAAGAAACGGTCTTTCTCCTCGCTGATGTTTACGGCAGGAATAGTTTCCTGAAAATCATTTGAAAAATAATCACGAAAACCATCACGAAACATTCGGTCGAAGATATTTTGATATCCCCCCGGCCTTAACGACCTTACCGGGCTTTTCGTTAAGATTGACATGGCTGTTGGTTTTTAAGTTTTGCGATTCAAAATTATACCTGAATTTTAAAATAACTCATGACCGCTACCATGTTTGCTCATGATTTTAATCAAATGACATCAAGCATTTAATATTGCCTGATGGTTGAGATTACTGATCAAACCAGTGTTCATCTGGCGCTTAAGGAGCCGGCACTCAGAATTGTGTCATTAGTTCCGTCCATTACTGAACTTTTGTCTGAACTTGAATTAGATAACGAGGTTAAAGGCATTACCCGGTTCTGCATACATCCCGGTCATTGGAAGTATTGCAAAACCAGAATTGGAGGAACAAAAAAGATTAAGCATGACATGATTGAAAACCTTCAACCCGATTTGATTCTTGCCAATAAAGAAGAAAATACAAAAGAAGATGTTGAAAAACTGAGAGAAAAATTTCCGGTTTATACTTCGGATGTAAAAAATCTGACTGACGCCATAGAAATGATACAACATACCGGTTTACTAACCGGAAGGGAGAAGCAAAGTCATGAATTAATTTTTTCTATCCGTAATCGGTTTGAAAGATTAAGAAAAATAATTTCAGGAATACCTGAAAAAAAAGCATTGTATTTACTATGGCAAAATCCATACATGAGCACAGGAGGAGATACTTTCATACATCATATTATGCAATCAGCAGGATTCAAAAATGCTTTCTGTCATTTCACCCGTTACCCTGAACTTACGGAACAACAAATAAAAGAATCGGGTGCTGAGATAGTTCTTCTCTCTTCAGAGCCTTTTCCTTTTAACGAGAAACATGTTACGAAACTCAAAAATATCCTTCCCAGGGCTAAAGTGATATTGGTTGACGGTACATTTTTCTCATGGTATGGTTCAAGGCTTGCCAAAGCACCTGATTACTTTCTAAAATTGCGGACAAGAATAGGCATAATGAGTAGTTTTGACCCGCAGAGTTGATTCCTGAATCTTTATGAGAATTTCCATTTTTCTAGCTGCATTTTTATGTGGAATGCCATTGGTTTTCTTTGCACAAAGCGTAGGAGTGGTTTTGAGCGGAGGCGGAGTGCGTGGTTTTGCACATATCGGAGTATTAAAAGCACTGGAAGAAAACGGCATCCCGGTAGATTATATTACCGGAACATCGGCTGGCGCTTTGGTCGGCAGCTCTTATGTAATAGGTCGCTCCCCTTCAGAGATTGAAAAAATTTTTACCAACGAAGAATTTATCCGATACGGCAAAGGAATCATCAGTGAAGAAGATTTGTTCTTTTTTCTTTCAAAAGAAAAAGACCCCTCGTGGTTTACTATCAAGTTTGGGATTGATTCGGTTTTACGCGCCAAACTGCCCCGAAGCGCCATCAACTCTGCTCCTGCTGATTTTACGCTTCTTGAAAGCACTGCGCAGGCCAGCGCAAAAGCCGGCTACAATTTTGACAGGTTCATGATCCCTTTCCGGTGTGTGGCCTCTGACATTAAATCAAAAAAGCAAATTATTTATAAAGAAGGCGATCTTGGTTTTGCGGTCCGTGCTTCCATGGCATTCCCTCTTTACCTGCCTCCGCTTACTATCAATAATCAAATTCTTTTTGACGGAGGTATTTATAACAATTTCCCGATTGATGTGATGCTCAATGATTTTAATCCTGATATCATCATTGCTGTTAATGCGGCCGGTGATCCCGAAATTCCATCGGATGACAATGTTCTCTCACAGGTTAAGAACATTCTTGTTGCTATGGAAGATTCAAAATTGCTGCGCAAACAGGATCTTTTAATTGAGCCTCACATCAACAACATCAGTGTATTTGCTTTTGAAAACGCCCAAGCTGCCATTGACAGCGGTTATGCTGCTGTCATGAAGCTTATGCCTGAAATTAAATCCAGGATAGAAAGAAGAGTGTCAGTGCAAGAAATGAAAATGAAGCGTGATGAATTCCTAAAAGGTCAAAATGCAATTGAAGTTGACAGAATACATGCTTATGGCTTGCGGCCATCGCAGAAATTGTATCTGCAAAAAGTGCTCAATCCTACCAACGACTGCATCTCTGTTCGTGATCTTAAAAAGAAATTTTTCAGGCTGGTACAGGACGAACAGTTCCTTTACATTTTCCCTCAGTTGGTTTTTGATTCCATTTCCGGATATTACGATTTGCATATATATGCCAAACGAGAAAAGGATTTATTGATGAACATCGGAGGCAATTTTTCTTCAAAACCAATCAATACTGCGTTTTTAAACCTTCAGTATAATTTACTTGGAAGACAATCTTTAAAACTGTTTGCCAACAGTTATTACGGAAAGCTTTATAACTCTGGCCTTGCAAAATTGCGAATGGACATACCGGGAACCTTCAACTTTTATGTTGAACCGCTGTTCAGCCGCAGTCAATTTGACTATTTCAACAGCAGTTCCACTTTTTTTGAAGATGTTAAACCTTCTTACCTGATATTAACCGAAACGAATACAGCATTTAATACTGGAATTCCGGTACGCAGCCGTGGTAAGTTAATTGCTTCTGCCTCGTATTTCATCAATGATTACTCTTACTATCAAACACAGGCGTTTTCAAAAACAGACACTGCAGACCGGAGTAAGCTTACGGCTTTTAGCCCGTCTATTGAGTACGAACGATCAACACTTGATAAAAAACAATTCGCTTCTTCAGGAGCTTATTTTTCAATCATAGGAAGATTGGTTACAGGCAAGCTTAATTTTTATCCCGGTTCGCTGGCACTATCAGCTGATTCCTCAAGCAGCACCAAGCGCTGGTTTCAAACAAGAATGATATACGATAATTACTTCACCTCATTCGGAAGATGGAAATTTGGTGTTTATGGTGATCTTTTTCTGTCAAGTCAGCCTTTTTTTGATACATACCAATCCACCATTTTATCAGTTCCACAGTTTGAGCCGACACCCGAATCATCAACCCTCTTTCTTCCGCAGTACAGAGCTCACAGTTTTGTTGGAATTGGAATAAAATCGGTTTTTCAATTGTTCAGTAATCTTCAGTTGCGTGCCGAAGGGTATGCATTTCAACCCGTACAAGAAATTGTGGAGAATAGACTCGGAAGGGCACGCTATGGCGAAGCATTGAACAAAAGATATTTTATTGGAACCTCAGCCCTTGTATTTCAAAACCCTATCGGGCCTGCAAGTTTACAGGTGAGTTATTACCAGGGAAGAGTAAAGCCGGTAAGTGTTATATTCAATTTTGGATATATTTTATTTAACAGGCGAACACTGAAATAAGAAAAGGCCGCACAAGCGGCCCTGCTTTTTGTACCAGACCAACAAACTTAATTTGCGCTCAGCTCTATTTTAAGATCTATCTGTCCGGTATCCTGTTCTGTAACTAAAGACATACCCCCGGAATATGTTTTTCCGGTAGAAGTTTCTGTTCTTACTACCCTGAAGTAAAAAATTCCGCAGCTCATATTATTGCATGAAATCCAGTTTTCATTATTTCTGGCTTTTATAATGCGATCGTAGCTGTCAGGATTATCTCCTTTTGACTCTGTGATATCATATCCAATCATCACCTTTACAGGATTAGATTCACTGGAATAAACATCGCCTCCGTTTATCATCGGAATAACTTTAACCATAAGATCGCCTTGTTTACTGGAATAGCAAGTAACTTCATCTTTCTTAGCGCAACTGCTGAGAAAGGCAACTACTGCGAATGGGAGCAAATAATTTTTCATCTGTTTCATTTGGGTATTGAAACGAGATGATTGAACTGCAGGTTATTTCAATCTGCTTCTGTTTTAAAAAATTCTTACAGTGTATCTTACTAAAGCCATTTATCTTCTACTGAAGAGTCATATCAATCACTGCATCGGCTGCAGGCAAATCTGCATCAATGGTAATGATGCGCGAGCCGGAATAGCTTATTCCCGTGATCGGATCAATTACTCTGGCTTTACAAAAATAAATACCGCAGGTGAGATTATTAAAGCGGATGAAATCGTCATTTTCATCAGCAACTTTAACCAGATCGAAACTGGAATCGTTAAAGCCGGAGACGTCAAACTGCTCGAAAGCTACATAAGCCTTCGCCTTAGCCATAGCAGTACTGAAGTAGGGATTACCTTCTTTCAATAGCTTTAGGGTAAGAATTCGGTCGCCCCCGTTATCAGCAATGCAAACTACTTCGTCTTTCTTCTTACATGCGCCAAAAAAGCCAATGGTTGCAGCCAGTAGTAACAACTTTTTCATTCAATTCAATTTTATTTGAATGAGCAAAGCTATGTAAACGGCAAGGCTTCTTTCAAACAGATTAAAAAATAATTGCTGTATTGTTTGGTATTTTCGGCCACCTTTAACAAAATGAACAGAATTCAACTCCTTATCAATGCCCTGCTTATTGCAGCTGTAAGTTTTCTGACTTACCAGCTTTACGAATGTAAAAAAGACTGTAAAAATCCTGCCGGGATGCCTTCTATCCCATCCTCCGGTTCGCCTCCGGCTATTGTTTACCTAAGTACTGATTCACTTCTCGAACAATATCCTTATTATGATCAATTGAAAAAGGACTTTGAGAAAAAGCATGACAGTTTAGATAAAATGATGAGCGGTAAAATGAAAAGTTTGGAGAATGAAATAAAAGCATATCAGGATAAAGCGCCAAACATGACAGATGAGCAAAGACAAAAGGAAGAAGAGCGCCTTTACCGAAAACAACAGGATTTCGGAAAGATGAGGCAATCACTACTGGATGAATTGGGTGAAGAGGAAGATAAAATCATGAACAGCATTTACAAGGACCTTTCGGAGGTTCTTAAAGAATACAATAAAACCCGTGGTTATCATTTTATACTCGGCTACCAGAAGGGAAGCGGAATTTTATTGGCAAATGATTCGCTCAACATCACCAAAGAAATTATTGATGCAGTGAATGCAAAAAAATAATCCGGATGCATTACGGATTACATTCTTTCCGGTGCATGAATACCCATCATCTGCAATGCTGAACGGATAACTTTTCCCGTAAAGGCAGTAAGTTTTAATCTGAATGCGGACGTATCTGAATTTTCAATATCAGCAATTGAATGATGATGATAAAAATGATTAAACAACCGGGCTGTTGAAAATGCATAATGGGCAATCAGTGCCGGGCTTAATTTCTCTGCTGCCTCATGCACTACATAAGGAAACTGAAGCAGGTGGATAATCAATTCGCGCTCTTCTTTATTGATTACATGTTGATTGCTGAACTGTCTGTTTTCATATTCACACAGTGCCTCTGTCATTCTCGCTTTCCGAAGTACAGATTGAATGCGCGCAAAGGTGTACTGAATAAACGGGCCGGTGTCGCCATTAAAGTCAATACTTTCAGCAGGATTGAACAACATTCTCTTTTCCGGGTCAACTCGCAGCAGGAAATACTTCAATGCCCCTAATCCTATGCTGCGGTAAAGTTGTTTTGCTTCTTCCGAACCGAAATCATCAATCTTACCAAGTTCTTTAGTTATCCTTTCCGATTCGGCAAACAGGTCATTCAGCAATTCATCGGCATCTACTACTGTTCCTTCACGTGATTTCATTTTACCGGATGGCAGATCAATCATGCCATAACTCAGGTGATAAATAGCATCGCTCCAATCATAGCCCAACTTCTTAGTAATTAATTTCAAAACCTTGAAGTGGTAATCCTGTTCATTGCCAACTACATAAATCATTTTTGAAAATCGGTAATCATCAAACCGCAATCTGGCAGTGCCGATATCCTGCGTTATGTAAACAGCCGTGCCATCGCTGCGAAGCACAACCTTTTCATCCAATCCATCCTCCGTCAGATCAATCCTGACCGAGCCATCCGGTTTTTTCTGAAAGACCTTTTTCTTTATTCCTTCCTCCACAATTTTTTTTCCAAGCAAATAGGTTTCTGATTCATAATAAATTTTATCAAAATCAACACCCAGGTTTCTGTAAGTAACATCAAAACCTTCATAAACCCATCCGTTCATGGTTTTCCAGAGGCTGATAATGTCTTTATCCCCATTTTCCCATTGGCGAAGCATTTCACGTGCCTCTTCCATCAAGGTTGACTTTTTTTCTGCTTCGTCTTCACTCAATCCCTGTTCCATCAGTAGCTGTTTCTCTTCCCTGAGCATTCTGTCAAACTCCACATAGTATTTTCCAACAAGATGATCGCCTTTCAACCCTGTTGATTGCGGAGTTTCACCATTGCCACTCTTCAACCATGCTAACATGCTTTTACAGATGTGAATGCCGCGGTCATTTACCAGATTAACTTTTTTTACTTCATTGCCATCGGCTTTCAGAATTTCAGCTACGCTCCAGCCTAGCAAGTTATTACGGATATGGCCAAGGTGTAACGGTTTGTTGGTGTTGGGCGATGAATACTCAACCACTACGGTTCCGGGTTTTTTCGAAACGGCAAATCCAAAATGGGCATGCTGCTGCGCTTTTTTAAGTTGATGCAGCCATGCTTCGTCTTTTATAACCAGATTCAGAAAGCCCTTTACCGTGTTAAATGATTGAATGATTTCTGAGTGATTAAGGAGGTAATGGCCAAGGAGACTTCCGGTTTCTTCCGGTGATTTTTTTGAAATTTTGGTTAGCGAAAACACAACTAGTGTAATATCCCCTTCAAATTCGGCTTTTGTTCTCTGGAGCTGAATCCGCTCCGTATCAACCTTTACATTGAACAGTTTTTGCACTGCCTCAAAAGCAACATTAAAAATGTCTGTTTCAAATTGCATTTTATATTATCTTTCTTCCTAAAAATAAATCTGACTGACCACCCTCTGAAGGATCTCAAAAGTATTTTCGGCCATCAGGTTTTCTTTATCGAGTGTCGGATTCACTTCAGCAATTTCGAAACAAATCACCTTGTCATTCTGCACTAACCTCACACATAAGCTGCCGGCTTCTTTCTCGGTAATTCCGTTTCGTACCGGGGTTCCTGTTCCTTTTGAAATGGAAGAATCCATGCTGTCAACATCAAAAGAAATGTAAATGGCATTACAGTGAGCAAGATATGCCAGTGCATCGCGGGCTATTTTTTCTACTCCGTTACGCTTTACTTCTGCCGTGGTAAACACTTTTACTTTATGCTTTTTAAGCAGGTAGGTTTCTTCCGGCTCAACATCTCTTAATCCGATATAAACCAAATCGCGGTAAGAAATCTTCGGAGAAATATTGCCAATCTTTTTAAAGCGGATCCACCAGTCTATGGTTTCCTTATCAGGTTTGTTAAGGCGGTTGGCATAATTGTCTTCGGCCAGGGCAGCAGCAATAGGCATTCCGTGCATGTTGCCTGTGGGCGTTGTAAAAGGGGAATGCAGGTCAGCATGGGCATCAATCCAAATGACTCCAAGTTTATACTTTGAACTGGCCATTCTGATTCCGGAAATAGTTCCATAGGCTGTACTGTGATCACCTGCAAGAACAATTGGGAATTCTTTACGCTTTAACGAATCACTCACTTCCTTAGCCACTCTTTCGCAAATAGTATTCAATCCTTTTATCCTCTTCGCATAAGGGCTTCCTGCCTGCTCGAATAATAGACTGTTTTCATTCTTCACTTCCGTTGATTCAATTTTATGGAAAAGGGAACTTCCATAATCCAATGCTGCTATTTTAAGAGCATCTATTCCGAGGCTTGCACCACGAGTACCTGCCCCAATTTCCGACTTCACTTCAATAAACCTGATTTTAGCCATATTAACTCCTTTACATGTTTTCTTTTTTGTTAATCCATGATACTTACATTCGCACTCATTTAATCATCCGGCTTAATCACTGCTATGAAAAACCGATACATTGACCTTATTCAACAGACTTACGATTTCCCGCAGGAGGATTTCGAAGTAATTGACAACCTGCTGCACTTCAATGGTATTCCGCTGATGGATATTATTTCTCAATACGGAACTCCGTTGAAGATTACTTACCTGCCTAAAATCAGTTCTCAGATTCAGAAAGCCAATCGGATTTTCAACGTTGCAATGGCCAAAGCCGATTACAAGGGCAAATATACTTACTGCTACTGCACCAAGAGTTCACACTTCTCTTTTGTACTTGATGAGGTGCTTAAAAACGATGTTCATCTCGAAACTTCATCTGCTTATGATATACCTATTATCAAGTCATTAGCACAACAGCGAAAAATCAATGAGGAAACATTTATTTTATGCAATGGTTATAAACGCCAGCCATATATTAACAACATTGCCGATCTGATAAAAAATGGTTTCCAAAATGTTATCCCCATACTTGATAACATGGATGAATTGCCACAGTTGGAAAAAGCATTGGGGTCAAGAAAATTTAAAATCGGCATCCGTATAGCCAGTGAAGAAGAACCGAATTTCGAATTTTATACATCAAGGCTTGGCATCCGCACACGCGACATCATTGACTACTATAAAAACAGCATCCGGAAAAATCCGAAAGTGGAACTCAAGATGCTTCACTTCTTTATCAATACCGGAATACGTGATACAGCTTATTACTGGAGTGAGTTGAGTAAATGCATTAATGTTTATTGCGATTTGAAACGTATTTGCCCTGAGCTTGATTCATTGGATATTGGCGGAGGATTTCCTATCCGTACAAAACTGAGTTCTGATTTTGACTATCAATACATGGCTGATGAAATCATTCGTCAAATCAAGACATCCTGTCAGCAGCGAAAAGTTAAAGAACCTAACATATTTACTGAATTCGGAAGTTTTACAGTTGGCGAAAGCGGAGCTATTCTTTATCAGGTGGTAGATAAAAAGATTCAGAATGATAAGGAAATATGGTACATGATTGACAGCTCTTTTATAACCACTTTGCCTGATACATGGGGAATAAAACAACGGTTTATTCTGCTTGCTGTTAATGGTTGGGAGCGTGAATACCAACGGGTGAATCTTGGCGGAATGACTTGCGACAGTGAAGATTATTACACGATGGAGTCAGTGAAGAACCGGGTTTTCCTGCCAACTTATGACCAAGAAAAAGATCCGCTTTACATTGGTTTTTTTCATACCGGTGCCTACCAGGAATCTTTAGGCGGATATGGCGGAATTCAGCATTGTTTGATTCCTGCCCCGAAACATGTACTGATTGACCGAAATGAAAACGGAGAAATCACAACCCGCCTATTTGCTAAAGAGCAAAGCGCCAAAAGCATGATGAAAATTTTGGGTTATTGATCCGGCCGGTCTTAAACAAAATTAAAGTTCCGTTACTGGAAATACTCTTTCATCTTCTCAAAGAAACTTTTTTCGTTTTTGCCGGGATTGGGTTTAAAATTTGGCGAGGTGCGCAATTTTTCCATCAGTTTTTTCTCTTCCGAAGTAAGATTCTGCGGGGTCCATACATTGATGTTTACCAACAAATCGCCTTTGAAATGAGAGTTAACATCAGGCAAACCTTTCCCTTTTAACCGAAGCACTTTTCCGGCCTGCGTTCCGGGTTCAATTTTTATTTTGGCTTTGCCGTCAACAGTGGGTACTTCTGCGCTGGTTCCCAGAGCAGCATCAGGAATACTTATATAAAGGTCAAACAACAAATTATTGCCATCACGTTTCAAGTCAGCATCTTCAATCTCTTCAATAACTACAATCAAATCACCGGGAACACCATTACGTCCGGCTGAGTTTCCTTTACCGCTGATACTCATCTGCATGCCTTCGGCTACACCGGGTGGAATCTGAATGGAAATAACTTCTTCGCCAAACTGTATTCCTTCGCCATGACAAACTTTGCACTTATTGGCAATTGTTTCTCCCTGCCCATGACAGGTTGGGCAGGTACTGGTAGTCTGCATCTGGCCGAGGATGGTGTTAGTAACTTTTCGAATATACCCTGTACCGTGGCAAGTTGAACATTTGTGATAGGAGGCTGAATCCTGCGCACCGGTTCCTGAACAAGAGGAACAATTAACCTGCTTGTTTACTTTAATTTTTTTCTCAGCGCCATGAGCTATTTCCTGAAGTGTAAGTTTAACTTTTACTCTCAGGTTGGAACCCCGTTTTGTCTGCCGTTGCCTTCCCTGCCTTGCTCCTCCCCCGCCACCAAAGAAACTTTCAAAAGGATTATGTCCTCCGAAAATATCTCCGAAATTGGAGAAAATATCTTCCATATTCATATGGTGGCCTCCACCGTTGCCGCCATAACCTCCCATTCCGCTATGTCCAAACTGGTCGTAACGCTGACGTTTCTCTTTATCGCTTAATACTTCATAAGCTTCGGCAGCTTCTTTAAATTTATCTTCAGCTTCCTTATTGCCTGGGTTTTTGTCAGGATGATATTTCAATGCCATCTGCCGGTAAGCCTTCTTAATTTCGGCCTCACCGGCATTGCGGCTCACTCCTAAAACTTCATAGAAATCTCTTTTTGACATTCTCTCAAAACTTATTTACCCACAATAACCTTTGCATGACGAATTACTTTTTCATAAAGGTAATATCCTTTTTCTACTTCTTCGATGACTTTGCCTGAACCTTCGTTTCCATTATCGACCTGAGATAAAGCATCATGTAGATCCGGATTGAAATCCGTGTTAACCGAATCCATCGCTTTTAATCCCCGTTGCTGAAGTGTAGAAAGCAGTTTTTGATGAATAAGTTTCATGCCTTCGTTATCAGGCTCTGCTTTTAATGCCCGTTCAAAATCATCAATGACCGGTAAGAGAGCAAGAATTATTTCTTCACTGGCATAATTCAGTAGCTCAATCCGGTCGCGTGCATTTCTTTTTTTGAAGTTTTCGAACTCAGCAATCAGGCGAATGTGCTTGTCCTTTTCAATAGAAAGTTCTTCTTCAAGTTTAGCCAATTTGTCAGCAGGCTCTGCCGTAAGCTCATTGGCAGGTATTTCATTTTCAGGAGAAAGAGGGTCTTTTTCTATGGTTTCGCTCATAAATCGTTATAAAATCATGATAATGGGATGGGTTTCAAACTGTTTGCCAACGGATTTTTCGGGTCAATTTGGCAGGCAAAAGTAGGTTATAAAAAAGCCCCGCTTGAACGAGCGGGGCCTTTTTTAAAAGTTTATCTGGTTATTTTTTTTCGGCAAGAAGGCTTTCAAGCGCTGCTTCAAGTGCAGGGCCTCTGAGATTCTTTGCTATGATTACGCCATTTTCATCAAGCAGATAGCTCATCGGAATAGAATTGACGCCATAGATGGCTGCCGGTCTTGAATTCCATCCGCCTAAATCGCTTACATGGTTCCTCCAAACCAGTTTATCCTTTTCAATTGCTTTAAGCCAGGCTTCACGGTTTTGATCCAGTGATACACTGTAAACGGTAAAGCCTTTTGCTTTTTTAAATTTTGCATCTTTGTATTTGTTGTAAGCAGCAACAATGTTCGGATTTTCAAAGCGGCAGGGGCCGCACCAAGATGCCCAAAAGTCGAGCAGCACAATCTGCCCTTTCAATGATGACAGCGCCAGTGTTTTTCCATCAGGTGTACTGAATGCGAGTTCTATGGCTTTGTCGCCAATGTTAGTTCCGGGCTTTTGGCCTTGATAGATAAATCCGAATGCTAAGGTTGATAGTCCTGTGATTAGCAGGATGATGTTGAGTTTTTTAAACATTTGTTTCATTTTGTGTTGCGCAATGCCTGACAAATATAGTACCAGTAAACTTTTCAGGTTGAAATAATTATGAACACACTATTTTCTCAATTCGATACGGATTCCATCGCCTTCATTTATGCCGAAGAAAGAAGAGGCATAACCCCGATTGATGGCAATCTCCAAAAAGCCTGAGGCATTGAATCGTGCGAGAGCTTCACCTTCTGAAACCTCACTGTAACTGCCTGAAATCCGGTCAATGCGATGGTTGCCTTTCGGCCTTAGCAGAATTTCAAAATCATTTTCCTTAACAGCATTGATGAAAAACTCGCGGGTTATGTTTGTTATTGCATTTTCATAACGGTCTATCATTATCACTTTCCCCCTGATAAAATACTCTTCAGAAACCGGCTTGAACTGATTCTTTTTTTCAGCCACAGGCAAGGCTTTGCCGGTTCGGTCAATAGGTATTCCGTTAACAATATCAACTGCAGTAGCTGCCATAAGCTGCATCATTGCTCCGAAATCATTCCCTGAGGCTAATTCATAAACCGGAAACGGAACTGCATCAAAAATCAAGGCAAACAAACCATCGTTAAAACCAATAAAATAATGACCATCCTTTTCAAGCGAAATCATCTGCATTTTACCATTTAGCGGAAGTCCGAAACAAATAAGATGAACCGTGCCTTTTGGAAAATAATGCCATGCACTTGAAATGATATAAGAAGCTTTTACCTGGTCAAATGGTGGTATATCATGGCTTATGTCAACTATTGAAATGCGGTCATTTCTGCTCAGTATTCTCGCTTTCATTACGGCAGCAGAACCATCGCTTAGGCCCCAATCGCTTGAAAGTGTTATTACAGGCATTTAAAAAAAATATTTCAAGGCGTAAAGTTATTTGACGGTAAGTGCTTGCGGCCTATTTGCCGGGTTTTTAACGACTTCTTTTTAACATTCTGTTTTTGATAAAGAGAACTGAAGAAAACTCCGAGGATTACCTTTGCACCCTAAACCAAAACATTAAATAAATCGTATTAATCAATAACTGAATTTTAGAATTGAAAGAAGTTTTTATTCCCATCGAATTGGCTAATGCTGTTGACTTTTACGGTATAAACGACAGCAATCTTGAATTGATCAGAAACAAGTTTCCGGGTCTTAAAATTGTGCCGCGTGGCAATGAATTGAAGATTATTGGCGATGAAATTCAGATTGAATTGCTATACGAAAAGTTAAACCTGTTAATTAACCATTTTGATCGAACCGGCCACCTTACCAATGAGGAGGTAAAGAAAATGTTGAATGGCAGTGTAACTGCTGCCGAACCCTCTGTTCACGGGGAGGTGATTGTTTATGGCACGCATGGAAATGCGGTAAAAGCTCGTACACATAATCAAAAGCGAATGGTGGAAAGCGTGGTGAAGAATGATATTGTTTTTGCAATCGGTCCTGCCGGCACCGGAAAAACTTATACTGCTGTTGCCCTGGCCGTAAGGGCACTTAAGAATAAAGAGATCAAGCGCATCATCTTAACCCGTCCGGCTGTTGAAGCTGGAGAAAACCTTGGTTTCCTGCCCGGAGATCTTAAAGAGAAAATTGATCCGTACTTGCGTCCGCTATATGATGCACTTTATGATATGATACCGGGCGAAAAACTCCGATCTCTTATTGAAAATAATGTGATTGAAGTAGCACCTTTGGCATTCATGCGGGGGCGAACCCTTGATAATGCCTTTGTGATTCTTGATGAAGCACAGAATGCCACCTCGCTTCAGCTAAAAATGTTTCTCACCCGTATGGGGCCTTCAGCAAAATTTATTTTAACAGGCGATATTACCCAAATTGACCTTCCTTCGCGCCAGCCTTCAGGGCTTACTCATGCACTCAGTGTATTAAAAGGTATTGATGGCATCGGCTTTATCTGGCTTGATGAATCGGATGTGGTAAGACATAAAATTGTTAAGGATATTATTAAGGCCTATCAGTAAATGGCGATTTGATCTGCCATACCTTTTTGAAAGGCTACGACTTTACCATCTGATCCTCTACTATTCTGGCGTAGTAGCTTTCATAAAGAGGCAGTATCTTATGAATGTCAAATTCTTTAGCTCTCATTAAAGCATTTTGTTTAAACTGCTGAAGGACATTATTGTCCTTTAAAATTTTAAGCGCATTGGCAGACATATCTTCCGTATCGCCCACATTGCTCATATAACCGGTAACACCATTAATATTTAATTCGGGAAGCCCTCCTGTATTAGTAGATATAACCGGAACCTGGCATGCCATAGCTTCTAAAGCTGCCAACCCAAAACTTTCTGATTCGGAAGGCATGATAAATAAATCGCAAACCGAAAGGATTTCTTCAATGGCTTCCTGCTTTCCGAGAAATCGTACTTCATCACAAAGATGTATTTCGCGGCACAGCCTTTCAATACCGGCACGTTCAGGCCCGTCACCAATCAACAAAAGTTTTGAAGGAATGACTGCATTCACTTTCTTAAAAACTTCAACTACATCCTGCACACGTTTCACTTTTCTGAAGTTTGAAGTGTGTACTATCAACCTTTCACCAAAAGGAGCAATGGCCTTTTTAAAATGGTCTTTCGGCTTTTTGGAGAAGCGTCTGAGGTCAATAAAATTAGGAATAACTTCAATAGGTTTTTTGATTTTAAAGTTGGCGAAGGTGTCTTTCCGCAATGAGTCGGAAACTGTAGTAATGCCATCGGAATGATTGATGGCAAAAGTTACAACAGGTTCAAAACTTGCATCCCGCCCAACCAAAGTAATATCCGTTCCATGCAAGGTGGTGATGATAGGAATTTGAATGCCATGTTCAGCAAGAATAAGTTTAGCCAGATAAGCTGCCGAAGCATGCGGAATGGCATAATGAACATGGAGTAAATCAAGCTGCTCATAGCGCACCACATCAACCAGTTTGCTTGTAAGTGCTGATTCATAAGGAACATAATCAAAAAGCGGATAGTTGGCTACTTCCACTTCGTGATACGAAATGTTTTCTGAAAAGAAGTCAAGCCTTACCGGCTGGCTGTAAGTAATAAAATGAATGTGATGGCCTTTACCTGCGAGAGCTTTTCCGAGTTCAGTGGCTACGACTCCGCTTCCGCCAAAGGTGGGATAACAAACGATACCGATTTTCATGAAAATAACTTTTCACAAAGAACGGAATTCGAAAAGGAAAGTTTAATTAAGGATTTGCTGGGGTTATTTAACGTGCCCCCAGTTTTCGCCTCGCTTAATGCGATATAACTGCATTTCGGAAATGCGGAATTTTCTGGCGATGGCTTTCATTGTCAGATTTCCGGGGTTACGAAGCAGCTTTTTGATTTCTTTAACCTTGGCAATGTTCAGCTTATGTCCTTCAGCCAAATGCAGTTTTCTGCTGCGGATAACTGCAGGATTGTTTTGTGCATGCTTTTCTGTTTCCTTCTGATTAGCCCACTTGAGATTGGAAACAACGTTATCTGTCTTTTTAAAATTTTTGTGAATTACAAACACCCTGTCTTTGGCTGGTTTGGGAAGAAAAGCTTCGGCCACTAAGCGGTGAACCATTAATTGTATGTCATGGCCTCCGGGTTTTATTTTCAGGGAGGAATATCCATTGTTCATGGTGCCCGCCAATAATTGCCCGTCCTCCAGATTTTCTTTAAATACTGCAATCCGTCCGAGATTAGAAACAGCATAACGGCTGCGAAGATTTTTTACATTGAAAAGAATTTCTCTCCATTGTTCGCGGGGCAGGGATTTAATCATAGTTTGTTGGTCAGTAGTACTGCAAAGAAGTAGAACATTTTTTTACTGTGCAAATCAAACCGAAAAAAAATTTTTAATGCCTGATGATGCCATCATATACTGCCTGCATCAGATTTGGCCTTATATTTTTCCGCGTAATTAAAGTATTGGTTGCCGAAGGATGAACTCTGTTGGAAAGAAAAATAAAGATAATTCCTGTTTCCGGATCAGCCCATGAGCAGGTACCGGTAAAACCCTGATGGCCGAATGTGGAGGAAGAGGCAGAAAGCGCAACAGGATTTTTTTCAGCATCCTCATCCGGCCTGTCGAATATCAATGCTCTTCGGTGAGTAGGTGATTGCCGAGATGTAAACAATTCAATTGTTTCTTCCTTAAAAAATTGCACACCGCCATAAGTGCCTTTATTCATCAGCATTTGCATAATTACGGATACCGAGTAAGCATCGGCAAACAATCCTGCATGACTGGCTACACCACCCATCATGGCGGCTGCAGGATCATGGACAAACCCATGAATCTGTTGCATTCGGAATGCTGTATCCGTTTCGGTCGGAACAATTTCGTTTTTCTGAAAACGATTGAGCGGATTGTAAAGAATACGATGTAATCCTAATGGTTCATAGAAAGAAGCCGTTACATATTCGTCCAATTTTTGACCGGTTATTTTTTCAATCACTCTTTGCAAGATGATAATTCCCAAATCAGAATACACATAAGAGCCGGGAGGATTAACCGGAGAGTGGATGATTTCTTTCCAGACAACATCCATGTATTTCATATCCATCCATAAACTGTCGGCTATGGCAATTTGAAACGTATCCGAAGGGATGCGGCTGAATACATTTCCTTTCTGCAACGCTTTTTTATAAAAGGGAATCCATGCCTGTAATCCGGCTGTATGCGTCATAAGGCTGCGGATGGTGAGGTTCTCCTTGTTGGTGCCTTTTAATTCGGGCAGGTAACGCGAGGCCTTCTTATCCAAATCAAGTTTATCATCCTCATAAAGTTTCATACAGGCCAAGGCAGTTGAAAGAATTTTAGTTACCGAAGCAATGTCATACAAATCCGTTGTTTTAACGGGCCTGGTCTTATCAAAAGAATGATACCCGAATGCCTTTTCATAAACTACAGTTCCATTTTTGGCGGCCAACACCTGGCAACCGGGAAAAGCTTTTTCTGATATGGCATTCTGAACTATGCTGTCAATTCGTTCCAGCATGAGAGTTGACAAACCTTCTGATTCAGGATAATCGAAACGGAAACGCCAGCGGTAATCGCGCATAATGTCGCCTGCCCCGCATTCAAAATCATTAGTTGTAACAGGCAGTGTTCCAAAAGAGCTTCGGGCACCGAAAACAGTCTGCGCTGTTGCCCATTGAGGCGCCCAGGTATCTTCATAAGACAGGATGAGTGCATTTGATTTATCGGCTGCCGGAAGAAAATTGAGGCAATAAGCATTTCCGAAAATAACAATGATGGTTTTTGTCTTACTGTTGAGCCGTGAAATAATGTCATTCATCTGCGAAGTAATACCAAAGCTATTTCCGCTGCGTGTATTGGTATTATGAATGCTGATGATAACTTCATCGTAAATAGTTAACGCCTCCGTCAGGCTAATCAGTGTTTTTGAATCAGCATCTTTACTCATCCTGTAACATGTTACCGGTGCATAACGCGACAGATAAAATTGAAACGGATTGTTTAAGGTGTCATTGATAACCAGTGATGCAATTTTATTCCTGTTTAATTTTGACAGGGGAAGAATTTCTTTTTTGTTTTTCAGCAGGGTAATGGCATTTGCATACATTCCTGAAATAGCCCTGACACTTTCAGGCAGATTGATATCAGCATATAAACTTTCAAGTGCTACAGGCCGGTAATTATTCAATCCGCACCAGTGTTTCACCATCAGTATTTTTCTTACGCGGTTATTCAGTTCAAGCGAATCAAAAGCTCCGTTTAAAATTGCATTTCTGATAGAATCAAAAGCAACCGGAATGTTATCGCTGTAAAGAAGCATGTCATTACCGGCAGCAAGAGCAAGCCATTCCAGTTCTCCGGGTTTGTAGTAATCGCTTACGCCTTTCATGTTGAGGGCATCGGTAAACACCAGTCCGCGGAAAGCCAGACTGTCTTTTAACAGTTTCTGAACAATGAGTGGCGATAAAGTTGAAGCGCGGTTGGTTGTGGAATCAAAGGCCGGAATAAAAAGATGGGCAACCATAGTACTGCCTAATCCATTCTTAAAAAGTTGGACAAACGGAAATAGTTCCATAGTATCTATTTCTGTTCGCGACTGGTTAATGACCGGCAGGGCATAATGAGAATCTGTATCGGTGTTGCCATGCCCGGGAAAATGTTTTCCGCAGGCAAGCACTCCGTTATGCTGGAGGCCATTCATATAAAGCAATCCTAACCGGGAAACCAACTCTTTCGATTCGCCAAACGAACGTGTATTAATAACAGGATTGAGAGCATTGTTATTAATGTCAATTACCGGAGCAAAATTGATATGAATACCCATGCGTTTGCATTGCCGCGCAATTTCACCGGCCATATAATACACCGATGAATCATAAGGCATGGCACCAATGGTCATTTGTCTAGGAAAGCGTTGTGTGGAGTCTAAACGCATCTGCAAACCCCATTCGGCATCCATGGCAATCAGCATTTTATGTTTTGCATTTTCCTGAAAAAAGTTGGTGAGTTCGGCCTGTCTGAGCGGACTACCTTTCAGAAACATAACACCTCCGATATGGTATTGGCGGATTATGGCTGCCAGCGAATCGGGTTTAGCCTCTTTGTCGCTTCGAGAATAAGCCATAAACAACTGACCAATTCGCTCTTCAAGCGTCATGGTTCTCAGAACCGAATCAGCCCATTGTTCAGCCTGCGGATTGTAAAACGGAATCTGTGCTGTGGTTGCCTGCCAGTAAATTGCCAAGACAGCAAGTACTCTGACCCTGAATGAAAAAAAAACACTCATTACTTTGCTGAAAATTTTTTCTCAAAAGTAGAAGCCGCAATGTGAATGAAAGCAGAAGAATGCAGGAAGTTTTCAATCAGTTATTCAGAAAACCGTAATGAATAATTCGAAGAAGGTGAAGCCGGGAACGAGGTTCATCCCTACTTGCCGGCATACTGCTTTACATCTTTTCCGTCAATAGTTTTATCGCAAAGAATGAGCAGGCGTTCCATCACATTTCTCAATTCGCGTATGTTGCCAGTCCAGTTGGTTTCTTTCAGGGCATCATAAGCCGAGGGAGTGATTGTTTTAACGGGCATCTGGTAGTCAGCACAAATTTCCTTTATGAAGTAATCAGCTAACAGTGGTACATCTTCTCTTCTTTCGTTCAGTGAAGGCACATGAATCACAATAACGCTCAGGCGATGGTAAAGGTCTTCGCGGAAGTTACCTTTTTCAATTTCCTTTCTCAGGTCTTTATTGGTGGCCGCCACAATTCTTACATCTACAGAAATTTCTTTCTCACCTCCTACTCTTGTAATTTTATTTTCCTGTAATGCACGCAATACTTTGGCCTGGGCAGGTAGGCTCATATCTCCGATTTCATCCATGAAAAGAGTGCCTTTATTAGCCAGTTCAAACTTTCCCAATCGCTGTTTTATGGCTGAAGTAAAAGAGCCTTTTTCATGTCCGAACAATTCACTTTCTATCAGCTCTGACGGAATTGCCGCACAGTTCACCTCAACAATAGGCGTAGAATTTCGGTTGCTTTTTTCATGAATCCAACGTGCTACCAATTCCTTTCCGGTTCCGTTTTCACCGGTAACCAACACGCGTGCTTCGGTTGGCGCTACCTTTTCAATCATCTCGCGTACTTTAACAATACCCGGACTTTGACCTATCATTTCGGCAGTGCGGTAGATTTTCCGTTTCAATGTTTTCGTTTCTGTAACCAGCGATTGGCGGTCTAATGCATTGCGAATGGTAATTAGCAACCTGTTAAGGTCAGGAGGTTTTGAGATGTAATCAAAAGCACCTTTCTTGATGGCATCAACGGCAGTATCTATTGTTCCATGTCCTGAAATCATCACTACAGGAATATCAGGACAAATCTCCATGAGCTTATCCAATACTTCCATGCCATCCATTTTCGGCATTTTAATGTCGCAGAGAATGACATCATACTTTTCCTTTTCAGCCATTTTAATTCCTTCAATGCCGTCAATGGCTTCATCAACATCATGCTTCTCATAAACCAGAATATCCTTCAGGGTATTCCTGATGCTTTTTTCATCATCAATAATTAAAATCTTCGACATGGTGCGAATATGCTAAAATTGAAAAATAAGTTGAATAAACAGGAAGAACCTCTGCCGAAGTTTCTAACCTCTTACCGCTTCTTTGAGGCTGAGAGCTGAATCGGCAATCGTTAAATAGGCGCCAATGGCTGCTGCCTTTATGGCACTGTTTTTTTTCTTGTAAAAGATAAGGTCGCGTTTAAAAACATCCCAGTTGTAATGCGTAAGCAAATCCTGCGCAATGGAAATGGTTGGCTCCAGCGATTTGGCAGTATGCCAGTATCCTTTCGGAACAAAAATAGTTTCACCGGGATGCACCACATCACTGATGGGTGTTGCTTTTGCAAACAATGGGAATTTATTCAAATCAGGCTTCCAGTAATGTTCAATAGTTGACATCCATGGATGCTCAGGGTCCGGATACATATACTTTACATCATCTGGATGATATACAGTAAATTGTTTTCGGCCATACACCTGTGTTACTATGGCATACAAACCATACAAATCATAATGCAGGTAAGGAAACCAGCCTGATGGGCCCCTGAAAAATATTTCAAGTGTGGAAGCATAAGGCATAATGCGCCTGTTGAGCAGTCTGCTTTTAAGACGATTAAGCTTCAATACTTCAAATCCCGGCTGCAAATACTGTTTCAGTTCCTGAAACTTAATATCAATATCAAGCTTGAATGGGTAAGGGGCAGGATTATCTTCTGTAGCTGCCAGCATCATGTCCACATACTGACCTAACGAGTACTTAACTTCTTTAATGCTTCCTGTTTTATCAGGAAAATTCTTCTTGAAATACTCAGGCGTAAAAAGTTTCATGGCTTCCCAGTCTTTGGCCTGGTCAGTAAGTATAACCGGCTTGTTAGGAATTACATATTCCTGCATGAATTGCTTTGAAGAAAGCTCTGATCTTCTTTCAATTGAATTTTTTGTTTCCATGATACTTACACTTATGATCGGTTATAATTCTGATAATGGTTTAACGACTAATAAAATGAAAAGGTTCAGTCATGAAATTCAATCCTCTGTCAGCCAATGACGCGCTTCATCCACATCGTGAAAATAAGCCACTGTAAAGAATCTTTCCGCTTTGGCCTCCGACATGATTTTACTCACCGCCAGATTATTGAAAACATCCTGAGAATGAACAATGGCCATCTTCTTCAAGTTTGTTTTATAAAGCTGAGGAAACCATTCTTCATTAGTCCAACTGCGGTCAGCATCCTTGATAACACTCATGTTTTTAAGGTTTGCAAGCCAGCGTTCTATTTTAAACTCCATTACAAATTTTAATCCTGCATTTAATCCTTCCCGAAACTCTTCTGTTGTGGCAAAGCGTTTCCACCTGAGGTGTATCAGGCGGTTTTCCTTCTCATGGGAAATAAGAAGAAATTCTTTGTCGAAAAGAACCTGTTCTTCCATGATTTTGTGCTAAGGTAATGATTCTGTGAAATTGGTCATGCCGCGCAGATTAAATTTATTTGCACAATGTCTTCTTCCACTCTTTTTCTCATTCCGTCTCTTTTGGGAAATGATGATGCCGGCCAGATTCCTGAGAGTACAAAAACGGAAGTACAAAAACTGAAATACTTCATCGTTGAGAATTCGAAAGAAGCACGAAAGTTTCTGAAAATCATTTTTCCGCAAATGATTCAGCAGGAAATTGCAGTGATTGAATTTGATAAACATGATAAAAATCCTGACTGGAAAACTTTTCTGTCCCCCCTCGAGGCAGGAAATGATGCAGGCCTGATTTCCGATTGCGGTTGCCCTGCCGTTGCCGACCCCGGCAGCGGGTTAATTGCTGCAGCACACAGAGAGGGAATCAAAATAAAGCCGCTTATAGGCCCGTCAAGCATACTGCTTGCGCTTATGGCTTCCGGTTTTAACGGCCAGTCATTTATTTTTCATGGCTACCTGCCGGTCGAAAAAAAATTACTGGTTAAGAAATTAAAGCAAATGGAACAGGAATCACGAAAGCTGAATCAAACGCAGATTTTTATGGAAACCCCTTATCGTAATCTATCGTTGCTTAATTCCTTGTTGTCAACTTTAAACAGTCAGACTTATTTATCCATCTCCTGCAATCTCACCTGTGATGATGAATGGATAAAAACTCTTCCTGTAAGCAAATGGAAAAACCTGGGCGAAATTCCCATTCTAAAAAAGCCTTGCATCTTTCTTATTTATTCAATCCATTAAATCTTTTGTCATTCAATTTTTGACTTTGTTCTCACCTCCCATCACCCTCTCCAGACTCACTGTCATCACCAGTGCTGCATTAGGCGGAATACAATCGCCATCTCCCGAAAGCCCGAAAGCGAGATAAGAAGGAATAATAAACAATGCTTTATCGCCTTCATGCATCATCAAAACTCCTTCTCTCAAGCCTGCCGGCATATCATCCCTGGTTAAATGATATTCGCGGTACAAGGCACTGTCGGCTGTATAGCATTCGCGGCCATCCAGCAGTTTTAATTTATAACGTATTCCGGCAATGTTATCCGGTGCGGCAGCAACGGTATCAGTATTTTCACTTCTTTTAATCTGATACTGCAATCCGGTTTTGGTCGAATCCATTTTATATCCATGCCTTTCGATGTAACCCTGAATATCATCCAACTGATTTTTTACAAACTGTCTGTTTGCCCTTATCAACTGCTCTTTCATTTCGGCAGCACCTATTTTCTTATGCTCATGCTGCTCACCTGTTGTGCAGGCATAAACCAAAAGCAAGGCCATTATTAAAAATAGATTACGGGCAGCGAAGCAACTCATCCTTATATAACGGCAACAGTTTCTCAAATTGTTTAACCGTTTCGCTCAGCGATAATGTGGAACGGCCTCCGGCAGCATTCATGTGTCCGCCTCCGTTAAAATGACGGGCTGCCAGATCTTTAACTGAAAACAAATCTTTTGAACGGAAAGAAATTTTTATTATGTCATCCTTCTCGCAAAAGAAAGCGCTCAATACAATTCCTTTAATGGCCAGCCCGTAATTCACAATGCCTTCCGTATCTCCGCTTTGATGATGAAAACGCACCAGTTCTTCTTTGGTAACATGAAAATAAGCAGCCCTGAATTCCGGCAGTACCATTAACTTATTACTAAGGCAGTATCCAAGAAAACGCGTCCGATCCAACGAAAAATTATCATACACATTCTCATGAATTCTGTAATTCAAGGCACCGGCTTCCATTAAATCGGCAATGACTCGGTGCGTCTCCGCTTTCATGGAAGGAAATCGGAACGAGCCGCTGTCAGTCATTATACCCGCATAAAGACACTCTGCCACCTGTGCATTGATAAGATGCTTAAACCCCGCCTGGCAAATGAAATGATACACCAACTCACTCGTAGCACAGGCTTCGGGAAAAGAAAATGTAAAATCGCAGAATGGCTGAGGAGCAAGATGATGGTCAATCAGAATTTTCTTTGCGGGCGACTGCAGCAGCAAATCTCTCATCTTTTCCGTTCGCGCTGGCTCATTAAAATCGAGGCAGAAGATCAGTTCGGCATTGTTAAGCGCATCATCAGCCGCTTTCTGAGTATTCAGAAAATCAATTACGTTACTGCTTCCCGGCATCCAGCGCAGGAAATCAGGAAAATCGCTTGGACTTACCACTTTCACACTATGATTTAGCTGCACTAAAAACTGATACAAAGCCAGCGAAGCTCCCAGCGCATCGCCATCAGGTTTATGGTGCGGAACAATGCAAATCTTCTTCGCTTTGGTAAGCAAAGCCACAATTTCTTTAAGCTGCGCAGCATTAAATAGATACATGGGGCGAAGATGGTAAAATTTGAACGCAGAGACACCATGAGCCGGTTGGCAATGTAGTTATCCGCGCCTTGCTTCCTATTTTTGGCCTTTGAAAGAAACAATGCAACAATTAACACAATTGCTTAAAGACGGAACCATGAAGATTACCGAGGTTCCGTTTCCGGCTTTGCAGCCCGGATGGATAATGGTACGGAATCATTTTTCGGTCATCAGTGCCGGTACCGAAGGCAAAACCGTAAAAGATGCGCGGCTTGGCTACATTGGCAAAGCACGCGCCCGTAAAGCCGAAGTAAAAAAAGTAATGGATGCAATGCGCACATACGGCATTCGCGATACTTACCGCATGGTGATGAACAAGCTCGATGCACCTTCTGCCTTGGGTTACAGTTCAGCCGGTGAAATAATTGCTGTGGCTCATGATGTAACCGGCCTAAAAGTAGGCGACTATGTAGCTTGTGGGGGCGCTTCAGCCTGTCATGCTGAAGTAATTTCCGTACCGGTAAATCTTTGTGTGAAAATAAACAAACAGATTCCTCTTGATGAAGCCGCCTTTGTTACCATTGGCTCTATAGCTATGCAGGGCGTTAGGCAGGCAGGGTTGCAATTAGGCGAAAGCTGTGCCGTTATCGGGCTCGGTTTAATTGGCAGGATTACCATGCAGCTTTTACAGGTAGCCGGAGTAAATGCCATAGGCATTGATGTAAGCGCAACCGCTGTTGAAGAAACCAACAGTATGTTACCGGGCTCCTCTTTTAACCGCAACGATGAATCGCTTGAAAAAACCATTCAACATTTAACCCGGGGTATAGGCTGCGATGCCGTTATCATCACTGCCGGAAGCAATTCCGAGGATCCCGTCAATTTAGCCGGTGCCCTGTGTAGGCAAAAAGGTAAAGTAGTGATTGTGGGCTCTGTACCTACAGGCTTTGAGCGTAAAAATTATTATGTGAAAGAACTTGAACTGCGTATGTCATGCAGCTACGGACCGGGCAGATATGACGATGAGTACGAACTCCATGGTGTGGACTATCCTGCAGGTTATGTACGCTGGACTGAAAACCGTAACATGGAAGCATTTGCTCAGTTGCTTAATCAAAAGAAAATTGACATGAAGCCTCTTATTTCTCACCGCTTCAGATTTGAAAATGCTGCCGATGCCTACCAGATGATTCTTGATCGAAAAGAATCATTCAGCGGAATTGTGCTTGAATATGACCTCAAACGGGAAATAAAAACTTCTGTTAAGATTGAAAGTCATTCGTCTTCTCCCTCTCCCGTTAAAGCAGGATTGATTGGTGCCGGTTCCTTTGCTCAGAATTTCTTATTACCTGCTCTGGATGGCCTGGCTCATTTTGAAGCAGTAGCCACCGCCCGCTCTAATAATGCCATCAACATTGCAACCAAATACGGATTTGCCAAAGCTACCGGCAATGCTGATGAAGTTATTTCCGATAAAAATGTAAATACGGTATTTATTGTAACCCGGCACGACACCCATGCCGGATATGTAAGGCAATGCCTTGCTGAAAATAAAAATGTGTATGTCGAGAAGCCACTATGCCTCAGCGAACATGAACTGGAAGAAATAAAAAATCTCTATATCAATTCCTCTTCTTCGCTCATGCTCGGCTTTAACCGCAGGTTTGCCCCTATGACTGAACTAATAAAATCAAAACTCAATCCTGCTGTCCCGGTTTCCATTCTTTATCGTATCAATGCCGGGCAGGTTTCTCCTGAGCATTGGATTCATAACCCCCAGATCGGAGGCGGCAGAATTATTGGCGAGGTATGCCATTTTATTGACCTGTGCACTTTTCTTGCCGGCTCCCCAATAACATCAATTTCTGCTCAGGCCATTCAGGATCCGTTTCAGCTTAACGATACACTCAATGTAAGTCTTTACTTCAAAAACGGAAGTATTGCAACTATTGCCTATTTCTCAAACGGAAATAAAGAAGTAAGTAAAGAATACCTTGAAGTTTATTCACAGGGATGGGTGGCTGTGATGGACGATTTCAGAGAACTTACTTTATACGGCAAGAAAAAAACCAATGAAAAAGGCAATCAGGATAAAGGTCATAAAAACCAGATAAAACAATTTATCAAATCCATTGAAAAAGGAAAACCCTCCCCCATTCCGTTCGAAGAAATTTATCACAGCACCCTGGCCACCTTTAAAGTACTTGAATCCATTAAGCTTAATGGTGCGCTGGTTGAACTATCCTAATGAATTAATACTACCGTTTAAATGAATGCTAATCCTGAATTGCGGATCTCGCTCGAAAAATTAGTTAGCTACATTGAAAAAGAAAATTACCGTGGTTATGATCCTTATGACGGATTAATGTCGCCTCTGTTTAAACTTCCCGTTCTCCGCTCCAATAAAAAAATAAGATTTCTTGCCCAGCAATTTATCAAACGCTTTCCGCTCAACCTGCGACCGGTTCTGTCTATTAAAAAGGGGTTAAACCCCGTTACGCTTGGCCTATGCCTTCAAGGATATACCTCCATGCTGAAAGTCTATCCTGAAAGACAAAAAGAAATTCATGAAAAGACCAAAATGTTGATTGAACTGCTTGATCAGCTAATACCTGAAGGTTTTCACGGTGCTTGTTGGGGTTACGACTTCGAATGGGAAGCCCGCTATGCATCTATTCCTTCCTATAAGCCTACTATAGTGGCTACCGGAATAGTTACTAATGCGTTGTTTCAATATTATCAGGCAACAAAAAATCAAAAAGCATTTGAACTCTGCCAAAGTGCAGCTCAATTTGTCTTGAAAGATTTGAACAGAACCTATGGCTCTGATAATACAGATTTCTGCTTTTCCTATTCTCCATTCGACAGGCAGGCGGTTTTTAATGCCAGCATGAAAGCAGTGCGTTTGCTGGCACAGGTTTACTCGGTTACAAAAAACGAATTACTTAAAGACACAGCGCGTCAGGCAGCAGCCTTTGTAATGAAGCATCAACGCGATAATGGATCATGGATTTACTCAACTTCCAAAGCCGGCAAGTGGATTGACAATTACCATACAGGCTATGTGCTTGTTTGTTTGAAAGACTATCAAAACTATTGCAATGATTATTCATTTGAAAAAAATCTTGAACAAGGATTTGAATTTTATCAGCGAAACTTTTTTTTACCTAACGGGCATCCAAAGTTCTATGACGGCAACCCATATCCGGTTGACTGTACAGCCGCAGCCCAGTCATTATTAACATTAACTCAGTTTGGAGAGAAGATCATGGCTGAGCGCACTGCAAGATTTATGATTCAAAACATGCAGAGTAATAATGGGGCTTTTTATTTTAGAAAATACAAAACACATACTAATAAAACCTCCTTTATGCGCTGGAGTAATGCCTGGATGATGACCGGAATGGCTGCTTTGGCTCAATTCAGATAATACTTTTGTATTAGCATGAGAGTAAGTTTTTATGTTAAAAACTTATCCTGATAATGTTGACTTTAAAGCCTTCTTTAATAAATTTGTACCCGACCGATAACGACTCAATATCATTTATTTACTTAGTAACAATAAATTAACCCTATGTTGAAGTATTTTACCATAAAGGCTGAACTCAGTAACATTAATAATTTTAAAGAAAAATTTGTTCTCAATCCAACGGTAATCTCCATTCAGAAAGCGTTTGGTGCGGAAGTTACAGAGTTTATAACAAAGTTTACTGCCATAAGCCATAGTTCATCCCTGGTTCTATTTACTAATAACACTTTCAATCTTCACGCACTCACTAATAAAAATACCAATGCAATAATTAATCTCGAAAAAGTGAATGATATTCTGCAACTAAATAACTTTTTTGAGACTATCAATGAGAAACTGCCAGAGGGGGGTATTTTTATAGGGTGTGTTGAAACCAAAGGCAGCCGCAAAATCAGGATTCTGGCTAAATATCCTCCAGCTATCAACTACATTGTTTATTACTGCGATTTTATTTTTAAAAGGGTTTTTCCAAGGTTACCAATTACAAGAAAGATTTATTTTAAAACAACTGCCGGCCGTAACCGTGTTCTTTCCAGAACAGAAACACTCGGACGACTATATGCCTGCGGTTTTAAAGTTTGTGAAGAACAGATCATCAACAACAAACTCTACTTTGCCGCTGTAAAAGCCGGTACTCCTACTTATGAACCCGAACCAACCTATGGTCCTATTTATAAAATGAAACGGGTTGGAAAAGAAGGCAAAATCATTGAAGTCTATAAATTCAGAACCATGCATGCTTTTGCTGAACATCTGCAGCAATATGTATATGAAAAGTATAATTTGAAGGAAGGCGGAAAATTCAGTAATGATTTCCGTGTTTCTACTCTTGGCAAACTGTTCCGAAAATACTGGATTGATGAATTGCCGATGATCATTAACCTGATTAAGGGTGACTTGAAATTAGTGGGTGTGCGACCTCTCAGTAAGCATTACATGAGTCTTTATACCGATGATTTAAAGCAAAAGCGCATACGTGTAAAGCCCGGCCTTATTCCTCCGTTTTATGCCGATATGCCCAAAACCATAGCTGAAATCATGGAATCGGAAAACCGATACCTTGACAGTTACATGAAAGCACCATTTAAAACTGACTTAACTTATTTTTTTAAAGCCCTGAACAATATCCTTTTTAAAAAAGCACGCAGCAGTTAATCTGAATACTTTTCTTTGCCTGAAAACAACTACCGGCTATGCTCAGGCGTATTTTACTCTCTGTTTTCATCTTCACTTATTTTCATTTCAATGCTTTCAATCAGGATGTGTTTCATCACATCAGCAACACTTCTGTTTATGAGTTTATTGATGAAATTGCCAATTTGCATGTCATAACCGATATCAATACATCTATCAAGCCGTATTCAAGGATGCAAATTGCCAAATGGCTTAAACAAGCTGATGAAAACCGCGACCGGCTGAATTCACGCCAGCAGAAAGACCTTGATTTTTACCTGCGCGATTTCAACAAAGAACTTATCGGAACCAAAGGTGATTTTAAAAAACGTCTTGACCTTTTTTACTACAGCGATACTCTTTTTAAACTGACCGTAAATCCTGTTCTCGGATATCAATACTGGTCAAACGAAAACGATAATTTTTTTCACCGGTGGAATGGCGCAGAGTTTCATGCATCCATTGGCAACCACGTTGGTATCTATGCCAGCCTTCGCGATAATCTTGAAAATATACAACTGGAAAAAACACACTATCTCACCCAAAGAACAGGCGCAGCCTATAAAGAAAGTCCGACAAGCCGGAAAGGCGAATACAGCGAAGCCAGAGGTGGTATTACGTATTCCTGGAAATGGGGACATGTAGCCCTGATTAAAGATCATTTTGCATGGGGTACAAATTATAACGGTGCAAATATCCTTTCAGGAAAGACACCTTCATTTCCTCATTTAAGGCTTCAAATGCATCCTGTAAAATGGCTTCACTTCAATTATGTTCACGGATTTCTGGTTTCTGATGTGGCAGATACAACCCGAAGCTATAAAGCCGGAGCCAAAGACCGAACCGTGTTCGTACAAAAATATCTTGCTGCAAACATGTTCACTGTTGAACCATTAAAAAAACTGCTCATTAGTGTGGGTAACTCCATAATATACTCTGATGAATTTCAACTGGCTTACCTTATACCGGTTTATTTTTTTAAATCGGTTGACCATACAGCCACCAACACCTCCGGAAATTTTACAGGGCAGAATTCACAGTTTTATTTTGACATCAGCTCCCGTAATATTAAATACCTGCATCTATACCTTTCCGCATTTGTGGATGAGTTTTCTAAAGCCCGGTTCAATACCAATCAGTCTTCCAACTTCTTCAGCATTAAAGCAGGAGGCGCTCTTACTCATCCTCTCCTTTTCAATGCTACCTTAATTGCAGAATACACACGTACCAATCCTGGCGTTTATAAACACTTTGTTAACACTACTACTTTTGAGTCTAATGCTTTTAACCTGGGTCATTACCTGCGCGATAATGCTGAAGAAGTTTATTTAGCCGTAAGATTCAGACCAATAAGCAGATTACACATTAAGGCTTCCTATACTGCCGCTCGCAAAGGCCCCGATTATGAATACCTCGGCACCGGAGGCAGCGGATTAGGGCTTCCATTCATCAATAAAACAATGTGGAAGCAGGTAACTACAGGACTTAACGCACGTTACGAAATCTTCAATGATGTATTTGCTTTTGCAGGTATTGAAATCAGTGAAGTAACCGGTGATGCTGATTACATGAAGGCTTACACACCGGTGGTATTACAAGGAAAAACGAACACCCTTACAGCCGGATTAAACATCGGTTTCTGATATCAAAACAGGTTCATAAGTTCTTTCAGCTCTTTGATCTGAATTGCTTTTGGATTTTCAAATGGCTTTTCGGCCGGATTAAAAAAAACCGCACCCATCCCGAAATTCAAAGCACCTTCAATATCGGCAGTTAAATCATCACCAATCATTACGCTTTCTTCTTTGTTAGCCTCTGCATGAATTATGGCATATTGAAAAATTTCTGGCTCAGGCTTTTTATATCCGGTAAGTTCAGAAATTACAATCACATCAAAATATGGTTCTAAGCATGCATGAAACAATTTTGATCGCTGAACTTTCTCAAAACCATTGGTTATTAAATGCAACCGGTATTTCTGTTTAAGATAATCAAGCACCTGATATGCATCCGGAAACAAACGGTTCTGCTGCGGAAGAAACTCAAGGTATTTTTCAGGAAATATCTTTTCCAGCTCCGGTGATTGTATTCCGAAATGCTGAAATGTTCTTCCGAAACGGGAAACCCGCAATTCGTCACGGCTTATTTCATTGCGGTGAAAACGATTCCACATGTCGGCATTAATTTCAGAATATTTTGAGATGAACTCCTTTTCTGATAAGTGAAACATTTCCTTCAAATTATGCTCGTTAAACAAGCGACTTAATACCTGCTGTGAATTAAGTTCAAAGTCCCATAGCGTATGGTCAAGATCAAAAAATAAATGCTTAATGGTTTTCATCGTTCAGGCCGCCAATTTAGATTAAACATTGGTCTCTCCTTTTTCAATTAATTCCAGTGATAATACAATAAATTCAATTACGTTAAGTTTAAATTTGTGTTACTGTTATTCTTTATGAAAATAAAATCTGCACTGTTGCTTCTTTTACCCCAAATGCTCATTGCCTGCAAAAACGACAAATCCACTTCTGATGATAAAACATTGTATGATGAAACTGTAAACAGTTCTTTCACCTTTTATCAAAACAATGACATCCTTTTAAACGCTGCAGGCAACAGCCCGCACGGAAACTTTAAACTGAAGTTTAACGGAACAGCCCAATCGGCACTTGACAGCACAGGAAAATTACCGGCAGGCAATGAATTTCCTTCCGGCTCCTTAATTGTAAAAGAAATATATGGCGGTGGTTCGGCATTATCACTGTATGCCATCATGAAAAAAGCTCCCGGTAATGCCAATGCCGGCAGCAATTGGTTATGGGCCGAATACAAGCCCGGAGGGAAAACCGTTGTGAGTGTAAGCAATAAAGGTTCCGGCTGTGTAGGTTGTCACAGCGGAAATACTAACCGTGACCTTACTAATTCTTTTGATTTGCATTAATCAGCATAGTGCTTCCTGATTAAAATCATCCTTCAGGCTAACATTACTGTCATTATCGCGGAGCCTGAAAGAGGTTATTTTGTTGCATCATACAAATAGAATGAATGTGATGACACCTGCTCACTGGAAACTTACCTTTTCTCCTTCTGTTACCATAAGAGAACTGCAACAAGAATTTCAGAAAAGATACCATTGGCTGAAAATCGAATTTTATTCCATACCACACAGCATAAGTGATAAAAAGGTTTCTAAAAACATGTTTTCTTCGGGCAAATCGTTGCAAGAAATCGGATATCGCCTGCCTTCGGTTACCATAGAGATTGACGATAAAATGTCGGTTAAAGAATTAGAAGAAATCATACATAAAAAGACCGGACTATATGCACAGGTATTCCGCAAATCAGGTAAAATATGGCTGGAGACCTCAGCTACCGATAACTGGACACTCGGAGAACAAAATGAAGAAGCAGAAGCCCTGCAGAAACAATTGAAACAGGAAAGAGAAAATCCTGAAGATCATGACATCTGGTAAGCACATCGTTAAGGCTTGTAATACTTTAAGGCCTTAGGCAGGTAGGCTTTAATGTTATTAGTCCTGGTTTGATCGCTGGGATGCGTACTCAGAAACTCAGGCGGTTTATTATTTCCGGTTGCTTTTGAGAACCGCTGCCACAAGTCAACTGCCACCGAAGGATGGTAACCGGCCATTGCCATAAAAATCAACCCCATTTTATCAGCTTCTGATTCATGAAGGCGTGAAAAGGGTAGAATAGCCCCAACCGTAGCGCCAACTCCATAAGCAGTCATATACAACGCACGTGTTTGTTCCGGCTGATCACGAAGAGCCACATCAAGAGCAATGCCTCCCATGGCCGTAACCAGCATCTGACTCATTCGTTCATTGCCATGCCGGGCAATAGCATGAGCAATTTCATGACCCATCACAAAAGCAAGCCCGGCTTCATCCTGAGTAACAGGAAGTATTCCTGTATAGACCACAATCTTTCCTCCGGGCATACACCATGCATTCATCTCCTTGCTCTGCACTGTTTTAAATTCCCATTTATAGCCCTTAATCCTGTCGCTCATTTTATTCTGCCGCATATATTCAGTTACGGCTATTGAAATTTTCCTACCGACTCTTTCTACCATTTCGGCATTCGGGTCTGATAGCGGCAACGGAGGATTATTCTTTAGAAAGTCTCCATAGTTTGTCAATGCCATGCTGATCATGGTGCTTTCCGGAAGTAGATTCAGTTGTTTACGATTGGTAACCGGAACTTTGGAACAGGCAATCAGCAGCAAAGTAATGGCTGTCGTTATCAAAAATTTATTTCTCATGGTTAATGTTTTCTTCTCTAAACGCAAAGATTCAGCCGTTCAAAATTAAGGAAGAGTGAATCAATATCAGGGTACAAACATCTGCACAGCCTTTGACCAAATCGTAAACTGAAAAGGCGATGCAAAAGATAATTCCCCGTCAGCATCGGCATAGATTGTTTCGGGACTCCGTATGAATAAATTCTTTGTTCTGACGACCGAAACCTGCGGATGATTCACATGCTTACCTGAACTTATTTTCGGAAAGTTCAGCAGCAACTGAATCAAAGGCATTTTTTTAATAATGGTGATATCCAGCAAACCATCATCGGCAACAGCACCCGGTGCCTGCATCATTCCCCCTCCATTGTAGCGGCAAACTCCGGCAGCTACCGAAAAGACAGGCCCATTGATTTGCATTTCTTCGCATTCAATGTTTACGATTGATGACTTGTAGCTGAAAATGTATTGAAGCACTTTTAAATAATAAAACAGCCGGTTGGTTTTAAAGCAATCGCTTTCGGCTATTCTCATTACAACATACCCCTGAAATCCTGTTCCGGCCATATTGATAAAATACCGGGTTCCATCTCCGGAACGAACGATTCCTGCATCATGATAAATTGTTGTTCCTTTTAAAATAATCTCCAGAGCTTTTAGGGGCTGAAAAGGTATTGCATGATGTCTGCACCAGTCATTTCCCGTACCTGAAGGAATAACTCCAAACCTGAATTTCTCATTATTATTTTCCGAAGACTGAAGAAAGGAATGTATTGTTTTACTGAGTGTACCATCGCCACCGATGATGATAAAATTCCGGAATCCATTTTTAATAGCATTCGTCAGAAGTGAGTGTTCATCACCTGCTTTGGCAGTGATAAATTCACCGAATAAAACACTCCGCCTTTCCAGTTCCTGTTTAATTTTTAAAAAATGAAAGCGCCCTTTGCCATTTCCTGCAACAGGGTTAACCAAAAGTGCAAAAGGGGTTTCTGTCAATCGTGGTAAAGATAGAATCCGTAATTAAGATCACCATGCTTTCTTATCCATCATTACCGGCTTTATGATACACAAAATAACTCTCCTAATTTTATTGCTCTTAAAACATTTAATAACTCTTACCACGAAAAAAACACTCATCATCAGCTTCTTATTTTTCATTAGCCTAATTATTAAGGCCCAAAGCGACAAAGCAGTTTCAGAAATGTTTCTGAATGGAGAATGGAATGCTACCTTCCCAATGGAAGTATCAGATAAAACAACGCTTACAAAATGTGAACTCTGCACTTTTCAGATTGATCCGTCTAAACCGTCAATAGGAATTATGCAGGATTTTGAAATGGATTTTGAGAATGATAAAATCATCATGAAATATGGCGATAAAACTTCAACAGTTCCTTGCTCAAGAGATAAGGTTAGATTCCATAAGTTTTGCTTATGAAAATAACAAGTATCATTTCATGATTTTCTTTAATAATAATGAACGCATTCTTGTAAAGCATGATGGAACTTTAGCAGTAATGAAGCTGGCCGAATAACCTTTTTTCAAAAAAAATAAATCCTGCAGCAGGAAACAATGCTGCAGGATTTACTTATTGATTTTTCTTAACGGGCGTTAATCAATGAACGCCATGCATCCATTTCTTCAGAGCCGGAGACAGCAATAACAGAATGGCGGCAGCACCCAATACAATCCATACGCCCCAATTCATATACACATCGGCAAAACCCGAAAGAATTGTTTCGCGCGAATCATCAGCCTTAGGCTCTGCAATCAATTGCCCTAAAATTCCGCCAATCTTATGGGCAAAAGCAATACTGAGAAACCAGCATCCCATTACGAATCCAACTGTTTTGGCAGGTGAAAGTTTTGTTACAACTGATAACCCGACAGGCGAAAGGCTTAACTCACCGGTAGTATGGAACATATACATAAAGATGAGATACGCCAATGGAATCATCTGGCCCGAAGAGATAGCGCCATTAGTTCCAAGTACAATGATGTAATAGCCTAAGGCAATCTGAATCAGTGCCAGAAAAAATTTGATGGGAGTACGGGGTTCCATGTTCTTTTTCGAAAGCAGTCCCCAGATCCATGTAAATACGGGAGCAAACAGAATAATGAATAAGGGATTCACTGCCTGAAACTGCGATGTTTCTATACCGTGTTTTTCAACAAAGCGGTCTGTTAAGATGTTGAGCGAACCACCGGCCTGCTCGAACAAAACCCAAAAAAGCATGTGAAAGAAGAAGAGGAATATGAAAACCAGTAATCGCTGGCCTTCGGCACGGTCTTCGGCAGTAAACGAAGTAAAGAGGAGATAACCGATGCAAAGAAGCCCTGCAATGATCATGATATAATTGGTAATTCCTTCCGCATCTATCAGCAGGCTGAAAACAGGAATACAAATCAGCGCACCCAGTATAATTAACCAGTTGGGAGAAAGGCCTAAGAAAAGGGGCTTATGCAGGTAAACAGGGTCGGGGGGATTGCCTTTGTCTTCAAACTTGCGCATGTTGCGGTAGAAAACAATAAGGCCGAGCAGCATACCAAGTCCTGCGAGAAGGAAACCGAGAGACCAATGCACTTCACGGGCAAGGTAACCGCAGGTAAGCGGAGCCAATAATGCTCCCACATTAATACCCATGTAGAAGATGGTGAAAGCGCTGTCTTTACGTTTGTCATTACGGTCATAAAAAGTACCCAGAAAACTGGAGATGTTCGGTTTGAAAAATCCGTTACCGATAGCCAGCAAACCAAGAGCAATGAAAAACAAAAACTCTTTATTTCCGGTATAGGCATTAAATGATAGCATAAACTGAGCAGCAGCCATCATTAATCCACCGGTAATGATTGCCCTGCGGAATCCGAAAACTTTATCTGCTATCATACCTCCAATGATGGGAGCGGCATAAAGCAAGGCATTAAATGCACCATAAATTCCATACGACCGGGCATCGGCTTCTCCCTGAGCAATCTTGCTGAAAAGTTCGCTGGTCATGTAAAGAATAAGGAATGCACGCATTCCATAAAATGAAAAACGCTCCCACATTTCGGCAAAGAATAATGTGAAGAGCGCTTTCGGGTGGGTTTTACGTTGTGAGAGAACAACAAGAGGTACCCAGATAAGCACAAAAACCCAGCCCCCGATCAAGAGCATTAGTCCTAAGTTCATAAGCGATTTGTTTTAATTGGTTATGGTGCGCTAATGTAAGGCAAAGTATAGTTTACTACCAAAAGCATAATCATGTAAACACTGAGCAGATTTAGCCGTGATGTTATCTTCACACCCTATATCCACCTGCATTCCGTTTTATGAAAAATTTTATTGCTTCTTTACTGATTGTTTTTATATTATGCCAGAGAGCTTCCGCACAAAATAACCTGCGCGAAAAGATTTTTTCAGCACCAACCAATTCACTGGTTAAAGGACTCATCAGAACTTTTGATGGCGGCTATGCGATTGCTTCTTCGGTTGATTCAATCGGAGCGGGCAATAATGATTTCTGTTTATTGAAACTCAATGCCTCCTTGCAGGTTGAGTGGTCTTACACTTATGGCGGAACGCAGGAAGAAACCTGTTTTCAACTCAGACAGGCAGCCGACAGCGGCTATGTCCTTTCGGGTTATTCTACTTCGTTTACCAATGGCAGCCGCGATGCCATGATTCTGAAAACCGACAAGAACGGAATTTTTGAATGGAGCAAAATAATTGGTGGACCGCTCGAAGACCGTTTTACCTGGTGCGAACCAAAACCGGACGGAACCATCACCTGTGCAGGGAATACCAAAAGTGCCGGTGCCGGTGATGATGATATGCTGATGGTAAAATTTGATACCAATGGCGATACGCTCTGGACACGCATGTTTGGTGGGCCGGTATATGATGCAGGGATATGCATTGCTAACCTCTTAAACGGAGGTTATGCTATGAGCGGCAGAATTTTCTCATACGGTACCGGTTTCAGGGATGTATGTTTATTACAGACCGATGCTAATGGAAACCTGATATGGTTTCGTACTTATGGCGGGCCTTATACTGATGAAGGAATGATAGTAAAACAAACTGCTGACGGTGGATTTCTTATTTCCGGAGCTTCTGAATCTTTCGCTCCTGCCGGATATTATGATGTTTATACTATCCGTACCGATAGTACCGGAAATCTTCTCTGGTCGCGAAATTACGGAGGCGATAAAACAGATGCTACTTATGATTTTATCGAAAACCCTGATGGCGGTTTTACCATTCTCGGTTTCAGTGAAAGTTTCAATTCGAATTTATCTCAGAACAATGATCCTGAAATGCTGGGTGATGACAGCGCCAGCGTGTATTTAATCCGTACCAATGCGCAGGGCGATACCTTATGGACTCGCGTTTTCGGAGGAAATAAATTTGACGAAGCATACGCACTTATTCCTTCCGATTCGGGCGGATATGTTATTGGTGCATTCTCGCGTAGTTTCAATAATGACAGCCGTTATGATGTTTACTTAATTTTTGTTGACAGTACAGGTTATGCCGGATGCAACACTTACTACCCTCCTACTTATGTAATTGTTCCGCCAACCGTTCCTATGATTCACTCACCTGACATTAACTCAGGAATTTCTTTCATCACTCCTTCTGTTATTTCCGGAAATATCAGTTACACTTTTTCTGATCCATGTTTATTTTCCGCCATACATGAAAACAACCGGGAGAAATTTGAATTTGAAGTTTATCCGAATCCTGCTGCAGATAAGATTCGCATTTCATCGTCAGCTTTTCAAAAAACAAAATTGAACATTACTGACTTAACCGGCACATTCTTATATTCTGATATTTTTGATGAAACCATTACTGTGAACTCAAAACATTTTCAAAGCGGTATGTATTTCATAACGCTCATAAATGAAAATGGAATTTCAGCGACAAAGCGGATAGTTATTTTGAACGATTAAAATTTAGAGTACCTTTATCATTTAACTTCTGCTGCCCGTAAGGTATTTGAGAGCAGTCCAATAATCGTCATCGGCCCAACACCACCGGGTACCGGAGTGATGGCGCTGCATAGCGGAGCTACATTATCAAAATCAACATCACCTGTTAAGCGATAGCCGTTTTTACGAGTGGGGTCCTCAATCCTTGTAATGCCAACATCAATAACCACAGTGCCTCTTTTAATCATGCCTGCTTTTACAAATCCGGGTTTTCCGAGAGCGGCAATAAGTATATCGGCCTGACGGGTAAATTCTTCAAGATTCGAAGTACGGCTATGGCATAAGGTAACCGTGGCATTTGCAGAAGCGGCAGAAAGCATAATGCTCATGGGCCTTCCCACTATGTTACTCCGGCCAATCACAACAGCATGTTTTCCTGACAAAGAAATGTTGTAATGTTCGAGCATCAACATGATTCCTTTCGGAGTAGCCGGTTCAAAACAGGGTAATCCAAAAGATAGTTTTCCGGCATTCAGCGGATGAAATCCATCCACATCCTTTTCAGGATGGATGGCGGAAGCAATCACATCAGGGTTGATATGAGGAGGCAATGGCAACTGCACAAGAATACCGTCTGTATTTTCATCGGCATTGAGTCTATCAATTTCTTCTAAGAGCTCTTTTTCGGAAATGGTGTCTTCCAGTTTAATAAGCGCTGAACCAATTTCGCACTGACGACAGGATCTTATTTTGTTATTGACATAAGCAACAGAAGCCGGATTCTCCCCTACCAAAACCGCTGCAAGATGAGGGCTGCGTCCGTTTTCATTTTTCAGTTGGCGTGATTGCTCAAGCAATTGAACTTTTATTTTTTCCGATAATTTTTTTCCGTCAAGTAATATCATCCTTCTATCTTCTCATGCCGGGCATATTACGCATCATGCGCTGTGCATTGCTGCCTGTGAATGCTTTCATCATTTTGCGCATTTCCTCAAACTGTTTGATCAGTTTATTCACATCGTTAATGTCCGTTCCGCTGCCTGCAGCAATTCTTTTTCTTCGGTTCTGGTTAAGCAATGTGGGATCAGAGCGCTCGGCAGGTGTCATGCTGCGTATGATAGCCTCCGTGCTTTTAAATGCATCATCACTTATTTCCACATCTTTCAATGCTTTGCCTGCACCGGGAATCATGCCCAGCAAGTCTTTCATGTTTCCCATTTTTTTGATTTGTTGAATCTGGTTCAGGAAATCACTGAAGTCAAATTTGTTCTTCGCAATTTTCTTCTGAAGCGCTGCTGCTTCCTTTTCATCAAACTGCTCCTGCGCTTTTTCAACAAGCGTAACAATATCACCCATTCCCAGAATGCGGCTGGCCATTCGTTCAGGATGGAAAACATCAATTGCATCGGGTTTCTCGCCCGTACCCACAAACTTGATGGGTTTGTTAACTACTGCTTTGATGGAAAGCGCAGCACCGCCCCGCGAATCACCGTCTAATTTGGTTAAAGCTACTCCGTCATAATTCAAGCGGTCGTGAAATGCTTTGGCAGTGTTAACGGCATCCTGCCCGGTCATGGCATCCACTACAAATAAAGTTTCGGAAGGATTAATGGCTTTCCTGATGTTTTCGATCTCCTGCATCATCTCCTCATCAATTGCCAATCGTCCGGCTGTATCTACAATGATGGTATTGAATCCCTTTTCCTTAGCTGTTCGGATGGCATTCTGAGCTATCTGAACCGGATTTTGATTTCCGTCTTCACTGTAAACTTCAACACCAAGAGTATTTCCTAAAACTTTTAACTGATCAATAGCTGCAGGACGGTAAACATCGCAGGCCACCAACATTACGCTGCGTCCTCTTTTAGTTTTCAGCATGTTGGCCAGTTTGGCGCTCAGGGTGGTTTTACCTGAGCCCTGCAGACCTGACATGAGAATTATGGCCGGATTAGGCTTCAGGTTTATGTCAACCGAAGCACCTCCCATTAGTTTTACCAATTCATCGTGTACAATTTTAACAAGCAATTGCCCAGGAGAAACTGCAATTAACACCTGCTGGCCAAGTGCCTTTTCTTTTACCGTATCGGTAAACAGTTTGGCTACTTTGTAATTCACATCGGCATCGAGCAGGGCTTTGCGTACTTCTTTCAATGTTTCGGCAACATTGATTTCCGTAATCTTACCCTGACCTTTCAGCAGTTTAAAGGCGCGATCAAGTTTATCACTTAAATTTTCGAACATGATTGTAAAAAGGATGGCAAATGTAATTACAGATCATGAAACTCATTATCAGGCAATCCGGAAGTTTGTTGCAGTTAAATTTCCGATTACCGGATGCTCGGAAGAAGCCGTGTTCATTGGTAAACTGCCGGGCTTGAAGGGTGAGCAAAAATGATTTTAATCATTAATTTGATACTTTTGGTCGTTAAGGAAAATCTATATGAACAAAATCTACACTTCGTTTTTCGTGTTATTATCCATAATTGTAATGGCCGACATTCTGGATAAAGACGGAAAAGCCGGCTGAACCGGCTCACCCGGAGAATTTGACTGCACCGGCTGTCATACCTCTTTTACCGTTAATTCAGGTCCCGGCTCCATCACTGTTTCATCTCCCAACCTTACCAACTGGGAATACATTCCCGGCCAAACGTACCAGATTGACGTTACTGTTGCCCAAACCGGAGTGCCGCTTTTTGGTTTCGGTTTTGAAGCATTGCGCACCAGCAATAATTCTAACGGAGGAACGCTTTCCATTACCAACAGTACAGAAATCCAGTTAAAAAGTGTTTCGGTTCAAGGCAACAACAGAACCAATGTGGTGCATAAACAAAATGGCGGATTATCTAATAACAGCCATACCTTCTCTTTTAACTGGACAGCTCCGGCCACCAACATTGGCAATGTGATGTTTTATACGGCCGGTAATGCCGCAAACAATCAAAATGACTCATTAGGCGATTACATTTATAAAACCACTCAACTGGTTACCCCCTTTGTTTCAGGAGTTGAAGAACAATTAAATGAAAACGGATTTGTACTGTTTCCTAATCCTGCTGCCGATTTCTATATGCTGACCACTGCTGCTGATAATCCGATAGAATCATTAAAACTTTATGACCTGAACGGAAAGGTAGTTTTTCAGCATCAGTTGAACACACCTGTGAAGACTGTAAAAATCAACAAGCCTGAATTGCCTTCAGGAATTTATGTAGCGGCTTGCCAAACACGTAATGGTTTGAAATGGTTTAAAATAGTGTTTCAATAAAACAATATGAAATACCTATTACTGCTTTTATTACTTGGTTTAACTTTTGTTTCGTGTAAACATGATTCGGAAATGGCTAAAAATGAACTTCCGGATTGCGACCCTGATACAACCAATGTTACCTATACAAAAGATATAGCGCCATTGCTGACTATAGAGTGCGGCACAAACTCTTCATGCCACAGGCAAAACAGCAGCGACAGCGAGATTTCTTTAGTGAGCTATGATGATGTAACGGCTGTGGCTGTTACGGGGCAACTTCTCAGCAGTGTAATTCATGACGGCAATACTGAGCCTATGCCTTACTTAGGACAGAAATTAAGCGATTGTAAAATCAACAAGATAAAAGCATGGATTAATCAGGGGTTGAAAGAAAACTGATCCCTGTTTATTCTTTTAAATAAAAGGTTCCCTCGCAGATGGCTAACCAGATAAAAACATTAATGCCAGTGATTATTAACCAGTACACAAACAATCTGAATGGAAAACGCAATGTCATTTTAAGGTTGTAAAACAGCATGGAAATGATCAGTGAAAAGACGGCTGACATTAAGATTACTGCGAAAACATTCACAGCAAAAGCATCGTGCCTGAAACTGACCAGGCAAGCCGGAATAAGAATACAGCCGTAAATCAGCAAAAAATAGGCTGCAATCATATTTCGTTTATCGCGGTTAATGGTAATAGCCATAATCTGTTTATTTGAAAATTTCTGATGCCGGTACTATTTCAGCTTTTCCGGTTTTGAGTGGAAATTTACTTACTTCCATATCTTCTTCCAGAATTTTTTTATCCAGCACTTTTCTGAGTTCATCAGAGTAGCTCATGGGAGAAGGTGTATTTTTCATCAAAGAATTTTTTAACGGCTCCGCTTCACTTTCATCGGTAATGATGCTTACAAACATATTACCCGGCTTCCAGTAACGCTTCATGGCTTCGTTTACTTTTTCAACCGTAAGTGCATCCAGCAGAATGCCTGCATCGTTAATAAAATCCTGACGGCCATAAAAACGGCTGTCCATAAGAAAGCCTAATTGTTTTGCCGGAGTCTGAATGTAAAGTTTGATGTATGATTTCAAAAACTGGCGTGTGAGCTCAAAATCTGCCTTGCTCAATCCTTTGTTTACAAGCTGCTCCCATTCGCGCATAGCCATACGCCAGGCAAAATGCGCATGGCCTACCTGTAAGTCTTTTAATTCAGGGTACTGCTCTCTTAATCCTTTTGCTGTCTGAACAGGACGAATCCAGATAGAAAAGTAATTGCTCGAACGCGGATAGCCGGGTTGAGGAAGCATATTGCTGCCTCCGGCATTATACCATTCAATGTAACTGTAATCGCCATAATTCATGCTGCGCTGTTCGCGTATTTTCTGATAAAGTCTTGAGTAGGATTTACGGTGTTCACCTAACCATGAGTTGGCAACCATCATAGCTGCAAAATCATCATGGCTCCTGGTAAGCTCAAATGGCGTTCCTCCGTAAATGGCCGAACCTAATGCGCCTTTTTTAGTGATGATTTCAAACTCCAGACCTTTAACCTGGCGCGGTTTGCCTGCCTCAGGCATTAGCGGAGCCGTTTCGGGAAGCATGGAAACATTTTTATTCACAACTCCGATAAGATCATTTGGATAATTACCGGCCAGGCCAATCAACACATTTTTGGAGGTAATCCATTTCTTATGATGTTCTTTCACATCGCTTAATGAAATGCTTTTCAGGCCTGATGCTGTTCCGAAAACAGGATGAGCATAATTCGTTCCCCTGAACAAAAGCGCCTCAAGCGCTACTTTATTAAAATCCTCATCACTGGATGCCTTTAAAACCTGCTCCACGTAATTCAATGTATTGGAATGAATACGCTTAAAATCAGCCTCATCAAACCGGGGATGGTTGATGAGTTTCATCATGGGTAACAATACTTTATCGGTTAGTTCTTTATGAAATTCGAAAGTGAATACCACAGCTTCTTTGTCAACACTGGCATAATAAGAAGCTGCAGTGGGATAGAGAAAATCTTTCAGTTGACTGCGTGTCTGATCTATGGTTCCGCCATCCATCATGGTTTGCACCATCAGGTTTGTAAGACCTTCTTTGCCGGGCGGATCGCAAATACTTCCTAGTCTGAACATCAGTTTAACCACAATTTTATCAGACGATGGAATAGGAAGCAGTACAGGAGTTTTTAAAAACGCTTCGTCTGTTTTGCGCTGAACATCAGGAACAGCAAACACGCCCTGATTGGAAGGCTTTCTTTTGGGTTGGGCTGATTCTTCTTGTATTGCTTCCTCATGCACCGGCTGAACCATAATTTGCTGCGGAGTCGTGTTGGTTGACGGAGCAACCGGCTGGTTTGGTTGCTGCGCAGGCGCATGAAATACCATGCAGCATGAAAAAACAAAAAGCAAAATCTTATTACTCATATCGTGAATCAATGATTTCATGTCCATTATTTTTTGAAAGGTGATGAATCGGAAGAGGAGATGGTGGCAATGGTTAAAGCATGCGGAACAAAATACTTTCTTACCGCCTCAGTAATTTGTTCAGGAGTAATACGGTCGGCAACCAGGTAATAAGTATTCAAGGCTTCCGGATTTCCGGTAAGGTATATGTAATAAGCCAAAGAATTGGCAATAGCATCTGGATTATCCATACCCATAGCAAAGCTGTAACGGCTGCGCGATTTTATTTCGTCAAGCAAAGCAGCATCTACCGGTTTTCTTTTCAGATCTTCAACGGCAAGATCAATCTGTTCCTTTACGTATTTCAAATCTTCCTCATTCACCAAAGTAGCTTCTATGCTGAAGAGATACGGGTCACGGGTAAAGAACATGCCGCTGCGCAGGTTGCGGCATTTGCGCTCTTCTATCACTAACTTTTTATACAAAGGCGACTTTTCTGAAGTAAGAATAGCAGAAGCAAAACTTAAAGCTGCCGGATCCGATTCGCCCGATACAAATGCCGGTGATTTGTAAAGCAGCGTTAACTGTGGCGGAAACTTCTCCACTTTAATATGAGCATACTTTGTTCTGTCCTGCGGCAGTTCAACGGGAACATCGGGTTTAAAGCTGCCGCGCTTCCAGTGCCCGAAATGTTTCTCAGCAAGTTTATTTACTTCATCAGGCTTGGCATCACCCACCACTACAATGGTGCTATACTCAGGCCGGTAAAAACGATTGAAAAATTCTATGGAATAATCATACTGATTGGGCATATCCACAATGTCATTAAAAAAGCCCATCGTGGTATGCGAGTAAGTATGATTATCGAAAGCCGTATCAAGATAGGCTTCATACAGACGCATAAGCGGACTGGAATAGTTTTTTGTGTACTCGCCCTTAACAGCGCCAGCTTCTGTTTTAAAATCAGCTACAGAATATTTAAGATTCATAAAACGGTCGGCTTCCAGTTCCATCATTTTATCGAGCATGGCTGCATTGCCTGTCATGTGATAAATGGTGCGGTCTAAAGAAGTATTGGCATTGGCCGAAGCGCCTATGGCTTTCAGTTCATCGCTGTACTTTTCTTTAGGGTATTTATCGGTTCCGCGAAACATCATGTGCTCAAAGAAATGAGCAAAACCGGTTTTGCCGTCCTCCACTTCTTCGCGGCTGCCTACTCTTACCACAATATAAAAGGCAGCCACCCCCGGACTAGGAAAAGGAACCGTTACCACATTCAATCCATTCGTCATCTGATGCTGATGAATCTGATAAGGAAGGATTTTCTTTACTCTGTCCGTTGTGGATTGTGCTGCAGAAATGAAACTGATGAGCGAGCCAATGGAAATAAAAAATAAACAGATTATTCTTTTCATAAAGTTATTTTAAGGAATGCAAAAATGTGAAATCGCCAATTCTATACTAATCAACCGGTCAGGTAAGCATTCCGCCATCTACATTTAATACCTGACCGGTAATGTAGGATGACATGGAAGAAGCAAGAAATAGCACAGCATCAGCCACATCATCAGGAGTTCCACCGCGTTTAAGGGGAATAGCATCGCGCCATCCCTGAACCGTTTTTTCATCCAATGCACCGGTCATTTCCGTTTCAATAAATCCCGGAGCAATGGCATTGCAGCGAATGTTGCGCGAACCTAATTCAAGAGCAACGGATTTGGTAAATCCTATGATGCCCGCTTTGGATGCCGCATAATTTGCCTGCCCGGCATTTCCCTTTACCCCTACTACAGAGGAGATGTTAATAATGCTGCCCTGCTTTTGTTTTAACATCGGTTTAATGCATGCTTTGGTGATATTAAAAACCGATTTCAGATTGGTGCGGATTACTTCGTCAAACTGCTCTTCGCTCATTCGCATAAGCAGGCCATCGCGGGTTATACCGGCATTGTTTACCACAATGTCAAGGCTTCCGAATTCGGCAAGAATGTCATTGATCAGTTGTTCAGCCTGTTTGAAATCGGCTGCATCTGATTTATAGCCTTTGGCTTTTATGCCTGCTGATGTTAATTCGTTTTCGAGCGATAAGGCCTTATCAGGCGATGACAGGTAAGTAAAGGCTACATTAGCTCCATGCCGGGCAAGTTTAAGCGCCATGCCTCTTCCAATGCCACGTGATGCGCCTGTTACCAATGCAGTTTTTCCTTCAAGCAGTTTCATAAGGTTAAATTAAAGTTTGTTATTCGGTGATAAGGGTTACATTTGCGCCAAAGATAACCATCAAACAATCATCACTATGAAAAAACATGTAATGGCATTTTGCCTGTTAGCAGCATCTGTTGTAGTTGTAAACGCACAGGAATTTAAAATCGGAATGGCCGGTGGAATTTATTCTACCTGGTTAGTAAACACCAACGTATCTGATCAGGGCGATGACCTTGATTTTGCCGCTACCTTTGGCGGCCAGCTTGGTGTAGAAGCTCAGTATTATTTTAAAGACAATTTGGGTCTTTCTTTCGGACTACTTTTTACAGGACATAACCAGAAATATACCGGAGACCTTGGAAATAATGTTTCCTATGATGCAAAAACCAAAATGCGTTATCTGGATATTCCCATTCTGCTTCGATTCGGAGGCGGCAGCAAAGGAGCATACTTCGAATTCGGCCCTCAGATTGGCATGTTAATGTCGGCCAAGGATGAATTCACTACTTCTCCTTCTTCTTCAGGCGACTGGAAAGACAAAGACAGAAAAGACAATTTTAAAACCAGCAACATTGCCGGTATCCTCGGTTTCGGAGTGGATATTGATGCTTCCGAAAATGTGCTGATTACTACAGGCCTTCGTCTTGGATATGGCTTTGGAGATGTAACCAAAGAATATACGCAGGCAGAAGCTGCTGCTCTTTCTGCAACTGATAATCTTGGTTTCAGTACCGGTGCTGCACATATTAAACAAGGCGACTCTGGCGGAGACCAGTTTGATTATTCACCGACAGCACGCGCCTTTGGCGGACTGCACCTGGGTATCATTTTTAAACTCCCTTCAAGAAAATAATTCTCCGAACTTGATATCCCGTCTCGTCAATTAAGACGAGACGGGATTTTTCTTTTCTCACCACTTACTTTTGCCTGATGAATTTTGTGCGAGGGCAGCTTTCTGTTCTTATTAAAAGGCTGCTGGTTCTTTTCCTGATTTACTTTCTGCTGCGGATTGCATTTCTCCTTATTTATTATCCCTCCTTCCGGTTCGGTAATTTTACGGGAGTAATAATGGCATTCATAACAAGCCTGAGGTTCGATACTTCGGCCATTATTCTTTCCAATGCTCCATTTATCATACTAAGCCTGCTTCCATTCGCTTTTTTCTATCATAAAATGTATCAATGGATGCTGCTGATAGTTTACACAGTTATCAATACCTTTTTTGTATTTGCCAATTGTGTTGACTTCATATTCTTCCGCTTTGTACGCAAGCGGATGACAGCCGATATTTTTGACTTCATAGCCTTAGGCGATGATACAAAGAATGTTTTTCCCAGCCTGCTGCGCGATTACTGGTTTATTATTCCTGTTTGTCTGTTGATGGTATGGCTGATGCTTTATTTATACACACGGATTCGCATACAGTCGCCAACTAAAATAAACGGGAATAAAAGTCAATGGATGTATGCACTTTCCGGTACATTGATCATGATTTTATGTACAGGTGCAGCCGTGATTGGTGCCCGCGGAGGCATTCAATATAAGCCCCTGCGTATGATAGCCGCTGCCCGTACTACGGCAGTTGAAAATATCCCATTAGTAGCCAGTACCACCTTCTCCATGCTTAGTACTATCGGCAAAGAGAAATTAGAAGAAATAAATTATTTCCCTGAAAAGGAATTGAGCAAGTATTTTTATTGCGTTCATCAGAATGATACTGCACAGCCCATGCAGCCGCTGAATGTTGTACTCATTCTTCTCGAAAGTTTTTCGAAAGAATACATCGGTTATTACAATGACGATAAGCGCTTCACTCCGTTTTTTGATTCACTGATTACACAATCGGTTTCGTTTCCTCATGCATTTGCCAATTCAAAAAAATCAATTGAAGGCATTCCGGCAGTAATAGCCTCCCTGCCTGCTTTGATGGAAGAGCCGTTTATTACTTCGCCTTACAATGGAGGAAAAATTAATTCGATGGCCTCCGAACTGAAGAAAAACGGCTATTACTCTGCCTTCTTTCACGGAGGCAACAACGGCACCATGGGTTTTGACAACTTCGCTTTTGCGGCAGGTTATGATGATTACTTTGGCAGAAACGAATACGGCCAGCAGGATTATGACGGACACTGGGGCGTGTTTGACCATAAATTTTACCGGTGGTTTGCCGAAAGGATGAACGGCATGAAACAACCGTTTTTTACAACCTTCTTTACTATCTCATCGCATCACCCTTTTAAAATTCCGGATGAGTTGAAAGGCAAATTTCCGAAAGGCGACCATCCCATTCTCGAAAGCATTGCCTATGCCGATTTTGCCCTGCGTACTTTTTTTGAATTTGCACAAAATCAGCCGTGGTACAGTAATACATTGTTTGTAATTACTGCCGATCATACGGGACCCTCATTCAGTACCCAATATGAAACACGTAAAGGTATTTACGAAATACCGCTTTTGTTTTTTATGCCCGGCAAACTTCAGCCTAAGGAAGACTTTTCTGTAGCTCAGCAATGTGATGTAATGCCAACGGTTCTCGGCTTTCTTAATGTGAAACAGCCTTTTGTTGCCTTTGGAAATAATTTATTCAATGCTTCTTCAAAACGGTTTGCTGCCAGTTTTCTGCAGGATACTTACCAGCTTATATCAGATAATTACCTTATTCAGTTTGATGAAACGCAACTGCTTAATGCTTACCGCTGGCGCGAAGATGATTTGCTGTTGAAGAATGAATTTACCGGTGATGAAACTCCTTTCAGAAATGAATTGAATACATTGAAAGCTATTATTCAGCAATATAATCACCGCGTATTGAATAACCGGCTGGCCGTTACGCCATGAAAAAAATTCTATTCATCCTGAATCCTAAAGCCGGACACGGGCTTAACCGCCATCTTGAAGAAAAGATTGATAAAGTCTTTGCAAAAAGTGAATTCAACATTGAAAAGGTTTATACCGAATATAGCGGACATGCAACCGAACTGAGCCGTAAAGCAGCCTCTGAAAATTATTATGCCGCCATTGCCATTGGTGGTGACGGTACGGTAAATGAAGTTGCCGCAGGAGTAGTACACACAAAAACAGCAATCGGGATTATTCCAACCGGTTCGGGAAACGGGTTTTCGAATTTTCTGAAAATACCGCACAATACTGAAAAAGCATTGTCAATAATTAAAAACGGAAAACCGAAAACGATTGACAGTTTTACGGTGAACGGAAGATTTGGAATAAATGTAACAGGTTTCGGATTTGATGCTTACGTAGCACATCAGTTTGCCCATGCAGGCAAACGTGGATTTCTTACTTATATCAGACTGGTAATAAAAAGCTATTTCGGTTATAGTGAACAGAGTTATGAAATTGAAATTGACGGGGAAAAACTAAATTGTAAAGCATTTCTGGCGGAGATAGCCAATGGCGCTGAGTTTGGAAATCATGCCGTAATTGCATCTCCTGCTTTGGCTGATGACGGATGGCTGGATGTGGTTATTCTGCGAAAATTAAATCTGTTCAGGCTGCCTTTAACCCTGTACATGATTTTCAGCGGCAGCAGGCTTAACAAAGCAGTAGCTGAGTATTACAGAGGTAAAAGAATAGTTTTCCGATCAAAGAGTGATGTGCACCTGCATATTGATGGCGAAGCAGCAGGACAGCTTGCGGAAGCCGAAGTAATAATTCATCCGAAGAGTGTTAAGGTGATTACCGGATAAAGGCAAACCTTCATTCGTCATAACCGGGGATAAAATTCTTTCTGCCACCTCCGTTTTTTAAACAACTCTCATGGTTGCACAAAAATAATTGTTTGCCGGAAATGATATTTACTGCCGTAAAAATTAACCATGCAGCATATTACCGGTACCGACCGTCAGCAACTCAGTTTTCAAAGTCTGGAACAGCAGATCAGCCATGATAACTCCGCGAGGGTGATAGATGCCTTTGTTGAGAAACTTGATTTGAAACGCGACTGTTTGTAGATAAGGAAAGCTGGGGTCTGCAAAAGTAAACGGAGAATTGCCCAAAGGCAATCATGAACACCTTTGGAAATAAAATGTCGTGAATAAATCGCTTTAATTATGACCGTTTACAACCTGAAACGAGTGATTAATATTCTCGGCATTGAAACGATTCTCAAAAAACTCAAAACCTGGAAGCCGAAGTACCCCCGGCTTATATTTTTTGAAAAAAACAGCCTCTTTAAAGGCTTTTATAAGCACGATTATTTTTCACTTCAGAAGTTAGCCGCATAATTTTCTTTAATAAATCATCCCTTATATGGCTTCTGAATGCTTCCTTTAGC
>CAADHD010000035.1 GCA_900696575.1 uncultured Bacteroidota bacterium
GTCTTTTGAGTTCTTTTACTGCATGTTGACTCCGTAGCTCACTTGGTAGTGCATCCCGATTTTTATCGGGAGGGTCGAGTGTTCGGGTCTTTTGAGTTCTTTTACTGCATGTTGACTCCGTAGCTCAGTTGGTAGTGCATCCCGATTTTTATCGGGAGGGTCGAGTGTTCGGGTCTTTTGAGTTCTTTTACTGCATGTTGACTCCGTAGCTCAGTTGGTAGAGCAGCTGACTCTTAATCAGCGGGCCGAGAGTTCGAGTCTCTCCGGGGTCACCAATCAACAAATTATTCCTGAAAATAAACTCTTTTAACCCGTTGCGAAATTCCGGTGAGTATCTCGTAGGGAATAGTACCTGCTGATTTTGCCAAATGTTCAATAGGCAATCCGTTTCCGAAAACTATTACTTCATCGCCTTCAGCAGCATCAATTCCGGTTATATCTATCATGGTCATATCCATGCAAACATTTCCGGTAACCGGAGCTTGTTTGCCTTTCACTACCATAGTCCCTACACCATTACTTAAGGCGCGGGGAAAGCCGTCTGCATATCCGATACCGGTAATGGCAATAACCATGTCTTTGTTGGCAATGCTTCTTCTGCTATAACCAATGCTTTCATCTCTCTTTACATTCCTGATTTGTGAAATGGTAGTTTTAAGGCTTGCTGCGGGTTGAAGAAACTTTCGTTCATCTTCTGTGGCTGCAATGCCATGCAAGCCGATTCCCAATCGAACCATTTCAAATTGGGCTTCGGGAAAACGGATAATTCCGGCTGAGTTCAGTATATGCCTTATAATTTTTTTGCCGCTGAACTGTTGAATCTCTGTGCTGATCTTTGTAAATGTTTCTATCTGACTTCGGGTAAAAGTATCGTGTTCCGGTTCATCACTGGCTGCAAGATGAGAAAATACAGAAACCACCTGAAGATGTTTGTAATTTTTTAAACGTACAAGCAATTGGCGTAAATCTGCAGATTCAAATCCCAACCTTTTCATCCCAGTATCAAATTCGAGATGGACAGGATAGGGCAAAACCGTTTCTTGCCTTTTTATTTCTTCAGCGAAAAGCGCGAGCAACCTGAAGTTGTAAATCTCAGGTTCCAGCCGGTTTCGGATCATCATTTCAAAACTCTGCTCTTCCGGATTCATCACCATGATGGGAACAGTTATGCCGGCATTTCTCAAAGCTACACCCTCATCAGCATAGGCAACAGCGAAATAATCCACTTTGTGAAATTGAAGCAATCCTGCCAATTCATGAATTCCGCTGCCATAACCGAATGCCTTTAGCATACACATAACTTTTGTACCAGGCAGCAATCTTGATTTATACACATTCAGGTTATTCTCAATAGCATTAAGATTTACTTCAAGTATGGTAGTATGTGCTTTCTGCTGGAGAAGCTTACTGATTTTTTCAAAACTGAAAGTTCTTGCGCCTTTAACAAGAATTGCTTCATTGTCAAAACGTAAAGAATGAAACGCAGCCATAAACGCAGCAGTGTCCGGAAAAAAAATTTTATCACATTGAAACTTATCGGCCTGCGAAGAAATTTCAGGACCAATACCGATTAAACGGTTTACGCTTTTCTGATGCAACAGCATGGCTATCTCTGCATACAACTGCCCGCTGTTTTGACCGCTCTGAAGTATATCTGACAAGATCACTGTTTTTTTACGGAACATTTTCTGCTGTTCAAGAAAATCAAGTGCAACCTGCAGCGAGCCGAAATCGGAATTGTAAGAATCATTTATTACTGAACAGTGATTTATGCCGTCTTTTAGTTCCAGACGCATGGCTACAGGGGAAAGCGCAAGCATACGCCTGGCTATTACTTCGTTATCATACCCATTCAGCAACATGTAAGCCCAGCAGTGAATGGCATTCTCAATGGAAGCATCATCAGTGAATGGAATAACGATCTCAATAAAAGAGCTGCGGAATACTCCTTTAATGTGAGTTGCATTTTCCTGTTTACTTATTCGTCCAATTTGTAAATCCGCCTTCATCTTTCCTGACCACGTGAACAGTGCAGTTGAATCAGGAATTATTCCTGATTGTTTAATTCGATCATGAATAAGCTGATGATCCCTGCAATAAATCAACTGTTTACAGGCGGAAAACAACTTAAGCTTTTCGTCTGTCTTTTGAATTTTTGAATTAAAGTTTTCATCATGAGCTGTACCAATGTTGCTAAAGATGCCTGTATCAGGGAGAATGATTCTTTGCAATCGCTCCATCTCTCCGGGTTTTGAAATTCCGGCTTCGATAATGCCAAGCTCATGCTGATGATTAAACTGCCATACCGAGAGCGGTACTCCGGTTTGCGAATTATAACTGCGCGGGCTGCGAACAATGCTAAAATCGTCCCGTAATAAAAGATAAAGCCATTCTTTAATTATTGTTTTGCCATTACTGCCTGCTATTCCGATGACCGGAATTGAAAACTTACTTCGATGATATGCCGCCAGGTTTTGAAGTGCATTCAATACATTGTCAACCAGAATAAAATTGGCTTCCGAACGGATGCACTCGGGTTGAGAGACAACAAAATTTTTAACACCATTTTTCAAAAGTTCACTTACATAATTATGTCCGTTGTGTCTGATTCCGTGAATTGCAAAAAACAGACTGTTGGCTGGTTCAGTTAGTTTGCGGCTGTCAGTAAGAAGAAATTCAATCTTTTTTTCAGGAGATCCGAAAAAAGATTTTCCGCCTGTTGCTGAAAACACTTCGTCTATCATATAGAACAGACCCAGTTTTTCTTCGCCATGAAGCAACATGTTCAAAGATTAAGATAATAATCCGTTATTAGTCGCTTTGGAACTTCGGGCCTTATTAAAGCACGAACGGCAAAGTGGAATATAACTTTCTTTTTCTCCAAGCATAATGAGCGACTCATTTCCGGTCAATCTATGCGAGTGATGGGCCAGATCTCCGCAATGCATACAAATAGCATGAAGCTTTGTTACATAATCTGCAATAGCAAGCAAATCAGGCATGGGGCCAAAAGGCTTGCCCAGAAAATCCATGTCTAATCCTGCAACGATTACCCTGATGCCATTATCAGCTAATGAAGAACATACTTCCGGGAGTTGATCATCAAAAAATTGCGCCTCGTCTATACCCACAACCTGAACATCATGCGACAGAAGTAAAATATTTGAAGAAAGCGGAACCGGTGTGGAAGGAATAGAATTTTCATCATGCGACACAACATGTGATTCATGATAGCGAATTTCCATTTGAGGTTTAAAAATTTCCGTTTTCTGCCTGGCTATTCGTGCCCGCTTTATCCTTCGTATTAATTCTTCTGTTTTGCCGGAAAACATTCCGCCACAAACTACTTCAATCCAGCCTTTCTTTAGCGTCTCGGAATTTTCAATAAACATGAGGACAAAACTAATTCATTTAAAAAAAGAAGGCGCTTCTTTTGTGAAGCGCCCTCCTTTAAATCAACAAAACAATCAATACTCCCACATATCATGTTCAAAATTGATAATTTCATTTTTAATACGGTCAGCTTCAACCAAAGCATCCATTCCCTGACGGTATTCTTCAATTCTTCGGTCATAAACATTTGATTCCTTCATGATGTAAGAACTGAAAAGTCGTTTTTGAAAAACATCATCATAGGTTCTTCTTTCAGCATCATTAAACCGGTTAAAACATTCCACATTGGCAAGAATCTTTCTGGCCTCGGGATAATAAACCCAGAAGATTGGGATTTTCAAAGCACCTTCGCGGGTATTGCCATATTCATCCACTTCAAATATTAATGGAGCAATACCGATGATGCGTACATCCATTACTGAGCGTTGCTTATCAAAAAACCATTCCTCTTTAATTCGGTAGCCAATAACTTTATCAATAGAAAAGGTACGGATTATAACTGTGTCTCTTTGTTCATAAGGAGGATCGGCTGAAGTATAGGTAGTACTGTCAATTCCGGCACCACCCACTTTTGTTAATTCTTCTTTCGTGAATGTTTTGGTAAACTCATCATCAAAAGTGCTGTACGCAGTTAAAGTACCTTCGTTAGCTGCCGTCCATAGAACTTCAATAAGGCTTTTACGAGCAACAGAAGCTCCTTGCAAAGGGTAAGCAAGCATAAGATTTGCTTTTTCCTTAAGGTCAATAACACGCCAAATCTTTTTGGACCACATCACATCTGCTTCTCTCAAAAACGCAGGAGGAACAACAGCACGTGTAGGAGAGTGTTCTTTTGCATAAACACCATCCAGTACATACTGAGAATATGCCTGAAAGGAAAACAGGAATACTGTTACAGCAATCATTATTTTTCTCATAGTTACCTCCGTTTTTTATGATAAAATTATACGATTAATTCAATTCAAAGTTCATTGGTGCCAGCGACCTTACTGTACCATCCGGGCCGGATGCTCTGATGTATTCGAAATACACTTTTGTTCCAATTGGCGATGAAGTAATAATCTCTTTCATTTGAGGGGTTATAAGATTGCTTTCGCTGGAGAGTTCAACAGGATCTTTTCCTTTTCGAACAATAGTTATTTTAAACCCTTTAACTTTAAAGAAAAGATCAAAATCAAAGTTTTCCATAACAGGAATAACGCCTGCCTGTGCAGCCAGCACATTCTTATTGATTTTTCCGCCCTTCATATTTGCAACCATTGCTACGGGATCCGGAACACGCTTTACCCGATATTTCATTTGCCCCATGGGCATATTCTTTCCATCCATTTTTGCTGTAACATTTATGATTGCTTCGCCTTGAGTTGAAACCTTTGCAATATATTTTCCTGCACCTGCTTTCGGGTCTTTTGTAAGAGAACCTCCGCCCCCAGTGATGGTGGCAGTAACGTTCTCATTGGCAACACCGGGAACTGAAATTGACATAGGGTTATCAACTCCGATGTATAGTACATTCATTTTATCGGCAGAAATTACAGTTGAAGGTTTTGCAGCAATATATTCAGCAGAAAAAGGATAAGACTCTTCTTCATTGGTAGCAGGATTTTTGACGGTAATAATTCCACCCCACTTCTTAAGTCCCTCGGAAGTAGCTGAAACTTCATATTTTCCCAAGCCCCCAGAAACAGGCAGTTCAATGCCAGAACCTCTGAGTACTTTTTTGGCTGTATCAACATCCCCGACCATAATTTTAGGATTTGAAGTACTGCTAAATGCAGCAAGAAAAACATCAGCAGTATATTTCTGACCAATAAGCACATAGCTTGTCGGTGCAATAACTCTTGCCTGAAGAGCATCGAATTTAAAGGATGTCTTATTAATAGAATTAAAAAGGTGGTTAATTACTTCCGATTCTGCATTTTTAACATCTGCCTGAAATTTGGTTAGTAATGCAACAGAGGCAACAACGGGATTGTGATAAAAATTAGCCATTTCCCAAGTACGCTTTTTATCATCTTTATAGATTCTGCTATTGGGATCAGGATCTGCGGTTGAGAGCAACTCATCAAATCGTTGTTTAAACTTAGCCTGATCTGCCGGATCAAGGTTCTTAATCAGGTTACTTTTAAACTCATCAATCTTAGCTTTAAGTTCAGAAGCTCTGTGACCTTTACCATCACTTTCACTTCCGCACATAATAGTGGTAGGAATGTCATAATCTTCCTTTTTATCCATGTCAACCAAAAGAGGTATTGCTTCACCTTGTTTCAGGCCATCGGTTTTAATTATTAACTCGTCTTTAATGCTTTTTAGGTAATCCTCCATGTCTTTGGCCAGTTTCTGAGTTGCCATGGCTTTATCATAAAACGGCTTAGTTTTAACCGGATCGTTATCCATAGCAAACTTAAAGTCATCATAAGTGCGCTGATTTTTAGCCGTAATATTTTTATTGGAAGTTTCCAAACTGTCATTAACGGTAACAAAAGCATTAATGATTTCTTTGGATATGTTCAAGGCAAGCAGTGCAGTCAACACGAGATACATCATATTGATCATTCGCTGCCTGGGAGAAAGTTTTGCGCCAGCCATTGTTTTTTGAGTTGATTAAGGTTTACAGTAACTTATAACTATGTTCTGCTTAATTTTATTTATGACAATCGCTTATTTATTCGGGTTGATGTTCATTGCAGATAGCATATTACCATAAACGGTATTTAAGGAAGACAGGTTTTTAGCCAGTTTGGAAACTTCATCCTTGTAGCGTTTCGTATCATCGAGCGATGAATTCAGATTGTCCATAAGTTGGTTAATCCCTTCATAGAATTTAGAAGTTTGTTTCAAATGATTGGCTGAATCCTGAAGCTGCAACTCATAATTAGCATTAATAGCGGCAAGGTTTCTTCCTGCATTTTTAACTTGCTCATTGTAAGCTTTCAGATCATCTGATGAAGCATTGACTTCGTTCATAATGGTGGCCGCCTTGTCATAGGATTGTGTAAGATTCGAAAGAGAGCCTGCAGCTTTTTTTGCATTCGCTGAAAATTCATTTGTAGCAACACTGGCATCACTCAAATCAGCCAGTTTTGCAGTATTGTCGCCAAGGCGATTCAATCCGGTACCGAGACTTTGAATCAGGTCGGGACCGATCTTGGCATCAGCAAGCATTTTATCAAGTGCCTGCGCAACAGGATCAACTACCTTTTTCTTGCCTTTTTCAAATCCTGGTTCATGCATTCCGGCAAGCTCCGGGTAAACTAATGACCAATCCACTTCTTCATGTGGTGGTTCAAATGCAGAGAAAAAGAAGATGATGGCTTCTGTTCCCAGACCAAGTACGAGGAAGAATCCTGCAAGCGGCCAGTGCTGAATTTTAAACAATGCACCTACAATTACGATAGATGCTCCCCATCCGTAAAGACGGGCCATGAAAGTTTTGAACTTTTTGCCTTGTGTTAATTGCGACAGTCCCATGTTTGATAATTGAGTTTAGAGGTTTTTGTTAAATGTTAAATTGATATGCGGTTTAAATAGTTGACAAAAAAAGTAAAGAGAAATTAATAATGAGGCAGTTGTTGAAAAAATCAGAAGTCTGATTTGTCGCGACCAAGGAAATCCATTACACACCGGAATCCTACATAACATTTGGCTGTATCCTGATACTCATAAGAACGAGTGCCGGTTTGCAGATAATACCCTACATCTTTCCAGGATCCGCCACGAATAACTTTTCGCTTTAATGCAATGGGATCTGACTCATTGGCCTCATACTCATACGAAGGATTCAAGTCATGTGCAAAATTGTAGGACGACTCATCAAAGGCATCATTGCACCATTCGGCTACATTACCAGCCATACAATACAATCCGTAATCGTTAGGCCAATAGGAAGTAACTTTTACAGTATAAAATCCGCCATCGTCAAGATAATTTCCACGCATGGGTTTGAAATTGCCTAAAAAACAACCACGGCTATTTCTGATATATGGACCGCCCCAAGGGTAAGGCGATAATGATAAACCACCACGTGCTGCATATTCCCATTCTGCTTCGGTTGGCAGGCGGAAAGACTGCACCATGGTTTCACCATTGGAAAGCAAATAGCTGTCGAGCAATTGAGTACGCCAGATACAAAATGCACGGGCTTGCTTCCAGGTTACGCCTACTACCGGATAATCATCATAAGCCGGGTGCCAGAAATAACTGCTTGTGATCGGATCATTGAATGAATAGGTGTAATCATGAATCCATGCAAGCGTGTCAGGATAAACATTGATAATGTCTTTTTTAATAAATACAGAACGGTCAGTTTTTCCTTGTTCCCGATTCGATTTCTGAGCTGCTGCTTTTAAATCAATCCAATAGTACTCGAAATTTAATTTTCGTACATCCAACTCTTTTCTGCGATAGAATCTTTCACTTTCAGGCAGAAACAACTCGTTTAGTGTTTCTACGTTTTCTTCTTCGTCCCATTTAATTCTTGCTTTCCAATTAATTCGCTCACCATATTCTCCCTCTTCGATAAGATGTTCTCCGCCTATTAAACGGTGAGCTAATGAATCTCGCACCCATTCAACAAACTGCCTGTATTCATTATTGGTTATTTCAGTATGATCCATGTAAAATGCTTTTACCGATACCGAGCGGCTTTGAGCCACTAATGAATACGGCACATCCTGATCGCTAGGCCCCATGAGGTATGAGCCCTGTGGAATGAAAACCATTCCATAAGGATCTGCCTGGTACCAGTTTTCACGGCCCATAGCACCAACTAACTGGCCACGGTTTCCCTTTCCACAACTGCTCAGAATGAGCAAAATGAAAGATCCGATGATGAGTTGTCTCATTTTTTAATGTTTAAGGTTACAATTTTTTCAGGTGATAACTTTAACGATTTAAAAACTGAATTATTTCAAGTTATTTTTGGTTGATATGCTTAAACGCTCTTTTCAAAATTAGGTTGCCAAAGTTTTAAAGAACTGATTAATCACAAGAATCTTACGTTACGAACGGCAGAAGGCTGCTTCTTTTTCAATTTGTGGCAATATCCAAGGAAAAATTCATGAGAGCCATTGCTGAAATCTTTGAGACGGGAAGTAGTTACATCATAAGAATATCCAAGACGGAAATTTTGAAGAAAAGTAACTCCGGCCATCAGAACAATAGCATCTTCGGTGCGGTAAGAAGCACCGACATGAAAAGTATTTCCGAAATGAACATTGAGATTTATATCTGCACTAGTTTTCGCTGGAATCGAACGGACAAGTGCAGATGGCTTTAATGCAACAGAAGGTGTGATGTCAAAACTTGCCCCTATCATTCCATATAAATGGCGGGCAATATCTGTTGATTGATTTCCATAATCAATCTTGCCTTCCGTAAGGTGCAAAGCAGATATTCCTGCATAAAAATGCTCAGAATTATAATATGCCCCAGCACCGAGGTCAAAAGCAGATCCGCTAACGTTTGAATTCGGTATAAGCGGATCATTTAAATCTTTAGGGTTGTAAACGCCACTGCCATCGAATACAAATCCACCTTCCAAAGATTTTTGCATTAATCCTACATCAGCTCCAATGGCCAGTTTTCCGGATCCAAGATTAAACCGGAGTGCATAAGCAAGTTTCGCATTGAAGGTTTTTTCGAAACCAATTTTATCGTTCAATAATGTTAACCCAAGACCGCCATGTAAAAAAGAAACAGGGGCATCAATGCTGAGTACTCCTGTTTTGGGTGCTCCGTCAAAACTTACCCACTGGCTGCGGTAAAGCAGATGGGCGCAAATGGCATCATTGCTTCCGGCCGTTGCAGGATTTGGTTGCAACCTGTTAAACATGTTTTGACTGAACTGTGGATCTTGCTGCGCAAAAAGCAATGTTGAACCTGTTAAAGCTACTAAAAATAAGAGTAGTTTTTTCATAATCAATGGTTAGAAATGGTCTGTTCTGATATGGTTTGTCCGCTTAGGGGCGGTAAAGTAAGTAAAAATATATCTTATCAACAAAAAGATTTTTTTCAAGACATTTTTTGAAGGGCATGCCACCACCTGTCCGGAATTTCGTTGTTGCAGGCCTGTTCATAATCCTTTTGAGAGCATGGCAGAAAATGGTTTTTAAGCATCCGATTGGCTTCAGCAGAGGGAAGTTCTATCCACCATCGCTCGGTTTTATGGCTTTTCAGGAAAATAATTTCCTGATTATAGGAAGATACAGGCACGCGGTAAATGGTAAAATACTGCTCTTGCGATTTTACCGGAAAATCCATTTTACGGTTGGCAAACCCTTCCATAAAATACCAGATCATTTGAGCGGCTAAACCGGCCGTTTGTCCGGAATCGTCTTTCCTATGGTCATAATTGTAAAGACCTGCCCCCGTAAGTCTGTCATTCATGCCTGCATAATACATCAGTTGGCATGCTTCTTCTCCATAAAATCCATTTGGCGAGGGGTTAAGGCAGGCAGGCGCATCACTTTGCCGAACAGATGATAAATCAAAAGACAGTACATCGGCATTTCTGATCATTGGCTCAGCTTCTTTTAAGTCTTCCCGCATTTTACCCAGACGGAAAGCATCGAAAAAAAGTTTTTCCATCAGTTCAACCTGCTCCTGCCCTACATAAAATGTCTGATAACCAATGTTGGTATAGTTAAAGAGGTAATTGGGGCTTCGAAGAACGATTTTACCCAGGTAAGTTTTATGGTTCAGGGGCTCTTCGGGTGCGCCAAGGTCAAAGGCAGGATCTATGCCGGTAATGTTAATGACTTGTTCAAGATTTTCGTATCCCAGGTAATGAGCATAAGTTAAATCCTGGCTACCTCCGATGATAAACGGAATGATATTCCGCTGCAATAAATCAGTAATTACAGCTCCAATGGCATGGTATGAATCTTCAATTGTATGGCCGGGAATAAAATTTCCCAGATCAGCAAGGCGGCATAAATGGCTATGTTTTTTCAGCGCATAAAATTCGTGCCTGATCTTATCTGCAGCGTTTTTTGTAAATGATTCAACACCGGCTCCCCTGTACTCTCCTATGCCGAGTAACACTACATCTACATCTACATCACCCGGAAATCCATGTTGAACACTGTTCAACTGAACGTGCTGCAACAGTGAATCTGCATGATGGTATTTACCATCATTAAAAACAGAAAGATCCACCGGTTTAAAGAAGTCTTCTAAATTCACCTGGAAGTTTTTTTTGCTTTTGATTTAGGTGATGAAGTTGCCTTTCTTTTTGCTGCGGCTTTTACTTTACCCTTTGATGACTTTTTCTCAGGTTGTCCGGCTAATTTTACAACTTCATCATAGGTAAGTGTTTCCGGAACAATTTCTTTGGGAATCTTGATATTTCTTTTCTCAAATTCGATGTAAGGGCCATATCTTCCATTCAAAATCCTCACTTCTTTATTCTCTTCAAACTCACGGATTACTTTTTTAGCTTGAGAATCTTTCTTGGCAGTAACAATTTCCATAGCTCTGCCAAGACCGATAGTCCAAGCATCCTCATTTCGCGGTATGGAATAAAAAGCGCCATCATATTTTATAAATGGCCCGAATCTGCCTTTGGAAACTATCACTTCTTTCCCTTCAAAAATTCCAAGATTTCTCGGATTGCGTGCTAAATCAGGTGTTAATCTTTTCTCCTGAATAATTTCTATTGCACGCTCATAAGTTATCTCATACGGATCATCGGTTTTAGGTAAAGAATAAAATGTATCGCCATGCTTAACATAGGGTCCGTAACGTCCTATTGCTATTGTTAAATCTGCATTTTCAAACTGACCGAGTGTTCTGGGTAATTTGAATAAGGAAAGGGCTTCTTCAAGTGAAATTGTTTCCAGCCTTTGTCCGGGTCTGAGGCTGGCAAACTGAGGTTTCTCATCGTCCTCATTCATTTTCTTTTGTGCCATCGGACCATAGCGGCCTATACGTACAGAAACGGTTTTTCCTGTTTCGGGATCAATTCCAAGAATTCTTTCCCCACTGGCTCTTTCAGCTGTTTTCTCTGTTTTTTCAACTACTTTATGAAATGGATTATAAAATTCTTTCAGCATCTTGCGCCATTCTAATTTTCCTTCGGCAATGTCATCAAATTCTTTTTCTACATAAGCAGTAAAATTGAAGTCAAGAATCTGTTCGAAATTCTGAACCAGAAAATCGTTAACCACAGTTCCAATATCCGTTGGAAAAAGTTTTGCTTTTTCGGCTCCGGTTGTTTCGGTTTTTTCAACGGTTGAAACAACATTATCTTTCAGGGTAACCACCCGGTATTTTCTTTCTCTTCCCTGCCGGTCTTCCTTAACAACATAACCGCGCTTCTGAATTGTAGAAATGGTGGGGGCGTAAGTAGAAGGTCTTCCAATGCCTAACTCTTCTAACTTCTTTACAAGGCTTGCCTCGGTGTATCTTGCCGGAGGGTTGGTAAAGCGTTGACGGGCTTCAATAAAATCAAGTTCGGTTTTCTGCCCTGTTTGAAGAGGCGGGAGCATGTTTCTCTCACCGTCTTCCGGTTCTTCATCGGTTGACTCAAGATAAACTCTTAGAAAACCGTCAAACAAAATGACTTCTCCGATTGCCTTAAACTTATCATCGGTTTTATTATTGCCAATAGTTACAACTGTGCGTTCAATTTTAGCATCACTCATTTGGGAAGCAATGGCTCTTTTCCATATCAGTTCATATAAACGCTTTTCTGACACATCACCTTCAACGGTTGACTGATTGAAATAAGTGGGTCTGATAGCTTCGTGCGCTTCCTGGGCTGAAGAAGATTTTGTTTTGTATCGCTGGGGATTGGAATACTGACTTCCATACGATGAAAGAATTTCATTTTTAGCATTACCGATTGCCTCTTCGGAAAGATTAACCGAATCAGTACGCATGTAGGTAATTTTTCCGCTTTCATAAAGGCGTTGTGCCACCATCATGGTTTGAGAAACAGAAAATCCAAGTTTGCGGCTTGCTTCCTGTTGCAGTGTGGAAGTAGTAAAAGGAGCTGATGGTGATTTTTTTCCGGGCTTTTTCTCAAGATTTTCAATGGAAAATTCTGCCCCGTTCAATTTTTCAAGCAGTTGATGACATAATTCGGCTGTCTGGAGTCGGTCTTCAAGCTCGGCTTTTAAAAATTTCGGAAATCCTTTTTCATCATAAACCAGAAATGTACCTGAAACTTTAAAATAAGAGGAAGCCTTATGATTTTCATATTCCCTTTCGCGTTCCACAATAAGCCTTACAGCAACTGACTGCACTCTTCCGGCCGATAATCCAGCTTTTACTTTTTTCCAGAGTACAGGAGAAAGTTCAAACCCAACCAGCCGGTCAAGAATTCTCCGTGCCTGTTGTGCATCTACAAGGTGTTTATCTATCTTCCTCGGATGTTTAATGGCATTCTCAATGGCAGCCTTGGTAATTTCGTGAAAAACTATCCGTTTTATTTTGCTGTCCTTCAGCTTTAGGGCTTCGGCCAAATGCCATGATATTGCCTCCCCTTCACGGTCTTCATCTGTAGCCAGCCAAACTATTTTAGCATCAGCCGAAAGTTTCCTTAGTTCACCGATGATGGTTTTTTTATCGTTTTGAATTTCGTACTTCGGCTCAAAATCGTTTTCAATATCCACGCCTTTGTCATTCTTTACCAGATCGCGCACATGACCGTAGCTTGATTTTACAAGGTATCCTTTGCCGAGAAAACCTTCAATTGTTTTTGCTTTTGCGGGCGACTCTACAATTACTAAGTTCTCAGCCATTTAGTCAGAATTTCTTTGCAACAGAACAATTTTGAATGCGCAAATAAAAACCATTTTCAGAATTACAAGTTTTCAGAAAGCAAAATGCTGTGCCGGTTCCTGCCATAAAACTGCACTCGCATAACTAATTTTTACTTTTGCAGACTCTAAAAAAATGCGGGAAAATTTTTCTGATTCAGTAATTGATGAAACAAAACAGGGTACTGCTTACAGTGAGGTGCTGAAACCTGTTACCTCCAATGGGCGAAAACTCTATTTGGAGAGTTATGGCTGCCAGATGAATTTTTCTGACAGTGAAATTGTGGCTTCGGTACTTACCGGAGCGGGATACAGTATAACGACCGACCATCATACGGCCGATGTGATTTTACTAAACACCTGCGCTATTCGAGAAAATGCGGAATTAAGAGTAAGGCAGCGGCTCAACGATTTTAAAGCCAGAAAAAAAACTAATCCATCCCTAATTGTGGGTATGCTGGGATGTATGGCTGAAAGACTGAAATCAAAACTACTTGAAGAAGAAAAATTAGTTGACCTGGTGGCAGGCCCGGATGCTTACCGCGATTTACCTTCGCTAATAACTACGGTTGACTCAGGCCAGAAAGCAGTGAATGTATTGCTGTCACGTGAAGAAACCTATTCAGATATAAGTCCTGTTCGCTTAGCAAGCAATGGCGTAACGGCCTTTATATCCATCATGCGTGGATGTGATAATATGTGCTCCTTTTGCGTAGTTCCTTTTACACGCGGCAGGGAACGCAGCCGCAATCCTCAAAGTATTGTTGAAGAAGCAAAACAATTATTTGAAAGCGGATATCGTGAAATCACTCTTCTTGGTCAGAATGTTGATTCCTATTTATGGTGGGGGGGCGGCCAGAAAAAAGAACTGGATGAAAAACTTGTAGCAAATGCTTTAAACCATCGTTTACCGGAACAGGAACAGAAACATTATACCACGTTTGCTGATTTGATTGAACTTGTTGCTAAAATAGACCCTAAACTTCGAATCCGGTTTTCTACTTCCAATCCGCGCGATATGACCGATGCCGTTTTGCATGTAATGGCACAGTATAACAACATCTGCAAATACATTCATCTGCCGGTTCAATCCGGAAGCAGTACAATGCTTGAGCGAATGAACCGGGGGTATTCACGTGAGCAGTACCTGGACCGCATCCGGTCTATTAAATCAATTCTGCCCGGTTGTAGCATATCAACTGACATCATAGCAGGGTTTTGCAGCGAAACCGAAGATGAGCACAACGAAACTCTTACTTTAATCAAAGAAGTTTCATTCGATTTTGCCTATATGTTCAAATACTCCGAAAGACCCGGTACGGCTGCAGCCAAAAAATTTTCTGACAATATCCCCGAAGTAATAAAAACAAAACGGTTGCAGGAAATTATTGCACTGCAAATGCAACTGTCTTTAGAGAGTAATCAAGCTGATGTTGGTAAAACATTTGAAGTGCTTGTAGAAGGTGTATCAAAAAAATCAGACCAGCAATTGTTCGGCAGAAATTCTCAGAATAAAGTTGTCGTATTTCCTAAAAAAACATTTAAACCGGGCGATTATGTCTGTATAAAAATAACCCATTGTACAGCGGCAACACTGGCCGGAATTCCTGTTTGAAAAAAATTCCAATTAAGAAACAGGATAGCCTACCGGGCTTACACTTGAATTATTGAACTATTAACCTTTTATTTGTGCTGCAATTTGCCCAATGAAAACAGCAATTTTGATTGCCTTTATAACCTTGGCTTGTATTAAAATTCAGGCTCAGTCGTTTGCACGCTATTTCTGGTCAGGAGCTTTAACTTCTGAAAGCATTAAGGTGAATGCAAAATTTTCAGCCGTTGCATCTCAGGTTCGTTTGGCTGTTGATACTGATTCATCATTCACTAATGCTCTTTACAGCAATTCGTTTTCTGTTGAAGACTCTAACAGCCTTATTGTTTCTGCTACCATAAGTAACCTGCAACAGAATACTCAGTATTATTTTGCCTTTGAAATTAACTGGATTCTTGATTTAACACCGGGCCGTATCGGTAGTTTTAAAACCGCACCGGCCGGTCCGTCAAATTTCGATTTTGCCTTTAACTCATGCATTGGAAATGCTTATCACACATTCACGCAACGTGTAAAAAATCATAACCCGTTATTTTTTATAAGTTCCGGTGATTTGCATTATGGAAATCCAAATTCAACAGATGTGGGAATACACCGCCAGAAGTATGAGGGCAGCATTTTAAGCAGAGAACCTACCAGCTCATTTTTCAGAAACACACCCATAGCTTATACATGGGACGACCATGACTTTTGCGGAAATGCAAGCGATAGTAATTCCATAGGAAAAGATAATGCCCGGCAGGCTTACCTTGAATATGTTCCATACTATTCATTGCCTGATCCGAATGGAGCTATCTTCCAGTCATTCACCATTGGAAGGCTTCATTTTATAATGACGGATAACCGTTCAACCAAAACACAAAATTCCATGTGGCTTAAGAGTCAACACAACTGGTTCAGGCAGGAAATGCTTTATGCACGCGATAATAAACTTATGGCCGTTTGGATAAATTCACTTCCCTGGAATGGTGCAACACATCATGAAAACTGGGCTGCCTACCAGGCTGAACGTACCGGAATTGGCAATTTTCTTCGCGACAGCAACATTGTAAACATGATGATCCTCTGCGGTGATGCACACATGCTGGCCATTGATGATGGCAAAAATGCTGATTTCTCAACAGGGCAAAACAGCCCTTTCCGGTATCCCATTTTTCATGCCGGAGGTGTTGCCCGGGGTGGCTCCGTAAAAGGCGGACAGTTCAATGCAGGTGGTCCTTTCAGAAACACCAACCTTGAACAGGGACATTATGGCATTGTAAGGGTTTTTGATAATGGCGGAGATACCATTTGCCTTTCATTAGAAGGTTACAGAACCGACAATGACGGGCTTTATGATTCTTTGCTTGTAAACTATACCTTTTGCCGAAACCTAGTTAATCCGTCATTGCTTTCAGTAAACGAAGTGTTTGTTTCGCCTAACCCTTCATTCGGTACTTTAAATTTTATTTTCAATGATTCAAAGAAAGATGTGGAAATAGAAGTTACTAACCTTGAAGGTAAACGCGTTTTTAAATCTAAACTTCAAGGCGTTCCAAATCAAAAAGTGTTTTCAATCAGCCTGCCACCCCATTTGAAAGGAATTTACATAGCTAGCATTATGGCCGATAAGGAAACCGCGAACCGTAAAATTGTTATTAAGTAATCCTGAACTTTTTTATGTAATTGCCTGGGGTTTTCAATGAGCCATACAACCTGATGCTTTCATTGATTTAATTTTGTGCAATAATCAGTTACCGGAGATGACAGTTCAGGAAATAAAACAGCGGTTCGGAATCATTGGCACATCCTCTCATCTTGATCATGCAATTAACACAGCAAGACAGGTTGCACCAACGGATCTAACCGTCCTCATTACAGGAGAGAGCGGAACGGGAAAAGAAGTTTTTCCTCAGATTCTTCATCAGCTTAGCACCCGTAAGCATGGTAGTTTTATTGCAGTTAATTGCGGAGCCATTCCTGAAGGAACTATTGATTCGGAGTTATTCGGTCATGAGAAAGGAGCCTTTACCGGAGCGCATGAGGGGCGCAAAGGATATTTTGAAGTGGTAAATGGCGGAACTATTTTTCTTGATGAAGTAGCCGATCTTCCACTACTTACACAGGTTCGCTTATTACGTGTTCTTGAAACCGGAGAATTTATCCGTGTAGGTTCTTCCAAAGTTCAGAAAACCGATGTTCGTGTGGTAGCTGCTACCAATGTAAATCTTTCACATGCCATTCAGAAAGGAAAATTCAGGGAAGACTTGTTTTACCGGCTGAATACCGTTCCAATACATGTTCCTGCGTTGCGAGAGCGTAAAGAAGACATTCCACTATTGTTCAGAAAATTTGCTTCTGATTTTGCTGAGCGCTATCGCATGCCCACTGTTAAATTGCTGCCCGATGCATTACAGGCATTAATCAGTTATCGCTGGCCGGGTAATGTGAGACAGCTGAAAAATGTAACCGAGCAACTTTCCATACTCGAACAGAAAAAAGAAATCAGTGCTGAAGCGCTACTCAAGTATATTCCTGCCGATACGCAAACAATGCCGGTACTGATGTCGGAAGCAGGCAGCGAACTGAACGAACGTGAACTGCTTTATAAGGTGCTGTTTGAAATGAGAAAAGAATTAACCGACCTTAAAAAAGTAGTATTCGGAATAATTAAGAACCCTGAAAACTTCGAGTCGCTGAAAGACCTCCAATTGCAAATGTTTCAAAATTTTGCGGAGCCGGTAAAAGCAACAGAAGAAGGAATGCACATTACCTTTAAACCATCTTCACCGGTTAATGCAGATGATGTTCAGGATGCTGAAGAAGCCATTGAAATACTGAATCTGACTGAATTGGAGAAGCAAACCATCATTAAGGCATTGCAAAAAAATGAAGGAGTAAGAAAAAACGCTGCTAAAGACCTTGGAATTTCTGAGCGCACCTTGTACCGAAAAATGACAGAATATAACTTGAGCTGATATGCAGAACAACCGGGGTATTCTGCTTTTTATTTGTTTTTACCTGGTTGCCACCGGATGTAAAAATTATTCATTTACCGGAGCTTCCGTTTCGCCCGATGTAAAAACTGTTTCCATTGCATACTTTCCCAACCGCGCTTCACTGGTACAGCCATCGCTCAGCCAGGCTTTTACTGAAAAGCTTCGCGATAAATTCACCTCTCAAACAAATTTGACGTTAAAGGAAGGAGAAGCCGATTTACTTTTTGAAGGATTTATTTCCGATTACCAGACCAATCCAACCGCCATTCAGGGTAATGACAATGCAGCGTTAAACAGGCTAACCATTTCCGTAATGGTGAAGTTCATCAATACAAAAGATCCGAAACAAGATTTTGAAACTTCCTTCTCACGTTTTGCAGACTACAGCGCCAGCCAGAATTTTGCTACCGTAGAACAAGACCTGATCAGCCAAATAAACTCTCAGTTAGTTGATGATATTTTTAACCGCGCAATGGTAAACTGGTAATATGAATACTTCGCGGTTCCATTCCTTGCTTACTCATACCTCCGAACCGGATGCATCAGACCTGCCGGGCATAAAGGAAATTATCAATGAATTTCCTTTCTTCTTCCCTGCTTATGCATTACAGGCAAAACTGATGAAAGAGCTTGGCTTCATCGGATTTGAAAAATCGCTGACCATAGCTGCCGCTTATGCACCTGACAGAACTTTATTGCATGAATTTATTCATGCAGTGCCGGTACATGAGGAAGTTGCTATTGCTGAACAAGCAGTTTCTGAAAGTAGTAAGCAAAAGGAGATAATTGTTCAGCCGCAGGATGCGATTCCTGAACCAACTCATCAGGTTATTTCCATAAAAATCAGCGAACCGGAAATAAAAGCTGCTGAACCGGTAGCCGAAGAAAATCACAAGCTGGTTTCAATCATAGAACAACGCTTTCAGGAAATTGAAAAACACCAGGAAGAGCAACCCACAGTAATTCAAAAAGAAGAAACTCCTGAAACGGAAAATGCCGATTCAAAGCATGCCATACCCTCTGCAGAAAACCTGAAACCTCAAGTTGATGAACCAATGACTTTTACCGGTTGGCTTAAATATCTTTCGGAAAAAAAAACAGAAGTTACCGGTAATAAAAAAACTCCCGTTTCAACTGATGTTTCAGCAGCCGAATCCGTTCCATCCAATTTTGAAGTAACTTCAACTGCAATAACAGATCCTGCTGCAGATGTATCATCCATCATTGATAAGTTCATTGCCAATGAACCCCGCATATCCACAGCCAAAGCCGGATTTTTTAATCCTGTCAATGCTGCCCGGCAAAGCGTTGAAGACCATGAAGACCTTGCCTCTCCTACCCTTGCTCAGATTTTCCTGATGCAGGGAAACAAGGAAAAAGCCATAGAGATTTACCGAAGGCTTATGTTGCTATATCCTGAAAAAAGCCATTTCTTTGCGGCCCAAATTGAAAAAATTCAACATCAATAATTCAAATCACTAATTTCTGAAATCATGTTCACCGCTATTGCCATTTTAATGATGATTGCCAGCATATTACTTGTTCTGGCCGTATTAGCCCAAAACTCCAAAGGCGGAGGTTTGGCTGCCGGATTTTCTGCAGGCACGCAAGTAATGGGCGTTCGCAAAACAACCGACATTATAGAAAAAATAACATGGGGGTTGGCTGTTTCCCTTTTTGTACTGAGTGTTGGCGCAGCCTTCTTTCTGCCTAGAAACCAGACAGCTTCCGGGCCTTCTTCTGCCATTCAGGAACAGATTGACCAATCAACCGTTCCTTCCAACCAGGCGCCTCCTATCCCTTCGGGACAGCAACCCGAATAATGGTTTTCTGATTTGACAAGTTGTCGGCTTATTTGTCAGACTTGCACCTATTAACAACTTGTTAACTGTAAACTTGTCAGAAAAACCGGTAATTACTCTGTTGGCATAATTCTCGAGAGCGGGCGATTTGAAAAATTTTCACACTAAAATTCTATTAACCATCAAAAACAAAAAATTATGAGCAAAGTATCATTAAAACCACTTGCAGACCGCGTACTTGTTGAAGTAGCGCCTGCCGAAGAAAAAACTGCCAGCGGCCTTATTATCCCTGACACAGCAAAAGAAAAACCACAGAAAGGAAAAGTGATTGCCGTTGGAAGCGGTAAAAAAGATGAGCCTATGACAGTGAAAGTAGGTGACACAGTGCTTTATGGTAAATACTCAGGAACTGAAGTTACCATTGAAGGAAAAGAATACCTCATTATGCGCGAAAGCGACATTTTCGCAGTAGTGTAATCGAATTTATAAGTAGAAAGTAAAAAGACAAACAATCAAAAAAACAAAATACTATGGCAAAAGAAATCACCTTTAATGTTGATGCACGCGATTCATTGAAAAAAGGCGTGGATGCATTGGCTAATGCAGTGAAAGTAACCCTCGGACCGAAAGGCCGCAACGTAATCATTGACAAAAAATTTGGCGCACCTTCCATCACTAAGGACGGAGTTACGGTAGCCAAAGAAATTGAACTGAAAGACCCGGTTGAAAATATGGGTGCTCAGATGCTGAAAGAAGTAGCTTCTAAAACCGCTGATGTAGCCGGTGACGGAACTACTACCGCCACTGTACTTGCTCAGGCAATTGTTACAGCAGGCTTGAAGAACGTAGCTGCCGGAGCTAATCCGATGGATTTGAAACGCGGAATTGAGAAAGCAGTAGATGCTGTAATTACCAGCCTGAAAAAACAATCAAAATCAGTTGGTGATGACAACAAAAAAATTGAACAGGTAGCCACTATCTCTGCCAACAACGACAGCAACATTGGTAAACTGATTGCCGATGCTATGCAAAAAGTGAAAAAAGAAGGTGTTATCACTGTTGAAGAAGCAAAAGGAACAGAAACTACTGTTGAAATAGTAGAAGGTATGCAGTTTGACCGCGGCTACATTTCTCCCTATTTCGTAACCAATGCCGATAAGATGGAAGCCGTACTTGAACATCCTTACATTCTTCTTTACGACAAGAAGATTTCGAACATGAAGGAATTGCTTCCTATTCTTGAAAAATCTGTTCAGACTGGCAAGCCGCTTTTAATCATTGCCGAAGATATTGACGGAGAAGCATTGGCTACTCTTGTTGTAAACAAACTTCGCGGTTCGTTAAAAATTGCTGCCGTTAAATCTCCTGGATTTGGCGACCGCAGAAAAGCAATGATGGAAGATATTGCCATACTTACCAATGCCACTCTTATTTCTGAAGAGCGCGGTTTCAAACTTGAAAATGCCGACCTCAGCTACCTTGGCACCTGCGAAAAAGTAACCATTGATAAAGACAACACAACTATTGTGGGCGGTTCAGGTAAGAAAGCTGACATTACTGCCCGCGTAAATCAGATTAAGGCGCAGATCGAAACCACTACATCTGATTATGACAAGGAAAAACTTCAGGAGCGTTTGGCTAAGTTAGCCGGTGGCGTAGCGGTGCTTTATGTTGGCGCTGCAACCGAAGTCGAAATGAAAGAAAAGAAAGACAGAGTGGATGATGCACTTCATGCAACCCGCGCTGCTGTTGAAGAAGGAATTGTTCCCGGAGGCGGTGTAGCTTATATTCGTGCTATCGAAGCACTTGATAAGCTGAAAGGCGCTAACGAAGATGAAACCACAGGAGTGGCCATTATCAAACGTGCTTTGGAAGAGCCTCTTCGCCAGATTGTGGAAAATGCAGGAATTGAAGGCAGTATCGTAGTTCAGAAAGTGCGTGAAGGCAAAGATGATTTCGGTTACAATGCCCGCACCGATGAATACGAAAACCTGTTCAAAGCCGGTGTTATTGACCCAACAAAGGTTACCCGCGTAGCTCTTGAAAATGCCGCTTCTATTGCCGGTATGCTGCTCACTACTGAGTGCGTTCTTGCCGACATTAAGGAAGAAAAACCTGCTATGCCGGGTGGAATGCCGGGCGGTATGGGCGGAATGGATTATTAATTTCGGTGGAAGTTCATAGTTAGTAGAATTAAGATTCCCGGAAATTTAGACCCGCAGAGAAATCTGCGGGTTTTTCGTTTATCCTGACCGGTAAAACTAAATTCCAATCTTCGCAGCAATGAAGATACTTCTGCTTTCTGATACGCACGGTTATCTGGATGATCAGATTTTAAGTCATGCAAAAGGATGTGATGAAATATGGCATTGCGGTGATTTCGGAACGGAAGAAGTTGCCGATAAGCTTGAACAGATTGCTGCGCTTCGTGGTGTTTACGGAAACATTGACGGGCAAAAACTCCGTATCCGTTTTCCGCTGATAAATGTTTTTGAAGTTGATGGTTTAAAGGTGATGATGACTCACATAGGCGGATATCCGGGCAGGTATGCCCCGGGCATCAAATCAAAACTGAAAGAATTAAAACCTCAGCTTTTTATCTCAGGCCATTCGCACATAATGAAAGTAATGCGCGATGCAGAGTTTAACAATCTTCTTCACATCAATCCCGGAGCAGCGGGCAGGGAAGGCTTTCATTCGGTAAGAACATTGGTTAAGTTTCAGATTAAACAGGGAAAAATCAATTCGGTTTTTGCAGTTGAACTGGGTAGCAGGAGTATGAATGTTTGAATTCGGCTTGGTGAAATAAGCATCAAGAATCGGTTGGCGGTCGGCTTTCAATTCTTCTTGATTTTTGAAATGGTCTTACCAATAGATTTAGTCGGCTTGTCCATATCTTTAATTGCAAAGTCAATGGCTTCCTGTATCAACGCTTTTACTTTGGGGTTTTTGTAATCGCTTGTTTTCTTTATGTCAATGTGCCTGATTAAATTACCAGTTCCTGTTAAGAGTTTGTTTGGGTCTTTTAATAGAGCTCCTTTGCTAAATCCCAAGTTTAGGTGGTTTGTATAAATGGGTATCATACAAAAAGCGTCTGATAGCTTGTCAGAGATTGAAAATACTGCTGTCAAGGCGTGAGTGTGATATAGTAGTTCATTACTGTCGGGATACAATTCCAAAATGTATTCTCTTAAATCTATAAACAAGTCAATTACTTTTTGGTCTTTAAAGTCCAGCAAGAATTGAAAGTCAGGATGAATGGGTCTTGAATGTTTCATCTTGCTGAATTATCGTATTGCATGGCACAAATCAGGTTTCCTTCGGTGTCTAAAAATTTTGCGATGTAACCTACAAAAGGAATTGCCGTCCTGGGCATTACAACTCGTCCGCCATTGCCTTTTACCTTTTCAATAATTTCGTCAATGTTCTCAACACTAATGGTGCATTCCAAGCCAATTATATTTTCGGGAAGCGGTGAATATTTTCTCGATTGCAATGCACCGATGAGTTCACCGTTTTCTGTTTTGTCGGCCTTTATTTGCAAAAAATCGTCTTGTCCATAGGAGTTGAAGCCCCATTCAAAAACTCCATCATAGAATTTTTTTGCTCGTTCCATATCATCTATGTGAATGGCAAAGTGCGTTAGTTTATTTTTCATTCATTTCGTTTTGATTGTCAATACTAGGTTGATTTATTTCTGTTAAAAAATTGATTATTTCTTTATTAAATTCCTTCGGTTTATCCCACCAAATAATATGTCCGGCATGCTCGATAAAAACATATTTCCCATTTAATAAATCTGCATATTCATATACAGATGAAAACTCACCTTGGTCATATTGCCCTTGTAAAACCAGAGTAGGAATATTAAGTTTTTTAATTTGTTCTCTTACATCGCTTACATTTCCGTAGTAATTACTAAAACCGTGTGAGTAACCTCCCGCACCACCTTCTTCGGGTTTTACACATTTGGGGTCTGCCACCATTCCCTTGGTAAACTTTGATGCCATGGTGTTTGTATAGTCATCAAATTCCCTATCACTTGCCCATTTAAAATTGAAAGCCATGGCACATAACATGGACATGACCACTCTTGGTTGTAAAAAATCTCTTTCCGTTTGTTCAAACACTTCTACAGGTACCTTAAATTGATACTCTTTTGGTGTAGGATAAAGTGTTGCCATATCCACCATGGAACCATCCTCATTCGTTCTGTACGGTTGCAAATCTCCGGGAGAGGAGAGAATCAATTTTTCAACTTTATTGGAATGATGAGCAGCAAAATGAGTTGCTAAAATTCCGCCAAATGAGTGTCCTATTAAAATGACCTTTGGGGTTTTTATTTGCGTTGAGATAATTTCATTTAAATCATTCAAATGCCTTTCAAAAGAATAATCTCTGGGCTTGCGAAGACGGTCGGACAAGCCGGAACCAATTTGGTCATACAGATAAACATCATAACCCTGTTGAGCCACTTCTTTCATTTGTTGGATAATAGCAGAATGCACATATCCACCGGGGCCACCGTGTAAAAAAATAGTAGGCGCATGAATATTTGCCGTGTCTCCTTCAATTTTCGTATAGGCAATTTTATACCCATGTTGCATAGTCCAATACTTGGTATCAGGTCTTGGCTGAATGGGTGTAATCGTTTGTTTTAATGGGATTAAACTCCAAACAAGAAATATTAATAATATGATTCCAATGGAGCGGAACGTCCATTTAATTATTCTTCGGAATAAGGATTTCGTTTTCATTGAATTACTTATTGTTTTCTTCTACATACTCAAGAATATCTCCCGGCTGACAATTCAATGCTTTGCAGATGGCTTCTAAGGTGCTGAAACGAATGGCTTTTGCTTTTCCGGTTTTTAAGATGGAAAGATTAGAAAGAGTGAGTTCTACTTTTTCAGACAGCTCATTCAGCGACATTTTACGCTTCGCCATCATGACATCTAAGTTTACAATGATTGGCATAGCTTAAACAGTTAAATCGTTTTCGTTTTGCATGTCAACTCCTTTTTTGAAAATGGTTGCAATGATGTAGATGACAGCTCCCATAAGGATGAATGCCTGCGCATCTACCCAGAATTGATTGAGTTGGTCGTCCAATACACCGATATGTGGTGATTGCTTTGCAATGTAACTTAACAATCCGATGAATAAGGTGTAATAACTTAAGAGTGTAATTTGCTTGGCAACGAAACTGCTGAATGGTTTTTTCAAATCCATGGTGTGCATTAACCTGATGACTATATAAAACAGAATGGCTTTTAAAATGGCAATGGATAATATAAAACTATACACACCGAAAAAGACCAATTTGCTGTCATTATACATTGCAGTTAAGTCCAGCTTCTGATAAAGGTTTTGGACAAATTCAGGCTTAAACAAACTGAAAAAGAAGTTTACTATTAAGCCACCTGCTTCAATAGACAAGCCGACAAAAATGAGCCAAGCCACAGCATATAAGGCCCAGAATACGAAGTTGTTTGTTTTTGACATCATTCAAGATTTTAAATTGATGCCGCAAAGATAATAATTATTTATTGATAAACAATAAATTTATATTGAATTTTATAAAATAACTATCAGCAACTGCAGATACTCAGGGAAATAAGGTTCTGGGGTGGTGTGCTGTGAGTCGCCTGATTAGCTAGTCTAAGTTTCCGTATAACAAAACGGTATTTTTAAAGCGATTGTTACGCCACAGACTTAGCTGGAAGTTTGTTTCCTGAGTTATTAAGTTTGTTTCCGGGAGGCTACATCTTCAGTTCAAGTTAGGTTCAAATTGCTAAAATGAATAGAAAGCCAATGATTATGATAAGGAGGTTCCAGTTTTTGCAGGAAAGATTACTACAGTGAGTAAATGAACTTTTGTAATTCATGTAGCGGCAATGAAAAGCAACCAATGAACCAACAATGCTAATACCATAAGAAGCTTTGTCATTCCTGAGCAAGCAGGTATCTGAAATATGCTTATAGCAATATGAGTAAGGTGAGATTCAGGTTAAAGCAGGAATGAAAATGACTTTGGAGATGGGTTTTAAGAAATTACAAAGAAATTTGACCACACACACACTACTGCAACTTTCATCTTATTCTGTCAGCCGACCGAATTAACTCCTCATCCCTCTGAATTGCTTTGATTGCCAAACGCAGCAATACAAACTGAAAGATGGGAATATAACTGGCTATCATATAAACCGGATTTTTAATACCTGATTCCTTCCCCATTGAATCAGAAAGAAAGTAATCGGCAGTAATGATGGCTAAGCAGGGAATAACAGCCATCCAGCAGATTTTAATCTGCATCTTCCTGTTCTGAAACATAAATATGGCAAGTACGAGCATTACCAATAAAAGAATACATAAAGCCAGCAAAAGGAAGTTTGATTGGATGCTTCCATCCGGGCTCTGCACTCCATGAACCAGCAGTTTATAAATTCTTTCGCCTTCTTCCGAATCGAAAACTTTTATACTGAACGGAAAGAAAAAATATCCTGCCGAAAGCAATGCGGCAATAAGCAGGTAAACGGTTTGTATCCTTTGTATCATTTTGCTTAAAAATCACGCCAAAGATGAAGAACCGGCATCAAGGAAAAAAATTTCAATTATTTAGCCTTTTTCCCTTAATCGTTCTATTATTGCAGCACATAAAGAATATAAACCACAGGTTTCCGGCCTGGCAGGTTCGCCCATCCAATCTCTTGTTCACTTATTTATACATCATAAAACAATTTATTCTGCATTGCCGGTAAGGCAATGTTTCAAAAAACTAAAAACTATTTTCTATGTACGATGCCGAATCGCTGAGCGAAAAACTCCTTGCCGACCTTAAAGAAATTGCAAAAAAGGAAGGAATTGAAGGCTACGAAACCCTCCGTAAACAGGACCTCATCAATAAAATTGTGGAACATACATCTGATAACAAATTGGCCGATGATAAAGCCGAATCATCCAAACCCAAACGCAAACGCATCAGCATAAAAGAAAAAGCTGCTTACGAACCTGAGACAGAAGCTACACCATCCGAAGAAGAAAAAGCCGTTGAATTACCGGTTACTTCAGCTCCGGTTACTAACAAACCGGCCGAAAATGAAGAAAACGGAACCAAGGAAATACTTGCCCAGAATATCAGTAGTTTCGATTCATATACACCTCCCTCACCTGCTCCTCCGGCTCAACAACTGCAGCACCCTAATCAACACCAACCATACAATAAACCCTTTGAGCGCAGAATTGCCGAACCACAATACGATTTTGAAAACATCATCTTCAGTGAAGGTGTTCTTGAAATACTAAACGAAGGCTACGGATACCTGCGCTCATCAGACTACCATTATCTGGCATCACCAGACGATATTTATGTTTCCAATTCGCAGATAAAGCTCTTTGGCCTTAAAACCGGTGATACCGTGCGAGGGGTAATTCGTCCGCCCAAGGAAGGAGAAAAATATTTTCCGCTGGTAAAAGTTGATTTGCTTAACGGCCATGACCCAACTGCCGTACGCGATCGGGTTCCTTTCGATTTTCTTACTCCGTTATTTCCTGATGAGCGCCTCAATCTTTCAGGTAAAGGTTCAACAATCAGCACGCGTATTATGGATATGTTTACCCCGATAGGTAAGGGGCAGCGTGGTCTTATCGTTGCACAACCCAAAACCGGTAAAACCATTTTGCTGAAAGACGTTGCTAATGCCATTGCGGCTAATCATCCAGAAGTTTATCTCATCATCTTGCTTATTGATGAGCGCCCCGAAGAAGTAACCGATATGCAGCGTAGTGTACGTGCCGAAGTGGTTGCATCCACCTTTGATGAGCCTGCAGAGAAACATGTCAAAATTTCTACTATCGTTCTTGAAAAAGCAAAACGCCTTGTAGAGTGTGGTCACGATGTGGTTATTCTGCTTGATTCCATCACCCGCCTTGCCCGCGCTTACAATACGGTAGCTCCGGCATCCGGAAAAATTCTATCCGGTGGTGTTGATGCGAATGCCCTTCAAAAGCCCAAACGCTTTTTTGGCGCTGCACGAAAAATTGAAAAAGGAGGTTCGCTTACCATCATTGCCACCGCACTTATTGATACCGGCTCGAGAATGGATGAAGTCATTTTTGAAGAATTTAAAGGAACCGGTAATATGGAACTGCAATTAGACCGTAAACTTTCCAATAAAAGAATTTTCCCTTCAATTGATCTTATCGCTTCCAGTACCAGACGCGAAGATCTATTATTAGACAAAGACATCCTGCGCAAAATGTATATTCTTCGCAATCACTTAGCTGATATGAATCCAATGGAGGCAATGGAATTCCTGATGGACCGTCTGCGCGGAACCAAATCAAACGAAGAGTTTCTGGTTTCGATGAATTCTTAATACGTAATTGATTTTTGAACAAAGTGTTTAGTCAAGGACTTCGTCTCTCAGGTTGTTTGCAATTGCAACAGATATAACAATCGCCTTTCACCTAAGAACCTTCGTCAGAGCTTTCTGTTTACCAAATCCAATTCAAGTGCTTTAAGAAAATACTTTTCCCTTCTTACCTGGTTCAGTCCATTGATATGTTCAATCTTGTGAAGGTCAGTTCCTATAAGGTCAACCATTTTCAAGTCAATCATTTTTTCGGCTGTCTTTTTTGCTTCAATTCCATAATAACCGGCAATGGAGTTAGCATTGATCTGCAGCAGAACACCTGCATCACGAAATAATTCATACTCGCTGAACTTCCGCGCCCAAAACGAATAACGTTCAGGATGAGCAAGGATGGGCTTGTAGCCTTTTATCTGCATGTTGAAAACAATTTCGCGGATATTCTCAGGATAATTGATGAAAGACACTTCAAACAGCAGATACTTATTTCCGAAGGTGAGCAACTCCTCTTCTTCCAGTTTTTTTACAAACACATCATCAATATAATACTCGGCAGCCGCTTCGATGGTAATGTCAAGATTTTCTTTTGCCAATGCTTCCCTTACGGTTTGCAATCCTCCCAGAATAATTTCGGGGTTATTACGATAATGATCGCTCATAATGTGAGGGGTAGTGATGAGTTTGCGGTAGCCCAGATCATACAAGGCACGGATCAGGTTTAGGCTGTCTTCTATTGTCTGTGCGCCATCATCAATACCGGGAATAAGATGCGAATGCATATCTGCAGTCAGCGAACTGAAATCCGGCCATTGTTTCGGAGAACCTGAAAAGAGAGATTTCCATTTACCGAACATAAAACTCTATTTTAAAAAAGTCTTTTTAAACCACTCAAATGTAGTTCGGATTCCTGCTTCAAGTTTTACCTGCGGCTGATATCCGAGAAACTTTTCTGCAAGAGAAATATCGGCTAACGAATCGCGTATATCTCCGGGTCGGTCTTCCCTATGAACAGGCTTTAAACTGCTTCCGGCAGCAGCGGCTATAATGTCAAACAAATTGTTGATGGTTACATTTTCACCTACAGCCACATTGTAAACTTTGCCGAATGCATTGGCATCAGAACAAAACATGGCTCGCACATTGGCCTGTACGGCATTTTCAACATAAGTAAAATCACGCGTTTGGTTGCCATCGCCATTGATAAAAGCTGTTTTGTTATGGATCACCGCATCCATAAAAAGAGGTATGGCGGCTGCATAGGGGCCGTTAGGATCCTGGTTAGGACCAAAGACATTGAAGTACCTGAGGCCTATAACGTTCATACCATAATTCAGGGCAAATACATTAGCATAAAGTTCATTGGCGAGTTTGCTTACAGCATAAGGAGACAAAGGGCGTCCTATCCGCTCTTCGCGTTTTGGCAGGTTCGGCTCATCGCCATAAACAGAACTGCTGCTGGCATAAATAAATCGCTCTACTCCGGCATTCCGTGCTGCATTGATCATATTCAGAAAACCGGTTGCATTGGCTGCATGAGTAGCCAACGGAAAAGCAATACTTCTCGGAACCGAACCCAATGCAGCCTGATGCGAAACAAGGTTAATTCCTTCACATACTCTATGGCAAAAATTCTCATCGGTAATGGTTCCTTCCACAAATTCAAAATTGTCATGTTTCATAAATGGCTCTAGGTTTCTGCGGAAACCATTGCTGAGGTTATCTGCTACCCGAACGAATGCTGCACCATGAGTAAGCAGGTACTCCACCAAGTTGCTGCCGATAAAACCCGCGCCTCCGGTTACAAGAATTTTCTTGTTTCGGATATCAGCGGTATGAAAGCGGCAATGAGCGTACATGGTTCAGCGTTTATGATATTGAGAGTCGTAATAGTTTTTGTATTCACCGCTGGTAACATGTTTCAGCCATTCGGTATTATTCAGGTACCAGTCAACTGTTTTTTCAAGGCCTTCTTCAAACTGAAGAGAAGGCATCCAGCCTAATTCGTTTTTAACTTTCGAGGCATCAATGGCATAACGTAAATCATGTCCTGCACGGTCTTTCACAAACGTAATCAGTTTTTCACAGGAACCGGTTGGACGGTTCAGTTTTCTGTCCATGACTGAACAAAGAAACTTAATGAGATCAATGTTTCTCCATTCATTGTGTCCGCCTATGTTGTAAGTTTCACCTGTTGTTCCTTTATGATAAATCAAATCAATGGCAACGGCATGATCTTCTACATACAGCCAGTCGCGGATGTTTTCGCCCTTACCATACACCGGCACAGGTTTGTTTTGAAGCATATTATACAAAGCCAGCGGAATCAGTTTTTCAGGAAATTGATTAGGTCCGTAATTATTGGAGCAATTGGAAATGACCACCGGCATTTTGTAAGTGTGATGATAAGCGCGTACCAGGTGATCGCTCGAGGCTTTTGAAGCCGAATACGGGCTACGCGGATCGTAGCGGGTTTCTTCGGTAAAAAATCCTTCCTTTCCTAATGATCCATACACTTCATCGGTGGAGATATGATAAAAAAGGAAATCGGGTTTCGACTCCAGTAGTCGTCTGGAAGCGTTAAGAAGATTCACCGTTCCGATTACGTTGGTCATTACAAACTCCAAAGGATTCATAATGGAGCGGTCAACATGCGATTCGGCAGCAAGATGAATTACTCCGTCAAAATTATGTTCTGCAAAAAGCGACTGAATAAAATCGGCATCGGCAATATCTCCCTTTACAAAAGTGTAGTTGGGTTTCTGTTCAATGTCTTTAAGATTCTCAAGATTGCCGGCATAGGTAAGCAAATCAAGATTGACGATTTGATAACGCGGATAGTTGTTTACAAACCTTCGCACCACATGCGAGCCGATGAAACCCGCGCCTCCCGTTATTAAAATTTTTTTGGTCATTTGGTATAAACTGTTTTCTGGGTTAGTTGCTGCTGCCATTTCCATGCAGTGAGGATCATATCATCCAAAGTTAGTTTTGCTTTCCATCCAAGTACATTTTCTGCTTTTGAGGTATCGGCCCAAATCTGTTCAATATCGCCCGCCCGTCTTCCTGAAATTGTATGCTTCAACTTAATGCCGGTCAGCCGTTCGAATGCATTCACCATTTCAAGAACAGAAATTCCTGTTCCTGTTCCCACATTGAAAACCTCGAAACAACTGTCATTTTGTTTCCGGATCAGTCGTTCCAACGCTTTTACATGGGCATCGGCCAGATCTGAAATGTGAATATAATCGCGTATGCACGAGCCATCAGGTGTGTTGTAATTGTTTCCGAAAATTTCGAACTGCGGAATGATGCCGGCAGCAGTTTGTGTGATGACAGGCATGAGGTTATTCGGTTTTCCGATAGGAAACTCACCTATCAGGCCTGTGTCATGCGCACCGCAGGGATTGAAGTAGCGGAGAGAAATGACATTCAACAAAGAAGCAGCGGAACAATCTCTTAAAATCTCTTCCGAAATTTTTTTGGTGTTGCCATAAGGCGAGTGCGGTTTCTGTACCGGAGTGTTTTCTGTTACAGGCAATTGTTCCGGCTGCCCGTAAACAGTGCATGAGGAAGAAAAAACCAGTTTATCGGTTTTATGCTGCATGCAGGCATTGATCAGATTGAGAAGCGAAACAAGATTGTTGTGATAATAAAGCAACGGTTGATCAACCGAATCGCTAACGGCTTTTAATGCAGCGAAGTGAATCACCGCATCAAATTGATGTAAAGAAAAAATCTCGTTCAGTGACTGATCATCGCGCATATCCACACGGTGAAATGCAGGGCGTGTTCCGGTAATGGTATCAATTCTGTCTATTACTTCGTGATAAGAATTGCTGAGGTTATCAATAATGACCGTTTCAAAACCGGCCTGCAATAAAGCAACAGCTGTATGCGAACCGATAAAGCCGGTTCCTCCTGTTACTAAAATGCAGGGCTTTGAGTTCATGGGATGAATGAGGTAAAGTTACAAACTCCAGTACTGCATCTTATTAATTTTATTCCGATAGATGCCTTTAATGTCAACCAGTAACCCATCGCCATTACAACGTTCGATGAAGTAAGACTCGGGCAGGTCGCGGTATTCTTTATGATTTACAGCAACAATTACAGCATCATATTGACTGCCCGGTTCTTTTACTAATTCAAAACCGTACTCATGTTTCAGTTCTTCGCTAGAAGCGCGAGGGTCAATTACATCCACATTCACGCTGTATGATTTTAATTCATTTACCACATCAGCTACTTTAGAATTACGGGTATCTTCCACATCTTCCTTAAAAGTAGCACCCATTACAAGTACCTTCACTTTTGACGGGTCTTTGCCTTTTGCAATCAGCCGTTTCACGGTTTGCTTAGCTATGTAGAAACCCATGGAATCATTTACATAACGGCCGGAGTTGATAATCTGTGCATGATACCCGAGTTCCTGCGCTTTGTAAGTGAGATAATACGGATCAACACCAATACAATGTCCTCCTACAAGACCGGGTACGAACTTCAGGAAATTCCATTTGGTTCCTGCGGCTTCGAGAACCTCATAAGTATTGATGCCCATTTTATTGAAAATGATGCTGAGTTCGTTCATCAGGGCAATGTTTACATCGCGCTGGGTGTTTTCAATAATCTTGGCTGCTTCGGCAACTTTGATGGAAGAAGCACGATGCACCCCGGCTTTAACAACCAGTTCATATACGCTGGCAATTTCATTCAATGATTCCTCATCACAACCTGAAACGACTTTCACAACGGTTGAAAGCGTATGCAGTTTATCACCGGGATTGATTCGCTCAGGCGAATATCCAACCTTGAAATCGGTTTTGAATTTCAAGCCGGAAAGTTCTTCCAGCTTCGGAACGCAATCTTCTTCTGTACAGCCCGGATAAACGGTTGATTCATACACTACATAATCGCCTTTCTTCAACACTTTACCTAGAGTTGTTGAGGCTCCGATCAGGGGTTTCAAATCGGGAAGGTTATGCTGATCAATTGGCGTTGGAACAGCAATGATGAAAAAACGTGCCTTGGCCAAAACTTCAGGTGAGTCGGTAAATTCAATATCAGCGCCATGAAATGCTTCCGATCCCAATTCTCCACTGGGGTCTTTTCCATTGCGCATCATTTCAACCCGCGCAGCATTAATATCAAACCCAATGACGGATGCTTTTCTGGCAAGTTCCAAAGCAATTGGTAAGCCTACATAACCAAGCCCTATTACGCCAATACGGGCTTTCTTTTCGGTAATTTCTTTATAAATGGACATTTTAGTATTGAGTATTTAGTAATTAGCAGAAAGATAAAAGACCCTTTTGTGTTTTTAACTGTGAATCATTAATTGTGAATTAAAGGATGATCGGTTTTTTATTGATTTTGCGGAGGGCATAAATGCGTTCAATGATTTCAACTACCTTGAGGCCTTCTAACGCATTAGTAGTTATCTGGGTTCGGCCCTTTAATGTATCCACCACATTCTGAATAATAAAATGATGATTGGCGGCAGAACCTTTATATGCACCATAATCATTAGCCGGGCTTGAGGGCGGAAGCTCGGGCATGGTGTAATCTTTAATATGGCAATACTCCACATCATTCATATACTGGCCTCCCACTTTTATACTGCCGTTTTCGCTAATAATGGTAATGCTGCTTTCTAAATTTTTATCCCATACGGAAGTGGAATAGTTGATGCAACCCATTCCGCCATTGACAAAACGAAAGCTCACTAATCCTGAATCTTCGAAGGCAGTTGAATGCTGATGGTTAAAGTCATCAAACTTGGCCTGAATGTCGGTAATGTCGCCAAAAAGCCAATAGATCAAATCAATCCAGTGAGAGAATTGAGTAAAGAGAGTCCCTCCGTCTAGATTGGTTGATCCTTTCCAGTTTCCTTTTTTATAGTAACGGTCATCGCGGTTCCAGTAGCAATTAAGCTGCACCATGAAAACTTTTCCGAGCAGGTTTCTTTCAATCACGTCTTTCAACCAAATAGATGGAGGAGAATAACGATTCTGCATTACACAGAAAACAATTTTATGCACCTGCAGCGCCTTGAATATAATTTTCTCGCAATCGGTTTTGCTAAGTGCCATGGGTTTTTCAATAACTACATGCTTACGCAATTCTAACGCTTTGATGGCATGCTCGGCATGGAGGCCATTGGGGGTACAGATGGCTGCCACATCGTAATCAATTTCTGCGCTGAGCAATCCATCTACCGAACTGAAATAAGGGACATTGAAAGCAGAAGTATCTGCATCTTCTTCGGGCATGATATCGCACATGGCTACTAATTCCGACTCATTATTTCTTAGAATCATTTCGGCATGGCGTTTTCCGATATGGCCGGAGCCTATAACTGCAAAGCGGATATTTCTGTTCTGTATCATCAGGCTATGCGGGTTACTTGGTTGTTGGTTAATTGGTATTTCTGACCGCTTTCAGGACAAACGGCAATCCCTTCATTATCGAACTTAAGCTTATGACCGTATTCGCTCATCCATCCTGTTTGCCGGGCAGGATTGCCGATAACAAGAGCAAAAGCCGGAACATCTTTGGTTACTACAGCGCCTGCTCCGATAAAAGCATAGCGGCCGATATTATGTCCGCACACGATGGTAGCATTGGCTCCGATAGAAGCGCCTTTGCCTACCACTGTTTTTGCGTATTGCCCTCTGCGGTTAACGGCACTGCGCGGATTGGTAACATTGGTAAACACCATGCTGGGGCCAAGAAAAACATCATCCTCGCAAATCACGCCTGTATAGATGGAAACATTGTTCTGCACTTTAACATTGTTGCCGAGAATCACATCAGGAGAAACAACCACATTCTGACCGAGATTGCAGTTTTCGCCAATAACACAATTACTCATGATATGAGAAAAATGCCAGATGCGTGTTCCTTTTCCGATTTTGCATCCTTCATCAATCACGGCTGTGGGGTGGGCTGTAAATTCTTGCTCGCTCATATATTCTCAACTAAAACGGTGCTCGGTTTTGTACAGTTCCTCTTCGGTTAAGGTTTTAAAATAGTCAAGTGTTTTCTTCAATCCCTCTTTACGCGAAACCTGAGGTTCCCAGTTTAAAATGGCTTTGGCTTTGCTAATGTCAGGCCTGCGCTGTTTAGGATCGTCTTTTGGCAGAGGATGATAAACAATTTTATGTTTTGTTCCGGTAAGGGCAATAATTTCTTCGGCAAATTCTTTAATAGATACTTCCTGCGGATTACCAATATTGACAGGCAGATAATAAGAAGCAAACTGAAGACGGTAAATGCCTTCAATCAGATCATCCACATAGCAGAAAGAACGGGTTTGCGATCCGTCTCCGAAAACGGTAAGGTCTTCGCCACGCAATGCCTGGCCGATGAAAGCCGGAAGAGCGCGACCGTCATTCAAACGCATACGCGGGCCATAAGTATTAAAGATTCTTACAATGCGTGTATCCAGTTTATGATACGTATGATAAGCCATGGTCATGGCCTCCTGAAAACGTTTGGCTTCGTCATACACTCCACGCGGGCCAACGGGATTTACATTGCCCCAGTATTCTTCGTTTTGAGGATGCACAAGAGGGTCGCCATAAACTTCGCTGGTTGAAGCAACCATGATCCGTGCATTTTTTTCTTTGGCAAATCCGAGAAGATTATGCGTTCCGAGCGAGCCTACTTTTAACGTCTGGATCGGGATTTTTAAATAATCAATAGGGCTGGCGGGTGAGGCGAAGTGCAGTATATGATTTATGGCACCGGATACATAAACAAATTTGGAAACATCATGATGATAGAATTCAAATTCTTTTAGTTTGAAAAGGTGCTCTATGTTTTTAAGGTCTCCGGTTATGAGGTTGTCCATGCCCACTACCTCAAACCCTTCGTTAATAAAGCGGTCGCAAAGGTGAGACCCTAGAAAACCGGCAGCTCCCGTAATCAATACACGTCCACGTTTTTTATCCGGTATCATTTTTATCGTCCGATGCTAAAATAAGTGAAGCCTGATTCTTTCATGCGTTCCGTATCGTAAAGATTGCGGCCATCAAAAATAACAGGAGATTTGAGAGCTGATTTCATCCTGTCAAATTCAGGAGTACGGAACACCGACCATTCTGTGGCAATAAATAATGCATCGGCATTTTGCAGGGCACTGTACGGATTATCGGCATAAGAGATTTTATCGCCAAGCAAGCTTTTTACATTTTTCATAGCCTCCGGATCGTAAACTGTAAGGGAGGCACCGGCTTTGAGTAATTCATCAATGATGTAAAGAGCGGGGGCTTCGCGAATGTCGTCAGTATCGGGTTTGAAGGCTAAACCCCATAGGGCGAATTTTTTTCCGCTTAAATCATTTTTAAAAAAATAATTTGCTTTTTCGACCAGTCTGCGTTTCTGCTTATCATTAACGGCCATTACCGATTTGAGCATTTTGAAATCGTAGCCATGCTGCGAGGCAATCTGATCAAGTGCCTGAACATCTTTAGGAAAACAGCTTCCGCCATAACCGATTCCGGCAAAGAGGAAACGTTTGCCAATCCTTTCGTCAGCTCCAATGCCGATGCGAACCATATCCACATTGGCCCCGGTTTTTTCGCAGAGGTTGGCAATCTCATTCATAAAGGTAATCTTGGCGGCAAGAAATGCATTGGCGGCATACTTGGTCATTTCGGCAGAGCGTTCATCCATAAAATAAAGCGGATTACCCTGCCGTAAAAACGGTGCAAATAAATCGCCCATAATTTTTTTGGCTCTTTCGCTTCGGGTACCCACCACTACCCTGTCGGGTTTCATAAAATCATCCACGGCAAAACCTTCGCGCAGAAATTCGGGATTGGAAACCACATCAAAATCCTTGCCTCCTGATTTATGAATAGCATCAGCCACTTTATCGGCAGTGCCTACAGGAACTGTGCTTTTATTCACTACCACTTTGTAATCGGTAATCAGCTTTCCTAATTGACCGGCTACATGGAGAACGGCAGTAAGGTCGGCAGAGCCATCAGCGCCCGGTGGAGTCGGGAGGGCAAGAAAAATTACCCGGGCATTTTTTATGGCATCGCCCAATGAGGTGGTAAATGCCAGCCTTCCCTGCCTGGAATTTCTCTCGAAAAGGAGGTCAAGGTGAGGTTCGTAAATAGGAATAACTCCGTTGCGCAATGACTGTATTTTTTTTTCGTCAATATCCACACAGGTAACATAGTTTCCCATTTCGGCAAAGCAAGTTCCGGTTACTAATCCGACATATCCGGTTCCGACAACAGCGATATTCATCAGGCAAAAAATTTAATCAGGCTTTAAAAATTCTTTTACGGCAGAAGTGATAAGCGATAATTCTTCTTCTGTCATTTCGGTATGAATGGGGAGCGATAAAACATTTTTGCTGAGGTACTCGGTAAGAGGCAAGGAGCCTTCGGCATAACGATTATCGCGATAAGCTTTTTGCAAGTGCACGGGAATAGGGTAATACACATTGCTCGGAATTCCCTTTGATGCTAAATGCTCCCGAAGTTTTTCGCGATCAACTCCATCAAGCGTTAAGGTATATTGATGAAAGACATGAGTTGAATCAGGATTGCGAAGCGGAGTTTTTAATTGAGGAATGCCGGCAAATGCCTTATCATAAAAAGCGGCAACACGGTTGCGTGCTGCTGCATATTCATCGAGATGGCGGAGTTTAATGCGGAGAATGGCTGCCTGAATGGTATCGAGGCGCGAGTTGCATCCTATCTCATCAAAAACATACTGCACTGACTGGCCATGATTGGCCATCATGCGTATTTTACGGGCAAGGTCATCGTCATTAGTAAACAATGCCCCGCCATCGCCATAGCATCCGAGATTTTTTGAAGGGAAGAAAGAAGTAGTACCCACATGGCCAATGGTACCTGCTTTTCTGACAGCACCATCCTTCATTTTGTAATCAGCGCCAATGGCCTGAGCCGTATCTTCAATTACTTTCAGATTATGCTTACCGGCAATGCGCATTATTTCATCCATATCAGCACATTGGCCGAAAAGGTGAACAGGAACTACGGCTACTGTTTTTGATGATATGGCTTTTTCAAAGGCAACAGGGTCAATGGTGAAGGTATCGGGATTTACTTCAACCAAAACGGGTTTAAGTTTTAATAAGGCAATAACTTCGCAGGTGGCCACATAAGTAAAGCTGGTGGTTATTACCTCATCGCCCGGCCGGAAGCCAAAAGCCATCATGGCAATCTGAAGAGCATCGGTACCATTGGCGCAGGGAATTACGTGTTTTACGTTGAGGTAAGAGGCTAATTCACCGGCAAAGGATTTTACATCAGGCCCGTTGATGAAGGCTGATGAATTCAATACGTTCTGAATGGCCTGATCAACTTCGGGTTTAATTTTTTGGTATTGCCCGATGAGGTCAACCATCTGCATTTTTTTCATCGTTTTAAAAACAAGGGTGCGAAGATAATCTACAGCATGAAGCTGTAAAGCATTGATTTACAGACTTTGTGAAAATAAATAAGTGATAAAAATCAGGAAGCATCAATTTCGGTAAGGAGGTCGTTCCCGATGTCGGTTCGGCAGTATTTTCCCTTGAAGTTGATTTTATCAATACCCTGATAACATTTGGCTGTAGCTTCGGAAATGGTTTCGCCAAAGGCAGTTACGGCCATTACTCTTCCACCGGATGTAAAACGTTTTCCGTTTTCGAAACGGACACCTGCCTGAAAGACGATGCAGTCTTTTACAGATTCGAGGCCGGTGATTTCATGCCCGGTTTCATAACTGCCGGGATAACCTTCAGAGGCAAGAATAACAGTGGAGCAATAACGCGGGTCGGTGATGATTTTAGTTTCGTTTAGTTTTTGATTGGCAACGAAAAGAAACAATTCAACAAAATCGTTTTTAATGCGCGGGAAAACGGTTTCGGTTTCCGGGTCGCCCATACGGCAATTGTATTCAATTACAAAGGGGTCGTCAGCCACGTTCATCAGTCCAATAAAAATGAAGCCTTTGTAATCAATACCTTCTTTTTTCAAGCCTTCCACGGTAGGTTTTACAATGCGGTTTTCCACTTTCTGCATAAACTCATCACCTGCAAAAGGAACCGGACTAACTGCGCCCATTCCTCCGGTATTCAATCCTGTATTTCCATTGCCGATGCGCTTGTAATCTTTAGCAGCGGGCAGCATGACATAATGTTCGCCATCGGTCAATACAAAAACAGAAAGCTCGATGCCATCAAGAAATTCTTCAATCACTACACGCTGCGAAGCTTCGCCAAATTTGCCGGAGAGCATTTGTTTGAGTTGGTTATTTGCATCCTCAAGATTTTCGGAAATCACCACGCCTTTACCGGCAGCAAGGCCATCTGCTTTTAATACATAAGGAGGGCTGAGTGAATGGAGAAACTGCAAGCCATTATGAAGAGTATCTTTGGTAAAGGTGGCAAATCGTGCTGTAGGAATACGATGCTGCATCAGAAACCGCTTGGCAAAATCTTTACTGCCTTCGAGTTGCGCGCCTTTATGGGAGGGACCGATAACGGGAATGTTTTTCAGCCGGTCGTCTTGCAGAAAAAAATCAACGATACCGTTAACAAGGGGGTCTTCGGGACCGGGAATGACCATATCAATTTTATTATTGAGCACGAATTGACGGATGGCCGAAAAATCGGTTGGTTTTATATTGATGTTGTTTCCGCAGAGCATGGTACCGGCATTTCCCGGAGCGATAAAAAGATTTTTGCAGAGCGGACTTTGGGAAAGTTTAAAGGCAAAGGCATGCTCGCGCCCACCGGAACCGAGCAGAAGGATGTTCATTGAGGGAATATCAGGCATAAAAAAAATCAGCGATTAAGGATTCACGACCAACCGGGCGTGCCTCATTTTGATTACTCAATTACCCAATTCGCTCATGAACTTGATGCGGATCATGCGTATTTCGTCAATGGTAAAATCGTCTTCACCAAGTTCGGCATGGGCAGCTTCTACGGAATCGGTTTCGGCAGTACGGAAGTAGTTATATACTTCCTGTTGGCGTTCGGGGTCTATTACTTCGTTAAGATAGTAGTTGATGTCAATCTTGGTACCTGAGGCAACAATGCTTTCAATTTCGGTAATGACTTCGGAGAGGGTAATGCCTTTAGAAACGGCAATGTCATCCAACGAAAGTTTACGGTCGAGGCTGGTGATGATGTAAACTTTGAGTCCCGATTTGTTGACAACGGATTTGACAACCATATCCATAGGACGTTCAATCTCATTTTCTTCAACGTATTTGGCAATGAGATCAACAAAGGGTTTGCCGTACTTGGCTGCTTTGCCAGCTCCTACTCCGGTGATGTTTTTAAGCTCGTCAAGTTTAACCGGGTATTGAATAGCCATTTCTTCGAGGGAGGGATCCTGAAAGATGACGAAAGGCGGGACGTTCTTCTGCTTGGCAATTTGCTTGCGCAAATCTTTGAGCATGGCAAAAAGGTTTTCATCGGCAGCATTGCCACCGCCTGCTGCTCCGGATTCTTCATCGTCATCCATATCGTACTCGCCAAAGTCGTGGTCAATAGTAACTTTGAAGGAGTGGGGTTTTTCGAGAAATTTACGTCCGGCATCAGTGAGTTTAAGTAGGCCGTAGTTGTCAACGTCTTTGGAGACGAGGCCGGCCATGAAAGCCTGACGAACAACGGAGATCCAGAATTTTTCATCTTTATCGGCACCATCGCCAAAGATTTCGAGTTTATCGTGGCCGTACTTTTTTACTTCATTTTCGTTTTTTCCGATGATGACATGAATAACATGGTCAGTGTTATGGCGCTCTTTAACGGCCAGAACGGTTTCGAGCATGAGGGCGATTTCGTCTTTAGCTTCGACCTGCTGCTTGGGATGAATGCAGTTATCGCAGTTGTGGCAGTTCTCTTCGGTATAGCGTTCTCCAAAGTAATGGAGCAACATGCGTCTGCGGCAGCCTGAGGTTTCGGCATAGGCAACCGTTTCGTGTAACATTTGCTTACCGATTTCCTGCTCGGCCACCGGTTTGCCTTTCATAAATTTTTCGAGTTTCTCAATGTCTTTGTAGCTGTAGTAGCAAATACATCGGCCTTCACGGCCATCGCGGCCGGCACGGCCTGTTTCCTGGTAGTAGCCTTCGAGCGATTTGGGAATGTCGTGATGCATTACGAAGCGTACATCGGGTTTGTCTATACCCATGCCGAAGGCAATGGTAGCTACAATGACATCTATTTCCTCCATGAGGAATTTATCCTGAGTGGCGGCACGGGTAGCGGCATCGAGGCCGGCATGGTAAGGTAATGCTTTGATGCCGTTTACATTGAGAGTAGAGGCCACCTCTTCCACTTTTTTACGGCTGAGGCAGTAAATGATACCTGACTTTCCGTGATGCTGCCTTACGTATTTGATGATTTCCTTAATAACATTGACTTTGGGTTTTACCTCGTAATAAAGGTTGGGGCGGTTAAAGGATGCTTTGAACACGGTGGCATCCTGAATGCCGAGGTTTTTCTGAATGTCGGCCTGCACTTTGGCGGTAGCCGTTGCGGTAAGAGCAATAACGGGTATGGTTCCGAAGGCATCAACAATAGGTTTGAGTTTGCGGTATTCAGGGCGGAAGTCGTGTCCCCATTCGGAAATACAGTGGGCTTCGTCAATGGCCAGAAAGGAAACGTTGATGGATTTAAGGAATTCAACATTTTCTTCTTTGGTTAGCGATTCGGGAGCTACGTACAGAAGTTTTGTCTTACCTTCGGTTGTATCTTTTTTTACTTTGGTAATTTCAGTTTTGTTTAGGGAGGAGTTGAGGAAGTGAGCTATGCCGTCATCAGTATTGAAGCCACGAATAGAGTCAACCTGATTTTTCATGAGGGCGATGAGGGGCGAAACAACAATGGCTGTTCCCTCCATGATAAGGGCCGGTAACTGGTAACACATGGATTTACCACCACCGGTAGGCATGATGACAAATGTGTTTTTACCATCCATCAGGTTTTTGATAATTTCTTCCTGCTCTCCTTTAAAATTATCAAACCCGAAAAACTTGTGTAGCTGCTGTTGAAGATAGGTCTGCGACCCGTTAGAAGATTTTTTTGAATCCTTCTTTGTTGCTTTAATGGCTTCCTTCTTTTCAGGCTTTGAAGAATCTTTCTTTCCTTTCTTAGATTTCTTCTCGGCAATTGCGTCAGTACTCATGTGAAATGTTATCTGTTTAATTTTGCACTCTAAATTACATCAAATCAAATAATCTGCAAGCCCTAACCAAAAAATTTTCATTTTGATCAAGACAACTGAACTGATTGCCATCGCTCTCAAAACTCTTAAAACGGAAGCTGCGTCAGTAGCCCGTTTGAAGAAAAGTATCGGTCGTGAGTTTGCAGAGTGTGTAAAACTAATATATTTTTCAAAAGGAAGAGTAATTGTAACAGGAGTGGGCAAAAGTTCACTGATTGCTCAGAAAATTGTTGCCACTCTTAACAGTACCGGAACGCCTGCAGTGTTTATGCATGCGGCTGATGCGGTGCATGGCGATTTGGGAATTATACAGAAGGACGATGTGGTGATTTGTCTTTCGAAGAGCGGAGAAACACCGGAGGTAAAAGTGATTACTCCTTTATTAAAGGCGGGTAAAAACAAGCTGATAGCGATTACGGGAAACATGAAATCATTTTTAGCCATACATGCCGATCTGGTGATTGATGCTTCGGTAAAAGAAGAGGCCTGCCCTATGAACCTTGCCCCCACCAGCAGTACTATGGCTCAGATGGCCATTGGAGATGCGTTGGCCGTGTGTTTACTTCATGCCCGTGGATTTACCGAAAAAGATTTTGCGAGGTTCCATCCCGGAGGGTCGCTGGGCAAGCAGCTTTATTTAAAGGTGTCGGATATTTATAAGTTAAATCCGAAACCGGTGGTAAAGCCGGGTGACTCGCTTAAAAAGGTGATTGTTGAAATTTCGTCAAACCGGCTTGGAGCCACCGCAGTGATTGAAAAAAATCAATTGAAAGGAATAATTACGGATGGTGATTTAAGACGGATGCTTGAAACAGGCCGGAGAATTGAAGAGGTAAGTGCAGTGGAAATCATGAGCCGCCACCCGCGAACTATTGATAAAGACGCCCTGGCTATTGATGCCCTTCAACTGATGAAGAAGAATAATATCACTCAGTTGATTGTAGTTTCAAAAAATAAGTTTGAAGGATTTATTCACCTTCACGATTTGCTGCGCGAAGGATTGTTCTGATCAGCGGGCAATAATGAGTTTCTGAGTGAACATTTTATCAGAAGTGATAAGATGCACCAAATAAATTCCCTGTTGTAGATTGGAAACATTCATAGTGTTGTTTTCAGAATTGAGCAAACCGGAAAAAACTTTTCTTCCGTTCACATCAAAAAGAAAAAGTTTGGCAGTAGAATTCAAAGTAAAACGGATTTTGTGTTGAGCCGGATTCGGAAATAAAGAAATCTCCTCAACAAGGTTATGCTGATTAACAGACAATGTACCTCCGCCATTATCATCAAACCTTTGCCAGAATTCCTGATAGAATTGATTGGCGATGGCAGGATGATGAAAGATGATGGTATTTTCATCGTTTTTCTGATTGGCAGTTGTACTCCAGTTATGAGAACCGGTAAGCACAAGCGGATCTGAACTTAAAACAGCCTGATCAACAATAAGGTATTTGTGATGCAGGATGCCGGGCAGCAAAGCATGGTCGTAGGTCATGACTCGGGGCCCCATTACATTTTGAAGTATGCCGAAAGCGGTCTGGCCGCCATTGTTCCAGTCATCGGCTATACCGGCAGCATATATACCGTGATGCGAAATGCGGTCGGCAATGGCAGCAGCCAGGTCAAAACGCGTGAACGCCAGCATAGCGAAATATAAGTCAGCATCCGATGTATTAATGGAGCGCATAATTTGATTGTTGACATCATCACTCGGACTGAAATATGATTCAACCTCATAACCTCCGATATTCAACTGATGCGGAGTATTGTCGGTTTTATCAGGCCCGAACCTGGCAGCAACACCATTGGGCAGCGGTCCGCTGCTTCCCCACATTTCTTCAAATTCCATAGTATAAACCTTAGCTAAAGACTGATCCTGAATAAAGACAAGGTGATTGGCATCAACATTAAGTTGAGCATCTGTCCAGTTAGTAGAACCTGTAAGTACAACCGGTTTGTTTGCATCGGGAGAGAAAGCATCCAGCACCATAAATTTATTGTGCATGATGTTAAAATAGCCGTTGTTCTGAGGAGAATTCAACACCGGTATGGCCAGGTTAAGATTGGCAATTGCACTGTTGACATTGTTCCCATCGCTGATGATGCGTATGATAACGCCACGCTGATAAGCAGCATTGATAGCATTAACAATGGACAAGGTACCGGATGTGCTGAAATTGTAAATGGCAATATCAAGTGTAAAATCGCATCGGTCAATATAAGCGGCAATGGTATCGGCAAATGCATTGTTAAGCCGGATGGCCAGGTTAGAAGCCGGAGCAGCAACAGCATTATTGACCGTACGGTTAAAATAGGTTTTGATATCGCCTGACGAATTGCTTTTGGTAATGCAAACACGCGAGGCTGCAAAAGCAGTATCACTTCCATTAACAGAAAATGGTTTTACGTAGTAAACTTCCGATGGCAAGGCATTGCTTACCGATACAGAAGCAGCAGCCGTTGATTGACTTCCGGCAAGCAGGCCTAATTCATAGGCTGGCGTTTTGCCATACCATGAAAAAGCATTTCCGGCCAGATTAGTTTGCCAGTTTACCTGAAAACCGGAAGTTGTGATGTTTTGGGCACGCGGTGAAACGGTTACGTAAAATGCAGAAGCATTCTGAAGGTCATTAACACTGCGTGGGAGCAACTGATACGTGTTTTGATACTGCGAACAAACAGCCACAATGTTAACACTGCCGGTCGGTATAGGCGTACCCACAAGATTAACGCCCGGATTAATTCTTACCGTACCCGGCTCTCCGGCTGCGGTGATGTTGTAATTAGCACTGCCCGAAAAAACACCACCACTTTGAAATACGGCTGCATTTATCTGAACCAATTGTCCTTCCACCCATTCACCCAACTGATTGGGGGTTACCACTACCGGAGCCGGCAGCGGATTGCCTTGAGAAATTACCGTAAATGATGAAACCGGACTAAGCTCAAGCAAATTGAAGTAACTATACAACGTTCCGGTTACTTCAATAAAATCTCCGGATTGAATACTGCTCACTGTGTTTCCGAATGCGGCAATGCCGGCAGTTCCATCTGTTAGGTACCGTATATTGCCGAGTTCCTGACCATTCACTACCACACCCTGAACGGTTACAACTGTTCCAAGGGGCAATTGTCTTGCAGCATCAATGGTAATAACCTGTGCAATAGCAGCTATCTTTAACAGGAATAAAAAGCAAACAAGAACTGTTCTTTTCACGGGGTAAATGTACAGGTTACAAGATTAACAAAAAGTTATGCATGGAGAGTTGCCGGGAAAGATTAAAGACTAAATTAGTTTTACTTTGCTGAATTAAACCATGAGACTGCGTTCAGAAAATCTTGTTAAAATTTACCGGAAACGGATGGTGGTTGATCATGTATCCGTACATGTTGACCGTGGAGAGATTGTTGGATTACTGGGGCCCAACGGTGCCGGCAAAACCACCACCTTTTACATGATTACCGGTTTAGTACGTCCCTTGGAAGGAAAAATTTTTCTGGATGAAAGCGACATCACGCATGAACCCATGTTCAAGCGCGCACAGCGTGGCATTGCCTACCTGGCACAGGAAGCATCAGTATTCAGGAAACTTTCGGTTGAAGACAACATACGGGCAGTACTTGAAATGACTAAGCTTAATAAAGGTCAGCAAGAGGAACGCATAGAACATTTGCTGGAGGAGTTCGGTCTTCAACGTGTTCGTAAAAGTCGTGGCGATTTGCTTTCAGGCGGTGAAAGAAGAAGAACAGAGATAGCACGGGCATTGGCTGTTGATCCGAAATTTATTCTCCTGGATGAACCGTTTGCCGGAGTTGACCCGATTGCCGTAGAAGACATTCAAACTATTGTGAAAAAGCTGAAGGAAAAAAACATCGGCATCCTTATTACCGACCACAATGTGCATGAAACATTAAGTATTACAGACCGCGCCTACCTGCTTTACGAAGGCCGCATTTTAAAAGCAGGTACTGCTTACGAACTTTCGGAAGATGAGCAGGTACGCAAGCTTTATCTTGGTAAAAATTTTGAACTGAGGTAAGGGGCTACTTAATAAGTATTTTTACTTTTACACAACCATGATTACATTAACGTGTAAAATATTCTCTTTTAACCGGCTTTTACTTTTCTTCCTGTTTAAAATTGTGATTTCCCCTGCTGCCTATGCCCAGCAAATCACCTTCGAAAAAATAATTGATACCCTGGGCTGCGTATCGGCAAACTGCATACAGGAAACCTTTGACGGAGGCTATGTCTTTGGCGGAACCACCAGCTTAGGCGGTAATGATGTGATTATTGTAAAACTCGATTCGGCCGGCACCATTGATTGGGTGAAAATTTACAGCGGCCCAAGCATGGAAGGCGCTACCTACATTGAACAAACTCCCGACAGCGGATACATGGTTAATGCCATTTATGATGTTGGAGGACCTTATACCTAAAGCTGGCTGCTAAAACTAAATCAGCAAGGCGATACCCTCTGGACTAAAATTTTTTCTGCCGGTACGGGCGGCACCAATCCCGCTTCGGTAAACAGCATGGCCTCTGTGGCAAATACTATTTACGGAATGACAGGATATTTTAAACCTGTGCCGTTTACAAAAGGAAGTCCTTATTTCATTGCCAACATTGGTAACGGGATTCAGTTAGCAAACAAAATCTATGACTATAATCCTTTTTCATCAAACGGAGAGGCCATTAATAAAACATTCGATGGCGGGTTTATCATTACAGGACAATACGGAACAGGGCCGGTATCTGCAGATATTCATTTAATCCGAACGGATACTTATGGCGACACTCTTTGGACAAAAACATATAATTTTTCACAAGGTGATGCCGGCATGGCCGTACAGCAAACTGCCGACAGCGGATTTATTGTGGCCGGATTTAGTTATGATCCAGTTATTTCATCTCATGTGAATGCATTCTTATTAAAAACAAATTCTTCAAATGATACGATCTGGTCAAAACTTTTTGTTAGTCCTTCTGAGTCTCTTTTTTATTCCGTTGACCAGACTAATGATTACGGATATTTCCTTACCGGAACTTTGGCGATTCCACCGAATAACATTGGCAAAATTTATCTGATAAAAACAAACGATATTGGTGATACGCTATGGACAAGACTACATGGTAATAACAATGTTTTTAGCAACAACGGTTTGTTCGGCAAACAAACCAAAGACGGAGGCTACATTGTTTCAGGCATTGGCTCCATTGGCAATAAGTTTGGCGCTTACATCATCAAACTTGACAGCCTCGGCAATGTAAACTCTCCGGGCGGCATGGCCGAACTGAATAATCCGTTTGAGTTTGCGGTTTATCCCAATCCATCCAACGGTGTGTTTCAGGTAACCGTCAAAGGCCTGCCTCATCATAAAGGACAGATTGAAGTTTACAACATCAATCATCAACTGGTGCATTCATCACCGGTTGGCTGTCAACAGCCTTTGACGGTTAACCTTACTCATGCAACCGAAGGACTGTATCTTGTTTTACTCAGAACAGGGGAAACCGTCTTTACTAAAAAATTTATCATTCATAAACCATAAATAAATATTATCCACCCTAAAACCCATTCATCATGAAAAAACTTAAAACCCTCCTTCCGGTAATTTTCATTACTGCCTCAACCATTCTGCCCGGACAAAACACCCGGATGAGCAAATGGTTCATTGCCCCAAAGGTGATTGACATGCCGCTTTCGGGAGTGGTCAGCGTTAATCCTATTATGCCTGTTTACGGCAACGCGCCTGCCCCCACTGCCGCCAAGGTGGCCAACGGTATTTATGACCAAAGCGGCAACCTGCTGTTTTACATTGCCGATAACGGCATTTACGATTACAACAATAACCTGATGGGTACGCTCAATCCGGTAAACCTTGGCGCTGAAATAGCCATTGTACCTTTTGGCAATAATGACAATAACTGCCAGCGCAAGTTCAATATATTTTACCTCAATGGCGGGGTGTTTTCCCAAACCTTGGTCAGCCTCTGTAAAACAGTGGTGGATATGAATGATTTCTCTGTTACCAATCAGGGAGTAATTGATAATCTGGGAGTACCGCAGGAGTTCGGGGCATTGGCTGTAGGGTCAAGAATTATCAGCGGCAACCGGTTTTTGTACTATCTCGGGGGGTCAGGTACCGTAGGTGCTGATTATGACGGCAAAATCCGTAAGGTCGTTATTCATTTAGACGGAACGGTAACCATACAGCCGCAAGGCAATCAGGTTTATCCGCCCCAATACCCCTGGCCTAATGCAGGCTCTGATATTTTTTCAACCGAGCTTGAATTATCGCCTGACGGTAGTTACTTAGCCTGGGCAAGCTGGAGCATGGTAAATCCCCCAGGCCTCCCTTATCAAAATCGTTTTCATTTCATCAGGCTTGATCCGGTATCGGGTGATTACATGCCAAACAGTTACACAGAGTTTAACATTCCTAATATAAGCGGCAATAATATCAATGGCTTCCGCGGTATTGAGTTTTTTCAGAATGCTGCTGTTACCAAATTATTTTTGGGAGCCGGTACAGATGGAATATTTTATACCGATATATCAACTATTTCAAATTTTATTCCTGTTGCATCCTCTGCTTCATTAGGTCTTTCCCAAATTGAACTCTCCTTTAACGGACTGATGTATGCAACATCGGCTTCGGGAATTGTTGGCGCGTTTGATCCAACTATTACTTTTCCTGCCATTTTATCAATCCCCAACTCATTCACCTTAACTAACCCGTTGCCTCCCTCCGGTACATGGACAGGCGGTGACTTCTTTACCCTGCCCGACCAGATTGACGGGCAGGATTACTCTGCCATTGTGCCTGCTGCCGTTGCACCTGTCATTACAGTATCATCTTATACTTTCAACAGTGGTAATGCAGTGTGGAGCTATGGCAATAACCCATGGAATGCCACAGCAACAATGCCCATCCATATTCATAAAGAACTGATTATTGAAGCCGGCTCCAATCTTACCATCTCGGGAATGACATTCAATTTCGGCCCTGATGCTAAGGTGATTATCAAACAGGGCGCAGCCGGCCAAACGGCAGGCGGGATTCTTACTCTTACCAACAATGCTGTGCTTACCTCCGCTTTCAAAGCCGAATGTCCTGCGCTCTATACATGGAAAGGCGTTGAAGTCCTTGGCGTTAAAACTGCCGGACAGCATCCTCAGAATAATCCTATGGTGCAGGGAAGGTTAATCATCAAATCAAACAGCAGGATTGAGTTTGCTGAGTTTGGTGCCCGCCTTGGAACCAACCTGCAGAGTGCAGGAGGTATTGTGAATGCTTCATCAGGCGCTGTATTTTACAACTGCCGTACCGGTGTTGATTTCAAACCTTATCAGAATTTTTACATTTCATCAGGCAATACCGTCAACATCGGAAACAGAAGTTCGTTCTAACCGGGCATTCAGGTAAAATAATCCTGGAAACTAACCGCATTCATAACGGCCTGTATTTCTATCAGCTTAAAGGGGCGGGTGCAGCAGAAAAATCAAGAGGGAAAATTACGGTGAGGAAGTGAAATTATAAACTTCTCTTTAAAAAAATCTTCTTCAAAAAAATCAGAAACAGCTTTCCGCTTTACCGGCTTTCCGGCCTCATTAATTTCCTCTTCAAGATTTCCCCCTTTCAGGCATATCAAACCGCTTTCAGGAAACCGGTTGCTGATTTTGCCTTTCAGCCATTGCTTCAGTGTTTTCAAAGGAGCAACGGCACGGGTTACGGCAAAATCAAATGATTCATCTACATTTTCAATTCTGGAGTTAAGTATAGTAACATTTTTGAGCTCCAGCAAATCAGCGATTTCCTTAACCGCATGAATCTTTTTTGAAATGGAATCAACCAACGTAAACTGCACTTCAGGAAAATAAACCGCCAGCGGAATACCCGGAAAGCCTCCACCGGTTCCAACATCAACCACCCTGCTGCCTGACGGAAACCGAATATATTGAGCTATTGCCAAAGAATGAAGAATATGTCTTTCTCCAAGATGAGCTACATCTTTTCTTGAAATAAGATTCACTTTTGAATTGATTTCAGGGAATACCCTACCCAGTTGCCCAAACTGTAATTTCTGAATTTCCGATAACTCAGGAAAATACTTTAAAACAACCCCTGACTCCCGATTCATGCTGCAAATAAAACAACAGACTGCATTACAGAAATCCGTTAGCTTTGCTCCGCTTAAAAATTCAAAAAAGAATATGTCATTGAAAAAGATTGAAACACTGCTTGGCGACCAGGCTGCTTACCTTTTGAATCACGAATGTAAAACCGTATCCAAATCCGAATTGCATGAACCCGGACCTGATTTTGTTGACCGTATTTTTATTCCTTCCAACCGAAACAACAATGTACTGATTAACCTTCAACGTATTTACAATCATGGAAGGCTGGCAGGCACAGGTTATCTTTCCATTCTTCCTGTTGACCAGGGAATAGAACACAGCGGAGGAGCATCATTCGCTCCCAATCCTATGTTTTTTGATCCTGAGAACATTGTCAAGCTGGCCATTGAAGGCGGATGTAATGCCGTAGCTTCCACTTACGGAGTGCTGGGTGCTGTTTCGAGAAAATATGCCCATAAAATTCCATTCATTGTTAAGGTGAACCACAATGAATTTCTCACCTATCCGAATAAGTTTGATCAAATTATGTTCGGTACTATTCGTGATGCATACAATATGGGCGCTGCTGCTGTTGGTGCCACAATCTATTTCGGTTCTGCCGAATCAGCACGCCAGATTGTTGAAGTGTCAAAGGCTTTTGAAATGGCCCATGACCTCGGAATGGCTACTGTGCTGTGGTGTTATTTGCGAAATTCCGCTTTCAAAAAAGACGGAATTGATTATCATACTGCTGCTGACCTTACAGGCCAGGCCAATCATCTCGGTGTTACCATTCAGTCTGATATTATCAAGCAAAAACTGCCAACAAACAATGGCGGATATACTGCCTTGAATTTCGGCAAGACCCATAAAAAAGTGTATGAGCAATTGAGCAGCGACCATCCCATTGATTTGTGCCGTTACCAGGTACTCAATTGCTATTCAGGACGTGCAGGCCTGATTAACTCCGGTGGAGAATCGAAAGGCGCAAGCGATATGGCCGAAGCAGTTACAACAGCAGTAATAAACAAACGTGCAGGCGGGCAGGGATTAATTTCGGGCCGTAAAGCATTTCAGAAGCCTTTCAAGGAAGGAATTGAAATGCTGAATATTATTCAGGATGTATATCTTGAAAAGAAAATTACTTTAGCCTGATAATCTGTAATCCGAACTTCTATGTCATGGTTTAAACGCATCAAAGAAGGGATTACCACCTCCACCAGGGAGAAAAAAGAAACTCCTGAAGGGCTGTGGTATAAATGCCCGGGATGCAAAAAAATTATTTCCTCTCAGGAACATGCTGACCAGATGTGGGTTTGCCCTAACTGCAATTATCATGAGCGCATAGGATCTGAAGAGTATTTCCAGATTTTATTTGATGACGGAAAATACACGGAAATTAATGCCGGCCTGACTGCAGGAGATCCGCTTAAGTTTGTTGATACCAAAAAATATATTGACAGGCTCAAGGAATCACAGGCAAAAACAGGCTTGAAAGATTCTATCCGTACCGCACATGGTAAAGTGAATGGCCATAAACTGATGGTGGCAGCCATGGACTTCAAATTTATCGGAGGAAGTATGGGTTCGGTAATGGGCGAAAAAATTGCACGCGCCATTCAGTGTTGCATTGATAAAAAAATGCCGCTGTTGCTTATCTCAAAATCAGGTGGAGCAAGAATGATGGAAGCAGCCCTGTCGTTAATGCAAATGGCAAAAACCTCAGCTATGCTGACACGTCTTTCAGATGAAAAGCTTCCTTATATTTCCTTATTAACCGACCCTACTACCGGTGGCGTTACGGCCTCCTTTGCCATGCTTGGCGATTTGAACATTTCTGAACCCGGAGCGCTTATTGGTTTTGCCGGCCCGCGGGTGGTAAAAGAAACCATCGGGAAAGATTTGCCTAAAGGATTTCAAACAGCAGAGTTTGTTCTCGAAAAAGGATTTCTTGATTACATTATTGACCGAAGGCAATTAAAAGCCAATATTACAAGGGTACTCGATTTTTTTAAAAACTGATGATTGTTCGCATTGTCAGACTTACCCTTCAACCTGAAAAAGCAGAGGAGTTTCTGAATCATTTCAACAGAATCAAAAGCAGGATTGCAGGTTTTGATGGCTGCCTTTTACTTCAACTCCATCATGAACTGCATCATCCTAATGTTTTTTTCACCATCAGCCATTGGCAAAGCGAAAAACATTTAATGACTTACCAGCAATCTGATTTTTTTAAGGAAACATGGAATACCGTTAAACCGCTTTTCTTAAGCAAGGCAGAAGCATGGAGCCTTGAAAAAATTTTGTGAGCGAAATGGTTATCAGGGTATGTTCATCGTCTTGTGTGACTGTAAACTGATGCGCCACTTCGGATGCTGTTTCACAAAATCAATCATGAACGGAAGTATTTTATTTAAAACGCTGTACTCCGGCTGCAAAAAAAACCTGCAAGGCTGCGATACTTGTTTTGCATTCTCTTCAGCCCATTGAAAATCGGATTGGTTGAACACAATGCATTTCAATTCATCCGCTTTCGATAAGCTTTCTATCAAAGGCGATTTAAATTTTTTCGGTGAAACACAAACCCAGTCAAACGTTCCGGTAATGGGGTAAGCACCCGAAGTTTCAAGCGCTGTTTCAAAACCTGATTTTTTGAGCATGCCGGTAAGCGTTGTTAAATCATACATGCAAGGTTCTCCGCCCGTTATCACAGCAAACCGCGATGGATGTTTCAATGCTTCCTTTACGATTTTGCTTTCCTCAACCACCGGATGCGTTCCGGCATTCCATGACTCTTTAACATCGCACCATACACAGCCTACATCACACCCGCCAAGCCTGATGAAAAAAGCAGCGCGGCCGGTATGATAGCCTTCCCCTTGCAGGGTGTAAAACATTTCCATCAGCGGAAGACTCATAAGCAGTAAAATTTAACTCATTCACCAACCCGTTTTTTCACGGATAAGGTAAGTATTTCTGTCAGGTGAATTGCGCGCTATCATCTCACCGAGGAACCCTGCAACGAAAAGCAAAGTACCTAATATCATGCAGGTAAGTGAAATGTAAAACGAAGGCCGGTCGGCCAGCAGACGGGCCGGTAGATCATTGTAAACAGCGTAAAGTTTTGAAACTCCAAGATAAGCTGCTCCTAAAAATCCGAGCAGAAACATTACAGAACCCAAGAGTCCGAAGAGGTGCATGGGGCGCTTGCCGAAACGGGTTACAAAACTGATAGTAAGCAAATCAAGAAAGCCATTGATAAAGCGGCTGAATCCGAATTTCGATGTACCGAATTTGCGGGCATGATGTTCAACCGCTTTCTCTCCTATTTTTCCGAATCCGGCACGTTTGGCAATTACAGGAATGTAACGATGCATTTCTCCGTAAATCTCAATGCTTTTTACCACATCGCTGCGGTAAGCTTTCAGGCCGCAGTTAAAATCATGCAGGTTTTTAATTCCCGACACGTAACGGGTAACATGGTTGAAAAACCGACTGGGAATGGTTTTACTGATCGGGTCATTCCGTTTTTTCTTCCATCCTGAAACAAGGTCATAACCTTCTTCTTTTATCATCCTGTAAAGGGCAGGTATTTCGTCAGGGCTGTCCTGCATATCGGCATCCATAGTCAGCACGACCTCACCGGCTGCAGCGGCAAAACCTTCGTTCAACGCGGCTGACTTACCGTAATTCCTGCGGAAGCGGATTCCTTTTACATTTTTATTGACAGCACTCAGTTGTTCAATTACTTTCCATGAATTATCGGTGCTTCCGTCATCCACAAAAATCACTTCATAGCCCAGCCCTGCCTGTTGCAACACTTTCTCAATCCACTGCATTAAGGGTTGAAGCGATTCATCCTCATTAAGCAGGGGAATAACAATGCTGAGGTTCTTTGTTTCCATCGTTATAAAACGGATAATGGATTACGCCTGTAATAGGCGGCTGCAAATAAGGAAACAATTATACCACCCAGCATCTTGGTGAAGAAATCATTCAGCACCACCTTGTTAATGGTTAAGCTTTCAATTTCTTTTTCCATTTCTGCATAGAGTTCATCATTGAAAAACATTTTGGATTGTTCCAGGCCGAGCAATGCTTCCTGAATATGCGCCTGAAGAAAAGCAGCTTTGGTAAAGTAGCTGAATAGGTAAACCAGAAAACCGAATAGTATGGCTGTAAAAAGTGTGGTCATTACTCCTGTTTTAAATGCCTGCCCATAGGTGATGAACCCACCGAGAAGCTTATCACGGAAATACTTGATGGATATACAGATAAACACAACCGGTATCCATGCTCCGAGCCAGGAAGCAGCGCCTAAGGGATTGCTGCCTTTCCAGTAAATAGCAAGGAAAATGAGAAAACTTCCAATGCCGCTCAACGCGCCATAATGCATGGTGGTACGCAGGCGGGGATTAAGGATAAACATGGCGCACAAATGTAATCAGGAGCAATAAGAATTTTAACGATTAATAAACCGGCAACTGCTGATTAAAAAAAAGAAAACCGGAATGAATCCGGTTCTCTTCATGATACTATTTATAACAAATCAATTTCTTCTGCTGGTGTAAATCATGATGTAATAAAGCAGTGTGGCTAAAGAGCCTATAGCAGCCACCACATAAGTCATGGCAGCCCACCAAAGTGCGTTTTTGGCTTTGGAATGTTCAAGCGAAGTTGCTACCCCGCTGTTTGTTAACCAAACCAATGCCCTGCGACTGGCATCAAATTCCACAGGCAGCGTTATGAAACTGAACAAGGTGGTAGTAGCAAACATTACTATACCGAAAAGCAGCAACTGTGGAAATGTTTGCAGCATTAATACCCCGGCCAGTAAAATCCACATCATCCATTTGGAAGCAATACTTACCACAGGCACCAGGGCAGAGCGCAACTGAAGCATGGAGTAGGCTTTGGCATGCTGAACGGCATGTCCGCATTCATGAGCGGCAACAGCAGCGGCAGCAGCATTGCGACCGAAATATACATCATGGCTCAGGTTTACTGTTTTCTCCATCGGGTTGTAATGGTCGGTCAGTTTGCCTTCTACAGAAATTATTCTGACATCGTTTATGCCATTATCTCTAAGCATTTTTTCAGCAATATCTTTTCCGCTCAGGCCGGAACCAATCGGAGTTTCGGAATACTCATGAAACCTGCGTTTCAATTGCATCTGAACCAGCCACCCGATGGCCATGATGACGAACATGATTATGTATATTCCACTCATAGTTTTAATTTTTTATGCAAAGTTAGCAGGCAATGGTTCAGTCAGATGAACGTTGATTAAACACTATCAGAACAAAAACTAAACAACAAAGTTTGCGAAGAATCAATAGAACTTGCCGCGATTATCTTCTACCTTGGCTTTTTCTTTCAGCGCGTTGAACACTTCATAGCTTGCTCTGGCGCCAAGATTCATGGATTGTGATTTTTTATCTTGCGCAATATCCTTTGGGGTATCCGGTCCGGTAAACGAATCAACCGTAAAAATAAAAACTCCGTTTTCGCCTTTTACCGGTTTTGAAAGTTCGCCTTGTTTATAGGCAAATACAGCACCTGCCAAGGAAGGCTCCATACCAAGGTTCATGATATAGGGAGAAGCAAAGTTGAGACCTGTGGCTGTTTGTGCACTGTAACCTGCTTTGGCTCCAACCTCATCCAGATTTTTAGCTCCTTCGCTTAAGTACTTATTCAGATCTTCCATAATTTTTTTAGCTTTCATTTCTTTAATCACCGCTTCGGTAACCTGAGCACGAACATCGTCAACTTTGGCAGTTCCTTTTTCTTTTATGGATTCCACTTTGGCAACCACGAATTTATTGCCTATTTCGAATGCTTTAGAAACATCTCCTTTTTTAGCCTGAAATGCCCAACGGACCATTTCACGTGGCGACTCAAGCCCGGGAACATTTTTTTCTCCTTCGCTGAGTGTTTCCAGAACCCGCTTGTTCAGGCCCTGCTCTGCAGATGCCTTGTCAAACAATTCGGCAGTGTTATTCTTTCCGGCAAACTCATTGGCTTTTGCATACCATCCATTATAGGTTTTTGAGGAAGGCTCTATCTGCCGGTCTAAGTAAGAAATGCGAACTTGTTTAACCGGTTTGGTTGCGTCAAATACTTTGATAATGTGAAATCCGAAATTTGATTCCACCACTTTTACTCCGCCTTTCGGAATTTCAAAGGAGCCTTTTTTGAAGCGCTCATCCATAGGGCTGTCCCAGGTCATCCAGTCAAGGTCTCCGTCTTTTTCGGCTGAAACTTTATCATCAGAGTTGTTACGGGCAAATTCTAAGTATTTTTTACTGTCTTTTTCACACAGCTTAAAGAGGCTGTCGGCCATTGCCTGTGCTTCTTCTTTGGTTCTTGTGGCGGTTGAGCGTTCTGCTCCTGCAAAGGCAACAAGGATGTGGCTAACCTTCACCGAATCAGGCCTTTCTCTTACTTCAGAGAGTTTAGCTGCTTTGAAGAATCCGTTTTCTTCGTAAGGGCCAATGACAGTACCAACGGGAGCATTAAACATTACCGAATCAAGAATCGGAGCGAGCGTTCCTTTTTTACTGAACTTCATATCAGGTCTTGAATCGGCATTGGCAGCAACAAAGGCAGAATCATTTTCTGCATTACGGAAATCTTCTATCCGTTTAGTTACATAATCTCTGGCAGCCTGTCTGTCCTCTTCTGAGGGAACAACTTCAAAAACTATGTATTCAACTTTTCGGGTGTGTTCCTGCTTGTATTTACCTGCATTGGCTTTAATGTAATTACTCAGTTCGCGGTCAGTAGGCTTAAACAATGAATCAGGAAGGGAAGAGAAGGGAATGTTAATGTATCGGATGGATGCCTGACGTTGTTGATTTTCTGCCTGGCGCTTTGCTTCGGCAGAAGTTACATACAAGCCGCCTTTAACAAGGTTGTCAAACTTTTGAGAAAGGCGTTCCTTGGCAATAGCTTTTTCAAAATTTACCCATTGAAGGCGCGTGCGTCCTGTCTGGTCCTGATCCATGTTTTTGAGAAACTGAACCACGTTAGCCGGATTAAACTCTCCGGTTTTAGGGTCTTTAAAAGCATCCTTAATCTGAGGGTGAACATTTTTTCCCTGCACCATATCAAAGATTTCTTCAGCGCTGACATTCAGTCCGGTTTTTTCGTATTGTTTACCCAGCAATTCATCGTTCAATAGCTGACCCCAGGCCTGGTTACGCAATTGATCCATGGTATTCTGGTCAATCTGGTCTTTATTTGTATTAAGTTTATAGTTGACTTCCATTTCGCCAACCTTGGCTTCAAAATCCTGAATCTTGAATTTCTTGCCACCGATTATTCCTACAGTTGTATCGGTTCCTCTTAAGAAAGAACTGTTTGAGGTAAGCAAATCACCAAGGATAAAAGCGACCAGACTGAAACCCACTATACCGATCAACAGGCCAGCGCGCTGCCTGATTTTACCAATTACTGCCATAACAATTTATTGCTGATTTTTAAAAATGAGGGGCGAATATACAACTGTAAAGAATAATAACATCTATAAGTTCAGCCATGAGTTTTAAGCACCACGGTTTCAATTCTTGAACCTTTGATCGATTGAATTTTAAAGAAAAACGGATCAATGGTTATTTCCTCGTTCTGAGCGGGAATACTTTCGTGATAGTGCAGGATAAAGCCGGCCAATGTTTCATATTCTCCGGTTGGAATGTTGAAACCGTACTTTTCGTTAAGATAGTCAATTTCCAAAGAACCTGAAAAGAGGTATTCATGCTCAGAAATACGGGTTTCGGTCAAAAGGTCAAGGTCGTGTTCATCCTGAATTTCACCGAAAATTTCTTCAATGACATCTTCAACCGTTGCCATCCCGGCCGTAAGACCATGCTCATCAACCACAACCACAACGCTGCGGTGTTCTTTGGTAAAATGCCTTAGTACCTCCAAAGCAGGAGTGGACTCAGGAACAATGGTAACCGGCAGCAGAATAGATTTTACATCCGAAGGATTCTTGAACATTTCAAAGGAATGTACAAAGCCGATGATGTTGTCAAGCGATTCCTTGTAAATCAAAATGCGCGAAAGCCGGGTTTCTGCAAACAGATGTTTAAGTTTTTCAATAGAAGTATCAAATTCAACGGCTACAATTTCGGGTCGGGGAACCATGCAATTACGCACCTTAACTTTTCCGAAATCAAGCGCAGCCTGAAACATTTCAAGTTCGGTATTCAGGTCGTCATTATCACCCTTAGCCGGCTGGATATTACGTACATAATAATCGAGGTCAACCCTTCCGAATTCAACTTTGTTTTCAGAAATATTGATTTTAAACACAGCCGAAAGCAGGGCATTTGAAAATTTCAGCACAAGATAAACGGTGGGGTAAAACAACCAATACAAAGCCATCATAGGCAAGGCAAAAAGTGAAAGTGTTTCGTTAGGATTAATACGGAATAAAATTTTCGGGATGAATTCACCGGCAATCAGAATGATGAAAGTGGAGATTAACGTTTGGGTGATTAGCAGAAACGCTTCAGAGTTTCCGGCAACGGGAAAATACTGAATGAGCAACGGATTGAGCAGAGCAGCCATGTAAATACCATAAACCACCAAGGCTATATTATTACCAATCAGTACAGCCCCAATGTACCAGGTAGGTTTATGCAGAAAATAACTGAGCAGCCGGGCTGTAAACTTTCCTTGCTTCCTGTCAATTTCAATTCTGAATTTATTGGAAGTAAGAAACGCTATCTCCATGCCTGAAAAAAAAGCTGAAAATAAAAGTGAAACAAGAATTACAGCGGTTAAACTCATGAACTGCCTTCGTTCTTCTTAATTTTCTCCTGTTGTATCCGTTGCTTTCTGCGGATGAGGAAAAGGATAAATGCAATGCCGGTAAAAAACAGAACAAACGTAGCGCTTGGCAACCCTTCATTCAACCATTTAAAAACAGCAAATCCTGCCCCGAACAGGGTAACGGTTAACCAGGAAATTTCGAGCATTCGCAGCATGGTTTATTTTTTTACGTTAATGGTTCCTTTAACTTTCAGAATACGATACCATGAGAAATCTTCGTTGGCTTCCAAACCTTCGCCAAAGATAACTTCATCAGAAGTAGTAATCTTGGCAAAGGCATCTGTCCTGATCCGTTTTGTCCGTTCATCCCAAATCAGATGTTCGGTATTCAGCATTTCATTCTTTTCATTTACAACTACAACATTATTCTTAGCTTCCATAATTTTTTCCTGCTCACGGCTTATAGCCCAACGGGCCGTAAGGCTGGAAGTTACTTTCTTATTTTTATTGTAGAACTGCAGTTTCACTCCATCTTTCATAAGCAAATGCGGATTGTCACCGGTAAACCTTTCCATCAGCGGGGCCTGAAGTATGGCTTTCAGCTGAAAGGAATCGCTGTACATAATTTTCACATCGCGGCCAGTTTCAACCGGTAATACTTCTTTTCGGGATGCTTTGATTATGTCTTCTTCTTTATTCTGGCAGGAAGAAATGATAAAAAGCAAAAAAGGCAGTAACAAAACAGGGTGTTTCATCACGTTTGCTTTCATGCGTGTAAAATTAATGCACCTGACCATACGGCCAATCATTCTAAAAAATTGTTTTCTGAAAATTGGTGCCTTAGGGGAAACATGCATTACAAATGTGTCACATGAGGGCATGTGTTACAAACGCGCGCCTGTATTAGTTACTTTCTGATAATCTGCGCACCGATAGCATTCAGCCTTTCGTCAATACGTTCGTAGCCGCGGTCAATCTGTTCAATGTTATGAATGGTACTTTTTCCTTTGGCAGAAAGAGCAGCAATAAGCAGCGCCACACCGGCACGTATATCAGGCGAAGTCATGGATATACCGCGTAACGGATGATGCCTGTTAAGGCCTATAATGGTAGCACGGTGAGGGTCGCAGAGTATAATCTGAGCACCCATATCTATAAGCTTATCAACAAAAAACAAACGGCCTTCAAACATTTTCTGGTGGATAAGTACGGTGCCCTTTGCTTGGGTTGCTGTAACAAGAACAACGCTAAGCAAGTCAGGAGTAAAACCCGGCCAGATTGCATCGGCTATGGTTAAGATTGAGCCATCAATGTAAGTATCAATCTCATAACCTTCCTGTTCGGGAATAAAAATATCATCGTCTCTGAATTCCATTTTAATTCCAAGCCTTTTGAAAACATCGGGTATTATTCCCAGTTGCGGAATGCAGCAGTCTTTAATGGTGATTTCGCTTTGCGTCATGGCAGCAAGGCCAATGAAACTTCCGACTTCAATCATGTCAGGAAGTAAACGGTGAGTACAACCTTTTAAAGATGTTACTCCCACAATGGTTAAGAGATTGGAACCAATTCCTGAAATTTTAGCGCCCATGTTATTGAGCATTTTGCACAATTGCTGAATGTATGGTTCGCAGGCTGCATTAAAAATGGTGGTAGTTCCTTCGGCAAGCGAGGCCGCCATAATGATATTGGCAGTACCGGTAACCGAGGCTTCATCAAGCAGCATATAAGCACCTTTCAGTTTTTTGGCGGTTACGCGATAAAAATTTTCTTCCGAATCAAAATCAAAATGCGCACCCAGATTCTGAAAACCGATAAAATGTGTATCGAGCCTTCTTCTTCCTATTTTATCTCCGCCCGGTTTGGGCATGGCAGCCATTCCGAAGCGGGCTAACAATGGACCGGTAATCATGATGGAGCCGCGCAGGGATGAAGCCTGTTTGGCAAATTCAGGTGATTTCAGAAAATCAAGGCGGATATGGTCTGCCTGAAAAACCACCGTTCCTTTTTCCGGACGTTCTGTTTTTACTCCCAGATTTTCGAGCAGTTCGATCAGTTTGGTAACATCTCTGATGAGAGGTATATTTGAAACAGTTACCGGTTCAGAAGTGAGTAATACTGCGCTGATAATCTGCAGGGCTTCGTTTTTAGCACCCTGAGGAACAATAGAGCCTTTCAGTCGTTGGGGGCCTGTAATGTCAAAGCTGTCCATAAAATGATTTTATGCCAGCGAAACTAAATCAGGAAATAAACCGAAACCGGCTTTAATAAACTGAAAAGCTAACAAGAGGGGAATAATAACTCAGTGATTGGGGTTATAGCGCTTTTTCTTTTTCTTTCTGCGTTTCTGAGAAGCCGAAAGTCCGGAATTACGGGTATTAAAAACAAAGTTCTGCTGGAGTTTTAACTCTTCGCTTACGTTGATTTTCCCATTAGACAGTTCTCTCAGATGATCAAATATTACTGTGTCATCCACACTGTCTTTATTCCAGCTCAGGTACTGAAATTTCATAAAGTTGGCAATGGTTTGTACCAGATGATCTCTTGCCTCTCCTTCTTTCATCTTGGCAATGGCTTCAATCATGCGTTCCATGGTTTTCCCGTAATACTTATACTTGATATCCTGCCTGGGATATGGAACGGGTTTGGGTTTAATTCTTCCAATATCGGCAGATGGTTTGGGATAAGGCGAGTCAACATCCAATTTAAAATCTGACATGATGAATAAGTGATCCCATAATTTGTGTTTAAAATCAGTAATATCGCGTAACTGAGGATTCAACATTCCCATTATAGAGACTATAGTGCGCGCTGCTTTGTTGCGTTGTTCCTTGTCGGGAATGGTAATGGCATGATCAATCATTTTCTGAACAATACGTCCGTATTCAGAAATAATCAGCGGGGGTCTTTGCGAATTGTACTCCATGATGTGTTTAAAAAATTACCAGATAAACTCAAGATCTTCTTTGGTGTAGGTATGATTACGTTCAATATAAAAGCTATGGGACTGTTTCCTTCTCTTGCGCTGCATAGGGTCTTTACCGGTAAGTTTAAAAATGAAGGCAACAGGAGTTAAAATTAAAAAGAAAATAAGCGAAAGCAGAATCTTGCCGTTAATGTAGCCAAGCACCTCTGCCAGTTTCATCCAGAGCCAAACAATTTTATCACGTATAAAATCTGACATCAGGGAGAGTACGGCTACTGCCAGAGCAACAGTCAGCAGTACTTTGAGCTTAAAAATCAAATGGAAGATAATCAGGCCGGCAACTATGACCAGAATGGCTTCTGTTTTTTTTGATTTATCCATTATCAATCAGAACAAGGTGTATATAAAAGGTGCAATGGCTGAGCCTCCTCCGATAACGATAAGCACTCCAACTAATAAAAGAACAATAATTACAGGAGCCAGCCACCATTTTTTTCTTTTAGATAAAAACTTCCAGATGTCGGTTAAAAATTCCATGAGTTTATTTCAGGTTTTGAATCAATGAATCAAGAGCAGGTAACATTGCTTTAGCCGCCACAGCGCCTCCCAGGGGAGTCAGGTGGCAATAATCAATGAACAGTTGTTGATGTTTGTATTCAGGATTATTGAATTCTGCATTAATATCCAGTACCAGCACTTCATGACGCGAAGTTACATCTTTCAATTCATCCAGTACTGTGGGGTACAGAATACGGGCAAAGAGGTTATCTGCATAAAACGATTTCTCTTGGGGCGAATACAAGGAACTGTCGCGCAGCACAAGCATAGGTTGCAGGCAAACCAATGCCTTTACTCCATGATTTCTCAGAATGGAAAGATTGGTTTCAACTGCACGCAGAAACTGTTTAGGCGCAATTTTCTTATGCGATTCAATAATTTCTGCTGAACCACCATACATGTTATTGACCGTTCGTTTTGCATCATTCTTCTGCGCATCGCGGTTCAGTTTCCATGCCATGTATCCTCTGGCAAATCCGGAGTATTTCGAAAGCCAATGCATAAAATACGTGGTCATACCTCCGAAGGTCGGTTGCTGAAGGCGAGGTTTCCAGAACTGATAACGGTTTTGAAGGTAATAGTTGTAAGTCGTATCGTTGAAATAATGATCGTTAACGCCATCAAAAAAAATCATGATGTCTGGATCGTAATCCAGCAATTCACTGAGGATATAACCGGTATGCTGAAAAACCATGTAACCGGTAACGGCAGCATTGATAACTTCCATTTTACTTTCAGGAAATTTTGCTTTCAAATCTTTCTCAAGCCATGCATCAATGGTTTCATCAGGATAAATATGCACGATAGGATATGGCGCTGCCGAAGAAATTCCATGGGCAGCTGAACCACCCAATAAAAAAATTCTTACCGTATTAGCCGGCTTTTCTTTACTTACATCTTCAGTTCTTCTGAAGCCCTGATGGTTTATTACGATCCAGTCGCGCTTACCATCACCTTCCCTGAAACCCGGTATGTGCTCGTAAATGCGCGTATAACTGAACTGAAACTTCGGCTTGGAAGATTTGTGAAGAATAACGCTGAGATACACCCTTCCGAAAATCTCAAGACAAATCACAAGAAAGACAAACAGAAACAAGGCATACATCAGGTTGCCTTTGCTGAAAATCTTTTTAAGGTTCATGGTTATCTAGTCAAGAACAAATTCTTCTTTCCATTTTGCAGTTTCCTTCCATTCGGGCTGCTTCTTTTTATCGAACAGACAATTGCCGATAATAAGGTAATCCATTTCGGTTCGCATCAGGCATTTGTAAGCATCTTCAGGAGTACATACAATCGGTTCACCGCGTACATTGAAACTGGTATTAACAATAACTCCATAACCGGTTTCTCTGCGGAAGGCATCAATTAATTTCCAGTAGCGTTCATTGGTTTCCTTATGCACGGTTTGAATTCGGGCTGAAAAATCAATATGCGTAACCGAAGGCAAATCGCTGCGGAGAAAATAAAGTTTCTCGGTTAACGGAAGTGAATCATAGTTTTCAGGAAGTTTATTTCTGCGTTCCTCCCTTACCTCCTGAACCAGCAGCATGTAGGGCGAATGCGAATCGAGTTTGAAGTACTTGTTTGCTTCTTCGGCCAGCACGGAAGGAGCAAACGGTCTGAAACTTTCGCGGTATTTTATTTTAAGATTCAGTTTTTTCTGCATTTCAGGATTGCGGGCATCACCAATTATGCTGCGGTTACCAAGCGCACGAGGCCCGAATTCCATTCTGCCCTGCATCCAGCCAATGGCATTTCCTTCGGCCAGCAGTGAAGCGGTTTTTTCAGCCAAAGCATCAAAATCGGTATAGCTTTCAAAAACCGCATTGTATTGCCGCGACATGTACCTGACATCCAGTTCAGAAAATTCAGGGCCGAGATAAGAGCCTTGCATCATGTCTAAATCTCCTTCATAAACCCTTGGCTTTTCAAAATACAAATGGTAAGCGGCCAGGGCGGCACCAAGCGAGCCTCCGGCATCACCGGCTGCCGGTTGTATAAAAATACTTTTGAATATGCCGGCATTCTGCAATTTTCCATTGGCAACACAATTTAAAGCTACACCTCCAGCCATGCATAAATTGTCGGAACCGGTAAGTTTCTTAGCTTCCTGTGCCATGCGGATAACGGCATCTTCTGTTACTTCCTGAATGGCCAGGGCCAGGTCGCAATGATGCTGTTCAAGAGGCGTTTCCGATTTGCGCCCCGGGAATCCAAAAAGTTTTTCCCATTTGTCATCATGCACCATTCGTAAACCTGTTGCATAATTGAAGTACTCCTGATTTAGCCAAACTGAACCATCTTCTTTTAATTCTATCAATTCATTTCTGATGATGTTAACCATCTTCTTAACTGACTCGGAGTTTTTATTTCCGTAAGGGGCCAGGCCCATCAGTTTGTATTCGCCCGAGTTCACCTTAAATCCGGTGAAGTAGGTAAAGGCAGAATACAGTAATCCGATAGAATGTGGGAAATGGAGTTCTTTTAAGATGGTAATTTTTTCTTCCTTGCCCAGGCAGACAGAAGCTGTTGCCCACTCTCCTACTCCATCAATGGTCAGAATAGCGGCTTCTTTAAAATTAGAAGGATAAAAAGCGCTGGCCGCATGGGATAAATGATGTTCCGGAAAAAGCATTTTTAATTTCTTCCTGTTGAACACACCACATTTTTTTAATTCATCGCGGATCAATCGTTTCAGAAACATTTTTTCGCGCAGCCAAACGGGAATTGACATCAGGAAGGAAGGAAGCCCTTTGGGAGCAAAACCATAATACGTTTCAAGAAGTCGTTCAAATTTCAAAAGCGGTTTGTCATAAAATACGATGGCTTCCAAATCATCTATGGTAATGCCGGCTTCCTTGAGGCAATACTTCACAGCATTAGCCGGAAAACCCGGATCGTGTTTTTTGCGTGTAAACCGTTCTTCCTGGGCCGCTGCCACAATCCGTCCGTCTGTAATCAAAGCAGCTGCCGAATCATGATAGAAAGCAGAAATACCGAGTATGTGCATAGTTGTTCAGAGAGCGTTTTTAGAAAATACGTTTCAGGTAAATTAAAATATGATGTATAAATTAAAGTTTTGCTGACTCTTTTGTTTCTGAAAGTTCCTGTTTCTGATCAAGCGAAGCAAACACCGAATTGCTGCTGATAAACTCCGGAACCATTTGTTTCATTTTTGTTACAATAACTTCATTATTCTGAGTATCAAAAAGGCCGATAAGCTCACGAATCTGCGAAGAGATACTTTCAAAATTATACTCTCTCACTTTGGCAATTAAAATTTTCGGGTGATGAGTTTCGAGCGTGTTTTCTTCATTGGCCAACAGTTCTTCGTACAGTTTTTCGCCCGGGCGCAAACCTGTAAAAACAATCTGAATATCCTTACCCAAAGTAAGTCCTGAAAGTTTAATCATCTTTCTGGCAAGGTCCACAATTTTGACAGGCTTGCCCATGTCAAAAAGAAAAATCTCACCTCCATTACCCATGGCCGCTGCTTCCAATACCAACTGGCAGGCCTCAGGTATGGTCATGAAATAACGGGTAACCTCAGGATGGGTAACGGTAACCGGTAACCGCTCCTCAATTTGTTTTTTAAACCTTGGGATAACGGAGCCGTTCGAATCGAGTACATTTCCAAAACGCGTGGTGATAAACTGCGTAGCGCTTTGTTTATTCAGCGCCTGAATGTAAATCTCGGCAATGCGTTTGGTGGCACCCATAATGCCGGTTGGATTTACAGCTTTATCGGTGCTTATCATCACAAACCTGTTAACCTTAAACTCATGGGCAAGGTCGGCACAAACTTTCGTTCCCGAAACATTAGTTAGGATCCCTTCCGATGGATTATTCTCCATCATGGGTACATGCTTATAAGCGGCAGCATGAAAAACAATATCAGGCTGAAAACTTCTGAAAACATTACGCATTCGCTCCGCATTGCGTACATCAGCAATCACACTCTCTGCTTTCAGGAATTTTTTCTGCTCCTGTATTTCAAGCTCCAATTCATACAAAGGCGATTCGGCATTATCGAGCATTATAATCCGTTCAGGTGTAAATGCAATAATCTGGCGGACTATTTCACTTCCGATGGAACCGGCAGCACCGGTGATCAGAATTTTCTTTCCTGATATTTCATTGCTGATTTTCTGAATATCTAATTGTATGGGGTCACGTTCGAGAAGGTCTTCAATTTTTATTTTTTTAATCTGCTTAAAACTCAATTCACCGTTAATCCAATTGGCAACCGGAGGAACGTTAAGCACCTTGGTATCGTAGTGAAGACATGATTCAATAATTTCTTTTTTGCGTTGTGATGAAATGTTCTGAATGGCAAGAATCAAATGTTTTACAGAGTTGGCACGAAGTAATTCTTCCAAATCGGATGGTGCATGATATACGGGAATACCTTCGATATAGCGGCCCTTCTTCTTAGGATCATCATCCAGAAATGCAATCACTTTGTATTTGCTGCCGGCATCGCGGTCAATGGCATGTTTGGCAATAATGCCTGCCTGCCCGGCCCCGTAGATCATCACATCGGTACGATCGCGCGATGGCAATCGCATTTCTGCATAAACAGATTTTACTATGATACGGAAAACGATAAGCGTAAAAACGGAGATGATGTATTCAAGAATAATGATGGAAATCGGAAGGAAATAAACCTGAATGCTGATAAAGCGGATGACATTGAGGATTCCGAAAACCACTGAGCCTGCCATGAGCATAAAAAAGATACGGGCGGCATCGCGGGTGCTGGTATAGCGAATGATTCCTGCATAAGATCTGAACACAAAAAAGAAAACCATGCGGATAAGCAGAAAAAACAGAAGGATAGAAGGAAGACGCTGAGCCTCCTCTGCCGGAATGCTGAAATTAAACCGGAGCAGGTAAGCCAGCAGCAGCGAGCAGGTTACCATTATGGCATCAGCCGTAAAGACAATCCATCGCGGTGTGCCGTTCTGAAAGCTGAATAAGGATTTAATCACTGCTCTTTTTATTGTGATAAATTAGGATACAGGTTTTTCGGGCATTACAACAGCCAAAAGAAGATAAAGAAGAACACCGGTCCCCAATATCAGCAGCATAACCAGAAAAATAAGCCGTATTACAGTAGGGTCCATTTCAAAATAATCGGCTAATCCGCTGCAAACACCGAAAATTTTTTTCTCACCTTTGGTCAAACGTTTATTCATAAAACTTTAGATTTCAAAAGTAAAAATTCCCTTTTAAATGACCATAGATTTAAGAAGTGACGGAGTAAGCAAGCCATCGGATGGAATGTTGAAGGCTATGCTGAATGCCAAAACAGGTGATGATGTTTTTGGTGATGACCCGTCAGTTATTGAACTTCAGGAGTATGCAGCCCAAATTTTCGGAAAGGAGGCAGGATTGTTTTGCCCGTCAGGAGTAATGGCCAATCAGGTTGCTTTGCTTGTACTGGCACAGGCAGGAAATACCTATCTGTGCAATGAATTTACACATACTTATTATTTTGAAACTGGCGGTCCGGCAAGCATGAATCACATCCGGGCTGTTTTATGCAATCATGCAAATGGAATCCTGAACCCGGCTGATGCCGCTGAAATTTTAAGAAAGCAGCCGGATATAAAAGCAGCCGTAATTGAAAATACTGTAAACAAAGGCGGAGGGGTTTTTTATACTTTGGATGAGATGAAAAACCTCAGTGACTTATTCAGGAGTCGCCATTTAAAAATTCATTTGGACGGAGCACGTATTTTCAATGCACTTGCCGAAAGCGGAGGTTCACCTGCTGCAGTTGCCGGATTGTTTGATACTGTTTCTTTTTGTCTGAGCAAAGGTCTGGGAGCGCCTGCAGGAAGCATGTTGTTAGGCAATACTGAAACCATGGCAGAAGCTCGCAGAGTAAGAAACAAATTAGGCGGAGCCATGCGTCAGGCCGGCTATTTGGCTGCTGCCGGTTTGTATGCTTTAAAGAACAACCTGATTCTCTTAATCGAAGATCACCAAAATGCGAAAATCATTTCAGACGCTTTGAAAGAAAGCAGTCTGATAAAAGAAGTGATGAATGCTCCTACAAACATTGTGATTGCAAAAACGGACACTAATAAAACGCGGGACCTACTGCTTGATTATTTCCGTCAAAATAAACTACTGGCGGTTCCCTTTGGAGATTGTACCCTGCGTATGGTAACTCATTTGAACATCACACATGAAATGGCGCAGCGAGCAGCAGAAATTATTGAATTGTCAAAAATCTAGGCCTTTATTTCAGTTGAGTTTTGATTGAAGGAATTTTCCGGTCATGCTGTTTTCACACCTAATCAGGTCTTCAGGAATTCCTTCAAAAACAACCCGGCCACCGTCATCACCTCCATCCGGACCAAGGTCAATAATCCAGTCGGCTGATTTGATTACCTCAGGATTGTGTTCAATCACAATGATGGAATTACCATTGTTTATTAAAGAATGAAAGGCAATCATCAGTTTATTGATGTCGTGAAAATGCAGTCCTGTAGTAGGTTCATCAAAAATGAATACCGTTCCTTTTGATGTTACGCCTTTCATCAGAAAAGTTGCCAGTTTAATCCGTTGCGCTTCTCCACCGCTTAATGAAGAAGACGACTGTCCTAGGGCTACATAACCAAGCCCTGTATCAAGCAATGGTTGAAGTTTGGCAACAATGCGTTGTTCAAGAAAAAAGAATTTGCTCTTCGGGCCTGAATTAAAAAACTGAACTGCATCGTTAACCGTCATGCAGAGTACATCATAAATGTTTTTGTCTTTATAGGTACAGAGCAGGATGTCTTCGCGGAAACGCTGTCCGTTGCAGGTTTCGCATTTCAGTTTAATATCAGCCATAAACTGCATTTCTATGGTAATCTCTCCTTCGCCTTCGCATTCTTCGCAACGGCCACCGGTTATGTTAAAAGAAAAATGAGAAGGAGAAAATCCACGTGCTTTAGCACCGGGTGTTTCGGCAAATAATGCCCTTATTTCATCATAGGCTTTGATGTAAGTAACGGGATTGGATCGCGAAGATTTTCCGATTGGATTCTGGTCAATCAATTCAACTGACTCCACCAAATCGAGATCACCATCAATACCGCTGAAACTTCCTGATACTTCGCTGTATCCGCCAAGAGATTTTTTAAGAGCCGGATAAAAAACTTTCTTAACCAATGATGTTTTTCCTGAGCCGCTTACTCCGGTAACAGCGGTTAGAATGCCCAGCGGAAATTTTACATTGATTCCTTTCAGATTATTTTCGAATGCACCTTTAACTTCAATAAAATTTTTCCATGGTCTTCTGCGCGATGGAACAGGAATCTGCCGGCTGCCATTCATATAGCCGGCTGTCAAAGTATTTCCATCTGTTATCAATGCTTCAAGTTTTCCCTGAAAGACTACCTCGCCACCACCGGTTCCGGCTTCAGGGCCCATGTCAATTATTTCGTCCGATGAACGCATAATTTCTTCATCATGTTCTACAACAATCAAGGTATTACCTGTTTGCTGTAATGATTTAAGCACTTTAATTAAACGTTGCGTATCGCGTGGATGCAAGCCAATGCTGGGCTCATCAAGTATGTACATGCTGCCCACCAAACTGCTTCCTAAAGCAGTGGCCAGATTGATGCGTTGCGATTCGCCACCTGACAGGGAGTTACTCAAACGGTTTAGCGTCAGGTAACCCAAACCAACATCATTCAGGTATTGAAGACGGCTTTGTATTTCAATTAATATCCTTCCGGCAATTAGCATATCGTGTTCGCTGAGTTGCAATTGCTGAAAAAACGGAAGCAGTTCTTTTACCGGCATAAGCACCATTTCCGTAATAGATTTACCTCCCACTTTTACATACGAAGCATCTTTTCTTAACCGCGTACCCATACATTCAGGACAAATGGTTTTACCCCTGTATCTTGATTGAAGTACCCGGTATTGAATCTTGTAACTCTGTTCTTCCACGTACTTAAAAAAGGCATTCAATCCGTTGAAATGCTCATTGCCCTTCCAGAGTAATTCTCTTTCGTAAGCATTCAATTCAAGATAAGGCCGGTGAATGGGAAAATCAAACTTATGTGCATTTTTAATTAATTGCTGATTCCATTCCTGCATTTTTTCTCCACGCCAGGGAGCAATAAGTCCTTCATAGACAGAAAGTGTTTTATCAGGAAAAATAAGGTCAGGGTCAAGACCTATAACAGATCCGAATCCTTCGCAGTTTTTGCAGGCTCCGTAAGGATTGTTAAAACTAAACAGATTCACCGAAGGTTCTTCAAAGGTCAACCCGTCTGCTTCAAATAAATTACTGAACAAAATGCTCTCCGATTTATCACCATGCAGAACTAAAACAGTGCATGAGTGCATTCCTTCACGGAAGGCCGAATCAACAGAATCGTGAATACGCGATCGGTAATCTGCATCACTATTCTGTTGTACCACAATGCGGTCAACCAACACAAACATCTGTGGATAGTCTTCAAACCACATCGCTGTTGAGCTTACGGAATTCTCTAGCTCCTCCGTTTTTAAAAAATTATTGCCAAAACAAATTCTTGAAAATCCTTTCTGAATCTGAACACCAAGTATTTCTTTCAATTTTCTTTTGCCGTATTGTAAAACCGGAGAAAGAATACTGGCAACGGAACCTTCCTTAAGCTTAAGGATGAAGTCAACCACATCATCCGTTGTATGCTTTTTAACCGGTTGGCCGCTTATTGGCGAAAACGTAATACCTGTTCTGGCAAAGAGTAACTTGAGATAATCATAAATTTCGGTGGAAGTACCCACGGTTGAACGCGGATTGCGTGAGTTTACTTTTTGTTCGATAGCAATGGCAGGCGAAATTCCCTTGATGTATTCTACAGCCGGTTTTTCCATTCGGCCTGCAAACTGCCTGATGTATGCCGACAGGCTTTCAACATACCTGCGCTGACCCTCGGCAAAAAGCGTATCAAATGCGAGTGATGATTTTCCGCTACCACTCAACCCTGTAATTACAGTAAAACTATTTCGGTGAATGGCAACATCTACATTTTTCAGATTATGAACTGCTGCTCCTTTTATGAGAATGTATCTACGCGGATCGAGTGCCTCAAGCCTGTCTTTTGCCATGAAATTGAATGAATTGGCCACAAATGTATCAATACAGAATCAGGCGGCTTAATCATTGCTGCAACTTCACAAATAACCAGTATTTAACGTTTCGACATGACCAGATTAAAAATAGCTGCAATAACAGTATCCGCCATTAGCGCCATTTTATTTTCAGGATGCACTAAGGAAAATGACAACTCCTCAGACAGCCCGCTTTCACTTAAGGCAGGCTTCAGTTACAAATCTTCCAAACTCGTTTCACCGGTTGAAGTGGAGTTTTTCAATGAGTCTGAAAATGTTGATTCCTATTCATGGAACTTTGGCGATGGTTCGGGCAGTATTGAGAAAAACCCGAAGCACATATTTACATCGGGCGGATTATTTAAAGTTACCCTTACGGTTTATGCCCAAGAAAAGCAATTGGAAGTTTTTAAAAATATTGAAATTAAAGATGCTTATACCAAATGCTCTATGAAAGGATTTATAATTGATGAATTGCCATTAGCCAAATCCAATGGTGACCCATGGGATGTGGGCAGCGATCCTGATTTGCTTTTTCAACTGCGTTATAAAGGAATTGCTTCTTTAATTTATGCTACAGGCCCGTATAACAACATAAACTTTACTGCTCTTCCATTTCAGCCTTCCGTTTTATCTTTCAATTTTCCATCCATTACCTCCGAATACGAATTTCTGGTATTTGATGATGATGCACCGGCCGTACCCGAATATATGGGCGGCTATTCGTTTGATATGCGGCTGGCTACTACCGCTTCGAATCACTATCCTGATACCATGTTACTTTATACGCAAGGTAATATCAGCAAAATAAGATTGCTGCTTGAATGGGGGTATTGAAATAAAGCTTTTTAAAAACTAAAAGACCCGCTCGGATGAGCGGGTCTTTTTATTTCCGGGCTTGTTCTTTAATTATTTATTGAACAACAAATTTAGAAGTGCTTACAGCGCCATCAGCATTGATATTAAGCAGGTACATACCTTTAGCAAAGTTTTTCACGCTGTGACTGAAGTTGAAAAGCCCTGTTCCGGCAGTGTTCATTGCATCGTAATACATTACTTTTCCGGTAATGTCAGTAATGGAGATATTGATTTTCTGAGCACCATTGGCATTAACCGAAACATTCAGCATTTCAGAAACCGGATTGGGATGAACAGAAACAGAAGCCGGCTGTGTCTGCACATCTTTTATTCCGACAACAGAAGTTACAGGAATGCAGTCATGAATGATGTCATTATTACCAAATGGGTGAAATGCCTGGTTAGGAGGATTTCCCGGAGGCTGAACAGCGATACCGGGTAAACCATCATACATATAAACAAGGTCAACACAGTTTCCATCAATATCGCGAGCCACGGCACCAAAAGCAGCTTCATCAAAATCACTACCGGCTACTTGAAGAGGGGCTGACCATGTATTACCACCATCAGTGCTACCAATCATCCAAAGACTACGATAGCTGTAATCATAACCGGTATTACCGCTGGTGCTATTTTCGAGCGGAGCCATAAACGATACTATCATGGTTCCGGATGCATCAATGGCTGCATGAGGTTGTGTACACTGGCCACCATTGCCATAACGGGGAATGTAATCCATTGCAAAATTGAGTACTCCGTCACCATCAATATCAGGAGTTTCGGCAATTACTACAGGACCGTTGGAGCCCATGGATTCATTCCAGTATAATAAGGCATCAGTACTTAAGAATAAACCGAGTGGTCCTGCTACATCAGCATCTAAAATAAAAACAGCACCCACCCAGCAATGAACCATTCCGTTATTATCAATTAGAATGGCAACCTTATGATCAACTGTTAATACAGTATCAGCAATTCCATCTCCATCAACATCCGTAATACTTTGTGTGTCATCATACTTGGTAAAAGGGAAATCCCAAATAATAGTTTTTGTCCATGTATCACCATTATCGGTTGATTTCCACATGGCCCAATCTTCAGTAATCTGACCATGTGTAAAAGCAACGGTACTTCCGCGGGCATCAATGGCATAAGCATCGGCACTCCACCCGTTATAAGTCTGGTCGTCAACACCCACAGGAACCTGATTTGTAATGTCCCAGGTAGCACCATTATCCTGCGAACGTTGATAAATCGGGCATCCATTCAATCCATTCACTAAAGCGCCACCATTACCGGTCGGAAGGGTAATCATCAGTGCATGAAGAGAATTTCCATTTGAACCACCCGCTGCAAGCCTTCCCCAAAGAACTTCGGGAGCACCAACACTTGGCAATGAACCAAAAGTCCATGAACCACCACCGGTAGGTGAACTTGCCAGGTAAAGCGGTTGATTAGAAATGTGAGAAATCACATGCTCTGTTCCTGCTGCAGTTCTTGCAATGCTGGGCCAACCTGTACGAACAGGCTCAATGCGGGCAGATGGAGCAGGCCCCCAGGAGCCGCCACTCATTTTGTGATTATACCCTGTACCGCGGTCTGAAGCAGCAAGATCATTGGTAACGCTTCGTGTCCAGGTGGCCGAAACATGTCCTCCTCCATTAACTACGCGGTTACAAACAGCGGCATTGGTCTGCAAATCATAAGTAGTATTACCTATCGAAGTTGCCAAAGGTGAACTAAGCTTTGGTGTAGCCACAACGGAAGGATTGATTGACTGAAGCGGAATTTCATTACCGGCAACATCAACAGTAATTATCGGTGAAAGTAACTGTGCTTTGCTGGTTCCAACAATTGGCTTTGATTGAATTTTTAATTGTGCCTGAACCGATATAGCGGTTCCTAAGGCCATGACAGTAAGTAGAATTTTTCTCATGATTTATAGTTTTTGTGTTTAAATTTCAGTGGCTAAAATAGAAAAGTCCGGAACATCCAAAAGGTTAAAGTAATTTTTTTGATCAGAAAATCGTCATATTAACATTAAAATGTCGGTCATCTGCCTACGATAACCGAAATTTCAACATTGACATCTTTTGGCAATCTTGCCACCTGAACTGTTTCCCTTGCAGGAAAATTTTTGGTAAAACAGCTTCCATAAACCTCATTCACAGCAGCAAAGTCATCCATGTTTTTGAGGAATATGGAAGTTTTTAAAATATGCTCCATGCCAAGCCCGGCTTCTTTTAAAATATTCCCAATGTTTTTCATCACCTGATGGGTTTCCTCTTTTATGGAGCCTGTAACCAATTGCCCGTTTTCCGGATTGATTGCTATCTGTCCTGAAACAAACATCAGATTACCATAAGCCACAGCCTGGCTGTAAGGCCCTATGGGAGCAGGTGCATTTTCCGTTTTAATAATTTCCTTTTCCATGAATGGTGATTTTGAGTGCTGTGCAAAAGTTGAGTGAGCAAATAAAACAGAAATCATTAACAGCATTGATGATTTGCTATTTATTCTTTTTAAAAAACAGACAAAAATCAGTAAAGGGGCATTCATGACATTTAGGATTACGGGCCATGCAAATATACCTGCCATGCAGAATGAGCCAGTGATGTGCTTTTGAAATTAATTTTTCAGGAATATGTTTGACTAATTGCATTTCGGCAGCCAGAGGCGTTTTTGCATTTCTGGTTAATCCTAACCGAGCTGAAACACGGAATACATGCGTATCAACAGGCATGACGGAGCGGTTATAAACCACCGAGGCAATAACATTGGCTGTTTTACGTCCAACTCCGGGCAGCGTTTGCAATTGCTCAGGAGTGTCAGGAACTGCTCCGTCAAAATCACTCACCAGTTTTTTGGCCATGGCCGATAAATGCTTTGCCTTATTATTAGGATAGCTGATGCTCCTGATGTACGGTAAGATCTCATCTGCTTCTGCTACGGCCATTGATTGTGCATCAGAAAAAGCTTCAAACAAAGCAGGCGTTACCATGTTTACCCGCTTATCCGTGCATTGCGCAGAAAGAATTACTGCAACCAAAAGCTGAAACGGATTTTCATATCGAAGCTCCGTTTCGGCAATCGGTAAATTTTTTTCGAAATAATCAATAACCCTGCAATAGCGCTCTTTCAGCAACATGCGCCAAAAGTAAACCGCTGATCATTTTATGCAGTGGCTTTTGAATACCTTAAAATGTTTTCGGCACAACGGGCAGAAGGCTTTTCAAGCAACTCATCCAGCATGGAGGCTGCTTGTTTTATGTCTTCATAGGTTTCGGCCGTTTCCTCGTTGCAGTCAATATCCTTTTGAATGAGGACATTTTCGGTCAGTTGGGTTTCGTTGTAGAAATAAAGGATAAGTTCGTCAAGTGTAGATTTTTGATGCATAGGCATGAGTGTCTTTTAACATGTCCTTAAAACGCGATTACGGTTTAGGTATTGCATCGTAGTTGAAAAATTTCAAGGCAGTTTGCCTGCAAATTCTACAATCAGCCTGAAAACATCTTCGTAATCAGTGAGCGGAAGGGTTTCCGGCCGGTCAAATACATCATGATAATAGGTTACCCCGCCAAGTGTATAGATAAAAAAAGCAGGCACCCCGCGCTCTGTAAACCAGTAATGGTCGCTGTTACGCGCTTTTCCCCGTTTTTGAAGAGAAACAACATAGTTTTTCTCTTTGTTAATGGCATCCATTACTTGAAAATGATTTTGAAAAACTTCACCATTTACAACCATCAAACCATCGTCACCTGTTCCAAGTAAATCCATATTGAGCAGAAACTTGATTTGTTTAAGTGGAACAAGAGGATTTTTTACAAAATACTCGCTTCCCAGTAACCCTGCTTCTTCACCGGCAAAAGCAATAAAAGCAACTGAATAAGGCAGAGGACTTTTTGAATAATGATCAGCCAGACTGAGCAACATGCTTACTCCGCTTGCATTGTCATTAGCTCCCGGAAAAACATTTTCTCTTCCCATTCTCCCTAAGTGATCATAATGGGCAGTAAATACGATAAATGAATCAGGATAAAGCGTACCAGGAACATAGCCAATAACATTTTGTGTGCGGTAGTTTTTCCGGAAACAGGCATCCACCCTTACTTCAATTTCGGCAGGGCTTTCGGGCAGTGATTTTCTCAGCACTTTAAAAACAGGATGTTTCATTTGTTTCCTTGAAACAGACCAGACTAATTTATTGTCTTCAATCATGATTACTCCTTTAGCTCCTGCCGGTTTTGTAATCCACAAATCCATAGCCCCCTGCTCATCCTTTGTTCCGGCTTCACTTTTATCAATGAGGAGAAACCTGTTTTTCAGCGTCTCTTTTGTTCCCCGGATAGAAGTAGAAGCCACCCTGTAAAGTTTAAATCTGCCTTTAACTCTTTTTGAAGCCGGATCAATCAGGTAATCGGTTCCGGGCAATAAAAGTTTGTCATCAACCTTCAGCATCATTCTTTGGGGAAACGTATTGACTGAAAATTTAAACGGCTGAAAATAATTTTTACCTAATGGTTTTAAACCGTGTTTTGAAAATTCGTTTCTGAGGTATTTTGCAGCTATACCATCCCCTTTGCTTACATAACCCCTGCCATGCATAAAAGGTGAGCAAAGTGTATCCATTACACTGCGGGCGTAGGTCATATCCTGAGAATAAACTTTGCCTAAGCAAAATAAAAAGGCAAGCATGAGGTTAAGAAGCGTACGAAACATGGCAGCGAATTTCTGCTATTTTTAAAAAAATAAAGGCTTTGCAAAACATTCTTTTATCAGGCATGTTGTTTTTCCTGCGCCTAAATTCTCAAAGTTTTGCTTTATGCCTGCGAAAACCTTTAACTTTGAAACCGTATTTGAAATGATAAACAAATCGGATTATCCATTGCTTACTTCCATTAACAGTCCGGAAGATCTTCGCAAACTTCCCAGAGAAAAGGTTAAACAGGTTTGCAGCGAGTTGCGTAATTTTATTATTGATATAGTTTCGGTTAATGGCGGTCATTTCGGTGCCAGCCTCGGTGTGGTTGAGATGACTGTTGCGCTGCATTATGTTTTTAATACCCCATATGACCAGCTTGTATGGGATGTAGGCCACCAGGCTTACGGCCATAAAATACTGACGGGCCGAAGAGATAATTTTCATACCAACCGACTATATAAAGGAATAAGCGGATTTCCGAAAAGGACGGAAAGCGAATACGATACATTCGGGGTAGGACATTCCTCCACTTCCATTTCAGCTGCCTTAGGAATGTCAGTTGCATCCAAACTGAAAAATGAAAACGACCGTCAGCATATTGCCGTCATTGGTGACGGTGCTATGACTGCCGGCCTGGCTTTCGAAGCACTAAATCACGGGGGTGTAGCCAATTCGAACTTGTTGGTGGTACTGAATGATAACTGCATGAGCATTGACCCAAATGTAGGGGCATTGAAAGAATACCTTACTGACATTACCGCTTCACCTGCCTATAATAAGGTTAAAGATGAAGTCTGGAATTTGCTGGGTAAGGTGAGTAAGTTCGGTCCTAATGCACAGGCTGTAGCTCAAAAAATTGAACATGGATTAAAATCCATGCTGCTGAGGCAAAGTAATCTGTTTGAATCCTTAAAGTTCCGCTATTTCGGACCGATAGACGGGCATGATGTGAATCACATGGTTGAAGTGTTTAATGACTTGAAAAAAATACCCGGACCTAAAATTCTGCATTGTGTAACCATAAAAGGAAAGGGTTATGAATTGGCAGAGAAGGACCAAACTAAATGGCATGCCCCCGGCCTCTTCGACAAAATAACAGGAGAAATTTTTAAAGATCCCGGCAATAAACCAAAACCTCCAAAGTATCAGGATGTTTTCGGTCATACCATTGTTGAACTGGCAAAAAAGAACGAAAAGATTGTAGGAATTACCCCGGCTATGCCATCAGGCTGTTCACTCAATATTATGATGCGTGAAATTCCGGAACGTGCTTTTGATGTAGGCATTGCTGAACAACATGCAGTTACTTTTTCTGCCGGATTAGCAACGCAGGGTATCATTCCTTTCTGTAACATTTACTCTTCCTTTATGCAGCGAGGTTATGACCAGGTTATACATGATGTAGCCTTACAGAACCTGCAGGTCATTTTCTGCCTTGATCGTGGCGGATTGGCTGGCGCAGACGGACCCACTCATCATGGCGCTTTTGATTATGCTTACATGCGTTGCATTCCGAATATGATTGTATCTGCTCCGATGAATGAGGAAGAACTCCGAAATCTGATGTTTACCGCTCAGTTAAAAAACCACGGACCCTTCTGCATAAGATATCCGAGAGGTAATGGAGTAATGGTAAACTGGAAAACACCTATGAATGAATTAGAGATCGGAAAAGGAAGAATGATACAGGATGGAGAAGAAACAGCTATCCTTACGATTGGTCATCCCGGCAATTTTGCTGTGCAGGCATGCCGCGAGTTAGCCGAAGAAGGTTTCTTCCCTGCACATTTCGACATGCGTTTTGTCAAACCGCTTGATGGCGATTTGATGGAAAAAATCTGCAATAAATTCAAGCGCATCATTACCGTTGAAGACGGATGCCTGCAAGGCGGATTCGGCAGTGCCGTACTCGAATACCTTGCCGATAATCAAAAACATATTCCGGTTGTGCGCCTTGGAATCCCTGACCGCTTCATTGAGCATGGTGAACAAAAGGAACTTTACAGTGAGTGCGGCTTTGATTCACAAGCTATTAAAGAAGCAGTACGACAAATGTATGATGTGCCGGTAATTTCAGGTTGTTAAAAAAATTAATGCTATTCACTTAAAAATTACCAAACCATCTGTATTTTAGCCCATCGAAAATTAAAAACCTCAAAGACAATGAAAAAATTAAACTTCCTGAAATCAATCGTTATAGCATTACTGCTCGTTTTACCTTTGGGATTAGTAGCTCAAAACAAAACTGCCGCAGTAACTAACGATGCCAAAGCAAGCCTTGCAAATAAAAAATTCAATCTTATTATTCATAGCACCGATGGTTCTGAAGGCATGAAAGATTTTATTGTTTTTGGTGCTGATGGCTTTGAATCAAAAGCAGGTAAAAGTACGGCTGCATCAAATTCACGATATGCCGCAACACAAGATGCTAATGGTAATATCCAGTTTACAGCCACTATTGTAACAAATGAAGGAATGAAGACCTATGCAGGAACTATAACAGGAAATATGATTACCGGCAAATACATTTTTGAAGCAACAGGTCAGCCGGCCATAAGCTATGCCATTAACGGATCATTAGACACAACAAAGTAGCCTAATTAATTGAAAATACAGAAGAGCCGATATACATCGGCTTTTTTTTTTTTATACCGTTATTGATAAGCGTTAATGATTAGTTAAACAGCCAACACCTGTTGCATTGCCCTTACTTTTGCACATAAATGAGCCGAACTGCATTTTTGGTAATCATATTACTTATGTCAGTTTCATTAATTGGAATAGTGCTGTTGCAGGTTTACTGGATAAGGCATGACTACCAAATGAAAGAACAACAGTTTGACAGGCAGGTGCAGGATGCCCTCAATCATACAATTCAAAAAGCAGATACCCGCCAAGTACTTAATTTTATCAGCAGGAAATACCTCGGTTTTGAATCGGACTCAAACTTCTGGAAAGCCATGGACAGTACGCTGGCGGAAAAGAAAATCTTTGAGGAGAATCTGATGCTAAAAAATGCTGATTCTTCCTTCTCAGAGCAGTTGCCGCTTTCCGAAACCAATGTACTGTTACGGGATTCTATTTTCAACCGCGGCCATTCACAACAGGAAAAACTGATTATCCGCTCCGATTCGTTGCATGAAGTTACCGAGATTGATCACGTACGAATTACTGAAAAACAGAGTGCCGAAGATAAAATGGTTTTGAAAAATGAATTGCTGCAGGCAGAGGTAGAGAAAAAAAGAATAAGATTAGAACAGGAACTTACGCGCATGAAAGTCAAACTATCTTCAAAAGTCGCAAGAGTAAATGAAGTGATGACGGGAATTGCATTAAGTTATGCAGCTTCAGAAGACGATCCACTTCAGCATATTTCAATTGCCGAAATTGACACTATTTTATCAAAGGAGTTTCGTTATAGAGGAATTGAAATTCCCTATTCATTTGGTATTCTTAATTCAAAAGCCGATACGGTAATCTCCGGCCGCGATACCATAACAGCCGATGCCTTACGCCAATCGCGCTATAGCATAGAGCTTTTTCCAAATGAACTTTACTCAAAAGGATTGATGCTGCTTGTTCACTTCCCTTCAAGAGCAGCCTTTGTGCTTGGCACCATGTGGATTATGCTTTCTGCATCTGCACTTTTCACCCTCACTATTATATTTGTTTTCATCTACACAGTAAACATGTTATTAAAACAGAAAAAGATTTCAGAAATCAAATCCGATTTCATCAATAACATGACCCATGAGTTTAAAACTCCTATTGCCACTATTGCCCTGGCCATTGATGCTATCAATAATCCTAAAATTTCTGCCGACAAAGAAAAGGTCGGCTACTATTCAAACATCATCCGTGAAGAAAACCGCAGAATGAACCGGCAAGTGGAAACCATTCTGCAAACAGCCATGTTTGAAAAAAGCGATTTCAACATTAAAAAGGACACCGTCAACCTGCATGAACTCATTCAAAAAGCGACCGATAACATTCGTGTGCAGGTTGCTTCGCGTAATGGTACAATCATCACTTCCTTCAACTCTGCTTCGCCCATCATTGAAGGTGATGAACTATTACTAACTACCGCTATTGTTAACCTACTCGACAATGCAAACAAATACTCGCCCGGTGAACCTGTGATAACCGTTACCACCGAAGACCGTGAACACGGAATTGTATTATCCATTGCCGATAAAGGAATGGGAATGGATAAGGAAACGATGGAAAGAATTTTTGAAAAGTTTTACCGGAAAACTTCGGGCAACATCCATGATGTAAAAGGATTCGGACTGGGATTGAATCATGTTAAATCCATTGTAAATGCACATGGAGGCGAAATCAAAGTAACCAGCGAACCGGGCAAAGGCAGTTGTTTCAGTATTTATTTTCCAAAACATATAAACTTACAGGCATCATGAAAGAAAAAACACACCGTATTCTGCTTGCAGAGGATGATCCGAACTTCGGAACCGTCATGCATGATTATCTTGACATCAACGATTACGAAGTAACCCTTTGCCGTGACGGAAGAGAAGCACAAGAAAAATTCGATAAAGGATTTTTTGACTTGTGCATACTGGATGTCATGATGCCATTGATGGATGGTTTTGCTTTAGCCAAATACATTCGCTCCAAAAACAAAGAGATTCCTATCATTTTTCTTACTGCCAAAAGCATGAAAACCGATATGCTCGAAGGTTACCGTATTGGAGCTGATGATTACATCACCAAACCTTTTGACTCTGAGATTTTGTTATTGAAAATAAAAGCCATTCTCAATCGCAGCAAAGACGAAGATGCGGGTAAGCCTATGCAGTTTACAATAGGGAAACTGGTTTATGACCACAAACTGCGAACACTGACGACTCCAGAAACCACACACCGGCTTTCGCCCAAAGAAGGAGAATTGCTCCGGATGTTATGCCTACGGATAAACGACCTTCTTAAACGCGAAACCGCTTTGAAAAAAATATGGGGTGATGACAACTACTTTACAGCCCGGAGCATGGATGTTTTTATTGCTAAACTTCGCAAATACCTTAGTGCTGATCCGAATATTCAACTTGAAAACATTCATGGGAGCGGATTCCGCCTGATGGTGAGACAGTAATTCTGTATAAACCATAATCTTTATTTTTGAAAATTATGGATGAAATGTTTCTGCATTACCTGTGGAAATTCAGGTTGGTCAATAACCTGAGCACTGTAACAGGAGAGCCTGTTGATGTTATTCATCCGGGAATAAATAATGCCGATGCCGGTCCTGATTTTTTCAACGCTAAAATCAGAATAGGTAATACACTTTGGGCCGGCAATGTGGAAATTCACCTGCGAACTTCCGATTTTAAGAAGCATGGGCATCAGCACGATAAAAATTATTCCAACCTCATACTGCATGTTGTATATGAAAACGATACGGAAAGTAACAGTACCATCCCTTTAACAGAACTGAAAGGAAAGTTTTCCTTAAGCCTTCTGAAAAATTATCTGCATCTTTCAGCTTCTAAAAAAGATATTCCATGCAGTAATCAGATTCAACAGGTAAATCCGCTGTCTGTTGGTGCATGGCTGGAAAGAATGTTAGCCGAGCGATTGGAAAGAAAAGCAGACACTATACGTACCATCTTAATTGAAAACAAAAATAACTGGGAAGAAACATTTTATCGTTTATTATCTGTTAATTTCGGATTTAAGCTAAATGCCGTTCCATTTGAAATGCTTGCAAGACTTACTCCGTTGAAGGTGTTGGCACGTCATAAAAACAATTTGCTGCAATTGGAAGCTGTGCTTTTCGGCCAGGCCGGATTGCTGCCCGAAAAACCTGAAGATGATTTTCATACATCCCTGCTTAGAGAATATCATTTGATCCAAAACAAATTTAAACTGAAACCTATGGATGGTGCTGTTTGGAAATTTGCACGGACACGACCATCCAATTTTCCGACTATCCGTATTTCGCAGTTCGCATCTCTGATCTATAAGAGCTCACAGCTTTTTTCAAAAATTATTGAAACTACCCGGGCAAAATCAATGGCTTCCATTTTTGAATGTGAAGCTTCTGATTACTGGAAAGAACATTATCATTTCAGTAAAAAATCTAAAACTTCAACCAGGAAAAATCTTGGCAAAAGCGGCATAGAAAACATCCTGATAAATACTGTGGCTCCCATACTTTTTCTTTACGGAACGGAACGAAATGATGAGCGGTTTAAAGACCGGGCTGTTTCCCTGCTTCAGTTTCTGCCATCCGAAAAAAACCACATCATTTCACAATGGAATGGCTGTGGTATTAAATCAGATAATGCTGCAAACTCGCAGGCTTTGTTAGAGCTTAAAAAGTATTATTGCGGCAAACTGAAATGCCTTTCATGCAGCATCGGTAATTCAATTCTTAACTCCTCCCCTCATCATGAAGCAGCCCGCTGAATACGTCAAAACCTTTTTTGAATTTTTTGCTTTTGGTGTCTGTGAACGTTTAGGCGATTTGCTTAAAATTCAAAGTTCAAGAATCCGTTTGTTTTTTATCTATACCTCGTTTATCACTCTCGGTTCGCCCCTTATATTTTACATGATTATGGCTTTTATCATTAACCTCAGGAAGATGATTAAAGGCAACCGAGGAAGCGTTTGGGATATGTAATTAAATCCATGAAAATATTACTGACCGGAAGTAATGGCCTTTTAGGGCAAAAGATCGTTTACGCATTAAGGCAGCATCCTGATGTAAAATTATTGGCCACCGCCCGCGGCCCTAACAGAATTAAGACTCAGCAAGGGTATGAATACAGTGAAATGGATATTGAAAATCCTGTACAGGTTGCTGATGTTTTTGATCGCTTTAAACCCGATTGTGTAATTCATGCCGCAGCCATGACTAATGTGGATGCCTGTGAACTGAACCCTGCAACTTGCAATAAAGCAAATATTGAAGCCACCGCCAATCTGATCAGCGTTTCAAAAATTTATAATTGTCATTTCATTTTTATTTCCACCGATTTTGTTTTTGACGGAACTGCAGGTCCATACTCAGAAGAAGATGCTCCCAATCCGTTGAGCGTTTATGCAGATTCAAAACTCAAAGGAGAACAGATGGTGCGTCAAAGCGGATTGGACTGGTGCATTATCCGAACCATCATTATTTATGGAGTTACTGATGATGCCCAGCGAAGTAATATGGTGTTGTGGGTCAAAAACTCCCTTGAGCAGAAAAAAACGATAACCATAATTACCGATCAGTTTCGCTCACCGACCCTTGCCGAAGACCTGGCTGATGCCTGCATACAGGCTGCCCTCCGAAAAGCAAAAGGAATTTATCACGTTTCAGGCAGTGAAACAATGAGCATCATTGACATGGCTTACCGCATTGCTGATTTTTTCGGCCTGGATAAATCTTTTATAAAGCCCATTACTTCTGCAGAGTTGAATCAACCGGCCAAAAGACCCCCTAAAACAGGATTCAATATTCAAAAGGCCACAGCAGAATTAAGCTATTCCCCGCATTCGCTCAATGAGGGCTTAATTATTGTTGCCAAACAATTGGCTGAAAAACGGCTATAAAAAAAGAACGGGAGTCAATGACCCCCGTCTTTCAACCAACCTAAATAATCATGAAAATTATTTCCACCTTTCAAGCGTGTGTAATCTTTCGGTAAAGCGATCAAGATTTCCGGGCATGCCGGCTGCACGCAGTTTGTTCATCAGTTTCTGCTTCATTTCTTCGAGGGTAAGATTTGGTTCAGTAAACCGGTCGTTCTGAAAACAATCCGTACAGTATTTTACATCGTAAAAACCATTGGTAATCCTGAAATAATTGTTTTTGTTTTTAGAAAACGGCATACCGCAACTCTGGCAAACGGCATATTTCTTTTTCTGTGAAGTCTTTGATCCGGATATCATACTCATAGGCTGTAACGCTTGATTTTTTCATCTGAGAAACAATTATCTTGCCATAATTCAGCACTAATTCACATTCCTTACAAAATTTAACATTGCTCCCCGGACGTTTGTCAGTTCTTTTAAGATAATTACATTGGCTACCTGATTTAACACCTTATTGTATGACTTTACAGAAAGATTCCTGGGGCACACGCGTAGGCCTCATTCTGGCTATGGCCGGCAATGCCGTTGGGCTCGGTAATTTTCTTCGCTTTCCGGTTCAGGCTATTAATAATGGCGGTGGTGCTTTCATCATTCCTTATTTAGTTTGCTTCCTTCTCATGGGTATTCCTTTACTATGGGTCGAATGGTCAACAGGCAGATTTGGAGGCAAGCATGGACACCACTCTACTCCTTTTATATTGGATAACATGGACCCTAAACGTGCTTTTTGGAAGTACTTTGGCGTATTCGGAATTTTTACCAATGTAGCCGTAGCTGCTTACTACTGTTACATAGAAAGCTGGACGATGTCATACGTTATGCACAGCATTATGGGAACTTTCAGGGGTATGAGTCAATCTGAAACTGCTGATTTCTTCCGCTCTTATGTAGATGTTCAGCACAGCACTACCGGTATTCCTTTTGAAGCCATCATATTCTACATTCTTTGTTTACTGCTGAACACATGGATTCTTTCGCGCGGACTGAAAGGAGTTGAAAAAGCTGCAAGCATCGGTATGCCGCTGCTTATTTTGTTTGGTGTTTTCCTGGCTATCAGAGGTGTTACACTCGGCACATCAGGTGCAACCGAAGCTCATCCTAATGCCAATGCGCTTGACGGATTAAATTTTCTATGGACTCCGCAGTATGATTCTCTCACTAATCCGAAGGTATGGCTTGCTGCTGCCGGACAAATATTTTTCACGCTTTCATTAGGCATGGGGTCTATTCAATGTTATGCTTCTTATGTTAGGTCGAAAGATGATATTGCCCTGAATGCCGTTTCTGCCGGTTTTATGAATGAGTTTGTTGAAGTGGTTTTAGGCAGTTGCATAGTTATACCGATTGCAGCAGGTTTTCTTGGTATTGACTGGGTAAAAGAAAATGCCGGTTTCGGGATGGCCTTTCAAACCATGCCTTACCTCTTTCAAAACTGGGGGCCCATGATTGCTACTGTTGCCGGTGTGATGTGGTTCGGGTTGTTATTTTTTGCAGGAATAACCTCTTCACTGGCCATGGGAACTCCCTGGATGGGTTTTATGCGCGATGAATTTAAATTCTCTCAGAAAAAAGGAGCCTGGACATTTGGCGCTGTAGTACTTGCCATGGGTTTACCAACCGTTATTTTTTATAATGAAGGTGTATTTGATGAATACGATTACTGGGCAGGAACTGTATCATTGGTTGTTTTTGCTTTGGCTGAATCTATTTTGTTTGCATGGATTTTCGGAATGGATAAAGGTTGGAAAGAAATTAATCAGGGCGGAGATATTAAAGTACCTTTGATTTACCGTTTCGTTATCAAGTATATCACTCCATTGTTATTGTTAGCTGTTTTTATAGGTTCAGTCTTTACTCCGGCAGGAAACAACTGGAACGAGGCCATACAAAGCCTCTTCTCAGGTAACGGCTGGCCGCTTGATAATTCTTCTCTTATTAAAATGCTTACCAATGCAGGATTGAAAGAACAATTAGCTGCCGCTTCTGACGAACAGGTTATTTCAACATTAAAGACAAAAATTTTCTATACCAATGTGGCCCGTCTGCTGCTACTCAGTTTGTTTGTAGGAATCTCTATTTTGGTTTACATTGCCTATCAAAAACGTCAAAAAAGAAAACACCAACAAGCATGAATACCAGCGCACTCATTATGATGATTACCACCATGACAGTGGTTATCTCCATCACTGCTTATTTCTTTTACAAGGTACTTACCATACCTCCGCGCCCCGAGCCCGATTCTTTTTCGGAAAATGATGAAGAACCGAGATAAAGTTTTTTGTGCAGATTATGCTACGCAAACCCCTGCATCTCGTACAGCCTGTGGTACATGCCGTTCAATGCAATTAATTCCTGATGGTTGCCTCTTTCCACAATCTGCCCCTGATGCAAGACAATGATTTCATCAGCATGCTGAATGGTTGAAAGCCGATGAGCAATAACTAATGAAGTTCGGTTTTTCATCAGATTAAAAATAGCATCCTGAACCAGCCTCTCGGATTCCGTATCGAGAGCTGAAGTAGCTTCATCCAGAATCATTATAGGGGGATTGCGAAGTACCGCTCTGGCAATGCTGACGCGCTGGCGCTGCCCGCCCGAAAGTTTCATCCCTCTGTCGCCAATATTTGTTTGATAGCCTTTCTCTGTTTGCATGATGAATTCATGTGCATTGGCAATTTTCGCGGCATTAATAACTGCTTCCTCACTTGCATTCTCCAAACCAAAGGCAATGTTGTTAAAAATGGTGTCATTAAACAAAATCGCTTCCTGTGTAACAATACCCATCAGTCTGCGCAACGATTCTTTTCTGATTTTGCGTACGTCTTTGCCATCAATAAGTATTTCTCCATCTGCCAGATCATAAAAACGTGGAAGCAAATCGGCCAGGGTAGATTTGCCTGAGCCGCTCTGGCCTACTAAGGCCACTGTTTTTCCTTTTTCAATTTTAAGGTTAATGTTTCTCAAAACAGGTTTATCGCTGTAATGGAATGAAACATTTTTATACTCAATGGCTTTTTCGAATGAGTTAACGTTTTCGGCATCCGGTTCATCTTTAATTTCGGCAGGAATATCAAGCAGTTGAAACAAGCGGTCACCGGCAGCAAGCCCCCGCTGCATGGTGGTGACGGAATTGGAGATGTTTTTGGCCGGAGGCAGTATCTGCGAATACAAAATGATGTAAGTAATAAATTCACTGGCTGTCAGTTCCGATTCATTACTAATGACAAGGCTGCCTCCATATACAATAAGTACAATGATTACAATAACCCCTAAAAATTCTGAAACTGGAGATGCCAGTTCTCTGCGGTTGATGAATGATTTGGCGGCTTTACGGTACTCCTCATTTACCCCTTCAAACTTTCGGTTAATAAACCGTTTTACCACAAACCCCTTGATGATTCTGATTCCGGAAATGGCTTCTTCCGTCTGACTTAAAATTTTGCCAAGAACTTGCTGCCCGTGATCTGCCGTACGCTTTAGTCTTTTTGAAATGGTGGCAATGATGAATCCTGATACCGGAAAAAACACCAGCGTAAAAAGGGTAAGCTTAACAGACATCATAAAAAGAATGATAAAATAAACGATGATGACCAGCGGTTCGCGAAAGAACACCTGCATGGTGCTTACCACGGAGTTTTCAATTTCCTGTGTATCGTTAGAAAGCACGCTCATCAAGTCTCCCTTTTGGCGATTATGAAAAAAACCAAGATGCAGTGAAGTTATTTTTTGGAACACTGCATTGCGCAACCGGTAAACCAACCAGACCCTCATGCGCGTAAGCACTCGCTGCGCAAAATAGCGGAAGAAGTTTGCCAGGAAAACGCTGATGCCGATAACCACGCATACAAAAATCAAAGCCTGATATTTTCCTTTTGACTGAGCAATATGCAGAAACCAGTAATCAAAAAGATTTTTGATGTACTCAATGCTGAAGTGAAATGACGGGGGTTGTGCAGATGATGCTTCACCAAAGGTGTTGAACAGCACATTGAGCAAGGGAATAACCAATGTAAAATTGATAGCCCCGAAAATCACTGCCGGAATGATGAGCAGGATGTATGGAAACACAAACCCCGAATAAGGGCGGGCAAAGGATAGTAGCCTGAACCAGGTTTTCACTCTGAAAAAGTTGGCCGAAAGTACGAAGTCTGAAACGGCTGTAACAGGCGGTTTCGTTTATTTGCATGAAAATAAGAGAGGGATGGACTCAACACGACAGCAGAAGTTTTCGCGGCTCATTCAAAAAGAATTAGCCGAAGTTTTTCTTAAAAACCGCAGCCTTGCCAATAATGCATTTATCACCATTACCGGAGTACGGGTTACGCCTGACCTTAGCATTGCCCGTATAAACCTCAGCATCTTTCAGCATAAATCTCCCGTTGAAATTGTTCAGCATTGCAATGACCATACACATGAAATAAGACGTGAGCTTGGCAACCGCATCCGGAACCAGGCACGCATCATCCCCGAACTTCACTTCTATCTTGACGACTCACTCGATTATGTTGACAAGATGGAAAAACTCTTCAAAGACCTGCTTATACCTCCGGCTGAAGGTTCAGATAAAGAGTGAAATTAAAGAGCGGGTTGAGTATTTAATAACTTATCACGAGGAACCGGGCTAGTTAGTTTTGACTATCAAACATGGAACAAGGAATTTTGAATTTCTAATGATGAAGTTTTTATTTCCTCTCACTTTCCGCCACTCACCTTTATAATCAGTATTCGGGTAATTACGTTCTTGCTGCATAGCAAATTTGTATTCAAATGACCAACTTATTTCAAGCATGGCCAATTTTGAAATTCTCAATTTGCCCTATATTCAAATTTCACTCACCTCAGCACAAAAGTCCGGTAGCTGTCAAGCCTGATCAGGATAAAAAGGAGGATAGTGAATGACCAGAGCGAGGACCCCCCGTAACTGATAAACGGCAGCGGAATTCCGATAACCGGCAGCAGGCCGATAGCCATACCGATGTTCACCATTACATGAAAGAAAATAATGGACGCTACTCCGTATGCATAAACACGTGTAAAAGCCGATTTCTGCCTTTCGGCTATGAACAGAATTCTGTAAAGCAAACCGAGATATAGCAGAATAAGAATGAAAGAGCCGATGAATCCCCATTCTTCGCCAATGGTGCAGAAAATAAAATCGGTGCTTTGTTCGGGTACAAAATCAAACTTGGTCTGCGTTCCCTGCAAAAATCCTTTACCTGAAATGCCTCCGGAGCCTATAGCAATAAGACTCTGATTCACATTATATCCAGCGCCTTTAAGGTCGGTTTGTTTGCCGAGCAATACATCTATGCGTTGTTTCTGGTGAGGTTGCAAAGCTTTTTCATACACATACGAAACGCTCATCACCACCGCAGCCGATGCAACGGCAAGAAGCATTATGGTAACAATGTTTTTACGCGTTTTACGCATAAGTAATACAGATACGGCAGCAAGTGCGGCAATGATCTGGAGTAAAATTATTTTATCAACCATTAAGGCAATGACAAATAATAAGGCCGCAAAGAATCCGATGATAAGTACATTCTGAGATAGCCCTTCTCGATACAATACGAAGATAAAAGACCCGAAAACCAATGCCGAACCGGTATCGTTCTGCAGGAGGATGATGGCAGCCGGCAGGGTTACAATCAATGAGCTGATGATTTTTGTTTGAATCTTTTCAATTTTTATTTCCAGCAGACTCAGGTATTTGGCAAGGGCAAGGGCAGTAGCGAATTTGGCAAACTCGGCAGGCTGAAGTTTAAAGGCGCCTATTTCAATCCATGCATGCGCGCCTTTTACATCGCGGGACAGGAATAAAGCGGCAATCAGAAAAAGTATCATCAGCCCATAGATCAGGTAAGCAAAGGCGTCATAAAAGCGGGCATCAATGATTAAAACAACAATAGCAATCATAAGAGATCCTCCGATCCATAAAAGCTGCTTGCCATAGTTCTGCGAAATATCCAATATACTGCTGTGTTCTTCGTTGTAAACAGCTGCGTAAATACTGATCCAACCGATGAACATCAGTACTAAATAAAGCGAAACCGTAAGCCAGTCAATGTTCTGAAAGATGGATGTTTGTTTACGCATGGCTTTCAGTTTTGCTTTTTGTTTTCGGTTAAGACTACCGGTTGCTCGGTTTCCTGCCAAACGGAATCGCGTTTTGCCGGAGGCGCTATTTTAATTTTAGTACCGGGCAGCGGATAATCTTTCAGCAAATCGCCTTCCATGATTCGTTTTTCAAGATCGGGCCGGGTAATGGTATCGGTAAGGTACAATTCCATCATCAGCGAGGCAATGGGAGCCGCCCAGGTAGCACCGAAACCCGAATTCTCAACCATCACGGCTACTGCAATCTTTGGATTCTCGCGGGGAGCAAAACCTACAAACAGGCTGTGGTCCTTACCATGCGGATTTTGTGCTGTTCCGGTTTTTCCGCAAATAACTGTATTACCAAACCGAGCAACGCGAGCTGTTCCTGCTTCCACCACTTTCTGCATCCCGTCAATCACCACAGTGAAACTTTCCGGAGCTACTTTGCTGGAATGTTTCTCGCTGAGGTTACGCGTTGTATTGGGTTTACCCGAAATGGCTTTAACAATATGCGGGGTGTAATAATAGCCTCGGTTGGCTATTACGGCAGTAATATTGGCCATTTGTAAAGGAGTGATTCCCAGTTCGCCCTGCCCTATTCCAAGAGAGTAAATGGTAGATGCCTTCCATCTGCCCTTACCATAAATTTTATCATAAAACTCAGGAGCAGGCAGCAAGCCCGGCAGTTCATGCGGCATATCTACTCCTATTTTTTTACCCACTCCGAAACTCATGATATACTCTCTCCAAACACGATATCCGTTTTCGCTTGTTCCATACTTTTTATTGTCAACAAAACTGCGGAACACATTGCAGAAATACGGATTGCAGGAATACTGAATAGAGCCTTCTAAAGCAATAGGAGGATGAGGGTGGCATTTTACCGACTTGCTTCCTACTACAAATGAATGTGGGTAGGAGGTACCAGGTCCAACAATGTGTTCATTAACGGCACTGAGAGCGCTGGCCAATTTGAAGGTAGAACCTGGAGGATAATAAGCCATCATGGCGCGGTTGAATAACGACTTGTAAGGATCTGTGGAAAGCAGTGCGTAGTTTTTATTTCTGGCTTTACCAACCATTATATTGGGATCGTATGTTGGGCTGCTGAGTATGGCCAGTATCTCTCCGGTTTGTGGTTCAATGGCAGCAATTCCTCCTGCTTTATTCTGCATCAATGTTTCGGCATACGCCTGAAGTTTAGCATCGAGCGTAAGCATAATATCTTCTCCGGCCACTGAAACCGAATCATATTTCCCGTCTTCAAAACTTCCTTTTTCGCGGTTGTGAACATCTACCATCACAATTCTTACTCCGCGTTTGCCTCTCAACTCTTTTTCATATGACTGTTCAATACCGCTTATACCAATGTAATCGCCCATCTGGTAGTAAGGATCTTTTGCAATAAGTTTCTCATCCACTTCACCAATGTAACCCAGGGCATGAGCAGCGCTTTTGGTTGGATATTTTCTAAGCGTTCGCGGCAGAACATAAAATCCATTGAACTTGTAAAGCTTTTCCTGGAGCAGGGCATATTGCTCGGGCGGTATCTGCTTTTCAAAAATGGAGCTTTTAAAGCGGCTGAACTTTTTCGCCTTTTGCATCCTGCGGATGAACTCTTCTTTCGAAATATCGGCAAGACGGCAGAATTCCGTTGTGTCTAACTCCTTTACCTGTCGCGGAATAACCATCAGATCATAAACCGCCTCGTTAAACACCATCAATTCTCCCTTACGGTCGTAAATCAATCCTCGGGCCGGGTAGTCGGTTACATAGCGAATCACATTGTTATTGGCCGAAAGCTTGTATTGCTCATTTAACACCTGCACATAAAAAAGGCGTATCAGATAAATAAGCAGAACCACCGTAAAAATTCCGGCTATGACAATTCGCGAATTGGGATTCATTTTTCGGTTTTGAATTTACCGGTAAGAAACTGAGCAATTAAAATAATCAGCAGGCTGGCTGCTCCGCTAAGCAGTGCTCTGGTCAGCGTTAGGAAGAAGCTGCTAAAGGTAAAAGCCTCAATAAAAAACAGGGTGACATGATGAATAACAATCAATACAGAAGCATAAACGGCAAACCAGTTAAACCCCATCCGGCTCATGGAAGGAACAGATTCTGCTTCATAACCATCACGCGGTGAAAAGATGCGAAGAACAGCCGGGCGCATAAATGCCATCAGTACGGTGGCGGCAGCATGCATGCCTGCTGTATTGGTAAAAATATCAATGGCAAAACCCGAAACAAAAGCCATAACAAGGCTAAACCCCTTTGAGAATTTCACCGGCAGAAGCATGATGAACAAAAGGTATATGTAAGGATTGATGAAACCGCTTAGCTGTATGTTGTTAAGCAGCAACACCTGTAAAGCAGTGAGCGCCAGAAAGCGAAGCAGCAGGGTGATTATTTCAGTGATCATTGCTTTGGCTTTGCAACTCCAGATTTTTTATTTCTTCACGGTGTTTGTTTTCCACCGCATACACATAATGCAGGTTTGTAAAATCGGTGCTTAGTTCAATGGTGATGCTGTAAAAGCTGCTTCCGTCTCGGGCTTCAAAATCTTTAACAGTTCCAACCAGGATTCCTTCGGGAAAAAGGGCTGAATAAGCCGTTGTTACAATAGTGTCGCCTTTTGAAAATTTCACATGACGGGCAATATCGCTCAGTAATGCTTCGCGCGGGTTCATTCCCGGCCAGGTTAGCGAGCCGAAAAAACGGCTGTTCTTAAATCCTGCACTTATTCTTGAATTTTTGTGTAGCAAGCTGATAACAGTAGCATAATGAGGCGAAACATCTTTTACCTGCCCTACAATTCCATTCGGACCAATCACGCCCATTTCAGGCCTGATACTGTCAAGCGAACCCTTGTCTATGGTCAGGTAATTGTTTCTTCGTATAAAGGAATTATTCACGACCCGTGCTGAATGAAAAATATACTTACCGGTAGAATCCGGATTACGAAACCGGGGAATTGAATCAACTGATAATGCGGCAATCATTGATTTAAGTAAAGCATTTTCATCAGCCAGAGCGCGGTTGCTGTTTTTCAGATTGAGGTACTGGGTTACCGAACTCACCGCACTCATAATATCACCGGAAACCCTGTTGCTCGAATTATACCAGGCCGCATTGTGGTACTTATTATTCTGAATAATGAGGTAAAAACAAAAAACCTGAAGCAGCAGGAATACAATAGTAAAATTGTTCTTCCACAGAAATAAAACCAGGTTTTTCATGTACGGTAAAGGCTGCCTGAAACAAATTGTAAACCGCGTAAAAATAGTTTCACCCGATGCCAATACTTATGCTCTTTCAACATTTTAGTAACATCCTTTTTATAGGCAACCTCTGTCGGCTATTCCACATCTTTGCTGTCTGACTGAATTATACCCATGACCCGAAGTTTTTTTCTGAAATGGTTTGTAATTGCCCTTTCAGCCAGATTGGTATTGCTTACTGCGCTGTTCCTTTCGGCCCAAAAGCATTTTCCCGAAAGGTTTGAAGGGGTGGCTTTTGTACAGAACGACTGCCAGTACTTTCTCGATCCTGTGGATATGTATTTTGAGAGAGGTCAGTTGGAACTTGAGGCAAGAAAAGGGATTCCCTTTGCCGGCCGCATGCCCGGTTATTCCGCCCCATACTTTTTACTCAGGTTGGTTTTTGAAAGGGAAGCCGCTCTCAACTTGCTTATGATACTGCAAATTCTGCTCAGTGCTGCCGCGGTGGTCGCAATAGCCTGGCTGGCCTCTCAATGGTTCAGCGGCAAATATGTTTTTGCGGGTGTGTTTATTCTTATGTTGTTCAGTTTTCACTTGTTTGTTTTTGATTTTTTTACGCTGGCTGAAAGTCTTTCTGTTTCTGCCTTTTGTTTTTTCCTTTATTTCATTCATTGCTTTTGCCTTTCGCAAAAAAAAAGTCATTTGGTATGGGCAGGATTTTTTATGGCCTGGCTAATCTTTCTCAGGCCCTTTGCTGCCGCATTGCTTATTCTGATTCCCGCTTTTCTGATGACCGAATACCTCAGAAAAAGAATCAGTTTTATCCAAGTCATTAAATCAGGTTTGATTTTCATTTTACCCGTTCTTGTATTTGATTTGGCATGGGTTTACCGGAATTTTAATGCGTTGGGAAAATTTATTCCGCTCGAAACCTCCATTACCGAATCGTATGGTGAGCGGGGCGCTTATCGTACTTCGGCTGTGGCAATAAGACGACTTATTTTTTCATGGGGAGGCGAAACCGGAGAATTTTATTCAGGCTCTGAAGCCGAATGGTTTCATTATACTCCGCTTTCAGAAGCAGACCTGTATGAGTTTAAACCGCATGTCTTCAATGCCTCATTCACCAAAGATTCACTCCTTACGCTTAAAAAGATTTTCAACATGAGTATTGATTCAACGCTCAACGGAAATAAATTAGATTCGCTGAACAAGCTGGCAGCATCCATAGCTTATCGCTGGGCCGAAGAGTACAAATCGAAAAATAAAATCAGGTATTATGTACTCAATCCTTTGAAGAGGTTCAAAAACCTCCTGTCTTCCAATGCTACCATGCTGATTCCTTTTCCGGCTTTTTCTCAAATGAATTTAACAGAAAAAGGAATCAAAGTTTTTTCCATGCTGCTGTATTACCTGATAACTTTATCAGGAATGGCCGGTACCTGGTGCTATCTTGTTGCCCATCGTTTTAAAAATCCTGCAACGGCAATTGCTGCTCTTGCTCCCTGGGTGCTGATTGCTGCCATTGTAATAGCTTCTGACATCATGCAATTCCGGTATATTCTTGCGGCCACTCCGGTTTGGATTGTATTCTCTGTTTACTTTGCTGAACTCTTATTAAAACGATTGCGTAGAAACCCATCCCTATGAGTCCCGAAAATGGCAAGCCGCTTATTTCTGTCGTAAGCCCTGTTTATAGAGCGGAAAAAATTATTCCCAAACTGGTTGAATTGATTATTCGGGAAGTGGGCAGGATTACCGGCAATTTTGAAATTATTCTTGTTGATGATTGCGGGCCTGATAATTCATGGAAAGAAATTCAACGGTGCGCTAAAGAAGATAGCCGGGTGAAAGGCCTAAAACTGAGCCGCAACTTCGGACAGCATTATGCCATTACAGCGGGACTTGATTATGCCCAGGGAGAATGGATAGTAGTAATAGATTGCGACCTGCAGGACAGACCGGAAGAAATTCCGGCATTGTATGCCAAAGCCTTAGAAGGTTATGACATAGTGCTGGCCAGAAGAGAAGAGCGAAAAGACGGATTCTTCAAAAAACTTTTCTCCAAACTGTTTCATATCACGCTGACCTTTTTGAGCGGAACAAAGCTCGATAACCGTGTGGCCAATTTCGGTATTTACAACCGGAAAGTGATTGAAGCCACCCGGCAAATGAGAGAAAGCATACGTTTTTTTCCAGCCATGATTAAATGGGTTGGATTCCGCAGTGTTTCTGTTCCGGTAACACATGCCTCGCGCGAAGAAGGAAAAACCTCATACAACCTGAAACGACTTTTGAATCTTGCACTCGATATCATTCTTGCTTACAGCGATAAGCCCATCAGGATAGCCATAAAAACAGGTTTTATCATTTCTGCATTGGCTTTGTTATTTGCCGTTTACAACATTTTCAAGGCTCTTACTTTCGGATTTGCCGTATCCGGATATGCCAGCCTTATTGCTTCAATATGGTTCCTTTCAGGATTGATTATCGCCTTCATTGGCATTGTCGGTTTGTATGTAGGCAAAACATTTGAAGGTGTTAAAAACCGCCCTATTTACATTGTGGATGAAAAAACTTTTTAAAGAGCTTTATGCAAATTCCGTTCAACAAACCTTTTCTTGTAGGTAAAGAATTAGAATATATCCGTCAATCGGTCTTGTCAGGTAAAATTTCAGGAGACGGCAGCTTTACAAAAAAGTGTCATCAGTTTTTTGAGGAGCGCTATGGTTTCCTTAAAACCCTGCTTACCACTTCGTGTACCGATGCCCTGGAAATGTGCGCTATTCTCTGCAACATAAAACCGGGTGACGAGGTGATTGCTCCTTCCTATACGTTTGTTTCAACCGTCAATGCTTTTGTGCTTCGCGGTGCGCGTATCCGTTTTATTGACAGCCATGCTGATCAGCCCAACATGGATGAAAATAAAATTGAAGAAGCTATTTCAAAAAAAACCAGAGCCATCATTCCGGTACATTATGCCGGTGCGGCCTGCAACATGGAGGTGATTTTGAAAACAGCAAAAAAGCATAAATTGTTTGTTGTTGAAGATGCCGCTCAGGCAATAGATTCATTCTATAAAGGCAAACCCTTAGGAAGCCTTGGAGATATGTCAGCATTTTCATTTCACGAAACAAAAAATATTATTTCGGGCGAAGGCGGTATGATTATCATCAACCGGAAGCCATTCATCAGGCGCGCAGAAATCATCCGTGAGAAAGGAACTAACCGCAGTGCATTTTTCAGAGGAGAGGTGAATAAATACGGATGGGTGGATATCGGCTCTTCCTTTCTTCCTTCAGAACTAATTGCCGCGTTTCTTTATGCCCAGCTTGAACATTTAGATGAAATTCAGAACCGGAGAAAAGCCATCTGGAAAAAATACCATGAAGCATTATTACCTCTTGAACTGGCCGGAAAAATCAAGTTACCGGTTATTCCTGATTATGCCACCAATAATGCCCACATGTTTTACATCGTTTGCCGCAACCTGAAAGAGCGCACGGCTTTGCTCAGTCATTTAAAAAGCAATGGCATACTCGCAGTGTTTCATTACCTGTCGTTACACAAATCGCCCTTCTATAAAAATTTTCATGGCAAAAAACCATTACCCAATGCCGACAGGTTTACCGATTGCCTGGTGCGGCTGCCTTTGTATTTTGAACTCAGCCATGCAGAGCAGGAAAAAGTGATAAAAGAAATTCTGAAATTTTTTAAAGGCTGAACTTTTAAACTGCAGGTTGTTTCAGCAACTCCTCATCAGGCTTAGATTCATCATTGAATTTTACTTTTCCTCTTTCATCGCGGATGGTGCGCGAGTAGAGCGAAATGTTTTTATCGGTCAGAAAACGGAAAAATAATCCGAACCATGAGTAATGCGCTTTTAATGAATCATAAAACGATGGGGCGCGTTTTTTGAGTTCCGGCAATTTATTCCATGGTATGGAAGGAAAATCATGATGCTCGTTGTGATAACCTACATTAAAAGCAACAGTATTGAGCGGACCGTAATAACTGTACGTTTCCTGATTAGGGTCGAGCGTAAGAAAATGTTCTTGTATCCAGCGGGCGCCCAGCGGGTGCAAACCTATGGAGAACATAAAACTCAGCAACAAAAACATGAATGATTTAATACCGAAAAAATAAATAATGGCAGCCGAAAACAGAATCTGCACACCCCAGTTTAGCGCCACCCATCCGTCAAACGGTTTAATTTCTTTCAGCCTGAAAGTGCGGATAGCCTGAAATACGGGATAAAACAAAAGCCAAAGACTTTTACCGATAAATGAATTATTAACCAGTTTAGCTTCATAAGGTGCAGGTAAATCGGCATCCAACTGATGAACACCCTGAAAGCTGTGATGTTTGATATGGTAACGGGCAAACATGACGGAAGAAGGAAAAATAATCGGCATATTCGATACAATTCCTGCCAGCATGTTCCAGCTTTTCTTTTTGAAGAGAAGATTATGCGCACATTCGTGAATCATCACAAAAAGTGCATGATTAAAAAATGCACCTGCCAGATAAGCCACTCCAAAAACCCACCACCAGCCTGCCTCGCGCAACAGCCAGGAAATAACCACCATCCCTCCTACCAAAAAAAGAATTACAAGAAAAGTAGATGGATTTTTTCCGATTAGATTTTTTACATCCGGATGCTCTTTGATGATCTGACGTGTGCGGGCGCGGTGCGGCTCCGGCAGCGGAGAGTAATTAAACCCGGTTGGTTTCATACATGTTTTAGGTGTTGCAAACATAAGCAAGAGTAATCAGCATGCAACATTCAATTACATGATGAATATCTGTTCTTTATCCGGCCCCTCTTATTTTCAAATCACTCACACTAAAAGGTGTATAGCTAAAATCATACGATTGTACCAAACCCGGGCATGGAACGGCAAATAGTTTTGTATTGTCAATAATCAACAAGCCGATATGAAAAAACTGCTGCCTCCCCTGTTTCCCATTTTGATTTTGCTGAATGCCGATGCACAGTCAAATTGTATGACTCCCACTTCCCTTCAGTTTTGTCTTTCGGTAATATGACATTAAGAAACGAAAATCATCAATGTGAAGTTATGCTGTTGCTACAACAAGCGCAGAACAGTGATAAAGTTAAAAATTCTTAAAAAGTTTAGTGCAGGCAGATAAGTTTAAAAACTTCCTGTCATTGAAAAAGTAAATCCATTCGAAGCCGGAACCTGACGGCAAACACCGCCTACACAAAGCAATCCTTCGCGCTGTTTGCCATATCCAAGCGTAAAACGTAATGTGTTCTTTACATATCCGGCACTGGCGCTGTAGTAATGTATGCGTTTATCCGTTTTTGGATTGTCGTAATTATATTCATCAAACACAGCTACAAACCAATGAGGCGACACGGTAAATTCCAATAATATCATTCCCCAGCTTCGGCTATCCTGATTAGAATACAGATGCTGCAGTTCTGATCGGATACCGTGTTTATCGTTGATGCGATACTCCGTTTCGAGTACATTGATATTGGCATTGATGATTCCGTAGCCCGATAAACCCTGAACCACATCTTTATTATAAACCTGATAAATCTCACTGAAAATAAACTTTAGTTTAGGGCTTAACTTTTTATTGATTTCAAGAGATGCTTCGCGGAAGTATTTTTCCTTTCCCGGCTTAAAGAAACCGGAAGTATATCCCTGATCATCACCGGTAGCTTTTTTGTCAATACTGTTTACAATAGATCCCCCTGCAGAAATTTTAGTTCCATACTTGCCACCCAATGTCGTTCCTTTTTTGAAATTGTAAAACAATTCGCCTTGTGCGCCCATTTCACCATTTGGCTGAGTGGCATAAGGATAAAGTGTAGCCAGCCTGTAGGTTTGTTGTTTGGTGATGGCCGGCAGATAGTTAATTGCAAGATTGGTGAGAATGGCGGTTCGGTCGGAACGGAAACTCATGTTGTCAATCCGTTTGGCCGAAACGGAAACGCCAAGGTTTTTTGCAGTGTATCCAATGGTAACATACAGGGCTTCTCCCTTTTTATAGATGTACCCGTTATCAAAATTAGGGTCGTTGATTTTTGAGGCATACTCTCCGGAAAACGAAACCGGCTCACGGCTCAACTGCCAGCGAACAGAATAGGCGCTTACATTCTGAGGAAGAATATAAATCGGGTCATCATCAGTCTGATACTTCGAAACGAAAGCGCCTCCGGCAATAAGTCTTGTTTTCTTTTCAGACATAGACGGCAGCAATTCATTGAGGTTAATATCACCATCAGCGCCACGTACAAGACCGGGACCGTAATCCATAAAGGAGCGCTGGCGGCCAATCATTGCTTTTAAGTTTATGCCTTTAACGGGCTGATAACGGAGACGAATTCCATCCATAGCATTATCAAAACCCAATCCCCATTCCTGATAAGAACGAAAGATTAAACCATAACCAAACTGCTCATAAAAATTTCCACCGGTTATTTCCAGACCTTCAAGGTTGTAAGTTACATACCGGAAGAGGAAACTGTTGCCTTCGTAGCGTCTGTCATATCCCTGCAATGCATTCAGGAATGATTCGTAGCGCAATCCGGCAGAAAAGTTTCCGGAAGCATAAGTCAGGTTCAGAAAACTGTTGGCCAGCAGTTTTTCCTGAACATCGGGGGCGCCAATGGCCGAGTCACGTTTGTAAAGCTGAGCATCCGTCTGAAAATTACCATGCAGCCCCGGAGTTGCCTGTTGGGCATTGGCAGTTATGGATGCAATAATCAATACCGGCAAAACCGGCAGTATTCTCCAAATACTTTTCACAGTTAGGTTAAGGTTTAAAAAGGTTAAAATTTATTTCTGACTGAGTGCTTTTACTTTTTCGAAAAGTCTTTTTTCATCACCGGGAGCATAAGTCGTATGCTGGTGAACTACTTCGCGGTTGCCGTTCAACAGAAAAGTGTGCGGAACAAGATTTACATTCATAGCCCGTTTCAGGTCTCCGTTAGGGTCAAGATAAACTTCATACTCCCAACCCTTACCTTTAACCAAAGGAGCAACGCTGTTCATCGTTCGGGAATCATCAATAGACACAGCTACTAATTTAACCCCGGTTTCCTTCTGCCAGTCATCGTATTCTTCGGCTATGGCTGATAGCTCGGCAATACAGGGTTTGCACCAGGTGGCCCAAAAGGATATAATCATGGGCTTGCTGTCATTTTTCAAATCAGCAGTAGAGAATGAGGTTCCGTTAAGTTTTTTAACTGACACATGCGGCAACAAGGTTATTGACTTCTCCTGAGCGAAAGAGGTTATTTCTGAAATAATAAAAAATGCTGACAAGAGAATTTTTTGAACTGGTTTCATAATCTTTTAGTGCGGCTGTAAAATTAAACAACGGTTTTTGAATGAAACAGAGCGAAATTCAAGCTTAAGTTCTAATACATTTGTATGTTATACAATAAAATTATTATTGGTGCTCAGATTAATTAAATCTTTTCTACATTTACCGAAACTTTCAACCCCTAAGCTTATGAGAAAGACCCTTTGTGTTCAACGGAAGATCCGGTTAGCTCTTTCTTTTATTTTTATTTTTATTTCGATGATTGCATTTTCGCAGGAATCGAAAAGATCATTATTGACACTTGGAGAATCAGACAATGCTCCTTTAGAAAATTTAACCCAATCATGTTTAACCGGCCTTCCTGAGAAGAGTAACTCATCATCAGCTTTATCAGTCCTTCCGCCACCTGGCAACGATAATTTTGCGGCAGGCCTTAATCCTCCGTATGTACTTTCTCCTAATGCCGGACCATGCGTAACCGGAACAACATCACAGGCTACGTGGCAGACAGGAGAAGTAACCCCATCATGTCATACATTGACAAGCACGATGAGTGTATGGTATTCGTTTCAGGCAACTAATGCTAATATGTGGGTTAGTTTATTGGTTCAAAGCGGAACATGTTACACTGCTTTCGGAGTGTATCGGGTAACCGGCCCCGGTATTCCGGGACTTGCCAATCTGGTAGGTTGTGTAAATTATCCTAATTCAAATCCTACCCGCCCTCAATGGTATAAGAAAGTAAGTATGACTGGATTGGTAGTCGGCTCTTGGTATGCCATTCAGGTAACATATCCTAATGGCGCTGCAGGTTGCGGTGGCGCAGGAGGCTCTTTCTGTATTGCGGTTGGAGTTACCTCCAGTTGTACTACATGCTCATCTCCCTGCGGACCGGCTTGTACTTTCCCATCAGGACCTCCCAGCGTACCGGTAGTAACCAGCACTTGCCCGCCCAGCAGTTTAGCACCTCCCATGAATGAAATGGAAACACGTACACGTTGTCATTCATTCACGGCAAACTATCCGAGCATGTCACTTCAAATGATAATTCTTGGTTACAGTTGCCTTGGAGGAAATGTATATTCCTTCAACTGGTCGGTTTATACTACGGCTTGTGGAGCTGCCTTTCAAACGGGAACATTAGCGAACTTAAACATTACCGGTCTTACAGCCGGACAGAATTATGTATTGTGTTACAACTGGACTTCGGCCTGCGATATGGATACCGTTTGGCCCTACCTATGGAGCAACTCTCCATTGCCGGTAGAGTTGATTTCATTTGAAGGTAACAAAAGAGGCAAAAATGTCCATCTTCAATGGAAGACTGCCTCCGAAAAAAACAGCAGCCATTTTGTTGTAGAACGAACAATTGATGGTGAAAAATTTACAGAAGTAGCTAAAATACTTGCAGCAGGCAATTCTTCTCAATTGCTCAGTTATGAAGCTTTTGATGAGTCGCCATTAAATGGCAATAATTTTTACCGGCTCAGGGAAGTTGACCTTAACGGAGAAGAACAATTCTCAAAATTGATTGAAATTAATTTTGTCAGTGAATCTCACACATTAACCATTCATCCGAATCCGATTAAACAACATTATTTTCAGATTAGATACCTTCCTTTAAGTACCGGTATAGCTGAATTATCAGTTTTTGATATAACAGGACGTTTGGTTTACAATGACAGTTTTTCTGTATCAGAAAACGAAATTGTCAACCGGAATGTATCTGTCCCTGACCTGAAAGAAGGGTTGTACTACATAAGGTTAAATAACGGAGCGGAATTTGTTTCGCAAAAACTCATCTATCATTAAATTTACTTCAATTTTACAAAGCCGGATTTCATTCCGGCTTTTTTATTGCGTACCCGTATATTTGTCAGCCATAAAACTAATCATGAATAAAAAATTACTTTGCGTTTTATCATTCCCATTCTTAGTTTCAACCCAGCTCAAGGCTCAAGGTTATACCGCTTTGGGTTCCGGGGTAAATAATAAAGTCCTTGCTGTTTGCGGATTACCCGGTAATATGAATGCCGTGTATGTTGGAGGCGAATTCAATTATGCCGGTGGCAATCCTGCCAATTACATTGCATACTGGAACAATGCCACATGGACTCCGGTGGGTGGTGGAGTAAATTATTATGTACGGAGCATTATACCTGATGGAAGCAACAGCATCATTGCCGGAGGCGGATTTAATACTGCCGGAGGTAATGTGGCATGGGGAGTAGCTAAATGGAATGGCACAGCGTGGCAGACTTACGGCAATGGTGTTCGCGGGGATGTATATGCGCTTAGCTTTTACAACAGTGAATTATATGCTGGCGGAATGATTGATACCTTCAGTGGATTTAACAACGGCCGCGGCATTGTAAAATGGAATGGAAATGACTGGGTAGCTGTTGGAGGAAACATTTCAGGGAATTCCGGATTTAAAGTAATGTGCATGGCTGTTTACAATGGCGAATTATGGGCAGGCGGAAGTTTTAATCAGGCCGGAAGTGTTACGGCAAACAATATTGCTAAATGGAACGGGACACAATGGACGGCCATTGCCGGTGGCGGAGCTAATGATGAAGTGCGGTGTATGTATGTGTGGAATGGAGATTTGTATGTGGGCGGTAGTTTCGGCAACATCGGTGGAATTACGGCAAACGGTATAGCAAGGTTTAACGGCACAACTTGGAACCAGCTTGGCAGCGGAAGTAATGCTCCGGTAAATGGAATATCGCATTACGGCTCAGAACTTTTTATTACCGGTGAGTTTACCTATGCAGGAGGAGTGCCTGCCGATAAAATTGCAAGATGGAATGGAACTTCATGGATCAACCTCAGCACAGGATTAAATTTTAATGGACACTGCCTTTACAACTTCGGCACATGGACATACATAGGCGGGTTGTTTACCGTTGCCGGAAGTTTTCCACACAATTGTATTGTGAAGTACGGTGTGGCCTCGGGAATCAACGAATCGCAGAATGCCTTAGGTATTCAACTGCTTAGTAATCCGGTGAAACAATCTCTTGAAATCAGAAGCGAAAAAAACTTTCGGGAGGCAGAATTGAAAATTTTTAATGCCGAAGGCAAGCCGGTTAATTCGCAGTATATAAATTTAGCTGCGGGCGTAAACTCATTTAATGTAAATTCACTTCGGGCAGGAATTTATTTTCTCAAAATTACTTCTGAAAACGAATCTTCTACCCTTTGGTTTGTAAAGCTGTAAAGATTATTTGTTGGTATCTATCGCATAAGGCAACTGATGCTTGCCAAAGGCAAGATATTCCTGAAACGTAAATCTTTATTTACTGCACTTCTGATTCCATAACTCAGCAGTACGCTTCCGCTTACCCTCCACTCACCTCCAAAAGCAATCTGCATTTCTTTTACAATCTGTGATGATTTTATCTTCTCTTTATTTTCGGGTGATTCAATCCAAACAGCATCATCAAAAACAGGCAACGTGTTTTTGGTATAAAAACACTCCACAAAAAAACTGTATTTCGGATTTCCAAACCTGACATTCACTCCAATCGATAAAATCTTTTTTGTTTCATTACGGAAATTGACAAACAACGAATCTCGTTCTGTAAGGATTGTATCGCCTGTAAACTCATCAATAAAAATATCCTGCAAAACTGTTTTGCCACTATCCGGCAAATTCAATCTAATATTTTCTATTCTTACAAGACTGCTCACTAATCCGTATCTTCCTACACCGAAAGCACCATTAATCCAGACTGAAATGCTGCGCGATTGCAATCGAACACTGTCTATACGATCGCTTAAACTGCGGTTGAATGTGTAGGATTTTCCATAAGCAATATCAATGGCTGAACGGTTCCAATAACGGGCTTTCAGCATTTCCTGTTTCTCCTTGATTCTGCTTTTGCTGGTTATCTTTAACTGATCCATTTCTGTTCTGATCTGACTCATCAATAATTCAAGAGAGTCCTTTTCAAATCGGCCTTCCGCCTTTTTAAAATCCTCTTTAGCCTGTACTAACCGAAGTTCAAGATCGTTACGCTGCATCTGATAATCGTTTTCAATTTCGTTATACCATTCCTTAGTAGCCAGCGGATCATATCCGCGCCAAACGGAAAGCTTGCCGGCCCAGGATAGAAGCCTGAGGCTGTCATTGGCATCAAGGCTTCCGGCTGAGAAACTGAATGTTGACATTGTACGCATGAAAGCTCCGGCATTCTGATACTTATCTAATGTAGGCCGGTTGTAGAATGCTGTCCATACCGGTTGTGCTTCAATGGCAAGATTAGGCGCAAGGCGGTAGGTACGGAAAGACCAATCCACTTTAAAATCGCGTATTGCCCCCGGTGTATTAACCAAGGCTGATCCGGCATCAAGCATTTGGTATGCAGGTGAGGCAGGTATAATCAGTTCGGTTTGTTTTGGAACTTCAGTAATGGCGTCTTGTGCAATGGCAAGACTTAAAGCATATATTAGGAAGAAAACACAAAGTGAATATGTTTTCAGTTTGAAATCCATAGCAAGCAAGCGTTTAATTTTTTGCCTCAGTCTATGGTGGATTATCTTACAGTTTTAACATTATTTGCTTCATTGCTCTCGATTACTGTGTTTGCGGGGTCAACGATGATTTTAAAAGCTGCCTCTTCAAATGCTGTTGGCACGTTAGTACCATTTGGTCTTTTGATATAACAACCGGTTTTGCCATCAATTTCAAAAATATCCACCTGTCCTCGGCTGACATTTGATGAGCGGGTAATATTCGGAGCTATAGAATTTGCTGCTGTAACCGTCATTGTGCCTATCAGTGTTCCAAGATTAACATTACCGGTATCAGAAATCTGGCGAAAACGAACTACCCGAACTTCAAACTGTGTAGTGGTAGCTGAATTACCAACATTAATTACTCCGAATGTATGCGTTGGAAGTGTTATTGTTCTTTGTCTTCCGGTCAACTGTCCATCGGTAAATGGTGTTACTACACTTCCTAAAGGACAAAACGAGGCATCAACAGGCAGATAACTGTTTGTTCCTGCTCCTAAAAATGAATTACCTGATATTGGTCTGACAAACGGGCTTATCGCTGGGCTAAAAGAAACAGGACTAAGGTCAGGCATAGATACACCCTTTATACTTTTAAGGTCAACATTGTTTCCGGAGTTAGGTAAACTAGAATTAAATACATATTTAATATAGCGTCCGATAAATTGGTTCGCTTTAAACTCAGCATCTGCATCGGTATCTACAAAAACATCTTTTAATGAAGCAAGAAGATCAAACGCACTCGTATTGGGTGCTATGGGCACAATCACCATTTGAAAAGATGTAGCGGCCTTATTAGCGAGGTAAGGAGTGGTGAATCGTGTACTATTAAAATTACTGTTGATGACAGTTTCAAGTCCTGACGCTCCTGTTAAGTTAAATGTTAAAGTGTAACTTGTATTTTGAGCCATTATTACGGTACTACCGTCTCTTACAGGAACCGGATTGATGGAAATACTGTTTATGGTGCCTTTGTTTACTACCCTGAACTGTACATTATCACCGCAACCACCCGGCTCGCTACAGTTAACTTCTGCCAAATAGCGAAACCGGAGGCGAAACAACGTTCCGTCACTAACGCTGCTGTTAATACGTATATCAAGCGTTACCGTTTTGCTGGCTTTAGATACCAATGTGGCTGTTACTCCGCTTACCGTTCCGGTTCCGTTTGATTGAGTTATCTCAATTTTTGTATGTGTATCGAGCCAATCGCCATCAAACTTGATACGATACGTTTGATTGGTGGCAGAGCGAGGAAGAGGTATCCTGCGTGAAAAATCATTCTTATTCCAGTCTGTTGAATTAAAATTGGCACCGACAATTGTAGTTCCATTTACCGACTGAATAGCAATGTTCTTAATAGTTGCATGGGTAACACCGGCAATCAGCATTAAAGCTGCTGTAAAAAAGAAAGATGATTTTCTCATAACATTTGATCTTTTGGAGTTTGAATTTTTTTAGTTTGAATTTGGGGACAAAACTATCCCTGCATTCAACGCACATCAATTCCACAGAAGTGGAAAAGCGCAACCAAATAAAAACAAGGAGATGAAGTTAATTCCGGTTATGGAACACTTTGTTGATGGCTTCTGTGCGGTTCTGCACATGGAGTTTTTCATACACATGATGCAGGTGCTTCTTTATTGTATCTACAGCAAGATGCAATTGATCTGCGATCTCTTTATAGAAAAGGCCTTTCGAAAGCAACGTGAGAATTTCCATTTCGCGGGCAGTAAGTTTCTCAGCTTCTTTTGAAACGGCAGGCCGTTGAAACGAAGCTACTACCCTTCTGGCAATATCGGGGCTCATGGGTGAGCCTCCGTTTTTCAGTTCCTTAATAGATTCAAGAATCTGTGCCGGCCCTGTTCGTTTCAATATGTAACCTGATGCGCCATTCGTAAGAGCGTTGAATATATTATCATCATCATCAAACACAGTAAACATCATAAACTGTGTTTTCGGAAGCAGAACTTTAAGTTCAGGAAGGCATTCAATTCCTGTCCTTCCTGGTAAATGAATATCGAGTAATACAATATCGGTATCAGCCGGAGGCGGAGTTTGTAAAATTGATTCACAATCGGCAAAGACATGCTTGCACTCAAAACCTTCTGCACCTTCAATTACAATCCGAAGTGATTCGCGGATGTCGTGATTATCTTCAACAATCGAAATTTTAATGTCAGTGTTTAATTGCATTTCAGCGCGCTAAATTAAGATGGTATGAATGAGCCGGTTATACCACTTAAGTGGAAATTATGAAATCGGGGGCAGCGGCATTTCCAGAAAAACAGTTGTTCCATTTTCGCTTTGCAGTTCAAACTTTCCTTTCAATTGTTCTATTCTTTTTTTCATGCTTCGCAAACCGTTTCCTGACACTTCAGTGTTTACAAAATCCAATCCTTTTCCATTATCGCTGATTTGAATCTTAAGCAAACCGTTAACTTCAGTAATAAGAATAAGTACATGGGTTGCCTGGGCATGTTTTAAAATATTATTCAATGTTTCTTTTACAACCAATACCATGTTTCTGATCTGAGCGGGCTTCAATTTTACATTGATATTATCTAGATCAGTCCGGAACTCATAAGAAAGCTTATGGATTTCGCAAAACTCGCTGGAATAATTTTTTAAATAACGGATAAGTTCCTGCAAATTATAATTAGCCGGATTCATACTCCAAACAATCTGCCTCAAGCTGTCTGCTGTTTCTGTTGAAAGCAATGAGATACGATTGAGAATATTTTTATTGTCCGATTGCGTTTTAGCTGCTTCGCTCAGCATTTTGATGGAAGCCAGTCCGCTGCCGAGGTCATCATGCAGCTCCATGGCCACCCTTTCACGTTCGCGGTTCTGGGTTTCAAGAATTGTTCTCAGTTTTTCGGTATTAGCTCTCTCTCTTTCCAGTTGCAAATTCGATTCAGCTTTTAACCTAGCCTGATCTGAAAGCCTGTTTTTATATCCCAAACCAATAGCAAAAAACATTGTTTCAATGGCAATGCCTATGTACATGTAAATCATGTGATAATCAAGCCATGGGTTACCTGTCCTATTAAAACTCAAAGAAACCACCATAGTAATTAATGCACCGCCTACCATAAACAAACTGCCTGTTGCAAGAATCTTTGCTAATCTGTCATTAAGACTCAATGTCCAGAAAATACAAACTAGAGAGGGAATGCCCATCAGGTAACGGAAATAATTGTAAAACGTACTGCGTATCTCAAACTGATGGGTGAAATGAAGTGAAAGATCAACTAAAAGGTACAATGCTAACAAGGCAATCATACCTTTCATCAGCTTGTGCAATGGCCTGATTAATTGCTCAAAACTGACAAAGTGAATTGCAAAAAGGAAATACATCATGTATGAAAGTGGCTGCCATGTACTGTCGCGCAGAAAAGCAATCTGATGCCAGAACAAACCGATGGATGTAAAATCGTAATGACGATGAAAGATATAAAGAAATGTAGTGAGTATATAAAGGAAATACCATCCAAAAACTTTCTTACGCGTGAGAAAAAAATAGGCGATTGAAAAGAAAAGCATGCTGAGCAAAAAGCCCTGTAACATTAATGAAGCATTACTTACAAAAAGTCGTTCATATTGTGTCAATCCATTCTGATCCGAAACTAAACTTCTGATATGATAACTACTGGTGCCTGCAACAAAGAATAAAGGTTTAACAAGGGCGCTGTTCAATCCACTTAAATAAATACACACCCTATACTGAGACTGTGGCAAAAAGGTAACCGGGAAGGCGAAATCTTTGCTATCAAGAAATATGTCTTTCAAATAACTCTCGCTTCTATGAAATGAAATGATTTCATAAGTATATAAACGGCATTCAAGAAACTGGCCGAAATAAAAATAATCGGTAATAGTGTCAAGCGTGTTATTTACAGCCTCGAAATAAACCCAGAACCCACCTTCAAGATTTTTCTTATAAACATAAACATTGTTTCCTGTGTAATCAGGATTTCGAATCGGTTTCAAATCCTCTGAAAAAAACTTTGATGGCTGTGGAATTCTTGCAACATCAATAAATAACTGACAGTTATAACCAATGCTAACAGCCGGTGACACCTGATTGACCATAACCGGCTCCGGTTGGCTGTATGCCATTAATGGCAGAAGCCATAAAACAAAATTAAACTTAATCCTTAAAAGGAAATACATTGAAACTGCCTTTATGTACTGTATTTATACTTACAGCAAATAAAGGCAGAACTATTCAGACGTGGAATTACACGTTTGTTTAGTCTTAAAACTTCAGGAACTTTGAAGTGAATCTACCCTTTACTGATTGCAATTCAATCATGTAAAGCCCCTTGCTGAATACGGCTGCATTAATACGGAACGAACTTACAGCAATCTTAATTTCCTCATCAAAAACAGTTCTTCCCAGAGCATCCGTAACTTTTATGATTCCTGATAAATCCTTTCCATATATGGTCAATTCATCTATCACCGGATTCGGAAAGAATTTTAATGATTCGGGAATATATGTTTCATCAACCCCCGTTAAGGTACAAATATCGGTCTGTGCTTCAGAAATAACCGCAGAGGTAACATTTCCTGCAGCGGAGGCGATATTTGTTTGATCAGCGGGAAATGGGGTCAGGTTAGCTGTTGTCCAGATTATATTGGAAAAAGTAAATGGATAAATTCCTCCAAGAGCAGCACAATTCAGGTTTCCGGAATAATCACCCGTTATCAGGCATTGCGGAGTATAATTAGGGTTGATATCGAAATAGGTGGAATAAGCATAACCGTATCCCTGCCGTTCGTGTAAATCGCCTCCTCTGGCCCTGTAAATATCGTTGAACCATGTTGCATGTGTCTTGGCTGTGTTTGAAATTTTTACTGTTCCGAGATCATTTCCTGCCAAATCTAATTTCGAAAAGAAATCTCCATAATCGTTGTTCAGGAAATAAATTCCGGCCACCACAAGGTTGTTCTGACTATCACAAAGAATTGAATTACCATATTCCTGCCAGCCAATCTGATAAAGGCGCTTTGCCCAAAGTATATTACCGCTTCCGTCAATTTTTAATACCTGCGGATCATAATTATTGTTAGTGTTTTTTGTAAATCCGGTAATAGCAAAATTTCCATCCGAAGTGCTGCACATATCGGTGGGCGTAAACTCAACCAAAAAACCGGAAGCATCATTAAACGTCTTCATCCAAAGGATATTTCCCGAAGTATCAAAGCGAGCAATCATCGGGTCATAATCTGGTGGCATGCGAAGACCGTAATTGCCTGCAATGATTATTTCATTGTTGGCCGAAAGCGCTGCAGCAGCGCATGTAAAGTCGAAAAAATTATTGCCAAAAGCTTTTGCCCAAACCAAATTACCGCCATCATCAACACGAGTCAGAGTAATATCAAAAGTAAACGCTCCGGCTTGTTCATAATCGCGAAGACCGCACAACAAGTAACCTGAAGCAAGCGGAATGATTCGTGTATTTTGATTGATATCACCATAGGTAAGTTGTGTGCTCCATAAAACATTGCCTGAAGTATCAAGTTTGGTGAGTGCATTTCTGTAGCCCGCATTTTGATAAGCGACAGTGACCAGCAAGGCATTGTTATGATAAACAATCCGCATAGGCGTTGTGATTCCCTGCGATGCTGCGCTAAGTTTTTTAGACCATTGCAAGTTACCTGAAAGATCTACTTTCATCAATTTAGCATCAAATGAAGGCGCTCCACCCATTTGAATAAGATAGTAAGCATCCGGAGAAATCGCCATAGTAGATTCTTCCCAGGTGCTATCTGCATACATGTTCTGAAAGTAAGCTTGTCCTTTCCCCTTAAACGGGAAACCAAGAAGAAGAATTAAAATATAGATGTGTATTCTCATGATGTATATTACTGAAAGTTATTGTTTAATGAATTTTGAAAATACTCTTCCTTTAACAGAGTGCAGTTCTATTACATAAACTCCTTCAGTGAATGAAGAAGTATTGATCAGGAATGGACTTTCTTCCGTATTTATTTCCTTCTGATAAACATTTCTTCCCAGCGCATCCATAATTCTTATTTTTCCTGATAGGTTCTTACCATAAACTGCTAACACATCCTTTACCGGATTCGGGAATAAAGTCAACATACCGTTCTGCATGTTTTCTTCAATGCCTAATACTATTGTTGTTACTGCATCGGGATTATTAGCCGGGTCGAAGGGTGGGGCTTCCTCATTCCGTGCCCGGTCAGTTGCGATCGAAATGAATTCATACTTGCTTCCGTTCACCCCGTTGAAAGTATATTGAAACGTATCTGTTACAGCTAACCAGAGTTTCCATGGCTGATCATTTTCGGAAACATAGATGTCATAATAGTGTATGCCGGAAATAAAATCACTGCCTCCCCAGGATACTGTAAATGAAGTTGTATTGATATTCGGAGGTAAAGCATTTACAGCGCTTAACGGTTTATCAATATCAATGATATTAAGCCAGTTGTTAGTAGTAATTGGGGCATTTTCATCGAAAAATATTTGAGCAACATTGTTGATGGAGTCTCCGGTAACCAGAGATGATTTTAAATTAACTTCATAAGATACATAACCGGTTCCTTCAGTTCCGTTTACATTAGGCGGAAGAAAACCGGAAAGCGCACCGGTAACCGGCTGGTAATTTACCGGGGAAACTGTGGTGAAAATCCACTTAATTACTCCTGATGTGCTGTCAAAAACGGCTTCTGTTCGAAGAAAGTCATTAGAGACGGGAGCAAGGGATGAAATCTGAATTTGCGAGTGATCGGGGCTGTCAAAACTAAATTTCAAATTTTCGCCTATGATTACATCACCAAACCTGAACGAGCGGAAATCGAATCTGTTTGCATCCAGTGTATCCGTAATGATAACCACTTGTGCAGGTGCTGTTGCTGTATCTGCATTCTCAAAACTAATTGTATAAGAAGTGGTGACTCCCGACTTCAGATAGATATCATCGGCATTATTACCCAGACCTGAAATAGCATTAGGATCAATACTTATCGAAATAATATGACAAATAAACAACCCTCCAACAATTCCAACACCTGCCACACCGGCTCCTATTACTGCCGCCATTCCCGCCATATATCCTAATGCACCAACACCTAAACCTGCCAATGTCGGAATAAGACAAAGACCACCCATCCCCGGCCTGTTTTCCGAAAATTCAGATGACCCTGAAGTTTGCCTTAAACTTGATATTTCACTGCAGGCAATATTCAGCTCAGAAAATTCTGCACTGTCGGCAATTATAGGCATGGCGTATTTAAATACTGTTTTAATTTGTGCTTCGGTTAACACAGGCGGAATTCCTGTGATGCAACCTGATGATGCCATACTTGAAAGAATGGAAACAATACCCGCAGGCAATGAAAATGCGGTAGCGTTACTTCCCGGGTTGTTTGCCTGATTAAATGCAACCGTTTTTAATGAATCAAACAATGCCGGAAAGCAATTGTTCCATTGCGATGCTGGAACTGATATGGAAAAAGTTTTTTCAATAGCTCTTTTAAGATATTCGCCAAAACATGGGTTGTTTGACGGAGTGTAGGTGCCAAGCAGAGAGGCTGGTTCAAGCCATGTGCCGCTCACTGTCATCACTTTAGGTGTCTGCCCCTGTATAGATGAGACAAGATAAAGAGGAATCTCAAAAAATGAATTTGCCTTTATCAGTGGAATAACAAGAGCACCTATATCAGAATAAAACGAAGTATCTTCAAAGTTGTAGCCAGTAAGTGAAGTATTCAAACCATTTGAAACAAGATATTGATACCCTGAATTGAGAAAGGGAATTTGCTGAGCAGAAGTAAAGGATGTATTAATATAAGTGTTCATCCAGTTATCAACCCTGAAAAGAATAACTACTCCGGCTGCATCCTTACTTGTTTTATTGTGAATTTGAAACTGAGACGGAAACCAACGGTTTGGCCTTGATGCAGTGGTTCCTTTATTTACGATTTCGAAAAAATAATCCTGAGCAGGTTCAACAGTAAATCCATTGATCAGCGCCATCACCGTATCGCCCGGAACAGTAACTTCTACATCCCATGCGCCTATGGACTGCCCAATCAGGTTCAGTCTCACCTGCAATTTACCCGGATCAACATAATGGGTGAAATAAGGAACAATATCAGCATTGCCTGATTTTTTAAGAAGCACTGTTGTTGCCGGTGTAAACCCACCACCAAAAATATCGGTCGTAACTACACCATCATTGCTTCCCCGATCGGTTATTATAGCTCTTAATCCTTTTACAACTACCTGCATACATTTGCTTCCCATGCCACAATTATTATAAGCGCTAAGACACAGATTATACACACCGGGATCTGCATAAACATGATAGGGTTCTTCTAATGAAGATGCAGGTGTTCCGTCTCCGAAACTCCACGAAATAGAAGTTGCATTCTGTGTGGTGTTTTTTGCTACAATTTTGTTTGCAGACTGGGTAAGTTCAAATGTTACCACCGGCACCGGTTCTGTATTTTCACTGATATTCACGGCAAAAAACCCTTCATTGGGATTGCTGTCGCTTAAACAGCCAAGCTGAAAGGCAGGCGCCAAACCTAGATTCCGTGATCCCATAACGATATAGGTGTTGTTCAGCCCCTTTGCAATTCCATAAGGTGTATCATAAACCAACTGCCCGATGATTCGTGAATCACTTTTGAACCAGGAATAATTTCCGTTCGCTAAAACTTTTGCTGCATAAAAAGTCTGGTAAGAACCTAATCCGTAATTATTATTAAAAACATGATTGCCGAAATAAGTAACGGAAGCTGCTTCACCGGTGAGGATAATGTCTTCATTATCATTCAGAATAAAATCAACTACCGATAAATGCGAATTGCCATATACCGCGCCCGATGCCCATAAAGGAACTCCACCTGAAGACAATTTGAGTACTGCCCCATACTGACAAGTGGGGCAATAAGGATTGAAAATGGTATCGTTGGCAAAGACATAATTTACTACTGAGTTTGGTTTATTGTAGAGGATATAAATTTCGGATGCGGAGTTAACCAGCATTTGCTGTTGAAGACTGTAAGTGCTTCCACTCAACAAATTCGGCAATACATGTGCCCAGTGCACGCTGCCTGAGGTGTCCATTCTTAAAACTGCAATATCAGAACTGGGGCCTGATGAAGGATTTACAATTGTAAATGAGACAGTATCTAAAGTTACCGTTGCTGCATTCCAAAAGGTTACTCCGGTAGCAGCCAGTGTTCCGTTGTCATTGCATTCCAAACCTCTGAAGTAGAAGTCGGTGGTAGAAGCGGTTTTGGTCCAGACAATACTACCTGTTGTATCTATCTTACACACTTTGTTTCCGCTTGCGGTGTAAAAGCCGCTGGCCTGAAGCGATGCCGTCAGTGGCTGCCAGGATGTCCCTTGTGGAGATTCAATACCCCAGCGTACTTTCCCGTTATTATCAAAGGATACGATTTTGTTAAGCGATACCACATTGGGAAAGGTGAAGGATGTATCGCCATCATTATAAGTTATAAATCCATTGCAATAGATAGTTGCATAGACATAGCCGTTTCCGTCAATACACATATCTTCAATACCTGAGTTGTGAGGTGAAAATGTTTTCGACCAAAGCCGATTTCCGGAAGGGTCCAGTTTGGTGAGGAAATAAGAAGCCGCGCCATTGCCAAAAGATAGCAGCGAATCATTTCCATGCACCATCCAGCCGTTGTATCTTCCCAGAATAAAAGTATTGCCCCATGGGTCGGTTTTAACTTTAGGATTTTCATAGCCCAATGACTGGTTGGTAGTGTTTGCATAAAGCCATTCGAATTTTTGTGCACGTGAATAGAAAGATAATGCCAGTGATAAAAGCAGAGACAGATAAATCTTTTTCATGATGATGTAACTTTGATTTTGCTTCAAAATTCTCTGAAGCAGTATTCGGTTACAATAGAGAAAAAGGACTATGCCAGTCCTGATTTGCCGGCTTTGGCAATGGCTTCGGTGGCAGAATGCACCTGCAGCTTCTCGTAAATTTTACGGATGTGCGCTTTTACCGTAAACAGGCTGATGTTGCATTCAATGGCAATCATTTTATAGGCAAGACCGTTGCTCAATAAGCGCAGGATTTGTTTTTCTCGATCAGTTAAGTCAAAGTCAGCGTATGAGGTAATTTGCACATCAGGTAACCGATTAAAAAATCTGATTACCTTGGCAGCAATACCCGGAGTAATGGGTGAACCTCCTTCAAAAACATCCGTAATTGCTTCCTTTATTTTCTGCGGTTCGGCTTTTTTCAGAATATAACCATCGGCTCCGGCACGCAAAGCAGCAAACACTTTATCATCATCCTCAAAAACTGTTTGCATGATGATTTTCACTTCAGGAAACGCTTGTTTAATCTGCTTTACTGCTTCAATGCCATCTGTGCCCGGCATTTGAATATCCATCAATATCACATCAGGTTTTGATTGATCCACATGAAAAGCTGCATTATTGCCATCGCTGAAAATGCCGGCTGATTCAAAACGCTCATCAGCCTGCAAAAGCAATTGAAGACTGTCGCGCCTTGACTGATTGTCTTCAAATATGGCTACCCGGATTTTCATTTTTTATATTTACCGTTTGCAAAGAAATTTTTATTGCTGATGTGCTTCAATAGGTAATTCTATCTATGCTGAACTCTGCCTTAACGATAGTTCCTTTACCCGGGAGTGTAAGCAATTCGAAGGTTCCGCTATATAGTTCTGTTCTTTGTTTCATGTTTTTCAATCCGTTTCCCTTATCCCGCTTTCTTACGTCTTCAAGAATAAATCCCGAGCCATTATCCTTAATATGCAAAGAAAGGCGATTGCCGGAAGCGCTCAACTCAATCAACACGCTATCGGCTTTACTATACTTGGCAATATTGTTGAGCGATTCCTTGACTATGAGAAAAATGTTTCTTTTGGCTTCGTGACTGAGTGATATTGGTTGCCTTACCGTGTTGCTTTCAGTCAAATCAAAAGAAATTCCGGCCGGTGTCAGTAACTCTGATGCGACATTACGGATGCGGTCTGCCAGATTCTCCGCTTCGTTCTGCGATGGCTTAATACTCCATATCACGTCACTCATGCTGTTCATCATTTCCTTAGCTGTGGTACTGATTTTTTCAATCAATGATGCAGCCTCCCCCCTTCCGTTTTCAATATTATCTTTTGCTAGCTGACTGTAAATGTTAATGCTGCTCAGTGTTGCACCAATGTCATCATGAAGGTCGTTGGCTATGGTTGTGCGCGTTTGTTCAATGGCCTTATGTTTTTCAAATTTTTGCTTTTGTTTGAAAAAAGCGATTAATAAAAATGCAATCAGAATTAACGCTCCCGCACTGATCGCAAAAACATAAGTTAAAAGCGTTTTTCTTTCCAGTTCTGACCTTTGTTTTTCCAGTTCAAGATTTTTCTGAATGATCAGCTTGTCTTTTTTTTCTGTTTCGTATTTCGTTTGCAACTCAACAATCTGTTTTGATTTTTCTACTGTCATCAGGCTGTCATTAATAGCCACCGATCTTTTCAGATTTTCCAATGCTTCTTTCTGATTATCTGATTGCTCCATCGCCTGCGAACGCAGCGCTAAAATATCAGCCAGCAAATCTTTTGACTTGACTTCAATGGCTAATGTTTCGGATTTATCAAGATAATCAAGCGCCTCTTTTACTTTTTCCTGATCCAGCATTAACTGTGCAGTATTAAAGTAAATAACGGCTTCACCTTTTGCATCGCCTATCTCCTTTTTAAGAGAAAGTGATTGCATGTAGTTTTTAAATGCAGAATCATATTTTTTCTGATGCCGGTAAACAATACCGATGTTTTGCAAATCCTGCGAAATACCTTTTTTATCTCCCATTTCTTTTCGCAGAGCAAGGGATTGATTCAGGTATGCAAGCGCTCTTTTGAAATCATTCATGTTACGGTAAACATTACCAAGGTTGGAATAACTGAAGGCTATACCGCGCTTATCACCGGATTGCATTTTGATGTCAAGCGAAAGCTGATGATACTTAATCGAATTCTGAAAATCTTTGAGGTCTTTAAAATCAATTGCTATATTGTTATAAGTTGAGGCAAGTCCTCTTTTGTCATCCAACTCTTCGAAAAGCGATGCAGCTTTAAATGAAAATTCAAGTGATTTTGAGAAGTCTCCCTCTTCACGAAATGCATTTCCCAACCGCATATAAACTCCGGCAATAACTTTCTTATCATTCAACCGCTTACCTTGATCAAGAACTTCTGCAAGAATTTTTTTGCATTCATCAAATCTTCCCGTTTCGAAATAACAAGTGGCAATGCTGTTTCCGCATGAAGCTGATGAACGCACATCATTTAACTTGTCAAAAATGTTTCTTGCATTGCTGTAGAATTCAATGGCGGTTGTATAATCCCCTTTCAGCTTATAATAATCTCCTTTTGTTTTTAAAGATTTTGCAATGCCTGACTCTGATGAAATGTGTCTCGATATTTCCTCAGCAGCATTTGACCATTTCAACGCCTGTTCCGGATTATTATTTAACACTGCGGAAGCCGCCTGAATCAGTAAGCTGATCTTCACGGTATCCTCTTTCGCTGAAGCTATAGCCGTTTTAATGCTGTCCAAATTCTGCGCAGACAGCACCAAAGAGTTCAAGGCACAGAAAATCAGAAAGACATATTTCATAAGGTTTTTGAAACACTCATCAATTAATGTTTCAAAAATAAGTCAGCCTTTTAAATTACTTTTTACTAACTCCTCTTTTCAGAAATACAAACTGCAAACAATTATACCTGTAATTACACAAACTAAATCAACCAGCAGCATAATCCACAGCGTGTAACGGGTATCTTTTACATTTACCGACCCGAAGTAAAGGGCGATAACATAAAAAGTAGTTTCGGCAGCACCTTGAAACAGGCATGACAATCTACCGGCAAAGCTATCGGCTCCATAGGTAGCCATGGCATCAAGCATAAACCCCCGAGAACCTCCGGCACTGAACGGCCGCATTAATGCTACCGGTATGGCATCAATCACTTCGCGGTCAACATGCAGTAAACCAAGTACGGCTGCCAGCCCGCTCATTACAATTTCCATCAGTCCTGAATTACGAAAAATACTCAGCACAACAAGCATAGCAATCATGTAAGGCAATACACGAAGGCCTGTTGTAAATCCATCTTTCGCTCCCGTAACAAATGAATCAAACAGGTTTGTTCCTTTTTCGCGGAATACTCTTTCTTTCATGAATGCATACATCACAATGATCAGAATGATGAGTAATAAAATTGCATTGCTCAGGTTTCCGGTAAAATGAATTTTGGAAATACCTTCAAGTCTTACAATGTAAAAAAGCAAAAGACCTATGACTGCACTCACGGCTGAAATAGCTCCGATGATTACACCGTTCAGCAAATTGATACGCTGACGGATGCTTACAAAAAGCAAAGCAGCCACTGTTCCGATAAACGAGGTGATGATAATAGGCAGCATCACATCACTGGGATTGGCCGCTCCCGCTGCAGCACGATAGCCGATTATGGATGTTGGCAATAATGTTAATCCGGCAGCATGCAGGCAGAGAAACATAATCTGGCTGTCGGAGGCACGGTTTTTATCCCTGTTCACTTCCTGCATGCTTTCCATTGCCTTTAAGCCAAACGGTGTTGCAGCATTATCCAGCCCTAAAAAATTGGCGGCAAAATTCATGGTCATGAATCCATAAGCCGGGTGGCCTTTCGGTAAATCAGGAAATATGCGTGAGAAGATGGGCGTAAGCCAGCGGGCAAGTTTTTCCGTTGCATTCGAATCGCTGAGCAGGTGCATCAATCCGCAGAAAAAAGTGAGATAACCAATCAGCGGCAACCACAGGTTCATGATAGTGTTTTTGCAGGTCATGAAAATGCCGTCAGCAGATTGTTTGCCTTCATACACCTCAATCACTCCCTTATCAGTAAGGCGGTAGGTTTTTCCTTCCGATGTCAGTTCTTTTTTTCCGGAAACAAGTGCTGAAAAAACTTCAGGATGCGATTGAGCGAAAACAGTTGTATCATATTCAGCCTTTAGCAGCGGGTCATTCTGAGAGCCATTCACTACCGGATTGAGCGAGTAAAACTGGCCGGTAAGCAGCAAATAAAAAATGTAAACCACACTGCTGATAAGAATGATTGACCAGAACCTGCTTAATGCCATGGATTTTTTTCAGTGAGTAAAAAAAGAGAAAGAAAGCATTCCTGTTACGAAACGGAGGCCGGATTTATTCACAAACATTTTAGCATGACAATTAAGTAAGTTCTATTAAGTTTGCTCATATAAAATCAATTTTATGCTCACAGACAAACGCATTGACGCCTACATAGAAAAAGCGCAGCCTTTTGCACAACCTATTCTTAAAAAGTTACGAGCATTGGTTCACAAGGCTTGTTCTGATGTAACCGAAACCATCAAATGGGGTATGCCTTCATTTGAATACAAAGGCCCCATGTTCGGAATGGCAGCCTTTAAGCATCATTGTGCCGGAGGATTTTGGAAAACCAAACTGCTAAACGATCCCAAGAATTATTTAAGAGTTAGCAAAAACAGTGGCGGAGAAGCCATGGGAAATCTTGGCTGTATAAAGTTGATTAATGATTTACCGCCCGATAAAGTGTTTATTGACTTTATCAAGCAGCACATGAAGCTGAACGAAGAAGGTATTAAGTTGGAAAAAGTAAAATCAGAGAAAAAGGAAATTCCCGTACCCGATGATTTTGTCAAAGCGCTGAACAAAAACAAAAATGCAAAATCGGTTTTCGAAAAATTCGCACCATCCCACAAACGCGAATACCTGCAATGGATTACCGGAGCCAAACGCGAAGAAACCCGCCTGAAAAGAATCGCTACAGCCGTTGAATGGATTGCCGAAGGAAAAGGAAGGAACTGGAAGTATGAAAAAAAATAATGGCAAACACCTTTTGAAAAAATCAACACAAAAGAAAAAAGACATCCTGAATATCTCTTCGCTTGAGATGTTTGAGCGGTTGATAAACCGCGATGAAAAGCAGTATGACCTCGATATGATGGTCATGCCCGGCACGCTTGAAGACAAACACAAAAACTGTGAAACCATTCCTGCACTGCGCAGGCAGTTTAACCTTATTTATCTGTTGCTTGACGGAGAGCATGATGTAAAACTTGGAGCTGATCACCTGCAACTCAATCCCCGCGATTTGGTCATTGTTCCTGAAAATATGCTGTATGCCAGCGATCATATCCGTAACTGCAAAGGATACTGCATTCACTTTAAAACAGAGTTCCTCAAACCCCAGCTCTCTAAACCGCTGACGGATGAATTTCCTTATTTCCATTTCGATGCTCCGCACATCATCAACCTCAGTAATGATGAAAGCGAAGTCATTCAGTCTGCTTTTAAAAATATCATTTCAGAATATGAGCGCCATTCGGCCGAAAAAGATTTTTTGTTGCGCAATCTGATTTTCGTTTTGCTTTACCGCGTAAGAGAAGTTTACCGCTCTCATGTTACCGGTTTAAAAAAGAATACAGACAGGCGCACACAATTAGCCAACCGGTTCAGAAAACTGGTGGAGCAGAATTTTATTGAAAAACATGCCGTAAGCGATTATGCAGAATTGCTGCATGTATCTTCCAAGTACTTGTCATCTGCCGTAAAAGAAACCTATGGCCGCACCACCTTGCAGATAATTCATGATATGCTGCTGCTCGAAGCCAAGTTTCAGTTAGGCTCTACCGATAAATCCGTTTCCGAAATTGCCCACTACCTGCACTTTGACGATCAGCCTCATTTTTCACACTTCATAAAAAAGCATACAGGCCTTTCTCCGCAGGAGCTCCGCAGGAAATTGTAATTTATACACGCTTTGACGAAGAATGTACATGGTATCCGTATGCCCTGCCGATTTCCTTTGCATCATAAAATCACAGCAAAATGGAAACAATGAACAAAATGAAAAAAGCCGAATGGAAAAATTTCGGTAAGCCCGATGAAGTGCGCGAATTTCCCAAAGGCCGCCTCGAACTGATAAAAATTGGAGGCGCTGCCATAGGGCGTGCAATTTTTGAACCCGGCTGGAGATGGGCAACATCGGTGCAACCGTTAGCCAAAACACACAGTTGCGAAGCGCCCCATTTCCAGTATCACGTCTCCGGAATACTGCATGTAAAAATGGATGACGGAACCGAATTCGATTGTAAACCCGGTGATGTATCACTGCTGCCCTCCGGCCACGATGCCTGGACCGTAGGCAACGAACCTGCCGTGGTGGTTGACTTTCAGGGGATGATTGATTATGCAAAGCAGCTTTGAATAATTAAGAAGCTTTAAATACTCTTTTAGGAGCAGAAAAAATTTTTTTTCAATTAAGAGTATCCTGCAGCTTCCGGGTTAAAACGTCAACGAACCGGATTATTTAAATAAGGCGAGCTACTCAACTGACTGCTTTATCAGTTTTGCATTAAATTGTCTGCCTTTTAATACCACCCGCAGCAGGTAAATCCCATCATTCTGCTTGGTTAAATCCAGATATGAAACCTGTGCGCTGATTCTTTGCTTCAGCACCGCCCTGCCGGTAATATCATAAACACAGGCTTCAGGGCTTGCATCATAAAGGGGTGGTGCATCCAAACTCAATTTAAAATAACCTGGCCCGGGATTCGGGCTAATTCGGATGGAAGCATGGTTAATCTGCTGCGCAAGATATCCGGTAAGCGTATCGCAGGGTGAGCCGCTTAACGGGCCGAGGGGGTAATCCGGATGATATGGGAAAAATCTCAGTCGGTTCAAAGGTGAATTAATCTGAAAATTATGAACCACTAAACTGCAGGCTGATGCTGATGAGTCCGGATAGTGAATTACATCGGCATAACAACCTCCTGAGGAAATATAAACTCGGTTATCATCAGCAAGCTTCATATCTCCAAAATATAACGGTGAAGGACTACTTAACGGACAGTAAGTACTGTCGTAAAATGCCACAGTCTGCTTGCTGCCGGCAATGTTTGAAGCAGTTAAATCATATTGAAAGATAAACCAGCCGGTGGCAACATATAAATAACGGCTGTTTGGTGAAACTGCCGCCCCATAGGTAATGTTATACCAATTATAAGGTGCAGGATTTAAAATGAATATCTCAAGCGGGTTTGATAAAATGCCATTACATCTGTCAAAATCAAAAATGATCATATTATTATCTGCAGGTGTTCCTAACGATCCAAACTGGATGAACTTGTTTCCATCCGGTGTAAAAATACTTTTAGAATTTCCGAAATTTACTGAATGAAATGGCGGCAAAACACCAGAGAATGACTGATTGTTCATAGGAATAATGCTATCGGGGGTAAGTAAAAACCGGTAATATGCTGCCTCCATAGCTTTTCTGCAGAAAATCCACCAGTCTCTGCCATTGGCATGACGGCAGGCGCTTAACTTTCCGCTTGCCAGAGTATCGTTTATCAGCATCTGTGATTTCAGAATAACTTCCCCTTCCCCGTTATTTGCACTGCTATTAAGAACAGAATAATATAAATTTATGCTTACAGTTTGAAGAATATTACCAATATACACATTTGAATCTCGTCCGTAATGTAAAAATATAAATAAAGAGTCCTCATTATAAGGCTTAGGTAATATCATGCAATTATGCTTATAACCATGTCCCAGATATTGATATAGGGGAATAAAAACTGGTACTAAAGAATCTCCATTCATTACCGGTTGCAAATCAGATGAAAATATTGTAAAGCCGTTAGAATAAAAAAAATTACCATTCTGATCGGTTATATTGGTGAATCCCATGTTTGCTCGCAACGGTGTTGTATCATAAATTATTAGCGGAAGAAAATTGCCGTTGAAACAGAACATTGTATGGCCATTAGTGACAGGTTCCGCCATTATCAGCCATTTGGATGTGTATTGTCCCGAAGCTTGATTGAAAAATACTATTAAACAAATGCTGCTTATAATAAGATTTGATTTGTTCATAAAACCGGTATCTTTTCAAATTAAGCAGTTCTTCTCATAGAGAACAGCTTTATGTTTATGCGTTAGCGGATAAATTTTAAAGTATGTAAAAATTGTTCCTTGCCTTTTATAGTTACAACATAATATCCTTTCGCTAAACCTGAAATGTTAAATACCGGATAACCGGCTCCCGCTGATGTTTTTATATCCAACGTTCTGCCCGACACATCTGTAATAAATACTGATTCCATCACACTGTGCTCATCTGATGAAATGACAGTCAATAAATCATCAACCACTGTTAATGAATAAGGCGATGAAAGATCCGAACGTTCAATTTCTTCAATTTCATCATTGCTAATCCACCGGCTTGATGCCACGCACAATTGTTCATCATCAAAATCAAACTGGTTATTGAAAACCTTAATCAACCCGCGCGCCAATTCTACTCCCGGACCGCCTTCTGAATTACATTGTAAGGCTATCGAATACAGACTTTGTATTGATGGGTAGGGAATTAACCCCGTAAGCAGATAAGTAAGATAAATTTCGGCAGCCTGCTTAAGATTTGATTCATAAACCATATTATCAGGAAGTCCCAAAGCTGCCGTTTGCATACCATTGATTGAATTATTGAGGCATGCACGAAATAAAGTCTCTATATCATTAAAATCGATTGTCATTAATTTTATTAAATCAATAATAGAGTCCTTTTCCGTTTTAAGCTGCTCCATTTGTGTTGAGGTTAATCCACCTGCATACAGCAGACTGTCGTGAAATATTAATTGTTTCATTTCTGCAGCTAACTGTCCGATAAGTATGCTCAATGCATCCATTTCAGCCGTACAGTATGAAGAAAGTTCATGTAGTTGTTTTTTAAATGCTGCGTTCAATCCTATGGATGTATTCTCATTTTCCATAAAGAATTGTTCTAATAGAAATGCTGAATTCATAAAAGCAGGTTCATCAAGTCCTTTTTCATAAACAGTCATTTTGTTCTGCCATTCTTCTGCTTCATATTCATATTCTAATTCATCCTCTACAATAAGTGAATCGCCAGGAGTAGGTTCATCTCCTGATAAATCGGGCAACGGATCATTCGGCAAGCATTCGGGAGGAATTGCCGTGTTATTATTAAACCATCCAAAACCTGGAATTGGATTAGGTGTAAAAACATAAGAAGCAGGAGTATAAAATGCACTTGCACCAGTATTCAGAATATTATTATTCGCTGCACCATTTCCGTTAAAGTATCCGGAAGGCCCTGCAGGCCATTTGTTTCCTTTATCCGGCTGCAAGCCGATTATTGCATTTGATGATAATAATAACCCGCGGCTTGAGCGGCCCATGATGTTTGTGCGGAAATCCGTCTGATCACAGTTGTTCTGGAAATAAATTCCCCGTCTTAATATTTCGGTAGTATTGCATACATAGGTTCCGCGCGGGCTGTTGTTGGTATAAATACCATACGAGAAAACAGTTCCTGCATTTGCATAATTATTGGTCAAACCATGACAATAATTTTCAATAATTCTTTGCCTGATGCAATTGATAAGATTTATTCCTCTTTTGGCCGAATTGAAATCATAAATGATGGATTCGTTGTTGCTTATTAGTGTAACATTTGTATTTCTTGCATGGATTCCATAAGTGTTGCCTCTCATGTGTATTTTATTACTTTTAACGGTAGTAGTATTGGGCATCTGATTGAATTCTTCCAGTTCTATACCTATGTTCGGCCCTTCTACCGGGTCGGCATATAAGTCAATCTCATTTTGACTTATATCAAGATTGTTGGTTTGATCATTAAATAATGCTCTGATACCGTAAATACGCCCATCAGGCCACTGGCAGTGAATATAGTTATTCGCTATGGAAGTTGTAAATGAAAAGCTGTTTCTGGTTACATGAATACCGGTACTCATCAACTCCATTTTATTGCTACTGATATCTGTTCGGGTATGCTCCGTATAAATACCCGTTCTTACTGTATGGAATGAAGTTAAGCTGTTAGAAGCTGAACCAAAGCCAATCTGGGTTACGCTGAAACCACCCCAGCCGTTCACACAACTGATGCCTGTTCCGAAAGTCGTTCCATTATAAACACCCGAATGGTAATTATGGCCGGTTATGTTAGTAAATTCACAACGTTTAATATAAAGATTTGCCCTTCGGGCCACAATTCCCGCATTAAGATTATTAAAAGTCATCTTAGTGTTTAAGTTTGAATTGTCAGTCTCAAGATAAAACTGATCGTTTAGCCAGATTCCTGCATATGGCACCGGCCCGATAGGTGGTTGCCCATGATAGGTGGCTAAGGATAATCCCCCGCTGCCGTCTATTTCAAAGCCCTCAAACGGATTGAAGTCAACCGCATTGATCGGTAAGGCGGAAGGTGCAGGGGGAACATAGAAGGTGGTGTAATTATTTAAAAACCTGTTGCGCGGCTGACTGCCTACCTGTTCCACTTTAACTGCTGCATTTTCTCTTGCATCAACCATAAACATCGCATCTTCGGCTATCGAACCGTCTATAAATTTAATTCCGCTTATACCATTATTAGGCGCCCCTTTTAAAATATGTCCCTGCCACATTACTCCGCATCCATTACGGATATGGCTGTTTATGTAAGCCACTTCGCCTGTTTTAATAATGATTCTGGCTCCGGGACCAACTAAAATATTCGGACAGTTTTCAAATATCAGAACATAATTGTTGTCAATATAAATGGAGCCGCGAATGAGGATTGTGCCTGTTACATTAGTATAAAAAGTATTCTGATTCAATACCACATCTTCGAGCAAGATGTCGTATTGCCTGTCGCAGCATGGCTGAACGTAAACCGTATCAGTAAGCAAACAGTTTCCGTCATTGTAAGTGATAACGATGGTTGCCGGAGTCGTAAGATTGGGCCACTCCACTACAGCAACTGCTCCTCCGCCTGAATAGCTTACATTAACCGGAGTCGGATTGAAAGTCCAGGAATAAAAACTGCTGTAAGCCGGATTAAAATTGGTTATTACATGCCGCGTTGGATTGCTGCATAAACTCGTTTGGCTTTGTACATCCAACGGCTCATCACAGGGGATTTGAGCTTTTGCCGGTTGGATGAATGATAAAATCATCAGAAAGATGGAAGTAACGTACTTACCATTTTGAAAGAGTTGGATGTTTAAATTGAATAATCCTTTCCGGGGGGGGGGTAATCAGAGTTGTTTTCATACGTTTTGGTTTTGGTTTTTGTTTTAGCAAATAAACGAAAAAGTTTAAAATATAAAAAAGGGAATTTTTAGACCTTTAATAGACGCTTTTCCTGTTATCATGCTTGCCTGCCCTTTCCGCTTTAAACCAACCAAACCTTTCATTTCCGCAAAACCGACTATATTACCACCCCTGAGTTGATTGTAATATGGTCAAAAAAAATATGCCTGCGCGTACGGTGGTTCACATGGACCTCGATTGCTTCTTTGTTTCCGTATCGCGGTTGCTGCATCCTGAGCTGAACAACAAGCCGGTAATTGTAGGCGGTGGCGAACGCGGGGTTGTGGCCGCATGCAGTTATGAAGCGCGCAGGTTTGGCGTGCATTCGGCCATGCCTGTCAAACAGGCCAAACGCCTCTGCCCCGAAGCCGTTATTATCCGTGGCGATTACGATGCGTACAGCAAACATTCCGATGTGGTGAATGAAATCATCTGCGAAAGCGTGCCGCTGTATGAGCGCAGCAGCATTGATGAGTTTTACATTGACCTTACGGGCATGGACCGTTTCTTCGGCTGTTACAAACATGCCACCGAACTGCGGCAACGCATCATCCGTGAAACAGGCCTGCCCATTTCCTTCGGCATGAGCGCCAACAAAACCGTAAGCAAAGTAGCTACCGATGAGGTAAAGCCCAACAACCAGATGCAGGTGGACTTTGGCTGCGAAAAAAGTTTTCTGGCTCCACTGTCGGTGCGCAAAATTCCTATGGTAGGCGAAAAGACCTACACGCTGCTGCGCAGCATGGGCGTAGAAAAAGTGAAAACCATTCAGGAAATGCCTGTAGAGCTGATGGAACGCGTACTGGGCGAAAACGGAATCACTCTCTGGAAAAAAGCCAACGGCATTGACACTTCGCCCGTAGAGCCTTACCACGAACAGAAAAGCATAAGCACCGAAGAAACCTTTGAGCAGGATACCATTGACGTGCAGCACCTGCATCACATTCTTATTGCCATGACGGAGAAACTCTGCTTCCGCCTGCGCAGCGAACGTAAAATCACTTCATGCATTACGGTGAAAATACGTTACAGCAACTTCGATACGCATACCATGCAGTGCCGCATCCCTTACACCAGTTGCGACCACATCATCATCAAACAGGTAAAAGAATTATTCGGCAAACTGTTTAACCGCAGGATGCTCATCCGACTCATCGGCATTAAGTTCAGCCATCTGACGGGTGGCGGCCATCAGATTAATTTGTTTGAAGACAGCGAAGAAATCATCAACCTCTATCAGGCCATGGACCGCATGCGCCTGCGCTTTGGCGAAGACAAAATTCACCGGGCTGCTGCCATGAGTTTTTCCCTGCGCGGATTCAATCCGTTTAACGGGCTGAATAATTCACCGGTAGGTAAAAACAAATGTTAGCCCTGTTAAAATGACTTATGGATAAATATATTTGCATGTGCAATTAATAAAACATGAGCTACAAAATATCATTTCAGGAAAGAACAAGGTTGGCCATGGAGCTATCATCCAGACAGCAGCCTGTTACCTTAGAGGAAGCCCGCAGGCAGGCAAAATGGTTGAAAAAACAAAGCACTACAAAAACCAGGAAACGCAGATCCTGAAAAAATTAATTTCAGATAACAACCTCTGGGTTTCTGATATTCCATTTGAAAGCTACATTTCAGAAGGGGCTGAACAAAAAGTTTATCTGAAAGACGGAACTTCTGTTTACAAATTGAATGATTCCATCTATTACACCTGCTGGGCTGATTACTTTATAAGCCTGCTGTTACATAATTACTTTTTCGCTGATACAACCTATATCCTTGAAGGATTTTATGAGAAAGACAACATTCTGTATGCCTGGGTTTCACAACCCTTTGTAAGAGCTACAGAAAAAACCGATTTGGAAAAAGTAAAAGCTTTTATGGAAACGAATGGCTTTCTGAATTTAAGAAATCATGATTATCGCCATCCTAAGTTAGGAATTATTGTTGAAGACCTTCATGATGAAAATGTACTTACCCAAAATGGTATTCTCCGTTTTATTGACACGGTTTTTTATTTAGAAGAAGAAATTTTTTGGAAAGATTAATGATAACAAAGAATGAAAAATGGATTTAAATCTTTTAACGGATAGAATGGTTCGGAGGAAGGATAAAACAATAATTTGAGACTATGAAAAAACTCATATTCTGTTTTTGCATCACATTATCAATTACTCACGGAATTTCCAATGCCCAGCTTCCCGTTCCTGCCCTCATCGGTTACTGGCATAACTGGAATGATGCGAATGCTCCTTATATTCCGCTTACAAACATAGATTCGCGGTACAACGTGATTCAGATTGCTTTTGCAGTTCCTGAACCGGGGTCGGATTACAAAATGACTTTCATTCCCGACCAGATTTCACCGGCCGCATTCATCAGTCAGGTGCAGGCTTTGCAAAGTCAGGGTAAAAAGATATTGATCAGCATTGGCGGAGCCACTGCTCCGGTTTCGCTGGATAACATATCCGAGCGCGACACCTTCATAGCACGGATGAACCAAATCATCAATACATACAATTTTGACGGAATAGACATTGACCTGGAAGGCAGCTCCGTTACCGTAAGCGGGGGAAGCATTGCTGCTCCAACAGATGCCAAAATCATTAACCTGATTGATGCCGTTAAACAAATCATGCACGATTACTACACCACCCATGGCAAACAACTGATACTGACTATGGCTCCCGAAACTGCTTTTGTGCAGGGCGGTATGTCGGCCTATGGAGGAATATGGGGCGCTTACCTTCCCGTTATTCATGCCCTGCGCGATTCGCTGGCTGCCATTCATGTGCAGCTTTACAACAGCGGCAGCATGTATGGAATTGACGGCAATATTTACACTCAGGGAACAACTGATTTTATCATTGCCATGACCGAAGCGGTCATTCAGGGATTCAGCACTTCGGGCGGAATGTTTTATGGTTTGCCGGAAGATAAAGTAGCCGTTGGCTTACCGGCATGCGCTCTTGCAGCAGGAGGCGGATATGTTTCTCCTGATTCGGTAAAAGCAGCTGTTAATTATCTGATAGGTACAGGCCCCAAGCCGGGAACATACACCTTAGCGCAGACAGGCGGCTATCCAGATTTAAGAGGCATGATGACGTGGTCGGTTAACTGGGATGCTGTAAGCACATGTGCTGCTGCCTATCAATATGCGCAGACGTTTGAAGATATTTTTTCATCACCCTCAGCTATAAATAATTGGAATGATGGCCACACTTCTGTTTTGATGTATCCGAATCCTGCAACAGATATTTTGTATGTCAACACTTCTGAATCAGCATCAGAAAATTTAATCAGCATTTATAATGCACAGGGCGAATTAGTGCTGAGCAGAATGATTTCTTCGGGCAATGCGGAGATAACCCTTTGCAGTTTGCCGGCAGGGTTATACGGAGTGCGGTTTAAAAACAGCATTGTTAAATTGATAAAACGTTGATGTGTTTTATGTCACCCCTTCGGGGTTTTGTTATAGTGAAAATTCTTTTGCTACAATCATTTCATCCCTTCGTGATTGAACTCGCAAAACGGATTTGATTGCATAACGAAATCAATACCGCGAAGCGGTGGTATGATTATAGAAAATCAAAAGCCTGCTGAACAGAATCCCGAAGGGATGGCATAATTAACAACCCCGTTTTTCCAGCTGCATTTTCATTTTTTTGATTGAATCGCATTGCATATATTTCAACCGCCTGAATGATTGTAATGTAAACATGCCCCTTTACTCCTGCTTCTCTTTCAAATACGGCATCCTCACTCTCTCTGCACCATCACCTTTGCAGAAAGTCGCTCTCCGTTCTTCTTATACACGGCTACTAAGTAAATGCCTGATGGCAGAGTGGCAGTGTTCA